>NZ_CP058389.1:0-1659646 GCF_049244235.1 Gardnerella sp. DNF01151 | reverse complement strand
TCGCGCAAACGCCAGGAAAGTACTGCGTGCATATTTGGTGCGATATACTAAAAGCATGACTACACAAACTTTTGAAGCACTCGCAAAGTCGCGATTTTCTGCACGTGATTTTCTAAATAAGCCCGTCGATTCTAAAATACTTGAAACTATTTTGCAAACAGCTGCACAATCACCGAGCTGGTCCAATACGCGTGGCTACATGCTCGCTATTGCTCAAGGAGAACGCAAGCAGCAGCTAATCGACGCATATGTGCAAAAATGCAAAGCAATGTTTCGCACTAAAGACGCTACCCTTAGCGAAGAAGAACGCCTTATAGCCCAGAAAATGAGCCAGCCGGATGGAGATTTTCCTGTAATGGCTCCGTATCCACAATCGCTTAAAGAACGCAGCGCTCGTTTAGGATTGGCGTTGTATAAACATTTAAATATTGATTGCAAAGATTTTCCTGCTCGAAATGCTCACACTTTGCGCAACTTCCAGGCGTTCGGTGCGCCAGTTATGGGATTTGTGCTTGTGCGCCGTGATTTTCTGCCGTTTGCTGCGCTGGATGCTGGAATTATGCTGCAAACGTTACTGTTGGCTGCCAAAGAGCAAGGTGTAGATTCATGCCCGCTTGGAGTTCTTGCTACATGGCGTTCGCCGCTTGACGAAGTATTCGACATTCCGCCGGAGTATGCGCTGATTACTGGTTTTGCGTTAGGGTATGCGTCTGGAGCGCACGTAAATGCTTTCCGCGCGGAGCATCCGCCAATCGAGCTTGCGCAGGAAAAGTAACTTCGCACAAACCAATCTATTTTGCAAAATCCAAAGTACTTTGGAAAATATCAGATAGAATTGCGCACATTGCGGTTATGGATTTATACGATTTTTTTGTATGCAACGCCTATTTACTGAATTGATAAATAGGCACACACTTATATGCGTGAAGCGAAAAGAGTTGGAGAAAAGACTTAATCAATGAGTGCTACTGAGCATGATAATGCAACGACTTGTTTGCAAATGGTGACCGCTATAGCTCGCAGATGCGATGGCTGGTGGGCTATAGAAGTGCCAGAAATACCAGGATTGTTTACTCAAGTACGTAGACTTGATCAGGTTGCAGCAATGGTAAAAGACGCTGCTGCAACTTTAAATGTTAAAGTCAATGGCGTGAAAGTAACTCCGAAACTTAGTGAGCAAGATGAGCTTATGCTTCAGCGCATGCTAGATGCAAAATCTGCAGCTATAAAAACTCAGCAAGAGGCATCTATGCTTATGCGTGAAACGGTTCACATACTAAGGAATCAGGGCTTGACGGTTCGTGATGTTGCAGAGCTTACGGGGGTTACTCCGCAGCGAATAAGTTCGCTTAAAGCTTAGTGATTCAAATCAATGTGGTTGAGACTATGCGCAAGTAAGTTGCTCAGTAGTGGGGTTATAGGCCAAAAAGTGTGTAAGAAATCATGTCTTAGACCTTGCAATACAAGGGTTTTGCGGTAATCGAATCTGTTTTCTGCACATTCGCCACCTGGACAAAAAGTGTGTAAAAATAAGCTCATAACCCTTATAGCAGTAAGGCTCGCAGTATATCGAATGTGGGTTATTTCTTATGTTAAGCGGCGTTCGAAGCATGTATTAGCTGAGTATTTAACAATAAATCGTCAAAGGCTGTTACTAACGCAGATTACGTACTGCACCAGTAACATATAACCGTTACTTTCTTAAGATACTTGACTGAGTTTTTAACAGTGCTGAGACTAGTTTATGCCACAGAATACTCATCAGCTTAGTTTTACACACTTTTTGACCTATAACCCCAGTAGTGTATAAACTCTATGCAAAACAAATAAATAACGGATAAATAAGTAAAGGTCAAGCCGTAGGATGCATGGCTACAACTTGACCTTTGAAAATTGCGATATGTTTTTAAGTTAAAATCGCAATCTAATGCTTTTATTTATTCTTGGCAATTCCAAGAGCTTTTGAACTTTCATCCTTGTCAAGGCCTATAAATAAAAGCACGATTATACCAATAATCAGCGGAACATAACCGTATCCAGATCCGTGGATTATGCCGAATATTTCCATAAGCCCATTTGCTATTACAGCTAGTGAGGATACGATAAAATATAGTTGCGCGCACCACGGTTTTTTAATGAGAAACATGGTTGCAAGTCCAAATAATCCAGCGATAATTTGAGGCACTCCCCATAGATAATCATTACGCATTACAATCAGCGCAATTCCGCTAGCAAGAAATACGCCATTGGCTATTGTCCAAAATACGGACGGAATTTGTGCTTTTGTATCTTCTAAATTACTCATATTCTTCTCCTTCTAATACAAGAAAATAATTGCGTATATAAAACCTTTACAATTTATAAATTAATGGCGCGCTAAAAGGTAAACAATATCTTGTATATGAAAACCTTTACAAATAATTACTAATTAAAACTACTCAAGATTCATTAATCTTTTAAACTGAATCAGTAAAGTATACTATTTATACAGTTATGTTCATTTTTTAAAGGTATAACTGCATTACATTCCCAATACTTACCAAAGGCTCGAAAATAGAGTGAACCGCCTAAATGCTTTATGGTATCGCGATGAAGCAGAAGTCCTTTTTGAGATACTGAGCGAATTGCATCTTTACTTTTTCCGCCCAAAAATCGAACATTGAACTGTTTTATAACAATTTGTTTTTTACGTATCGAAATTCTGATGTAATAAACTAAAGAAGCATATTTTCGCATGTTCAAATATAGTTCTTCGATTAATTCAATAACTTCACAGATGATTTCATCGCTAATGTCTTCAGGAATATCGTTACTAGATATATTGCATATGGATCTTCCTTTTAATTCACAAGATGTATTGATTGAGTCGTTCATTTGTAGTGTATCTTCGATGTGCTGAATGAACTCGCTTCGAGCATCTTGCTTAGCAGTATTTCCACGTAGAATGTCGATAATATTATGTCCTTCTTCAAAAGCCTGATCTGCCAAATCATTTATTGCCTCAATAGCACTTCGCTGTTTTTTAGAAATAGACTTGTCAAGTAATGCTATTTTACTTTGTAGTGCAATATCTGCAATCTTATTAGTTAATCTATCGTGCATTCGCACAGCCAGATGAAGATTATTAATTGTTTGCTTATCTTTTTCATAAAGAACCATTTTTTGGTGAGAAATACGCAAAATAATACCAGTGCAAACGCAAAATATATTTATTAAAAGGTAAGCAATAAGATACTTGAAAGATAAAGTTGATAGGTATCGGTATGCAACGTAGTGTAATGCGTCTATTACTAAGAATAAAGGTAGTGTAAATTGAATCGGATATAAATACGAAATAAAAACAAATGATATGATGAGCCCGAAAGTTACTGGTGGAAGATTCAGACTAGGAATAGCAAGAATGCTGAGATGCACAAAAATATAGCACATGCTCATAAAATGCGGAAGCAAGCAAAGGAACAGATTTATAGCAGCAAGAATCATGTAAACTATAACAAGTTGTATTGTGCTATTGTCGCTATTCGAGTAAATATACGCATCCATTGCGCTCGACAAACATCCCAATAGTAAAAATGTTTTATTGTCAATAAGCTTTTCTCGTAAACGACGCATTAAGAAAATAATCATTGTGTATCATTTCCTAAATATTCATCATGCAGCCATGTAGTAATAAGTTGTGAACGATTCGTCACATTCAGTTTTTTGAACACGCGACGAAGGATAGTTTCCACAGTACAAGTTTCAACAAATAAACGTTTAGCGATTTGCGCATTAGTCATTCCTCTACTGCACAACTTTACAATTTCAGTCTCATGATCCGTTAAAGCAAGGCGTCCATTTTTTGGCTTATTTTGCAAACGTTGAAATGCTGTCGTCGTGTCGTCAAAATGAAGATTGCCTATTATTTGTGGCTTGAATGTGCCATGGGCAATACTGCTAAGCATGGCGCAAATAGTTTCTGGGTGGTTCTTTCCAACAATGCCTTGTGCGCCTGCTGTTGATGCTTTTAAAGCATAATCGTTTATAGGGAATGAAGTTATAGCAATTATTATTGGGAGTGAGTATCTTCTTCGCAATTCGTATAATATTTTAATTCCCGAAACCCCAGACATATACATGTCAATTAGCAGCACGTCTGGGCATTGATTTTGACAAAATTGAATTGCTTGATTGGCGTACGCGGATAACCAGCAAATACTGCAGGACGGAACAACCTGCTCAATATATGTTTTTAGGCCGTGTAGACAAAAACAATCATCATCAACAATGCCAACAGTAATATGCTTTGCTATCATATTGCTCCTTTAGAAAAGCATTATTTAAGTAATAATAGTACTTGAATTTGTATGATGAATATCTTGTCTAGGAAAACCTTTACAAAGCAGATTGTATAAAGGTAGTTACTGGAGCTTACGGGGGGTTACTCCGCAGCGAATAAGTTCGATTAAAGCTTAGTGATTTAATCACAATGTGGTTGCGTCTATGCGCAAGCAAGTTGCTCAGTAGTGTATAAACTCTATGCAAAATAAATCATTCTCTGGTATTACGCAAGCTCCAATAATCATAAATAAAATCATCATTTAGTATGATGCAAACTCTTTACGGCGATTATAAGCTATTAACCAAGAGCTGAAATTCTAAATGAAGTGGTAATCATAAAAGCGTTAATTGCAGCATTGCCGAGCCTTTTATTTATTTTGGATCAGTTTGAGAGGCTTGTTTCGACGCATCCTATGTGTCTACGAGTTTGGAGAGTAAGGAACTTTGTGTTATGCGTAAGTTTACGAAAGTATTCTTGTTAGCTGCTCTGCCAGCGTGTTTGCTTACTGCATGCGCTGGTAGAGCAGTTGATGATAGTCAACAGCAGGCATCGCATGATTCAGTTCCACTTATTTCAGTCAAAAAACAGCCTTTAACACAAGTTGTGTCGGGTAAAGCAACAATAGAACAATCGTCTACCTTTGTTATCACTGCTGTAAGTAGAGGGAATTTTTCTCCATCGGTAAAAGCAGGAAGTGCTGTAAAAGCTGGAAGTATTTTAGGCTACAATGCTGGTAACAAAGTTATTGCTCCAGTAGACGCTAAAGTTGTGTCAGTGGCTGAATCATCTGCGGACGTGCCTAAATCTTTCCCGCTATTTACTCTTAAATATGAAGGTTTTTCAATAAGCCTTAACGCAAAAGCTTTACTTCGTTCTGCGGATATTGCAGATGTTAAAGGTCGCTTCCAAGTTGAAGATGGTGTTGGGCCAACCAATTGTTTGCAAATAGTACAAAGCGGTGGAACTTCTACAGATGTTGCAGCTTCGGGTAGTAGCAAGAATGATAATGCTGATTCAACTCAAACAGATGAGTCGAGTGCGCAAAGTACGCCTAGTGTATCGTCAAAAGTTTTAACGTGTTTAATAGATAAAAGCACAGAAGTAGAATCAGGCCAAAATGCGACGCTTGTTTTTAATGGCAAGCATAAACAATCGGTTCTAACTCTGCCTGTTAGTGCAGTTGCTGGAAGAGTCCAAAAAGGATTAGTCTCATACAAGAAAGGCGATAATTGGGAGCGTAAAGAAGTTGGTCTTGGAATCAGTGACGGCGCTAATATTGAAATTACGTCTGGTTTGCATGAGGGTGATGTTGTAGCAGGTGTTTCTCCTGATCTCATTCCAGGAGTGCAATGATTATGGAGAACAATCCTGTTCCACTGGTTGAACTACAAGACGTGTCAGCGCGTGTAAAACTAGGCAATGGCGAATGGCTTACCACTGTCAACTCTGCTTCTATGTTACTTAATCAAGGTGAAACATACGCGGTAGTTGGCAGGTCTGGCTCCGGCAAAACAAGTCTTATTTCTATTATTGGATTTTTGAATAAAAATTTTACTGGAAAATACTATTATTCTGGCAAATCAATCCAAAAGTGTAGTGATGCTACAGTATCGCATATGCGCGCTAGAAATATTGGTTTTGTTTTTCAAAACTATTCGCTTATTAAGCATTTAAGCATTAGAGAAAATGTTGAGTTGCCGCTTTTGTACGCAGGGCTACAACAAAGCAAGCAGACAAGAAGGAAAACGATAGAAGAAGCATTATGTGCTGTTGGATTGCAAGATAAACTAAATGAATACCCTGGAAGGCTATCAGGCGGTGAACAGCAGAGAGTCGCGATAGCGCGTGCTCTCGTCACTAATCCCGAATTACTTATTTGCGATGAGCCAACTGGTGCGCTCGATAGTAGCACGGGAGAAAAAGTGCTTCAAGTGTTGCATGATCGTGTTCAAGAATCTGGAACAACATTACTATTAGTCACTCATGATATGAAAGTGGCTCGTTCTTGCTCTCACATTTTTACTATGGAAGGCGGTGTTCTTTATGATCATGCTGCTTAAAGATTTGCGCCTGTCTCCTATGAGATCCTTCCTTACAGGTTTTTCAATGTTTATCGGCATCATTGCCGTTATTGCGTCAGTGCTTATTGGCACGGTTGGTAAGGACTATCTTATTGCAACTAACGAACAGCTAAACGGTCGTAGATCAACATACGAGATTACTTTTTCAGCACAAAATTTTGACGAATATTCAGTATTTAACAAATTCTTAAATCGCATTGAATCCGCAAATCGTAACGCTAACGTTATGCTACAACCAAACACTGGGCTACTGTTTAGCGCTTCTATGCCAGCTTTGAAGAGCGTAAAAATAAGCGAAGAATATAAAACTAGCAATCTTCAATATGTTGATGCTGTTTACACTACGTCAGGATACAATAAAGTTTATAACTTACCTATTGTAAGTGGAAGATGGTTTAGTAATAGCGCTAAAAGCAACGCATTAGAAATGGTAGTAAACCAATCTGCTAGCAAAAGATACAAGATTGGTGAAGTAGCATTTATTACTTCTCGCAAAACAACACAAATGAGTCCTATAAGGATTGTTGGAGTTGTGAACG
Source organism: Gardnerella sp. DNF01151 (assembly GCF_049244235.1). Lineage (NCBI taxonomy): Bacteria > Bacillati > Actinomycetota > Actinomycetes > Bifidobacteriales > Bifidobacteriaceae > Gardnerella > Gardnerella sp. DNF01151. The sequence continues at coordinate 1,652,705 of NZ_CP058389.1, read as the reverse complement.
ATGGCGTAGACTCAGCAAAAGCATACGTGAATATTCTAGGCTTGTTACGTTACGCTCCAACTCTTTGGGAATATTCTGAAAAAGAAACTCACGGCTCAATCTACTGGTTAAATAAAGAAAATCGTTCTCAAAAATCAATTAAATCTTATGTTTCAGATGCTCTTTATGACTGTTGTGGTGGGCAAGTAAACGAAATTAGAAGACATGATAATAGTGATGATTACGAGAATGTGATAACAGTATTGCAATTAAGTTTTGCTATCGTAGCAGCATTATTGCTTTTTGTTTCCGCGCTAGGTTTAATCAATATTGGTTTAGCATCGTTGGAGCAGCGCACACATGAACTTCTTATACGCAGAGCTTTGGGTGCTACTAGATGGTCGATTGCTTCACTCGTGTTAGGCAGTGCGATTATTTTAGCGTTGATAGTTTCTATTGCTGCCGTCGCTGTTTCTTTTGGTCTTGTGTCTATAGCATCAAGTTTTTGGGATGCATCAAGCCCAGTTAGTCCGCCAGTTTACCCATATGAAGCCGCTATTGGAGCTGTTATTGCGGCTTTTATCACAGCACTTGCTGGAAGTGTGGTGCCGGCAATAAAAGCATCGCGTTTACAACCAGCATTAGCATTGCGTTAATTTTCAAAAAATAAGAAAGAAGGAATAATGAATAATCATACTATTGGTAAAGCAACTCTTATTGTTGGTGTGCTTAGTGCGCTTCTTATGTTCAATGCTTGTGGAGGAGTAGACAACAATAATGCGAGTGGTATGGGTGGCGCGCGCTCGCAAAATAGTTCGCCTAGAGAGATTGTTGATTTTGCTCATATAGAGAAGGAATATCAGGAATCTGTGGCAAAGCTTAGTTGGCCTGAAAAATATAAAGCTCCTGCAAACTTGGTTGGAGAAGAAAAAGACAGTCAGTTCCAGAGTGGATATGGCGATACGCAAGCATCTAATTATTATCAGTGTGCTTGGGAGCGGCAATGGCTAGACACGTATGCTAGTGATGAACAAGCGGCAAGTAAAGCTTTGCATGAGCTTGAAAAAGTGCCTAGCATGCCGTTTATGGGTCCAGATCGTTGTGATGATGCAACGCGAAACTTTTTCAAAGAGCACATGCGTAAAGCAAAACTTGGAGATCCATCAGGATTCCAACAGGATGTGCAAACTAATTGTCCTGTGATGTAATTGCATTTGTATAGCTTTGTTGCGCTGTCGCGCTAAATGGCTTGTTATATGCTTCTTTTTACCCATGTTGATGGTGTCCAATAATCTTTGGTAAGCATTGATGGGTATGTTTGTTTACGAGCTTGAATAATCCATAAGGCTATACCTGTTGAAATAAGTATTACGCCAGAAGCAATCATTATGAATAATGATGAATTTAGATTTCCCCATGCTAGTACGCTTGCATACCCTACGATAATGCCGCATTGCTCCATAATAGAAGTAAAAGTAGTAGTTGCGCCGAGAATGCGTGTTGGTATGCCGTCGAGAAGAGCTGTTTGCCCATAGACAATAGTGGCGTCAAAAATAATACCTGCAATGAAAGCAGAGCAAAGAAAAAGAGCAATCCAATTATTAAGTGCGAAAATAAGTAAAGGAATAGAAAGGAATCCAGGTAATAAAATGGAGTATAAAATCTCATAATGTAGCACAATATATTTGCATAATACTGAACCTACAATCATGCCAATGTTAAATATGCTGACTATTGATCCCCATGTGGATGCCGAATGAAAAAGCGTGAGACAATGGTGTGCTCCCATTAGTCTAAATGCAGCAAGCCATGATCCAGATTGTAATGCTGATACTGCTCCTAAGACTATTAACCATGGTGTAGATTTCATATAGTGTAGAGAGGCTGCAAAACCAGCAGTTTTATTGCTTCCTGTTTTCGTATTGTTTGCGCTATTTTGTGCTTGCTGGTTTAGATTAACTAACAGTAGAGGTAGCGCCGCTAATATCATCACAATAGCAATGCTCGTAAAGAAAATGAGAGGATTGCATATATCAACAAATATGCCAGTGATTGCAGGTGCAGCAAGCCTGCTGAGATTAATCCATATGCGCATGCTTGCTAAAAATTTGGTTTTTTCGCCAGTTGGTACACTATACGCCATCAATACTTTTTGATTAGGTGAAGAAAATGCAGTAAAGAACCCGAATATTATGCCGAGTAGCGTAACCATAATAGCAATAAGGTTATGCTGTGCTACTAAAGCGAAACCATATCCAGTGCACAGCAAGGCAAAGCAGAACGTTAGAGCTATAAACAATCTAGTTGGTGGATATTTATCTGCGATAATGCCGCCAAGTGGTGCTGCTATGCAGGTCATAAGTGCTACGGACACTGCGTTAAGTGCTGCGTGAGATAAGTCAACATGCATTAAAAGATATAGACTCACGCCAAATCTACAGCTTGTTAAAAGAAAAGCATTAAGCGATAAAACGGATATAATAAGAGTCGTGCGAATTCGTGCCGCAGCGTTCATTTCCTTCTCTTTTTTCTTTCATGTTATGAATGTCTTTCATATTCTGAATGATATATGCCTATTGATATACACCTTTTTCTGGACTGCGAGTGAAATTAGTGTTTTATTGCTGTTTATAGGCAGGGGCTGCGGCTACTGGCGATAGTAGGAGAGGAAGTTAGAGAGTTTGCCCATTGCGTCACGAAGTGTTTGCAAGCGTAGCAAGTAGATAACATGTAATTATTTTAAGGGATTGACGTTTGTTTAACAATGTAGTAAATTGATTTACTAGAGTTTAGCATTGCAGCTCAAAGGAGACTGGAATGGAAAGAATACCTAAAGGTAAAAAGTTCCAATTTAAGGCATTGCTTGATGACAAACAGTGGGTGTCTAAAGATAATGCCTTCGGAGTTGGAGGGGAGGAGGTAGAAACAAGCATGCATTTTTGATTTTGGTGTCTGTATGAACATGACATGTAGATTTATATGAGCCAGTGTTTGTGGCAATTAAAAAACTGTTTGCTTGTTATGTAGTCATACAACAAAGAATAAAAAAATTATTAGTTTGTTTTCTGATGCTTTAGAGAATCGTTCGTCATCCATTTTCTAAATGCAAAATGAGTGCAAGTTAACGTATGAATATAAAAAGAAGGTTACAATGAAGAAACTTACAAAAATATGTGCACTGATTGGTGCTGCTGCAATGATTGTTAGCGTAAGTGCGTGCGGTAGTACGAAATCGTCCGACGCTAATGGTGCAACATCGCTTACCATTTGGCATTATTGGGATGGCGCTAACGCCGATACCTTTGATGCAATGGTGAAGGATTTTAATGCTTCGCATAAAAATATTAAGATTAAGACTGCGAGCGTCCCGAATTCTGATTTTATGACGAAGCTTCGTGCATCGGCTTCGTCGAAGAGCTTGCCAGATATTTCTATAAGTGATTTGGTATGGGTGCCACAGATTGCAAAAATGGGCAATTTGACTGATCTTTCTAAGGTTATCAGCTCGAAAACGCTCGATGATGTGACTCCTGCATTGATTGACTATGGTCATATTGACGGCAAACAAGTTTCTGTGCCAGTGACTGCCAATAATCTTGCGTACATGTACAACAAGGATGTTTATAAAGAAGCTGGGTTAGATCCTAACAAGCCACCGCAAACATGGGATGAGTTGAAGAAAGTTGCCAAGACAATCAAGGAAAAGACGGGCAAGCCAGGGTATGATTTGCTTACTCAAGCAGGAGATAACGGCGAAGGTTTAACTTGGAACTTCCAGGTCAACTTGTGGCAAGCTGGCGGCGAATTCTTGACGAAGGATAATTCTAAGGCTGCATTCAATACGCCAGAAGGCAAGAAGGCTATGAACTTCTGGATGGATCTCATCAAGAGCGGCGTGAGCCCATATGCTAAGTGGGGCGAATTTGAAAAGGGCAAGGGTGGTTCTGCTCAGGAAGGTAGCTGGATGGTTGGCATCTGGGCGCCAGATCCACCATTTGATTTCGGTGTAGCAAAAGCCCCTCATCCAAAGGATGGTAAGGAGGCAACCAATCTCGGTGGTGAACAAGCAATCGTCTTCCACAATTCTGACGCTCGTGCCAAGGCTGCTGGCGAGTTCTTGAATTGGTTCTTGCAGCCAGAACAGGTGATCAAGTGGTCGCAAAAGACTGGCATGCTTCCTGTAACGAAGAGTGTTGCAAAGTCTGATAAGTATTTGGATTGGGTTAAGAAGGAACAGCCTCGTTTAATTCCGTTTGTGGAACAAATGGAGATTGCTCATACACGTCCAAATACGCCATTGTATCCAAAGATTTCCTTCGAATTTGCAAAGGCTGTGGAGAAGGCTTTCGCTGGAGAGCAGAGTGTTGACGAAGCGCTTGCGAATGCTGAAAAGGCAGTAAACGACGTGATTGCCAAAGGCTGATTGCATAAATACTGTGCCGATAGCTGGGTCGAATGAAATAAAGTTGGCTCAGCTATCGGAGTTCTTTGCATCAAGGAGTATGTAATGAAAAAACGTCATTTTCTCAAGTCTGCGCACAGGCACTACCAGAAAGATCAGGTAATTTGTGCTGCGGTATTCTTGTTGCCAGCAGTGCTTATTATTGGTGGTTTCGTGCTGTACCCTGTGTTGTCTGCTGTATATATTTCACTAACATCGTGGGATGGATTCTCTCCAGAAAAGAAATTTATTGGCTTGGAAAACTATGCTCGTCTTTTCCAAGATCCTGAGTTTTTCAACAGCTTAATGGTAACAATTATTTATGCTGCTGGTGTATGTGTATTAAGTGTGCTGACTGGATTGTTGCTCGCGCTTTTGCTTGATGCACCTATACAAGGTAGGAGTATTTATCGTAGTATTTACTTCCTTCCAGTGGTTACATCTTCTGTGGCTGCAGCCATTGTGTGGAAATATATGCTCGATCCTTCTGGATTCGTGAACAGTGTGTTGATGAAATTCAATATACACGGACCAGATTGGTTACAAAATCGCTGGCTTGCGCTTATTGCATTAATTCTTTTGACCGTGTGGAAAAATATTGGTTTTAACGCTATTTTGTATTTAACTGCGTTACAAGCATTGCCAAAAAGTGTGTATGAAGCGGCTGCATTAGATGGAGCTACTGGGTGGCAAAAATTATGGAAGATTACTTTCCCATTGCTGTCTCCAATGACGTTTTTTGTAGTAGTTCAGGCATTGGTGACGAGCTTCCAATCCTTCGACCTTGCATACATGCTCACGGGTGGTGGGCCTCGCGGAGGCACGGAAGTGCTTGGCATGATGATGTATCGGGATGCGTTCAAGCTTGGTGATTTTGGCTATGGAACAGCAATAGCGTTTATTACACTTGCGCTAGTGCTAGGCGTGACGATGGTTCAATGGAAAGTTTCTGGAGCACAAGGAGAAGAATAATGAAATCATCATTATGGTCGCGTTTGGCGCGTCATGCGATTCTGATTTTAGGTTCAGCAACAGTAATCATTCCATTTTTGTGGATGTTCACTACTTCTTTGCAAATGCGTGCTGAAACATACACGAATACTTCAATTTTTCCCACATCATGGCATTGGGAAAACTATATTCACGCTTGGCAAGCTGCGCCGTTTGCACAATATTACTGGAATACGCTATTGATGACAGTAGGAATTGTTGTAGGACATTTAATATTTGATGCCTTTGCTGCCTACGCTTTTGCGCGCTTAGAATTTCCTTTGAAGAAAACAATATTCATTCTGCTGCTTTCTGCATTGATGATTCCTAATTTTGTGATTGTTATTCCGTCCTATGAGATAGTCGCTAATTTGGGGTGGGTTGATACGCTGTATGCTTTGGTTGTTCCTAGACTTGCAGATGTGTTTGGCATTATTTTACTTCGCCAATATTTTGCAACAATTCCTCGAGAGCTTGATGAGGCAGCGCGCATTGACGGTTGTGGCAGGTTTGGAATATTCTTCAAACTGATTGTTCCATTGTCATATCCAGCGTTTGCGACGCTTGGTATTTTCAGTTTTCTCTTTGCGTGGAATGATTTCCTTTGGCCGTTATTGGTTACGAATACGGATGAAACTCGTACAATCCAGATTGGTTTAGCATCCTTCGTAGGGCGTTATGGAACCTCTTGGAATTATTTGATGGCAGGAACTTTGACTGCAACAATACCAAGTATCATTGTGTTCCTTTTCTTCCAACGTGCGCTCGTTAGAGGAATTGCAAATACGGGTATGAAAGATTAGAAATTGTAGAAATATTAAGGATGGGGTTTATTATGTCTATACCACAGTGGTTGCCTGATGCAAGATTTTATCAGATTTTTCCTGATCGTTTCCATCGTTGTGAAGGCTACGGTATGCTAACTGAAGGTCATGTGCCGCTTGATCCATGGGATGCTGAGCCTACGCGTGAGAATTTCTTAGGTGGTAATATTGCTGGAATTACAGAAAAACTTGATTATATTCATGATTTAGGGTGCAACGCGCTCTATTTGAATCCAATTTTTTCTGCTGCAACAAATCATCGTTATGATGCAAACGATTATTTCAAAATCGATCCACTTTTAGGAACGCTTGAAGATTTTCATACATTGGTAGATGAAGCGCATAAGCGGAATATACGTATAGTACTAGATGCAGTTTTAAATCATTGTGGTAAAACTCATTGGATGTTTCAAGATGTTGTTAAAAATGAAGAGAATTCAGAATATGTGAATTATTTTTCAGTGAAAAACTTTCCAGTTAAGTCATTGCCTGTGCCTAATTATAAAACCTGTTCTGGTTGTGAATATCTACCGAAGTGGAATGTGTTTAATCCAAAGGTGCGTGAGCATCATTTTAATGTTGCAAGATATTGGATCGATCAAGGTATCGATGGTTATCGTCTTGATGTTCCATATTTTATTTATCCAGAATTTTGGCAGGACTTTAGGCAAGTTGTTAAAGCAAAAAATTCGGAATTATGTTTGATAGCTGAAGAGTGGAGAGACCCTGCTCAATGGTTGCAAGGAGACACTACTGATAGCACAATGAATTATACTCTGCGTGATTTAGTTTTAGGTTTTACTGCGACAAAGCGATTCAATGCATACGATTTTGTTGACGGTATTAACCGTTTGCAGGAGCGCATACCGTATGGATATCACCATGGAATGATGAATTTGTTGGGTAGCCACGATACTGAGCGTGTTTTAACTGCGCATCAAAATAATACTGAGGATTGCATAACCGCGTACTATTGCATGTTTGCCTGCGAAGGTGCTCCAATGATTTATTACGGTGATGAGCTTGGTATGGTTGGCGATAATGATCCAGGGTGCCGTTCTGGTATGCAGTGGGATAGTCTTGATGCAAATGCTGAAATATTCCGTACAATTGTTCAATTAAATGCATTGCGGCGTGATCATATTGCGTTGCGAAGAGGCACGCAAAGTTGTTACGCTGTTGACGAAGATACTGTCATTATTTCGCGAGAGCATAAGGAAGAATCTCTTTTGATGATTATTTCACGTAATAATTTGGTAGAATATAATTCATCGAAGCTACCTCAACAATTGCAAAATCATAATTGGCGAATTATAAATGGTGTAACTGTTGGAAATAGTTGGCGCCCCAATAAAGATAATTCTATGATTGTATTGCAAGCTCAACAGTAAAAATAATGTAGAAGTAAGAAGTGTGAGACATGGGAAAGAAAATTACAATGCAGGATATTGCTGATGCAGCGCGTGTCTCTAAATCTGCTGTCTCCTTTGCGTATAATACTCCTGATCGCTTATCATCAGAAACTGTAGAACACATATTTTCAGTTGCAAAGGAACTAGGATATGTGCGTAATCCTGTTGCTTATATGCTGCGAACTCAAAAGACAAATAGTTTGGGATTGTTGCTACCACAGCAATTAGGGCGAGTGCTAGAAAATTCATACTATTCGGAATTTATTCAAGGTATTGGGCAAATCTGTGAGCGAGAGGGACTGACGCTTCTTTTAGTGCCGCCACTTCGTAATTCTATGTTAAAAGCAATTCCTTATGCTGCAGTTGACGGTTTTATAGTAACTGGTTTAGAAGAAGATCGTGGTGAAGTTGAAGCTCTTATGCAGCAAGGAAAGCCATTTGTTATTGTTGACAGTGAGGTGCATAGTCAGGCTCCAAGTATCAATATTGATGAGACGCGCGCTATGAAGGAATTAACTGAGCATCTTATTTCATTGGGCCATCGCAATTTTGTGGTGATTTCTCCAGAATCAGGCAATGATGATGGGTATCTTTCTTGGCATGGAACAATTCGTCGCCGTATTGATGGTGTGATTTCTGCTTTAGAAGAGAATGGAATAGCCCCACTGGTCGATAAGAAAAATGTTATTGAAGTGCCATGCACTCGTGCTGGAGGAAAAGAAGCTTTTGCACAAATAACTAAACAAAATAATTCTGCATTCCCAACTGCGTTCATCTGCTTTAGTGATGTTATTGCGTTTGGAGTAATGGATGCTGCTAGACAGTTTGGTTTGCAAATCCCACGTGATATTTCTGTTACAGGTTTTGATGATCTAGATGAGTCTGCATGTAGTAATCCACCGTTGACAACAGTTAAACAGCCTGTTACAACTAAAGGACGTTTAGCTGCTGAATATATAGTAGAGACTTTGAATGCTGGGTATGAACGAGCATCATCCCGTCACGTATGTCTACCTATTACTGTGCTGCTGCGTGAGTCAATTGGCCCAGCAGCATCTATAAGAGAATAGGCTGCTTAGTAAATACTTTGATTCCTTCCTCCTATGAAAAATATAGTGCCACGTTAAGTTTTTTTAGCGTGGCACTATATGCATAATTTTTTTGTTTATATAAAAATTATTTTTTCTACTGGCGATAGTAGGAGAGGAAGTTAGCGAGTTTGCCCATTGCGTCACGAAGCGTTTGCAAGCGCGGCAAGTAGACTACGCGGAAGTAGCCTGGAGTCTGCCAATTAAAGCCTTTGCCGTGCACAATCAGCAACTTCTGATCGCGTAGCAAATCAAGCGCAAACTGTTCGTCGTCGTGAATGTTGTATCGACTTGGATCGAGCTTTACAAACATGTAGAAAGCAGCGTCTGGTCGCTCAACGCTTACGCCATCCATCTCTTGAAGCGCGTTATAGCAATACTCGCGCTGCTCATACACGCGTCCGCCTGGTTCCAAATACTTTTCAACGCTCTGGTATCCGCCCAAAGCAGTCTGAATAATTGACTGCGCAGGAACGTTCGAGCACAAGCGCATATTAGACAGCATATTAAGACCCATAATGTAGTCGCGAGCCTTGGATTTATCTCCCGAAAGACTCATCCAACCAATACGGAAGCCAGCAATCATATGCGACTTAGAAAGTCCGCTGAAAGTTACGCAGAATACGTCTGGAGCAAGAGAAGCAATCGAAATATGCTTCTTGCCATCCATAACAAGACGGTCGTAAATCTCGTCCGCAAAAATAATCAAATTAAACTCGCGCGCAATCTTAACAATCTCTTCCAAAACTTCGCGACTATACAGCACACCCGTAGGATTATTCGGGTTAATAATCACGATTGCTTTAGTGCGAGGCGTGATTTTAGAGCGAATGTCGGCAATATCTGGGTACCAATGCGACTTTTCGTCACACATGTAGTGCACAGGAGTACCTCCAGCCAGGCTAGCGCACGCAGTCCACAACGGATAGTCTGGGCTTGGGATAAGAATCTCGTCGCCGCAATCAAGCAGCGCTTGCATAGAAAGATTAATCAGCTCGGAAACTCCGTTTCCAGTGTAAATATCTTCCATTTGCACGCCTGGAATGCCCTTAAGCTGATCGTATTGCATAATCGCCTTGCGAGCGGAGAAAAGTCCACGACTATCCGAGTAGCCTTCGCAGTCAATAAGCTGCTGTTGCATGTCGTAAATCACTTCGTCTGGAGCGCGGAATCCGAAAGGCGCAGGATTTCCAATGTTGAGCTTTAGAATATGCGTTCCGTTCGCTTCCATGCGGTTTGCTTCTTCAACAACTGGGCCGCGAACGTCATAAAGCACGTGCTCGAGTTTGGTTGATTTGTTGAAGGTTCTATGTTTGAGTGTTTGGGAAAGTTCAGCTTCTGTAAGCTGTGGCTGATTTAATTGTGGTTCTTCTGCAGACTGGCAGTTTTGCTCGATTTTTGCACAAGAATGACCGCCTTTGATTCCGTCGCTGCTGATTCCAAGAATTTCAGCTAGCATGTTACGTACGTCTTTGCGAGGCTCGGTTTTGCCGCTTAAATACTGGCTTAACTGGCTTTTACCAAGTTTATGACCGTTTTTTGCTGCAAGCTCGATTACGTCAATCTGCTTGTATCCCTTACGCTTCATAGCTTTTTTAAGCTCATCAGCAAAATTCTGTGCCATAATCTGTCTTTCTTGTAAAATCGGCATTTATAAATTGAACAAGTTTATAGCAAAGTTCAAAATATAAGTATTAAATTGAACTATTTATATTTTTAGTGATGATTTTACGCGCAAATTTGTATTTTGCAAAGTAAAAATTGAATTTATTTTGAATTTATATTGAACTTTTGAACAAGTTCCTCTTTATTTTTAAATTATTTTGCATTTCAATAGATTTTATATTAGTTGCCATGTTTCGATAAGCTGAAAAATAAGGTAAATAAATAGAGGAAGTTATAATAGTATGCCAGTTTTTGAGCTAATTCTGTACATCATGGCGGTTGTAGTGCTGTCATCATTCTTGGAACGTTTTATACCGAGAGTTTCAGTGCCGCTTGTGCAGATAACCATGGGTGTTATAGCTTCAGAACTGCCTTTCTTCCCAAACGTTACTCTCGATCCAGAGCTTTTTATGATCGTAATTGTTGCGCCTTTAATTTATTTTGAATCGCGTGAGATAAATAAGTTAGCGTTATTGTCTTCATTTAAATACTCAGCAACTCTTGCTGTTGGTTTAGTACTGGCAACTATGGTCGCAGTTGCTGTGCTTTTACCTGCAATATGGTCATTTATACCGATTGCCGCTGCAGCTGTGTTAGGGGCAGCTTTGGGACCGACTGACGCTGTGGCAGTAAGTGCGTTAAGTCATGAAGTATCGCTTACTGACAAACAATTTAGCGTACTACAGGGTGAATCACTGTTTAATGATGCGTCCGGAATCGTAGGCTTCCAGTTTGCAGTTCTTGTTGCTGCGTCTGGTGTTTTCGATATCACGCCAGCACTAAGCAGTTTTGCATCAAAATTCTTTGGTGGAATTGCAATTGGCGTATTTGTAGGATTAGCTGCAAACTGGCTTTTTGAAAAGATTAGATCTTTAGGCTGGGAAACTACAAAAACAAGAATATTAATGGAACTATTTTTGCCGTTCCTGCTCTACATGGGTGCTGAAGGTGTTGGCGCTTCTGGAATGCTAGCGTTAGTTACCGCAGGATTACTAGCAAGATTTGATCGTTCTGGAGTAGGTCCGAATGTTTCGCGCACTAATATTGTTGCCAATAGCGTGTGGAGTGTTCTTTCGTTTGGGCTGAATGGTGCAGTTTTTGTTCTTCTTGGCATTGCTTTGCCAAAAGTTGTAAGTTCAAGTTGGAATGATTATGGTGTTAATAACCTGTTGCTTGTGGCTATTATTGCTGTAACGTTGCTTGCGGTTGTTGGCATGAGGTTCTTATGGATGGTCACTATGGTTCGCATCGCAAGATCTTCTCAATTCAAATTAACAGGCGGATTAAAATCTGCTGTAATTATGACTTTAGGTGGAGCAAAAGGAACCTTAACTTTAGCGTTAATGTTCACATTACCGGTGAAGTTTCCACTTAGGAATGAACTTATTTTTATATCGGGAGTAGTGATCGTGGTTACGCTACTTATGGCGAACTTCTTGTTACCCATGATTTCTCCCAAAAAGAACGATACTGAACTTGAGGAAGTTACTCCTATTGCCATTGAAGTGCTTAGACGTACGGTTGAAGAATTAACCTCTAGTATTACTAACGAAAATCGTCGTGCAGTATTGTCTGTTGTTGACTCTTATACCGAACGAATTGAACGTTTAAAGCAAAATATTGGGCATAGAGACTCCAAAGAATATTTGGATTTGCGCATTGAAACTCTTAACTGGGAAAAAGATTATATTAAGCAGCGTTTGCGTAAGCTGAAGCAAGCTTGTTCTTTATCGAAACAGGAATTGCTGGAGGTTGAAGCTTGTGAGCGTCTGTTGGATCAAATTATGAATTCTTTACGTCACATTCACACTGATAGGCAGTTGGGAACCCTCATGTGGCATGTTCGCGGAAGGTTAAGAGCATTACAGCGTCGTATTGGAACAGTCATAATGCGAGTAAGTAATATGATTCGCAGAACAGCTCCACTCTTACAAGAAGACGTTATTTTTGTGCATATTCGTCAGTTGCATATTGAAGTTATTCAGCACGTTATTGAACGACTATATAATGTCATGAGCAATCAGGAATACGCAGCTGAGTACTGTTCTGCACTTTTGCGCGAGTACAGGAGTGTTGAACGATTGTTGCGTTCTAGACCTAATGTGAGCTTGAGTGTGCGTTTAATCGAAAATATTGAAGAAGTAAAGCGTGAAAGTTACGCAATAGAGTTACGTATAATTCATGACATGTACGAAGATGGGGATATTACGCGAATGCAAGAGCGGCAATTGCGCAATAACGTGTACGTTATGAACGTTGATGCTAACGTGGATATGTAATTATTGGACGTATCATAAACTGTTAAGCGGTTTGCTACCATAAAAGCTATGTATTTCTTTACTCCGAGGCGCTGCGAATCTACCCAAAAAATCATGTACAAGAATAAAGGGCAGGCTCTTATGGCAGCGGAGCAAAGTTTGCGAGAGCGTGGAACACAGTTATGGGTTTATGCTTGTGAATATTGTGGTTGCTGGCATTTGACGCATAAAAACCCGGTAAATCGCATGTATTCCGATATGCGCTCGCCATCCGCAAGCACGAAGCCTAAATCTAGAAAGCGCGGGTATAAGCCAAGACGGCGTTAAGTTAAAACGGCACTAAATTAAAACGGTGTTAAATCTTATGCAACATTAAAACCTTGCCTTGCAACCTGCTCAACATCTTCTGCTTCGTGTTTTTTGGCAATATCGTCTGCTGCTATAGCAAGAATTTGCGCGCTGAAAGCGTCAACCGGTCTGCTAGTATTTCGCAAATCGTAATATTGATGCACGCGATTGTCGAAATCGGCAAGATTCTCTAGTAATTCAGCATCGTCAGCAGGGTAAGTGTTTTCAAAAATCTGCATGCTAGTACTCATGCGCGGCTTTAATTCCGGATTTTGTGCAGGCTTACCAATTGCCAAGCCGAGCACGGGATACGTGTATTCAGGCAAATTCAAAATATCAATAAGCTGAGTTCTACTGTTCAAAATTGAACCGAGGATTACGCAACCAAGACCCAAAGATTCCGCGGCAGTTTCCATGGTGTGAAGTGCCAAAATGACGTCGTTTTGAGCTTGAGTAAAGCGGTAACGAGTTTTAAGCATAAATTCGTCGCTGCCTGTATCGATGCCATTTTTTTGTGCAATTGCAGCGTTTCTGTGCTGGTCAATAATAAAAACGTACAACAGCGGAGCTGTAGCAATATATGTTTGATTGCCAATTTCGGAAAGCTTCTGCTTAATTGAGCTATTCGTAATTTTAATCGCTGACCAGTCGTTCAAAAACTGGCTGCAAGCAGCGCGTTGAGCCACGGTTTCAAGAGTCGCGACTGTATCTTCGTCAATTGCTTCGTTGCAAAAAGCGCGAATAGATCGGCGGTTCAGTAGAGTATCAATAGTTTCGTTGTGACGTAAGTTTTGCACGTTATTCTTATTCCTTACTTTCCTTATTCTTCGATTATTTCTGCATTTAGTTTCATTTGTTCAAAATTAGAATTTATTTTTTCGAAACTGTCGCTTTCTTTGCCTTCGCGCAACATAAGACAAGGTTCCGTGACTTACTAAGCGACCAACAAGCGTAGTAAGAATCGCAGAAAATACTGCAAACCCAAGAGACATTAGCAATGGTTCTTCTTGCTTAACACGTTGCTTTTGTGTGATTTTTTCTTTAGAAAGATTGTTAGGACGATTATTAGAGTTTAAATTGATTTTTCTAGTATCAACATGTTTTTCCCATATTAAGTGCGCAATCTGTCCAGCTATAAACGTTGCAAAAGACGGAAGTGCGGCTTTAAGCAACGAATCTCCTAAAGTATTTGGATTTTTTAATCGGCGCTCGCGAAGCGCATCAATCTTACGATTTGCTGCATTCAGTCGTTGTACGGTAGCTTGAGTCGCACGATGGTTTCGTTGAGTTTTAGTATTAGCCGATGATAATTGCGTCATATTTTCTATGTTAGTGGTAACGAAATACCAATTTTGGCGGTACCATGGAACAGTAATCTTGATTTGCGGCAAAGTGGCTGCAAGTTAAGAAATGCTTACGTAAAGCAATCGTGCTGCTAGGCGTCCAGTGCGATGTGTGTACATGGCGCTGGTGAGGAATGTGAAGACTATGCAAAATAACGGCACTAAAGAATCCTCTCAGAAAGAATGCTCGAAGCAGGGTTGCTTGGTGTTACTTCGTCACGGTCAAACCGCTTGGAGTGTGTCTGGTCAGCATACTGGGCGCACGGATCTGCCTCTTACTGAAGTTGGTGTTGAGCAAGCAAAAGAGGCTGGTGCTAGATTGCAGTGTGTGTTCACAAAAGGTTTTGATGAGGATTGTGTGCTTGTAAGCCCGCTTCGTCGCGCGCAGCAAACAGCTCAGTTTGCTGGATTTGCTTCGTATACAATTTGCGATAGTGCGCTGGAGTGGGATTATGGTGCTGCTGAGGGTCGCACGCGCGCTGATATTTCTAAACTAAGTGGAGTTGAGGCGTGGGATGTGTGGAAACATGGTCCTAAAGTTCTTCCTTCTCACATGGTTAGTGATGCTAAAGAAGTGCTTCCTAGTGGAGAGACAGTGGATGTGCACAGGACTTCTGGAGAAAGCTTGCAAGAGGTTTCGGATCGTACTCAAAAGATTATCGATACGGCAATGCCTAAATTGAAATTAGGTAAGGACGTGCTTGTTGTTGCGCATGCTCATGTGTTGCGTATTCTTACTGCGCGCTGGCTTGGAGTAAACCCAGATTTTGCGCGACTTCTTCGTATGGATACCGCGCATTATTCTGTGTTGGGCACGTATAAAGGCGACAATGTAATTGTGCATTGGAATTGTTGAAATACGGTTTAAAATTTCAGATATTTCCATATATTTTAGTGCGATTTGCGCAAATTTTTTGCAAAGATATTTATATATTTGAGTCTTGCGTTTGCTGTAATATTAGTTCACTACGGTGATTTAAATAGTATTCAATAGCAGTAATTAGTTAGTTCGTAAGAGGTTAGCAGTATATGGAAAGGTTCGATGATGAGTCGTTCGGTTAAGTCGATTATTGCGCTAGTGGTTTGCGCTGTTTTGGCGGCTTGTGCGTTTACTGCTTTTGGTTTTTCTCAGTCTTTTGGCGCAAATGCCGATAGGTCTGCTAATGGGAAGGTTATTTTCTTCAACTTGAAGCCTGAAGCTACTGCTATGTGGGAAGAAGTTGCTAAAGAATACACAAAACAGACTGGTGTTACAGTAAGCATAGTTACGCCAACTGGCGGTCAGTATGAAAAGAGACTTAAAACCGAAGTTGAGAAATATAAAGATAATCCAGATAGCATGCCTACGTTATTCCAGATTAACGGTCCTGTTGGCTACGCTAACTGGAAGGATTACACTGCTGATTTAACTAATTCCCCTCTTTATACGCAACTTAGCAATAAAAATCTTGCTTTTATGGATAACGGTAAGCCGGTTGCTGTGCCATATGTTACTGAAAATTACGGCTTGATTTACAACAAGGCTTTGCTTGCTAGGTATGCGGATCTTAAAGATGCAAAGTTGCAGCCAGAAGAAAACGGCAAATCTTTTGAAGATCAAATAACTAATTTCGCTGCGTTGAAGGCTGTTGCAGACGATTTGCAAAAGCGCAAGGATGAGCTTGGTATTGACGGTGCTTTTGCGTCCGCAGGTTTTGATTTAAGCTCCGACTGGCGTTTTAAGACGCATCTTGCAAATATGCCTTTGTATTATCAATTCGTTAAGAATAACGTTAATGGTCAGCCTCAGTCAATTAATTACGACTATGTTGATAATTTCAGGAAGATTTTTGACCTTTATATTTCTGATTCCACAACTCCTGTAAGCCAGTTAAGTGCTAAAACTGGCGAGGATGCTGTTTATGAGTTTGCTCTTGGTAAAGCTGTGTTCTACCAGAATGGTACTTGGGCTTGGGGTGATCTTTCAAAAGCTGGCATAAAGCCTGACGATGTTGGCATGCTACCAATTTATATTGGTGCTAAGGGCGAAGAGAAACAAGGCATGGCTACCGGTTCGGAAAATTATTGGTGCATTAATAAAAAGGCTTCAAGGCGGAATCAGGAAGCAACTAATGCCTTCCTTAATTGGTTACTTACTACAAATTATGGTAAGGATGCTTTAGCTAATAAAATGGGCTTTGCTGCTCCTTTCAAAGGTTTCCCTAAAGCAGAAAATCCTCTAGTTCAGGCTGCTGTTGATTACACTGCTAAGCCTGGCAAATTGCCTGTTAAGTGGGTGTTTGTTACTATGCCATCTAACGGTTGGAAAGACGATGTTGGCTCTGATTTGCTTACATACGCTCAAGCAACAAAAGACGGTATGACTTCTATTGGCGCTAATAAGGCATGGGCTACTCTTAAATCCGCGTTTGTTGATGGCTGGGCTAAGGAATATAAGATTGCTCATGGGCAGAGTTAGTTTAATTAAATAATTTGTTTTGAACTATAATCCTCAAGGGGTTGCACAATCGTTTGCTAAATTGTTGTGCAATCCCTTTAATTATTGCCAAAAATACGTGCTAATTTTATCGAATATATTAGTGGGTGGTGTTTTTATAATGACACGCGTCAATTTACTTATGCTATCGTTTGCAATATTGCAGCAGTTGAGGCATAATAAATATTGTCGATAAGGACACCTAGAGGTGTGGCAGTCCAATGACGGGATTGTCGGCATAGGAGAAAGGTTCGATGATGAATCGTACAATTAAATCAACAATTGCACTGGTAGCTTGCTCGGCAATGGCTTTTGGCGCGCTTGCGGCTTGCGGATCCTCCTCAAGTGACAGCTCTGCTAAAGGTAAGGTTTACTTCTTGAACTTTAAGCCAGAAGCTGCAGATCAGTGGAAGGAAGTAGCTAAGGCATACACCAAGAAAACAGGTGTTGAGGTTAAGGTTCAAACTGCTGCTTCCGGAACTTATGAGCAGTCTTTGAAGAGTGAAATCAGCAAGGGTAATGAAGCTCCTACACTCTTCCAGATCAACGGTCCAGTTGGTTACGCAAGCTGGAAGGATTACACTGCTGATTTGAAGGATACTGAGCTTTATAGCCAACTTCAGAACAAGGATATTGCTTTGAAGGATGGAGATAAGGTTGTTGGTATTCCATATGCAATGGAAACCTACGGCTTGATTTACAACAAGGCTTTGCTTAAGAAGTACACCGAGCTTAAGGATGCTAAGGTAAAGTCTGCTGAAGAAATCAACTCCTTCGATAAGTTGAAGGCTGTTGCAGATGATATTCAAAAGCACAAGTCAGATCTTGGCGTTGAAGGCGCCTTTACTTCTGCTGGTTTTGATTCCAGCTCTGATTGGCGTTTTAAGACCCACCTTGCAAATCTTCCTTTGTACTATGAGTTCAAGGAAGATCATGTTACCAAGCAGCCTGCAAAGGTAAAGGGTAGCTTCCTTGACGGTTATAAGAAGATTTTCGATCTTTACATTACTGATTCCACTACACCAGCAACAAAGATTGGTTCCAAGACTGGTGAAGATGCTAATGCTGAGTTCTCCCAGGGTAAAGCTGTGTTCTACCAGAATGGTACTTGGGCTTGGGGTGACCTCTCCAAGGCTGGTATGAAGGCTGAAGACCTTGGTATGCTTCCAATTTATATTGGTGCTAAGGGCGAAGAGAAGCAAGGCTTGGCAACTGGTTCTGAGAACTATTGGTGCATAAATGAGAAGACGTCTGACGCTAACAAGAAGGCAACTAAGGACTTCTTGAAGTGGTTGCTTACTTCCGATGCTGGTAAGGATGCTTTGTCTAAGAAGATGGGCTTCACTACTCCATTCAAGAGCTTCGCAGATATCAAGTCTGACAACCCATTGACTCAAGCAGCCGTTGAAGATGCTAAGTCTGGTAAGACTCCAGTAAGCTGGAACTTCACCGTAATGCCATCTGATAACTGGAAGAACGACCTTGGCTCCGCTTTGCTTGAGTACGCTCAGGGCACCGGCAAGTGGGATAAGGTCAAGACAGCATTCGTGGATGGTTGGGCTAAGGAATATTCTCAGGCTCATGAAGATGACAACTGATCCATTAATAAACAAACAGACGTTATACCTGCTGACGTAAGCAAGCAAAGGTGACGTAAGCAAATCCGCTAGGATACTGGCACATTATAGTGCTAAGTCCTAGCGGATTTTGTTATTTCGATATTTTCTAGAAAACTATAAAAGGTCTACTCTTTTAATAATGCAGCTGTGCTTGAACGCACAATAAGTTGCGCTGGAACAATGCGATATGGATCTTCAACTTCCTCTGCGTTTATAAGCGCAAGCGTGATATTTGCCGCAGTAGAAGCAATATCAACTGAATCCTGTCTAATAGTAGTTAAGCCAGTTTCATGCGCGTAAAAACTATCGTCAAAACCAATAATTGACACATCTTTTGGAGTAGAATACCCGCTGCGTGCAAGCTGAAACATAAGCGGTATTGCAATACCATCTTCTTGGCATGCAATTGCTGTTGGCATAATTGAACTTCCAAGAAGCATAGAAACTATGGCGCTTATGCGATCAGAATTAGCAGGTGCCACAATTTCTGTAGGTGTGATCCCGCTATTTTGGCATTCATCAATAAAAGAATGGTAACGCTGCAATACGCTGAAATGTAGTGAAACGTCACGAGTTGTGCGCACATATGCAATATTGCGATGCCCTAAACCGATTAAGTGGCGTGCCATAAGTCTTGCACCTTGGTCATCGTCAATATTGATAGTCGCGTCAAAATCGCATTTTTGTGGATATAAGCAGTTTATGCCAACAATTGGTACACCTGTTGATTTAAGTTGTGCGATTTCGTCGGTATTTACGTCAAAGGAGCACACAACAACGGCGTCAGCATTACGTCTAGTTGGGAGCATTGTGAAAAATTCGCTACGCTCTTTGCTGCTGGAAATCTGAAAAATTGACAAATCGTATCCAGCTGTGTGGAATACTTGATTCAATCCTTGAATAATAGATGCAGAAAACCATAGACGAATTTGATCGCTAATCAATAAAGCGATGCGCAAAGTTTTACCAGATTTTAGTGCTGCTGCAGATTTCGAAATAGAAAAATTCAATTGTTCAGCAATGGCCAATACTTTATTGCGAGTGGATGCAGATACTAAGTTTGGTCGTGTAAATGAACGCGACACAGTAGAAACTGACACATGAGCTTTATTCGCTACATCTTGAATATTTGCCGACATGTGAACTCCTTTATTCGCGTATAACAAACGTGTAGCACAGCCTTGTGTTTAATTGTTTAGTGCGAACTTTTATAGTTCGAAACAAACAAACGTTTGCAGACATTTCTATTTTAGCAAATTTTGCTGGAATGCCAACGATAATAAGCAATTTTTTAAAATTAAATTCTGATATTTGTTTGAAGTGACATATCGAAAATGACAACGTTTGACATAGCTAATTCATGTAGTAGAATGAAGTTATTGGTTCGGGACAGCGATGTCTACGTGGATGTCGCGCTCAAGGAGGAGAAAGTGACGAGTCATGATTAGTATGAGCGGAAAAGCAATACGTAAATGGTGGTGGTTATTTGCGCTGCCAACGTTTGCTGCGTTTATTGTTGGCTTCTTAGTACCATTTATTATGGGTGTGTACTTGAGCTTTAGAAAATTCACTACTGTGACTGATGGTAAGTTTGTGGGTTTTCGTAACTACTATAGAGCTTTAAAAGATCCGCATCTTGTTTATTCGTTTTTGTTCACAACGCTTTTTGCAGTTATTACAACAATAATTATTAATGTTATTGCTTTTGCAATTGCGTACATGCTTACTAAGAAGTTCAAGGGCACGACGATATTCAGAGCCGTGTTCTTTATGCCAAATCTTATTGGCGGTATCGTTTTAAGCTATATTTGGCAGCTCTTGTTAAATGGTATACTCGGCTACTTCAATCGTACGATTACGTTCTCTGAAGTATTCGGTTTCTGGGGTCTTGTGATTGTTGTTTGCTGGCAGCAAATTGGCTATATGATGATTATTTATATCGCAGGAATGCAGGCTCTTCCAGGAGATGTTATGGAAGCAGCTGCTGTCGATGGTGCAAGTCCAAGGCAGACTTTATTCAAGATTACTATTCCATTGATGATGCCTTCTATTACTGTTTGCACATTCTTAACAATTACCAACGGCTTCAAGCTTTTCGATCAGAACTTCGCATTAACTAACGGTGGTCCGTCAAGGAAAACAGAGATGTTAGCTCTTAATATTTATAGAACTTTCACTACTCCAAGATGTGAAGGCGTTGGTCAGGCTCAGGCAGTCATGTTCTTCATTGTTGTGGCTGTTATTGCTATGGTTCAGAATATGCTCACTAGGTCAAAGGAGGTAGCGGCATGAACGAGAAAACAAAGCATCCTGCGTTATGGACGGTGCTGTTCACTCTTATAAGCTTGTTATGGATTTTTCCTATAGCTTTAGTAGTGCTGAATTCTTTCAAGTCTAAGGTTGATATTGCCAGCAATCCTTTTACTTTTAGTTCAAAATCGTTTGTTGGAATGTCTAACTACGTATTAGGCTCAAATCGTACTGATTTTCCGATGAGTTTCCTCTGGACCATTGTTGTAACTGTTGGTTCTGTGATTCTCATTCTTCTGTGCACGTCAATGTGTGCATGGTGGATTGTTCGTGTGAACAATTGGGCAGCAAAACTTCTATACGTTTTGTTCCTGTTTAACATGATTGTGCCATTCCAGATGGTTATGTACACCCTTGCTTACATTACGAACACTTTGAAGTTGAATACTCCATGGGGATTGTGGATTATTTACTTAGGCTTTGGTGCAGGACTTGCAGTGTTTATTTTCACTGGTGTGATTAAGGGTATTCCGCAAGAACTCGAAGAGTCTGCAATGATTGATGGTGCTTCTGTGCCACGTATATTCTTCCAGATTATTGTGCCGATTATGCGACCTGCTATTATTTCGGTTTCAATCTTGCAGGCAATGTGGATTTGGAATGATTTCCTGCTTCCATTCTTGACGCTCGATCTCAACAAGTATAAGACTATTTCTATAGCTGTTCAGTATTTGAAGGGCGGCTATGGATCTGTCGAGATGGGCGCAATGATGGGCTGCTTGGTTATGGCAATTGTTCCAATCATAATCTTCTACCTCATCTGCCAGAAGTACATTATTAAAGGTGTTATGTCTGGTGCAGTAAAGGGATAAATTAATTCTCCTCCAAAATTCAAGTGGCAGTGAAAGCGGCGGTGTGTGCATACTATTACGTTTGTGCACACCGTCATTATTTTTAATAGTTACGTTAGTTTGTAATTAGGTGGTAGAGTTCGTTATTAGAGTATCTATAGATAGTAAAGCATAGGAATTGCGTCATAAAACCAGGAGATAGTATAGAATGATTTTCTCGTTTGGAAGCCCAGATTCAAAGTTTGCGCAAAGCATGGAAACATTTGCTGATGCCGTGTGGCTTACAATATTGATGATTTTAACAAGCATTCCTTTAATTACTATCGGTGCTTCTCTTTGTGCCGGTCATGATGCTGCAAGACGTACAGAGCAAGGTGAAGGACATATTACTGCAGCTTATTTTCGCGCGTTTGCTAGCAATTTTTTGGAATCTACTATTATTTGGGCTGTAATGGGACCAGTTTTGCTTGCTATTATTTGGCTATGGCTTTGCGTGTGGTTTACTCCACTTTTAATTATTAAATTTATTCTGAGCATATTGTGGGTTATTGTTGCCGAATGGGTGTTTGCATTACAAGCGCGTTTTAAAAATTCAATTGATAAAACAGTGGCTAATTCTCTTATTTTTGGTATTTCGTATTGGAAAGAAACTCTTATAATGACACTGCTAGATATAGTGTTTATTGTGTTAATATTTGCATCAATCGTATATTTGCCGCAGGGTTTGCCTTTGTTGGTATTCATTGGTTGGGGATCGCTTATTATGCTGCATACTCCGATTTTAGAGCGTGTATTTGCAAAGTATATTAAGAAGTAATTTCTGCGTTATGGCGTGACGACCTGCTTGAGCGCAGCATTGTGCGCGCGAAAGCAACTCGGAATGCCGAGCTTGCTTAGGGTTGAAAGCACGGTGTGCTTTCAACGCAAGCGGGGTCTGCCTTCGTCAATAAAGACGAAGGCAGGGCAGGTTTGTGTGGCTGTGCTTTAGAAATTAGGTTGTGACTGGTGTGCGCTGATGACCTGCTTGAGCGCTGCGATTTAGCGCGCGAGTGTTGCTGCTTATTTGTGTTATTGACGCAGATTACGTACTGCGCGAGTAACGGTGTTGAGGCAGGGGGTTTGCTTCTTACTCCATAACCCCCATAACCCCATAATTAATGAGGCGAGCACTATTATAGATGCTCGCCTCACATAGGACATCATGTAAGAAATATTTTGATTTGCTACTATGCAAATCATATTCCTTACGAGAGGGGGGGAATAGAGTCAGTTCATCGGTAAACCAACTATTAAATTATACATGCTTCCGTGTATTTTCGCCGCGCATAACTGCCGTCATAGATAGCACTCGTGGTGACTTAAATACTTCATCGGTGTGAACTACACGACCATCAGCATCAGCAAGTGGAATACGCCAGTTTGGATACTCTGTACTAGTTCCAGGCTGATTCTGTGAACGCCTCTCGCCGACAGCATCAACCAAAGCTACTTGCAAAAGCAAAGATGGGGAAGTGAGCATAATTGCATGCATAGCTTCCACAATCTCTTGTACATGACCTTCAACATCCTCAGCAGCATCTTTGCTAATCCAACCGTTCTCAAGAAGCATCTTCATCATTGCATCGCGTTCAGCTTGAGCAGCCTCCTGGAACGTTTCTACGGAGTCTGTAAGCAGATGAAGTTGCTCGCGAAGCTTGACATGCTCAAAGGCAAGATAACCAGCTGTAGGTGGCATATCGTGCGTAGTAACGGAAGCAAGAGCATACTCTCGATATGTAGACGGATTAGCAAAAATAATTTGCTTCTTTCCAGCCTTCTTAGTAGTGGCTTCAGCTTCGTCGTCGTGGGTGAACCACTCAACAACAGTGCCAAGCACGCCATGAGATGCAAGAACCTTAGAAACATACTTCGGCACAGTGCCCAAATCTTCGCCAATAACAACACCGCCTGCGCGAGTTGCTTCAATAGTGAGAACTGCGAGCATTGCATCTACGTTGTAGTACACATACGCGCCGTTTCTAGCACCCTGTCCTTGTGGAATCCACCATAAGCGGAACAATCCAAGAACGTGATCAATACGAGCAGCTCCTGCATGCAAGAACACGTTATGAACCATGTCTCGGTAAGCAATATAGCCAGTTTCATCCAAATAATTTGGATCGAATGGAGGTTGACCCCAATCCTGACCTTGCTGGTTGTAGAAATCAGGAGGAGCACCGACGCTTACACCATTAGCAAATCGTTCCGGACTCCACCAAACGTCAGCACCGTAGCCGTGTACGCCAACTGCCATGTCTTGCATAAGACCAATTGCCATACCAGCAGCTTTAGCTTCAGCGTGAGCTGCAGCAACTTGCTCATCAGCAATCCACTGAAGCCAACGATGGAACTCAAACAAGTCAGCATGTTCGCGCTTAAGTCGCTCAATTTGCGGAGTGCCTTTGCCTGTAGTGTCAAACCACAAATTCTCGCCCCAAGGAGCACCCCAAACCTCAAACGCAACACACCAAGTTGCAAAAGCGTCAAGATCTTCACCAGAACGATGCTTAAACTCACTAAACTCGCGCTCGCGCTCGGTAGAACGAGGTTGCTTGAAAATAATACGCAACGCAGGAAGCTTGGCATCCCATGCAGCGTTGATATCTATAGGATTTGGATTATTGTTTTGAGGAGCAATAGACTCATGTAATTGCTCTACTTTAGCAAGATCTTCGCCACTTAATTCAGCATATTCCGGAATATCTTGCGGACGAATATAAGTGACATTCAAGAACCTACGAGACTCAGGCAAGTACGGTGAAGGCTCAAGAGGTGTTACTGGAGCGCACGCATGAATTGGATTAATCAGCATAAAATCAGCCTTGCCGATTTCTCCAGCATCCTTAAGTAGGCGACGCAAATCGCCATAATCGCCAATTCCCCAAGAATCTTTTGAACGCACAGAATACATTTGCGTCATGAATCCCCAACGGTGCTTTTGCTTAACGCTTTCAGGCAATGGAATACGCGCAGGTGCGGCAATCAATGTGACATCAGCATGTTGAGCCGTCTCGCCATTCGCGCTGATTACTTTGGCATGCAAAGTGTGGTAGCCCATTGGCAAATCATCCGGAAGTTCAATGAACAAGTCTCCATCGTCTTCGGATTGAATATCGCCTAACGAGTCTTCATAATCTGTTCCATCTTCGAGTGTAAGAGAAATGTGAATTTGCTCTTTTTTGGCATCTCCTGCGTGAATTGGTACGCAAGTTTTTGCGCCATTAAACGAAACGACAGTTGGTGGCAATAACTCGCTAGAGCGTTTGCGCTGAACCTTCTCGTATGAAATTGCAATATTGTCTTGAGTGTCGGCAGGCATGCCTAATGCATCAAGTACTCCAACTAATGCTTCATCTGTAATTTCGGTGTAGCTTCCTTGCTGATCAATATAAAAAGTGGCAACGCCGCACGCCTTAGCAAGCTTAATAAGTGGACGTGCAAGACGTTCTGCGCTTTCTTCCATAGGCTTATCAGCATCAGCTTTGCCAGTAGCTGTTGTTGTCATGGTGCTCCTTCTACTTTATGATTTGGCACATTCCTAACATCGTCGTAAGCGTGCCAAATGTGCAACTATGGCGATAGCGTGTAAATCAATACATCTCTGGATTGAAATACACCCTGCCTGTCAATTATATAAATACCTGACATCGTTTGCAAATTAGCGTTGCGACATATTTGCTAGTTTTTATAAGTAATTGCAACTAAACACAAGTGTTGTGATTACTCATGTTTAGTTGCAATCGTCTGACAGTTTATTATTTTTTTTACTTACTAAAACGCAATTACTTGTTGCTAAGCACAACAAAAGTTCTGATAGGCAAGTGTAGGGTAGCAGCGCTTTTTTCAGTTGTAATATTTACCGCGGTGTCAGGTTGTTTTCCAGTCCACTTAGCAAAATAATCACTTGAATTAAGTACGCAATGCCACTCTTGAGCCTTTGCGCTATGAATAGCAGGTAGCTGAATAGTTGCATCTTCATGATACATAGGATTTGCGCAAACAATTAAATTATTGCCAATGCGCGTAGCCAAAACAGTATGGTTAGACGTTTCAAGTTGTTTGCGTTTGCCATCATACAATGAGCTATATTCAGCGCGAAGCTTTATAAGTGCACGATACCATTGAACAAGCGGATTGAAACGTTCAGCGCGCGCCCAGTCAAGCTGGTTCATTAGTACACCGCGATTATAAGAATTATCGCAACCGTGCTTAGTACGTCCAAACTCTTCTCCGCTTAGCATAAACGGCGTGCCTGCAGAGCACAAAACAATTCCAGCTGCAAACATATTAGCGTTCAAAATATCCGCAACTTGTTGTGCATCTTGAGCGTCAAACTCAAAATCGCTAGCATTCTCGCGCATAGAGATACAAAGCTTATCCCAGAAAGTCAAATCGTCGTGAGCAGAAGTATATTGAACAATCTGTCCAACTTCTTTACCTGCAGAAGGAGTATCACGCCATGCATTAAGAGTTTGGCGAGCCGCATCTGAGCACCAGAGCTCATTGCCATTTACATACCCGCGGTCGAGATGGTTCATGACGTTGCCTTTGAGGGAATCGCGAGACTCGTCACTAAACCAGCCTATGCGCTCGTTAAGAGTGCTTCTGCCGTCTTTATCTCCCATCGGAACTTTTTCATCAACAGCAGGATCCGAAGCACTCCACGGTTCTCCATACATAACAATATCTTTACCGCCAGGAAGCTCATCTAATGCAGCTCGTGCCTGATTTAAGGTTTCAGTATCAGTCAATCCCATAAGATCAAAACGGAAGCCATCAATGTGATAGCAGCGTGCCCAATGCAGCAAAGATTCAATAATAAACCTGCGGAACATAGGATGTTCAGAAGCCATTTCATTTCCACAGCCAGAGCCGTTAGCAAAAAATCCGTCAGAGTCTCGCCTGCAGAAATACCCAGGAGCCATGCATTCGAAAGCGTTTTCTGCAGACTTGTACATGTGATTATAAACAACATCCATAATTACGCGTTGGCCATTAGCATGTAATGCCGCAATCATTGCTTTGCATTCGCGAATTCGCGCAGTGCCGTCGTAAGGATTGCTAGAATAAGCACCTTCAGGAACGTTGTAAGCGTGAGGATCATAACCCCAGTTGTATAGAGAATCTAATTCTTCTGCTGAAGCACCGTTTTTGCGCGCATTGTCGATTGCGGATTCGTCAACTGTTGCAAAATCGTAAATAGGTTCGAGTTGCACATGAGTAATGCCAAGCTGCTTTAAATAATCCAAGCCAGTAGGGAAGTTGCATTCAGAAGAATCTGGATTTTGCAAAGATGTATGTTCATCAGTAAAAGCGAGATATTGGCCTCTATGCTCTGGCTTAAAGCCGCCATTAGGATTGCTGCTGAAATCTGCAACATGCGTTTCCCACACAACCATTGCATGACGCACAAACTTAGGAGACTTATCTTTATGCCAATTGGCAGGAGACACTCGCTCATCGTCTATGACAAGGCTGCGCTCACCATTTACACCGCTTGCTACACCCCAAGGGTCACTAGTTCGATTTACTGTGCCATCTTGGAAAGTAACAAGATAATCGTAGTATATGCCGTCTAAACGCTTACGGAAATTAATCCGCCAAGCTCCGTCATGCAACGGTTTCAATTCGTGTGTTTGAATTGGCTCACTGTTGTTTCCAGTTTCAAAAAGTCTTAACGTCACATTCTGTGCAGTTGGTGCCCATACAGCAAATGTTGTAGATTTTGCGTTTAAAGTAAATCCAAGAGGTCCTTCGTATACAGGCCATGTTGCCGAAGATGGAGTCGTCATATAGGGTATCCTTCTTCCTTCGCTATTTTGCGAATTGTCTAAATTTTCTAAATTATTTAATCGTATTAGTAATTATACAGTTTTTAAATTTTATTATTTACTTATTGTTCTGTTATCAAGTTTTTTTATGTTTTGTGGCACTATTTGGCTAAACACGGTAGGGTTTATGCGATAGCCATTATCGTATTAAGTCAAACGGCGAGTGTGTTAAGTTATTTTTTATTTTTTATGTGTTCGTGTTGTCTAGCGAAAGAGAAGGCTGAAACGCTCGAAAGCGTCTCAGCCTTCAGTAGATTTATATCCTGTAAATTATCAGCCTTTAACGGAGCCAGACATGGACTCTTCGTAGAAGCGCTGCATAATAATGAACAGGATTACGATTGGTATGGAAATGCACACAGCACCTGCCGCGAATGCAGCGTACCAATCAGGTAGATACTTTTTGGTAAGCATCTCCATTAATCCGTAAGCAACTGTGTAGTTTTCCTTATTGTCTCTCACTACTGTCTTCACCATAACGAAGTCTAGCCATGGTCCCAAGAATCCAGTAATTGCTTGGAATACAATCATAGGCTTGCAGATTGGAACAATAATCTTCCAGAATACTTGCCACTTTGTGCATCCATCCAAGTATGCAGCTTCATCCAAAGACTTTGGAATAGTATCCATGTAGCCCTTCATAATGTAGAAGCCAGCACCGCTACCTGCAGAATAAACGATAATAAGTGCGATTAATACAATCGAACCTTTTGTTAAACCAAGAGCCTTCAAAATGAAGTAGATAGCAATAACAGCCATGATACCTGGGAACATACCAAGAATCAGAGCAAGATTCATGAATGTCTTGCGCCCTTTGAAACGGAGACGAGACATGCAGAAGGACACTGCTAACACAAACACCAAAGAAATAATGCACACGAAAATTGACACAATCAAAGTGTTGAGGAACATTCGTGGGAAATTAATGTCATCGGTATCGGTAAATAACTTTATATAGTTATTTAGTGAGTATTCAGTTGGGAAGAAGGTTTTCTGATAGGAACCAGTGTTCTTGTTGAAGCTTTCTAACAAAACCCACAAGATTGGAATCAGCCAAATAACTGACAACACCAGCAAGAACAAATGTGAGAAAGTATCTCCAATTACTCTTCTGACATGTTGATCTTTAAGGAAAGAAACACTACGAGTGCTCTTTACAACAGCTTCTTCGTTCTTAGTTGTAGTTTTATCACTCACCGGAATCCCTCCTCATTCTTGTAAGATCCAGAGTTGCGATACGTAATCAGTGCTACGACAGCAAGCACAATGAACGTCAAAATACCAATTACTGCACCTGCGTTGTAGTTTTGCTGGTCAACAGTCAACTTGTAGAGCCATGTGATAAGCAAGTCGGTGCCGCCTGCACTGTTGACTTTGCTACTTGCTGGACCACCTTTTGTTAAGAGGTAAATAACGTTGAAGTTATTGATGTTGCCAGTAAAGGTAGTAATCAAATATGGAGTCATAACAAAGATGATGTACGGCATTGTGACGTTCATGAAACGTTGCCACCAACCTGCGCCATCGAGCTCTGCAGCTTCGTAAAGTTCTGCAGGAACGTTTTGCAAGATACCTGTAATCTGCATGATGGTGAATGGAATACCAACCCAAAGATTGATAAGAATTACCGTCACTCGAGCCCAAGTTACATCCGTAAGGAAAGGAAGCTCCTGATGTATCCAACCGTTTTGCTTAAAGACAATGTTAATAACACCGTTCTGGCTAAGCATATTGTTCATAATAAGCAATGAAACAAACTGTGGAACTGCAATTGTAAGGGAGAAGCAAGTTCGCCACAATCCCTTAAGACGAGTGGACTTTCTATTGATTATCATTGCAATGAACATGCCGAGGAAGAAGTTCAGGAAGGTTGCAAGGAATGCCCAAACAAGAGTCCAGATTAATACGTCAAAGAATACGTCAGCTTTAATTAAATCACTTTTTCCGGTTAAGAATTGAGAAAAAACGTCTAACCCAATCCAACTGAATTTTTGTTGATGATTCTCGTCATAGCTTGTGAAAGCCATAGAAATCATGAAGAACAATGGCAAAATTGTGAATAACACAATGCCAGCAGTTGGAAGAGTCATAAAACCGACGTGTGCTTTTTCGTCAAGAAGAGTCTTCGCATCATCAATGAAATTAAGTGGCTTCTTGCCGTCTGCCATTACAGATTGCGCTTTGTACGCGCTGCGAAGAGCGAGAGTTGCCAGATATACAAGCAATACAATCGCTAATATCGACATAACTCCATACAGTAAAATTTCTACAGAATTATCGCCTGCACTGTATCGCCAGAATCCGTTGACTTTAACTCTGCCCTGTTCTACTGTGCCAAGAGTGTTGATTTTTGGAAGATAATCCAATCCAATTGTAAATAAGAATACGAATAAAGTTGCTTCGCACGCTAAGAATATAACGCCTTTGATGTATTGCTTGCGGATAAAATTGCCAAAGCCAAATATGACAACAGAAATCCATGAAAGAATGTCCGCATGTTTTGCAGCCTCTTTCAGTGAATAAGGTGAAGGAGCAAAGCGTTCTGCAGTTGACGTCTTCTTCTGGCGTCTTTCTCGCTTTGTGGATGTCGTGCCAGTCATGACATGCCTTTCATGTAAACAAAATTATTTTGTAGAAGATAAACAATGCGCCCCACCCCTTGCCGGAGCGGGGGCTGGGGCGCATTGTTTTACTCAAAGTGCATAAAACACTGCTTATGCATCTATTTAGATTTGTTGGCTAGAGTAAGTTTTGTTTACTTACTTCTCTAAGCCCTTAGCAAATTCTGCGGTCTGCGCGGCAGCATTATCGCCAGTAATCTTACCGGTGGAGATAGAAGTGCCGAATGCTTGAACTGGATCCCAGAACTTACCCATTTCAGGAATTGCTGGCTGCAAGACAGAAGTCTTAGCAATGGTTTCCATCTGAGCAACAGCAGCTGGCTCTGCCTTTACGCTATCAGCAAGGGACTTGTCAGAAGGAATTGCACCTTCCTTTTCGAAAGCAATCTGCTGGGACTTCTTGGAGCCCAAGAATGCAGCGAACTTAGCAGCCATCTCTGGAGACTTGGTGTTGGTGTTGTAAGCAACAGCCTTAGAACCAGCGAAGGACTTCATCTGGTGCTCGCCAGACTCAGTCTTGAAGGTTGGAAGAGCAGCTGCAGCATAGTTATCCTTCAAGGCGTCCTTAACCTTGGCTGCATCCCAAGAACCGGAGAACATTGCATCAACGGAGCCGTCCTTCAAGCCAGCCAAGCCGCGACCATTTCCATCAAGTACGAAGTGCTTTTCGTTTCCAACGAGCTTTGTTGCAATGTACTTGGTAACTTCAGCAGCCTTATCACTGAGCTTCATGCCAGCCTTAGCATCGTTTCCATTTTCGCCGAAGAGCGTCATATTGCCATCGAGGTAGAAGCCTGGGAGATACCAAGCATTAGCAAGATCGAATGAAACCTTGCCCTTTTCAAGCATCTTGTCGAGGGACTTAACGTCATCAGCGGAGAACTTGGACTTGTTGTAGTACATGAACCAAGTGTTGCCGGTGTAAGGAACGCCGTAAAGTTTACCGTCCTGAGCGGTAACAGACTTGATCAAAGTATCTTCGTTCTGTTCCTTAACTTGCTTTGTGGCGTCATCGCTTAATTCGCCGATTGCTCCAGCCTTTACCAAGTCGCCGAGCTGATCGTTAGGGAAGAGGAACACATCAGCAGCAGCCTTAGCATCCTGCTTAACAGCCTTAGCAGCGTCTGGTGGCTCAACAACAGCGTTCTTGAAAGTAACGTTTGGATTTTCCTTCTTGAATTCTGCTTCAACAGTCTTAATCCAGCCGCCATCTTTCTGATCGTCAGCAGAACCCCAAACGGTGAGCTGAACAGGTGCTGAATCAGCAGCCTTCTTAGCGCTATTGTTAGTGCTTGAACCGCAAGCTGCAAATCCAAACAAAGTAGCAACTGCAAGACCTGCACCCAGCATCTTCTTAATATTCGTCATCCTTGACCTCCTATATCATGCCAAAAACTGGCATATCATTTGGTGGCGTAGTAACGGACTCCGTTGTGGCGCAACATCGCGATTGCTGCGTAGAGCAGCGTCACAAGTCTCACAAATCCGTTCGTAAGCACTGTGTAGTATACACGGATATCGTGTCGTTTGCAAATGAGTGGCGGGTTAATCTGTATATTTCGCCCTATAAATTTTTTCAAGTGGTTGCGTGTAAACTAAATAGCACAACGCTAGAAGGGTGAAATAATGGCATTATACGATCATGCTCAGTGGCTTAAAGACGCGGTTTTTTACGAAATCTATCCGCAAAGTTTTTGTGATTCCAATGGCGATGGCATAGGTGACATTCAAGGAATTATCAAAAAGTTAGACTATGTAAAATCGCTTGGCTGCAACGCAATTTGGCTTAATCCTTGCTATGACTCGCCTTTTAAAGATGCGGGCTATGACGTGCGCGACTACAAAAAAGTAGCTGCTCGCTATGGCACTAACGAAGACTTGCAGCAGCTTTTTAGTGAAGCTCACAATCAAGGAATCCGCATATTGCTTGATTTAGTGCCAGGTCACACTAGTGAAGAACATGAATGGTTCCGCGAAAGTTCAAAAGCTCAAGAAAACGAGTTCAGTAAGCGCTACATTTGGACCGACAGTGCGTTTAGCGGCTATTCTATGCCGTTTGTTGGTGGTGAAACTGAGCGTGACGCCACTTATATTCTAAACTTCTTCAAATGTCAGCCTGCATTAAACTACGGTTTTGCACATAGGGATAGAGCTTGGCAATCCGCTCCAGATTCCAAAGAAGCGGCAGAAACTCGCGCTGCAATGGTTGATATTATGCGATTTTGGCTTTCGCTTGGTGCGGATGGATTCCGAGTTGATATGGCTGATTCGCTTGTAAAAAACGATGACAATAATGGCGAAGGAAGTCTTGGAAAAGACAATACAATTCGCGCATGGCAGGAAATGCTTGGCACTGTAAAAGAAGAGTATCCGCAGGCTGCTTTTGTGTCCGAATGGGGCAGACCGCGTCAGGCTCTTGCTGCCGGATTCGACATGGACTTCTATTTGAATTGGCGCTGGGATGGCAATCCTAATGGTTATGCGCGTTTACTTCGTGACGTTGATAACGCTTTAGATAACAATTCTGAGCGCGATCACAGCTACTTTAATGCGCACGGTGGCGGCAGTATTTGCCCATTTTTAGACGATTATTACCCACAATATGAGTCAACCTGCAACCAAGGTTACTTTAGTTTCATCACATGCAATCACGATACGCCGCGTCTTGCTCCGCGTCTTGACGATCGTGAGCGTCGCGTGGCTTTTGGCATGATACTCACTATGCCAGGCGTGCCATTCGTGTATTACGGCGACGAAATTGGCATGAAATATCGCGATATTCCAACAAAAGAAGGCGGCTACGCTCGTACGGGCACTCGTACGCCAATGCAATGGGATGATGCAAAGAATTTTGGCTTCTCAATGGCTGCAAAATCTAAATTATACTTGCCTGTTGAAGCGCGAGCAGACGGAAGAACTTGCGCAAATTCTCGAAAACAAGCAGTGGAAAGTGGTGAAATTCCAACTGTTTCTGCGCAAATTAATTGCGAAGATTCCTTCCTTTCGTGGGTGCGCTCGCTTATTGCGCTTCGCCATAGTCGCAAATCTTTGCAAGCTGACGCGTCTTGGAGAGTTTTGTATGCTCCGGTTGACGGCCGCGGCTTTGCTTACGAGCGTTGCGCAAAAGGTGGCGCAGGAGAATCAGCTGTGGAACGAAGCATTGTGGTTATGAACCCAGGTGTAAATAGTGAAACAGTTTCATTAGAAGCATTAGCGAATCTTACGCAAGAATCTGCTTACAATCCATTACTGAAAATTGGAGAAATATCAGTTGATGGTGATTGCTTAACACTCGGCGCTCAAAGTTTTGCAGTGTTTGGAATGTAAATTACAGGTTAGGTAGATACGCGACTACGGATAAAGTTTATATAAACTAGGTATGCGCAAATAAACAAGGACGTGCAATGAGTATTAATAGTGGTAAAGCAATAATGCGTGATAGCGGTAACGCGAATAAGGAAATGCTTGATGCAAACGGCAAACCAATTCGTGCTGACCGTAACATAAAAACTGGAATCACGCTCAATAAACTCAAAATGCTCGGCGCTTTTATGCTTATGCTAGGTGCATTTAGTAACACAGTAATTGCACGAATGTTCGGCGGAACAGTAACCAATAATATGTTTGCATTGACAGTCATATTAGTTTGTGAATTTATAAGCTGGACTGCAGTGCCATGGTATGCGTGGATACTAGTACGCGGATACCATAACACGCATAATTTGAATCTTTACATGTTGAGATTGCTGATTTTAGCAGTGGTTTGCGAAGTTCCATACGATTTGGTGAATTCAAAATGTTTGTTCGACATGCGTTCGCAAAATCCTGTATTTGCAATGGTTATTTCCCTATTCGTACTTTCGAGTATAGATACAATTAGGGAACGTTTAAGCGGATTTAGTAAAGGTTTTGCTATTACCGTGCTTATCATTGCGGGTCTTCTTTGGAATTTGATAGGAAAAGTTTTTGTGCAGCATGGAATTTTCTTCGGCGGCGTAACTTTGCTTATTTTCGTACTTCTTTTTGAATTATTAAAAAAGCGCGAAATTACTATGGAGATGACTGCAGGAATGTTCGGCGCTATGTCGATGCTTACACCTGGTATTGGTGTAGCTGTGTTGCATTATCGTAGCCCTTATGGTGATGGTCCTAAAAACTCGACGACGTTCCGTTGTGTTATGTATGCGTGGTATCCGCTGATGTTGATCATTGCGTCAGTGTTTGCAGTATACATTCATTAAAGTTATAAGTTGTAAGCAAACAAAATAATACATAAAATAATACATAAAATTGTTAATAAGCAAAGTTGCAAGGTAACAGCAGAGATGTGCAGTAGTATGGACTCTTCCAAGTTGGGAATTTTTTATAAGTACGCAACTGATTCAAATGCAAAGGCGCAGGATAGTCAGGTAATTAAGGGCGAAAAGTGGCGAATTACGGTTATTACAGATTCGCTTATTCGTCTTGAGTGGAGTGACGACGGAAAGTTTGTTGACAATCCTACGCAAACTGTAATCTGTCGCAATTTTGCACAGAAAAGCTCGGATACTCAGCCGCAGTTTAGTGCGCGCAAAAACGAAAACGGATGGCTGGAAGTCGAAACTGAAAAGCTGCATCTTACTTATAATTGCGAAGCTTTTAGTAAAGAAGGATTAAGTATTGTTGTGCGCGGAGTGCCGTGTACTCAATTTAACACGTGGCATTACGGCGACGACTGCCCGGGAAATCTTCTTGGAACTTTTAGAACTTTGGATCAGGCGAACGGCCCAGTAAAACTTGGTAAAGGAATACTTTCGCGCGACGGATGGTCTGTTTTAGACGATTCTGCAACTTGCGAAATTGTGCCAGCTGAGGAAATAAATGGCAAACCAAACCCGTATGGGGCTTGGGTTAAGTCGCGTGCGCAAAAAGTTAGCGAGCAATCAGGAAGATATAAAGACTTATACTTCTTCGGCTACGGGCACCACTACATTCAAGCAATTCAAGACTTTTATAAGCTTACGGGCGCTCAGCCGCTACTGCCGCGTTTTGCGTTAAGTAATTGGTGGAGCAGATACTATCGCTACCGTCAAGACGAATATTTGCAATTGCATAATCGTTTTAAGCGCGAAGGCATACCTTTTAGCACGGCTGTTATTGATATGGATTGGCATGTGACGGACGTTGATTCGAAGTATGGTTCCGGTTGGACGGGTTACACGTGGAACGAGGAACTTTTCCCGGATCATCGTGCTTTTTTGCGTAAACTTAACGCGGCTGGATTGGCTCCAACTTTGAACTTGCATCCGCGCGACGGCGTGCGTGCGTTTGAAAAAGATTATCCGCAAGTTGCGCAAGATGCTGGCATTGATCCGGCAAGCGGCAAAGCTGTGGAATTTGATTTAACGAACCCGCAGTTTGTTGAAGCTTACTTCAACATGCATCATCGTATGGAAGATGAAGGTGTGCGATTTTGGTGGATTGACTGGCAGCAGGGCGGAGTTACGCGCGAGCCTGGTTTGGATCCGCTTTGGATGCTGAACCACATGCATTATGAGGATGCTGCGCGCGACGGCCGCTGGCCGCTTACATTCTCTCGCTATGCTGGGCCTGGTTCGCATCGCTACCCAGTTGGATTCTCGGGAGATACCGTTACTACTTGGGATTCCCTTGCTTTCCAAACGTACTTCACTTCTACAGCTTCAAATATTGGCTACGGATGGTGGAGTCACGATATTGGCGGGCACATGCTTGGCGTTAGAAATAACGAGTTAGAAGCGCGATGGTACGCTTTCGGCGCGTTTAGTCCTATTAATCGTTTGCACTCGACTTGCTCACCGTTTGCTGGAAAAGAGCCGTGGAATTTCCCTCAGGAAACTCGCGAAGCAATGGTGAAAATGCTTCGATTGCGCGCGGAACTCTTGCCATACGTTTATACGATGAATTATCGTGCAGCTTTTGAAGGCAGGCCGATTATTGAGCCAATGTACTGGCAGTCGCCGGAAGTTGGCATGGCTTACGAAATTCCTAACGAATACCGTTTTGGAAGCGAGCTTATAGTAGCACCGATTGTTTCGTCTAACGATGCGGCTGCTTTGCGCGGATGTGCTGGAGTTTGGTTGCCGGAAGGCGATTGGTACGATTTGTTTGACGGACGCAGGTATGTGTCTCGCGGCTGGAATGGCCGCAGATTTGAAGCGTGGCGTTCACTTGACCGCGTGCCGGCTTTTGCGCGCGCTGGAGCGATTGTACCTCTGCAAGTTTTGCCGGAAGTTGCAGATTGCGAGCGTAGTGCTGAGGCCGCTGAATCTGTTAATAGCATTGAAAATCCGCGGGCTTTGCGAGTTCTTGCATTCCCTGGAGCTGACGGCGAATTTGTGATGCGAGAAGATAACGGCGATTTTGCTGCCGCGTCTGCTGGAAATACTGCTAATACACGTATGAATTTTGTGTGGCGAGACGGCAATGGTTCTTCGCAATTTATTATTTCCGGTGTTGCAGGATGTGATGCTGCCGTAGAATCTGTGCCGCAAAAACGCAACTGGAACGTTGTATTTAGAGGAGTTGCTTGCATAGATTTTGCTCACGTGCGCGTGTTTGTTGGGAGCCGAGAGCTTAACGCAAGCGAGTTTGCGGTTTCTTACGAAGGCGAAGAGGCGACTTTGAGCTTGTCGGTTTCTGTGAAAGACGTGCCAGCTCGTTCGGAAGTTTGCGTAATTGTTGACGGTGGATTGCAAATCGCTGCCGACCCTAAAGTTGGCGACGCTTACCGATTCCTGCTTCAAGCGCAAGTGCCGTACAGAGGCAAGGAAATGGCTTTTGATGCAGTGCGAGATTCTGGCGGAAGTGCAAGTGCTATTGCTGAAATCTCAACTCTTGAATACGAGAACGAATCGGAAGCAGAAAAGTATCGCAACAGCGTTGATATGCTTAACGCTTACGCAACCGACCAGCCTTCCGTAGTTAAGTGGGCGCAATGGCGTTGCACACTGCCTGTTTCGGTAAAGCACGCGCTTGAGGAGATTTTGCTGCGCTCGGTTGAGTAATTCCGTCAGCGCGAGCGCGACGACCTGCCTGAGCGCATAGAGCGTAGCGCGCGAAGGCAACTCGGAGCGGAAACTCGCTTAAGTTGGAAGTCCAGTGGACTTCCAACGCGAGTTTCGCGCGCGAGCGTAATCCGCGCGAGCGCTGTCTGCGCCAGTAACGAAAAAACGGAGTTATACGTTACTCGCGCAGAAACCGTACTGCGTCAGTAGCGAAATTGCTTAGTTTTGCGATTTGACATGCCATCTCAATTAACCAATTTTTCACAGAAGTGCTAGAATACTACACGGTAGTGTGACGAAAATCACATATTTTCGTTGCGTCTATCTGTAGCGTTTGTAATATCGCTAAAGTTGGCAATATTACAGCTTTACAATCGCAGTTTTGAAAGTCAAAGCTACGAAACGCGGGAGCTTGTTCTATACAGGCTGAGAGGGCGAAAGCCGACCGTAAACCTGATGCGGGTAATGCCGCCGTAGGGAAGGAGTATTATGCGAAATATTCGTATTATTGGTGCAGGTATTATTGGTTTAGCAACAGCGTGGAGACTTACGGAAGCTGGCGTAAAAGTTAGCATAATTGATCCAGATCCAGTCTCGGGCGCTTCTCACCATGCTGCTGGCATGTTAGCTCCTACCGCAGAAATGCAATATCAGCAAGAAGCGTTGTATCCTCTTATGTTTGAGTCTGCAACTATGTATAAGGAATTGGTTGATTCGGTTGCAAAGTACACCGATAAGCCAACTGGCTACTTAGAGTGCGGCTCTTACGTAATTGGCGGTGACGCTGCAGATAACGAGCACGTAAACGAGTTGCTAAACTTGCAGCATCGTTACGGCCGTAGAGCTGAGCATATTTCTGTGAGTAAGCTTCGTGAGATTGAGCCTGCTCTTTCGCCAACTATTGCTGGCGCTGTAAGCGTGCCGGACGACCATCAAATCAACCCTCGTCTTTTCACTGCAGCAATGATTGATGCACTCGAAAAGCGCGGTGTTGTTATTGAGCGTCGCGCAAGCACTCCAGACGATTTGGGTCCAGACACAGTTTTGGCATCCGGCTTGGGTGCTAAGGATATGCTTCCTCAGCTTAAGCTTCGCGCTGTGTGGGGCGATATGATTCGTATGACTATTCCAGAGCCTTTGCGCCCAATTTTGAGCTCTGTGGTTCGTGGATTTGTGCATGATCGTCCAGTTTATTTGGTTCCTCGCGCTAAGGAAACAGGCGAGCTTGTGCTTGGCGCTACTTCTCGCGAAGATGACCGCGATATTCCAAAGGTTGGTGGCGTACTCGACTTACTTCGCGATGCTGCAAGCGTGCTTCCTGGCATTCAGGAATGCTCGATTACTGAGGTTACCGCTGGCGGCCGCCCTGGAACTCCGGACGATTTGCCATTCATTGGTATTGATCCTAAGACGCATACCACGATTTCCACTGGTTACTTCCGTCACGGCATTTTGCTCACCGCTTTGGGTTCTTCTTTGACTACAAAGCTTGTGCTTGAGCAAGAATTGACCGAGAAGGAAAAGGGCTTCTTGGAAAGCTGCAATCCTGCTCGCTTTTAATCGCTAATTCCAGTGAATTCGTTATATTCCGCTGCGAATTGTGTGAAGCGTTCAAATATAGACGTAAGTGTGATGCAGAAAGTACTTTTAGTAATTCAGCTTTTAGTTAGTAAAGGTTAGATTATGCAAATCGTAGTCAATGGTGAAATTGTTGAAGCGCAAGACGGATTAACTGTTGCTCAGCTTATTGCGCAACGTTATGGTTCGGATGCAGGACTTGGTATAGCGGTCGCAATTGGCGACGATGTGCTTTCTCGCGCACAATGGGAATCAGCCGTCATATGTGATGGTAATCAAATCGAGATTCTTAGCGCAGTTCAAGGCGGCTGATTTCAAATAATTTGAGTATAGTTTCAAAAAAATTTAAATAAAAGGCTTAAAATGACAGAAAATAATACAGAAGAAAGTGCCGATACTTGGCAGCTTTGCGGTAAGACTTTACATTCAAGGCTTTTGCTTGGCACTGGCGGCATGACGAGCATTGACATTATGGAAAAGTCACTTGTAGCTTCAGGTGCGGAAGTGGCTACGGTTGCAATGCGCCGTCACGCAAAAACAGGCGTGGATATTTACGGCATGTTGCAGCGTCACAATATTAACGTTTTGCCAAATACTGCTGGTTGCAAAACTGCGCATGACGCTGTGCTTACAGCAAAAATGGCTCGTGAATCGCTTGGAACTGATTGGATTAAGCTCGAAGTGATTGCAGACGACGATACTTTACTTCCAGATACTCGTGAAGTATTACTTGCTGCAGAAAAGCTTATTGAAGAAGGCTTTAGCGTTCTTTGCTACACGAATGACGACCCGATTGTGGCTCGTCGCTTGGTTTCGCTTGGTGTGAAGGCTGTTATGCCTGGTGGTGCTCCAATTGGAACTGGTCTTGGTATTTTGAATCCTCGAAATATTGAGCTGATTGTCCAAGAATGCAAGGAAGCTGGCGTTCCTGTGATTTTGGATGCCGGCGTTGGCACTGCTTCCGATGTTGTTAAAGCTTTCGAAATTGGCTGCTCTGGTGTGCTTCTTGCAAGCGCTGTAACTCGCTGTCCAGACCCAGTGAAGATGGGTCGTGCAATGGCTGCTGCTGTAACTGCTGGAAAGCTTGCTCACGATGCTGGCCGTATTCCTAAGCGTGAACATGCGCTCGCTTCTTCGCCTGTTGAAGGTCGCGCTTGGGCTGATTCTGTACTGTAAATTTTGTACTGTAATTTTTCGGCATATTATTCAACATGACGATTAATAAAATTTACGACAACCTGCAGGAGCTTGAGGTGGAACGCACTAGCCGCCACTTGCTCCTGCCGGGCTTTACGCATGAACATCAGCAGTTACTTCGCGATGCGAAAATCTGCATGGTCGGAGCAGGTGGACTTGGTTCGCCATGCTTGCTTTCGCTTGCTGCAGCAGGAGTTGGCGAAATTACGATTTGTGATGACGATGTTGTTGAGCTTTCTAATTTGCAAAGGCAGACTTTATATACTGTCGATCAGTGTGGCAAATCTAAAGCGCAACTTGCGGCTAAGCGTCTGCAAGCGTTATCTCCGGGTTTAAAAATCAACCTTGTAGATAGATTTAATGAAGACAACGCAAAGCAACTTGTAGAAAGTCACGACTTAATAATTGATGGTTGCGATAATTTTGCTACTCGCTTTTTGATTGCGGATGCTGCTTGGAGTGCTGGTACGCCAGAAGTTTACGGATCGGTGCTTTATTATGAAGGTCAAGTAAGCGTTTTTATGCCTGGGGAGGGACCAGGATTGCGCGACTTGTACCCTTGTCCTCCGCCTAAAGAAAAAGTGCCAAAATCGGCAGTATTG
Organism: Gardnerella sp. DNF01151; assembly: GCF_049244235.1. Lineage (NCBI taxonomy): Bacteria > Bacillati > Actinomycetota > Actinomycetes > Bifidobacteriales > Bifidobacteriaceae > Gardnerella > Gardnerella sp. DNF01151. The sequence continues at coordinate 1,612,268 of NZ_CP058389.1, read as the reverse complement.
GGCGCGACTGCAGCTATTGTTGGCGCAATGATGGCAACTGAAGCAATCAAACTCATAACCGGTATTGGCACGCCGCTTATTGGTGTTTTGGCGCGCTACAATGCTCTGGATAATTCTTTGCGTCGTTTTAAGTTCAGCGCGTGAATGCTACTGAATTTTGCAGAATTTCCCCTTAATTTTGCTTAAATTGCAAAACTTGAGTCTAGTTGTATAAAGTTTTTTGTAATTTTTGGGAATAAAAGTTGACTTTTACAAGTTGAGTGTAGTAGGCTCAAGTTTTGGAAAGTAAAAAAGCTGGTGATTTACCTAGTTTCCAATAAGGAATCTAAATAAAGCTCAGCTCACGTAACTGCAAAACTTGAAGGAAAGCGTAATTGCACAAAAGGTGCAATACCTAGTTAAGGAGAAATTATGGGACGCGCAGTAGGTATTGATTTGGGAACAACCAACTCTTGCATTGCTACTCTTGAAGGTGGCAGCCCAACCGTTATTGTGAACGCTGAAGGCGCACGTACCACGCCATCTGTTGTGGCATTCAGCAAATCCGGCGAAATCTTGGTTGGTGAAGTTGCTAAGCGTCAGGCTGTAACAAACGTTGATCGCACGATTAGCTCAGTAAAGCGTCATATGGGCACTGATTGGACTGTTGATATCGACGGCAAGAAGTGGACTCCACAAGAGATTTCTGCACAGGTTTTAATGAAGTTGAAGCGCGATGCTGAAGCTTACTTGGGCGAGCCGGTAACCGATGCCGTTATTACATGCCCAGCTTACTTCAACGATGCTCAGCGTCAGGCAACTAAGGATGCAGGTAAGATTGCAGGCTTGAACGTGCTTCGTATTATTAACGAACCAACTGCTGCAGCTTTGGCTTACGGCCTCGAAAAGGGCAAGGAAGACGAGCGCATTTTGGTATTCGACTTGGGTGGCGGTACTTTCGATGTGTCCTTGCTTGAAATTGGTAAGGATGATGACGGATTCTCCACAATTCAGGTGCAAGCAACTAATGGCGATAACCACTTGGGTGGCGACGACTGGGATCAGAAGATTATCGACTGGCTTGTTGGCGAGGTTAAGAACAAGTATGGCGTTGATTTGAGCAAGGATAAGATTGCTTTGCAGCGCTTGAAGGAAGCTGCTGAGCAGGCAAAGAAGGAGCTTAGCTCTTCTACTTCCACCTCAATTTCTATGCAGTACTTGGCAATGACTCCTGACGGCACTCCAGTGCATTTGGATGAGACTTTGACTCGTGCTCACTTTGAGGAAATGACTTCCGACTTGCTCGGCCGCTGCCGTACGCCATTTAACAACGTTCTTTCTGACGCTGGAATTTCAGTAAGCCAGATTGATCACGTGGTTCTTGTTGGTGGCTCTACTCGTATGCCAGCTGTGAAGGATTTGGTGAAGGAACTTACTGGCGGTAAGGAAGCTAACCAGTCCGTGAACCCAGATGAAGTCGTGGCCGTTGGTGCAGCCGTGCAGTCGGGCGTTATTAAGGGAGATCGCAAAGACGTTCTGCTTATTGATGTAACTCCACTTTCCTTGGGTATTGAAACCAAGGGTGGAATTATGACAAAGCTTATTGAGCGTAATACCGCAATTCCAACTAAGCGCTCGGAAGTATTCTCTACTGCTGAAGACAATCAGCCATCCGTCTTGATTCAGGTTTACCAGGGCGAACGTGAGTTTGCTCGCGATAACAAGCCTCTTGGCACTTTTGAGTTGACTGGAATTGCTCCAGCTCCTCGTGGCGTTCCGCAGATTGAAGTCACTTTCGATATTGATGCTAACGGCATTGTGCACGTTTCCGCTAAGGATAAGGGCACTGGTAAGGAACAGTCCATGACTATTACCGGTGGTTCTGGTTTGCCAAAGGACGAAATTGACCGCATGGTGAAGGAAGCTGAAGCTCACGAAGCTGAAGATAAGAAGCGTAAGGAAGAAGCTGAAGTTCGCAACCAAGCAGAAGCCTTTGCTTACCAGACTGAAAAGCTTGTGAACGACAATAAAGACAAGCTTTCCGATGAAATCTCTAAGGAAGTTACCGACAAGGTTAATGCTTTGAAGGAAGCTTTGAAGGGTGACGACGTTGAGAAGATTAAGTCTGCTCAAAGCGAGTTGATGACTTCTGCTCAGAAGATCGGTCAGCAGCTTTACGCTCAGCAGGGTGCTGCTGGTGCCGAAGCTGGCGCTCAGTCTGCTGCTGGCGCTCAGGCTGGCTCTGCAGCTAAGGATGATGATGTAGTTGACGCCGAAGTGGTGGACGACGACAAGGACGATAAGGACAATAAGTAATGTCCGACTTTAACGCCAACGAATATTTGCAAGATATGGAAGATGCTGACTCGCTGGGTGTAAAAGCTACAGGTGATTCTGCGAAATCGTCTGCGCAATCTTCATCGAAAGCTGCTGAAGATGCAAATCCTGCAGAAACGAAAGCTGATGCACAAGCTGATGCTAACGTTTCTGCGGATTCCGCAAATTCTGAGGATACAGCGAATTCCACTGAATCCTCAGAATCGAAAGACAGCCAAGACGCGGATAGCGGCAGTTTAACTCCCTTAGGTAAAGCTAAGAAAGAAGCTGCAGAGTACTTGGAAGCGTTACAGCGAGAGCGTGCTGAGTTTATAAACTTCAGAAATCGTTCTGCCAAAGAGCAGGATCGTTTCAGACAGCATGGAATTATTGACGTGCTGACAGCATTGCTTCCGGCATTGGATGACATTGACCGCATTCGCGAGCATAGCGAAATGGATGATTCATTCAAGGCTGTTGCAACTAAGATAGATAAAGCTTTTGAAAAGTTTGGTGTGGAAAAGTTTGGTGAGAAGGGCGAAGATTTTGACCCGACCAAGCATGATGCAATTTTGCACAGGCCAGATCCAGACGCTACAAAAGAAACTGTTGATGCTGTAGTTGAAGCAGGATATCGAATAGGAGATCGCGTTATTCGCGCCGCTCGTGTGGTCGTTTCTTCGCCAAGTAATGACTAACGAAACTCTTAGTCGTGACTTTATTGCATAACTTGCTCGTGCTGACTCATAAGAGTTAGCACGAGCAGACTATATTTGGTCAAAAGCGAAATAGCCAATGTGCTTGTGAAGAAAGGAGGCACAAATGGCTGAAAATGAATGGTTAGCTAAGGATTTTTATAAGGTTCTCGGTGTCTCCAAAGACGCAGATGAGGCAACGATTACCAAAGCGTATCGCAAACTTGCTCGTAAATATCACCCTGATTTAAACAAAACAAAAGAAGCTGAAGAAAAATTTAAGGATGTTTCTGAAGCTTACGACGTACTAAAAGATAGTCAAACTCGCCAACGTTACGATGCTATCCGCCAATTTGGTGCTGGTGGTGCTCGTTTCGCTGGAGGAGCAGGTGGTGCTGGCGGTTTCGATGCGTCGAGCTTCTCGGACATTTTCTCTATGTTCAACGGCGGCTCTGGCATGGGCAGCATGGGTGGCATGGGCGGAAACGGTTCGCGCATTCGCTTTACATCCAACGGTGCTGGACCAAATATGAGCGACATTTTCTCTATGTTTGGTGGAGGTCAGCGCTCTCAAGATTCAGCAGGATTCCAGGGTACGAGTGGCTTTGGTGGTGAGAGGTATTCTCAACCGCAGGAAGCTAATGTGCCTGAAGTTGGCGAAGATATAACAACCGATATAAAGCTCACATTTAAGCAAGCTTTTAAAGGCGCTACAGTATCGTTGCGTGCGGCTGGTGAAACTTTTAAAACGCATATTCCAGCTGGTGTAAAAACCGGACAGAAAATTCGTTTGAAAGGAAAAGGCAAGCCAGGCAAGTTCGGTGGTGCTGCAGGTGACTTGTACTTGCATGTTCAAGTAGAAGCATCAGATAAATTTACTTTGCGAGGCGACGATTTGATTTCTACATTGCCGCTAACGTTAAGTGAAGCAGTGCATGGTGCAAAGGTTAGTGTAAACGACATAGACGGCAATCCTGTTACTTTCAAAGTTCCAGCTTGTGTTTCAAGCGGCGATGAAGTTCGTATAGAAGGTGCTGGAGTGCCTGGAAAGAATGGCGATTTTGTTGGTGTTGTGCAGATTCGTTTGCCAAAGCGTTCGAGCATGTCTCTTAGACGCGTTGCAAAAGAATTTGATAAAACTGCTGGCGAAACTTATGCTGAAGAAATTAAAAAATTAAGACAAAACTAAGTTAACAATAATTTAGTAGGTTAAACACTGTTGAATTGCTTGTAACAGTGCTTTAAACATACTAAAAAGGGCAAAGGAAGGCGTGCTATGACACCAATAACGCGTGAAACTAAAGCACTGTATGAAATGTGTGCAGTTGCTTTAGTGCGTGGTACTGCAACGCTTGACGGGGCAGATGAAGTAGGATTTGTTCTTGATTTGCCAATATTTACCGTAAGCCATGTGGCACGCCTAACTAATACGCACCCGCAAACTTTACGACAGTATGATCGGCTTCATTTAATAATGCCGAATAGGACTGAAGGCGGCGCTCGCCGTTATTCTTTGCGAGATATAGACAGGATTGTGCAAACTCAGCATTTAAGCCAAAATGAAGGCATTAATCTTGCTGGCATCATGCAAATACTTGATTTGCAAGAAGAAAATCGACAGCTGAAAAGACAAGTAAGGCATTTGTTAGATTCTGCAGAGTCTTCAGAGCGCAACATTTTTGCTGCAAATGCAGATGGTGACATTGTGGAAATGCAGCGTTCTCGCAATGCGCGTCGCTGGAGGCGGGATATTCTTACAGAGAGACGAGCGTTACCTTCGTCGTATTCTTCGGAAAGCTATAACAGTAATTATAAAAATCGAAAGTCTTTGGATGAAAAATCTGTGGTGTTGTGGAGAGCGTGGAGCATATAGTAACGTAGGCATGGCTACTTATTGTGCTTAAGTGAGAAATTAGCGAGAAGAATTAATAGTGCGAAAAGTAATACAAAATTAGTGCGAAATAATGCGCTACAAAAGCTAAAGCAAATATATGCAATATAAAGGATTGTGAATGGCTGAACAGACGACGAATGTGTGTGTAAGTACTCTTAACTCTAGTGAAGAAAAACATGTGTTGCGTGCAGTTTTTTGGGACATGGATGGCACTCTTATAGATTCCGAGCCGTATTGGCATGAGTCGGAATTTTATTTAGTAAAAAAATACGGTGGTTACTGGGATGAAGATTTAGCTTGGGAATGTTCCGGCGGATCCCTTGAAACTGTTGCCAATAAAATGATTCCAAGCGGTACAAAACTTACTGTAGAAGAAATCGGCAAAGGTATGGTTGATTACGTTGCTGCTCGTGAAGCTGAATCCGTGCCATGGGTTCCAGGAGTTTTAGACGTACTTAAAAGCCTTACGGATGCTGGCATTCCTTCAATTTTGGTGAGTAATTCGCCGCGTTGTTTGGTTGAAAATATTGTGAATCACGCTCCAGAAGGCACTTTCGCTGGGTATGTGTGTGGAGATGATGGATTTAAACCAAAGCCTAGTGCTGAGCCATATCTTGCTGCAGGAAAAATGGTTGGCATTGAGGGTACGGACGAGGAAGTTGCGAAGCAGATGGCTAATTGCATTGCCATAGAAGATTCTCTATCTGGTCTTACTGCCGCAATTAATTCCGGAGCAACTGTAATTGCACAAACAGGTTTTTCGCGCGCAAACATATCTGAAAGCAAGCATCACGCAGAACTTAACGGTTATGAAAATGTGACTGCTAAAATGCTTGAGAACATTGTTTTGAGTCGAAACTAATTAACAAACTAGCAAAACTAATTAATAAACTATTTAGCTATTTATTTAGATAGCTATTCGCATATCTGTTTGTAAATTAGCTACAGTTGATTTACTAGTTTCCTCCAGTTGTGTCATAGTTATTGTCATAACCATGACCGCCAGAATTATTATCGTAGCTGCCAACGCCGCCCGATGATGAATCGTCACGACCATACAGCTGGCTATCAAGGTCTAAATCGTTGTCGTTGTCCTTGTCTTTATCTTTGTCCTTGTTTTTATCCTTATCTTCATTCTCAGTTTTTGCGTGCGTGAATGTGTGTTGTTCGCCTAATCCCCATTTTCCATCAGGTCCGCCAATTTTGCCTGTGTCTTTTGCTTCAGGGAATTTAGTATTCGGGGTTCCTATTACCGCTTGACGCATGTATCTTGTAAACAAGTGCACAGGGTAGTCGCTTCCGCCAAGATATCCGTGGAACGGTTTAATTACTTGTGGGCTACCTTTTGCGTCTGGATTCCATATAGCAAATGCGGTAACAATATTTGGCGTAAATCCTACAAAGCTACCAGCAGTTTCATCGTTTGCTGTTCCAGACTTTCCTGCAATTTCTCTACCTACAGCGCGAGCTTCAGTTGCTGTACCATGTTGCACTACGCCAATCATTGCTTTTGTAGCTAAAGCGGCATCGGCTGGTGAGAATACTTGCTTTCCAGCTGTTGGTGCACGGTAGAACTCTTTACCGTCAGGATTTTTTACGCTGGCAACAATATGCAAATCTGGGCGTCTTCCTTGGTTTGCAAATGTTGCATATGCGCGCGCAATTTCGCTTACATGTACAGAATCGTTTCCGAGCACAGTAAACGGATTCTTACCATTGACTCGTTCAGGATTTAAGCCTGCCATAACTGCGGTATGAGCAACTTTTTTAGCGCCAAGTTTACTTTGCAAATCCATATACACTGTGTTCACAGAATTTGCAGTTGCATTGTATAAGTTAATGGTGCCATAGCTCATGTTTGCAAAGTTTCCAACAGGTTTATCGATCCCATCAAACTTGCGTGGAGAATTGCCATTGAACATCGTATCCAAGCTAGTGCCAGCCTGAATTGCTCCCATAAGCGCAAAAGGCTTCATAGTAGAGCCTGGCTCATAAAGCGCTTGTGTGGCGTTATTAAGCTGTTTCTTTAGATAATCGTCTCCTGCGTAAACGGAAATGATTGAACCATCTTTTGCATTTATTGAAATTCCGCCAACTTGCAGTCCTTCTGGCACAATTCCTCGTCCATCTTGAGAAGGACTTGCAACTTTGAACATTAAATCTTGCTTAGCTTTATCGATAGTAGTAATAATGCGATATCCACCACTGTCGAGATCTTCCTGTGTAAAAGCGCCATTCCTAGTTAACTCATCGCGAACCATATGCAATAAGTAACCTTGTTGACCTGCGTAAATGTTTTGAGTCGTCTGAGTAATAGTTTTAGGCATTTTTGCTTGCGCTGCCTGAGAGGCTGTAATGTAGCCATCTTCTTTCATAATGCGTAACACGCGCCTAAAACGAATGCCTGCTTCTTTTGGACCAATTGCAGGATCCCAGCTACTTGGTGCTGGAATAATACCTGCTAAAAGTGCAGCTTGCGAAAGTGACAAATCTTTTGCTTCTATGCCGAAATATGCTTTGGCTGCAGCTTGAATTCCGTATGCTCCTCTACCCAAGTAAATAGTATTCATATAATTGCAAAGTACTGTATTTTTATCTTGAGTTTGCGCAATTTTCAAAGCTAAAATAGCTTCTTTTAGTTTTCCAAAATAAGTTTTTGTTTCACCGAGATAATATCTTTCCGCATATTGTTGCGTAATAGTTGAGCCGCCCCAACGCCCGTGCTTTGTGATGTTATGAAGTAGTGCGCGTCCAATTCCTTTAAAATCTATTCCGCCATCGTGGTAGAAGGAACGATTTTCTGAAGCAACTATTGCTTTACCAACATATTTAGGTAGTACTGAACAATTGATAATTTCGCGATTTTGCTCAGCGAACGAACCTAATTCAGTTTTGCCATCTGAATAATACACTTTCGTCTTATCTGCCATAGCAACTTTGTCTGGTGCCGGTATGTCTGTAGTTGCATACAGATAAGCAAAAACAATTGTGCCTAGCAAAATTGGCACAAAAATAACGATAAGCGCCCAAAAAATAATAGGATGTCTGCCTCGCCAAGTTCTACGACGCCTTCTGCGTGTTGCTGCGCGAGAACGTTCGAATCTTGAATTACGGCTGCTTTTGTTTGATTCAAAAGAATACGAATTTGGACGATATGATTCTTGTCCGCGTGGTGGGACAGATGAAGGCATATTCGTATTTTTTTGTGATTGTGACGATATGCTTCGAGTAGCTTTCTCATGCGAAGTAGACGCTCGTCTTCCATCTTTACGTGCAACCATACATTCCACCGTAGCGTCCGGTGTTGAATTTTTCTACAAAACAGCATGTTTTTGTTTAGAAAAGATTAAAAATATTGAATATTAGTACATATTTGTTAAAGCAATAGTATTATGAAATGTGTATGGTGCGGCATAATGTAATGTCGCTTATTTTGCAGGGCAAGGAGTCTATATGAGCATCCGCGTTGCCATTGCCGGTGTCGGCAATTGTGCTTCGTCGCTGGTTCAGGGCGTTGAATATTACAAAAACGCTGATGACGGTGAGAAAATTCCAGGGTTGATGCACGCTGTATTTGGCCAGTATCGTGTGCGCGATATTGAGTTTGTTACGGCGTTTGATGTTGATTCTCTAAAGGTTGGGCATGATTTAAGTGAAGCAATTGGCGCTTCACAAAATAACACAATTCGTTTTGCTGATGTACCAAATTTGGGTGTAGAAGTATTGCGTGGTCCAACTTATGACGGCTTAGGTGATTATTATCGCGAGATGATTGACGAGTCCGAGGCTGAGCCTGTTGACGTAGCTCAAGTTTTGCGAGATAAGCATGTTGATGTGCTTGTTTCTTATTTGCCAGTCGGCTCCGAAGAGGCAGATAAAGCCTACGCAACATTTGCAATGGAAGCTGGATGCGCATTTGTAAACTGTCTGCCAGTCTTCATTGCTTCTGATCCTGAGTGGGCGCAAAAATTCCGTGATGCTGGAGTTCCTATTATTGGCGATGACATTAAAAGTCAGGTAGGTGCAACTATTACTCACCGCGTTATGGCTCGACTTTTTGAGGATCGCGGTGTGCGTTTGGATCGCACGTATCAGCTGAATGTTGGTGGAAACATGGACTTTATGAACATGCTTCAGCGTTCAAGACTTGAGTCTAAAAAGATTTCTAAGACTCGTGCAGTAACTTCAATCGTGCCTCATGAAATGGATGAGCATAATGTTCATATTGGGCCTTCTGACTACGTAGCTTGGTTGGATGATCGCAAGTTTGCTTTCGTGCGTTTGGAAGGTACTACTTTTGGTGATGTTCCTTTGAATTTGGAGTACAAGCTTGAGGTTTGGGATTCTCCAAATTCTGCCGGAATTGTTATCGATGCTGTTCGAGCCGCAAAAATTGCTTTGGATCGCAAGCTTTCTGGTCCGGTTTTGGCTCCAAGTTCATATTTTATGAAGTCTCCTGCAGTTCAGCATGAAGATAGTGAAGCTCGCCAATTAGTTGAACGCTATATTGCCGGTGATGTTGAAGCTAACGAGTCTCAGCTTGATGAAGATACTGAATTTGCAAAAGAGCATGGCAAGAGCGTGTGGCGCGCATAATTTATTACTACTCGACATGTAGCGAAAATCGTGTAATATAGATAGAGCCTCCGTGTGGCACTAAGTCACCCAATCCCCCCAGGGCAGAAATGCAGCAAGGGTAAGTGGCCTCTGGTGGGTGCGCGGAGGTTTTATTATGCGTAAAACTAGCGCGGTCGTAAATACTGTCGTAAAGTCTAAAGTATGAGTGAAGAATTTGCAGGAATTCAATCCAATAGCATTGACAATCAGCATGATGATTCTGCTGAGAAAAATGATGCGCTGCCGGTAGGTGGAACTTCGCAAGATGTTAATCGCAACAGTGAAGGTGGTGACTATTCGCATCCTTTGGATTCGATTAATACTATTACGCCATTTTCTCCAATCTCATCTGAAGATAATGACGAAAAAATATCGCCTTTATTTCCAGAAAATAATGAAGAAAAATCTTCTAAACAGTCTGTAAAACAGTTTGTGAAACAAACTAAGCGTCAATCTGATTTGTCTGGCTCGTCCGATTTGTCGTATTCGACTAATCAGTTATCTTCTAAAGATTCTCTATCAGATGCAGATGATATTGATCAGCTTGGTCAGCTTGTAAAGCGTCCTAGAATATCTACCATATTGTGGTGTGTTGCTATTGCAATTGTTTTCTTGGCTTCTGCTGCGTTCATATGGTTTATTAGTGTGCAAACAGTACTTGGTCAAAGCTATGAAGAAATGGTAATTGATGGATTTGGTTCTCATGGTACGCCATCTTGGCTTGCATTTTGTTTGCGACCTATAAGCGTTTCTATGGTTGTTATAGTTACTAGCATAATAATTGCTCTTGTTTCACTCATAGTAGTTTGTATTCGTAAACGTTGGTGGCTTCTTGGTCAATGTGCTGGAATTATTATTCTTTCGGCTGCTGCTGAACCATTGAAAAAAATTCTTCCGCGCCCAATGCTTATAAGTATTGAATATTTGTCTGCAAATTCAGCACCTTCAGGTCATACCTTACTTATTACTGCATCATGTGCGTTGCTTATTTGCGCAGTTTCGCGTGTTTGGCGCGCATGGGCAGCGGTAGCTGCAGCTTTTATAAGCGTTCTTGTGGAACTTTCGTTGGTTGCAGCGCATTGGCATAGAGTTTCTGACGTTCTTATGTCATTACTTATCGTTGGTGCTGTAACGCTTATTATACTCGCATGCACTCGCAGTAGTGGAATGGATATGCCAGCTTATCGACGTTCCTCAATTAGCGTTCAAATTGTAGGAAGCTCTATGATTACGATTGGTGTGTTGGCGTGTTTGTATGCACTTTATTTAATATGGCAAATTCTTCCTGGTGTTGATATTTTTGCTCAATGGGCTGCAAGCGTATCTTATGTAGCAACTTATTGGCTGATTATAGGTGTGTCTTTGCTTGTTTTTGGCGTAATTATGGTAATGCGTCACTCTACAGCTTCGCCGTTGAGTAGGCTTGGATTAGTAGGCGCTCCGCCGACGCCTCCATCTGCTTCTAAGTAATATTGTCTACTCTATCTGCTTTTATCCACCGAGGTGGAATGTAATAGACGTATAACTTAAGTTGCGATACAGTTAGCGTGAAACATATAGTTCGGAATTATATGTTCGATTGTGTTAGGAAAGGAGCGAATATGGCAGCACAGAATAAGCTAGTCATTGTGGAGTCTCCCACGAAAGCGCGAAAAATTGGCGGGTATTTAGGAAATGGCTACACCGTCATGGCTTCAGTTGGGCATATTCGCGATCTCGCTCAGCCAAGCCAAGTTCCAGCCTCACGCAAAGCAGCGTTTGGCAAGTTTGGTGTAGATGTCGATCATGGTTTTGCGCCATATTACGTAGTTGGCTCAGATAAAAAGAAAACTGTTTCCGATTTAAAGTCTGCGCTCGCAAAAGCTGACGAATTATATCTGGCAACTGATGAGGATCGCGAAGGTGAAGCTATTGCGTGGCACTTGGTAGAAGCGTTGAAGCCAACTGTGCCAGTAAAGCGTATGGTGTTTCATGAGATTACTAAGGATGCAATTCAAGCCTCGCTTAGTAATACTCGAAATGTTGACGACAATATGGTTGATGCGCAAGAAACTCGTCGTGTGTTAGACCGTTTGTATGGATATGAGCTTTCTCCTGTTTTGTGGAGGAAAGTTGGTCCTGGTCTTTCTGCTGGACGCGTGCAGTCTGTTGCTACTAGGTTGATTGTTGAGCGCGAACGCGAGCGTATGGCGTTTACTAAGGCGTCTTACTGGGATATTAGCGCGGTTTTAAGTTCTAAAGGCTCAGATGGCGAAAATGTTGATTTTGAAGCGCGCATGAGCGAGCTTTCTGGTCGTCGTTTGGCTGGTTCTAAAGATTTCAATTCAAAAGGTGAGTTGGTCTCTACAAAAGATGAATCACAAAAAGCTTTGCATGTTGATGCTGATTTTGCATCTAAGCTTTCTAAAGCTCTTGAGAATTCAGATTTTGTAGTTGACTCTATGGAAACGAAGCCGTATCGTCGTCGTCCTTTGCCACCTTTTACTACATCAACTTTGCAGCAAACTGCTGGAAACCGACTTTCAATGAGCTCTCGCCAAACTATGCGAGCTGCACAATCTCTATACGAAAACGGCTATATCACTTACATGCGTACGGATTCCGTAACGCTTTCCAAAGAAGCTATCGAAGCTGCGCGTAGTGCTGCTCGTGCAGCATTTGGCGACGAATATGTTTCGCAATCTCCTAAGCAGTACGCAACTACGTCTGCAGGAGCGCAGGAAGCTCATGAATGTATTCGCCCTGCTGGAGCGCGTTTCTTAAGCCCGGACGAGCTTGCAGATAAATTACCTGCGGATCAGCTAAAATTGTATACGCTTATTTGGCAACGAACCCTTGCGTCACAAATGGCTGATGCTACAGGTTTTACAGCAACTGTTAAGTTAAATGCTTCTGCTGGAGAATATGGAGAAGCTTTGTTCCAAGCTTCTGGAACAGTAATTACTTTTGCTGGTTTTATGAAGGTTTTTGGCAATGCTCATGCAACTGAAGGTGAAAGCGATAAGGCACTTCCTCAAATGCAAGCTGGGGATGTTCTTGAAGCTAAAAGTGTTAGTGCGGATTCTCACGAAACTCAGTCTCCTGCAAGATATACTGAAGCTTCTTTAGTTAAAACTTTGGAAGCTAAGGAAATAGGACGCCCTTCTACTTACGCAACGATTATTTCTACAATTATTGATCGCGGATACGTGTATGAGCGTGGACGTGCGTTAATTCCTTCTTGGCTTGCTTTTGCTGTAATTAAACTTTTGGAAGCGAATTTCCCAAAGTATGTTGATTACGCGTTTACTGCTGATATGGAAAATGGTTTGGACAGAATTGCGCACGGTGAAGAAACCGGTCGCGATTGGCTAACTAGATTCTATTTCGGTTCCGGTGAGGGTGCTGCTAATTCTGCTGATGAAGCTCATATTGGTTTGCAACAGCAGGTTGCAGAGCTTGGTGAAATTGATGCGCGTGAAATAAATACCATAGACATTGGCGATGGTTTGCATGTGCGTATTGGACGCTATGGTCCGTACTTGGAAGACATTAAGAATCTTGATGCTGAAGGCAACCCTCGTCATGCTTCTTTGCCAGAAACTTTAGCTCCAGATGAGTTAACTGTTGATGCTGCTCGAGAATTGCTTGAGAATAATGCTGAAGGTCCACGTGTGCTTGGAGTAGATCCAGAAACGGGTGGGAACGTAGAAGTGCGCAATGGTCGTTTTGGTCCGTACGTGGCACTGGTAGAAGAGCAGGATAACGCGGAAGATTCTAAGTCTTCTAAGGCTTCTAAAGCTCGTCCAAAAATGGCTTCTTTGTTTAAAACCATGGATCCAGCGACTTTGACTTTGCAAGAAGCGTTGCAACTCTTGAATTTGCCACGTTTGGTTGGTGAGTATGAAGAAGTTGATGCCGAAGGCGTTGTAAAACTAGCTCGTATCGAAGCAAATAATGGTCGTTACGGTCCATATTTAACTAAAACATATTCTGCTGTAGATACTTCTGCTGGAGAAACTGTGGAATCTAAGCCGGATACGCGATCCCTTTCTAGTGAAGATGCTATTTTTACTGTTACTTTGCAAGAAGCGAAAGATTTATTTGCGCAACCAAAGTACGTTAAGCGTACTCGTGGTGCCGCCAAGCCGCCTCTTCGTGAGCTTGGCGCAGATCCTGAAACTGGAAAGCCAGTAGTGATTAAGGATGGTTTCTACGGAGCTTATATTACTGATGGTGAAACGAATCGCACTTTGCCAAAGCAGTATACGCCTGAATCGATTGATCCGCAGGATGCGTTTGCACTTTTGGCGCAAAAGCGTGCCGCAGGTCCCGTAAAACGCAAAAAGCGCGCGACTAAGAGCACTGCAAAATCTTCTGAAAAGAAGTCTACTGCGAAAAAATCTATCGCAAAGAAAACTTCTACAAAGAAGACTACTTCAAAGAAATCTACCGCTAAAAAAGCATAGAATAAAATCTAAAGATTAAATAGACCTTGCATATGGAGTCAAAAAATATGGCATCTAAGAATGACGATTTTTCTGGTGGCTGCGCTTGCGGAGGAAACTGCGGCTGCAGAAGTGAGCAATCTTATGCAAAGAAAGGTTTATTTATTTCTTTCGAGGGCATTGATGGCGTTGGCAAAACTACGCAAGTTGAGGCTCTTAAAGATCATTTGCAATCTTTGGGGCGAGAAGTTGTAGTGACGCGTGAGCCTGGCGGTACGCAGTTGGGTAAAACTTTGCGCGAAATACTGTTGCATGGCACGAGTGTATCTGCCAGAACAGAAGCTTTGCTTTTTGCTGCGGATCGTGCACAGCATGTTGCGCAAGTGATTCGCCCGGCACTTAGCCGTGGTGCAGTAGTAATAACGGATCGTTATATTGATTCTTCGCTTGCTTACCAAGCAGGCGGTCGCGAATTGACTAAGGATGATGTGCGAACTTTAAGTGAGTGGGCAACGGATTCGCTATGGCCTAATCGCACTTATTTGCTAGATATGCAACCGGAAGATGCTTTTAAGCGTTTGCATCGCGAGCAAGATCGCATGGAATCAGCTGGAATAGATTTCGCTCGTCGCACTAGAGAAGCATTTTTAGATTTAGCGCAGGAGTCTGCAGATCGTTATCGCGTATTAGACGCAACGTTCTCGGCGAAATCATTATTTGAACTTATTGTGCAAGACGTACATAACTTAATTAAAGAAATTGAAACTAAATAAAGTGGCGAACTTTATAAAGTGAAGAAGTAGAGAAGCTATGCAGGGGGTGAAGCGATGAGTGTGTGGGATAGCGTTATTGGGCAAGAACAGGTAGTTTCGCGATTGCGAAACATTGCTTGTGCGGACGCTAGCAAAATAGCGCAATCTTGGCTGATTTGCGGATCTGCTGGCTTCGGTAGTGCGCAAGTTGCGCGCGCTTTCGCTGCAGCTCTCGAAAGTCCGGATCATGGAGAAGGCAGTGATGGAATTAGTGGCGAAGGTGAGCTTAGTAAAACTACCAAAGAAGTTTTAGCAGGATCGCATCCTGATGTGCATACGCTTGCAACAAAAGGCGTAACTCTTAGCATTGACGATGTGCGTGAGGCAATTGGGATTTCTGAGCAGATGCCTAGCACTGCTCCTTGGCGAATCATAATTATTGAAGATGTTGACCGAATGTTGGAACGTAGCACGAACGTTCTTCTTAAAGAGATTGAAGAGCCAAGTGAGCATACGATTTGGCTTTTATGCGCTTCAAGTGTTATGGATGTGCTTCCAACAATTCGTTCGCGTACACAACTTGTGCAATTAGCTACTCCAAACGAGCAGTCTATAGCAGAATATCTTACTAAAAAAACGGATGCGGATAATAAGCTAGCGAGTCGTGCAGCCAGGCTTTCTCAAGGAAATATAGCAACTGCTTTTATTTACGCAAGCGATGAGCGTGCTTTAAGTAGGCGAGATGAGCTTGTTGCAGGATTGCTTCGTATGCATGATGCTGCCGACGCAATTATGCTTGCTGCAATGCTTATTGACGATGCAAAAGCACAAGCAGAAGATGAGGTTCAGCGAAATGTTGAGGATCAACAAAAAGAATTTCGCAGAATTAACGGATTAGGCGATGAGGATCGCATTCCGCCCAAATTGCGCGCAAACTACAATGCAATTGGAAAAAAGGATGATGTAAAACGTAAAGTAACTCGTGTAAGCCGTGACGTGTTATGCCGTTCTCTTGACGCAATCGATAGCGTGTATAGAGACGTTTTAGTTGTTATTAACGACGCGCAAAAGTCTTCGCCAATTATAAATCAGGAATACAAGTCTAGAATTGTCCAGTTGGCACAAAGCATGACAGCAAGTAGTGCCTTGGATTGCGTTGACAGTATTGCTACTGCTCGTCGTCGGCTTTCGAGAAATGGTAACGCAACTCTTGTTTTTGAAGCGCTATTTTGCTCACTTTTGCAAAGTCAATAAAATACAAAAGTATTATATCCTCCACGGAAGTGACATATCGCTTGTGCCTATTCTTGGTGAATTTGTTGATTCGCGTCGCATGATTTCTGGTCTAAACTCCATATGTGCAGGTAACCAATGTTGCTCTGATTTGTTGACAGCGGTTAGGCGGATTGCTTCGCGTGCAATTTGCTGGTACGGAGGACGGATTGAAGAAAGCTTTGGTTCAGATATTTCTGCCTGTCTGCTATCTCCGTAACCTATTACGAGAACATCCTGCGGAACTTGCAAAGAAAGCTCATCTAAAGCTAGAAGTGCTCCAAGTGCGACAGCGTCATTTGCGCAAATAACAGCGTCTGGTTTGCGAGATTGCTTAGCAGTAGAATCAGAAAAAAGCCGCATTGTATCCTTGAATCCACGTTGATAAGTAAGTTCTCCAAAAGTTGTCCAATCTGGCTCAGAAAGTAAACTTAATCGGCTTGCAGCAGTCTGAAAATTGGCAAATAGGTTTGCGCTTTGTGTGGAGTCAACATTTCCACTTAAATAAGCAATATTATGGGCATCGTGATGCGAAAGATGTATTAAAGCAGCTTCCATCATTGATTCTTGATCCATGCCAACCCAATTGACGTGGAATGAAGTAGCAGTGCCACCAATTTGCACAATGGGAAGATTGTCAACGTAGTTTTCAAGTGTTTTTGTTAAATCACTATTGTTAGATGGCATGACAATAAGACTGTCAACATTATGACCGATAAGCTCTTCTATGCGTTCTTCTTGAGCTTCTGCGTCTTTTCCAGTTCCAACAAGAAGTATTTTATCTATTTCATGAGCTGCTTCATCCAATGCAGAAAGCATATTTACACTGAATGAATCATCTACGTTGCTTGTGCCTATTACTACGCCGATTGTATTAGTTGTGTCACTTCTTAATGCGCTTGCTGCATAATTTACTGAATAATTAAGCTGCTCTGCAGCTTTTCTTACGCGTTTTGCAATATCGTCATCTTTGGCTCGTCTACCAGAAAGTACGCGAGATACTGTTGCAATTGAAACTTTTGCAAGAGCTGCTACATGAGTTATGGAGGCGTTTTGATTAGTTTGATTTGTCATATTTGCCCCCGAATAAGTGCGGTGCTGTAATTATTGGTAAACAGCACCGCAAATTGAATATTATTTATTTGTCAGTTTATGTACACTTATTTATTTATATTATTCGCCTTTCGTGACTACATCGACAAGATTGTTAGCTACATTTTCAGCGTCTTCACCATCAACGGTAATTGTGATTGAATCTCCTTTAGTAATACCCAATCCCATAATTGAAAGAATGCTATTCGCACTTACAGGGGTACCTTCGCCTTTCGCAATCGTTACAATGCAATTTGAGGACATCGCGGCTTGAGAAAATTCTGACGCTGGGCGAGCATGTATTCCAACTGGGTCTTCAATAGTAACAGTACGAGTTGCAATTGCCATTTTTTCTCCTTTGAATGATAATTAACAAATTCTGCTTTTATTTTTATTTTTCATATAAAAGCAAACCATATTTTTTTCTTAAGGTTTTTTTGTTTGCTATTTTCAACATTAAGTGTAGCATAATTAATTGAAAAATACAGAAAACGTTTTCACTTGTTGTAACAACGTTTTTAATGGTGTATAGTTTCATTAGTAAGAAACGTTTACCTACAAGAAATGCTTATGCGGCGTTGCGGCCGTAATAAAGTTTCTAAACCTAAAGGAGGGTTTTAAGTATGGTAATCACTGGTGTTGGCATTGGGCGCTCGATGGCATATGGTGAAGTATTGTGTATGGCACCTGCTTTGCATGAGCCAGAGGATTCTCCTCGTGCTGTTAGTGTGTTGGCTGAGGATGCAAAAAAGGCTGTTAAAAATGCTTTAAATGAAGTAAATAAAGACCTAAACCATCGTGCAAGTGAGGCTCTTGAAGCAAAGGATGAGGGGACTCGAAAAGCAGCACCAATTATGCAAGCTCTTGCACAGATGGCATCGGATCCAGCGTTAATAAGTGCAATTGAATCTGGTATTGATAAGGGGAAAACAGCGGAACGTGCCACTTGGGAAGGGTTCGCACAATTTGAAGACATGTTGCGTAATCTTGGTGGTTACATGGCTGAGCGTGCAGGAGATTTGCATGATGTTGGCCAGCGTGTTATTGCATCTTTGATTGGTGTTGAAGCTCCTGGGGTGCCGGAAAGTGATTCGCCTTTTGTGCTGGTTGCTAGGGATCTTTCACCTGCTGATACAGCTTCACTTGATTTAAGCAAGGTTCAGGCAATTGTCACTCTTGATGGTGGTCCTACAAGTCACACTGCTATTCTTGCTCGTGCTCGTGGAATTGTTGCTGTTGTTGGAGCACACGATGCCTCTCAGCTGAAGAATCATCAAATTGTTGTAGTAGATGCCGTTAATGGTCATGTTATAAGCAGTCCTAGTGAAGAAGAGATCGCGCATGTTAAAGAGTCTCGTGAGCGTTTAAGCCGCGCTCGTGAATTGCGTGGATTGCCTGGAAGTACAAAAGATGGTCATTTGATTCCTCTTTTGGCAAATGTAGGAAAGCCCTCAGATGCCGTAACTGCTCATGAGTATGGAGCAGAAGGAGTAGGTCTATTCCGAACGGAATTTCTGTTTATTGGTAACGAGCAACCGCCTAGTATAGAAGAACAAACAGAATCTTATACAGAGTTACTATCTCAGTTTGAAGGCAAGAAAGTTGTTATTCGATTGCTTGATGCTGGAGCAGATAAACCGTTACCATTCTTGACTCCTGAAGATGAACCAAATCCTGCCCTCGGACTTCGAGGTTTGCGTACTCTAAGACAGCATATGGATGTTCTAGATGGTCAGCTGGAGGCATTATCTCGTGCTGATGCTGTGACGAATGCTGACTTATGGGTGATGGCTCCAATGGTTTCAGACGAACATGAAGCAGCATATTTTGTAAAACTTGGTAAATCTAAAGGTCTTAAAAAGGTTGGCATTATGGCAGAGGTGCCTTCTATCGCTCTTGTTGCCGAGGAGGTTGCTCAAGTTGCTGATTTTGTATCTATCGGAACGAATGATTTGACGCAATACACTCTTGCAGCAGATAGAACCCTTGGGTCTGTTTCTAATTATCAAACTGCTTGGCACCCTGCAGTGTTGCGCGCGATCAAAATGATTGCAGACGCTGGTAACGCACATGGTATGCCAGTCGGAGTGTGTGGAGAAGCTGCAGCAGATCCAGACTTAGCGATTGTTCTTACAGGTCTCGGTATTAACTCGCTTTCTATGACGCCAGTTGCTTTGGACGATGTTCGAGCAGAACTTGCTCAAACTACATTTGATGAAGCTAAAGCTAAAGCTCATGAGGCTTTAGCTGGAAAGTTCTACCACTCAATCATGCAAGAATAAGCCAAGGGAGTAATTCAAAATATGATCGTTACGAAGAACATTAAAAATTCGATTACCAATCAGAAATAATCAAGAATAATTAACATGCTTAGAAAAGAGAAAATATGAGTGCTGATATTGATGAGCTTCTCCCGGATTCTGCAGTAAACCTTGATATTGCAGCGAAAGATTGGCGTGATGCTATTTGTCTTGCGGGCAATGCTTTGAAGGAGTCTGGCTTTACTACTGATGAATATACGGATCAGATGATTGAAACAGTTGAAAAAATGGGTCCGTATATTGTTATTGCCCCAGGCTTGGCTTTGGCGCATTCGCGCCCGTCGGAAGCAGTGTTAAAAAGTGGTTTGAGCTGGATTCGTTTAAGTACGCCCGTTAAATTTGGTAACACTGCCAACGATCCGGTCTCTTTAGTAATTGGTCTTGCAGGTCACGATGAAAATGAGCATATTGGCGTTATGTCCGCGGTTGCTGCAGCTTTGTCTAATCCTGTGAAGACTAGAGAACTTGCGCAAGCAAAAAACGCTAAAGAAATTCGCGCAATTCTTAAAAGTTAAATACTAAAGAATTAGCTAATTTTGCAAAATTAAAAAAATACAACTCAACGAAAGAGGTTATCTATGAATATTCTATGTGTATGCGGAAACGGCATTGGCACGTCTGTACTTTTAAAAATCAATGTTGAGGCTGCGGCAGCAGACTTAGGTCTTGATGTTACAGTTACTACTTCCGATGCTGGAAGTGCAAAAGGTACTGCCAATATGAATGATCTTGTGCTCACTTCTCCTCAGCTTGCTCCAGAGCTTGAGGGCACTACCACTCCTGTAGAAACAATTGAAAATTTCATGGATGTTGAAGAGGTGAAGGGTGTGCTTGAGCGTTACGCATAAATTATGTGTAACAAATAAACGTTTGATTATGCTGATTACGTGCTTACTGCTTTGGCATAGTCATACTGTTATTTCATGCGCTATTCGCTTTTTCTAAATAAAAAGAAGGAAATAAGATGAACATTGTAGTTCAGGTTTTAAATTTCATAAGTCAGCAGATTTTGAATGTGCCGGCTTATTTGATTGGTATTATTGCAGCAATCGGTCTTATCGCACTCAAGCGTAGTGCAGGACAGGTGATTGCAGGCGGCTTAAAGGCTGCTATGGGTTACCTCATTTTGGGTGCAGGTGCTGGCGTTGTTGTTGGCGCTCTTGCTCCATTTGGTGACTTGGTTTTGAAGTCTACTGGTGCTCATGGTGTTGTACCTACAAATGAGGTTATTACTGCTCAGGCTGCAGGTCAGTACGGTGCTACTTCTGCGTACATTATTGTGCTCAGCTTCGTTCTTATGCTTCTTGCTGCACGCTTTACTCCTCTGAAGTACATATTCTTGACTGGTCACCACATGGTGTTCATGTCTATGCTTTTGGCTCTAGTTCTTTCCGTTGGTTTTGGCGCAAGCAACCAGTTGCTTATTGTTATTGTCGGCTCTGTCATTATGGCAACGGTTATGGTTGTTCTGCCAGCTTTTGCGCAGCCTTTTATGAACCGTATTACTGGTAGCGATAAGCTCTCGATTGGTCACTTTAACTCCTTAAGTTACATTGTTTCTGGTGCTGTTGGTGCTGCTGTTGGTAAGAAGTCTAAGTCTACTGAAGATATCAACTTCCCTAAGGGATTGAGCTTCTTGCGTGATTCAATGGTCTCCACGACTTTGTTGATGGTTGTGCTGTATTTGGTATTCGCAGTGTGGGCTTCGGTTGTGTTGCCAGTAAAGGAACTCTTCAAGATTTTCGCGTCTCATCCTACGGACTATAGTGCCTTCTACATGGCGGCTTTTGCTCAGGCTTTGCAATTTGGAATTGGTGTTAGTGTCATCCTCTACGGCGTTCGTATTATTTTAGGTGAATTGGTTCCTGCATTCCAGGGTATTGCTAACAAGGTCGTTCCAGGCGCTCGTCCAGCATTGGATATTCCAATCGTATTCCCATACGGTGCTAATGCTTCTCTTATTGGCTTCTTGTCTTCCTTCGTTGGAGGTCTTGTAGCTCTCGGACTTATTGCAATTTGGATGGGTCCAGCTTGGGGATTGGCATTGATTCTCCCAGGAATGGTGCCTCACTTCTTCGATGGTGGTGGTGCAGGCGTGTTTGGTAATGCAACCGGTGGTCGTCGTGGTGCTATTCTCGGTGGTTTTATTAACGGTTTAATTATTACATTCCTTCCAGCAGTATTGCTTACTGTTATGGGTTCCTTCGGCTTGGCAAACTCCACCTTCGGCGATGCTGACTTTGGTTGGATTGGTACTGTTGTGGGTAACTTCGCTCACCTCGGTGCTGGCGTTGGTGCTATAAGCTTGATTATTGTTGCTGTTATTCTGTTTGCCTTGGCTTGGGTATGGCAGGTTAAGGTTGTTAACACTGGCTGGCTTCCTGCAGTAAAGCATGCTGAGTTCATTGAAGAAATTAAGAAGCAAGAGCGTGCTGCTAAGAAAGCAGCTATGGCAGCTAAGGCTGCTGAAACTCATGAGGAGGCTGTTACAAAATAAATAGAGTACGGTAAAAAATTACATTTTAGTTAATGCGCCCAGTTTAGATTTTTCTGGGCGCACGTTTTATATTGACCGTCAAATTATGCAGTTAGCGTTGTTTCTGTAGTGTTTTTTGCTTGAGCGTCACAATCTGCTTGAACAATTAAATTACGTGAACGTTTGCGTTTATTTGTTACTCGCGCAGTTGATTAGTGTTGTGTAATGGTAGATACTTAAATTATGAATATTTCTACAGATTTCACTACTGTTCCAGACGATTATTCTAAAGCTGCGCCGGAGCAGAATAAAATCAATGGAATTCCAGTAGTTTCGTTTCCATTTTATATAGATAAATTGCCATCTTTCGTGCATTATTTGCATTGGCGTTTTGTTGACGACGACGCAATACCGGTATGCGGTTTTGAGTGGATTCACTGGACTGCTGCAAACGTGCCTGTTGAAGCGTTAATGTTTGATTTTAACGATTCTCACGCTTTGCAAATACCGGAAGATTTTTCTCGCACGATGACTTCTATGATTCCAGAAGCGCTTCAAGGACGTAACTCGCAAGCTAGCAGATTTATTGGTTGCACTGATCCAGCAATTACTATGCGTTACAACGGCCCGCAGCCTCCTGATAAAGATCACGAATACATGTTTGAAGTTTTTGGTACAGAAAAGCCTTTGCCAAACCTTAAACCGGGATTCTATATGAATGAATTGTTGCGTGAAGTAAGAAACGTAACTTCAGGTGTAGATGCTGATGGCATGTTCCTTACTGGTAAAGCCTAAACGCAAGCACGAGGGCAACCAATTAGGTCAGCAGTTAACGCCTAAGCGTTAGAATCAAACAGTAATAAATCTAAAAATAAAATATAAAATCTAAAAACAGAGGATGCAAATATGGCATGCACAACAATTCTTGTTGGTCGAAAAGCAAGCTACGACGGATCTACGCTTATTGCGCGTAACGAAGACTCCGCAAATGGCGAATTTAATCCAAAGCGCTTAGTGGTAGTAAAGCCGGAAGATCAACCTCGCGTTTATAAGTCTGTTCTTAGCCACGTAACAGTTGAGTTGCCGGATAATCCAATGCAATACACAAGCGTGCCAAACGCAGACTTGCGCGAAGGAATTTGGGGAGAAGCTGGCGTTAACGAAGCAAACGTTGCAATGAGCGCAACTGAAACGCTTACATCCAACGAGCGTGTGTTAGGCGCAGATCCAATGGTTGAGCTTCAAAAAGCGCAAGGCAAAGTTGGGGATGCTGACTATAAGCCGGAAGTGCCGGGTGGAATTGGTGAAGAAGACTTCTTAACGCTTGTTTTGCCTTATATTCGTAGCGCTCGCGAAGGTGTTGAGCGTTTGGGCGCATTGCTTGAAAAGTACGGCACTTATGAGATGAATGGCGTTGCATTTTCGGATGTGAACGAGATTTGGTGGTTTGAAACTGTCGGTGGTCATCATTGGATTGCTAAGCGTGTGCCGGATGAAGCTTATGTTGTTATGCCAAACCAGCTTGGAATTGACGAGTTCGATTTAGATGATGCTTTTGACACTCAAGAGGAGCATATGTGCTCGGCTGATTTGCTTGAGTTTATTGAAGAAAATCACTTGGATTTGTCGGTTGAAAACGCTTCTCCTTTCAATCCTCGCGACGCTTTCGGCTCTCATTCGGATGCCGACCACGTTTACAACACTCCTCGTGCATGGTTCATGGAGCGCTTCTTGAATCCGTATGACGAAGTGTGGGATGGTAAAGACGCTGATCATCGTCCGGACAGCAACGATATTCCTTGGGCTCGCCAGCCTGAGCGCAAGGTAACAATTGAAGACGTTAAGTACGTTTTGAGCTCTCACTATCAGGGCACTGAGTATGATCCTTACGGCAAGCTTGGAGATGAGCATACTCGTCACATGTTGCGTCCAATCGGCATTAACCGTCAAAGCGAGCTTGCTGTAATGCAAATCCGCCCTTACATGCCGGAAGCAATGCGTGCAATTCAGTGGATTACTTACGGTTCTAATCCTTTCAATTCTTTGATTCCGTTCTATCCAAACGTAAATCGCACTCCAAAGTATTTGGAAGATACGACTACTCGCGTAACAAGCGAAAACTTCTATTGGGAGAATCGCATTATTGCTGCTCTTGCGGATGCCGCATTTAACGATACTGCAAATTCGATTGAGCGCTACCAGGAAGTTGTCGGTTCCCTTGGTCACGCAATGGTCAAGTCTACGGATGCTGCCGTGGCAGATCTTCTTGGCGTTGATTTGGCTGATTACGAGCCAGAGCGTGAAGGTGATGAAGGTGAAGATTACGATGATTTAGTTCGCGATCCTGAAGCTATTATTGCAGAGCTCCGTAACGACAAAGTGCGTGAGGCTTTGGCTGAAGCAAATGACGACATGGCAGCAAAGTTGAAGAAAGAAACCGATTCTTTGCTTGACACAGTTCTGTACATCACTAGCATGCGTATGAAGAATGGTTTTAATCGTTCCGATCACTGAAATGCAATTAAATAAGTTTTCTCGTAATTGATATGGAAAAACTTACGAAAATAATTTAATAACTCAGATGCCTTCCTAAGAAATGAACTTTTTATTTCATGTGGAAGGCATTTTTGTTATCTTTTGTTATTTTGCTATAGACGTTGCTAATAGCGCGTATAGATATTGCGTGTGGTGCCTATGCTGCGAACAAACAATCGTATAGTATGAATCATGTAATTAACATTATCCGCATGCATAGTTGTGCCAATATGCCTATGAAAGAGGGGTACATGAGCATTCTTGATTCATACACTACAACATTCGGTTTGGTTAAAAAAATTGATGCCTTTGGGTACTTGGATTATTTAAAGCAACATCCAGAGGAGCCTAGGAAGCGCGGTAAAGTTCTGCTTGTTACTGCTGATACTCCTTTGAAAGCTTCTCGCGGAGAAGGTAAAACGACTACAACTATTGCGTTGGTTGATGCTTTGCGTGAGCGAGGTGTGGACGCAGCTGCAGTTCTTCGTCAGCCAAGCATGGGCATTACAGCTGCTGGTTCTAAAGGTGGTGCAAGTGGTGGCGGTAAGTCTTCGCTTTCTCACCCTGAGTTGATTGACTGGGGTTTGTGTGGTGAAATGGCTGCTATTGCTTGCGCGCAGAATTTGCTTGTGTCGTTTGCGGAAAAAGCAGTCGACGAGGGTGCCCTTGATACTATTTTAGTTCCTCGAGTTAGCGAAGTTCCTTCGCGATCTTTGCGAAGCATTGCTGTTGATTTTGGCAAGGGGACTGTTCCTGAGCGCGTCGTTTTGACGCCAACTTGCGAGCTCATGCAAATCGTAGTGTTGTCGCGCAGTATGGACGAGATTTCTCATCGTGTTTCTTCAATGATTGCTGGCACAAAAGACGGTAAGCCTGTTCAGTTTGGCGAGTTTGTGGATTTGTGGCGAATCACCAATATTCTTGCCGACGCTGTAAAGCCTGCTAAAACTGAGACGATTAATGGTTCTCCAATTTACGTTCATTGTGGCCCGTTTGCGAACGTTTCGCTTGGTATTCCAAGCCTTGTAAGTGTTGAAATGGCTTGCGCTGAGCATGATGTTGTGGTTGTAGAAGCAGGTTATGGTACGGATGCTGGTGCTCAAAAGTGGTTAGATATTGCTGCTCGCGAGTTTGGTGCAAAGTGGCCTGCTGCTGCAGTTGTAGTTACTCGCGCAACTACTTGGCGAGATGACGAAACTTTGGCTTGGCGTTACCCATTCCATGTTTCTCGTTTGGAATCTCTTAATATCCCTACGTTCCCGTTGATTAATTTGTGGGAAGGTGAAGATAATCAAGTTCCTGAATTGTTGGAACAAGCTAAGTCTTTAGGATTCAGAAAGCCGATTGTTGGCAATTTATTCCGCGATGGTGGCGATGGTTTGGCAAATCAGCTGGACGATTTTGTGTCTGCAATAACTGATGATGTTGAAACGAAAGTTCCAGAAAGTAGGCGTGGAAAGACGCTTAGGGAGCGAATTAACTTGCTGTGCGCAGAAGCTTACGGTGTTCCTACTGAGCGTGTGATCGATAAAGCAGGTTTTGCTGATTCATTGAAAGAAGCGCAGAATTTGTGTGCAAATTCTGGAGTTGTTTTCGATGACCTCGCGCTTGTTGCTGTAAAGTCGCCAGCAACTATGACTGACGATGATCATGCACCTGAAGATTCTCGCACTGTGACATTGAAGAAAGTGGAAGTTCGCGCTGGAGCTGGAGTTGTGCAAGTAAATCTCACATCTTCACTAACTACTCCAATGCCAAAAATAGTGTGAAATATTAATAGTGTGATTTTCTCTTAAATATTGAGATTAATTAAAATTACTTATTAATAGCAAGTAACAAAACGTCGTCGACATATCAATCATGGTGTGTGGGCGACGTTTTGTTTTTGCTTTGTTTACCAAATGGGTTAAAAAGGGAACAAACGCGGGAGAGTTGAAGTTAAATTACGCAAAAGTGCGATGCAACCAATCGCAAGCAAGCTTAACCCACTGCTGAACTTCTGGCTGAACAAATTCAGTAAGCACATTTCCGTTTTCGTCGCGTTTTGCTGTTTCTTTAACTGCCAAAGCTAAGCCGTGAGGTCCTTTAGGGAACAGGTGCGCTTCAACACTTACTCCAGCTTCAACGCAAGCGTTCACAAACATTATTGAATTTTCTACTGGAACTGTTTGATCAGTAATGGTTTGCCATACAAATACAGGTGGAGTTTTACGATCCACGTGATTTTCCAGCGAAAGTTTATTGACAAGTTCAGTTCGCTCTTCGTTGCTAACTTCTCCAAATAGACGATCGAACGTTGGCTTATGCGCATATTTCCCAGCAGAAATAACAGGATATGCGAGCATAAGAGCATTTGGTCGCACGTCATCAGCAGCATACCCGTTTGCTTCCTCAACTTCGTCGCTAACGCTAGTTGCAAGGTTTGCAGCCACATGCCCTCCAGCGGAGAATCCAATAATTGCAACTTTTTGCGCATCTACGTGCCATTCTTTTGCGTTTTTGCGAATTAAGCTCATCGCTTCTGCTGCTTCTAAAAGCTGAGTTGGGTATGTGCTTGGAGTAAGCGAGTATCGCAACACAAAAGTGTGGAATCCTTCTGCAGCAAACTTCATGGCAACAGGCTCTGCCTCACGATTCGATACGCGCAAGAAGCCACCGCCTGGCAAAATTAGAATTGCAGGACGGTTTTGCAAGCCTTTGCTATCTAAATTATCGTCTAAAATATACCCAATAAGCTGCGCATCGCTTCCATCTATACTTTTTATTTTCTGATTTATAATCTTCATAGTGTCTCTTTTCGTTTCGCTTATATTGCAATTACACTAAGCATAATTCTAATCAAATACCTCGCTTTGTAAGTGCGTTCTTTTATAAATTCGTGTAGAGTTTTAAGAAGTTTTATAAGGAGATTCAAGATGTGTAACGAAGAAGATAGTTTAGGTAAAGTTGTTTTAGCTGCTACGCCTATCGGGAACATGGCAGACGCTTCTGCACGATTAATTAATCTTCTTGAAACTGCTGATATTGTTGCTGCTGAAGACACGCGTAGGCTTTATGATTTAGCGAATCGCCTTGGTGTACATGTTTCTGGTAGCGTAATCGCATACCACGATCATAATGAGCGAAATAAGGCAGATGGCTTGCTAGACAAAGTTGAGCAGGGTAGCACTGTTCTTGTTGTTTCAGACGCAGGTATGCCTACCATTAACGACCCGGGTCTTGCTGTTGTTCGACGTGCAATAGAGCGAGATTTGCCTGTTACTTGCGCGCCTGGTCCTAGTGCAGTTTTAGATGCGCTTGCTCTTTCTGGATTGCCAACCGATCGCTTCTGTTATGAAGGCTTTTTGCCTCGTAAATCTGGTGAGCGTCAACAGCATTTGCGCTCACTTAAAGCCGAGCGACGAACAATAGTATTTTATGAGGCTCCACATCGTATTGCAGAAGCAATGGAAGACATATTGGCAGTACTTGGTTCTAATCGTCCAATGGCGTTATGCCGTGAACTTACAAAAGATTTTGAGGAAATTCGTCGTGGAACTGTGCAAAGTATTCACGATGGTGTTTTAGCGGATCCTCCTCGAGGTGAAATAGTTTTAGTTATCGGTGGTGCAAGTGATGAAGAAGTGCAGTCTGAAAGCACAGATTTAAGCATTGATGCTCTTGCAAAGCTTTCGCTTGAATGTGCAGAATCCGAAGGTTTGCGCATAAAAGAAGCAATTACAAAAGTAGTAAAAGAGCATCCGTTTGCTGACGGATCTTTTGCTAATCGTAAGCAAGTTTATGCGTCTTGTCTTGAGCATAAACCTGATCAAAAATAAGATTTCTGCTTTTGCTACTATTTTTTGCTTTCTATTCATTGCTGTCATACGCAGAAAATAGCACTTCAAAACTGTAACGAACGTCAGGTCCACCTTGTTGAGAAATATATTCTAAAATTTGCGCGTCTGCTGAAGGGTTTGCAATAATCCATTTTCGAAGTTCCGGTATTTTTTGCGCGATGTACCATAGCACTTCCATTTTTGTTGCAGGGTCGATAGCAACAGATGGCGTGAGTATTATAGGTGGTTTTGGAGGGCTGTTTGTTTTAGTTGCATAAGAGTTCTTCATTTCCATGGTTTGTTTGCTTCTTTCGCAATGTTTCGTATCCAATTTCTTGCATGTATTGAGCCTGGGAAATATGGGTTTCCGTCAATAGTACGTTTGCATTTTCGCAAGTCAATGCTGTATTTAGATATCAATAGGTGAGCAATATCTTTTCTATAAGGTTCGTGCTCTTCGTTTTCGCTTGGAGTGTACGCTAAATCGCAAATTGTTCGTTCTGGCGTTGTTATTCTAATTTTTCCAAGTATTACGTATTCTTCATTGTTTAAGTGTCTTCGAAATGCGCGAATCGCATGACCGTGCGGCTTTTTTCTTCTGTGCCCATAATCAATAACATCTATATTTTCAGGAAAATGACCCCCTATCCAAACCCATGCTGCAGTAAATAAACAGGCTATGCTTTCTGTAGGCATAAGATTGCTCACAATATTGCTTCTTCCTTGAGTGGAAATAGCTGCCTTATTTGAATATCCTGCATTTAAATCAAGCCTATTGAATACACCAATTTGAGAAAGTTTTTTCATGCACATTGGACCTGGTAAATGGTTGTCGTCAAGTAATTCTGGGAATTGCGTTTGTGTTTCTTCGCAAATATCCAATAAATTGCGCATATTTTGTTGGTTTTTCAATTTTCTTTAATCCTTTCTTTTTGCATATTTATTTTTCAGCGCGATTATTTACGATTCGTATTGTGCATATTGTTGTTTTTTAGTGCATGTTTTCTAGTGCATTAGTTTCGTAGTGCATAAGTTGAGATTATGTTTATATTTGCTTCAATTCCAGGCTGGTTTTATAACTTGTGGATATGTGGATGAACTCGTGTGAGGCTTGTTATCCAGCGTGTTTTTCTCGTATATTTGGGATTCTTTTTGCAATGTTCTTATGTACTGTCCGCGTTGAACAAGATAATAATTGTCTATGAGTCATATTTTGGTGAATGTTGCTTGGCCGTATGCTAACGGCCCTCGTCATATTGGTCACGTCGCAGGCTTCGGGGTCCCATCAGACGTATATGCGCGTTACGAGCGCATGAAAGGTAATGACGTATTAATGGTGTCTGGCACGGATGAGCACGGTACACCTATTTTGGTTGAAGCAGATAAGGAAGGCGTTTCTGCACAAGAGCTTGCTAATCGTTATAATCGTGTGATTACTAAGGATTTGTGCGATTTAGGTTTGAGCTACGATTTGTTCACGCGTACTACCACTGCAAATCACGAGCATGTTGTGCAAGAAATGTTCCGTCAGTGCTTAAAGAACGGCTATATTTACAAGGGCACTCAGAAGGTTGCTATTTCTCCTTCCACTGGTCGTACTTTGCCAGATCGTTATATTGAAGGCACATGCCCATTGTGTGGCGCAGATGGTGCTCGTGGCGATCAATGTGATGCTTGTGGAAACGAGCTTGATCCGGATGAGCTTATTAATCCAGTTTCTAAAATTAATGGTGAAACTCCGCGCTTTGAAGAAACTGAACATTATTTCCTAGATTTGCCTGCTTTGGCTGAAGCGAATGTTAACTGGCTTCATTCTCGCGAAGGTTGGCGCACGAATGTTATTAATTTCTCGCTTGGATTATTTAATGAAGTAAAGCCGCGAGCTATTACGCGCGATATTGATTGGGGCATTCCTGTTCCTGTTGAAGGATGGATTGATAATCCAAATAAGCGTTTATATGTTTGGTTTGATGCTGTTATTGGCTACTTGTCTGCATCTATTGAATGGGCTCGTCGACAAGGCAAGCCAGACGCTTGGCGTGATTGGTGGTGTGATCCTAAGTCTCCTGGATACTACTTCATGGGCAAAGATAACATTACTTTCCATTCTCAGATTTGGCCTTCGGAAATGCTTGCCTACAACGGTGCTGGTTCTAAAGGTGGTGAGGCTGGCATTTATGGCCCATTGAACATGCCTGAACAGGTTGTTGCTTCTGAGTTCATGACTATGGAAGGCAAGAAGTTCAGCTCTTCGCGCGGAATCGTGATTTATGTGAAGGATATTTTGGCACGTTACCCTGTAGATGCTGTGCGTTACTACATTTCTATTGCGGGTCCAGAAAATTCTGATGCTGATTTCACTTGGGCTGAGTTTGCTCGTCACAATAACGAAGAACTTGCTGCAAGCTGGGGCAATCTTGTCAATCGTGTGGCAAATCTTATTAATAAGAACTTTGGTGTAATTCCTTCTCTTGATGAAGATTCTATGACTGCAATGGATCGCGCTCTTCTCGATCAAACTTCTGATGCTTTTGCTTTGGTTGGTAGTTTGATTGAGCGTCATCGTCAGAAGAATGCTCTTACTGAAGCAATGCGAGTAGTTGCGGATATTAATAAATATATTTCTGCAACTGAGCCTTGGAAAATTAAAGATGATGAGGCTCGCCTTGGTACTGTGTTGCATGTTGCAGCTCAGGCTGTTTCGGATGCTAATCATCTGCTTGCGCCATTCTTGCCTCATGCAGCTCAAAAAGTTTGGGAAGCACTTGGTGGCACTGGCGTATTCTCGCCTTTGCCTCATATTGAAGAAGTTGAAGATTTGGATAATCCAGACTTCAAGTATCCGATTATTACGGGCGATTATCGCTTGGGGGAAACTATTCATCCTTGGGAGAGTGAGGAGTTGGTAGCAGGTACGCCTGTGCCTAAGCCAAGTCCTATTTTTGCCAAGATTCCAAAAGAAGCAGTTGAGGAGGAGCTTGAGCGTTTTGCATCTGCTTTGTCCGAGCGTCAGCGTGTCGAGGCGGAAAGACTTGCTGCAGCAAAAAAATCTTTGGAAAATAGTGAGAAATAGGTTGAAATTCTCAATAAATAAATTGTAAAATTAAAGAACATAGCAAATGGTTCTCTAAAAGAAAATATTTTAAGGAAATTTTAAGGAAAAACTCTTTTCTTTGGACGAATGTTTAGCTATACTAACATATGTTAATGGTTCGCCATTAGCGAGGTTCGTTTTCGAACCCCATAATTGAAACCTTCTTCTCTCTTTCTCTCTGCCCCGGCGGGTTTCTCTTCCGCCGGGCTTCTTTTTAATTTGTGAAAAAAGTAAAACAACAATAAAAGCGCAGACTGCAAAAACAATCTGCGCTCACATAGTTACCAAACTTAATTTTAATGGTAACGATTTAACGGCAACGCTTCGAAAGTGGCGCCCACGGTTCAAGCATTACTGGTTCTTGATCCAATACAGCTAAAGTTTCTTTGTCAAGGTACTTTTTGTTGATGATTATTTCGTTCACATAACGATCGAACCACTCTGCTGAGCCAACATAATAGCCATCTTCGCCAGCATCCTTGCCCCAGCTGTTCTCGATCTTCCAGCGATCTGGCTCGCCATCTTTGTTAAGATTCACGCCAGTGAATGTCATTGCGTGATTTCCTGGGCAATCCATATATTCCAAGCCGTGAGCTTTATCGAATGTAAACTTCACGTCAAACAATTCATCTACGCGCACAACTGCAGGATCGAAGAATCCACTGTCACGCAAGGAGAACTGCGTGCAATCGCATGCAAACCAGATTGGATGACCATCTTTTAATTGGTCTACAGCTGCTTTTTTGAATACATCGAGAGGCACATTAACAAATTCCATTTCCTTTGTTTCAGCTACGTTGGTGCTGTACTTAAATTGGTAGAGCTTGTTGAATGGTGTGCGTTCCATAGGTGCGTTGCATATTGTTACGAAGTCGTTTACGTCAACTGGAACGTACTTCTTTGCGAACTCAAGTGGAGTAATTCCGTATTCACAAATCATTGGACGCTCATCTTTGCCGGTTTTTGGCTTGTCAGCTTTGCCGGTTTTCTCGCCATCTTTCTTGGTTTCGTCTTTTTCGCCGTCCTTCTTATCGTCATCGTCATCTTTAGTTCGTGCGAAGAAGTCAAACTGTGCAGGTGGTTCACCCAGGGCAATAGTTGTCATACGATAAACGGTTTCCAAATCGCGAACTTTCATTTCGCGCAATTCTTCCAAAGAAGTTCCGTTCTTATGAGCTTCACGCAATTCGTATGCAAACTCGCGCAACTTGGTATTGATGTATTGTACGAATGCATCAGAGTCGACTGAGTTCTGTGAATCTGGATATGCACTCTTTGGCACAAGTCCGTACTTGTTTACCAAGTTGACGAACATTTGCCACCAGCCGCCGTCATCGATTGGACCATAGTTAATGCTCTCAAAAAGTCGGCTATTAACATCTTCATCAAGTGTTGAAAGCACATTTTCCAAATAAGCGTTTGCTTTTTCAATCTTGTCCCAGAAGAATAGGTAGCTTTCTGAAAACTCAAAGTCGTCTAAATTCCACTTATGCATTACTTCGTATCGCAAAGTATTAAGTGAGGCGAACATCCAGCAGCGTCCGGAGCGTTTCTGATTGGTAATGCTGCCTTGTTTTAATTCTATTGAGAATTCGCGAGGAAGAGCACGCTTGCCTTGGTAGCTTGTTGCGGCTTTAAGCACACCATTTGTTACTGCTGCATTCGCGGCGAGAAGATTTGCGCGCTGTTCGTTAAAATGTTTGGAATAATTTTTTACATGTTCCAGAGTTACGGCTTTGACGTTTTCAGCCATGAGCTTATTCATTCTCCTTTTAGAGTTGAAAGTACGAATAAAAAATATTGTATACTGCTCAATGTCTCGCGTGTGTTTCTTGTCTATGCCTATTTTCGGCATTTGCTTGAATACTATTAATTATTTTAGTAAAACTACAATTTTTTCGGTAAATATTCAGTTTTTGTAATTAAATTTTGAATTTATTATATTTGCTTATAAAACGTATTTTGTATGTATAAAAATACTTTTTTGATTTTAAAATACATGTCTTTGTGTAAAAATATAGCTAGAAATCACTGATATTTTGCGTTTTTTTGCATGTTTAGATATGTATAATGTAACTTATATATACGAAATTTTTCCCTTGGGTATTGAGAAAAGTGTTGTGCAAAAATATTTTCTGTTTGTCTCTTTGTACATAGCTTGGCTAAAAATATACTAATTATGTGTCCCGGATTGACAAGGGTTGATTCAAACACGCCCTTTTCAAGGTCGAGTGTTAGATCGGCAATACTGTAAATCACAAGATTTATGGATGCCGAATGGAGGTAAAAAATGGCTAGTCGTAGAAAAGAGTCACAATGATACGATACATCGTTAAACGATGCCTGAATTATGTGGTGATGTTGTTTGTTGCCGTATCCATGACGTATTTCTTGACAAGTGCTTTTATGAGACCGCGTTCGAACTACATGTCTAGGCATCCGCATCCACCTATTGCATCAATCAACCGTTCTTTGGATTTGGCAAATATTAACGACCAGACTCCAGTGTTTACTCGTTATTGCCGTTGGATTTACAACATTTTTACTAAGTGGGATTGGGGATTGAGCCCAGATCAGGCTCCAGTTGGCCCGGCAATTATGTCTCGTATTGGCGCATCTGTTCAGCTGGTTACTGGCGCTACAATTCTTGGCATTGTTCTCGGTGTTAGCGTTGGTGTTTACACTGCTATCCGTCAGTACAAGTGGCAAGATAGAGTTCTTAATTCCACCGCAACCTTCCTGTTGGTTGTTCCTGCAGCAGTTTTGGGTTTGATGGTTGTGCTTGCTGCTATTAGCATTAACCACGCAACAGGCGTGCGACTTTTCTACGTTACTGGTTTGCACTCTTACCAGGGTTCTGACCCGTTCATGTTCCTTCTTGACTTCCTTCAGCATTTGATTTTGCCGACGATTGTTATGACAATTCCTGGCATGGTTGGGTATCATTTAACGCAGCGCACGTATCTTCTCGATACTATGAATGCTGATTACGTTCGTACGGCTCGCGCTAAGGGCTTACCTTTGAATTTGGCTATTCGCCGCCACGCTTTGCGTACTTCTTTGATTCCAACAGCTGTTGACGTCGCCTTCTCTATTGCAGGCGTGTTTACGGGTGCTGTGATTACTGAAACCGTGTTTGCTATTAACGGTCTTGGTAGCTACTTCGTTCAGACCATTATGCAGAACGATATTAACGGTTCTGTTGCTATTGCAGCGTTTGGTGCTGTATGTACCTTAGTTGGTGCTCTGCTTGCAGATATCTTCTCTGCTTGGCTCGACCCACGTATTCGTTTGAACTAGCAGAACAGTGTAGGTGAATTTGATATGAATAAAAAAGATGTATCTTCAAAACCTCAAGAGTCTGCTGCAGATAGAAAAGCTACTGCTGGTGCCTGGGGCAACTTTAAGCGCACTGGTAAGATGACGCTTTATACGCGTCGATTCTTCCGTCGCCCGTCTGCAGTTGTGGGCTTGGTTATGCTCATAATTTTGATTCTTTTTGCTTTGTTTGGCTCAAAGATTTCAAAGTGGAGCTACGACGAACCAGACTTTTCTTCTTTAGCAACTCCTCCTTCTGCAGAGCATTGGCTGGGAACTACGCCAGGCGGTTCAGACATGTACGCAATGGTTGTGCGCGGACTTGGCCGTTCACTTTCCATTGGTATTGTTAGCTCTATTACCATTACAGTTATTGCTGCTTTGGTTGGTACTGCTATTTCTTACTTCGAAGGATGGTTTGAGCAGGTTGGTATGTGGCTTTTGGACATGCTGCTGATTGTTCCTTCCTTCCTGCTGATTGCTTTAATCATTAGTGCTTCTAGTGGTGGTAGCGATTGGCTGTGGTTGGCATTTGGCTTAACAGCTTTTGGTTGGATTGGTTACGCTCGTACTCTTCGTACGTTGACTTTGAGCTTGCGCGAACGTGAGTATGTTCGTGCAGCTAAGTTCGAGGGTGTTTCTTCGTTCCGCATTATTGTGCGCCACTTGGTTCCAAACTTGGGTTCTGTATTGATTATTAACACGGTTCTTGGTGTTATTGGTGCGATTAACGGCGAAACTGCTTTGAGCTTCTTGGGCCTTGGTATTAAGGCTCCGGATACTTCTCTTGGTACTTTGCTTAATGCTGGCCAAAGCGTTGTGCAGACTTCTCCGTGGGTGATTTTGGTGCCGTCTGCAGTGCTTGTTTTGCTAACCTTCTCCGTGCAGCTTATTGGTGACGGTTTGCGTGATGCCATTGATCCATATTCTAGGTCTGTTGGTAAGGCCGACTAACGAGCGTTTGGAGTGATAAACATGACTGATATTGCAAATAACGCTATTAAGGAAGAAACCACGATGGAAGATCAAAACAACGAACCGTTGCTTTCAGTACGCGACTTGCAAGTTAGCTTCGCTTCTGAAGCTGGTACTGTGCATGCTGTGCGCGGAATGAATTTTGATTTGTACCGCGGAAAGACTATTGGTATCGTTGGCGAGTCCGGTTCCGGTAAGTCGGTTACTTCTTTGGCTGTGATGGGCTTGCTGGATAAAAACGCTAGCGTTAAAGGCTCTGTAAAGTATAAGGGCGAGGAGCTTTTAACTAAGTCTGATGCAGAAATGAGTAAGATTCGTGGCAAGAATATTGCCATGGTTTTCCAGGATCCTCTTTCTGCTTTAACTCCAGTTTTCTCTATTGGCGATCAGCTTAAGGAAGCTTTGGTTATTCATAATCCTGACATGACTGAAGAGCAGATTCGCGAGCGTTCTATTGAATTGCTTGATTTGGTTGGTATTACTAAGCCGGCTGAGCGTTTGAAGGCTTTCCCTCACGAGTTTTCTGGTGGTATGCGCCAGCGCGTGATGATCGCTATGGCTATTGCCAATAATCCTGACATTATTATTGCCGACGAGCCTACTACCGCTTTGGATGTGACTATTCAGGCTCAGGTTTTGGAAGTTTTGAAGAAAGCTCAGCGCGAAACCGGCGCTGCAATGATTTTTATTACTCACGATTTGGGCGTAATTGCTGGCGTTGCAGACGAAGTTATTGTTATGTATGCGGGTCATTTGGTTGAGCATAATAGCGTTGAAGAGATTTTTGCTCATCCAACTCAGCCGTACACTATTGGCTTGTTGGGCGCTGTTCCTCGCGTTGATCAAAAGCGCACTCGTCGTTTGACTCCAATTTCTAAGCCGACTATGGATATGCTTATGGCTGAAGAAGAAAGCGGCGACGACAGCACAATGATGGGTCTTGAAGCGGAAAGCGAAACTGTTCGCTCGTTGCTTCATGCGGAAACCGAAAAGCCAATTAAGCCAATGTTTGAAGGCATTCCTCGTGAACAACGAAAAGTTGTTTTGGATGTTAAGAACTTGGTTAAAACATTCCCAATTACTAGCGGCGGCTTCTTGCGACGTAAGGTTGGCGAAGTTCGCGCGGTTGATGGTGTGAGTATTGAGGTTCGTGAAGGCGAAACAGTTGCTTTGGTTGGTGAGTCTGGTTCTGGTAAGTCCACGACTTTGATGGAGATTATGGGCTTGAAGAAGCCTGAGTCTGGTTCTATTACAGTTTTTGGTACTGAGTTGAACGATAAGTTGACTCGTGAGCAGCGTCGCGAACTTCGTTCTAAGATTCAGTACGTGTTCCAGGACCCAATGAGCTCGCTTGATCCTCGTATGCTTGTTTACGATATTTTGGCCGAGCCTTTGCTCGTGCAAAAGAAGTCGAAGGAAGAAATTCGCCAGCGTATTGCTGAGCTTATGCAATTGGTTGAGTTGAATCCTGATCAAGTTGATCGCTTCCCAACGCAGTTCTCCGGCGGCCAGCGTCAGCGTATCGCTATTGCTCGCGCTTTGGCTGTGAATCCTAAGCTTTTGCTTCTTGATGAGCCAGTTTCGGCTTTGGATGTTTCTATTCAGGCTGGAATTATTAACTTGCTTGAAGATTTGCAAGACAAGTTGGGTGTTGCTTACTTGTTCGTGGCGCATAACATGGCTGTTGTTCGACATATTTCTAGCCGTATTGCTGTTATGTATCACGGTCGAATTGTTGAATCTGGTGAAACGGATGAGGTGTTTGATAATCCAAAGCACCCTTACACTCAGGCTTTGATTAGCGCTGTGCCAATTCCGGATCCTACAATTGAGAAGAACCGTAAGCGTATTATTCTTTCTGAAGAAGATAATTTTGACGATGTTAGGTAATTCATGACTTGTTGATTTTAGTTAATCTTCATCAATCTGAATAAATTACTTAGTCGCGCATGTTTATTACAACATGCGCGATTTTTTATTGTGTAACATAAATTTAAAAAACGTAATATATTTTGTTTTTTAGCCAAAATAAACTAAAAAATTTTCTGTTCTGCTCATTGTAGATAATAAATTATTCTTTTTTGCCTAATTTTCATAAAGTTGAAAAGAAAAAAATCAATATTTTGTGAAAACGATTTGTCGAATGTCATAGAGTTGTATATACTCATACAACATACCGGAAGACGGACATCATCCGGGGAATGAGAGGAATCATGAAAAATACAAATGCAGGTAAACTGACTGTATTTGCCGCAGCTGCACTTTCTGTTGCAATGCTGCTCGGCGCTTGCGGCGGTGCTACTAACAATGCTGGTAAAGCAGGTATGACTGAAGAGCCAGCTGCTGGTGTTGACACTTCTTACACTGGCGAACTTCCAATGCCAGATGTCAACAAGCGTTACGATAATCCACAGTCACGTGACAACGTTAAGGACGGCGGCACTTACACCGTTGCTCTTCCTGTTCTCGGCCCAAACTGGAATTACGCTTCTAACGACGGTAACTCTGGTTACATGAATACTTTGTGGGGCTTCTACCAGCCAAATCTTATGGCTTATGACACCGTTAAGGGTGAAAAGCTTAAGTACAACCCTGACTACATCACTTCCGTCAAGAAGGTTAGCGATAAGCCACTCGTTGTTCAGTACAACTTGAACCCAAAGGCCAAGTGGAATGACGGCACTGATATTGATTACACCGCATTTAAGGCTACTTGGCAGGCTTTGAACGGAAAGAACAAGGATTACTCCGTCCCAAGTACTGAAGGCTATGACTGCATCAAGAGTGTTGAACAAGGTTCCACTCCAAAGCAGGTTATAGTGACTTATGAGAAGCCATGCGCAACATGGGAAATGCTTTTCGCTCCACTGGTTCATCCAAAGGCCGGTGACGTTAAGACCTTCAACCAGGGTTGGGTAAACAATCCTCACAACGAGTGGGGTGCAGGTCCATTCCAGATTGAATCCGCAACCGAAAATCAGGTTGTTTTCACCCGCAATCCAAAGTGGTGGGGTAAGAAGGCAAAGCTCGATAAGGTCGTTGTAAAGCGTATGGAAGATACTGCAGCTTTGAACGCTTTCCAGAACGGTGAAATCGATGCTGTAACCGATACCATTTCTTCTAAGGACGCAATCAAGTCTGCTCGTAGCGTTAAGGGTGCTCAGCTGCGTTACGGCTACAGCACCAAGGTTCGCGTGCTTAACTTCAACGCTAAGTCCAAGCCACTTAACGAGCTTGCAGTTCGTAAGGCTGTTGTTCAGGCATTCGACGTTGCTACCTACAACAAGATTCAGTTCCAGGGCATGAACTGGAAGAGCGAGCAGCCAGGTTCTGAGCTTCTCTCCATGTTCCAGGCTGGCTACAAGAACAATCTTCCTGCTGACGGCAAGTACAACACCGAAAACGCTAAGAAGACCCTTGAAGCTGCTGGTTACAAGATGGGCAAGGATGGCTACTACGCCAAGAATGGCAAGACTCTTGAGATTTCCTTCACCTTCTTCGGCGATGATTCTACTCAGGCAGCTCTTGCTAACGCATTCCAGGCCATGATGAAGAAGGCTGGAATTAAGTGCAAGACTGTGAACCATGCTGTTGCTAAGTTCTCCGAGGTTGTTGCTTCGCACGAGTACCAGGTGCTTCCATTGGCATGGCAGTCCACATCTCCATTGAGCTTCTTGTCTGCAGCAAGCCAGGTTTACAAGTCTGATAGCGATTCCAACCTCGGTCTCGTTGGCAATAAGAAGATTGATGCTATGCTCAACAAGATTGGCAAGACCTACGATTACAAGGAACAGACTGATTATGCAAACAAGGCAGAGTCTGCAGCTCTCGCACTCTACGGAACTCTTCCAGTTTCTGCTCCTCCTATTTACCAGGTGTTCAAGAAGGGCTTTGCTAACAACGGCCCTGCTGGTTACGCAAGCACCTACCCAGAGGATATGGGCTGGCAGAAGTAAGTAAATTTGTAGCGATAATTCGCGCAAGTTTACTAAGCTGATTGCTTAACTTATAGCATGTGGCGTGTAGTCTTTTGGCTACACGCCACATCTTTTTGTGTATGCTAATGTGAGAAAATAGTATAAATTTAAAATTAAGTCTCAAAAAGCAAAATCGGAAACAAAGGAGAAGCTGGCGCATGTACGTCAATCCGAATAAACGCAAAGATGCGAGTAACGTGCGCTGGGTATTGCAATACTGTAAGCCGGACATGTGGAAAGTTTGGCTTGCTATTTTTCTATTTATTATCAATGACACGATGGCAATGACAATGCCGTTGCTTTCGGGCTTTATTGTAGACAAAATCATTATTGGCAAACAGCATAATTTGCTTATAAGCGTATGCGTTTTGATGGTAGCAATGATGATTGTTCGCGTTGGCTCAAGGTATATTTACCAGCTTTTAATGGAAAAGTTTGGTCAAAATGCCGTGTATCGCCTGGTGAGCGACGAGTACGAAAAGCTTCATTCTCTCGATTTTACGTACTTTAATCACACGCGCACAGGCGACATTATGAGTCGTATGACATCGGATACTGACGCGATTCGTCATATTTTAAGTTGGGTTTCGTATATGGCGTTAGATTGTGTAGTAATGTTCGTGCTAGCGCTGGTTATAATGTTTTCAATTCAGTGGAAGCTCGCTTTAGCACTTATGTCAATTACGCCATTTTTGTTTCTGCTCGCAAAAATTATGGGCAAAAAAGCTAGACCGAAATTCCTTGCAATTCGTGAATCCTTTGCGCGCATGAATTCAATGGTGGAAGAAAATATCGAGGGGAATCGCGTAGTAAAAGCTTTCGTGCGTGAGGATTACGAAACTAAGAAATTCGATAAGTGCAACGAAGACTACTTTAATTGCAATATTACGCTTGCAAAAAATACTCAAAAATACATGCCTTGGCTCGATGGCATGGGTTTTGTGCTTGAGCTTATAACAGTTGGTTTCGGCGGATGGCTTGTTTTGAATGGCAACATGACTTTAGGTGCATTCGTCACTTTTAATAGCTTCCTTTGGATGCTACACATGCCTGTACGAATGGTGGGCTGGCTTATTAATGATTGGCAGCGTTTTAACGCAGGATGCGTGAATATTCGCAAACTTCTTACGCAAGAATCGCATATTAGACATCCAAAAGAAGCGGACGAAACCGTTAAAATTAGAGGTAAAATTACTTTTGAGCATGTTGATTTTTCATTCCCAGACGATCAAGACTCTCCAATCTTAAAAGATATTGATTTAGACGTTCCTGCTGGAAGCAAACTGGGTATTCTTGGTGAAACTGGTTCCGGCAAATCAACTCTCGTAAGTCTTATAGCAAGATTCTATGATCCTACGCGTGGTCGTGTTTTAATTGACGGAAAAGACGTGCGCGAATGGCCGTTAGAAACTGTTCGTAACCAAGTTAGCATAGTTGCGCAGGAAACATTCCTATTTTCGGACACTATTGCAGGAAATATTAGTTTTGGATTACCTCAAACTAAAGAAAATTGTAAGGAATTAGATAATACCATTCGCACGATGGCAACAATTGCTGCAGCAGACGATTTTATTATGGATATGCCAGAA
This sequence comes from Gardnerella sp. DNF01151, assembly GCF_049244235.1. Lineage (NCBI taxonomy): Bacteria > Bacillati > Actinomycetota > Actinomycetes > Bifidobacteriales > Bifidobacteriaceae > Gardnerella > Gardnerella sp. DNF01151. The sequence continues at coordinate 1,571,121 of NZ_CP058389.1, read as the reverse complement.
GGCTATGAAACAGTAGTAGGCGAGCGTGGGGTAGGTCTTTCTGGTGGGCAAAAGCAGCGTTTGAGCTTAGCTAGAGCGTTGGCAAATAATCCTGCAATCTTGATTATGGACGATACAACTTCTGCTGTAGATATGGAAACGGAAGAGCATATTCAGCAGGAGCTGAAAAAGCTTGATGGCACGCGCACAATAATCACTATTGCGCACAGAATCTCATCCGTTAAAGATGCAGACATGATTGTTGTGCTAGATCACGGGAAAATTATTGAACGCGGCACGCATGCTCAGCTTGTTGCAGCGCACGGGAGGTATTGGGAGATCTATAGAAAGCAACTTGGCTTTAAAACTGGCAGGTCTGCAGGATTCGAAACGAAGGGGGAGTAGAAATGGCACAACGTAATACTTATCGTGAAGACGAAGGTCAAGAAGAACACATAAACGTGCACGAACTTATGCGCGTTAGAAAATATATGAAGCCGTATGCTACTAAACTTCTATTCGTAATTATGGTAGTTATTAGCGGCAGCATCATTATGACAGCGATGCCAATGATTACGAAAACGCTAATCGACGTTGTATTGTCTCAGAAAAACGTCAATTATTTATATACAATTATTGCCGTATTCGCACTGCTCATTATATTGTATGAGCTTGGTTTAGCGTACAGAACTTTAGCAATTACGCGCATCGGCCAGATGATAATCAAAGACATGCGACGCGATATTTTTACGCATGTTCAATCATTATCTTTTGATTATTTTGATTCGCGTCCGCATGGGAAAATTCTGATTCGCATCGTAAACTACATCAATACGCTTTCTGACACGCTTTCGTCTGGTTTAATTAACGTATTTTCCGACGTTTTTGTGCTTATTATTACATTAATAACAATGTTTGTTATAGATTGGCGAATGGCTTTGTGGAGCTTAGCGCTATTCCCAATATTTATAATTTGGACGCGAACTTTACAAATTTTGCAAAGAAAAGCGTCTAAAAAATTATCAAATAAACAAAGTAATTTAAATGCGTATTTGCACGAATCAATCGCAGGAGTAAAAACAACGCAAACTTTTGCGCGAGAAGCTACAGCATACGCTACTTTCCAAGAGCAACAAGCAGAAGTAAGAAGTGCTTGGATGCGAAACGTTAGAGTGCAAATGTTACTTTGGCCTGGTGCTTCAATTATTGAGACTGCAGCAATAGCGCTTTTGTATTACTCTGGCATAGCAAACTTAGGTGCAATGAACGTGAGCACGGGAACACTTATAGCATTTGTTTGGTATTCGACTACTTTCTGGGATCCAGTAGTAAATATTGGAAACTTCTATACGCAACTTGTAACGTGCTCAGTTTATTTGGAACGAATTTTTGAAACTCTACGAATTAAGCCAAATATCGTAGATAAGCCAGATGCTATTCAATTGCCTCAAATCGAAGGAAAAGTAGACGTAAACGACGTTGTTTTCCGTTACGAAGAAGATGGAAGGCCAATATTAAACTTGGTTGATTTGCATGTTAATCCTGGCACTACTGTAGCTCTTGTGGGACCTACTGGTGCAGGAAAAACAACTCTCGTAAGTCTTCTTTCTAGATTCTACGACGTTTCAGAAGGCTCGATTACTATAGACGGGTACGATGTACGTTCAGTAACGCTCGCATCTCTTAGAAAACAAATGGGCGTAATGTTGCAAGATAGTTTTATTTTCAGTGGAACCGTACGCGAGAACATCCGTTATGGAAAGCTCGATGCCACTGATGAAGAAATTGAGATTGCAGCGCGTGCAGTTCATGCTCACGAATTTATTGAAGGATTACCGAACGGATACGATACTGAAATTGAAGAGCGCGGAGCCACTCTTTCTGCAGGTCAGCGTCAGCTTATATCGTTTGCGCGAGTATTGCTTGCGAATCCGCGAATTCTTATTCTAGATGAGGCAACAAGTAATATTGATACTCGTACAGAAGAAGCATTACAAGCAGGATTAGCTCAATTACTTAAAAATCGCACATCTTTTGTAATAGCGCATAGGCTTTCGACGATTGAGAATGCGGATTTGATTTGTGTAATCGATCATGGAGAAATTGTTGAAAAAGGCACTCATAACGAGCTTATGGAGGCAAGAGGAGCGTATTATCGTCTTGTAAAATCGCAATATGATGCAATTCGCAAAGCAGTTTTATAAATACTTATCATTCAATAAAAATTGACAGTTGAGTTTGCGAGTAGACTTAAAAATATGAGTAAACATCATCGCGAACATAATTGGGCGCCGGCTTTAGCAACGCAATCTGCAGTATGGGAAAATCTGCTACAAGAAGGAATAACAATTGCAGACGATCACACGCACATGATTAGCGTTGTGGATTTTGCACATAATTTGAATCAAGAATTAGCAGAAAAAGGTCGCGATTTAATAGCGGAACCTACTGCAGACGATTTAGTTGTTCAAGCAAAATCATCAGGCGTTTCGCACATGCTAGAAGTCGGATGTGAATATCCAGATTGGGAGCCGACGATTAAGTTTGCTCAAACGCATGAAAATTCAGTTCGCGCAGCAATAGCAATACACCCAAACGAAGCAGTATTACACGGTCACAAAGGAGCTAAAGGCCCTGACGGACTGCCGATAGTTTACAAGCCGTATCACGATATTCCATTTGACGAAGCTATGCAACATTTGCGCTCGCTAGTAATTGCTCATCCAAAAGAAGTAGTGGCAATAGGCGAAACTGGCTTAGACTACTTTCGTACGGGAGAGCCTGCGCGAGAAGCACAAATAGAGGCTTTTCGCGACCATATTGCGCTCGCAAAAGAGCTGAATTTACCTTTACAAATTCACGATCGTGATGCGCATGAAGACGTAGTAAAAGTCTTACTAAAAGATGGCGCTCCTGAGCGAACAGTATTTCACAGTTATGCTGGTGGTGTGGATTTAGCCGAAATATTGAAAGAGCACGGTTGGTACGCAAGTTTTTCTGGAACTATAAGTTACAAAGGCAATGATGAATTACGCGAATCTGCGCGAATTATTGGCGAAGACCATATAACTGTTGAAACGGATGCGCCTTATTTAACGCCAATGCCGTATCGTGGACGGCCAAACGCGCCTTATATGGTTCCTTATACGCTAGAAACACTTTCTGAAGTTCTAAATATATCGTTATTGCAAGCAGCGAAAGTTACACGCGAAAATACGCGAAAAATTTACGAATTTTAGGAATATAAAATCCTTAATTTTCAAGGATTTTTTAATATTTTTTGCGCGATGCACTATTGTTGTATACAATATCCAAGTACGGAAATAAAACTGTGAGGTGTGAGGTTTATGCGACTTCTTGTTGGCATCAAGAAGAAACCTCATATATGGAGGAACAATTAAGCATGACTAAGTCACGCACTACTGTACCATCAAACGATAGTACAAAGGATCCTCGCAACGGCGCGAAAGATTCCGAGAAAAGCACTAAATCCTTAAAAGGTACTAAGGATGCTATATTGCGAGCTGCCTCGTTTACTAAGGCTCCTCAGGTGTCAAAAAAAACGACAACACGCGAAGAGCGCAAAGTAATAGCTCAGCAGCAAGCGCAAGAGGTAAAAGAAGCAGAAAAGCTTGTTGCTAGTGCAGTACGAGGTCCGTTAGGTAGATGGTGGGCAAAATTGCAAACCAGTTCCGATCGTTTTACATTGGGAATGGCAATTGTTGCTCTTGGCGTTGTCTATGGCGATATTGGTACTTCTCCGCTTTATACTGCGCAAACATTTTTAGCAGGTCAAGGCGGCTTACAAAACATAAATCGCGCGACTATCTACGGAATGCTTTCGCTACTGTTCTGGTCAATCACATTAATTACAACCGTAAAATACGTATTTGTTGCAATGAGAACAGACAACAAAGGCGAAGGCGGCATTTTTGCTTTATATTCGCTTCTACGTAAAAAAGGCGCGTGGCTTGCAATACCGGCAATGATTGGTGGAGCCGCGTTTTTGGCAGATTCTGTGCTGACTCCTGCAGTTTCCATCTCTTCAGCAGTTGAAGGTTTGCGCACTATTGCAGTGTTTAAGCCAATATTCTTAGAAAATGAGAATTTGTCGATGATGATTACGGTTATTATAATCGTCATACTTTTCTCTGTACAGCAACGCGGAACCGAGCGAATTGGCAAAGTATTTGGCATTGTTGTGATGCTTTGGTTTGCTTTCCTTGCGCTGGTTGGTGTCATGAACATTGGCCAAGATTGGACTATTTTTGAAGCACTTAACCCGATTTATGGCATAAAATTCCTGTTTAGCACGCATAATGTGCAGGGATTAGCGGTTATGGGTGTGATCTTCCTTTCTACTACCGGTGCTGAAGCGTTATATTCTGATATGGGTCATGTTGGTAGAGGCAATGTGTACGCAACCTGGCCGTTTATTAAAATTGCTTTGCTGCTGAATTACTTTGGGCAAGGCGCTTGGATGTTGAAAAATCAAAACGATAAAGCATTATGGTCAATAGAAGGTTTGAACCCGTTCTTCCAAATGCTTGAACCGAATGTGCGATATGTTGCCGTTATTCTTTCGGTTACTGCTGGCATTATTGCTTCTCAAGCGCTGATTACAGGCGCATACACAATGGTTTCTGAGGCAACAAGCCTAAATTGGATGCCACATTTGCAAGTGCGATATCCTGCTAGAACTCGTGGACAGCTGTATATTCCAGTTGTGAATGTTGTGCTGTGTGTTGCCACTATTACGGTTCTTGCAGTATTCCGCGATTCTGAACATATCTCTGGCGCATACGGTTTAGCTTTAACTCTAACTATGCTTGCTACGACTATTTTGCTTACAGTGCACATGTGGTATCAGAAGAAGCGATTTGGTGCCTTCATATTTGCAATCGTATTCCTCATGATTGAGATGATGTTCTTTGTGGCTTCCATGGCGAAATTCATGCACGGTGGCTGGTTTACTATGCTGCTCGGTGTTTCAATTTTGATCATTATGGTCACTTGGAAAGATGGAACTAAAATTGAGCGTTCGCAACGTTTGCACATGAAACCGAAAGATTTCCTACCTGTGCTAGATAAGTTGCACGGAGATTTCCGTATTCCGTATTTCGCTGACAATATTGTGTATTTGACTTCCGATTGTGAAATGAAGCGTCTCGATACTGGAATCTTCTTCTCTATTTTTGCCGACCATCCAAAGCGTGCTAGAGCTTGGTGGGCTGTTTCTGTAGAAACAGATGACGCTCCGTTTACTCGTGAGTATTGTGTAGAGAATTTCGGTACGGACTACTTATTCCGCGTAAAAATTAAACTCGGATTTAAAGTGTCGCCTTCTATACCAGCGTATCTTCACCAAATTATGCATGACTTGTCGCACACGGGCGAACTTCCTCAGCAAAAATCCGTGTATCCGAAGGTTGATGCAGATCCAGATATTGGACCAATTCGATATGTTCTGTTGCACAAAGCGTTGATGCCGGAATCTAATATTTCTGTGCGTGGAGCGTTATCTTTAAAGATGAAATATGCAATTAGACATGTTGCTGGTACGCCTGTTAAATGGTTTGGTTTGGCTCCTTACAATCCGGTTGTTGAAGTGCAGCCGTTGTTTATTTCTACTCGCAGACCTCCGCGTTTGAAGCGTGAAGACTGTTCTCAGCGAGCAGTTCAATCTTTGCAAGGTGCCTCAGCGCTTGAAACTAATATTCACGTTGTGAAAGATATCAGACCTACTGATGCTGAGCAGACTGCTGTTATGAACGCACGAGATATTGCTGCTGCTAATGTGATGTTTGCTAACGAAAAACTTGCCAATACTGGGAAAATTAGCCCAGTTCCAATTAAAGAGACAAAAAAAGTTAGCGTGGAGAAGCTTAATAAAGATGGGGCAAATATCGATGCAGCGAATGTAACGCATGCTGTTGTGCAGGCTGTGGAGGATGCTGCTCGTGCCAATGATGCGAATAGTGTGAAATCTGAAAAGAGTGCAGCAACTGAAAAGAGTGCAAAAAATAATCTTAAGTAAGAATCTTAAGGAAGAGCCTTAAAATGGAAAATGGTGCAGAAAGTATACTTAATTGCAACTCGATAAAACTCGCTGATTTACCTGATTTTGGTGAAGTAGAGAAATTGCATAGTGCAACTGCACCATCTTCTGCTGCTTATGAGCTTATTCACGGTCATTGTGTTGTAATCTCAACAATTGCTTGGCAAATTGCTCATCATTGCAATATGCTTTTGTCCGCTGAAAATCGTGCTGCTCAAATGAGTGAAACTTTGCGTAAGCGTGCTGAAATAGCAAAAAATTGCCTTCAGGAGCTTGTCGGAGATAGTTATGCAATATTACCTGCGCTTAGTGGTGGCTTAGCTCCAAAACAGTATATTGATGAATACGCAGCTTTAATAGGTGGATTGTTGCACGATATTGGCACGTATTTTGTGCTTGAAAGTGATGGCAGTAGCAACGCTGGTGGCATATTACGCTTTGATGGACCGAATTATATTTTGCATGGTTTGCGTGGATATAAATATTTAATTGATAATGGTTTTAGTGAGGATGCTGCGCAATTTGCGCGCAATCATACTGGAGTTGGCTTAACTCGAGAGCAAGTTATTGCGCAAAATTTGTCTCTTCCTGCTGAAGACTATATTCCGCAAACAGTTGAGCAAGAAATTGTTATGGTTGCGGATAAATATAACAGCAAATCGATACCTCCTCGTTTTTTGACAGTCGATTCTTATCGTCGCAAGGCTGCGCGATTTGGTGAAGACAATGCTAATCGTTGGATGCAATTGGTTGCGAAATATGGTGAGCCAGATATTGCAGGTCTGGCAGAAATCTTTAATATGCGTGTTGATGCGTGAGCGTTATTGATTTTTTGCGTATTTTTATCCTATTTTTGTGTATTTTTTAAGAAATCTATTATTTTTTAAAAAGTTTTTATAGATTCAATATCAGATAGCATGCTTTTTTGGTGTTTTTTCGTGGTTTTCGACACGCCGGTGTTTTGGCTTGTTTTCAATGGTTTTGGGGTGTTTGTTTTTGGTGGGTTTGCGTTTTAGCGTGGGTTGGTGTAAGTTTATCTCTTGCTGCTCAGCGCGGCTGGTTCTCCTCGGTTGAGGTTGATGGGCCGGCTGGTGTGGTGGTGGTTTGAGAACTCAAGAGCGTGTCTGTACTACTTATTAGTTAATTATTGCCAGTTCATTGCCTGCCTTGCAGATTGCAGGGTGCCTGAGAGATGGTTAAATGGTGGTGAGGTTTTTTGTTGGGATGTTCTTTCCTTAAAGAATGTCTCGTCTTTTTCTTTTTAATATTGGAGCCTTTTGTTGGCTCTTCATTGAAGTTTTTCGTGGAGGGTTCGATTCTGGCTCAGGATGAACGCTGGCGGCGTGCTTAACACATGCAAGTCGAACGGGATCTGACCAGCTTGCTGGTTGGTGAGAGTGGCGAACGGGTGAGTAATGCGTGACCAACCTGCCCCATGCTCCAGAATAGCTCTTGGAAACGGGTGGTAATGCTGGATGCTCCAACTTGACGCATGTCTTGTTGGGAAAGTGTTTAGTGGCATGGGATGGGGTCGCGTCCTATCAGCTTGTAGGCGGGGTAATGGCCCACCTAGGCTTCGACGGGTAGCCGGCCTGAGAGGGCGGACGGCCACATTGGGACTGAGATACGGCCCAGACTCCTACGGGAGGCAGCAGTGGGGAATATTGCGCAATGGGGGAAACCCTGACGCAGCGACGCCGCGTGCGGGATGAAGGCCTTCGGGTTGTAAACCGCTTTTGATTGGGAGCAAGCTTTCGGGTGAGTGTACCTTTCGAATAAGCGCCGGCTAACTACGTGCCAGCAGCCGCGGTAATACGTAGGGCGCAAGCGTTATCCGGAATTATTGGGCGTAAAGAGCTTGTAGGCGGTTCGTCGCGTCTGGTGTGAAAGCCCATCGCTTAACGGTGGGTCTGCGCCGGGTACGGGCGGGCTAGAGTGCAGTAGGGGAGACTGGAATTCCCGGTGTAACGGTGGAATGTGTAGATATCGGGAAGAACACCAATGGCGAAGGCAGGTCTCTGGGCTGTTACTGACGCTGAGAAGCGAAAGCGTGGGGAGCGAACAGGATTAGATACCCTGGTAGTCCACGCCGTAAACGGTGGACGCTGGATGTGGGGCCCATTCCACGGGTTCCGTGTCGGAGCTAACGCGTTAAGCGTCCCGCCTGGGGAGTACGGCCGCAAGGCTAAAACTCAAAGAAATTGACGGGGGCCCGCACAAGCGGCGGAGCATGCGGATTAATTCGATGCAACGCGAAGAACCTTACCTGGGCTTGACATGTGCCTGTCGACTGCAGAGATGTGGTTTCCCTTCGGGGCAGGTTCACAGGTGGTGCATGGTCGTCGTCAGCTCGTGTCGTGAGATGTTGGGTTAAGTCCCGCAACGAGCGCAACCCTCGCCCTGTGTTGCCAGCGGGTTATGCCGGGAACTCACGGGGGACCGCCGGGGTTAACTCGGAGGAAGGTGGGGATGACGTCAGATCATCATGCCCCTTACGTCCAGGGCTTCACGCATGCTACAATGGCCGGTACAACGGGATGCGACATGGTGACATGGAGCGGATCCCTTAAAACCGGTCTCAGTTCGGATCGTAGTCTGCAACTCGACTACGTGAAGGCGGAGTCGCTAGTAATCGCGAATCAGCAACGTCGCGGTGAATGCGTTCCCGGGCCTTGTACACACCGCCCGTCAAGTCATGAAAGTGGGCAGCACCCGAAGCCGGTGGCCTAACCCTTTTGGGATGGAGCCGTCTAAGGTGAGGCTCGTGATTGGGACTAAGTCGTAACAAGGTAGCCGTACCGGAAGGTGCGGCTGGATCACCTCCTTTCTACGGAGTTTTTGTGCACGCTCGGTTTGAGTGTGGTTACTGGTGTGGAAAACAATAGTTAACGTTTTTGATGAGTTTGTTGGGCATGCTTTTGGGTTCCCGGATTGCCACCCCCCTTTTTTGTTTGGGGTTGCGGTCCTTGACTCACAGGATTTCAGGTTGATGCTTTTGAGTGTTTGGCTTGGGTTTTGTGGTGTTGTGGTGGTTTGAGAACTGGATAGTGGACGCGAGTAAAATACGAAACTTTTTTGTTTCGATTTTTTTGCTTTTATCAATTTCAACCGGCTCCTTTTGTTGGAGTCGCTTGATCGTTTTGTGATCGTTTAGTGTGATGATTTTTTGTCTAGAGAATTTTGCTGATGGGTTCTTACTTTAGTGTTTGTCACTGGTAAGGGCGTATGGTGGATGCCTTGGTAGACAGGACCGATGAAGGACGTGACGGGCTGCGATATGCCTCGGGGAGCTGCCGAGTGGGCTTTGATCCGAGGATTTCCGAATGGGGAGACCCGGCCACTGTTATGAGTGGTCACCACAGTTTTTGTGGGGGGTACGCAGGGAAGTGAAACATCTCAGTACCTGCAGGAAAGGATACTCCGTGAGTAGTGGCGAGCGAAAGCGGATCAGGCTAAACCGGGTGCGTGTGATAGCCGTCAGGTGTTGCGCATTCGGGGTCGTGGGATGGACTGTTCAGCCTCTGACGGGGTTGAGGAGAGTGATAAAATGTCGTGCTAGGTGAATGGGATTGAATTCCCAGCCGTAGAGGGTGATGGCCCCGTAGCTTGTCGTGCGATGTCTCTTTATGTTTATTCCCAAGTAGCGCGGGACTCGTGGAATCCCGCGTGAATCTGCCCAGACCGTTGGGTAAGCCTAAGTATTCCTGTCTGACCGATAGTGTACTAGTACCGTGAGGGAAAGGTGAAAAGCACCCCGGGAGGGGAGTGAAATAGTTCCTGAAACCGTGCGCTTACAATCCGTCGGAGCCTTCTTTGTGGGGTGACGGCGTGCCTATCGAAAAATGAGTCTGCGAGTCAGTGGTATGTGGCGAGGCTAACCCGGGTGGGGGAGCCGTAGCGAAAGCGAGTTTTAAAAGGCGTTTGAGTCGCATGTCCTGGACCCGAAGCGGGATGATCTAGCCCTGAGCAGGTTGAAGCGCGGGTAAGACCGTGTGGAGGACCGAACCCACCTAGGTTGAAAACTGGGGGGATGACTTGGGGTTAGGGGTGAAAGGCCAATCAAATTCCGTGATAGCTGGTTCTCTCCGAAATGCATTTAGGTGCAGCGTCGTGTTATTGCTTACAGGGGGTAGAGCTACTGGATGCTTGCGGGCCCATACCGGGTACCAATAGCAGCCAAACTCCGAATACCTGTTAGGTTTATCACGGCAGTGAGTCGGCGGGGGATAAGCTCCGTCGTCAAAAGGGAAACAGCCCTGATCGTCGTCTAAGGTCCCGAAGCGCGTGCTAAGTGGGAAAGGATGTGGAGTCGCATAGACAGCCAGGAGGTTGGCTCAGAAGCAGCCATCCTTGAAAGAGTGCGTAACAGCTCACTGGTCTAGTGGTTCCGCGCCGACAATGTAGCGGGGCTTAAGCACGCCACCGAAGACGCGGCTGCATGATTTGTTTCATGCGGGGTAGGAGAGCGTCCTGTATGGGGTGAAGCGGCAGTGTGAACTTGTCGTGGACTTTACAGGAGTGAGAATGCAGACATGAGTAGCGAGAGACGGGTGTGAATCCCGTCCGCTGAATGACTAAGGGTTCCGGGGCCACGTTCGTCGTCCCCGGGTGAGTCGAGTCCTAAGGCGAGGCCGACAGGCGTAGTCGAATGGATGAACGGGTTGATATTCCCGTACCGGTGTTACACCGTTCGAACTGAATCTGAGAGTACTAACCTTCATTTGCTGGTTGATTGCCTTTCGGGGTTGTTGGCTGGTTTGTGTTGGGACTGTATCGGTAGTAGGTTAGCGTGGGAGTGACGCGGGTAGGTAGCCGGCTGCGGAGGTGGTTTTCCGTGGCTAAGCGTGTGGGCTGTCTCCTAGGTAAATCCGGGGGATGTTAAAGCTGAGGCGTGATGGGTAGGCTGTAAGGCTGATTCCGGTGATCCTGCTTGCCAAGAAAAGCTTCAACGTGAGGTGTGATTCCGCTCGTACCCTAAACCGACACTGGTGGTCTGGTAGAGTATACCGAAGCGATCGGGCGAATCCTGGCCAAGGAACTCGGCAAATTACTCCCGTGCCTTCGGCATAAGGGAGACCCCTGATGGTGATGTTTTTTACAAGCGGAGCTGTTGGGGGTGGCACAAGCTAGGGGGTAGCGACTGTTTACCAAAAACACAGGAGCGTGCGAAGGCGTAAGCCGCTGTATACGCTCTGACGCCTGCCCGGTGCCGGAAGGTTAAGAGGATCCGTTAGCTTCGGTGAAGCGGTGAATTTAAGCCCCGGTAAACGGCGGTGGTAACTATAACCATCCTAAGGTAGCGAAATTCCTTGTCGGGTAAGTTCCGACCTGCACGAATGGCGTAACGACTTCCCCACTGTCTCGGCCAGGAGCCCGGCGAAATTGCAGTACGAGTAAAGATGCTCGTTAAGCGCAGAAGGACGAAAAGACCCCGGGACCTTTACTATACCTTGGTATTGTCGTTAGGTGTGGATCGTGTAGCATAGGCGGGAGGCTGTGAAGCGTGGGCGCTAGCTTGCGTGGAGTCGACAGGTGAAATACCGCTCTTTCCATATCTGGCGTCTAACCTCGACACGTTATCCGTGTCAGGGACAGTGCCTGGCGGGTAGTTTAACTGGGGCGGTTGCCTCCTAAAGAGTAACGGAGGCGCTCAATGGTCCGCTCAGCCCGGTTGGCAATCGGGTGTTGAGTGTAATCGCACAAGCGGGCTTGACTGTGAGACTGACGGGTCGAGCAGGGACGAAAGTCGGAGATAGTGATCCGGTGCCGGCGTACGGACGTGGCATCGCTCAACGGATAAAAGGTACCCCGGGGATAACAGGCTGATCATTCCCAAGAGTCCATATCGACGGGATGGTTTGGCACCTCGATGTCGGCTCGTCGCATCCTGGGGCTGGAGCAGGTCCCAAGGGTTCGGCTGTTCGCCGATTAAAGCGGCACGCGAGCTGGGTTCAGAACGTCGTGAGACAGTTTGGTCTCTATCCTCTGCGCTCGTTGGAATGTTGAGGAGACCTGCCCATAGTACGAGAGGACCTGGGTGGACGAACCTCTGGTATGCCGGTCGTCACGCCAGTGGCGCTGCCGGTTAGCTACGTTCGGAAGGGATAACCGCTGAAAGCATCTAAGCGGGAAGCCTGCTCCAAGATAAGCATTCCTTGCACTTTAGTGTGTGAGCCCCCATGTAGAACACGTGGTTGATAGGCTAGATGTGGAAGCCCTGTAAGGGGTGGAGCTGACTAGTACTAACGGGCGATGGTGACATTCTTCCTCACTTTTACTAGTGGGGAGGGTGAGTTCCTTATGAGTATTATTCTTCTAGCGTTAATGAGTACTGAATGTTTTGCTTAACGATCAGTTGGTAAGAGAGTTTTTATTCGCGTTCATGTCCGGTTCCCAAACCGCCACGTGTTGCCACTCACAGCTCGTGAGTGTATAATCTAGTTTTGCGGTGGTCATGGCTCAGGTGAGACGCCCGGTCCCATTCCGAACCCGGAAGCTAAGGCCTGACACGGCGAGGGTACTGCACTCGATAGGGTGTGGGAGACTAGCACGCTGCCGCATTATTTTTCTAGCGGGGAGTTTTCACTCCCCGCTTTTTTTATTTTCGTATACTACTGTTTTTGTAATCCTCCAAACTCTGGACAACGCTCACGCTATAAGCGCTCACTGCTGAGCTTGCACGGAAAGTCCACTGGACTTTCCGTCTGAGCAAGCTCACGCTCCGAATTGCTTTCGCGCGCGCAATGCTGCGCTCAAGCAGGTCGCCGCGCAAACGCGAGGAAAACTTACGGCAAATGTAGTTAAAAACAGACAACAGAGACATGCGCGCAGAAACCGTACTGCACCAGTAACGAAAAATCCCCGGCAAACGTTTTGTAGCATCATTTGCCGCAAGGTAGTGATTAAATGATGATAGTCGGTGCAGAAGCAAGTGAGCTTTGAGTATTCTTTGAATATTAAGGTATTGCGCCGATTGCAATTGGGCCAGCAATTGAGTTGATAATTGGGCTATCAATTGAAATAAAATCAAGCAATTAAGAATGCGGAATATTGTAACTAAAGCGATTATGCTATTGCAGTAGAGCTATTTGCAATAATGCTGTTAGCAGTAATGCTATTTGCGATTATTCTGTAAATTTCATACAAGGAGTAGGTATGAATAAAGCCCTTATTAACATTGATTATACGAATGATTTTGTGGCAAGCGATGGCTCTCTGACTGTAGGTGAGCCTGCGCAAAAGCTTGAGAAGTGTATTACTGAGATTTCGCAGGAATTTCTTGACGCTGGAGAGTTCGTGGTTTTTGCGATTGATACGCATCATTTGAACGATCCGTATCATCCTGAAACTAAACTTTTCCCACCTCACAATATCGCCGGAACTCACGGTCAGAAGCTGTACGGCGCGCTTGGTGATTTTTACGAGGAAAATAAAGATAAAAGCAATGTGTATTACATTCATAAAACTCGCTACTCGTCGTTTAATGGCACGGATTTGCTGATTAAGCTGCGCGAACGTCATATTGAGGAGTTGCACTTGGTGGGTGTTTGCACGGATATTTGCGTGCTTCACACTGCTGTTGATGCGTATAATCTTGGCTTCAAAATCGTAGTTCACAAAGATGCAGTCGCAAGCTTTGATCCGCAAGGTCACGAATGGGCTTTGCGCCACTTTAAGACTTGCCTTAATGCGGATATTGTAGAAGGCTAAGATCTTAGCTAAAAATATAAATAATTATTAAATAATCAATCATTAAATAATCGACGCTGGTTGCTCTAAACTGCCAGCGTTTTTGTTTAATCGGAGTGTCGACTTGACTATTAATGAGAATCATTATTATTATTGATAGACGTTGTAAAGATATCTTCAATAGTCATTCGTGAAAGAAGAGCGCGAATAGGCGAAATAGAGAAGATGAAGTGTAGAGAGCGAAACAGTAATATGACTCAGGTCATTAAGAATATGGTAAAACGCGCGTTCGCGATGTGCGGCGTTGTGGTGCTTGCGTTTGCGGTGCTTGCATCAGGATTTAGTGCAGCTTTACCGGCAGTTGCATTAGAAAATAGTAATCCTGGCGAAAAATACAATCCTACAAAAAAGGAAGTGCTAAGTCATGGCCATACAGACGTGTTTTACCCAATTCAATACAATGGTAAATTCATTATGGCCGTCGAAAAAGACGCTGCTACTTTCTTAAAGCCTGAAAACACTACTTTGCGCGTAGCTAAAAGCACGTACACTACAAAATCGCAACTTCCTGCTCTCGCTACTGAATACTACTATCTCGATAGTTCCGGAAATCAAAAAGGAAACCCTCTTTTCCCGGGTTGGGACACAGGTTATGCTGCATCTTTAGTTGGCGCATCTCACGCAGATGATGCAACAGCAGATATTGCAATTCAGCAAGTTACTGGACCAATGAACGGGCGCATTCTGCTTTGGACTACCGATGGCATTGGAAAAAATTCGAAGAAATTATCATTTGAAGAGAATGATTTAGACGACGAACCTGATACTGATGGCAGTCGATTTATGTTACCTGGCGTAATTCACCAACATACGGCTGGCCACGTGCATGCAAACTGGGGATTTACTCAACCTGGCATTTACAAACTAAAAGTGGCAGCAACTATTACAAATAAAAACACTAAAAAGCAGATCACAACCGAACCTGCAGAATACACTTTTGAAGTAGAAGATACATATTCGGGCGAAGTACCTGCTTCTGGCATTACAGAAACGCTTGATTTGCACCGTCGCGGTGATTTTATTAATCCTGACGATGATGAAGAAGCGCACGAAGCTTCCAAAGATCATAAAGACACAGATGAAGACGATGGCGGAGATATGCGCATCGGCAATATTCGTGATTCCGGACCTCATCCACATTATCATTCATACGAAGGTTATGGCGGTTTAGACTTAAAAGTAGTTAACAAACCAAAGGGTGCTCGTATTGAGTGGAGATATGTGCGTGCTGACGAAGGTCCTGACGCGTATGGAACCACTCTTTTTGCTGAGAGATTGCAGCTTCCAGCTGAGCCTGCAATGAACAAGATGAAAGTGTATGCTCACGCAACTGAAGGTGAAACGCAAGTTGGCAAAGATACTGCGTCTGCAACCATCGCCGTTGAAGATCACGGTGCTGACGGACATCCTGTAGTAAAAGCAATTGCTCCTTATAAGCGTTTCAAACCAGGGGATACTTTACACGCGAAAACAGTATTGCTTAACCCTCATGTTGCAACCGACGGTGTTACCGGTACGCCAATTGACGATCCGACAAGTCCAGTAACTTCCATTGTTAAAGATTATGTTTGGTTGATAAAAAAGGAAGGAGAAAGCGAATTTAAGCGCATTCCTGGTGCCGTGAACAGCAAGTTGGAGCTAAAACTTGATGCGTCAATGCAAGGTGCAACGATTCGTCCTTCCTTAGTTTTAAAGAACGGTGAACTTTACCGTAATAAAATGTTTGATGAGTTTTGCGATTATGTTATTGAGATGAAAGGTGTTCCTCACTCTCATAACCATGATGGCGATGATGATCAAAGTGGTTCTGATTCTGAAGATGATGAGAACCCTCACGGGAAAAAGCACCATGAGAAGCATCGTAATAAGCGCAAAAATAAGACTAAGCATTTTGTTGGTGGAAAGAACTTTTTGAAAGGTGTATTCGGCGGCACTGCAAATTCGGGACTATTTGGATCTAGTTCTAATGGTGGATTCCAATTCGAATCTAATTTCTTTAAGAAATCCAACAGAAAATTCAAGCGCACAAAGAAGAATCGCAATAAGACTAACCGCACTAATCGTAAGAATAATTCTAAAAATAATACGCAAAGTGGTGCTAGTTCTGGTTCTAGTTCTTTTACAAGAACAGAAAATTCAAGCGGAACATCGTTACATAATTCATCGCGACGAACTTCTGGCGGAACTCATACTAAGAACAAGAGCTCTAAGAAAAGTGGACAGACTATTCGTAATTTCGTAAGAACAGATAATAATTCTGGCAATAAGTCTAAAAATAGTTCTGTCAATAACTCTGATTTTGTTAAGAATACTGAACGTCATGCTTTGCAAGGTGCAAGGCAATACAACGAAGAATCTGATGAAGCGTATGAAGATGATTCAGATGATACAAAAGGTGATGGTTCCTCGACTAAGTGGGTTGCGGTTGCAGCTTCAGGTGCGAGCGTCGGCTTATGCACAATAACTGGCGCATGCGGAGCATTGATACGTTCTAAATTGAAATTGTTGTAAATGGTATTCGTATTATTACTAGAAAGTTTAAATAATGAATTACAAACAAAATGAAACATTGCAAGTAAAACGAAAGCATGTATATTCTACTGCGTTGCTTGCGCTCATATTTTCTTTAGTAACTTTGGTTGCATCTTTATGCGCACCAAATCCAATGCAGGAAACTGCTTATGCTAATGAAGGCAATCAGCCAGTTATGATTCAAGCAGGTCATGCTGATTTTGGACCAACGCTAATCGACGGCAAATGGAAATTGAAGATTCGTGATGATACTGGTGACGAACCAGTGTGGCGAGACCCAGAAAATGTGGTATTTAAATTAGGTGGCAATTCAATAATTCCTATGCCTGATGATGCTGCCTACAGTTTTATTGGCGAAAAGCCTGGAACCAAGCTTTACGTAATTCCACAAACTCAAAATCCTGATGTGCCGTGGCTTGGTTGGAATACGCAGGAAGGTGGCGTGCTTAACGAGCTCGATCGCGGTGCAAACCTTTCTCTTGAAGGAGTAAGCGGCCCGGGTAAACTGCATGTTTACTTAGAAAATGGCAACAACAATCCACAGCAACTTTGGGATAGTACTAAAGGATATCCGCAAAACAGCTGGATTGAAGCCAACGCTCATACTCACGTGAATTGGGTGTTTTCTAAGCCTGGAATTTATCATGTGAAGCTTACTTTTTCAGGAAAGCTTAAAAATGGACGCGCAGTAAGCGATACGCGTGTTCTTAATTTTGCAGTTGGAGATAATACCGATCCTAATGCTGCTTTAGGTGCGGGTGCTGCTGGAGCAAGTGGCAACGAGGGCGACGAAGAGGGTCAAGATGAAGAAGATAACGATGAATCCGAAAAAGATGAAGCTAATCATCATCACGAACTCCTTCACAACAAGCATAAGCATTCTCACAAAGTATCTGAAAAAAGTGACGATACAGCTTTAGTTCTTCAAATTGTAGGTATTTTTGTGGCTATTATTGCCGTAATTATTGTGATTTTTGTACTAATAGCTGTAGTTAAAAGCAAGAAAGCACGAAATCTTGCGCTTGCTAAGCAAGTTTCTGCACAAGCTAATCAACAGTATGCAAATAATGCAAATTCTGTGAATAATGCAAATGGTGACAATACCTTGCCAAATCTAGTGCGTGATCAAGAAACGACAGTAATGTCACCAATTAATAATTCTCAATATTCTCAATCAGACAATGTGCAATCTGATGGCACTCAGTGGAAATAATGGTGTGACGAAAATGGTTCGTAATAGTATAAAGAAATTATCTCGCGCTTTGTTGGTGGGCGTGTGCTTGTGTGGCATGATGATGGGAACTCCCACGGCTTTTGCTGACAATGGCAGTGAAGCAACTGTTGTAAGCGGAAAGAAATCTTCTAAAGATTTTACTGCCATAAAAAAAGCCAATTTTGCAGCGTGTACTGCTGCTAGATTAGATAAAACTGCTTCACAACCTGCGGCTGATAGTAAAGCTACAATGTGCCACGCGTATAAAGGTCATACTGACGTTTTTGCAACTTTCTTTGATGCTACAAGCAAGCGCATGGTATTAGGTACCTTGGGCGATGCGTTTGAAAGTGAAGATCATAATGGCACTCGGTATGATACGAATCGACTTATTTTTGAAGTCGGCTCTAAAAATATCATGCAGTTTTCCAAAGATGAGAACGATCCGATAATAAAAGAAATCTACGCAACAACTCGCGAAGGTGTAGTCTGGTTCTTTGATCAATCTGGAGCTGGAAATACTGGTGCATTATGGCCTGGTTTAGATACTAGACCGTTATATAAGGGAGCTGGTTCTACAACAAAAGTTAATCCAACAGTTAAATTGTCGCTAACTGGTATCGAAGCACCCCACAACGGCGAAGTTTTTATGTACACTCGCAGCGGTGACGATTATGAGAAAATGCTTGGTTCTGTTGACGGATGGCCGAAAGATGTTGACATCACTGAGACTGGTGGCAAGCATTCGCACATGTATTGGTCTTTTAACCGTCCTGGTGTGTACAAGTTAAAAATGAAGGCTACTACTACCGTTGGTGACGAGGAGCAAAGTTCTGAGCAAGTCTATACATTCCACGTCACTAATCATGATGTAACAGCTGGGGATTTTGCTGATTATGATGGCGTATCTTTTGACGGTGATGACGGTGATGAAGATGGTGAAGATGACGAAGAAGATTCAGATGATAATGATGATTCTCAAGGTGAGGATCACAGCATTAATGTGCAACAAAGTAACGGATCTTTCTTCATTAACGGTAACAACAACACTGTGTATGTGACTCCATGGTCTGGAGCAAAAATGCAACAACAAGGACTTTTTGGGAGTAATAACGGTGGTCTTATTCATGGGGAACATAACGCGAAAAGCGGAAAGCAAGATTCTCAAAGTCAGCAATCTGCTGCGACAAAGTTCAAAGACATCAAGGGTGACAAACTCGTTATAGACCACGGTCATGTTGATATTGCTGTATATACTGGCGATTCAAATAAAGTTGATATGGCTGTGCAAGAAGATGTGACAGGAAGTCACGTATTTAGAGACACAGATACAGTTGTGTTCGCAGTTGGTGATGCTGGCAAAACTAACGGCGTGTATCGTATACCTCAAACTCAAATTGATGGTGTGCCATGGATGGGTTGGAATAATCAGTCTATGAATCCGCATAAGCCAACTCAATTGAGCCTAACAGGAGTTGAAGGTCCTGGAAACGTACGCGTTTGGATGTTCGGCGGCTTGGGCGGTGGAGATCAAGAGATTTTCTCCACTCAAGGAGCAACAGATTATACGATACCTGCGAATACGCATGCTCATGCGAATTGGGATTTCGACGAACCGGGATATTACACATTGCAATTCCAAGCTTCTGACGGAAATTCTACAGTAACTCGCAATATTCATGTTGCTGTTGGTGTTGATCCACAAGAAACGCCAATGGGGTATGCTGACGGCGGGCCAAGCAAGGGGAAAAAAGATACACAAGGCAAAAAAGTTGGTCCTCCTGCACCTTATAGTCCAGCAGAACCTAATAAGTTGCTTCGTCCTAGCGGCAATAATGGTAGTGGCGGAAATCCTTTTGTTGGTGGTCGTGGTTTAGGATTGAACAATTCACACTCTGGAAAACAATTGCCAAGAAAAGCTAAAAAGCATAAAGGTCTTGTTTCAAAAATTAGTAACAAGAGGCTCGCTAAAAGTTTGTACCGGCAGAAATTGAACGATAATGACGATGTTGCGAAGTCTGAAGCAAAAGGTGTAACAGGATTATTTAAGCGAAATCCTTTACTTGCTTATTCGCTTCTTGCTGGTGGAATTATTGCTGTGCTTGGCGTTTTGGGTGCAGGGATTTGGTATCTCTACAATCGCGGACTTATTAACTTCAACTGGCTGTTGCGCTATTAGTAGTAGGAGTGTGTGAGGGTGATTCATAGGCCCAGAAGAGTAAAGCAAACTTTGTTTTCTTCGATTGGTGCAATTGCAGTCGTCGCGCTTATTTTGCCGCTTTCTGCTTGTGGTAGTGTTAACGGGAATCGTGCAGGACATCGCGATGGTCGCATTAATGTAGTTACAACTACAGGCGTTTTGCGTGATATGGTGGCGAATGTAGCAGGGGATGCTGCAAATGTGAGTTCAATCGTACCTGATAATGCAGATCCGCACTCTTACGAGCCACGATTGCGTTCAATTCGAGACGTTGTGTATGCGGATGTGGCTTTTAGTAATTACATGATGCTTGAGGAGCATGGTGTTATTACTGCTTTAGACGCAAATTTGCGAAAAGGCGTGCCAAATGTGCAACTTGCTGAAGAAAGCGTGAAACATGCGGCGGATATTATTCCAATGGTCGAAGATGTGTCGTTGGACACTATTTGGCTTGGTCTTGCTACAGAACGCCAAACTTCGCAGACGGTTGAGGAAGCTAAAGATGCTAAAGAGCAACAAAAATCTCAAGAGAAACCTGATAAGTCGCAGTCTTCTCAGGTTTCTCAATCTTCGCAATCAAACGCGCCTTCCACTGTAACGAAAGAAGGACGCGCTACTGTAATAAAGCCAAAAGCATACAACATGAAGCGTTCGGACAGGATCCGCTTAACTGCAACTAAAGTAACTGGTCCTGGTTCGCTTTTCGCTTACCTTACTGGCACTTTTGGAAGTGTAGAAACTTACGTTAATTCAGCAAACGGAATTAACGATGAAGATCATGTAGATTTGCCTGCGGACGCGCACACGCATTTAAGTTGGGCTTTTAGTAAGCCAGGAGAATACACTCTCGACTTTCATGCAGATATGCTCAATGCTCAAAACGAAAGAGTTGCAAGTTTAGGAAACGCAACTATGCGTTTTGCTGTCGGCATTAACGCGCAGAAATTAGCGAAAAAGCGTGGAGCTAGCGTAGTTTTGAATCAAGGCCATGCAGATTTGGCTTACGATTTAGCTAAACGCGGATTTTTGTACAGAGTTGACACTTTGCAAGAAAAGCGGTCGGTTGCGCCAAAGCGCGTGTATTATGAGCCGCGAGATGTAGTAGTAGAAGTGCCGACTAATGCTTTAAAAGAAATTCCAGCTGAACAAGGCTATAGATTCCTTGGATTTGCGCGGCAGAAAATCTATCAACTTCCACAAGCTGTTCTTGGAAAACATGTTCACGGAGATATTGATCCGCATTTATGGCAGTCAGTGAAAAACGGAATTGCTTATGTGCGCACAATAGCTGACCGCTTGTGCGAAGTCGACCCTAAAAATGCTCGCAAATATCGCGCAAATGCGGACCGATACATTAACAAGCTGTTAGATGTAGACGCGTATATGAGGCAGAAAGTGGCGTCAATTCCAAAAGAGCGTCGCAACTTGGTTACAACGCATGACGCTTTTGCATACTTAGGTAAAGCTTATGGCGTAAATATCGCAGGATTTGTAACAATCAACCCTTCAAGTGAGCCGAGCGTGCAAGATAGGCGCAGACTTTCGCAAATTTTGCGCGACTTGGAAATCCCTGCAGTGTTTTTAGAGCCGAATTTAATTTCTCGCTCGTCTGTGCTTAAAGAGCTTGCGTCTGAAGCGCATGTGAAAGTTTGCCCAATTTATGGTGACGCTTTCGACGTGAATGTGCGAACTTACGCGGATATGATGCGAGCTAACGCGAATTCTTTAGCGAAATGTTTGAAGTGAAAGTGTTAAAGGTAGTAAATATGGAAGAAAATGCAGTAATTTGCGCACACAATTTGAATATTTCGTACGGGAATCGCGCTGTAGTAAAAGACGTTTCTTTTACCATTAATAGTGGCGAATTCGTGGGATTACTTGGCGCAAACGGTGCTGGTAAAACGACGCTATTTCGTGCAATTATGGGTTTGATTCCACATACTGGAAAACTCGAAGTGCGTGCTCCTCATATGGAAGGTGCGAAACTTAATTCTCGCGTATCTTACGTTGGATACGTGCCTCAACGTCACGATATTGCGTGGGATTTCCCACTTTCTGTTTTAGATGTAGTGATGATGGGTAGGATTCGTCATATTGGTTACGTTCGTCGCGCTAAAAAAGAAGATTACGAGATCGCATTAAACTCGCTTGAACGCACAGGAATGGCTGATTTCCAAGATCGCACGATTGGTGAACTTTCTGGAGGTCAGCGGCAACGCGTTCTTGTTGCGCGAGCATTGGCTGGAGAGCCGCGTTTACTTTTGCTAGACGAACCGTTTACTGGACTTGATATGCCTACTCAGGAGCTGCTTACCGATTTGTTCTTAAAATTGTCTGCTTCTGGTGAAGCAATTCTCATGAGCTCGCACGATATTATTGGTTCAATTAACTCATGCTCGAGAATAATGCTATTTGATGGCACTATTGTGGGCGACGATGAGCCGCAACATTTGCAAACAAAACAGTGGGTACGAACCTTCCACGTAGCTCCGCAAAATCCGCTTATTAAAGCAGTTGAGCGCGTAATTGGTAAGGAAAGTGTGGTGAAAGAGTAATGTTATCTCCAATAGAATTTATACAAGATTTAACAAATCCAAACCTTTGGTTTTTGCTAAAAGCGCTTATTGTAGCGTGCCTTTCTAGCGTAATTTGCGGTGTAGTTGGATGCTACGTAGTACTTAGAGGAATGGCGTTTATTGGAGATGCTGTAGCTCACTCAGTATTCCCAGGACTTGCTATAGCCTTCGTATTGCAAGGAAATCTGCTATTTGGAGGAGCGCTCGCAGGAGTTGCAACCGCGCTAATCGTATCTATTTTTAGCCAAAATCGCAGGCTTCGCGAAGACTCATTTATTGGCGTATTTTTCGTATCTGCTTTTGCTCTTGGAATTGTGATTATTTCTAAAGCATCTGGCTACGCCGGCTCTTTGGAATCCTTCTTGTTTGGCTCGATTACAGGTATTCCTGATTCAGATATTGCTGTTGTTGCTTTTACTGGTTTGATTATTTTGGCTATATTATGCATGTTCCACAAAGAGCTTGTGTGCGTATCGATGGATCGAGAAACTTCGCGCGCAATGGGATTGCCAGTTGCATGGTTAGATGGAATGTTGTACGTGTTAGTGGCTATCGCTGTAGTTGTTTCCGTGCAAATTATTGGAAACGTGCTTGTGCTTGCTCTGCTTGTGATTCCTGCTGCAACTGCGCGACTGCTTACGGATAGGCTGCCAAGAATGATGATTTTAGCTCCTGTTATTGGGTGCGTTTCTTCGATTGTTGGAATGTATATTTCGTGGAGCTTTGATACAGCAACAGGCGGAACAATTGTGCTCGTAGCAACCGCTTTATTCGTGCTCGCTTGGGCGTGCTCTCCTAAACATGGGTTGATTGCAAAAGTGGGTCGTAGCGTAGGTTTATAGCGTGCGGCACAATAGACGTATGGTATCAAAAGGAAAACCTTCGCCAAGAAGTGCAGTAAAACCACTCAGTGATGAGCAAGTAAAGCTTTTAGCAAGTAAACACAATTTAGTTGATCCAACGTATTACTATCCAACAGGAAAACGTAAGCCAAACCAGGCAGAAATTGACGCGCAAAATCCTAAAGCCGCAGAAAGGTTGCTCGAAGGAACGTCGCGCGTATTGCGTTCGCGTTGCAAAGTAAAGGCGTGGGGATTAGAAAACGTGCCAGAAGAAGGCGTGTTTATTACCGCTTGCACACACGTGACGATGTTTGATGTTTTCATACCTATGACTGCACTATTCCACCAAGGTCGTCGTCCGCGCTACATGGCAAAAGCGGAACTCGCTCACTGGCCAATCTTAGGCAAATGGTTCCAGCTTGTAGGCATGCAGCCGGTTCCTCGCAGAAGCGGAAAAGCGCGAGAAATAGAAGAAGAATCTATTAAAATCCTCACCAATGGCAGACCTTTAAGTGTATGGCCTGAAGGAACAGTTACGCGCGATCCTAAAAAATGGCCTATGAGCATGAAGCCCGGAATTGGTATAATTGCTCTCGAAGCATCGCGCAGACTCGGACATCAGATTCCGCTATTTTGCGCGGTTACATGGGGCGCGGCAAGCATTAACCACTGGTGGCCATGGCCAAAGAAAAATGTTGTAATGTGCTACGATACTCAACTTGATTATGCTGACTTGCTAAAGGGGAGTGAAAATTGGGGAGAGCTACCTCCTCTTGAATCTGCTGAAGAGTTGGCTCGTCGCGTGCGTGTGCGTATGACGCAGATTATGGAAGAAATTCGTGGAGAAAAATCTCCTGCAGGATACTTTGATTACAGGCAGATGAAACGCGTTACGGAAGAATAAAAAATATACAGAAGAATAAAATAAAGTATCTTTTAAAAATCCCGTAAAGCGGCATGTGTAGAATTATGTAATAGTGTGATTACAAATAAATAGCTATACAGTAGCTTATAAAACTCACAACCGAAAGGCAGGACGTAAAACATGAACATTACGGTGTTGGGTGCTGGTGCTTGGGGAACTGCGTTTGGACAAGTACTTGCGGATGCAGGAAATCAAGTGACAATGTGGGCAATAGAGCCAGAAATTGTTGAAGGAATTCGCGATCATCATCATAATGGCGTGCGTCTGCCTAGCGTAGAAAAACTTCCAGAAAACATGACTGCAACTGGGGACCGAGCAGAGGCTGTTGCAAATGCGGATATTGTAGTCGTGGCGATTGCGGCACAGTTTGCTCGCGTTGCGTTGGAAGGTTTTGTGGGTTTGATTCCACAAAATGCGATCGTTGTTTCGCTGATGAAAGGCATTGAGCGCACAACCGGCAAACGTATGGATGAAGTTGTGTGCGAAGCTTTGAACTTACCGCGTAACCGTTTTGCTGCACTTTCCGGACCAAACTTGAGCAAGGAAGTTGCATCTCGCCACCCGGCTGCAGCAGTAGTTGCTTGCGCAGAAAAATCTCAGGCAGAAGTAGTTGCAAAAGCATGCTCAAACAGCTACTTTAAAGCATTTGTGTCAACAGACGTAATCGGCGTAGAAATGTGTGGCTCGCTTAAAAACGTGGTTGCGCTCGCAGTTGGTATGGCTCGAGGTGCAGGATATGGCGAAAACACGGCGGCTATGATTGAAACGCGCGGTTTGGCAGAATTGACGGCATTGGGCGTAGCAGAAGGCGCGGATTCGCGCACTTTTTCAGGTCTTGCTGGCTTTGGTGATTTAGTTGCAACTTGTGGATCTCCTCTAAGCCGCAACTATACTTTCGGTGCAAATCTTGGAAAAGGCATGAGCGTTGAAGAAGCAACTGCCGTGAGCAATGGTGTTGCAGAAGGCGTGCCAACCACAAGCGCAGTAGTTGCAATGGGCAAGCGTTTGGGTGTTGCAACTCCGCTTGCAAGTGCAATGGCTCGCGTGCTTGAAGAAGGAATTTCCTGCCAAGAAATGCTCGCAATGCTTTTCGACGACGACGTTTGCGAAGAGTAAGTAGCGTTTGCGAAAATAATCAAAACTAGTCCAAAATAATTAGAATAATTCAAAATATATAAAGGAAAAAAATGACGAAAAAGCGTGTAGTGTTCTTGTATGGCGGTAAGGCAGACGAACATTCGATTTCTTGCATATCTGCTGCTGGAGTGCTCAGTGCTGTAGACGAAAATCGTTTTGACATTGTGCGGATCGCAATCACAAAACAAGGCGAATGGATTGTTGGCGGCGAAGATCCGCGAAACTTCCGTATGGAAGAAGGAGAGCTTCCGGTAATAACAAAAACTGCTGGAACGCGCGATGTTGTGCTAGACCCTGCCAAAGGCGCAGACGGATTTTTAGCCCGCGAAAATGACGGTACACTTACAAGTTTGGGTCATATTGACGCTGTTTTCCCAGTTCTTCACGGTCCGAACGGTGAAGATGGCACTTTGCAAGGCTTGCTAGAAATGATGCAAGTTCCATACGTTGGTTGTGGAGTATTGGCTTCGGCTGCGTGCATGGATAAATACTATGCAAAGCAACTGTTTAAAGCTGCCGGAATTAATGTTGCTCCTGGAATTGCACTTGATGCGCGCAAGTTTGCAAGCGACGCGGAAAATCGCTTTGATGCATACGCAGAAGAAATTCTTACTCAAGTTGAAGCAGCAAAACTCGAGTATCCGCTTTTTGTAAAGCCAAGCCGCGCAGGTTCCAGTTTTGGAGTTACAAAAGTTGAATCGCGCGATGCTAAAGCCTTAGCAGAAGCTATTTTTGAGGCTTCAGAGCACGATTGGCGAGTGTTGGTAGAGCAGGGAATTGATGCACGAGAAATTGAGTGCGCGGTTCTTGCAGCTCGCGACGGCGAAGAACCGAAAGCAAGCTGGCCTGGAGAAGTTGTGCTAGACAAGCGCGAGGCTGGTGAAGACCAGTTCTACGATTTTGACAGCAAATACATGGATTCCGCAGCTTCGCACGTTGAAGTTCCAGCAAACTTGCCAGCGGAAACTTTAGAGCGCGTTCGCAAAACGGCGCTTGCAGCGTTCAAAGCGGCAGATGGGCGGGGACTAAGTCGCGTAGATTCTTTTGTAACTAAAGATGGTCGCGTAATTCTTAACGAAATCAACACGATGCCTGGATTTACGCCAATCTCCATGTATCCAAAAGCTTGGGAAGCAACTGGAATAAGCTACAACGATTTAATCACAAAGCTTATTGAAGGCGTTTTGAAATAATTTAATCAACTGTAAAGCAGAAACAAAAAGCAGCAATAAAAAGGAATAAGTATGCAAGATTTGCAAAATTCATGGCGCGACGACACTTATTTGTTAGCGCGCAAACGTCAAGGAACTATTGGCATGTCTTTA
This sequence comes from Gardnerella sp. DNF01151, assembly GCF_049244235.1. Classification (NCBI taxonomy): domain Bacteria; kingdom Bacillati; phylum Actinomycetota; class Actinomycetes; order Bifidobacteriales; family Bifidobacteriaceae; genus Gardnerella; species Gardnerella sp. DNF01151. The sequence goes on along the minus strand of NZ_CP058389.1, from coordinate 1,544,585 downwards.
TGCGTATTCCTCGTAGTTTGGATTGCTGTTGCCTATGTTCTTGGAGTTCTTTCTTCACAGTTTGTGCCTAAGAGCATGCTAAGCGACTCTCTTAACACATTACTTGTGTCGGATATTTCGCAGTGTTTAGTCGCTTTACCAATCGCAATGCTTATTATGCGCACTGTTCCTGCGGCAAAAACCCGACAATTCTCTATGAAATTTAGCCAATTTGGCGGATTCTTTGCTGTGTGCATACCGATTATGTACATTGGTAATATAGTTGGCGTTTTCCTAGCAACAGTTCTTAGCGGTGGCAAAGCAGAAAATCGCGTATCAGACACTATTGCAGCGGGAAATATGTGGGAAACCTTCATATTCGTGGTAATTCTTGCGCCAATTGTGGAAGAATGGCTTTTTAGAAAACAGCTGCTTTCTCGTTTGCGCGCGTACGGAGAAAAGCGAGCTATTGTATTTTCTGCACTTGCTTTCGCGCTTTTCCATATGAACATTTTCCAATTCTTCTACGCATTTGGACTTGGACTTGTTTTTGGCTACATTTATATTCGTACGTCCAAGTTGAGCTACAGCATATTCCTTCATATGATTGTGAATTTCCAAGGAAGCATAGTTGCAATGTGGTTGGAAAAGCAGCTGGTTGATGCAAGCGGAAATATGATTGACGTAGAAAAGATGTCTCGTCAGGAATTAACTAGACTGCCAACCGGTTTTATTCTAGCTGGAATTTATGGGATGTTTATGATTGCCATGCTTATAGTAGGCGTGGTTTTGCTAGTTCGCCGCCGCAAGTATCTTGTATTCTTCAATGCTCCGCAAGAACTTCCGAATAAAGCTGGCAACAAAGCATTGTACGGAACTGTTGGAGTAATAGCATTTTTGATTATTTCAATACTTCTTAATTTGCTAATGTTATTTGTGTAAAAGCGAGTAAAAAATAATCGCATAAAAATAAAATATAAAATAAATCAACGAAGGAGGCGAAAGTTATGCAAAGCAATCAGTCGACTAAAACTATTCGCGTAGGCCTACTTGGGGCTGGAACTGTTGGGTCTCAAACAGCGCGACTAATAGTTGAACAGTTCAATGAGCTTAAGAAGCGAACTGGCGCTGAAATTGAGCTTGCAGCAGTTGCATGCTTACGCCCGGAAGAAGTTGATGCGCCTTGGATTAAGCGTGATTTGCTAACTACAGACACTGCCTCTTTGTGCGCTCGCGAAGACATTGATATTATAGTCGAGCTTATTGGCGGACTTGAGCCGGCTCATACTTTTGTAAAAAGTGCGCTATGCCACGGAAAATCTGTTGTTACTGCAAATAAAGCGTTGCTTGCGAAGTTTGGTCCGGAATTATACGAGTGTGCAGAAAGTCACGGAGTTGACTTGTACTTTGAGGCGGCTGCAGCAGGAGCGATTCCTATTGTTCGACCGCTTCGAGAGTCGCTTATTGGTGACAAAATTACGCAAATTTTCGGAATTGTAAACGGAACTACCAACTATATTCTTGACGAAATGACTGTGCGCGGACTTGATTTTGATTTGGCTTTGCACGCAGCTCAAGAAAAGGGTTATGCTGAGGCAGATCCGACCGGAGATGTTGAAGGTTTCGATGCTGCAAATAAAGCTGCGATTCTTGCAACTCTTGCATTCCAAATGCCAGTAAGTATTGACGACGTATCCGTTGAAGGAATTAGCGCGATTACTGCTGAAGATATTGCTGCAGCGAGCGCGGAAAAGCGTGTAATTAAGCTACTTGCAGCAGTCGAAAGGCATTGCGACGGTAAGTCAAAATCGGATGGCGGAGTAAGCGTTAATGTGTATCCGGCGCTTGTTGGTGCGGAGCACCCTTTGGCGTCGGTTCACGGCAGTTTTAATGCTGTGTTTGTGAAGGCGCAGGCTGCAGACGATTTGATGTTCTACGGACGCGGTGCCGGCGGCGCTCCAACTGCAAGTGCTGTTGTTGGAGATGTTGTTAGTGCTGCTCGAAATCTTGTGCGTGGATGCGCAGGTTTTGGCGTGCCAATGTACAACAAGTATGTGCCGGCTTCTAGCGAGCAGACTAGAGCGGATTTTGTGATTCGTTGCAATATGGAAGATACTTCTTTGGCTTTGTGCAGCGAAGTTATGGATGTTTTTGTAGATCATGGCGTTGCAGCTGAACGTTTGGCTTCGGCGTGCCAAGCTAAGTATGCGCAAACTGAAGCTGATTCGGATTGCCCACAGTGCGGTCTTGGTGGACCTGGCAGTGTGCGCGTGCTTGTGCGCGAATGTTCGGAAGCTGCAGTTCAAGCTATTTGTGAGGATTTGCAGAAGTTGGATGTTGTGTGTGGAAAGCCGCTAGTTTTGCGCGTTATACAGTAGAGAAGCTGCAGGTGATCGTATGAAGCCAGTGTGTAACAGTGTTTCCGTGCGCGTGCCAGCGACTAGCGCAAATCTTGGTTCTGGTTTTGATACAGCCGGTATTGCGCTTGATTATGCGGATTCTTTAGTTTTTACTCTGGATGATAATCATTCTAAAAATTCGCTTGATTCGCTCGATTATGCTGGAAACGTGCGCGTAATTATTCACGGCGAAGGCGAGGATACGCTTCCAAAAGATGAAACGCATCTAGTTGTAGCGACTTTTCGCAAAGCTTGTAAAATATTTGGTCTGCCAAACTTGCGATTTACGTTAGAAGCGCATAATCGGATTCCGCAAGCGCGCGGTATGGGCTCTTCTGCAGAAGCGATTGTTGCTGCAGTTGCTGCTGCTTGGGCCTTTGCGCACGAAGGTGATCTTAACCGCGAAGCAATTTTCGAAATCGCGGCCGCAATTGAAGGTCATCCAGACAATGTTGCTCCTGCAGTTTTTGGCGGTTTGACGATGAGCTGGAAGCTTGATGCTGGGGAAGGCAAAGGCTCTGTGCGCGTGGCTGGAGATTGCGAAGCTCCGCTTTCTACCGGTTTTCATACTGTACGATACAAAGTTTCGCAAGATATTTCCGTGTCTGTATTCGTTCCTGATTTCGAGCTTTCTACAGAGCTTGCTAGGCGCGCGCTTCCAGCAAAAGTGCCGTATGGTGACGCAATATTTAACGTGTCGCGAACTGCAATGCTACCGGTTGCTTTTGGTGAGTTAAATAGCGATTCTGAAAATAAATTAGGCACAGTAAAATCTGATATTTCGAGAAATGCGTTACTTTTTGCAGCAACTCAAGATGCTCTTCATCAACCGTATCGCGCAAATCTTATGAAAGATTCATGGAAGCTAGTGGAAACGTTGCGCGAGCATGGTTTTGCTGCAGCGATTTCGGGAGCAGGATCGTGCGTTGCTGTATTTTATGCAGGAGACGCTGAGTGCAACAAGAGTGCAGCTCAAAAAATCGACTCAATTGCTGAGCCGTGGCTTTCGCGTGCTGGCTGGCGTGTTTTGCATGTGCAGGTTGATTCTATTGGCGTTGCAATAACTCGCGAATAACCTATGTGAAGTTGTAATGAAGCAACAAGTCAATAAATTGTGGTACAATTAGTTAATGGTTATTAGATTTGATCCCAAATCTGCATACAAACATTTTGATGAAGATCATCTAAATGAGGAAGAGATACGAAAAGCTATGGCTGAACCTATATGGTTTGCTTTAGTTAATCCTAATGATGTGTCAAATCCGCCTAGTTCAAACGGAACATTCGTTGCGCTAGTCATATGTTTAAGGCATCCAGGTGCGTGGAAGGATGATTTAATTGAAGTGCTTGCAAGACCTCAAGGTAAAGATTTTTTGGTGTTTCACGTAGAGCATCTGACTGATAAATGGTTTAAATATTGGAAAAGATGGGGCAAATGAGGTGAGTGAAATGGATATGTATGAGAATTTAGCTGATGAAAATGTGTCTGTTCCAAATAATCCTCCTGTAATGCAATTTTCTGGCGAAGAAGCTGCAAAAATTATGCAAACTTTGCTTTCTGAAGATTCTGATGCAACTGAAATATTTGCATCCTTATCTGGACCAGGAAGACCAAATTCAAAAGAAAGGCGCGAAAGCAGTGTTCAAGAGCGTTTTCGTGTACCTAAATCTTGGAGTGAATATATTTCTCGCGCTGCTAAAAGAGATGGCATGCCAAATAAAAGCAAGTATTTACAGTCTTTGATTTTGAGAGATGCTCAGATGCATAATGAACAATGCCAGCTACAGGCAGTATTGCAGTAACCAGAAAATAGACTGTGTGAAGGATAAAAAGGAAGAGTAAGGTATGACAGTTTCGTTGATTTTAGCCTCGCAGTCTCCTTCGCGTAGAGCGGTTTTGGCGGCAGCTGGCGTGATTCCGGTAATTCACGTAAGCGAAGTGGATGAGCTGGCGGCTTTGCGTGATGCCGCTAGTGAGCGAGGTACGAGCGTTGAGCAGTTGAACGTTGAGCAGCGAGTTTCTATTTTGGCTCGTGCAAAAGCTCAAGCTGTGTACCATGCGTGGAAACTTGTGGCGGATGCAGCCGCTTCAGCTAGTGGTGATTTAGTTGTGGGGTATCCGCTGGAAGCTGAACCTGCGGGATCTGAATCTTCTGAATCTGCTGGTAATGCTTTAGCAAGCGATTCGCAATCAGACGTAACGCATAACGTAGATACGGCGCAAACTCGCGATTTTTCAGGCGTTACTGTTCCTACAAAAACTTTCGATATTCACGATTTTGCATATACGAGTAAATCTTCTCATGATTGTAGCGGTGTGCTGATTGTTGGCTGCGATTCCATGTTCTTACTCGATGGTGAGTGCTACGGAAAGCCGCATACTCCTGAAGTGGCATTTGAGAGAATCAAGCAGATGAGTGGAAAAACAGGACAATTGTGGACTGGTCACTGCTTAATCGACGCAAAAACCGGCAAAACTATTTGCAAAACAAGTCATGCAAGCGTAACTTTTGCGCAAATGAATGGCGCGGAAATTCGCGCGTATGTAGCAACTGGTGAGCCTCTGGAAGTGGCAGGATCCTTTACGCTAGAAGGTTTTGGCGGAGCTTTTATTGAAAGCATTAATGGAGATCCTCACGGTGTTCTTGGAATCAGCTTGCCGCTGCTGAGACAAATGGTTTCGGAGCTTGGATACGCTTGGCCGGATTTGTGGAATAAGGAAAGCTTGGAAGAAACTGGCGAAAAGAATGATCCGACTTCCACGGAAGTGCCTAAAGAAAATGTGCATCAGCCGGGAGATGGCTGGGTGCATTGCGATTGTGGCCGCAGACATTGGGGTCATAACGGAGCTGCTGGAGTGCTGCTTGCTAGGCGAGATGCTGAAACTGGTCGCGTGACGCACGTTGTGATGCAACATCGTGCTCTTTGGAGCGCTGAAGGTGGCACTTGGGGCATCCCTGGTGGCGCAATTTCCGACGGAGAAAGCGCGATTGAGGGCGCGTTGCGTGAGTCTTTCGAGGAAGCAAATATCACTTCGGGAGATATTGAAGTTGTTGGAGCTTACCGCGAAGATCATGGAAATTGGTGTTATACAACGGTTTTTGCGTTTGAAAAGCCGGGGCATAGTGTGAATCCTTGCGCGCACGACGACGAGAGTATGGAAATTAAGTGGGTGCCGATTGACGACGTGCCTAAGCTGAAGCTGCTTACGGCAATGCGCACGGATTGGCCGTCATTCCGCGCTCGTCTCGATTCTCTTGCCTCGATTCGCTAGTTGAGCAAAGGTAGTTGCGCAAAGTTAGCTTCAATTTGGAAGTAGACTTCCAACTTGCGAAATTTTATTTAGAGTATTGTTTTGGGAATTAACTTTTTTATTTTATCTACGTGTTTGCGTTGCTTTTAATCTATGAAATCTTATAAAATACTACTTATGCGCTGGTGCATGCTAGTTTTCTGCTAGTTGTTAGATGTTTTGTGGCTTGTGCTTGATTTTGTAATTTTGCTTGTGATTCATGGGTTTTGTGTTAAGCGCATAGAAATAGAGTAAACAAATCAAATAAAGCAACTAATTGCGTAAATTTGCGTAAATATTAGGGGGCAATTATGTCTAATGCATCAAATATTAAAAAAGATATTATTACAGCAAAAGGCTTTACAATTCAGGTTTATACGGAAGATTTTAGGAATGATTACGTTAGTTTAACCGATATTGCGAGATATAAAAACAAAGAAGAGCCTAAAGATGTTGTTAAAAACTGGCTGAGAGTGAAGAATACTATTGAGTTCTTGGGATTGTGGGAGAGTATTAACAATCCTAATTTTAAAGGGGTCGAATTCGACTCCTTTAAGAATGAGGCTGGTTCTAATGCTTTTACTTTATCTCCTAAAAGATGGGTAGAATCAACAAATGCTATTGGCATAGTTTCCAAATCTGGTAAGAATGGCGGAACTTACGCTCATAAAGATATAGCATTTAAGTTTGCGGCTTGGATCTCAGCAGAATTTGAACTATATATTATCAAAGATTATCAAAGACTTAAATCTGATGAGGGTTCCAAGCTTTCGTTGAATTGGAATTTGAACCGTGAGATTTCGAAGATTAATTACAAGATTCATACGGATGCTATTAAAGAATATTTGTTGAAGGATTTGACTTCTGAGCAGTTGATGTATAAGTATGCAAATGAAGCAGATTTGTTAAATGTTGCATTGTTTAATAAGACTGCTAAGCAATGGAGAGACGCAAATCCTAAGTCAAAAGGCAACATTCGAGACGAGGTGAGTATTAATGAACTTCTGGTATTGGCGAATATGGAAAGCTATAACGCTGTTTTGATTTCTAAGGGTTTACCACAGGAAGATTGAATGGTGGAACTTAGAAATTTGGCGCGAGCGCAGATTTTATCTCTTGAGAATTTGAATAATTCTGGAATAAAGAGTTTGGATTCCGTGTTAAAAAGTTGAGTTTAATCACTTTTTAATTCTGCACTTAATGCTGATATTTACCTCGTCTTCTGGTACGTGTGCAGTACAGTTTCCGCGCGTGTCTTGATTCTCTTGCCTCGACTCGTTAGCTGTGCAAAGGTAGTTGCGCAAAGTTAGCTTCAATTTGGAAGTAGACTTCCAAGTATGAGTTAGTTTTGCGGAATCTGAAAGCAGACTTCCAACTTTTGCCAATTTGCATTAGGCTTTTTGCATGCTTTGATTAGTTCGATTAGCCATATTTTGATAATCTCTGGCACAATGTGATAATATTTCGTATACGAAAGTATTGAGAGTTGGGAGATAATATTTATGAAGGTTTTAGTGCATCCTAGAGTTATTCGAAAACGACCTTGGTTTAGCGAAACTGAAGTAATAAATATGTGGAACTCATCTTGTAGAGAGCTTCCCAGGCAAGGTGAATATGAGCCTAGTCAGATGCTTTCACTTGCTTGGGATTCTCGCGGAGTTATTACGGAACTTATTGCATATAAGGGCGAAGATGGGGAATGGATTATTTTTCGTGTAGTGCCTGCAACTAAAAAGTTTCTTGCTGAAATGGGATTTAGTCAAGAAGAAATTAGACAAATTTTTGGTAGAAGATAGGTAGGAGTGATTATGGCTAATTTTCGTGGTGAAGGTGGCATTGATGTCACTGATGAAATGCTTGATAAATGGGAAAGTGATGCTGAAAAAGGTATCTATCACGGTAAAGCTGGTAATTTGCGTATTAAAAAGCCGCTCGGCAGACCGCCTCTTTACAAAGAAGCTATGTTGCCTATAACTTTTCGTATATCTGCTGAAGATGCTGATGCTCTAAAAGCTTCTGCAGATAAGCAGGGTGTGAAAGTTGGGGACGTTGTGCGAGAAGCATGCAAACTGCTTCTTGCTCAAAAAGCAAGATGATTACAAAGTGTTGTGATTACAAAGTGTTGTGATTACAAAGTTCTACGATTGCGCGCGGATTAATCACCCCAAAATAGCGGCGATTACTGCTATACAGATTGGGCTGGTAACCGTAGAAAACAGTATGCCGTCGCGCGCAAAACTTAAGCCGACGTTGTAGCGCGCAGCATAATTGTAAACGTTTTGACCAGTCGGAAGTGCCGCCAGCACAACGCACGCATACAAAGTCGCCCCGCGAAAACCCATAACAAAATAAGCTAGCAAAAATGCAATTGCAGGCATAATAAGATTTTTTAGCACAGCAACCGTGGCAATAGCAGCGCGATTGGAATCTTTTCGTAAAGGTTTGCTTCCGTAAAGCGACATTCCAAAAGCCATTAAAATCATTGGAACTGCAGAATCGCCAATCATCTTAATTGGATCGTAAAGAAAATTAGGAACAGGGAAGTAGCCAACTTTTGCGGAAATTGCAGAAATAATAATTCCACCAAGCGAACCAATTAAAAGTGGCTGTTTTAAAGGCTGCTGAGCGATGCGCTTAAGCGAACATTTTCCAGTAGTTGTAATGTCGAGAACCGTCAAACCAACAGGAGTAAATACAGCCTGTTGCATAACTAAAATCGGAGCAACAAGCGCAGGATTTCCCAAAATATAAGTCGCAATCGGCAAGCCAATATTGTTTGAATTTAAATAAAGAGAATTGAGAGCACCTATAGTGCAGTCGGCTGCAGGAAGATGGAAGCAAAAGCGATTAAGCAGCACGAACGCAACTCCAACAATCATTGCAGAAAAGAATGCAACAAAAATCGAAGAGTGAAAAATCTCAAAAATAGGCTCTTTAGAAAGTATTGCAAACATTAAGCAAGGGCTGGAAACGAAAAAACTTACGCGATTTAGGACCATTTGAGCCTGTGAACCGCCAACGCGCATGCGAGCAGTAACGTAGCCTGCAGCAATAACAATGCCAATTACGCAAAAGCCTTGCATTGCGCTGATTAAGCCCATTTCTTGCCTCCAAAATTCGTTAATTGCACGCAAATTGCATGCGTGCGAACCTATGCTGTAACTATAGGAGAGATACGCAACTTTTATGTGCGTTATGGATGAGTTTGAAATTATTGGAATTTTTAGTAACTGCTAATTGGCTTAAAACAGCGATGCAAATTTTAATATTCAACGAGTCATATATTTGACTCGGCAATATGGCATACTAGAGAGCGGTGGCACTGCAAGCCGCCAGGCAATCGATGGCGTCGATCCCCTCGTGAGCGTTTTCCGAGGCTGGCGTCCGCTGTCGCGCAGCTAGACTTTGTAAAGAGCTTTGGGGTGGCTCGCGCACGTGCGTGCTCAACTTAAAGCCAGGGATGCGAGACGATGCAGCGTCTCGTGAGGAGCATAGTGCCCAGAATAATAAGAGAACGCTTCAATGAATTTGAAGCTGAAAATAGTAGAACTGTGTCTAAAACCGCTACTTCTGCGGAAATGTCCGGAATAATGCAATCTACAGATTTTGCGAAAAGTAATATAGCTGCCGGCGATACTTTGCAGCAAAGCTCTGGCGTTACGCGTCGCCGTCGCGGTCGACGAGTTACTCGTGGTGCCGGTGCGGCTGGAGAAGCAATGGAACTAAAAGTTGAGGATTCTAGTACGAAGGATTCTGAGCCGCATGTTGTTAAATCGCGCCCGATAACTTCGCTCCTATTCCAGGAGCCAGTTCTTCCTAAGGTAGTGAACAATCGTAGTGAAGAAAGCAGCAGTTCTCGTAATGACTTGCGTGACAACTCGCGTGATGTCTTGAATGATGATTTGCGTGATGATTTACGTGATATTTCTCGCGGAAGGCGCAACAGCCGCAACGGCCGCGATAGCCGTGATAGTCGCGATAGTCGCGATAGTCATGATAGCCGTGATAGTAGCGAACGCAAGTCACGTTCTGAAAGACGTGAGAATTCAAGCGAAATAAAGCGTGATAGTGGCAGAGGGAATAGTCGTGAAACATCGCGTGAAACAAGTCATTCTATGTATTCTCAAGATTCTGAGTACGCTAAGAATTTTCAGGATTCGCAAGATGATCGCGATGAAAAAACTCGCAAAAGCCAGCGTTCTCGCCGTTCTCGCAGATTGAATGCTGTTGAGCGACGTGCTGCAGCTGAAGTTGAGCAAATTGAAGAGGATCTTGCATACGACAATATTGTTTATGCTCCCATTGATACGCGCATCGATGAAACTCTTGATGTTAGCGATATTTTATCTGCGGAAAATACTTCAAATAGGCGTTCTAATCGTCGCAATATGTCGAATAACATTTCTAATGATGATGACGTTCGAAATGAAAATGGTGCAGTAGACAGCAGAGGCGGTAGCAATAGCAGAGATAACAGAGATAGCCGCAATAGCAGTGACGAAGGCGATAACAGAGGTATAAACGACGATTATAATGCAAATAATGGCAACGATGACGATGAAATAATGATTACGCGTCGCCGTCGTCGCCGTCGTAGCTCTCGCACTGATCGAAATGAAAGTCGCAACGAAAGTCGCGATTTTGACATCGATATTTCTAACGATCTTGACGATGACGCAAATTCTCGCACAAAACGCACGAGAATAGATGAAGTTTCTCAAGAAGATCGCGATTTAATTCCAGATCCAGAAGAACTTCGTGAGCAAGATGAGGAAGAAACTCTTTATACGCGTCGCCGTCGTCGCCGCCGTTCTAAATCCTCCGATGACGCAAATTCCGCGTCTTCTCAGGAAGAGTCATCCGACTACACTAATGCGAACGAAGACGACTTGACTTCTCGCCGCTCGCGCAAGCAGCAGTATATAGACGAAATTACGGATATTGAAGGCTCTACGCGACTTGAAGCAAAGCGCCAACGCCGTAGAGATAATAGGCGTGAGCGTAGCCGTCAAAACCTTCTTATGGAGCAAGATTTCCTTGCTCGTCGCGAAAATGTTGAACGATTAATGGTTGTTCGTGAGCGCGATCGCCACACGCAAATTTCTGTTATTGAAGACAATATTCTTGTAGAACATTATGTTTCTGATATTCAAGAAGTTGCTACTGTTGGAAATATTTATCTTGGGCGCATTCAAAACGTGCTTCCAAGCATGGAAGCGGCATTTGTAGATATTGGTCAAGCCAGGAATGGCGTGCTTTATGCAGGCGAAGTTAATTGGGATATGGCTCGTCTTGAAGGTCAGCCTCGTAGGATTGAGCTTGCGTTTAAGTCTGGTGATCCTGTGCTTGTGCAGGTTACTAAGGATCCAATTGGGCATAAGGGTGCTCGATTGACTTCGCAAGTAACTCTTGCAGGGCGTTTCTTAGTGCTTGTGCCATCTGGCGGCATGACCGGTGTGAGTCGCAAGCTTTCGGATCGAGAGCGCTCGCGTTTGCGTGCTATTGTGTCGAAGATTGCACCAAAAGATATGGGCGTTATTATTCGTACTGCTGCTGACGGCGCAAGCGAGGAGTCGATTGAAAAAGATTTAGATTCGCTTGTTAAGCAGTGGGAGCGCATTGAAGCTAAGCGCGAAGAATACTTGCATGGAAAGCGCCCTAAGCTGTTACAGGGTGAGCCTGATGTGGCAATTCGTGTTGTGCGCGATATTTTCAACGATGACTTCCAAAAGCTTATTGTTGAAGGCGAGGGAGTGCGTCAGCGAATTGATGAATATCTTGAGATGATGGCTCCAGATTTGCGCAGCAAGGTTGAATATTGGGATCCTGCTGAGCATGAAGGCAAGGACGTTTTCGATAAGTGGCAGATTGATAGTCAACTTCGTAAGGGTATGGAGCGTCAGGTTTATTTGCCGGCTGGTGGCTCTATCGTGATTGACCGTACGGAAGCAATGACTACGATCGATGTGAATACTGGACGATTTATTGGGCGTGGTAAGTCTTTGGAAGAAACGGTTACTCGTTGTAATTTGGAGGCTTCTGAAGAGATTGCGCGCCAGCTTCGTTTGCGCGATATTGGTGGCATGGTCATGATCGATTATGTCGATATGGTTATGCCAGCGAACCGCGATTTAGTTTTGCGTAGGCTTTTGGAATGCTTGGCTAGGGATCGCACGAAGCATCAAGTTGCTGAAGTTACGTCTCTTGGTCTTGTGCAAATGACGCGTAAACGCGTTGGTCAAGGCTTAGTTGAAGCGTTCTCTGAAGAGTGTCCAACGTGCAAGGGACGTGGGTTTATTTTGCACGATGAGCCTACTGTTTCTTCGGAATATGCAGATCCTTACGCGCTTAAGGGCGGAGATCCTTTTGTTAAAACGAACAAGTATGGTCACGGAAGCGCAACGGAACAGCCTGCGCCTGTTAAGCAGCAGGGTTCTAGTGCGGAAGTGAGAGCTAAGTTAGCGCGTATAGCTGCCGCGTCTGTAATTACTGACGCAGCTCATAAATCTGAAGAAGAAACGCAGTATAGTAATTTTTTGAATTCTGATGAAGAGTCTGTATCTTCTAAGGCGGATGAAACTAGCGAAGTTGCGGATGCTGGCGAAACCGCGGAAACTAGTGAAGCGGATAAAACTTCTGAAGAATTAGTTGAAAATAATTTAGAGGATACTACGCAAGAGATTGCTGAGTATACTGCGGAGCAACCTACGCAAGAAACTATGCAGGAAACTGCGCAAGATAATACGCAGGAAATTATGCAAGAAACTACAGAAAGTGATGATTGAGCCTCTGAATAGTGACTAAGTATATGCCTTGAGTACAATATTGAATATTGTCTGCATTGACTCATGAATCTAGCGACTTGACGTTAGTACATGGGTAGGTGTATTTTTGATAGTCGGTGTCTTGCCGCGCGCGTTTTGCTGTGCGCAAGGCAAAAGTAAGCTTTCAATTGAGCTAAGGAACGAATTATGTACGCGATTGTGAAGGCCGGTGGCCATCAAGAGAAGGTCGAGGTTGGCGACGCCATTCTCGTGAACCGTCTCGATGCAAAGAAGGGCGATACCGTGGAATTCCCGGTCGCGCTCGTTGTTGACGGTGCTAAGGTAACCTTGAGTGCCAAGGATCTTGCTAAGATTACGGTGAAGGCAGAAGTCTTGAACGACGAAGCCAAAGGTCCAAAGATTAGCATTATGAAGTATAAGAACAAGACTGGTGTGGCTCGTCGCAAGGGTCATCGTCAGAAGTTGACTCTCGTCAAGATCACGGCCATCGCCTGATTGACGGTGTTATAAACCTGAAAGGACAGTGAGATGGCACATAAGAAGGGTGCGTCTAGCTCGCGCAACGGTCGCGACTCACAAGCGCAATATCTTGGTGTTAAGAAGTTTGGCGGTGAAGCTGTAGTGGCTGGCAACATTATCGTTCGTCAGCGCGGCACTAAGTTCCACGCAGGTCAGAACGTTGCTTTGGGCAAGGATCACACGCTGTACGCTTTGGTGGACGGCAATGTGAAGTTCGGTATTCGTCGCGACCGCAAGGTTGTTGACGTTGTTACCGCCTGAATCTTAGCTAAGCCTAAACAGATTCGACAATAAGTCGACAATAAAACGTTTAAGCCGCACCCCCGTTCGGTGCGGCTTTTTTGTTCTCGCATGTTCCCGAGAATTTAAGTGTTTATCTTCGAGTAAGGTAGCAGTATGAGTGATTTTGTAGACCGCGTAACAGTGCATGTAAAAGGCGGAGATGGTGGAAACGGATCTGCCGGAGTTCGTCGCGAAAAGTACAAGCCATTAGCAGGTCCAAATGGCGGTAATGGCGGTGACGGTGGTTCCGTTATTTTTGTAGCTGATCGTAACGCAAACAGCTTACTTGACTACCGCTTCATGCCTCACCGCACTGCAGAAAACGGTACGATGGGCTTAGGTGACACTAAAGACGGTTCAAAAGGTGCAGACTTAGTACTTCCTGTGCCTGTTGGAACTGTTGTTTTTACTGCACGCGGTGCTGTAGACTCTCAAAAGCGACCAGGCGAAGTTTTGGCGGATTTGCAACATGTTGGAGACAAATTCGTTGTGGCGCAGGGGGGTGCTGGCGGTCTTGGCAACGCAGCACTCGCAAACAAAACTCGTCGTGCCCCAGGATTCGCGCTTTTAGGCGAGCCTGGTGAAGAACGCGACGTAATTTTGGAACTCAAGTCTATTGCAGACGTAGCTTTAGTTGGATTCCCTTCTGCAGGAAAATCAAGCTTAGTTGCTTCAATTAGTGCAGCTAAGCCGAAAATTGCTGACTATCCGTTTACTACTTTGGTGCCAAACCTAGGTGTTGTAAGCTTCGGCAACTATCGCTACACAATTGCAGACGTTCCAGGCTTAATTCCAGGAGCTTCCGAAGGAAAAGGCTTAGGTCTTGAGTTTTTGCGTCATATTGAGCGCACAGAGATTATTGCGCACGTAATTGATTGCGCAACGCTGGAGCCAAATCGCGATCCAATTAGCGATTACCACGCTCTTGAGCATGAGCTTGCGCAATACGCTGATAAGCTTGAGCTTCCGTTGGGTGCGATTCCAATTCCTGAGCGTCCGCGCATTATTGTGCTAAATAAGGTCGATGTGCCTGAAGCTAAAGAATTGGCTGATTTTGTACGCGGTGAATTTGAGAAAATGGGATTGACTGTATTTGAGATTTCTACCGCGTCTCACGAAGGCTTGAAAGAGCTCGGTTTTGCGCTTGGACGATTGGTTGAAAAGATGCGCGAGAAGCTCGCTGCCGAGGAAGCAGCGCGTGAAGAAGAGCGTGTTGTCATTCAGCCTCTTGAGCAGCAGACTTCAGCTTTGCGTCGTCGCCGCGATGATGGACGTGGAAATAGTGCAGACTTTGAAATTAAGCGCGAGGAAGACAGGAATGGTGATTTTTGGTTCACTGTTACTGGCGCAAAACCTGAGCGCTGGGTTATACAAACGAATTTCGACAACGACGAAGCCGTTGGTTATTTGGCGGATCGCTTGGCAAAGCTTGGCGTTGAGGATGAATTGCGCAAGAAGGGCGCGCGTCCAGGAGACGAAATTCGTATTGGCACTGGGAATCATATGGTTTGCTTCGACTGGGATCCAAGTATCGCTGCCGGTGCAGAAGGATTGGACGGCGCTAACTTGGGTGCGCGTGGCAAGGATTTGCGAATCGAAGCGAACGATCCTCGCGGAGCAAGGCGCACGAATGCTGAGCGTAGACGAGATTATCACAGCATGATGGATGCAAAGAGCGCAGTTCGAGACGCGATGATGGCTGAGCGAAAGTCGGGTCACTGGGCGGATCCTTCTGTGGATGACGATCGCCATGATGAAAATAGCTTGTTTGGCCGTGGCGAAGAGCAAGAAAACTAGAAGAATCAAGGTCAAGGGGAATCTTATGAATAATCCAGAAATTGAGCTTACCGAAGATGGGGTTCGGTGTTCAATTCGTGAGGCGCGCACAATCGTTGTAAAAGTTGGCTCAAGCTCACTTACGAGCGCGTCTGGGCAGCTGGATGTGCAAAAGTTGCGCGCTCTTGTGACTGCAATAAGTCACGCGCAAATGCAAGGTGCTCGCATTGTGCTTGTGTCTTCTGGTGCAATTGCAGCTGGATTTGGTTTGCTCGGCTTTAATGAGCGTCCTAAAGATGTGCCAACTCAGCAGGCAACAGCTTCAGTTGGTCAAGGATTGCTTATGGCTCAATACGAAGCAGCATTTTCGCAATTTGGTTTCAGAGTCGGGCAAATGCTTCTTACTGCGGACGTTACTATTTCGCCGTCTCGCTACCGTAACGCTCAGCGCACAATGCTGCGGCTTCTTGAACTTGGCGTAATTCCAATCGTAAACGAAAATGATGCGCTTTCTAGCAACGAAATTCGATTTGGTGATAACGACCGTTTGGCGGCTCTTGTAGCAAATATTGTGCGAGCGGAAGCTCTTGTGTTGCTTACGGATGTGGATTCTCTTTATACTGCACCGCCTAGTGAACCGGGTGCTAAACGTGTGAGTTTTGTGCCAGATGTGACGCGCGCGATTGAAGAAGTGAAAGTTGGCGCAAGTGTTTCGGGCGTAGGTACCGGTGGTATGGTGACGAAGATGGAAGCTGCGCATGTTGCTGCAGTTTCGGGAATTCCAACTGTGCTAACTTGCGCTGGAAATGCCGGTCCGGCACTGGCTGGAGATGCTGTTGGTACTGTGTTTGCGCCGGTGCATACGCGCGATTCTTCAAGGCGACTTTGGATTGGTTTTGCTTCGCATCCGCACGGAGTTTTGGTAGTTGACGATGGTGCTGCGAAGGCGGTTCGCGGAGGTCGCGCGAGCTTGCTTGCGGCTGGTATTGTTGGCGTGCGCGGTGAGTTTTCGGCGACGGATCCTGTGTGGATTGACGATGAGCAGGGTAACCATTTGGCTAAGGGTTTGGTTGCTTTTGACGCGGAGGAAATTCCGGAGATTATGGGGCGTACGAGCGATGAGCTTGAAGAATCACTCGGCCGTCAGTATGCGCATCCGGTTGTGCACCGCGACAATCTCGTGCTTGTGTAATTACTAGTGGCTCGTGTTTTGTCGATTTCACCAAATGGTTTTGTGTTTTCGACAGTTTCGCTTGTTTCGCTCGTTTCGCGGCTTAAGGTTACACTGTAAATCATGGCAGAGAATATTGCAGAAACTTCATCCTCAGAAAATTGGCGCGTATTAAGCGAGCGTATTAACCGGGTCGCTCCGAGTGCAACTTTAGCAGTAGACGGCAAGGCAAAAGCTATGAAAGCTGACGGCATTGACGTCGTAAGCTTTGGCGCAGGCGAGCCAGATTTTCCTACTCCCTCTTACATTGTTGATGCTGCAACACAAGCGTGTAAAGACCCGCGCAACTATCGTTATACTGCTACGGCAGGTTTACCGGAGCTTAGGGAGGTGATTGCGCGCAAAGTGCAGCGAGATTCCGGCTACGAAGTTTCCTCAAATCAAGTTGTAGTTACAAACGGCGGAAAGCAAGCTGTGTATGAGGCTTGCCAAATCCTCTTAAATGATGGCGACGAAGTTATTATTCCAGCTCCGTATTGGACGAGTTATCCGGAGGCTGTGAAGCTTGCAGGCGGCGTGCCTGTGCCGGTTTTGGCAGGTGCAGATTGCGGTTTTGAGCCAGATATTGAGGCAATTGAGTCCGCTCGCACTTCACGCACGCGCGCAATTATCGTAACTTCGCCTTCGAATCCTACAGGCGCTATTTGGAGCGCGCAAACTATTCGCGCAATCGGCGAGTGGGCTGTAAAACACCATATTTGGGTTATTTCTGATGAGATTTACGAGCACTTGCATTACGACGGCATTTCGACTTCGTATATTGGCGTCGAGGTGCCGGAAATTCGCGAGCAGCTGCTGATTTTGAATGGTGTTGCTAAAACTTACGCCATGCCTGGCTGGCGTGTTGGCTGGATGGTGGCACCAGAAGATGTTGCTAAAGCTGCAATTAAGCTTCAAAGCCATATGACTTCTAATGTTTCTAATATTTCGCAGCGCGCAGCAATTGCTGCAGTCGGCGGTTCGCTGGATGTGGTCGCCACTATGCGTGAGGCTTTTGATGCTAGACGCAAAGCAATTGTGGGAGCGTTGAACAATATTGACGGCGTTACTTGCCCTCTTCCTCACGGCGCTTTTTACGCGTTTGCTAACATTGAGGCGTTGCTTGAGCGTCCGCTTGGCGAGAAATGCGAACTGCCGCATACTTCTTCTCGATTTGCTGAAATGTTGCTTGACGAAGCGCATGTTGCTGCGGTTCCGGGAGAAGCTTTTGGTGCTCCTGGCTATTTGCGATTCTCTTGCGCTCTTGCTGACGACCAGCTTGCTGAGGGCATGCGTCGCATGAAGAAGTGGGTTGAAGCTTAAGCAAGTATTTATTGCAAAATAAGAACTTGCTTGCCGTTGCACAATGCGACACTCGCTTTTTGTGCGACGATATAACGAAATCATGCCCATGAGATAGTATGTCTATCTGGCGGTTTGCTATTTCGTTCCTTTTGGGGTATGATGAGCAAGTTCACCTTAGGGATGTGGCGCAATTGGTAGCGCAACGGTCTCCAAAACCGTAGGTTGTGGGTTCGAGTCCCGCCGTCCCTGCCAGTTTTTTGTTCAAGTTTTTACACGAAGGATTCAAGCATGGCGCAGGCACGCAGTACTAAGAAAGCAGTAAAGCATAACTTGTTCGTGCGTATTGGCATGTTCGTTAAGCAAACTATTGACGAGACGCGCAAGGTTATTGCACCTCATGGCAAAGAGTTGTTTGCTTGGTCGTCTGCAGTTTTCATATTTGTTGTATTTTTGATGGCTTTCGTCACCTGCATGGACTTCGGTTTGGGTAAGTCCGTAATGTGGCTGTTCGGCTGAGTTGAAATTGGCTGAGTTGAAATTTTGAAGGTGTATGCAAGATGACTGATGAATTCAATTTCGAAGAAGCGAGTGAAGCTGATGAGGCTTTTGCTTCTCATGATGCTGACGAAGCAAACGAGTCAGCTGTGAATGATGAAGCTGCTGCTTCTAGCGAGTCTGTTGAAGCTGATGTGGATGAGGAATCTGCTGATGTTGCAGCTGATGTAGCTGATGGCGCTGCTGCTGACAGTGTTGCTGATGTTTCTAACGAAACTGACGAAACTAGCGATGCTGATGAAACTACTGATGCTGACGATGCGAACGAAGCTGACCCAACTGATGCCGGCGCAATCGCTGTAGCAGAATTTTCTAAGAAACTTCGCACTTTGGAAGGCAAGTGGTACGTTCTTCACACGTATTCTGGTTACGAAAAGCGCGTGAAAACTAACGTCGAATCCCGCGTGCAGAACTTTGGTTTGGAAGATAAGATTTTCCAGATTGAAGTTCCTATGGAAGAAGTCGAGAAGCATACGGAAAAGGGTAAGAAGGTTATTACCCGCGTGCGTGTGCCAGGATATGTGTTGATTCGCATGTGGCCGGATGAGAACGCTCGCCGCATTGTGCGCGAGACTGAGGGTGTGACTGGTTTCGTTGGTCCTTCTAGAGAGCCTGCACCATTGAGCCGCAAGGAAGTTGTGTCAATGATGGCTCCGATGATTGCTTCCGAAGCTTTGAAGAATGCTGGCGATAAGCCGGCTGCGGCACGTAAGCGTAAGGTTGAGGTTGCTTACAAGGTTGGCGATCAGGTAACAGTTACCGACGGTCCATTCTCAACGATGGCAGCTGTGGTTTCGGACGTGGAGCCTACAACTCAGAAGCTTACGGTGTTGGTTTCCATCTTTGGACGTGAAACTCCTGTGGAGCTTGGGTTTAACCAAGTTGAGCCGATTGTTTGAGCTGAAAGCCTAGGCTTTTGTAGCTAGCTTTTGTAGATTTTACAAACCGGGGTGCGTATTGCACTCCGGTTTTTTGTTTAGTTTTTGTTTAGTTTAGTTTTTTTGGTTTTGCTTGGTTTTTCGTTTTAGTTAGTTCGCTTATTTACTACGACACGCCGTAAAATGGGGAAATAATCCTAAATTTTCTTGCAATTACAGTGCTTTTATCAATATAAATAATAAATATTTCCAAATATTTAGTTTGGCTTGCAAATAGGCGTGGGGGGGGGGTATAGTGCTGAGTGTTTGGGAAGAGCGTTTTTAGCAGAGAATTTTAGCGAGAATTCGAGTTTTTCAGTGCCGTTGTAATAACGACATTATGATATAAGAGGGCGAATTAGAAGGTAGGTGTATATGTTTAATTCGCATATATTTAGCCGTTTCCTTCGACTAGTGCGCTCAATTCGCCGTTCGTTATTTGCTTTTTTTGTGGCGATTGCAATATTGCTTGCTACTTTTGTGATTGCTCCAACTTATGCGTTGAGTGCTGGCGAAAGTGCTACTTCTACTGAGAAGGCTGAGGGTGCGAAGGCTGGTTCTACTAAAAACGATGGTGAATCGAATAAGCAGTCTGAGCAGAGTGAATCTAATAATACTACTGAGCCTAATAAGAAAAATACTGATACTTCAAGTACTTTAAATAAAGATAATAAGGAATCGCAGTCTGTTAAGCGGCAGAAGTCTGATAGTAACAATGGTGTTGATAAGGCTAAGTTAGCTGAGACTGCTGTAAAGAAAAGCGTTAAAAAGAAAGACATTGATTCTGCGGAAGCTGTTAAAGGCACTGACAGAGGCGCGAATGAAAAGCCTGAACTTCCGGAAGCGTGCAAGAATAATAGAAGGTATAATACTCCTGAAAAATGCTACAGCATTACTTATGGTAATAAAACAATAAACATTAAAAGTAAGAATGGCGAGCCTTATAATAGGGTTCCTCAGATTCTTACTCCAACAATAAAAGTTGCAGGTAAAGTGCAGCAAACATTACCTGCTGGCGTGTGGCTTGGGTTGGAAAAGTATAGTGGAAATAATGATTCCGTAAAGTATGCTTTTTTCAAGGGTGAGAATGATAGCTACACTGCTAAATCTACGAAAAATAGCGATGGTTCTATACGTTTTTTTGCGAGCAAATGGTTAGTAGCTAATACATATAGGTTTTATGTTGTAATACATTATCCAGGTGGTTCTAAATCCAGCACTAGGATTAAAGCGATATTTGCTAAGGATGATTTGCCTAAGGCTCAGCCCGATGATTTATCGCTGAGCTTATACGATTTTGGGAATGCGCAGGATGGTGTTGCGGTAAGTGGTAATAAAATTATTATAAAACCAAAGTCTAAGGGTTCAACTCCTAGCGTAGGTACTGTCGTCAGTGATGATAATAAAGACGTTTACGATCCTATTAATAAGCTTTTTATTGAATCGAAATCGACAGATAAGCCTGGTTCTATCTATCACCGTATGATTTGCCATGAAAATGGTAGCGATAATTATACGTCAGACCGTGTTAATGATTTGAGTTTAGTTACGCAGACTCAGTTCAAGCATATGGAAAATCAGAATCGACCTGATAAAAATGCAGAGAATTCTGCTGTGTATGAGAATGATGATTATACTGAGCGCTCTCAAAGCTGGATTAGTGGCACGCCTAAAGAGGCTGGCACTTTTGAGTGCAAAGTGTTTGCTATTAAGGATGTTGACTTAAAACAAGACTTATCAACTCATAAAAAGCCACAATCGTCTAAATTGGCAGAAGAGTTTGGCAAAAGAGTCAAAACTAATACAGATATGAAGTTATTGTTCGATAATCCAGAACGAAACATTGTTGAAGATAAGTGGGACAATAAAACATCTATTGCGAAAGGCGTTGACTGGGATTATAAGACTGTAATAATCCAGTTTGGAGATAAGCCAAAGCCAAAAATTAGTGATAATGATCTTACGCTGAAAGTGTATCCGTTTAAAACCAGCGATGGTTCGTTGCCGGCGGCATTGTCTAGCAGCAATAACAATATTTCTGCGATACTCGGCATGAGTCTTAAGCCGTTTGTTGATGCTACTTCTGCGGCGGATAGCACGAATAAGATTACGTTGCGCGTGCTGTGCTCGAAGGGCGAGAAGAAGAATAAGTCTCTTGAATACAATACTTGGAGCAGAAATCTTGACGAGCTTGGGTTGAGTGTGCCTGGGGATAAGGATCAAACTAGATGCAATAAAGCAGGAAAAGGCGATAACGAATGTACTGCGGATAAGATTGCGTCTCAAGCTTCTATGGAAGTGAGCATAAAGCCGACTAAGGTTGGCGATTACAGTTGTGTTGTATACGCGCTGAAGCCTGAAGCTCTAAATAAGTTTGATGCTTTAACAGGTACCTTAACTCCTGATTCAATAAAATCTGCGCTAACTTCTGCAACTCCTACTGCTTTTAAAGAAAAGAAGGAGTTTGCTGCTTTTACGTTCAATATTCACTTGGCGAGTAATTTTACTTTGCCGAATACGGGCGGTCAGAGTTGGAATTTGCAGTTTGGTATTCTTGCTGCTCTGTTGGTAAATCTGCTGGCGGCTGGCTTCGTGGTAAGTCAAAGTGAGTGCGCTCGCAAATTAATTTTTGGAAGGCGGCGAGGCTTATGCAATCACGTATGAAGCAGTTGTATATGCATTTACTCGCCGTGCTTCGCATAAGGCGACTACGTACGCATTTGCGCATCAAGCCTTCCTGTTTCGCGCATTGTTTTATTGCGTATTGTTTTATTGCGCAGTCTTTCGGGATTCGGGAGCGTGATAACACAAAGTAAATGCCAAAAATTTTAAAACTCTACTCGTCAAGAGCATTATCAATGCAAACTAATTCTCTACTTGCCGTAAAACGGCATACGAAAGGAGTGAACATGAAAAAGTTCACTAATAAATTCGTGGCGGCGGTTGCGTCGCTTGCGATGGCTGGCACGCTGTGCGTCGCCGGCGCTGTAACTGTGGCTGGAGTTGCGTGGGCTAGTAGTAAGCCGGGTGTTCCACAACCTTCTGTTAAAATGGGTCCTAAGGCTCCATGGGAGAGTGAAGCTCCGACAACCGGTAGTTTAACTATTGTTAAGTGCAAGAAAAAGGATGTCTCTACAACTACTACTACCGTTGCTTCGTCTAGTACTGCTAATGCGTCCGCATCTAATGAGACAGGCAAAACGCAAGATACATCTTGCCCTGCTGGTTTTGAACCTCTTAAAGATGTTAGTTTCACTGTAACTAAAGTTGCATCCATTAAGGAAGGAACTAATGATGTTACTTTGAATCTTGCTCAGTATGATTCTTGGCAGAAGATTGCTGGTATTGTTTCTAAGCTAAACGCTCATCCGGAAGAAGCTGGAGTTGTAACTCTTGGAACTAGAACTGATGTGCACAATATGACTGCTACAGACAAGGATGGTAAGTCTACACTTAATAATCTTGCTGTTGGTTTGTATAAGATTGTTGAGAAGGTTCCTGATGGTTATGGTGCTTACGATTTCAGTAGTTTCTACATGACTTTGCCTTTGATTGAACAGAAGACTGATAATGGCAAGACCACAACTGTGTATGAGTATAATCCTGTAGTTAAGCCAAAGAATATTGATCTTTCTTCTGCAATTAAGAAGAATGTTGATAAATCTCACATTTTTGCTGGTGTAAAAGATAAAATTTACTACACAATTACCGCGAAGGTGAACAAGACTAAGATTGACAAGGATTTGACTGAGAAGAATCTCACGGATTACGCGATATTCGATGATGCTCCAACCTCAGCGTTTACAGAACCTAATAATCAGGGACTTGATGCTGCTGTGCAGTCTGTAAAGTTCGGTACAGGTAGTGATTCTACCTTTACTAAGGGTGAGAACAACGACTACACCGTTACTGCAATGGCTAATTCTGATAATGCTGAGATTACTACAGCTGGAGATACTAAAGGTCTTGCTGCTGGTCACACTCGCATTCTTGTGAAGTTCACTGAAGCAGGTTTGAAGAAAATTGCTTCTAAGTTGAATAACGTTGCTGCTGGATCTGAGGCTCCTCAAGTTGAGGTTGAGCTTGCGTTTGACATAAGTAAAGCCTTCAAGGATTCTACTACAGATAAGACTATTACTAATAAGTCTGGCTTCTTCCCAGCTCATGATGAGGGTACTACTGCACCGAATCCTATAATTCCTAATGTTGATGGCAGTAAGCCTACAGTCAAGTTTGGTTATTTGCAGGTTGATAAGTACAATTCTGAAGATGAGAGTAAAAAGCTTTCTGGTGCTGAATTCAAGATATTTACCGACAAAAATAAAGCAGATTTGTGCACCAAGTCTCTTAAGGAAAATACAGCAGTAGATGCGGAAGATAGTCCTTGCAAGGCCGCTTCTGCATTTGATGAAACTACTGTTGAAGGCGGTAAATTCTCTAATCCTTACAAGGCTGAAGCTGGTTCAACGCTGTATGTTGTTGAGGTTAAGGCTCCTGAAGGATTTGCTTTGTCTCCTGTGGTTAAGGAAATAACTGTTAAGGATACAACTACCAACGATAATCCTGATACTTTGGAATTCCCTAACATTCCATTGCATGGTGAAAAAGGCGGTAACAAGTTCTGGTTCAATCTTCCTGCAACTGGTGCTGCTGGCGTGATTCTGTTTGCGCTTGCTGGCATAGGCTTGATTGCAGCAAGCGTGTTCCTCTACATGCGCAATCGCAAAGAAGAGGAACAGCAGCAGAACGCCTGATCCGCTTTCTAAAGCTGGTCTTGTAGTCTAATAGCAAAGTGTGAGTCTAGGGTTTACTGAACTAAAATCCTAGACTCACTTGCTCTAAAAACGTGTGTTTTCACGCGTAATTTGAAACAAAATTTACGTGTATAAACGTTACAAGGAAGAAGCATGAAATTAAACGACGCTGTTGTTAAAGTATATGCTTTCTTCAAGCAACTCAAAGCAAAACCCGTCGCTTCCGCAACCGAAACAACACCAGCCTCCACAGCAGCGCAAACCGCAGCCTCCGCAACTGCAACAAAACCCGCTAAAAAACCCAAATCCAAACTCCGCCGCACTCTCGAGCCAATTGCCCTCGCACTTGCAGCAATTTTGTGCTTCACGTACCCGGTTGCGTCAACGTTGTGGAATAACAAGGTGTCGAAGGAGATTTCTGTAGCTTATGATCGGCTGAGTCGTAAGCAGACTGCGAGCGCTAGAGAGAAGATTTTGAACGCGGCTCGTCGTTATAATGCGCGCCACAAGTCGATTATTACGGCTGATCCGTACGATGGCACGACGGATTATATGAAGACGCCGGAGTATAAGGAGTATGCGAAGCAGCTGGATGAGCCGATGGGGATTATGGGTATTGTGAAAATCCCGAAGATTGGCGTTAAGCTGCCGATTTACCACGGTAGTTCGCAGGAGGTTTTGGCGTATGGCGCTGGACACTTGTATGGCACAGATTTGCCGGTTGGGGGTAAAACGCGTCACGCTGTTGTGACGGCGCATACGGGTTTGCCAAATGCGACCATGTTTGATGATTTAGTGGAGTTGAAGAAGGGTGATTTCTTCTACTTTGACGTGCAGGGGGAGACGCTGCGTTACAGGGTATTCCGCATTAGCGTGGTCGATCCGCATGATATTAGGTTGCTTCAACGCGAGAATGGGCGTGATCTGGCGACGCTGCTTACGTGTACGCCGTATGGTGTTAATACGCAGAGATTGCTGGTGACAGGCTATCGCGTGCTGCCGGATCCTGTTTCCGCGCCGGGCGATAAGTTGCAGTGGCCGCTTTGGATGACGATGTTTGTGCTCGCGCTTATTGGTTGCGCTGTGATTCTTACGACGATGATTATTGCCGCGGTTCGCAAGCGCCACCGCCGTGCTGCTTCACTTGCTCATGCCAAACATATAACTGCTTAGAATTGCTGTAATGCAGCGTGTCGCGAAGATTTAGAGAAATAACACCTTGATTTTCGTGAAAATTCGGCATATATTTACCCCTGATTTCGTGAAAATTTAGCATAAATTGACATTGATTTTCGTGAAATATATACTATAAAACAATAGTATTTTCAACGGTTTTGTGGTAATTAAGAGTGGTGTTATATGTTAAGGCGAAAATTTTATCAAAAAATGCTCGATTGGAAGAATGCTGATCGCGGTTCAACAGCGCTTTTAGTAACAGGTGCTCGAAGAGTTGGGAAAAGTACTATAGTTGAAGAGTTTGCAAGAAACGAATACAAGTCTTATATTCTTATTGATTTTTCGCAAGCATCAAAAGATGCGCTTCGGCTATTTGAAGATTATCGTTCAGATTTAAGCACTTTCTTTACATACATATCTGCACTATATGGTGTGAAACTTTATAACCGTGAATCGGTAATGGTTTTTGACGAAGTGCAATTTTTCCCACAGGCTAGAGAATTTGTAAAACAACTAGTTGCAGATGGCAGATACGACTATATAGAGACTGGCTCGTTATTGTCTATTAAACACAATGTTGAAACAATATTGATTCCATCTGAAGAACAAGAAGAACGCATGTATCCTCTTGATTTTGAAGAATTTTTGTGGGCTTTTGGAGAAGAAAATCTATCGAAAGTTATTAAAGATTCATTTGATGAGTTAAATCCTTTGCCAGATGTTTTACATAAAAAAGCGATGCGACTTTTTAGAGAATATATGCTAGTTGGTGGCATGCCGCAGTCTGTAAATGAATATGTTGATTCGAGAGATTTTGCTCGAGTAGATAGGGTTAAGCGTCGTATTCTTTCGCTCTATAGGCAGGATGCTGCAAAGTTTGCAAAAGGTTATGAAATGAAAGTTATGTCTGTGTTTGATGGAATACCAGCACAGCTTTCCAGACATGAAAAAAGATATAGGATTACTTCCTTAGGTAAGAATGCTCGTATGCGTGACTATAAGGATGCGTTTTTTTGGCTTTCGGATGCGAGTATTACAAATAATTGCTACAAATCTACAGATCCAAATGTGGGATTGAATCTTAATGCAGATGATGCGTTAGTAAAATGTTATATGGCTGATACCGGTTTGTTGACTTCTATGATACTTTCAGATAGTAGTATTGCGTCTAATGATCTGTATAAAGAAATTTTATTTGGAAAAATCTCAATTAATGAAGGAATGCTAGTTGAAAACGTTGTTGCGCAACAGCTAATAGCATCTGGACATCGCCTATTCTTCTATTCAAATAGAGACAAAGAAAATTCGGAAAATACTATGGAAATAGATTTTTTGATTTCTAAAGCTTTTCAGGATTCTGCTGGCAAAATGCGTATATCTCCTATTGAAGTTAAATCTGGGAATGTGTTTAAAACAGTTTCTCTTGATAAATTTAAGAACAAGTTTTCAAAAAGAATTGGAACTAGTTATGTATTTGCTCCTAAACAGCTTAGCGTTAGAAAAGATTTGAATCTCGTAATATTACCACTTTATATGTGTGGATTGGTGTAGCGTTCCGACCTGCCTTCGCGCTGCTATGTAGTGCACTTATTCCTCACGGCTTAGCCGTTTGGCTGATTTGGCATGACATGCCGTAAATCAGGTACAAGCGCACTACATAAATGTGCTGTGCGTTTGTATTAAAACCGATTTTTTTGTTGCTTTTTATTTGTGGAATCTTATAGAATTATATTTATGCGCTGATGCATGCTAGTTTTGCTAGTTGTTAGATGTTTTATGGCTTGTGATTGATTTTTGGGAATAACCCTGATTGCTTGCGATTCATGGGTTTTGTGTTAGAAATGTAGTTTTTGTTGTACAGCGCTAGGTTTTACGCACATTTTTTAGGAGTGATCTTATGGTAGAGGGGAATAAAAATCTAATTATCGCTGACTCTAAAAACGCGTCTGTTGGAATGATAATAGACGCTGAAACAATAAAAGAGAAAATCTACAACATTCGTAATCAAAAAGTCATGCTTGATTTTGAGCTTGCTGAAATATATGGGTATACTACGGCAAGATTCAACGAGCAGGTAAAAAATAACATAGAAAAGTTTGATGATGACTTTATGTTTCAGCTAACTGCTGATGAGTTCAAAAACTTGATGTCGAAAAATTCTACATCAAGTTGGGGTGGTCGCAGAAAGCTTCCATATGCTTTTACGGAGCAGGGTATTTATATGCTCATGACTGTGTTAAGAGGCGAACTTGCCATAATTCAGTCGAAAGCGCTTATTAGAACCTTTAAGCAAATGAAGGATTATATTGTTGAAAATAAGGATTTTATTGGCGCGAAGGAATTAGCTAAGCTTGCGATTCAAACGAATCAGAATACTAATGATATAGCGGAAATAAAATCTCAAATGGCAACGAAGGAAGATTTTAATAAGGTAATGGATAATTTTATTAATCCAGATTCGTATAAACATTTTCTTCTTATGGACGGCAATAAAATAGAAGCGGATCTTGCGTATTGCAAAATATATAAATCAGCTAAGAAAAGCATTTACGTTGTTGATAATTATATTGGTCTTAAAACATTGGAACTATTACGGTTTGCTGGTGAAGGGGTTGAAATCGTAGTTTTTAGTGATAACGCTAGGAGCAAGAATATGCTTACGGAAAGCATGTTGGGTGATTTTGTAAGCGATTGTCCTGGTGTTGATTTGAAGTTTAAGACTGCTGGCAGAAAGTATCACGATAGGTATGTGGTTATAGATTATGGAACGGATGATGAGGCTGTTTACGTTTGTGGCGCTTCGTCGAAAGATGCTGGCGGCAAAATTTCGACTATTACGCGAATAGAGTCTTTGAATTTGCGCTTGTATCATGCGATGTTTGATGAGTTGTTAAAGAATCCTGAGTTAGAGTTTTAACATTTTATAATGTTCTAGTGTTTTGCGCTCAACTTGGAAGTAGACTTCCAACTTTTGCTGTTGCGCAAATGTAGTTGCGCAAAGGGAGGTGCGTATGACAACAATCTTTAACGTGGCATCGTACATCCTTGATATTGCTGGAACTATTACTACTATGAAGCTTCAGAAGTTAGCTTACTATTCGCAAGCGTATTCTTTGGCTACTACTGGATATCCATTATTTAACGAGGATTTTCAGGCATGGAGAAATGGTCCTGTTTGCCCAGAATTATTCGCATTGCATCGCGGTAAGTTTTTGATTCGTAAAGGGGAGTTTGTGCTTCCTAGCACTGATAAGTTGAATGATGATTCTTTAACAGATGGTCAAAAGCTTCTTGTGGAAAAAGTGTGCAAAAAGTTTGCTGAGTGTTCTGGTAGTGATTTGAGTGCTATGACACATCGTGAGGATCCATGGAAGAATGCTTATGATGCTACTAATAGTTCGGCAATATGCGTTCAAAAAATTACTAAGGATTCTTTGAAAGAGTACTATTCAGTTCATAATTTGCTTAAGTAAATGTGATATTCTCTTGTTCTCTTATTTGCTCTGAGTTAGTTATAGCGTTGCTCGAGATTTGTGGAGTTTGTATTAAGAGCATAGAAGTAAAGCATGATATGGTAGCTTGAAAACAACGCAATACTTATAATTCATGCGAATCGTCTTACAAAGGGATTTTTACAAGAGATAAGGGATGCGAGATGAGTAAGAATACGTATACTGCGGAAAATGGGTTCGTTATTACTGACGATATTGTTGATAAGTGGGCTGAGGAGGCAGAAGATAATTTTCCTGGTGCCACTATTACAGAGTTTGCTGGAAGAGCTTAGGAAGATGAAACTCAGCCGTTGAAACCGCGTACTGTTAGGTTAAGTGATACCGTTTGGCATTTAATCGAAGCCGATGCAAAGCGCAGAAAAATGACTGTGAGTGCGTGGACTAGAAACGCTATACTTAACGAATTGTCTACTGAGATAGCTGCGCAAAGATAGTTGCGCAAAAGTAGCTGCGTAAAAATAGTTGCAGATTTCGTAATGCAGCGTGTCGCGAAGATGTGGCATAATAGGAAGGCTTGTGACTGGAGGAGGAATCCGCTAGCACAGCACAGCAATACAAGATGCGGGAGGAAGCTGCAAAACAGCTTTATAGCAACGTTTCGTAAGTGCTTTACTTCTGTAAGAAGCGACTATATCAGCGTTTGCAACAACCGTTTGAACCGCTTGTACAAGAAAGAAGAACCATATTATGGCTCCGAAAAAGAAAGTCTCCGCGCTTATTAAGCTCGAGATTCAGGCTGGTAAGGCAAATCCAGCCCCACCACTGGGTCCAGCATTAGGCTCCCACGGCGTGAACATCATGGACTTCTGCAAGGCCTATAACGACCAGACGAAGGACAAGATGGGGCAGATTGTCCCAGTAGAGATCACCGTTTATGAAGATCGTTCCTTCACCTTCATTTTGAAGACCCCACCAGCCGCTGCTTTGTTGCTTAAGGCTGCTGGCATTCAGAAGGGCACCGAGAATCCATTGACTCACAAGGTTGGTTCTGTGACCAAGGCTCAGGTGCGCGAAATCGCCGAAATTAAGATGCCTGACCTCTCCGCACGTGACGTCGAGGCCGGTATGAAGATCATCGCGGGCACCGCTCGCTCGATGGGTATTACCGTTACCGACTGAAAGGGAGTGTAGAAATGGCTAAGCGTTCTAAGAAGTATCGTGAAGCGGCTGAGAAGATCGACCGCAATAACCTGTACACCCCAGCTGAAGCAATTGCTTTGTTGCAGAGCATGCCAAAGCACGCTTTCGACGAGTCCGTTGAGGCTGTTATGCGCCTTAATGTGGATCCTCGCAAGGCTGATCAGTTGGTTCGTGGCGTTGTGAACTTGCCAAACGGCACCGGTAAAACCGCTAAGGTTTTGGTGTTTGCTCGTGGCCCAAAGGCTACTGAGGCTCAGGAAGCTGGCGCCGACATCGTTGGTGATGACGAATTGATCGAAAAGGTTGCCGGTGGCTTCCTTGACTTCGATGCAGTTGTTGCAACCCCAGACATGATGGGTAAGGTTGGCCGCTTGGGTCGTGTTCTCGGTCCTCGTAGCTTGATGCCAAACCCAAAGACTGGCACCGTGACTATGGATGTAGCCAAGGCTGTTGCTGACATTAAGGGCGGTAAGATTGAGTTCCGCGTGGATCGCCAGGGCAACCTGTCCTTCCTCTTCGGCAAGCTCTCCTTCGATGCTAAGGCTCTTGAAGAGAACTTCAAGGCTGTCGCAGACGAAATCCGCCGCTTGAAGCCAAGCACCATCAAAGGTCGTTACATTACTAAGGTAACTGTGACTTCTACGATGGCTCCTGGTGTTCCAGTTGATATCGCCAGCATTGCTGCCTGATTTATTGCTTGCGTAGCTTATGCGAAAGCATGGCTGGTACGTAGTAAATTAAGTTTAAAACTTATAAACGCTGAAAATGTGCTCTTTTGAGTCATGTTTTCAGCGTTTTTTGTTACTGCGTTTCTGCGTTAGTAACGAGTAATTGCGATTAGCGTTGCTGGTGCAGTACGCAAACTGTGTTGGTAATGAATAGGTGACTGGAGAGGTTGAGGGCGCGTGGTCGTGCGCGGCGTGTCGCGCAAGAGTGGCTATATTGCAACGGTTTTGCGGCTGGTTGGGGGAGTATTCAGGAGTTTTCTGAGAGTTTTCTGAGAAAAATCTTTAAAAACCTTGAAATTGACATTTTTACGAAAAATAATGCGTAATACTGTATTTTTTACTTTTAAAAATAGTTTGACTGAAATATTTCCGTAAAAATATAAATGTTTTCTGTTAATGAGTTGTGCGTCTGCTCTTGACTTTTTCGAACGGGGGGGGGTATGTTAATAACAGCTTCCGGCTGGATATTCTGCGCTGGTAGTTATTCACAAAACTTAAGTTG
Organism: Gardnerella sp. DNF01151; assembly: GCF_049244235.1. Lineage (NCBI taxonomy): Bacteria > Bacillati > Actinomycetota > Actinomycetes > Bifidobacteriales > Bifidobacteriaceae > Gardnerella > Gardnerella sp. DNF01151. The sequence continues at coordinate 1,513,754 of NZ_CP058389.1, read as the reverse complement.
TGAATGTTAATTTTTTCTTCGCGCGTTTGGCGTGAAGGAGAAGAAGAAAGGAAAATATTATGTTGAATAAGAAGGCTATCGCCGCACTCGCTGCTGGCGCCACCCTCGTTTCCGGCTTGGCTTTCGCCGCCCCAGCAATGGCAGAAGAACCAGGTGCTGGTGCACAGAACCCTCCTGCAGCGAATAAGCCTGCAGAGAATAAGCCTGCAGAGAATAAGCCTGCTGCTCAGGATGAGAAGGATGATAATTGGCAATATGAGACTGAGGACCCTGGTGCTCTTGCTGATCGTTTGAATGCTGAGAAGGCTGCTAAGGTTGCGGCTGACGAGAAAGATAAGTATGAGCATACTCCATTTGGCAATATGGACACGGATTACAAGAAGTGTGTGAAGCTTTACGGTGAAGATTCTCTCGAGTGCAAAGCTGTCGCTGACTACCTCAAGCGTCATGGTCAGAATGTTGATGATACGGCCGCTGTAAAGGAGTCTGATAAGAAGGCTGGTAAGAAGGCTGGTAAGAAGGCTGCTGCTCCATTGGCTAAGACCGGTGCTGCTGTAGCTTTGGCTGCTGTTGCTGCTTCCGTGCTTGCTGGCATGGGTGCTGCTCTTCGCAAGATCCGTCACTAAGCTGTTAGCACATTAAGTGTGCTGATTGTTTAATGATTTGTGAGCGTGCCGTATGTGAGTATGGTGCGCTCACTTGTTAAATCTTTCACTCAACGTGCTGCGAATGCTGTTTAGTGTTTTTGTGGCGGGTTTGCTTTCGGGCTTTTGCATGATTCTACTGTTTTGCCAAATCTCTTTCTTCACGGTAGTGTTGTGCGCTGGTTTTCGATGGCGTGACTGTTGAGTGTTTGGCTGGCTTGTTTGTTAGGGAAACGAGTCGGTTTTGTTAAAGGGCTTGGGTTTGGTGCTACTAGGGGCATCAGTCTCCAAGCCCTTTCTTCGTATGTGTCTGTTTGCTGTGGTGTGAGTACTGCTTGTTGTTGCGATGTGACCAAAACGACTCAGCGGTGAGTAGTTTAGGTCGCCTACGCAAGAAAATCCGGTCTAAACATCACGCGCGCGAGTAGTTTAGGCCGCGCGTCTTTATTGTCGTGCACTTCGTTTTAGTGCGAATCACGAATTCTGCCAATTGTTATAGCTGTTTGCAGTACATAAGCGGCGCGCGGATCCGTAGCATCCCATCCTGTAGTTTGCGCAACTTTACGTAAACGGTAACGAACAGTATTTGGATGCACATTAAGTTCGTGTGCTGTTTGGTCAAGAGCTCCACCAAAGCGCAAGAACATGTCAATAGTTTCCAGAGTCGGATCGTCATGATTGTAAGGAGCCAAACTTTGATACACCTTGTTGTAAAGAGTATCAAAAGCTGTGGCATCGCCAATGAGCGCTCGTTCTGGAAGCAAATCATCCGTGTGAATGATTTGCGGCAAATGCTTTACTGCTGGAGCAACAGCAATCGCGGCAAGAGTAGCAGTAAGAGCGGAAGAAATTTGCTCAACGCCCTCAACCATGCTGCTAACACAAATCGTCTTATGAGAATTCTCAAAAACTTTGCACAGCTTCTCTAAAGCCTGATCGCTAGGATTTTCGCGCACAGCAAGCAGAATAATATGAGAAGGCGCTGCAAAAGTAGAAGAATTTTTCGTAGATGCTGATATCAGTGCTTGCGTTTTTTGCCAAGCTCCCGTAATGCGCTGCAAAGCACTACTTTGTGTGCGCTCAACTATTGCATCATACGCATTGCAACTACCAAGCTGTGGCCAAATATTTCGACGCAAAGTGTCAGTGTTATCAGGTGGAATATCTGGTGCTGGCTTGCGATTTGGTCCGTCATCTGGCTTAATTGCAGTGCCGAAAGTTCCTGCAATAACAATAACTTTTGGCGAATCTGACCATTGAAGTAAATGCATGAAAGCGTCAATACGAGCGTCTGCAATACCATTCATTAAACACGTGGCAATAATCGAGTGTAATTGCAAGCGCATCGCCGCGTCAAAAACTTGGCCATCACGATTGTCGAAAATTCTAAGCGGTTCCGAGCTAGTTGATTTTTGCGCGCTGGGCAATGGAGTAAAACTCGGTGAATTATTACCTTTAGTATTTTCAGAAGATTGACTTGAATGACTCGAACGACTTTGATTTGATGAAAGACGATGCCACAAGTGGTGTTTGTGCTTTTCTTCGTTTTCTTGCTCTGCTTTAGATTGCTTTGCTGTAGAAGAGCTTTCTTGATCATTTGATACAGCGTTTACTTGCGTTTTGTTTAACTGTTGATTTTCAAGAGAATTGGCAATATTAGAATCCTCCGCGTGCTTTTCTGCTGCCTGTACGCTTGCTAGTATCGAAAGAAAATCGTTACTAAGTAAGCTGTTTCCTGCAAGTTTATCTTCATAATTTTCTTCGGACATAACAGAAGAAGCAGCGCTGCTATCTTGCGCAAACTGAGGTGTATTCTTCTCGTCCATCTTATGCCTTTGATCCTAACATTCTCTACTATTATAGCGCGATTGAGTAAAAGTATCTCGCCAAAAAGTAAGTGCTACAAAGCAGAAAACAAAAGCTAACGGTAGCATGTGTCGCTCAAAATTATTAGCTGGAGCAAGAATCATAACTCCAACCAGCAAGGCAAGTGGAATGTGCCATAACAATGTGCGCCAACGGCGAAGAATAATTTCTGCAACACCAATAAGTAGTGTAAAAATAACGAAAGTATTTCCGTGAATTGGCCAACTTAAAACAGGAATATCACTAAACGTGCTAATATCTTCTGCAAATTTAGTTCGCCACTTAGGATTCCAATATTTAATCCAATCAGATTTGTGTATGCTGTCAGTGTCTATGTAATATTCTGGCCCAACATACGGGCGGTCAAAAATATCAAAGTATCCGTAAGTCTTCGCAAGAAAAGCGTCAGTTGCAACGAGTGGACTATGCGTAATCATTTGCCACCAAGCGAAATCTAATTTACGAATATTATCTTTAGTAACGTATCGCCAACGATAACTCACTTTTTTAGACTGCAATCCGGAAGATTTCACAGGGTCTGCGTCATAAGGTTTGTATGCTTCTGCAGTTTGATCCAGATTAAAAATTGGTGCAATAATGCGCTTTGCACTACGCGGTATGCTATGCGGATCGAGCTTAGCTATACGTGCAATTTGTTGTAACTGAATGCCGCGACTCTCAATAGGATCGCCGCTAATAATAGCACCGCTCGAAATAAGCATAATTAACGAGCCGTGAATCACAACGATTGGAAGCAAAATTCCGCAAACCCACAAACGCCAGCGTTTGCGCTCAAAAATAATCAAAAGCACGAATTGAACAACCAGAATATACCAAGCGTATTTTGCAGCAATAAGCATTACGCACACTGAAACAATTAATTCCAAAACAGTGTGAAGTCTAGGCTTTTGCGCATTTGGCTTTGTGCTAAGTGTATTTTTAGTGTCCTTCGCATGATAGCAATTAGTTAACTCGTAATTTATACCAAACCACCAAACAAAAGCGAATGCAAAAAGCGGAGATTTTGTAAGCGCAATAGTTGAGCACAACACAAGCGGATTAAGTAAAAACATAAGCAGAATAACGAATCTTGCAAAAGTTGTTGTGCTGCAATTTGTTGAGCTAGATTCTGCATCAAGCCAAGGTTTGTTTAAGAAGCGGTGTGCTGTTGCAGAAACGCACCATGCTGCAAATACAAATTGTGCAAAGGCAAGAAGTGCAATTCCAGCGTCGTTTGAGTCGGTAAAGTATCTGGAGACTGCTGTTGTTGCGCCATAAATAACAGTTAGAACAATGTTGTGCTGATCTGTTAAATAAGTTGGATAAGTTGGCCACAAGTAGTGCGCAGTTGGGTAAATATCCATTGGGACAAAGCTAAAGAAGCCGATATAAGGCTGATCTAAGCCTGTAATTTTATTCCAAGTCCAACTGTACTCGCGAATTTGCGAGCATATATCTGCACCGTATGCGGCAAGTAACGTAGCTGGAACCCAAATCCAGCCCACGAAAAAAGTAAGAAGTAGGTTTCTTCTGTTGCGAGTGGAGTGGTTAATGAACCATTTAGCGCAATTAAAAAATAGTTTTGCAAATTTTAAAAGAAAATGCGAAATATTGCGGAAAATAGTGTGTTTAGTAGTAAATTTTTGTAATTTTGACTGTTTTTTATTTTCGCTATTTTTTCTTAACGCAATTGACTTTATTAATTTCGTAAAACGTTGATATTTAGGCAAAAACTTTTTATTTTTACCGTAGTAAATAAGCGCAGTCAGTATTAATGCGTATATTATGAAGGCAGCAACGAAAATAAAAGCATTAACCAACGAAAAATCAGCGATTGATCCTAAATGAACTTTAATATCTTGACTGCGGAAAATTGGTCCCAAGCTAGTGCAAAAAGCAAGTACAAAGCATAACAAAGCAGCAAGAGTGTAATCTAAAAAACGTGCTACAACTGCACGCAATTTGCGCGGCTTTTCGTACTGCGTTTTGCGACGTATGCGCTCCATGTGTTAACACCTGCTTAATTGATGCCTAGCTATTTTGTTTGCTATTGCGCGCAAAACATGCAATGACGCGCGCAAAAATATAATCTGATGTAAATTATACATATGAGTATTTTTTCTTCGCAAAGTGTGGCATTGATGCCGCAGACATCAGAAGTAGCAGATTTGGTAGAATATTTCGCAATTACAGATTCTACGCAAAATATTGCGCGAGAAATGATACAAAAAGGCGAAATAATCGCGCGAGATGACGGAAAGCCAGCAATAGTTGCGATTGTGGCAGACGAGCAAACAGCAGGAAGAGGACGATTAGGGCGTGCGTGGGTAAGTCGTGCGGGAGAAAGCTTTTTAGTTTCATTCGTAACGTTGCTGCCGAAGTCAATTGTTATGGACGCAAGTCACAATGGGTGGCTGCCTATTATTGCAGGGCTTGCAGCGCGTGACGCACTTCTAGAAACGTTTAAAGAGTGCGGAAGCTCGCCGATGCACGGTGATGCTTGCGCGATAAAACTTAAATGGCCTAACGACGTGTTTTTGCACGATTGTAAAGAAGGCGGAATATTAACAGAAATTGTAGCTGATCCAAGCAAGGATGATGTTGTTGGAGTAATTTTTGGAATCGGATTGAACTTGTGTGTGCCTAAAGAAGTGCTGCCAATTAAAATGGCAACTTCGCTGCAAATGCATATGACTGATTTGCCGGAAGCTAAAGAATTGCGTGATACGATTGCTGCGAAAATCGTTACTGGATTGCGTTCTAGACTTGGTGATTTTATGCGCGATTATCCAAGCAACGCTGCAGATTTGCTTCAAGAAGTAAATGGTGTGTGTTGGACTCTTGGGCGCGAAGTTAACGTGCATCCAGTTGACGGAAGCGTGGTGACAGGAACTGCTGTGCGGCTTGGAGAAGATGCGTCGCTTACGATTCGTGAGGCATCTGGCGAGGAGATTGTGGTAAAAAGCGGCGATGTGCAGGCCGTTTCGTATGAAGAGTGAGATTTAAAGAAAGCGAGCGACAACAAACGCCGGGAAAATTCCCGGCGTTTGTTGTCGTTTTTGTGTTTTGTGGAAACATTTGCCGGAAATTTTCCGACAAATGTTCCCGTTTAGAGCATTTAGGTTTAGTTGTTACGCGCGCTTTTTGTTAAGTGCGTTGTACAAGCCGGAGCAAGCTGCGCTCGCAACAAAAGCCTTAATCAAATCGCCAATCATGAAGATAATCAAGGTTGCGGCGGCAGTTGAAAGTGGCATGCCAGTTAGGTAGCTTTGGCCGAAAATGCCGAATGCGTAAATCACGATCGTGCCGATTATAGAAGCTACAGAGTAAGTGCAGAAGCGTGCGAAAGTCTTCTTGAAGGAGTTTTCTGGCATCATTGCGTCAAGAGCTACGTCAAATACGCGCTTCAAAGCTGCGGTTGCAGCAACGCCAAAAATGAAACCGGCTAAGAATCCTGCAGTAGGGCCAACAAAAACAGCCCAGCCGCCCTTAAAGCCAGCAAACACAGGCAAACCTGCTGCGCCAACAGCAAGATACATAACCACAGAAGCTACGCCTTCGCGCCAGCTCAACGTTAAACCAATAATGCACAAAACAAGAGTTTGCAACGTAATAGGCACAGGAGTAATAGGAAGATAAATTGCGCCTGCCATAGTAGAAAGAGCCAAAAGCACAGTGAGAAGCGCTGGCTTTGCAAGCCATGCTGCAGCTACTTTCAACTTATTCGCAACGTTTGAATTTGCTGATGCTGTTGTTGCATTATTTTGATTTATGTTAGTCATGAAAACCTTCTTTTGGTTATTTCCGGTTTGCCGTTTGCAGCTAATAGGTTGTCAATTAAACGGTTTTGCCGGTTGTTTTCCGTTTCGCTAATCACATTACGTGTTATAAAAATCATGTGCATTGGAGAAGTGTACAAAATTTTGCTCTAGCTTTTGTGTATGTCGACTCATCCGTAAACGCAACTTTTCTAATATCTTGTAACGTATGGTTACGAATATCAAAAAAATCCTCATCGCAAACCGCGGTGAAATTGCCTTGCGAGTTATTCGCACGGCTCACGAAATGGGCATTTCTACCGTTGCTATTTACGCACCGACTGATCGCAACGCGCAGTTTGTAGAAATGGCAGACGAAGCGTACGCACTTTCCGGAGACACATATCGCGATACTTATTTAAACGAAGATGCGATTCTTGACATTATTAAAAGAAGCGGCACGGATGCTGTGCATCCGGGTTACGGTTTCCTTTCGGAAGTTGCGTCTTTTGCGAAAAAAGTCAACGATGCTGGAGTTATTTGGATTGGTCCTCGTCCGGAAGCGCTTATTGATTTGGGAGATAAGATTACGGCTCGTCGCGTGGCAGTTCGTGCGAAAGTGCCGCCAGTTCCAGGAATTTCGGAGCCTGTAAAAGATATTCGAGAACTTTTAACTTTTGCGCAAACTCACGGCTATCCAGTGATGATGAAGCGCACGGATGGCGGCGGCGGACGCGGAATTACAGTCGTTCGTAACGATGACGAGTTGCGAGGCTTTTATATGAATCACGACGCTCTTCAGGGCGGCGACTTAGACGAATATTTTATTGAGCGTTTTATTGATAAAGCTCGCCACGTAGAAACGCAGTGCGGCCGCGACGCTCACGGAAATTTCACCGTATATTCCACACGCGATTGCTCGGTGCAGCGCCGAAACCAAAAGCTGGTTGAGGAAGCTCCTGCACCGTTCTTGACTGACGATGAAAAGGATCAGCTTTACCGATATTCTCGTAACCTATTTGAAGCTGTTGATTACGTTGGTCTTGGCACGTGCGAATATATGGTGACTTCTCAGCATAAAGTCTACTTCTTGGAAGTTAATCCGCGATTGCAAGTTGAGCACACGGTTAGTGAGGAAGTTAGTGGACTTGATTTAGTGCGAGAACAGCTCAATATTGCTGACGGCGGCGAGTTGATTAAGGATCCAGAACCTCGCGGACACAGCTTCGAGCTTCGCATTACTTCGGAAGATCCTGCTACGAATTTGACTCCAAGTTCCGGCACTTTGACGAAAATAAAGTGGCCTTCCGGTCCTGGTATTCGCGTCGATTTTGGCGTTGAAGTTGGCGATAATATTTCGCCAAAATTCGATTCGATGATGGGCAAACTTATTATTACTGCGCAAAGTCGTGAAACTGCTGTCGCTCGTGTGCGTCGCGCTTTGAAGGAACTTTGTATTGAGGGCGTGCCAACTCCAGCAAAACTTTTTGAGCAGATTTTTAACGACCCTGAGTTTACTGCGGAAAATCACAGTTTTGACGTGTCTACTAAGTGGATGGAACGAAAGTATTTGAACCGCGTTCCTGCAGCTTCTTTGGGTGGCCAGCCGGCTTCGCTTGTTTCTGGAAAGTCTGCGGATGAATCCGAAAATAAGCAGCCTGCAATGGAATCCTTCATTATTGAGGTTGATAATAAGCGCGTAAAGCTTACGATTCCGCAAGATATTGTTGACAATTTGACCGGCTCTGCGCGAGTTCGTAGCGTTTCTAGAGCTTCGCAGCCTTTGCGTGGACGTTCGCTTCGCGGAAGTACTCACAAATCTGAAGAACAAAAGCAGATTCCTGGCGTAATCGCAGCGCCTATGCAAGCTGTTATTACGCGCGTGAATGTGGCTGAAGGTCAGCAGGTTGCCAAGGGTGATTTGCTTGTGGTGCTTGAGTCTATGAAAATGGAAAATTACGTTTACGCTCCTGCAGCTGGTACTGTTACTGGAATCTTTGTGGGTCCTGGTGACGGTGTGGAATCGGGTGCAAAGCTTGTGACGATTGATCTTGCTGGAGATAAAAGCGCGGATAAGAGCGCAGATAAGTCTTCTGAATCTTCTGAAAAGTCTTCCGAAAAGCCGGAAGGAGAGCAGAAATGAGCGCTTTAGTAAAAGAAAAGTCTGAAATCTCTGAAACTTCAGCGAAAATAGTTAATAACTCTTCTGTTAATAGCTCTGCTGACGATACAAACTTGCAGCCTCGTCGCGGAAAAGCTGCAGTTCAGCACGCAGCACAACTTGCTCGTGACGCAGAACAAAAAGCTTTAGAACGTCAGCACGCAAAAGGAAAGTCAACTGCAAGAGAGCGTCTTGACTTGCTTTTTGACACCGGATCGTTCGTGGAAATCGGACGTTTTAACGGCGGTGACATAAATAACGACGTTGCAGGATGCGCTGTAATCACCGGTTTTGGCGAAGTCTATGGCAGAAAAGTTGCAGTTTACGCACAAGACTTTTCTGTGCGCGGTGGAACTTTAGGCAAAGCTGAGGGCGAGAAAATCTGCCATCTTTTAGATATGGCTGTTGAACTTCGCGTGCCAGTTGTTGCCGTAATTGATTCCGGCGGCGCTCGCATTCAAGAAGGCGTGAGCGCGCTTATGCAATACGGGCGTATCTTCAAAAAAACTTGCGAAGCAAGCGGCTTGATTCCGCAAATCTCAATTATTCTGGGTCCTTGCGCTGGCGGTGCTGTGTATTGCCCTGCATTGACGGATTTGATTATTATGACTCGCGAGCACTCAAATATGTTCGTAACTGGTCCGGATGTTGTTAAAGCTGCAACCGGCGAGGCTATTAGCATGGACGATTTGGGCGGCGGTCTTGTGCATAACGCAACTTCCGGTGTCGCTCACTATTTGGGAGAGGATGAAGCTGACGCAATCGACTACGCGCGCACAGTTTTGGCTTATTTGCCATCTAGCTGCGAAGTAGATCCTCCAACTTTTGCCTACGCTGCAACGCGCGCGGATCGCGAAACTGCGCGCGAGTTGGCGAATATTGTGCCGGATAACGACCGTCAGCCTTACGATGTGCTCGACGTGATTCGCAGAATAGTTGACTACGGTGAGTTCGTGCAAGTGCAGGAATTGTATGCTGCTTCTGCAGTGGTTGGTTTTGCTTGCATTGAGGGTCATCCTGTTGGAATCGTAGCAAATCAGCCGAAGGTGAACGCTGGTATTTTGGATGTAAATTCTTCCGAAAAAGTCGCGCGATTTGTGCGATTGTGCGACGCGTTTAATTTGCCTGTGGTGACTCTAGTGGATACTCCTGGTTATAAGCCTGGTTCAGATCAAGAGCACGCAGGAATTATTCGCCGAGGTGCGAAAGTGATTTATGCGTACGCGAACGCGCAAGTTCCGCTGGTTACGGTGATTTTGCGCAAAGCTTTCGGTGGAGCTTATATCGTTATGGGTTCCAAGTCGATGGGCGCGGACGTAAATTACGCGTGGCCAACCAGCCAGATTGCGGTTTTGGGTGCGCAAGGTGCCGTAAATATTATTCATCGTAAAGATTTGCAAAAAGCTAAAGAGCGTGGACAAGACGTTGCGGCTCTTAGAAAACAGCTGGTTGACGAGTATGAGGTGACTACTGTTAACGCAAATCTTTCGTTGGAAACTGGTCAGATTGACGCAATGATTGACCCGGAGCAGACTCGCGATATGATTGCTGGCTCATTGAAACTTTTGCGCAGTAAAAAGCGAGTTTCCAGAACTGGAAAGCATCACGGAAATCAGCCAATGTAAGTGATTTATAAAAATTATAGGAATTATCAAACTTATAACTAAAAACTATAGAACTTACAAAACTTATAAACCTTACAAAACTTACAGAATTTATAAAACTTATCCAAATCAACGAGAAGGAAACATCATGACAACATACTTTTTCGACCAACTCGCTAATAATCCGCACGCACTCGTGTTTGCAGGTCAGTCAACTCCGTGGGTTGAAGCTTTGCGCGAGCTTGGTTCAGACGAAGAATTAAACGCAGAACTTCACGAGTACGAAGTAGGCGCAAAAGCTTTGCTATCGCCAATTTATTCTGAGCTTTTAGCAAATGCAGGCGGCGACATAAACGTGTTTGACGCGCTAGAAAATAAGCATATTAACGCTGCAAACGCGCTTCTTAGTGTGCCTGGAATTACGCTTGCACAGTTCGGTGCAGTGCGCGACTTAACAAATCTTGGATACAACTTTGAAGTAAACAAGCCGTGCGCAGTTTTGGGTCATTCTCAAGGCGTAATCGCAGCAGAAATGGTAAAAGCTCGCATAAAAGCAAAGTCTTGGCAAAAAGCTCGCGCGCAAATCGAAGAATTACTTGCAATTGCCTACTTAATTGGAGCTGCAGGAGATCGTGAATCTCGAATGCTTGAAATTACTGGTGACGGCGAGCACACGCCAATGCTGTCACTTAAAGGAGTTACTAAAAAGCAGGCAGAAGCGTTAATTTCACGCGTAGAGCGCACGCGCGGTGAAGTGTCAATTGCTGTTAAAAACGCTTACAATCACGTGGTTATTGCAGGATACCCGGAAGATATGGAAGCTGTTGCAAACGAAGCGCAAAAAGAAACAAAGCGTTCGAAAAAATTGCGCGAAATGAAAGTTCGCGGTGGAGCTGTATTTGCGCCAGTTGCTGAATATTTGGATGTTACAGTGCCATTCCATTCGCCAATGCTTCAATCTGCAGTTGAGCAGGTAGTAGAGTGGGCGAGCGAGGCTGGCTTGAACACTACAGTTGCTCGCGAATTGGCGGATGCAGTGCTTGTAACTCCTGTTGATTGGGCTGCGCAAATTGGCGAAGTTTTGGAGCAGAACGACGCGCGCTCGCTTTGGATTTTAGACATGGGTCCTAGCGAGGTGCTCGGAAAGCTTACTGGAGTGCTTGTGCAAGGAACCGGCGCTGGAATCGTAGAGGCTGCTACATTGCGCTCTCGCGCTGAGCTTTCAACAGCTGACTCAGCTTCTGAACCAGAGCGTACAGGCTGCTGGGCTGATTTTGCGCCTCGAGTAATCAACACGCCTGCAGGACGCAAAGTGCTTACCAAATTTAGCAAGCTTACAGGCAAAGCTCCTGTGCTTCTTGCAGGAATGACACCAACGACAGTAGAGCCGGAAATCGTTGCTGCAGCAGCAAATGCAGGCTACTGGGCTGAGCTTGCTGGCGGCGGTCAAGTAACTGCAGAAGTTTTCGATCGTCATATGAAGTCGCTTGAAAATCAGCTTCGCGAAGGCGCAACTATCGAATTTAACGCCATGTTTATGGATCGCTATCTGTGGAATTTGCAATTTGGTTCGAAGCGAATCGTGCCAAAAAAGAGGCAGTCGGGAGCTCCTATTGATGGTGTAGTTATTTCTGCTGGCATTCCAGAACTTGACGAAGCCAAGGAATTAGTAGCATCTTTACAAGCTGATGGATTCCCTTACGTAACGTTTAAGCCTGGAACAGTTGACCAAATTCGTCAAGTTGTGCGAATTGCTAAGGCTGTTGCTCCAGCCACGATTATTGTACAGGTTGAGGGCGGTGCTGCAGGTGGTCACCATTCGTGGGAATCTCTTGACGATTTGCTTATGACAACTTACGCGCAAGTGCGCGAGTGCGAAAATTTGGTGCTTGTTGCAGGCGGTGGTATTGGCACTCCTGAGCGTGCTGCAGACTACATTTCTGGCGAATGGGCGAATGAATACGGTTTGCCAAATATGCCAGTTGATGCTGTAATGATTGGCACAGCTGCAATGACAGCTAAGGAAGCACATACAAGTCCTGAAGTAAAGCGTATGCTTGTGGAAACTCCGGGTATTGCGATGCCGAAATCTTCTAGCATTGAAGGTTTTGATGAGGATTCGTTCGCACCTTTGGGTGAGCGTTGGGTGCCTTCTGGCAAAGTGATTGGCGGTGTGACGAGTGGTTTAAGCCATTTGCACGCAGATATTTACGAGTTAGAAAACGCTTCTGCTCGCTGCGGTCGATTGCTCGTTCATATGATGAAACATCCTGAAGAGCTTGAAGCGCGTCGCGATGAAGTAATCGAAGCACTTAACTCTACTGCAAAACCATATTTTGGTGACGTAGAAAGCATGACTTACGCACAATTTGCTCAACGTTTCCTAGATTTGGCATACCCTTGGGTGGATCCGACTTACGTAGATCGCTACATGCATTTGTTGCAGCGTATTGAAGCGCGTTTAATTAATCAAGATTCAGGCGAATTTACTTCTATTCTGCCTTCTATCGAAGAAGTTTCTAAGCACCCTCAAGCTGCTTTATATACGCTGATTGACGCGTTGCCTCAAGCTCGCGAGATGAACGTTGTGCCAATGGATGCCGCTTGGTTCCCAACTTTGGTGCGCGAATACCCTAAGCCAATGCCATTCGTGCCAGTTATTGACAACGATTTGTTGCGTTGGTGGGGTCAAGATCAGCTTTGGCAGTCGGAAGATTCGCGTTACTCGGCAGACGCTGTGCGTGTAATTCCAGGACCGATTTCCGTGGCTGGAATTACGACTATGGATGAGCCGATTGCCGATATTCTGGGACGTTTTGAAGCAGCTATGCTCAATCGTGCAGAATCTGGCTCGGAAACTGGAGTAGAAGCAGAAAATAAGGAAAATGCGGCGAGCAAGTCTTCAAAATCTGCTTTTAGTCAGATTGCTGATGCTAAAAACGTTGAAGCTTACGTGCGCGCATGCCCGAATATTTCTTGGGTTGGTCATGTAACTGCAAACCCTGCTTACGGAACGTCTTTAGGAGACGAAAATTACGTAATTACAGTAACTTCTAGTAATAATGACGTAATTTCGCTTGATTTAGATATTAAGCTAGATACATTCTGGGATAATCAAGAAAATCAGGAAGCAAAACACTCTACAAAAAACGCTGCAAACTCGCCAAAACGCAAGCACGCGGTACGAGATATTGTAATTCCGCTAACTGTTGATGCAAGTCAAGCTGGAATCATACCAGTAGTTGACCGCGAACGTTTGCCAAAGCACGTGTACGAAATGCTTGCAGCAACCGCAGGTATTGGAAATACTGCGATTACTGGCGATGTGCTTGATGCTATGCCTAAGGTTGAAACAGTAAAAGAAGATGGCAGTTTGGCAAAATTGCCGGAAGATTTGCTTGCAGAAGGTTATAGAGATTTCCCGTTTGGATTGGTTCATTCTTCCTATACTTTCTCAAGAAATCTTGGAATTGACCACGAGTCTGCTACTGCTGGAAGACTTCCAGATGGATTGCTTGCTTCTCGCATTGTGCCAGACGCGTTAGTAGGTCCTGCTTGGCCAACTATTTACTCAGCTTTGGGTTCCGTAATGGTTGATGGCTACCCGATTATTGAGGGTCTGCTTAACGCTGTTCACCTAGATCATTTAGTAGAGCTTGACGTCGATGCTGAAGATTTTAAAAAGTACGTCGACAAGCGAATTAATTTGCTCGGCTGGGCTGAGCCGTATGCAGAATCTGCTTCCGGACGCGTGGTAACTATTCACGTTGTGCACACTGCAGCTGACGGCACGCGACTTGCGCACGAAACTGAGCGTTTCGCTATTCGTGGACGAAGCTTCAGCAACGCGCTTCCTGCTCCAGCTGCGCAATATGGCGAAGCTGCAGGATTGCATGGATATGAAATTGAAGACACGCCTCGCAGAGCTTTGCGCAGAGTAGTAGTTCGCGCTCCTCACGATATGACCGCTTTTGCGCGTACTTCTGGAGATTTCAACCCAATCCACACTTCTAAGCGAGGTGCTGCAATTTCCGGTCTTTCTGCTCCTTTGGTACACGGTATGTGGCTTTCTGCAACAGCTCAACATGTGGCTCAAGCAGTTGATGAAAAAGGTGCTCGCTACGAGCTCATTGGCTGGTCCTACAACATGTACGGCATGGTTCAGCTTGATGACGAAGTAGAAATCACAGTTGAGCGCGTTGGAAAAGTTCGTCGCGGCGGACTTGCTTTGGAAGTTACGTGCAGAGTTGATGGGCAAATCGTGTCTAAAGCAAGCGCGCTTACACGCGCTCCACGTGCAGCATTCGTATACCCAGGTCAGGGTATCCAAAAGCAAGGAATGTCGCTGGATGAGCGCGCAAAGTCGCCTGCTGTGCGCGATACTTGGGAGCGAGCAGACAAGCTTACTCGCGAAAAGCTTGGATTCTCAATCCTCGCAGTCGTGCGCGATAATCCAAAGGAGCTTACTGCTCACGGCGTAACTTATCACCATCCTGAAGGATTGCTTAACTTAACACAATTTACGCAAGTTGCGCTCGCAACAGTTGCCTTTGCGCAAACCGCGCGTTTGCGTGAAGCAGGATGCGATATTTGGCCTGCTTACTTTGCAGGACACTCGCTTGGCGAATACAATGCTTTGAGCTCCTTCGCGCAAATTATTCCACTCGAAACTGTGCTTGAATTGGTGTTCCACCGCGGATCTACAATGCATCACTTGATTGAGCGCGATGCACAAGGTCGCTCGAACTACCGCATGGGTGCGCTTCGACCAAACCAGTTTGGAGTGTCAGACGAAGGCGTGAATGCTTACGTTGAGGGCATTTCCAAGGCTACTGGCGAATTCTTGCAAATTGTAAACTACAACTTGGCAGGTCAGCAGTACGCAATTGCTGGAACTATTAAAGGTTTGAAGGCATTGGCTGCAGACGCTTCTAAGCGCGCTAAGGAGTATGGCGGCAAGCCTCCATTCATGTTTGTTCCAGGAATTGACGTGCCGTTCCACTCTCGAATTCTTCGAAAGGGAGTGCCGGAATTCCGCGACAAGCTCGATTCGCTGCTGCCGAAGCATATTGATTACTCTGTGCTTGTAGACCGTTACATTCCAAACCTCGTGGCTTGCCCGTTTGAGCTTACGCGAGAATTTGCGCAAAAGATTTTGGATGTTGTGCCATCTGAGCGCATTGAAGCAGCTTTGGAAGATGAAACTACATGGAAATCTTATGCAGAGGATGAGCAAAAGCTCGGTAGATTGCTTCTTACGGAGCTTCTTTCATGGCAATTTGCTTCTCCAGTTCGCTGGATTGAAACGCAGGCTCTTATGTTTGCCGATCGCGCTCGCGGCGGTCTTGGCGTTGAAGAGTACGTTGAAGTTGGTTTAGGAAACGCGCCAACTTTGGCAAATCTTGGCGCTAAAACTCTTGCTTTGCCGGAGTTTAGTGGCGAAAAAGTGACTGTTTACAACGTTGGTCGTGACGAAGGTCGCGTTTATATGACTGACACGGATTCGCTTGTGCCTGAAGTGTTTACTGAGGAAGATAGTCAAGAAGTAAGTAGCACTGCTGATGCAGCTGCTGCTCCTGCAGCTCCTGCCGCAAATGTTGTCTCTGCTGCTCCTGCGGCTGCTCCTTCTGCTCAAGTTGCTAACGCAGCAGCAAGCGGACCTGTAGCAGACTTGCCATTCAAAGCATCCGACGCAATCTCAATGCTGATTGCGTATAGTGCAAAAATCCGTCTTGACCAAATCGGCGACACTGACACAACTGATACGCTTACAAACGGCGTATCTTCGCGCAGAAACCAGCTTCTTATGGATATTAGTTCCGAGCTTGGCGTGGCTAGCGTGGACGGTGCTGCAGAAGCTCCAATGAGTGCGCTTAAAAAGTTAGTTGATTCGGTTGCTCCGCGCTATAAGGCTTTTGGTGCAGTGCTTTCCGATATTGTGCGCGAACGTTTGCGTGCACTTTTCGGTGCAGCAGGTGTGAAGCCAGCGCAAATTGACAAGCGTATTTCGGAAGTCTGGCAGCTTGGCGAAGGCTGGCGTGCGCACGTGCTTGCGGCTTTGGTTTTGCAAACGCGTGAAGGTGCTAGCGTGCGCGGTGAAAATCTTGCGCAACTTTCAACTGATCCTGCAAAGAATACTGCTGCAGCTGACGCTTTAATCGACGCAGCAATTGCGCAAGTTGCACAAGCTCACGGCGTTAGCGTTTCTCGGCCTGGCGCTGCTGGCGCAGCCGGTGGTGCTGTTGTTGATTCTGCAGCTCTTGACGCTTTTGCGCAGCAAGTTGTTGGCGCAGACGGCGTACTTGCTGCAACTGCTAAGTTTGTGCTAGCAAAGCTTGGTGTTGAAGCTCCTAAAGCAGAAACTGAAAGTGACGAAAATGCTGCTGTTGTAGCTGCTGTTGAAGCAGAATTAGGTGCGGATTGGCCAAAGCAAGTGGCTCCTCGATTTGATGAGCGAAAAGCGATTCTTTTCGACGACCGCTGGGCTTCGGCTCGCGAAGACGTTGCTCGCTTGTACTACAAGTATGCCGGAAAGAATGTTGATATTCAGGTAAATGAAGTTTCTGAAATCTTAAATGATTTTGGTAGTTTCCTCGGTGCCGGGGAAGCAGTAGCTTCGGAAGCTGAGTGGTTTGCAAGTCTTTCTAAATCTCGCGAATTAAACAATCTTGCAACAATATTTAATGGTATTGCTCGCGATTCTCGCACTAAACTTGCACAAAACAACGCCGATACTGCTCAAGCAACTCGTTTTGCAGGAGAAGTTGCAGTAGTTACAGGCGTTGCTCCTAACTCGATTGCTGCTCGCGTAGTAACGGGTTTGCTTAAGGGTGGAGCTACGGTTATTGCAACTTCGCACAGTTTCAAGCCGAGCGTTAAGTCTTGGGCGAAGAAAGCGTATCGCGAAAACGCTCAAATGGGCGCAAAGTTGTGGCTTGTGCCAGCAAACTTGTCTAGTTATCGCGATGTCGATGCGCTTGTAAAGTGGGTTGGCACGGTTTCAAAGAAAGTAAGTGGCGCAACTACTACTATTTTGAAGCCTGCTTATGAGCCGAGCATGTTCTTCCCGTTTGCAGCTCCTCCAGTTCACGGTACTTTGTCTGATTCTGGTTCGCTTTTTGAATCGCAATCGCGCTTAATGCTGTGGGGAGTGGAGCGTGCAATCGCTGGATTTGCGCAGATTGGAGCAGATACAGATGTACAACATCGTATGCACGTTGTGTTACCTGGCTCTCCAAACCGAGGTATGTTCGGCGGCGACGGTGCTTACGGCGAAGTCAAGAGTGCTTTCGACGCGATTGTGAACCGTGCGCATGCGGAAAGCGTGTGGTCGGATCGCGTGACTTTCGCGCATCCTAAGATTGGATGGGTGCGTGGAACCGGCTTAATGGGCGGAAATGATCCGCTTGTGGCTGTAGTTGAGCGTCACGGATTAACTACCTACTCTACGCAAGAAATGGCAGATCGTTTGCTCGATTTGTGCACGAAGGAAGCGCGAGAGCAGGCAGCAATTGCGCCTTTGGATGTTGATTTTACGGGCGGATTAGGCAAGGAGCCTCTTGATTTGAACGCGCTTCGTGCAGAAGCGTTGGAAGATCAGAAGCGTGCTGAAGTTGCGGAAGAAGCGGTGGAAGCTGTAGAAGAAGCTGCAGAATCTTCTGCTAAATCAACCAACAAAGCACTTCCAACTCCTTACGTGCCAACTCAGCCGCGAGTCAACTTGGCTGATTGGAAGAACGTAACAGCGCGTCCAGAAGACGAAATTGTGATCGTCTCCGTTGGCGAGCTTGGACCATGGGGTTCCGGACGTACTCGTTTCGAAGCAGAACTTGGAATTCGTGAAGACGGTTCCGTGGAGCTTTCTGCAGGAGCAGTACTGGAATTGGCTTGGAATATGGGCTTGCTTACTTGGCAGGATTCGCCAAAGCCAGGCTGGTATGATGCGGACGGCACGCTTGTTCCAGAAGAAGATATTGCAGAGAAATATCGCGATGAAGTAGTAGCACGTTCCGGTATTCGACCATTCGAAACCGGTATGGGCGGCGATTACAAGGATGGAGCAAACGAAGAAGAAGCAGAAATCTTCCTCGATCACGACGTGAGTTTCAGCGTTCCAACAGAAACAATTGCGCGCGAATACGTGGCACTTGACGAATCGCATACTGAGATTGCTCGCGATGCAGAATCTGGCGAATGGACTGTTACGCGCAAGGCAGGTTCTATGATTCGCGTGCCGCGTAGGGCTGCAATGACCAGAACCGTCGGTGGACAATTCCCTAAGGGCTTCGATCCGCTGAAGTGGGGTATTCCAGCTTCAATGGTTGGAAGTGTTGACACGATTGCGCTGTGGAATATTGTCACAACTGTAGACGCTTATATTTCTGCTGGTTTCACGCCTTCGGAGATTTTGCAATCTGTGCATCCGTCAATGGTTGCTTCCACGCAAGGAACCGGTTTCGGCGGCATGAGTTCAATGCGAAAACTGTATTTGGATCGCTTCCTTAACCACGAAATTCCTACGGACGTATTGCAAGAGGCGCTTCCAAACGTTGTTGCAGCTCACGTAATGCAAACCTATATCGGCGGCTACGGAAATATGGTTCAGCCGGTGTCGGCATGCGCAACTGCGGCGGTTTCGCTCGAAGAAGGCGTCGACAAGATTGCTCTCGGCAAAGCTGATTTCGTAGTAACTGGCGCAATTGACGATATCGGCGTGGAATCCGTAGTTGGCTTCGGCAATATGAACGCAACTGCCAATAGCGAAGAAATGTATGCGAAGGGCATCAATCCACGATTCTTCTCTCGCGCAAACGATCGCAGACGTGGAGGCTTCCTTGAAGCACAAGGCGGCGGTACGATTTTGGTTACGCGCGGCGATATTGCTTTGAAGCTTGGCTTGCCTGTTGCTGGTGTGGTTGGTTTCATTCACTCCTACGCTGATGGCATTCACACTTCTATTCCTGCTCCGGGCTTGGGTGCTTTGGCTGCGGGCATGGGTGGAGCTAAGTCTAAGCTCGTGCGTGATTTGGCAGCTCTCGGCGTTACTCCGGACGATATTGCTGTGGTTTCTAAGCATGATACGTCTACGAATGCAAACGATCCGAACGAATCTGAGCTGCACAATACTCTTGCGCACGCAATCGGACGCACGGACGGAAATCCGCTGTTCGTAATCAGCCAAAAGACGCTGACTGGACATGCAAAGGGCGGCGCGTGCATCTTCCAAATCAACGGTTTGACTCAACTGTTTAGAAGTGGCGTAATCCCTGGAAACGCATCACTTGACTGCGTGGATCCTAAGCTTGCGCGCGACGACCACATGGTTTGGTTGCGTGAGTCGATGCGCATTGGCGATGGTGCAGGTTCTTGTGCAGTGAAGGCTGCTCTCGCAACTTCGCTCGGCTTCGGTCATGTTAGCGGATTTGTGGCATTGGTTCATCCTGGTGCTTTTGAGGCTGCTGTAGCTGCTAGCGCAGGTGTTAATGTGCTTAAGAATTGGCGTACCAAGGCGAATGCGCGTTTGGCTGCGGGTCAGAGGCGATTTGAGGAAGGCATGATGGGTCGATCTGTACTGTTCGAGCCTGTTGAGAATCGTCACTTGCTGAAGGATGGCACGCGCCTTCCGGATGGCACTCGCTACGACGATCACGAAGCAGAAAAGGCGATGCTGCTTAATCCTGAAGCTCGCCTTAACGCGAACGGATACTACTGCTGAGTTGCTGCTACTGCCAAGCTGCTGCTTTAGCTGGTTTTGACTTACAAACGCCGGGGAATTTTCTCCGGCGTTTGTAGTCGTTTTGGCGTTATGTGGAAACATTTGCTGTGTTATTCCACGGCATTTGTTTTCGCTCTGGCTTTATTTGACCACATTTGCCGGGAAAATGTAAGGCGATTGGAGTTGCGTTAACAATCACGTAAGTAGCTCTGTAGTTCAGTATGCCATATTTAGTACGTGTAGCATTGCGTATGTCGCCTGATATTACCTAATGCCAGTAGTACGCTGTCATTATCGCAGTGGTATGCTATTTCGCTACCAGTACCCGCTATCAGTACCCAGATCATTTAACGGCATCTATTTGTCGCACCTATATCTCTGTAGCTTATACCTCTGTAGCCTACAGTTCTATAGCTTTACAGATATAACAATGCTCCGTGGTTGAAGAGTTGTCGTAAATTTCGCGAACCCTTTTATCACGGAGCATATGTATATTATTTATTCAATTTTAATATTTGTTGCAACACCAACGTTTAGTCGCGCTTCTTCCTGCGAATAATGACTGCGAGTGCAGCACCTATTGCGGCTGCGAGTGCAGCAACAGCGCCTGCTGCAGCAATTGCAGAGCCTGTATTGGTTAACTTTGATTGCGCAACCTGGCCGGAGGAGTGACGTGCAGGAGACTTAGGAGCTTGTAACTGAGTGTTATTGCTCTTATTCCTGTTGTTTTCACTGTTGCCAGTGTGTTCATCAGAATCATGAGAACCAGATTCATGTTCTGGGGTTGGAGCAGGGGTCGGTGCAGGTGTTGGTTCTGGTTTCTTGGTTGGGTTGTTTCCGACTTTACCGTTTGCCGTGTTGGATGGTTGACCATTCTTCTTGGCTTGCGCGGTAATCGTACTACCATCCTTGATTTGGGTTGCAGGGATGGTGACTTTACCAGTCTTAGGATCAACAGTCACGCCGGTTGGAGTGTTACCGTCAATAGTCCAGTTACCATTCTTATCTTTCTTCACGGTAATTGTTACAGGAGTCGTTGTATCGCCTTCTGGAGTATACGTGATTTCTAGAGTATCAGCATCTGCTGGTGGGGTAACAGTTGCGGAACCTTGCTCAACACCATCTTGTGGCGTGAGTATAGTCGGCTCACCCGCAGGCGTTGGTGTTGGTTCTGGTTCTGGTTCTGGTGCAGGCTGCTCCTTTTCGCCAACTTTAGCAGTTACCACTTCTGACTTGCTCTTGCCAGTCTTATCGCTACTGTCTTCTGATTGCGCAGTAATAGTGCTACCGCGCTTAATCTTGTTTGCTGGAATCGTAACAACGCCAGTTTGCGGATTAACGGTTACGCCTTCTGGAGCGTCTCCGTCAATCTTCCACTCATGCTTGTCGCCTTCAGCAACAACAGTAATCGTTGCGGTTGTTTCACTGCCTTCTGGAGTGTAAGTAACTACAACCTTGTTCACACGCGTATCCGTGAGATCAGGCGTCACGCTAGCGCCACCCTCGGCTGGAGTGTCAATCTTTGGCTTAGTTATATTTCCGCTGACAGTAATATTTACGCTATCGCCTGTCTTTGCACCATCACCCTTACCGTTGGTTGGTGTGAGGGTGACGATGGCACCAGGCTTTTGCTTGTCGATAGTAATAGTGAAGTCGCCATGAGCATCTGCAGTACCAGTTCCGATTTGCTTTCTATCTTTGTCGGTAACAGTTACTGTTGCGCCCGGAAGAGTCTTTCCAGTGATGATTTGTTTAGTAGAATCATCTGGATTGTCTTTTAGCGTTTGCTCACTAATCTGTGGAGTCTTAAAGCCAGTTACAGCAGTAGCAGGATCAGATGGTTTGTCCGTCTTGTTCTTAGATACTGCAGTAATAGTGCTACCGTCTTCCAAATTCTTTGTTGGAATAGTAACAACGCCAGTATCTGGATTAACGATTACGCCTTCTGGAGCGTCTCCGTCAATCTTCCACTTACCATCGTTATCCTTCTTAGTAATAATTGTGCGAACTGGCTGTTCTGGACCATTGATTGAATTTGGCTTAGCATTGATTTCAATTTTCACAACCGTTGTGTCATCAGTTGGCGGAGTTACAGTTACGTTTCCGTCGTTCTTCTGGTTGTCGGTTGGTACCGTAATCGTTGGCTTTTGTGGCTTAGCTGTGACGGTTACAGTAGTTGCGTCACCATCAACTCCACCCTTGCTTGGAACAAGCTTGAGTGTTGTGCCAGGATCCTTCTTATCGATTTCGATAGTGAAGTTTCCGTCTTTGTTGGCATCTCCAGTACCAACAGTATTACCGTCATTGTCTTTGACAGTTACTGTGTTTCCTGGCTGAGTTTTACCAGTAATAGTTGTCTTATCAGACTTATCTGGTGTGTTTTCTGCTTTGCCACCATTAATAAATGGCTTGTTCTGTTCCACAACGTTTACTATTACTGGTACGTTCACAGGATTTGCGATACCTGGAATAGTTACCACGACAGTGCCGTTCTTATTGTTTCCAGCTGTCTTGGTATCTGGCGTACCGTTAGTTGCCCAAGCAAACTTGGTTCCGTTAGGTAACTCATCCTTATTGGCAATGCTGTTTTCGGCACTTGGAGAATCACCAACATGCACGCTCACCGTTTTACCGGCTGGATTTGGCACAACGAGCACGTTGACTGGAATGTCAACATCTGGCTCGCCTGGCACTGTAACAGTCACAATTCCTGGTTGGTTGCCAGTCTTTGACGTATCAGGCTTCTTCTTCCAAGAAGTCTTGGCATTCTCAGGCAAATCTCCGTTATTCTTAATAACATCCTTTGGCTGAGGAGTGTTGTCCTTGCCGTCAGTCTTTTGCAGCACAGTTACGTCATTTCCTTCAGGCGATGCTGTAACAGTAATTGTTACAGGCACTTCTTGAGGATCTTGCCCTGGAATCTTTACAATCACAGTGCCGTTAGTGGTGCCTGGCTTGTCGGTCTTTGGAGCAGCATCTTTCTTCCACTCGAATGTGGTTCCCTTAGGGAGTTTGTTGTTGTTATCAATGCTGTTCTTAGGATCAGGATTGCTGTTCTGTGGGACGGTGGTTTCCTTCGCGATAGGCGCAGGATTTACGTTCACAGTAACTATGACTTCCGCTGGATCTTTCACACCTGGAATATGAACGAGCACAGTGCCGTTAGTGGTGCCTGGCTTGTCGGTCTTTGGAGCAGCATCTTTCTTCCACTCGAATGTGGTTCCCTCAGGGAACTTATCTTTATTAGCGATACCCTTCGATGCGTCTGGAAGGTTGTCGCCAACCTTCACGTTCACAACATTCGCTTCTGGCTTTGGCAAAACGTTCACTGTTACAGGCACTTCTACAGGGGATTGACCTGGGAGGGTAACAATAATCTTGCCATTCTTTGCGCCAGGATTGTTAGTATCTGGTTTATCTTCAGGTTTCCACTCGAACGTAGTGCCATTATGGAACTTACTAGTATCGTGAGAATCCTTAATAACATCCTTAGCTTCTGGCAAATCCTTGCCCTGTGGCACGTTGACTTCAGATGCACTTGGGTCAACAACGTTAACCGTTACTTCAACTTCTTGAGGAGTATCAGATCCAGGAATAGTAATCTTTACTTTGCCTTTTACGCTGTTACCTTCCTTAGATGTGTCTGGTTTTCCGTTGTTATCCCACTCGAACTTAGTGCCATTAGGGAACTTATCCTTATTGGCAATGCTGTCCTCTGGCTTAGGCTCCACGCCCTTTGGCACAGTCACAACTTGCGGTTTTGGAGTCGGAGCCTTGATAGTTACAGGTACGTTAATAACAGTTGTTGATCCATCCGGATACGTAACTGTTACAGGCACTTCAAACTTGCCAGCCTTATCTCCAGTAGGGATCTTAGACTTATCTCCCTCAGCAATAGAGTAAGTTGGCTTATTTGTTTCGTTCGTTGGCCAGGTAGGAACACTTACTTTGCCGATAATTTCGTCGTCCGAAGGCTTTTGACCATTATCTTTTTCAAGATTATCTGCCTTAGGTGGGTAAAGTTCAGACTGCTTATCGCTAATAGTTACTGGCACGTCAACAATGTCAGTCGTGCCATCTGGGTAGGTGACTTTAACCTTAACAGTAGAGTTTCCAGGAGTCTTACCATCTGGAAGCTTTGTGTTAGGCTCGTTCAACTCAATCTTTGGTTGTTCCTTTGAATCTTTTGACCAATTAGGAACAGTTACATTGCCTGTTACATCATCAGATGTAACCTGCTTGCCAAACGGCTTAACAACAGGTGTTACCTTTGGCTCGAAAGTATCCGACTGCTTGTTCTTAATAGTCACATCAACAGTAACTTCATCAGTTGTGTTATCTGGGTACGTGACCTTAACCTTAACGTGATAAGTGCCAGGCTTTGTGCCGTCTGGAATATCCTTATCGTCGCTTGTAATGGCGACTGTTGGCTTATCGCCGTCCTTCTTTGGCTTAAAATCAGGAACAGTTACAGCCTTCTTAACAGCTTCCTTGGTCTTTTCTTTACCAGTGCCATACGGCTCTTCCACAGGGTCAACTGCAGGAGTGTTCGCAGTGGCATCAGTGTCTGTAACTACTACAGGCACTTGCACAACAGTGCTGGAACCATCTGGGTATGTTACCTTAACAGGTACGTTAGTTGTGCCAGTCTTATCTGTAGTTGGTAGAGGAGTTTTTGGATCTACAAGTTCTACTTTTGTTTCCTTTGGAGCAGTCTTGTCCTTAACTGTAGAAGTCTTTACAGCCTTCTTGATTTCATCAGCATCAGGAGCTTTCTCGTTACGCTTCTTGTTGATAGCTTCTGCGCCTGGTTTGTAGGTTTCGTTATCTGGATTGCCAACTGTTACAGGAACTTCCACGTGATCCTCAGAACCGTCAGGATACTTAACAGTAACCTTAACGTTTACGGTTCCAGGAGTCTTAGTGTCGATAGGTGTTTGACCTTTATCAACCGTAATTCTTGTACCGTCTGGTTGGTTTGGAACAGTGACTTTAGTAATGATGTCACTGTCAGAAGGACCACTTTCTCCATACTTCTTAGTGATTCCGCCGTCAACCTTTGGCGTATGAGTTTCACTCTGAGGCTTTCCTACAGTAACCTTTACTGTTGCGTGATCTTTAGAACCATCCTTATATGTAATGGTTACAGGAATATCGAAAGTACCAGGCTGAGTGCCATCTGGAACAGTCTTAGCTTTGTCGTCAATAGCAATACTTGCGCCTTCTGGAAGAGAAGTAAGTTCTTTATCTCCCTGCTTTAGCTTAATGCCATTGCCGTTTCCAATTCCAGTAATCTTGTTTTCAATGGTAGTATTCGGCGTCTTATTGTAGTCAATGTTAATTGTTTGACCTTCTGGCGTATAAGTTTCGCTTTGTGGCTTCAGCACTTTAACAGTTACTGTTGCAACGTCACTAGAGCCATCCTTATACGTAACTTTAACTTGTACTTGTCTCTCGCCAGGCTTATCGGTGCTTGGAACGTCTTTCGTGTTGACGATTTCTACTGTTGGATCTTGCTTTGGAGAGTTGCCGTTCCACTTCAAGCCATTGCCACTGCCAAACGACTTAATTTTCTTAGTCAATTCTTCTGGCTTAGTGTTCCATGGAACTTCAACTGTTTGACCCTTTGGATCATAATCCTTAGCATCCTTATGAATCAACACAGGAACATTAACTATTGTAGTTGAATGATCCGGGTATGTAATTGTTACAGGAACAGTGTGAACACCATCATCTTGAGGAATATTTCCAACTGTGAAAGTCAAATCTTTCTTATCAATTGGGGTCTTCTTCGGGTCATCCTTCTTGGTAATAGTAATTGCGTTGGTAATTGCGTTTTGGTCAGGATTCTTTGGTGTAGCATTAGGAGCAGCATTATGCTCTTCAGCATCCGTGTATACGGAAATCTGAACCTTAAGCTTAGACTCGTTGCCAGCTTCGTCTGTAACAACAAGCTCACGAGACC
Organism: Gardnerella sp. DNF01151; assembly: GCF_049244235.1. Taxonomy (NCBI): domain Bacteria; kingdom Bacillati; phylum Actinomycetota; class Actinomycetes; order Bifidobacteriales; family Bifidobacteriaceae; genus Gardnerella; species Gardnerella sp. DNF01151. Next base: position 1,488,041 of record NZ_CP058389.1, on the reverse strand, counting down.
ACTTATTGTCTGACGAATTGGTTATATTCGCATCTCGCTGAGCAGTGCCTTTAATATGAATAGTCGCAGGCTTTTCTGCAGAATTCCCGTTTTGATTGTCAATAGTGATTTTTCCGTCATGACCTGGGAATGTTGCTATTGTTGCACTCTTAATCTTTCCGCTGTTGTCATAAGCGTTGATATCAATGCTGAACGGTTTGCCATTATGTACCTTGAACTGGTAGTACTCAGGTGTTTTATCGGTATCTGCTCTCTTTGCCTTATTGGTACTAGGTGTGTTAATAACAGGCGCGATATCGTCCTTAACGGTAACGGTTGTAGTAACGTCTTTAGTTGAACCGTCCTTAAATGTTATGCGAACTTTAGCATCTTTCTGCTCGCCAGGCTTATTCCAATCTGGTTCCTTAGCCCAAGAGTAGGTAGCGTCGCTAGGTAGTTTCTTTAGATCATCTGCATTAATACCGCTCTTAGGATCTGGATGCTTTGTGCCGCTGCCCATGTTGTACGTAACAGGCCTGCCTTTAACATCACCATATTTGTCGGATTGCGGCTTAACAATAAACTTAACAGTTACTTCATTAAGATTGCCCGAAGGATCCACCGCTTTTAAGGTACGCGTATACTCGCCAGGCTTAGTGTTGAGCGGAGTAGTGCCATCAAGCGTCAAAGTCTTAGGATCTGTAGTTGTGCCAGTTCCGGTAGGAGCTTTTTCTGTTTCTCCTGGAGTTTTAGGCGTTAAAGTAAGAGTTGTAACGTTGCCACTGTTGTCTGTTGCAGTAATCTTAATATCGTTCTTATCACCGCGGTATGTAGTAATAGTTGCTGTTTTAGTAACGACTTTTTGTGAACTATCAACAGTAATCGGAACATTGTTATAGTTGCCATCATTGCCTTTTTGCTTAATCGTAACTTCAGGCTCTTTATGATCCTTAACAGTTACCTTAACGTCAACAGTTTCAACGCGCGGATTCTTTGGATCGTTAGTAGGAATAGTTACAATAACTTTTCCAGTCTTTTCCTTGCCAACAGTGGAAGTGTCTGGAGTTCCGCCAGTTTCAGTGCTCCACTTGAAGGTTGCGCCTGCTTTTTTAAGCTTTCTTCCGTTGGCAATAGCTTTTTCGGCGTCTTTTTCGGTGAGCTTGTGACCTAAGTCAACAGCAATATTCTTTGACTTAATGTCTTCTTTTTTCTCCACTTTTACAGTCACAGTTTTTTCTGTTTTGTGACCAGCAGCATCAGTTGCGGAGAACGTAAGAGTATAAGTGCCAACTTCTTCAGGCTTAAAGCCGGAGAAGCTATAAGTGAAAACCTTTTCCTTATCACTATTCTTCGTGTAATCAGTTTTTGCACGCGCTGCGACAGCCATCATCTTACTGAAATCATTTCGAGCAAAAGCCATCGTTGCTGTTGCTGTGTCAATAGACTCAATCTTTACATCATCTTTTGCAGTAAGCTGAATCTTCAGATCTTCGCCAACTTTTACGGTAACACTATCAGGACCAGTTAATGTTGGCGCTTTGTCATCCTTAGTAGCATTCTTAGGGTCGCTTACTGGCGACTGGACCGACTGCTCCTTAGTTGGATCTGCAGGATTTGTAGACGTTACGGCAGTTACATTTCCAGCAGGAATGCCGTCTTTAACAGTAATCGTAACTTTGCCATCGGCTCCAACTTTTCCAGTGCCGATTGCATTCTTACCGTTATCCTTAAGAGTTACAGTGCTTCCAGCTGTGCCAGGGCCTGCATTAACTACAACTTCCTTGCCCTTTACGCCTGCAACACCAGTCAAATCAGTTTCAATCTTAGGCTTTTGAGGGCGAACCGTGAAAGTAACCTTTTCTTCCGCTGTGCTGCCGTCATTAAACGTGACTTTAGCAGTGTAAGTTCTCTTTCCTGCAACGTCTGTGGAAGGCTCGCCATTAACCCACTCTGCACTCTTGATGTTATCTTTAACCTTCTTATCGGTTATACCAAGATATTCCTTAGCGTCAACCTTGTTTTCTGTTTTAGTAAGAGTGTCGCCAACATTTACTTTAACTTCGTGATCTTTCAGCTCGCTTTTGTGTTGCAATGCGAGCGGCTTTCTGACAATTACAGGAATCGTAACAATATGGTACGAATTGTCTGAATATATTACTTTTGCTGATGTGGATGTTGTAGCAGTATCTTTCCCATTAAAAGCTATATCTGGTAGTTTAGTCTCTGGGAAAGTATTGAAATCTAGTTGTCCACCGCCTTCAATATTAGAAACATGTTTCTTTAATTCTTCATTAGTTGCCTTATGTCCCCAATCAACAGTAATCGGTGTAGTGGTTGGAGCCTTGTACTTCTGGTTCAGATTTTTAAGATGTACTGTAACTTTCTTTTCTACTTTGTTTCCAGAAGCGTCGGTTGCAGAGACAGTAACCGTGTAGTCAGTATTTGCTGGCGTGTTGCCGTTCTTATATTCAAACTTAACTCTATTAACAACATGGTTGTGATGCTTAGCTTCAGTTGCTTCCATGCCATTACTGTTTTCAGTGGCATCTCCATTACCGTTAGGAAGACCCTTAACTGAGAAGCTATTAACCTTTCCGCTGTCATCTGATGTGCCGAAAGTGATTGTAGGAATATCTCCCTGATACACGGTAATGCTGTTGTTGGAGTCGTCAATCTCCTTGCCGTTTAAATACAGCTTTGGAGGGATTTTATCGCTTTTTGTGCGCTTAAGATTTTGTTCAGTCCAGCGCTCGCGACCAGAAATAAAGGTGTATGCTGAGTTAGTCGTTCTACCATAAGTACTTGTATTTGCCCATGTATAAGCATCTTGGATGTCGTCAAGAGTGACTCCTTGACGTAACTTTACTTTGCAATGCATGTGTACTGCATAGTCGACGTTTGTAGTTCTTAAGCCGATGCCGTAGCTCTTGCCGCTATATACGCCTCTCAATGTTGTAGCATTGCTAATAACCCCGTCGCCTGCATTATTGTGGAAAGTATCACTCAAATCTTGCTTGTTGCTGTTTCCTCCTCTTATGCCTAAGGTTATTTTGTATAAAGAGTTTCCAAGGTGCTGATCATCTTTCAAGGGATCATTAAGATTTTTTGACTGGCTATTTTCTTTAGTGAATAATGAAAAATCGCGTGAAAGAACAGCGTTTGTTGTTTGTGGACTAGTGCCATTTCGTTTATAAAAATCAAAGCTTAAATCACTTAATGTGTCTCCATTGTAATAACCATTATTTAAGTCAGCAACTGCAAAAGGAATTTGCCAAACATACTGTTGTTGTTTGGAAGCGCCAGTCATATCTTTACCGTCGTTGTTAAAGAACACATCGAAGACTAAATACTTAGCACCGTTGTTTTCTTCAAGGTGTGCATACATATCCGACTTTTTAGTAACATTACTGTAATCACCCAAACCGTCGGATCCTATTTGACCGATTGTTCCATTGCTGTTAGCAAAGCGATACCTTTGGAACTCAAGAATGTTTGGCGTATGTAGCCAAGGAGTAGGGTCTGCGTTACGCACTTCTTGCGCAAAAGCCGCTGTAGTTGGAGGAAGAAGAATATTAGAGGATGCGAGGATTGGCTGACCGCCCAAGCAAGTGGCTGCAGTAAGAACTGTGGCAAGTGTGCTCAATGACACCTTTCGCATGGTTGCATACGCAGAAGATGAATCAACGTTTTTAAACGAGCTCTCAACTTGCTCGTGTGCGTGCTTTTTGCGAGTGTTATTTGCCATAATAATCTGTAATCCTTTATTCTTGTGCTTTTTAATTTAGCGTTCCCTAATGTGCGTCGTATATAAACGTGTGTCTAGTTCTTCTTCAAATACTAATTCTGTGTTTACATAAAGCAACGGTAGACAATAAGTACGCTTATACACATGCTGCATAATATTATATCGTATTTTTGCTATTTTGTCGTAATTTTTTTATTGTTAAGTATTCCATAACTGTAAAATTTCCTGCCGGGGGGGGGTGCTCTATGTATAAAATATTGTCATAACGACGAATTATTTAAAATTATCTAAAAGTTTATCGTTTTATAGTAATTTATTCGTATATGAATTAATCACGCTTGTAGCGTTTCTTGTGCACATGCTTAAGCAGGTCGTAGCGTGCGTAATTTTCTGGCGTTTGCTGTCGTTTTTGTAGTTTTGGAAAACATTTGCCGGTGATTTTTCGGCGTTTGCTACTGCAGTAAAAGCGCGTAAGTGATTGTTGATTTAAATATATTTTATATAAGATTTTATATAGTATTTTTGCGTAGAACATAAAAAAGTAGGTATGTGTGTTAAAAGTAGGTGTGTATGATTGCAGGAATAGGGCACGACTTGGTAAACGTTGCGCAGTTTGCTGAGCAGATGCAGGATGGCAATGGTTGGCGTGCGCTGTTTTCTGTGCGAGAGCTTCGACAATGTGATCTTCGTGCGCAAGTGAAGAATGATGAGAGAGCTTTACATATTGCAGCACGCTGGGCTGGCAAAGAAGCTGTGATTAAAGCGTGGTCCGAGGTATTATGCACAATAAATAACCCTTATCCATATACTCTGGATAACATGCCATGGGCGAGTATTGAGATTCTTAACGATTCCCATGGTTGCCCACGCATTATTCTCAGCTCAGATGTGCATTCGCAACTTGTAAAATCGCTTTTCAGTGCGTCCAGCGAGTGTGTAGATAGTAGTGAGTACATAGATAATATTCGTTGGCATATTTCGCTTAGTCATGACGGATTATTAGACGATAATTCAGCTTTTGCATCAGCTGTTGTAATGCTTGAAGTCTTATAAGAAAAGCTACATTATAAGAAAAATATGTTTTGTGCACTTGTGTCGATGTCACAAGCATCTGTATACTTGAACGAGTCGATATTTGTGCGTGAATATTTCGTGCAAATATGGTGCGTAGTTGCGGACGTAGCTCAATGGTAGAGTCTCAGTCTTCCAAACTGATTACGCGGGTTCGATTCCCGTCGTCCGCTCCATTTTTTATTTTTGCTTTACGTTTTGCAATTTTCTTTTTAATGGTTTATTTATTTCAGTTTTTTGTGAAAATCACATGTTTTGCATATTGTTTTCACATTTTCATTGAATTTATGCTTGCTATTAGGGTGCTATTGCTATGGTAATAGCGGAGAGACACGTAAAAAACATGTCTGGAGGACTCGTGGGACAGATTATCGTACGTGTATTAGCTGGATTAGTGTCGGCTGCTACTGCTTTCACTATGAATGTCGTTGCGCCGCAAAAATCTTCATCGATTGAACATGTGCATGCAAATGTGCGTGCTAATGTGTATACCAATGTGCATACTAAAAGTGTTGTTAAACCTATTATTCAATCACATTCTGGCACTGTGTATCAAAGCTCGTTTATTGATAATGAGTATGGTGCGCATTGGAGCGATGCTGATGGCACTACGGCTTTTATTGATGGAAATGATGATGTGTTCGTTAATAACGCTAAGGCGGTTATTGATGTTTCTGAGCATCAAAAAGAAATTGATTGGGATGCTGTAAAAGCTTCTGGAGTAGATGGTGCGATTATTCGTATTAGCTATGGCTGGGATAATGGATATGACAAGCAAGCTTTGCGCAATATTAGCGAATGCAAGCGTCTTGGTATTCCATTCGGCATTTACATGTATTCCTATGCTGAAAAAGCTGAAGATGGTGCTGCTGAAGGTGCCGACATTGTAAATCTTTTGCAGGGTGCTGGAGTAAGTCCTCAAGATTTAACGTATCCTGTTTATTATGATTTGGAAAAGTGGAGCTGGAGTGGTCATAAACCACCAACATCACCATACGTTTACCAGGATATTGTTGCTTCCTGGTGGAATCAGTTAGTTTCTGCAGGCTACCATAAGCTCGGCGTTTACTCTTATGCAAATTATTTGAGAGGACCATTAAATTCTCAGTATATTCACGAGCGTACAAGCTGGGTTGCTAGCTACGGTTCTCGCGTAGGCTTCCCTATTTCTACAGCATTGCGCGGATGGCAGTACACTTCCGACGGCAGCGTTGACGGAATTGATGGTCGCGTCGATTTGAACGCATTCGGCATGGCTGGTGGCGGCGAAATCAATGGTGTTTCTGAGTTTGGTAGCACTATTACTAAGCCTAATTCTTCTAAGCCTTCTGGAGAAACGCGCAACTATGGTAGCTGGACTGTAAAGAGTTCTGGTCGTCGTGAAGTATGGACTAATGGAGACAAGAAGTTTGTGCTCCAGTACGAGCTTCGCGATTCATATTATGCTCATGGCGGTCCTGGTCGTCTTGGTGCTCCTGTTGCTGATGAGGAGAATTTGGGTGCTGGCTGGTGGCGTCAGCACTGCCAGCACGGCGATGTGTTTACGCAAGGCCGAGATAAGAAGTACGTAATCCAGTACGAATTGCGCGACTCCTACTACAAGCACGGAAGCTATTCGCGACTTGGCTCGCCTATTTCCGACGAGGAAAACATGGGTGGCGGCTGGTGGCGTCAGCACTGCCAGCACGGCGACGTCTGGACGCATGGCAGAGACATTAAGTACGTGATTCAGTTTGAGTTACGCGACTCTTACCAAGGACATCGTGGTGCTGCTTGGCTTGGTGCTCCTGTTGCCGAAGAGGAAAACATGGGCGGTGGCTGGTGGCGTCAGCGTTGTCAGAATGGTGATGTTTGGACGCATGGTAAGGATAAGAAGTTTGTTATCATGTTTGCTCTTCGTGATTCTTACTATAGGCATCGCGGTGCTGGTTGGCTTGGTGCTCCTGTTGCTGATGAGGAGAATTTGGGTGCTGGCTGGTGGCGTCAGCGTTGCCAGAATGGTGATGTTTGGACGCATGGTAAGGATAAGAAGTTTGTTATCATGTTTGCTCTTCGTGATTCTTACTATAGGCATCGCGGTGCTGGTTGGCTTGGTGCTCCTGTTGCTGATGAGGAGAATTTGGGTGCTGGCTGGTGGCGTCAGCGTTGCCAGAATGGTGATGTTTGGACGCATGGCACAGACAAGAAGTTCGTTATCATGTTCAATCTTCGCAAGGATTATTATGCGCGCGGTGACTTTAAGAAGCTCGGCGCGCCTATTGAAGATGAACACAATGATGGCAATGGCTTATGGCATCAAAAGTGCCAGAATGTTGTGTTAGAAGCCCACTGATAGCATTTGGCTCCATGCAATAAAAGCATCTGGATTCGTGTATTGTATTTCATTCGCAGCTTCTGTGTGATTTGCAAATACAAGCAAGAATCCTAATACTATCGTTAATGTAGTGCATGCAACGATTAGAGTTTGAGTAGACATTTGGTTCCTATTCAATTCGATATTGTTGCATGCATTTTCTTTATCTAATTGCAACTGCGCATCTTGATTAGCTGAGCAATTTCTTCTAGCAAAACCAATAGATGCAATAATCATAAGAATTATTATTGAATCGCAATAATAACGGTAAAGGCTGCCGCCTAAGCAGTAGTTTACGTAGATTAACATAATCGAGAATGTTATTCCGCTTAAGCACATTATGTATTCGATTTTTTGCATGTACTTGCGTCTTATTAAGAAAATGCCCCAAATAAGTGGTATTGATAGCAGACCAAATGTCATGTGATTAAAGAAACTATTTCCATAATCCGAAATGTTTGAGCTGGTTATTGTAATATACGGGAATTCCGTATCTATGCTTGGTGGCTTTATAAAGAAGTTTATTAACAGGTCTTTGATTTTTAGAGGGTCAAATGCTATACGATTAAATCGCAAGTCAAAATTTGTTAATTGTTCTTTGTTACCAAAGTTAAAGAATGAACCAAAACGCAAGTAGTTATATACTAAGATTCCGGCAAACCCAGCTATTGCAGGAGTTAGGAAGCTTAAAGCTGCAGATACTTTATTTACTACGCTTCTGGAGTTGTTAAGCAGTAAAGCAATAAACAGTGGAGCTATAAACGCAACTGTGGAAATGCAAGAATTTGGTCTACAACCGCATTGCAAAGCTAAGCTTAATCCAGCTAAAGCAAATAATGCATACTGAGTAAATTTAGTCTTAAGCCTTACGGCTTTCAGTGATGCGTAAACAAATAATGTTCCGAAAAATATAGCGCTTACCATAGGAATGTAGTAAATCGATGCAGATGCTTGCAGATAAAAAACAAGGCATCCAAATGGTAAGGCTGCTCCTATAAGCAGCATTGAGCAGTAGTTTATTCGTATTTCAAAGAATGTTATTATTTCTTTCCACAATGCAAATAATGCTGGTATTGTAATTGCTGCAAATAATGTTGTGACCATTATTGCGCTCGGCATCCAAGCTGGGAACAAAGCGTTAAACGGCAAATAAGTTAAAATAAACGGTACTATTCCAAAGTAGCAATAATATTTGCCATTATGCAGCACAACATCCCATATTGCAGGAGTTCCCTCGCGCACTAATTGCATTCTTTTGCCAATGCTAAATGGGTTTGTTGAATGCAATAAGCCATTTGGTGGGTCTTGTAGCAAAGATAGCGATCCTTGTTTCCAGGCTTTTAACTGCTCTGTATATGGGTTTCCGTCTATAAAATCGTATTTATCGTAGGAGAGTGGAACGCGTATTCGATTATAAGTGTTTAATCGGAGCCAAATATACAGTGAGAATCCGGTTACTATTGCGCACAAAGCCCAAAAAATTATGGTTTGAGCTCGATCTCCTTGAATATAGGCTATTTTGTGCCATTTTTTCTTACGTATAGTTATAATCGCGGATCCAAAAACGAATAATATAGCCCATTTTCCATAGTTTATGTGCAACTTGTATTTTGGATTAATTGTTATATTTTTAACAACGATTCCGTTTGGCGTTTCATTAAAGTGTAATTTTATTTTGTTTAGTTTTCCGTGACTTTCTAAACGTACTTTAGTCGTATTAAATTTTCCTGTTGTTATTTTAAATTGGCTAGCTAAAGCGTATCCAGGAGCTACACCAAAGTCTTCTAATTCTACGCTTCCAGTTACGTAATAAACTGGTTTTGTTTGTTGTAGCGAAATCTCTAATGTTTTGCTGTACGTGTTTAAGTTTGTGAATTCTACATCTGCGCCATTTTTAGATATATGTACGCCGTCATTTTTGTATTTTGCATATATTTCATCACGGCTTGCGTTTGTAGAGTCTTCTGCTTGTTCAGCTTTTAGTTCTTTTACTGTGCTTAAATTTATGCTTTGTGTTTTAAATCCTAATTCGGATGCTTGAAATAAGTTACTAAAAAACATTAGTGTTATTAGTCCGCTTATAACAAAGCACACTATATATGGCAAATAAGTTTTTAGTTTAAGATTGTTTTTTATGACGGCTCGCACAGGTTGCTACTTTCTATTTCTTTTTATGTAATCAAAAAGGTTTACTTGTTCTATAAAACGTTTGCGCTCATTTTTGGCTAAAATCTCAAGAATAATTCCGGAAATAAAGAATAGTAATCCTGTAATAATTAGCATTACAGCACCAATTAGAGTAGGGAAGCGTGTTACTAGGTGTGTGCGCCAAAATTCTATGAATGGAAGCATGCATGCTCCTACTCCGCACAGTGTTATTATTACGCCAAGTGTTCCAAAGAAAGGCATTGGTTTGTATTCGCGAATCATGTGAAAAATGGTTGAAAGCACTCGAATACCGTCTCCAACTGTGTCTAGCTTGCTAACTGATCCTTCTGGGCGGTCACGATACTGAATTGGCATTTCGTACAGTTTTATATTGTTGTTAAGCGAATGAATTGTCATTTCTGTTTCAACTTCAAATCCGCGCGAAAGTACAGGATAAGTCTTTACGAATGAAAAAGAAAAAGCACGGTAGCCTGTCATAATATCAGTTACTTTTGCGTGGAAAAGCGTGTTAATTGCGCCTCTAACTAAACGATTTCCAAAATTGTGGAATGGTCGCTTATTCTCTTGGAAATACGTAGAACTTAGACGGTCGCCAATAACCATGTCGTAGCCTTCAACGATTTTTGCAACCATATCTGGTGCCGCTTCAGCAGGATATGTGTCGTCGCCGTCTGCCATTACGTAAACATCTGCGTCTATGTCTTGGAACATTGCACGAATCACATTGCCTTTGCCTTGTCTTGGCTCTTTACGAACCACAGCACCTGCTTCTTTGGCTATTTTTGCAGTATTGTCCGTTGAGTTGTTGTCGTACACGTATATCGTTGCTTCTGGAAGTGCCGCCTTAAAGTCTTTAACAACTTTTCCAATGGTGATTGCCTCGTTATAGCACGGCAGCAGCACTGCGACAGAAGTCATAATATGTCCCTTCATAATGGCGAATGGTGCGCATGGAATGAGCAGTAATGTTCTTATACTATGTGCATATCACTGTTATCTTACCTATTGTTGTGGATTGTAGTGCAACAATCTATTTGCGTTTATGTGGCAGTGTGCAGTACTGTGCGTAGTACTTGCGCATATAGTCTGCTATACTGCGTGGCAAGTGTTATGTAATTTTTTCAAGTTATGTAATGAATGTGAGTATTAAGAATAGTTATGGTGGCATGCAATACGTATAAAAGTGTATGCTGCAAACAGTGTCAAATGTTCAAAATAAACTAATAATAATTATTTTTTGAACACCTTTGTGCATACTATACTAATGCAACAAAATGTATAGAGTCATCATTATGCACCTCGACTAGTGCATGGAGACACTGTTATGGAAGCATATTCAGCATTAACTCATAACGAATTTGCTGTAATATCAGCATTGCAACGTTTGCCAGGAAGTAATCAACGTACTATAGCTGAGCATACGAAGCTTTCATTAGGCACAGTAAATAGTGCGTTACGCGATGCTATTCAGCATGGGTTTGTTGTTAATGGTGAAGTTACATCAAAAGGTCTTACCGCACTCGAACCGCATCGCGTCCACAATGCGGTGATCATGGCAGCTGGCCTTTCCTCCCGCTTTTCCCCGATTTCTTACGAATTGCCAAAAGGTTTACTCACTGTGCGCGGCGAAGTGCTTATTGAACGACAAATTCGTCAATTACAAGCGGCAGGAATTAAAGATATTAGCGTGGTGGTTGGCTACAAGCAGGAACGTTTCTTCTATTTGGAAGACAAGTTTACTAAAGGCGATTTTTGCGTAAAAATCGTGCCAAATAAGGAATATCGTGAGCGTAACAACAACAGTTCAATCATGGCTGTTGCTCACCTTTTAAGTAACACGTATATTTGTTCTTCTGACAATTATTTCGACGAAAATCCTTTTGAACCATACGTGTGGAAGGCTTACTATTCTGCGCAATATCAGCGGGGCCGCACTAAAGAGTGGTGTATGAGTGTAGGTGCGCACGATCGCATTACTTCGGTAACTATTGGTGGCAGTGATGCGTGGTACATGATTGGTCACGTGTATTTTGACAGCGAATTTTCGGCTAAGTTTGTGCGAATTTTGCGTGCGGAATATGATTTGCCGCAGACTGCTGGCAAGTTGTGGGAAGACATTTTGATTGAGCATTTAGACGAGCTTGATATGCGCATGCGCCGCTACGATGCGCCGATTATTCACGAGTTCGATTCGTTAGATGAGCTTCGCGAGTTTGATCCGCTGTTTTTGGAAAATGTTGACAGTGAAGTTTTTGACCGCATCGTTAAGGTGCTTGGTTGCAAAAAGTCGGATATTCGCGACGTTTACCCGTTGAAAAATGGTTTGACGAATCTTTCTTGCCATTTTATGGTTGGTTCTAACGAGTATGTGTACCGTCATCCGGGGGTTGGCACGGATGTGTTGGTGAATCGCCAGGCTGAGGATGAGGCTTTGCGTGCGGCGCAGCGCCTTGGTTTGGACGGTACGTTGGTTGCGGATGATCCGAAATACGGCTGGAAAATTTCGCATTTTTTGAAAGGTTGTCGTACCGCTGATTTTCACGATTCTTGCGATTTGCGCGAAGGTATGTGTCTGATTCGTAAGCTTCACAACAGTGGTGCTACGGTGAGTAGATGCTTCGATTTTTATGAGGAATCTCAGCGTTATTTGCGCGATTTGCGCGCTCGCCGTGTTGCGTTGCCTGAGGGTGCTGACGCTTTGCTTCATAAGGTTGATTGTTTGCATGAGTGCGTGAGTAAAGATGCTTGTCAAAAAATTTGCTTGGCGCACAACGATATATTGGGTGCGAATGTGCTTGTGGATGTTGCTGGACGCTACCATCTGATTGATTGGGAGTATGCGGGGATGTCGGATTATGCGCAGGATTTGGGTACGTTGTGCGTGTCTGACGCGCTTAATGAGCAGGAATTTGACGCGGTTCTAGCGGAGTATTTTGAGCGCAATCCTACTTGTGCTGAGCGTCGTCATTGCATGGCGTACGTTGGTTTTGCGGGGTGGTGTTGGTATTTGTGGTCGTTGGTAAAAGAGGCTGAGGGGGAGCCTGTAGGTGACTGTCGTTATTTGTATTACCGTTATGCGAAACGTTATGTCGACCGCGCTTCGAGCGAATATGGTGCCGTATCCGCTGAATCCTCTGAATCTGCTGGTTGTGACGGGTCTGCAGGCTCTGTAGTAAAGGTGTGATTTATGAAATATTCCTTAATAAGCGGACTGTTTTGGGGACTTGATACTGCTTTGCTTGCGGTATTGGTTGCGTTATCTGTTCATGGTTTAACACCTTCTGCAGTATGGTATGTGGGCGTTGTGGGCGCTTGCGTTCACGATGTTGTGTGTGCTGTAATATTGTGGATTTATATGGCTTGTCGTTCAAAGTTGCGCGAAACTGTTGCTCTTTGCAAACGTACGAAATTGATTGTGCCTATTGTGTTGAGTTCGCTTCTTGGAGGCCCAATTGGTATGACCGGTTACGCTATTGCGGCAAGCAATATTGGTGCCGGTTACGCTGCTGCGATTTCCGCACTGTACCCGGCTTTTGGCATAGTACTTTCTTCTATTGTGTTGCGCGAACGCTTAAGTGCGTTGAAATATTGTGCTTTTGCTGTAACGCTTATTGCGGTAGGAGTGCTTGGCTACTGTTCTTGCGCGGAATCTTCAACCGCAACTGTCTTCTCTCCGGGCAGCATAGTCTTAGGTTTGATTGCGGCTATTTTCAGTGTTATTGGTTGGGGAAGTGAAGCCGTTGCTTGCGCGTGGGCTACCAGAAAGCAAAGCGTGGACGACGAAGTAATGCTGCACGTGCGCGAAACTGTTTCCGCACTGTCGTACGCCTTACTCATTGTGCCGTTGTGTACGATACTGCCGGTTTTTAGCGTAAAGATTATGCAATCAGCCGGCTTTATTGCGTTAGCTATATTTATAGCGTTACTTGGTGCTGCTTCCTACTTGTGCTACTACCGCGGTATTGCTCAGGTTGGTGCGACGCGCGCTATGGCTGGAAATATTACGTACGCGGCGTGGAGCATGATTGCAGCAGCGTTACTTTCTCAAACGATTCCGCCGCTTATTGCGTGGGTTTGTTGCGTGGTGATAATTGCGGGGACGGTAGTGGTGGCTTCCGAAAAATAATCGCAACGGAGTATGATAAACCTGTATTGCATTGTGGCAACAGTTTATAGCAGTACGCTATAGCAAGTATGTTTTTAAATAATGAGGGAGTAATGAACTTATGGTTTCGCAGTTACGTCGCATAGTGAGTTGGATAATAGGCAGACTCCCTTCGTCAAAACGCTCTATTGTGGAAGTGCGCGAGCAGCTGAGTGCTATTCAAACGCAAATTTCTCGATTGCAAGAATGTGTCGACGCTCGCTGCGCTCATCTTGAGGTTGGGCAGTATAACGTTGAGAAGTCGTTGCGTGCGGAGATTTTGACGAATCGTGAGCAGTCTTCGATTATGGCTTGGTCAAACTATAGGAAAGATGGCGAAAGTAGCGTGGATGCACATAAGCGTTTCTTCCTTAGTTTGCCGAAAGCTACAGGTTCTATGCGCGTTATACAACGTGGTTGCGCGTCGCTGCTGAGCGAGTTTGCGCAGATTGCGCAGCAGCATAATCTTCAGTATTGGGCTGATTTTGGTACGCTGCTCGGTTGCGTGCGTCATCGTGGGTTTATACCTTGGGATGACGATGTTGACTTGGGTATGATGCGAGAGGATATTGATAAGCTGCTAACGATGTTGCGCGAGGATGCCGCGTTGTGCGCGCGCTACCGTGCGGTGCTCGTGTACGATCCGTACGTGTGCTGCCGTCAGTTGCGGTTCCGTTACGCGAATAATAGTAATCCTTGTTTTTTGGATATTTTCTTCTACGATTACGCGCCTGATTTGACGCCTGAACAGCAGCAGAGTTTTGTGTCTTTGCGTAAGGATTTGCAGCAAGAGTTGCGTTCGCAGACTTTTTTCAACACATGGCTTGACCGCGGTTATGTTGAGCAGGGCGGCGAATATACTGCGGAGATTGAACAGATTTTTCAGAGTTTCCAAAAGAAGGCTGTAAACCAGGGGCTTGTGGTGAGTAAGTCTTGCGCGCGCAACGTGGTGTACGGTTTGGATAATGTTGATGCTGAGAATTTGTATATTGCACGATGTGCCGAAATGTTTCCAGTAAAAATGGCAACTTTTGAAGATTTTTCTGTTGCTATACCGCAGTTATCGGAAGATATTTTGGAACGCGTGTATGGTGATATTTATCAGCTGCCGTCGGATATTATTACGCACTTCCGTCATGTCGACTGTGAATCGTTGCATAGCAGCCATGCTGACGATGTAATCGAGCAGGATATTCGTTCAAATCCGTATGCGATCGATTGTGGCAGACTTGAGTGAGTTATGTAACGCTACAAAACGGTAACTCTACAAAACAGTAACGTTAAGAATGGCAATAGTACGAAGGAATTAACAGGTGTGCATATGGGCGATACGAGCAATAGTAACGGTAATGCGACTGCTGTAAATGATGTGGCGGCAGAAAGAAACGTAACGATGGCGGGTAGTGCAGTAAGTAGCACAATAAGTGGTGCAATAAGCAGTGCGATACAGTGCAGTCGCGATTGTGCTCGCGCTACGCGTTCTGTTTTACGACGCATATCGCTAATTATGCCGCTTATTATTGTGCTTCTGCTGGAACTTGTATGGTTCAACTTTCCGGCAATCGAATCGTCAGGATTCAAGCCAACTCCTGTTCAGAGAGTTTCAACCGGTGCAGGTTTGACGCGTCACGGCGACGTGTATACAGTTACCGGCAAAAACGATCAATACATACAATTGCATTACGCTCAGCCTTCTCAAATAAATAACATTTACGTCGATACGCGCTCGCCTCACACTCGCACACTCGATATTGCTGTGTATGTGTTGGATGGCGGCAATAGTACTTCCTATATTCAAGTTGCGTCTCAGCCAGTTACGTCGAATGTGAACGATACGAAGTATGTGCGCGTGCATGCGGTTGATAAAGTTGCGGGCTTGCGTTTGAGCACGAAGCTTCAGAAAGGCGATTCTTTTACAATTGCTAATCTTGCGTTGAACCAGCGTAGACCGTTACATATTTCACTTATTCGTGTCGTGATGTTGTTGCTGATTGCTTACGCGATATACGCGTTGGCTCCGCGTTCGCGCATTTATAAAGAAGCACTTGATTTGCGTGTGCGCAAGCAGCAGTTGTGGCTTGTTGCGTTAATGCTAGTGCAGTGCGCAATACTTATTGGAGTAACGAAAGTTACTGGTACTCAACACATGTTTACAGCTGGTGTGTGTAATAACGGCGGCTTTATATGTGACGCCAACCAGTACAATCACCTCGCCAACAGTCTGCTCAAAGGTCACCTGTACTTGGATCTGCCGGTTCCTGACTGGCTGCCGAATATGAGCAACCCTTACGATGCAGGCGCGCGCTACGCCATGTCGATAAAAACTGGTCAACCAACTTACTGGGATTATGCGTTCCACGGAAGCCACTACTTTACTTACTTCGGCGCACTTCCTGCACTGTTACTTTTTGTGCCGTTCAAAGTACTTACCGGCCACGATTTGCGTACAGATTACGCCGTCGCCTTCTTTGCTGTCGCTTTCGCAATTGCTTCTATCTATCTTATGGTGCAATTACTTCGACGCTTCTTCCCAAAGCGATCCTTCGGCTTCCTTGTGCTGTCGCATCTCGTTATGCTCATGTCCAGCGGAGTGCTAATTCAGGTGTATCTGCCGCAAATCTACTCGCTTCCTATGCTGTCATCATTGTGTTTCACCTGCTTAGGACTGGGATTGTGGCTACAAGCGCGAACTACTCAAGATGCTCTTTCTGAAACCCCGTACTTACGGAAGTCGCTACTCATTCTGGGAGCAGTATGTATTGCACTAAACCTATGGTGTAGACCGCAATTTATTCTGGCGTCACTGTTTGCTTTCGTAATTTTTAAGGAAGAAATCGTAAAGTACCGTCTATTTTTTGCCTTCAAACGAAGCAGCGTAATCAATACTATATGCGTAATCGCACCAATGATTCTTATAGGCTTAGCCGCCTGCTGGTACAACTACGCGCGTTTCGGTTCTCCACTCGATTTTGGTGCAACCTACAATCTCACCGGTTTTGACATGGTTCACCGCTCCTACTCTTGGGCGCGAATCCCATGGGGAGTATGGATGTACCTGTTCCAGCCTATTACTATTACGCCAGTTTTTCCGTTTATGGAACAATCCGTGCTGCCGTCAATGTTCCACGGGCAAATCATTATGGAGCCATTCTTTGGCGGCCTACTCGCTTACTCTCCTGTATGCGCAGCCGTAGTACTGTACCCGGTAGTAAAGCAACAATTACGCAAAAAGCAGCTTGCTGGATTCTTTACGCTCGGCTTAACATTGTCGATACTGCTTATGGTATTAGATGCGGAAGTAGTAGGAATTTCCAGCAGGTACTTTAGTGATTTTGGCTGGCTGCTAGCGTTGTGTGCAATTATGGTGATTGCAAGTCTTGTAGACAAAGTCTCGTCTTGCGCGCACATGGTTGACGTTCCTTCTGGTTGCGTCAACGAAACAGGCGAGGAGTCGCCTTCTAAAGCCAACTTTAAGTTAATGCACAAAGTTTTGATTATTCTGGTGATTTCCAGCGTGGGCTTGTGTTCCTTAAACCTCCTTGCCAACGGACGATACTCAGACCTTCAAGGCACTAGGCCGAGTATATACAGAAGTATCGAATCCTGGTTCTCGCCACTTACGTAACAGACGAATCAGTTGCAATTTGGTTACTATTAGTAAATTACAATTCAGATAATTTGAATAAAAAAATTTTGAAGAAGAAAATATGGTAGTAGAACAGAAACAATCAGCGCAAAAAGTAGCGTCTTCTGCACAAGCTCAAGCGGTATTACAATCGAGCAAAGACCTGCAAAATGGCACGCAAAAAGACCTGCAAGTTGAAGTCTTGCGAATTATTGCAATGCTTATGATTGTGGCCTGCCACATGATCATACATTTGAACATTCGCGAGCGCAGTTTCAATATGGAACTTTTGCCGGCTCCAGGCTTGCGTTCAGCACTTAAATTCTTAGTCGTACAATACGGTCAAGTTGGTGTCTCAACCTTCTTTATTATTTCCGGCTACTTTTTATGTCGCAAAACCTTCCGCTACCGACGCGTTTTTGCAGCGTGGGCGCAAATGTTCTTCTACTGCATTATCGTGCTGGCAGTAACCTTCGTAGCAGACTGCTTTGGCTTACTTCCGGAAAATTTGAGCAACTTACTTCACGGAAAAGAACTTGTCTACACGCTGTTATGGAATGTGACGCCATTTACTTACCGAAGCTATTGGTTCATGAGCGCGTACTTAATCATGCTCATGTTCATGCCTTTTATCAACATTCTTATAAGTCACATGACTCAGCGCAATCATGCTATGCTGCTGGTACTTCTTGCGTCAATCTCACTTATTCCGCTATATTTTGGCAAAAATTATACTTGGAACGATATTATTTACGCAATTTTTGGATATTTAGCCGGAGCTTTTATTGCGCAGTACGGTAGCGGAATAAAAAAACTTACTACGAAGCGACTTTGTGCGTGCGTAGCAATATCTACTGTTCTTATGCTCGCTTTCGACTATGTTGCTTCATCCGGGAATAAGTTTGTGCGAGTTCTTACGTGGGATCAGCAGATCCATGGCGGCATTGGAATACTGCCAATGATTATTGCAATGTGTATTTTCATTCTCGTACACCGAATAAATATGCTGCGAATTAAAGGACTAGCAAGAACTGTAATTTTGCGCGTTTCCAAAGCAACTTTCGGAGTGTACCTTCTTCACGAGCACATGTTTATTTTCATAGCGTTGTGGACGTTCGTGGCGTGGATGCTTCCTACAACTTCCTCAAGCGCACTCATAGTGCTACTTTACGCAATTACTTTAATTTGTACGTACGCAGCACTTTCAGTTGTTGCAGTTGTAATAGATCTCGTTATCAAACCAATTTCCAACCGAATTGCGCTAACTTTGGAGCATGTCGCCAATTGCGTATGTTCTGTGCACAAAACGGATTCGCAATCCAAAATGGAGTAAGTAACTGGTAAACTATATATCTTGTGAAAAACATTGTAGATAAGTTGCGCGCAAGATACCACTATTCGTGGGTGGTTCTTAAAGAGCTGGTGAAAACTGATTTCAAATTGCGCTACCAAGGGTCTTTCTTGGGAGTTGCGTGGTCGGTTTTGCGACCGCTTATGCTGTTTTGCGTAATGTATGCAGTGTTTGCAAAGTTTTTGCGAATGTCGGATGGCACGCCCACCTATCCAGTTGTGCTTTTGCTTGGCATTAGCGCATGGCAGTTCTTTGGCGAGGCTACTTCGATTGGTTTACGTGCGGTGGTAGACCGTGGAGATTTGCTGCGTAAAATCCATTTTCCTAACTATATTGTGGTGGTTTCGGCAACTGTTGGCGCGTTAATCAGTTTTGCAATAAATCTTGTGGTAGTAATCATTTTTGCCATCTGCTCAGGCGTGCAATTTACGTGGTGGGTGCTATTAGTTCCTTTGAATTGTATACAGTTGTACGCATTAGCATTAGGCGTAACGCTGCTGCTAGCAACTATGTACGTGTATTTTCGCGACATTGCGCACTTGTGGGACGTGGCGCAACAAGTACTGTTTTACGCAATGCCAATCATTTACCCTCTAAGCATGGTGATTGGTAATAATTCTTTAGGAAGATGGGGAACGGTTATTGCAAAAGTGCAGTTACTTAACCCTATTGCACAATGTATTCAAGATTTGCGCCACAATCTTGTAGCACCTCTTACTCAGCCTACTGTGTGGAATTTAGTAGGGTCTCCTTTGCTGATGATGGTTCCGGTAGTATTAACCGTAATCTTGTGTGTGCTCGGCGTCGCAGTGTTCCGCAAGTGCAATCGTAAGTTTGCTGAGGTGATGTAATGAGCGAGATTGAGTTGACAAATACTGAAAAAGAAGAGTTGCAACCAGTCGTACTTTCAGTAGAACACGTAGGCAAATACTTTAAGCTACCAACTGAGCAAGCAAGCGGTTTGAAACAGGCGTTTATTAATTGGACGCGTGGTATCAAAGGCTACAAAGAACAGCACGTTCTGCGTGATATCAACTTTGAAGTACGCAAAGGCGACTTCTTCGGCATCGTAGGACGCAACGGAAGCGGCAAATCAACCCTACTCAAACTCATCTCTGGAATCTACGTACCAGACTCCGGACGCATACACGTCAACGGAAAACTCGTGCCATTCATTGAGCTTGGCGTAGGCTTCAACCCAGAACTAACCGGTCGCGAAAACGTGTTTTTAAATGGAGCACTATTAGGTTTTACGCGCTCGCAAATTGAAAACATGTATGACGATATAGTGCATTTTGCAGAACTTGAAGAGTTTATGGATCAAAAACTTAAAAACTACTCTTCTGGTATGCAAGTGCGTCTTGCATTTTCAGTTGCAATTCAAGCTCAGGGAGATATTCTAGTACTTGATGAAGTTCTTGCAGTTGGAGATGAAGCTTTTCAAAGAAAATGCGATGAATATTTTGCAAAGGTTAAAAAAGACGTAAGTAAAACAGTTATTCTCGTTACGCACGATATGAACGCAGTAAAGCGTTATTGCAATAAAGCTATTCTTATTAAGAATGGCGAAGTGATTGTTAACGGAGATAAAGACGATGTTGCAAATCGTTATACTCTAGAAAATCTTTCTAGCCAAAATGGCGGAGAAAGTGAAGATAGTTATGCTGTTGGCTTGAATGAGCGAGTGCCATTTATGCGCATTGTTCCTTTGAGTAAGCAGTTGCTCAATTGTAAAGAAAAATTCCGTTTTGCTATTGAATATGAATTCAATGAGCCTGGGAAATATTTTATAGCTGTAGCAATGCACGACATAAAACGTGGAGGAATCACGTATGATTCTGGAGCAGATAAAATTGAGCTCGAAGGAACAGGAAGACAAAAAGTTGAATTTGAAGTGCCTCTTAAAATCTTAAATAATGGCGAATTTAAGCTTGTTGCCTCTCTTCGTACTAGAAGCAAAACTGATCCTGAATTAACAGATATGGTTGCGTTTACTAACGACAGTAATTCGTGCATGTTTGCTGTAAGAGATAGTCAAAACCGTGAGTATGCGCTCTTAAATGACAATGCAATGACTTTTACTTGCTTAAAGCATTATAAATGCTAGCTTTATTTATTGCTGGTTTTATATGTGCTAAAGGCTAAAAATAAGGGTGTTTTAGTAATGAATTTCTTTAATCTAGATGTTAATGCAAAAACTTATATAGACTCTTTAAGCGAGCGTCAACGCAGGCTTATTGTGGGCGCTATAAACTATCATTCATTAACTGCACCGTCTAGAACTTTGCAATATCAAGTTTACATGGGTCAAAAATGGCAGTATCCTCGTTTAGCTGATTTCTCAGTTTTTGACGGTGCTTGTACAAAAAACGAAGGATTGAAACCAATCGCAACTTTTAGTGCACAATCAACTGTTAAAACTAATAGCGAATACACAAAAGAATTTTGGAATGAAGGCAAACTGTTTAAAGATAATGGCGTTAGGTATTTGTTGCTGACACCAGATGATGCAACCGACGATGATGTGATGTCTCACTGGGCTTCTGATACGTTAAAGCAGCACATTTACAAAGAGTGTGAATTACACGCACCTTCTATGTTTGATGTTGTTAGGGAAGTAATGCGCAAAAAACGCGAGTGTGATTCGAAGAAACTTGTTGAAGCGTATTGTCCTTGGAATAAAAAGAAGTTTGATTATGTTGCAAATGCTCACCAAAGAGAAATTGCAAAACAAGAAAATTGGGATTTATCAAATATAAAAGATGCTAGATTGGACTGTGTTTCTCCTGCTAAAAGAGTTGAAGGAGCTAAAAAAGCTATTATTATAGGTTTGCATTGGCTGCAAGCTGGTGGTGCAGAAAGATGGGCTGTAGAAACAATAAAACTTGCCAAAAAAGCTGGTTTTGTGCCAATTGTTATCACAGATAGAGACGGTCACCAGCCGTGGATTACGAAAGATTTCTGTGATGATGCTCTTGTATTACCACTTACTCCACCAATTAGAGAATATTGGGCGGATGTTCCACTTTTAAGATCTTTGTTTGAGCAATTTGACATTAAAGCAATAGCAATACACCATTGCCAATGGCTTTACGACCATATTTGGTGGGCTAAACAATTCTTCCCAGAAACACATATTATTGATTCGCTGCATATTGTTGAATACATAAATTGTGGAGGATATCCGCATGAAGCTGTAACACACGATAAGTGGATTGATTTGCACCATGTTATTTCTCCACAACTTGAAAATTGGTTGCATGATGTGCATGGTATTGAATCTTCCAAGATTGTTGACGCTCCACTTATTGGTCTTACTGCTGGAATTGGAAACGATTGCGTATCGCCGAGAAAAAATAAAAATGTTCTGAATGTTGCTTTTGTTGGAAGGATTGCAAGACAAAAACGTCCAGAAGCGTTTGTTCTTGTTGCAAAAGCTTTAAACAAAAAATATCCAGGAAAATTCCACTTCATTTTGCATGGAGATGGCGAATTAGACACATATGTTTCAGAACTTATATCTAGGTATGGTCTTGAAAACGTTATTGAGCGCAGATCTATGAAAATTCCAGCTCAAAAAACGTATGATGATGCGGACGTGCTACTTATTAGCTCTGTAAACGAGGGTATTACGCTTACAACTATTGAAGCGCTTTCTAATGGAGTTCCAGTAATTTCATCGGATGTTGGATCGCAAAAAACTGTTATAGCAAAAAGTGCGTTATTGCCAAGAATGACTTCTAGTTTTGTTAAAGCGTCTGTAAAGGAATTGTTTAAGATTATGGAGAATGATTCATATCGTTCATTATTGTTAAAAGAAGAAGTTGAAAAATTGCGCAATTTTGCAAAACTCGAATCTGCAGAAACGTTATTTACTAAGTTATTTGAAGAATGGAGCAAGTAATGTCAAATGCTCAAGTAGTGGATGCTAATAAATCAAAAGATAGCGTTAATGTTGCGGCTGTTGTAGTAACTTTTAACAGGTTAGAGAAACTAAAAACCGTATTGGCTTCGTTAGAATCTCAAACGCGACTTCCAAATCAACTAATCATTGTCAACAATGCTTCAACTGATGGCACGGATAAATATTTGGAAGAGTACACTCGCGATTTTGCGAATGGTCATTTGGAGAATCGAGTAAATCTTACTGTTGTAAATTTGCCAGAAAACGTTGGCGGTGCAGGCGGTTTTAGTGCTGGTATGCGTAAAGGGTACGAGCTTGGCGCAGATTTCGTGTGGATTTTTGACGACGATGGCTATCCTCAGCCACAAGCTTTGGAAAAGCTTCTAGATGGATTTAATGCTGCCGTAGGTGAGCTTGGTGCGGATGTTCCGTATGCTTGCTCAATGGTGAAGTTCGTGGACGGATCGATTTGCGAAATGAACAATCCAGTACCAACGTGGGATTGGGGAAGGCTTATTGCTAAAGGATTTAACAATCTCGTTATGGTTACAAGCTGTTCGTTTGTGTCGGTGCTTATTCCTCGTTGGGTTATAGAAAAGTACGGATTGCCATTTAAAGAATACTTTATTTGGTTCGATGATGCCGAATATACACTTCGTATTACGCGTGTATGCCCGGGCGTGCAGGTTCTCGATAGTGTAATTATGCATGACATGGGAGCAAACAAGGGTGTGAACTTTACAATGATTGACAAAAAGAATGCTTGGAAATTCGCATACGGCGTGCGTAATCAAGCATCTTACCGTTTGCATCACGAAGGTAAAGCAAAATACTTGCTTTTCTGCGCAAATGTAGTTCGTCAAATGCGAAGAGGGCATGTTGAGAGAAAGTTGCGCCGCAAAATGATTGGTCAAATGCTAAAAGCGATTAGATTTAATCCAAAAGTTGATTTTCCTAAAAATAAGTAGCGCAACAAGCGAAATGCTAGGTTAATAACTGGAATAGCTTAATAACGGGAATATATAAAGCATAATTTCAAAATAGACGTATCTTATAAAGGAATAAAATGTACGAAAAAGCAAAATCAGCAACTTACCCAGATTTAGTAGTTGTTGGAGCAGGATTGTTCGGCTTAACTGTAGCTCAGCAAGCAGTGGAGCATACGGGCGCTCGCGTTGAAATTATTGACGTTCGAAATCACATCGGTGGAAACGCTTACTCGTATTTTGACGAGCGCACAGGAATCGAAATTCACAAGTACGGAGCGCATCTTTTCCACACAAGCAACAAGCGCGTGTGGGATTATGTGAATCGTTTTACGTCGTTTACTAACTACGTACATCGCGTGTACGCAACGCACGACGGCGAAGTGTATCCGCTGCCAATCAACTTGGGTACAATTAACCAGTTCTTCCACGCGCACTACACGCCAGAGGAAGCAAAGGCTTTGATTGCAAGCCAAGCGGGGGAGTTGGCTGGCAAAGATCCGCAAAATTTGAACGATAAGGGCATTAGCTTAATTGGTCGTCCGCTTTATGAAGCGTTTATTAAAAACTACACGGCAAAGCAGTGGCAGACGGATCCTTCCGAGCTTCCTGCTGGAATTATTAAGCGCTTGCCTGTGAGATTTAACTATAATAATCGCTACTTTAAGGACACTTGGGAAGGCTTGCCTACGGACGGCTACACGGCTTGGATGCAGCGCATGATTGACGATCCGCGTATTCACGTTTCGCTTGGTGTAGACTTCTTCGACGAATCTCAGCCGTTTAATAAGCGCGCGCTGGCGGAAGCTGGAGTGCCGGTTGTTTATACCGGTCCGGTTGATAGGTATTTTGACTACGCTCTTGGCGAGTTGAAGTGGAGGACTGTGGACTTTAAGGAAGTGCGTTACGAGGAGAGTGACCACTTTGGCTGCCCAGTTATGAACTATTCGGATGCTGATGTGCCGTTTACGCGCGCGATTGAGTTTAAGAACTTTAATCCAGAGCGCGAGGAAGTTGGCGGAGAGGCTAGTGGCGATGCTGACGATTGCGCAACTTTCGTGCCGGGCAAAAGCGTGAAAGCTGGGGAAACTGTAGTGTGGCAGGAGTATTCTCGCGCTGCAACTCGCGACGATGAGCCTTACTATCCTGTGAATACTGATGCAGATAAAGCCTTGTACGCGCGCTATGCGGAGCTTGCTGCGGCTGAGCCTCGCACAGTTTTCGGCGGTCGCTTGGGAACTTACAGCTATTACGACATGCACAACGTAATCGACATGGCTTTGCGCGCTTACGAATCTCAAGTAGCGCCGTTGCTGGCTTAGGTGGTTTGGTGGGCGTTCTTGCGATTAGCCGCCGCGCGCGTAACCTGAAAGCACGTAACCTGAGCGCGCGCTAAAACGGCAATCAGGGACACGGATGCAGTTTGCTGACTGCGCGAGTGTCCCAAAACAAGCAAAATCCGGCCCTAATGCAGAACGCGATCTGCGCGAGTGTTCCCAAAAAGGTTGTCGGCGCGCGCGAGTTTGCAATATCCGCGATTCGTGGTATTCTATTTAAGTTGTTTGCTTGGCAAGCAGTTTGATTGCTAAGTTAGCAGTTTGGAGAATTCGCCTAGTGGTCTATGGCGCACGCTTGGAAAGCGTGTTGGTGTAACAGCCTCACGAGTTCGAATCTCGTATTCTCCGCGCCTAGGGTTTCTAGCCAATCGCTAGAAGCCCTTTTTTCATGCCGAAAACCCGATTGCCGCTTACCCGACGTCGCGCATGTTACGCTCTAATCACTCATGCAGGTCGTCGAGCGCAATTTCGTCACGCAAATTCAGTGCCCTAATTCAGCGTAATGCTGCTCGACTTGCGCTTTAATAGGCTTCCATAAATCAGTGTGAGAGTCGTACCACGATATTGTTTCTTGCAATTCTTGCTTCAAATTATCGTGCTTAGGCTCCCATTTTAATTGTGTTCGAATTTTCGTAGTATCTAGTGCGTAACGCCTATCCTCGCCTATTCTGGGATTTACATACGTTATATTTGATTCTGGCACGCCCATGAGTTGCATCAAAATCCGCAAAATATTTATGTTGTTAATTTCACAGTTAGCGCCAATATTATATGTTTCACCGATTGTTCCACGCGTTAGAACATGCCATATTGCGTCGCAATTATCTTCAACGTGGATCCAATCGCGTATCGAATCTCCTACGCCGTACAATTTTGCTGGCATATTGCACATAATGTTTGTAATTTGGCGAGGAATAAACTTTTCAATATGCTGTCGTGGCCCGTAATTATTGCTGCTATTCGAAATAGTTGCGCGCAAACCGTAAGTTCTACACCATGCTTTTACCAAGAGATCGCCTGCAGCTTTGCTTGCAGAATATGGACTAGATGGACAATATGGACTTGACTCGTCGAATTTAAGCACGCTGTCAATAGGAAAATCTCCGTAAATTTCATCGGTGCTTACTTGATGGAAGCGAATATTATATTTGTGTGCGAATTTAATGAGTGTATGCGTTCCTAAAATATTTGTGCTTATAAACGGGTCAGAAAACTCGATTGCATTATCGTTGTGTGATTCTGCAGCAAAATTTACGATTGCGTCTATAGCAGGAAGTGTTGTTCCTTCTGCAGTTTTAATTGGATTATGCGGATCTAATAGCTGATCAACTATATTTTCGTCTCGAATATCTCCGCGAATAAAAGCGTATCGGTTGTTTGCAAAATCTTGAGGTAAGTCGTAAAGATTTGCCATATTCCCAGCGTAAGTAAGCAAATCAAGTACCGTAACAGCAACCGTTACATGATATTTAGCTATGTAATGCACAAAATTAGATCCAATAAAACCTGCGCCGCCAGTAACTAAAATGTGGTGTGGTTGAAAAATATTACTGTTTGATGCGTAGTTGTGCATGTTTCCGCCTTCATATGACTAGTGCGTTGGTTTATGGCTTAAGTCACGTTGTTATTTTGGTTTATTTCGTTGATTTTATTGTTTAATGCGCGCGTTTTGAATTGTAATTTTTTAATACTATACATTTCTTTCGTGTGTGCAAGTAGAGTATGTTTTTCTAAAGTGTTGTTTACCAGCAAATTAGTTGAGTAGATGTGCAATAATTACTGCATGTTTGCTTGTTTTGGGGATGCGAGGTGAATCTAATAATGGTTAAGTTTTCTTGGCGTAGCAGTGCGCATGATTTGGATTCATCAAATATTGATTCCTCTTCAACAAAAAAGCAACAATCTTCAAAATTGCAATCAACAGGTTCAAAGACTTTTGACACATCAAAATCTGCAACAAAAGCAATCGAAGGTACTCCAAATAAACCTAATCCAGCGTTAAATCATTCTACAAACGCTATTCTTGTAGGAATATTTTTAACTCTTTTAGGTGGCGCATTTTGGGGTGCAAACGCAACAGTTTCGAAAATCCTCATGTCGACGTATCACGTATCTCCTTTGCAAATCGCTTGCGTTCGTCAAATTGCTGCTGGCATGTTATTTGTCATTACTGCTGCAGCTTGCACTCCTAAGCAGTTAAGTGGTGCTGTGAAAACTGGTCGTACTTGGATTTCAATGGCTATTACGGGAATTGTGTGCGTTCTTCTTACGCAAGTTTCGTATTTATGTACTATTGATTGGACTAATTCTGGCACTGCTACTGTGCTTCAAAGCCTTAACTTACTGTTTGTTTTGGTTTATGCGTGTTTCCACACTCGCCGCGTGCCAACTATGCGCGAAACTATTGGAGTTGTGCTAGCTTTTGCAGGAACTGCTTTAATGGCTACAGGTGGTAATCTTTCTTCACTGTCTTTGCCTGTTATGGGTTTGCTTTGGGGGCTTGCAGATGCTGCGTCTACAGCGGCGCTTGCTATTATGCCTGTGAAATTGATTGCAAAATGGGGAAATCTGACTGTTAATGGCATTACGTTTATTATTTCTGGTTGTATTATGCTCCCGTTTGTGCGACCGTGGGAAACGATGCCTGCATTAGATTTGCGCGCTATGCTGCTTTTTGCTTTTACCGTTATTGCTGGAACTTTTGGAGCATATTGGCTGTTCTTAGAGGGCATTATGCGAGTAGGTTCTGTTCGTGGCACTTTGCTTGGAGCTAGCGAGCCTGTTACTGCTGCAATTACTGCTGTTATGTTTACTGGAGCTGTTTTTTCATGGGCAGATTTTGTGGGATTCGGGCTTATTTTCGTAATGATGATTTTGCTTTGCAAGCGTAGTTCTTAATGATTTTAAAGTAACGCGCTAAAATAAAACGCTTGTTGTGTCGTACGAGGCGCACAAGCTGCTAAAATAGAAAGCGACTATGTCGCGCAACACCAGTTTGCAAACGGGAAGGCAATTATGTCAACAATTCTTGAAGGCAATCCAAAAAAGCAGATGATGTTAGTTACGGGTCGCGCATACCCAGAACTTGCTAATGAGACTGCACAGTATCTTGGTATTGATGTGCTTGAGACTACTGCCTACGATTTTGCGAATGGCGAAATGTATGTGCGCTTTACTCAGCCTGTTCGTGGTTCGGATGTGTTTGTGCTTCAGGCACACACGAATCCTATTAACAATTGGATTATGGAACAGCTGCTTATGGTCGATTCTTTGCGACGCGCATCTGCTCGCAGTATTAACGTGGTTGCACCGTTCTTTGGATATTCTCGCCAAGATAAGAAGCATCAGGGACGTGAGCCTATTACTGCTCGACTCATGTTTGACTTATTCCGCGCTGCTGGTGCCACGCGCATTTTGACTGTTGACATGCACGCAACTCAGGAGCAGGGTTTCTTTGACGGGCCTGTTGACCATTTGACTGCGATGCCTGTGCTTATTGATTATGTGCGAAACTCTATGAAGCTCGATAATGCAACTATTGTGTCTCCTGATGCTGGTCGCATCAAAGTCTCTGAGCAATGGGCTGCAAAACTCGGAGATTTACCTCTTGCTTTTATTCATAAAACGCGCGATATTACGCGCCCTAACCATGCTGAAGCTCACGGCATCATTGGTGAGATTAAAGGACGCGATTGCATTGTTGTAGACGATATGATCGATACTGCTGGCACTATTTGCGAAGCTGTACGTACTTTGCGTGAGGCTGGAGCAAAATCTGTTACTTTGGTTGCAACGCATGCTTTGCTTTCTGGACCTGCTGTTGAGCGTTTGAAAGCTGCTGGAGTTCGCGAGATTATTGTGACGGATACAGTTCCTGTGCCTGAAGAGAAGCGTCTTGATAATATGACGGTTCTTTCGATTGCGCCGCTTCTTGCTGCTGGCATTCGTTCCGTGTTCCGCTCTGGATCGCTTGTGTCGCTTCGCAATGCACTTCCGGAAGATATGAAGCAGCATAATATTTACGCATAAAAAATGTATAAAAGCGCATAAAGCGCATAAAAACGTATGATGTGTAAAATTGAAACAAATAACCGCATAATTTGCGTTAATGCATAAACTTTATGCATTAACATGCGGGTTCAAAACGGCAGGAGGCAAATATGGTCGCCAATAACACAACAGCAGTTGCAGAGAATAATGAATCGCAAGAAGCGTTGCAATCTGATGCTTTCAGGGCGATTATTACCGTTGTCGGCTGCGATACCGTTGGTATTATTGCAAAAGTTACTTCACATGCTGCCGAGCATAATGTAAATATTTTGAATATTTCTCAAACAATTGTCGACGGATTCTTCAACATGATGATGATTGTTGACGTGTCTACTGTTGATTGCGAATTTGGCAATTTTGCTGCAGGATTAGAAACGCTAGGAGACGAAATTGGCGTGCGTATTCGCTGCCAGCGTAGCAATATTTTCACTGCAATGCACAGAATCTAAAATCCGCAGCAATCTAAGTAAACGTAAGGAAGTACATAATGCTCAACCTGATGGAAGTAAGCGAAACTAATTCGATGATTGAGCAAGAACAGCTCGACGTTCGCACAATCACCATGGGAATCAACCTACTAGATTGCGCTTGCGAAAACGTGCAGGACGTTTGTTGTAAAGTTGAAGCAAAAATCACACGTCTTGCGAAAGATTTAGTAAAAACCGGTAACGATATTTCGCGCGACTACGGAATTCCAATTGTAAACAAGCGAATTACTGTAACTCCGATTTCGCTTGTTGGAGCGTCATCTTGTAAAAAGTCTGAAGATTTTGTGCAAATTGCGCACGCATTAGACAGAGCAGCACACACTGTTGGAGTTGATTTAATTGGTGGGTATTCTGCGCTTCCTGCAAAGTCGATGACTGCAGCAGACCGCATGCTTATTGAGTCGCTTCCGCAAGCCTTAAGCGAGACGGAAATTGTGTGCTCGTCTGTGAATGTTGGCTCAACACGAACCGGTATAGACATGGATTGCGTAGAGCTGCTCGGACGTACGATTAAAAAGATTGCTGAAGCTACAGCTGGAAACGATTCTTACGGTTGCGTTAAATTCGTGGCTTTTTGCAATGCTCCGGACGACAATCCGTTCATGGCAGGCGGCTTCCATGGTGTAACTGAAGGCGATGCTGTGATCAATGTTGGCGTGTCTGGTCCTGGCGTTGTTTCGAGTGCACTCGATGCTGCTAGAGGAAAAGACTTTGCTTTTCTGTGCGAAACTATTAAACGCACTGCGTTTAAAATTACTCGCGTAGGTCAGTTGGTTGCGCAAGAGGCTTCTCGCAGGCTTGGTGTGCCGTTTGGAATTATAGACTTGTCGCTTGCTCCAACTCCTGCAGTTGGCGATTCTGTTGGCGAAGTGCTTGAGAAAATCGGTTTGGATCAGGTTGGTGCTCCCGGCACAACTGCAGCGCTCGCTATGCTGAACGATCAAGTTAAGAAGGGCGGCATTATGGCAAGTAGCTATGTTGGCGGTCTTTCTGGAGCGTTTATACCCGTTTCGGAAGATGCAAATATGATTGCTGCTGCGAAGTCTGGCTGCTTGACTATTGAAAAGCTTGAAGCAATGACTTGCGTTTGCTCAGTCGGTCTTGACATGATTGCAATTCCTGGAAACACTTCCGCTGCAACGATTTCTGGCATGATTGCGGATGAATCTGCAATCGGCATGATTAATCAAAAAACTACCGCTGTGCGAATTATTCCAGTAATTGGAAAAGGTGTAGGCGAAATGGCGAACTTCGGCGGATTAATGGGATATGCGCCGATTATGCCAGTAAACCAAACAAGCTGCGAAGCTTTCGTAACTCGCGGTGGACGTATTCCTGCTCCAGTACACAGCTTCAAGAATTAGCGTGCGCTTTGACCGAGCTTGAAATCACAGGATTTCAAGCTCCTTCAAAGCGGAAACTCGCTTAAGTTGGAAGTCCGGGGGACTTCCAACGCGAGTTTCGTAGCGAGCGCGTTACCCGCGCGAGCGTCACCGTTTTTTCGTTACTGGTGCAGTCGTCAGCGCAAATGCCGGAGAACATGCGCGCAATTGGGGACTTACACCCCACATAAGTCCACAAAAACGAGCGCAGCGCTTCGGCAGGTCGTCGCACGCATAAATCCTACTGCACATTAATGATCACTGGCTCGCTGTGAAGCCCTGGCACGCGCTTATGCTCAAGCCGCGCAACGTATGTGCCGCGATCCACCTTCGGTAAATCGTCATCTGCAACACAGCCTTTTCCGACGGTAGTATTGGTATTCCAAGTGATTTTCTTTTCGAAATGATCACCCTTCGCCATAAGCAGCGGCTTTAATGCAGTGTCACAACTATCAGAACGCCATACTGCATGTGATAAGTAGTCAACGCTCTTACTTGCGTCTTTAAAGTCTTTGTTGTCTTTATTATCTTTCTTTTTATTATCTTTAGTTTCTTGCTTACCTTGCGTAACTTCTTCACTACTATTAATAGTTAGAACAGCATTCATATCCGATGCGTCAATAAGGCAAGAAGAGTTTCCTTCGTGCACAAATCGTTCTGTCAACTCAACACTACCGCCCATAGGAACAGTTTGTGACTTAGTAGAAAGCTCAAGACGAATATCTTTATCAGTGCAATGAGGTGTTAATCCAACAGGACGGGGGTCTGGCACTGAATGACGAACAATGGTAACTTCATGACCAGCAATCGCTTTACTAATAGCGGCAATACCCTTGCTCAAGCTAATAACACAAAATATTGCCAACATAATCAAAAGCAACAAAGCAATACCGACAACAATTCTGCGACGACGATACATTCTTCGTTTTGCTGCGCTCATGTTACGTACGGTCTTACGCACGGGTTTGCGCATCGGGTTGCGAACCGATGTTGCACTCGCATTGCGATGCGACTCACGTGGTGACGTAGTTGGCATTGACATATTTACCATTGTAATACATAAGTCGATGAGATGAACTGTACTCACTACACAAGGTAGACTCTCATACAAAGTAATTAAGCTGTTAATTAAAGAGTTACAAAAGCAGCGTAATGAGTTAGTTACTTAAGGTAATGTTAAAGTGCCATCTGGCAATATAGTGATAAGACTGTCATGATCGAGCGAAGCAATGCATTCGCCAAGTTGTGTTTGATTCGACCATAAATTGTTGATCTCGCAACGTTGCAATACCTGCTGTTTTTTATGTGCTTCACGCAATGCCTGCAAAATAATGCCGCGCACTTGCCGATTAGTGCCGGCAAAATGCTGCTGGGGGCGGGTATGGCGGCCAAGACCTGGAAATCCAGCAGCTTTGAAACGGCACCATGTTTGCAAAGGACATGCAGTGCATTGCGGAGATCGTGCTGTGCAAATGGTAGCACCAATTTCCATAATTGCCTGATTCCAAACGGATGAAGTGCAGGTAGTGTTGGTGGTGTTAGTAGCGTTAGCAGTGGCAGTAGTAACATGATTATCTTCTGGCAATACTGCGGCAGCAAGCTCGCGGTCAGATTGCGTTGTGCTGCCACCATGCGATTCAGTTCCAGTAAAAGCGCGCATAAGTACGCGGCGAATATTTGTATCAATCACCGCAATGTGCTTGCCATAAGCAAAGCTGAGTATTGCACTTGCTGTGTAATCGCCTACACCTGGCAAGGCAATAAGTTCTTCATAGGTGCATGGCAGCTTATTGCGATATCTTGTTGCTACAACTTGAGCACAAGATTGTAAACGTAACGCGCGTCGAGGGTAGCCGAGGCGACCCCAAGCTGTAATAATTTCAGCACTCGTAGCGTGAGCTAGTGATTGTGCATCTGGCCAAGTTTGCATCCAAGTGAGCCAATAGGGTACAACACGGCTCATTTGCGTTTGCTGGCTCATTACTTCACACACAAGCACACCCCAAGGGGTAGTGTGCCCAAACCTCCAAGGCAAATCGCGTGCACAACTATGCCAAAAAAGTGCAACATTATCGCGCGTAAGTGTTGCCAATTCGCGCAATGGCTGAGAAGTTTCTTCGGTGAGATGTTCTTCGGGGAGAGATTGTGAATCTTGTTGCATGCTTAATTATGTAAACGTCGTATACTTTTGTGATTACTTTCCGCCTGTAAAACCGAGTTGTCTCCACGCTTCATACACTGCAATAGAAGCGCAATTTGTAAGATTCAAACTACGAAGTGACGGGCGCATAGGAAGACGCACCTGCTCTGCCACGTGCGGGCCTGCCATAACATCCATTGGATCAGGAATATCTCCTGGTTCTGGTCCAAAAAGCAGAATATCGTTCGGCTTATATTCAATTTCAGTGTAAAGTTTCGTAGCATTCGCAGTAAACGCAATAATTCGCGAATTTGGCATTGACTCAACTAAATTCTCAAAATTTGGGTGCAAAACAACGTGAGCCATATCGTGATAATCCAAGCCTGCGCGACGTAATTTAGTATCGTGCAAATTAAAACCAAGCGGCTCAACCAAGTGCAAAATAGTGCCAGTTACAGCGCAAAGTCGAATTGCGGAACCTGTATTTCCTGGAATACGAGGGGAGTAGAAGCAAAGGTGAGGAGTGTGCGTTTCTGCGCGCGCTGCGTCGTCGGCGCTGAGCATTGCGTCCATAACGCTAATTGGATTTCCGTGAGCGTCGGTTACAAGCTCGTCTGGGCCATAATTTGATTTGCGGTAGCCGTACTCGTACATTTGCTCTACGCGGCTTGCTGCTGCTTTGTGTGCTTCTGTTTGCTTTTCGGTTTTGGCTGCGGCTTCTTGCGTATTCTCGCTGTTATTCATGCTATTCCTTAGCTTTTTAAGTATCTTTACGTAACTTCGTAATCGTAACGTATTTAGTTTACTCGCAACTTGTATCGTTTGCCGTGGCGCGAGTTTTGGGGGATTTCTCTCTTCGCATGTGCTACGACCTGCTTGAGCGCAGCATTGTGCGCGCGAAAGCAACTCGGAGCGTGAGCTTGCTCAAGTTGAAAGCACGGTGTGCTTTCAACGCAAGCTCAGTAGCGAGCGCGCTTTGCGCGTGAGCGTTCCTTCGTCGCTCTATTCTTAAACTTTTTTAACGATAAGCTCGCGTTTTATTACGCTCGCTTGCGAAACTCGCGTTGGAAGTCCACTGGACTTCCAACTTAAGCGAGTTTCCGCATTGAAGTGCCTCCGCGCACTACGCTTTAAGCGCTCCGGCAAGTCAATGCGCAGTCCTCTTTTAGTGCTCGTAAAGAAATCCCCCAAACTCTGCATGCTAATTCGTTAATAACCGTGCCTTATCGCAGAGATTTTTCGATTTTTCTTCTTCACTCGGCGAATCAGCAGCCTACGGCTCTGACGTTCGCCTCGCTCAGTGCGAAAAATCTCAAATCTCACCACACGAATATTCGTTCCACTGAAGTAGAGAATATTAAGCATCCCAGAAATTGCAAGCGCTAGAGCGGACTTTTTTTATTAATAAGGAAGTCTTTAGTTTTTGGTAAAGTAGAGATTCTGTGTAAGGTGTGTCATATAGCGGGCATGCTCATGGAACCGAAGAAGGCGCCCGCGCATCGCAACTTGCTTATTTGGCAGTTTCGTTTGCCGCGATTTTCTTTAGTTTTTCAAAGATTAAATAGTTAACTAGCGAGTGATAAAGGAACGTCCATTGGCTGCTGAACAAGCTATGACGAGCACCACGAAAGTCATCGCACGTGCTGACGAACATGATATTAAGTTGCATAAAGCGTCAGATCGTGTGAATTTTGGCTCCATTTGTGAGCCTATTGATGTGCCATACCTCCTCGGCGTGCAAACCGACAGCTTTGATTGGTTGATCGGCTCTGAACGCTGGAAGAAGCGCGTTGCAGAAGATGAAGCAAACGGAACTCACACCGTGCCTCATGTTTCTGGTCTCGATGAAGTCTTCCAGGAGATTTCCCCAATTGAGAACTTTGCTGAGACAATGAGTCTCACATTCTCTGATCCATACTTTGAAGAGCCACGCCACACTGTGCTCGAGTGCAAGGAAAAGGATTACACCTATTCTGCTCCACTTTATGTGAATGCTGAGTTTGAAAACGGCGAAACTGGTGAAATTAAGAGCCAAACTGTTTTCATGGGTGATTTCCCACTTCAAACTCCACACGGTACTTTTATTATTGGCGGCACCGAGCGAGTAATTGTTTCGCAGCTTGTGCGCTCTCCAGGCGTGTATTTTGATCGCACGCAGGATCGCACTTCCGACAAGGATGTTTTCGGTGCGAAGATTATTCCAAGCCGCGGTGCATGGCTGGAATTTGAGATCGACAAGCGTGACGTTTTAGGCGTTCGCGTTGACCGCAAGCGTAAGCAGTCTGCAATCGTATTCCTTATGGCTATTGGCATGACGAAAGACGAAATTGCCGATGCTTTCCAAGGATACCCACTTGTTTTGGATGCGCTCGCAAAAGAGCCTATCGAAACGCAAGACGATGCACTTACCGATTTGTACCGTAAGATTCGCCCTGCAGATACTGCAACTCCAGAAGCTGGTCGCAACCTTCTCGATTCCTTCTACTTCAACACAAAGCGTTACGATTTGGCTCGCGTTGGTCGCTATAAGATCAACCGCAAGCTCGGCATTGAAGCAGATTACAGCGATCGTAGCTTGAACCGCGAAGATATTATCGCAACTATTAAGTACTTGGTAACGTTGCATTCCGGCGAAAAAACCTTCCCAGGTAAGCGCGACGGTCAAGACGTGCAGTTGCGCGTTGACGTTGACGATATCGATCATTTCGGCAACCGTCGTATTCGTCAGGTTGGCGAGCTTGTGCAGAATCAGCTTCGTACCGGCTTAAGCCGCATGGAGCGCGTTGTGCGCGAACGTATGACAACTCAGGATGCAGAGGCAATTACTCCTCAGTCCTTGATTAACATTCGTCCAGTAAACGCAACTATTAAGGAATTCTTCGGAACTTCCCAGCTCAGCCAGTTTATGGATCAAAACAATCCTTTGGCAGGAGTTACGAACAAGCGTCGTCTTTCCGCACTTGGTCCTGGTGGTCTTTCTCGCGATCGCGCTTCTATGGAAGTTCGAGACGTGCACCCATCCCACTTCGGACGTATGTGCCCAATCGAATCCCCAGAAGGTCCAAACATCGGTCTTATCGGTTCTTTGGCAACCTTCGGACGCATCAACCCATTCGGCTTCATCGAAACCCCATACCGCAAGGTTGTGAATGGTCACGTAACTAACGAAGTTGAATACATGACTGCAGACCGCGAAGCCGAGCACGTTATTGCTCAAGCAAACCAGGAACTCGACGAAAACGGCAACTTCGTTGGCACTCAAGCACTTGCTCGCGTGGACGAAGAAGAAGCAGTCGATGTGCCTGTAAGCACTGTAGATTACATGGATGTTTCCCCACGTCAGATGGTTTCCCTTGGTGCTTCCTTGATTCCATTCTTGGAGCACGATGAAGGTCACCGTGCATTGATGGGTACGAACATGCAGCGTCAGGCTGTGCCGCTTATTAAGTCGGAGCGACCACTTGTTGGTACCGGCTCTGAATGGCGTGCAGCAGTTGATTCTGGCGACGTAATCTTAGCCGAAAAGCCGGGCGTAGTAACTTACGTTTCTGCAGATATTATTCGCGTTATGAACGACGATGGAACTCAGTCCAGCTACAAGCTTTCAAAGTTCCAGCGTTCTAACCAGACTACTTGCTACAACCAAGTGCCGCTTATTAAAGATGGCGAGCGTGTTGAAGCTGGTACTGTTTTGGCAGACGGTCCTGCAACCGAAAAGGGCGAACTTGCATTGGGTAAGAATTTGCTCGTTGCATTCATGCCTTGGAACGGTTACAACTACGAGGATGCTGTGATTATTTCCCAGCGTCTTGTGCAAGATGATACGCTTTCTTCTATTCATATTGAAGAGTACGAAATCGACGCTCGTGAAACCAAGCTTGGTTCCGAAGAGATTACTCGCGATTTGCCAAACGTTGGTGAAGATGCGATTGCAAATCTTGACGAGCGCGGCATTATTCGCATTGGCGCTGAAGTCGAAGCTGGCGATATTTTGGTTGGTAAGGTAACTCCTAAGGGCGAAACCGAGCTTACTCCAGAAGAGCGTTTGCTCCGCGCAATCTTCGGCGAAAAGAGCCGCGAAGTGCGCGATACTTCTTTGCGCGTGCCACACGGTGAGACTGGTACTGTGATTGCAGTTAAGGAAATCACTCGTGAAGACGCTGAAGATGACGGTGACGAGCTTCCAAACGGCGTGAACCAAATGATTCGCGTTTACATTGCTCAGCATCGTAAGATTACGCAAGGCGATAAGCTTTCCGGTCGTCACGGCAACAAGGGTGTTATTTCCCGCATTTTGCCAGAAGAAGATATGCCATTCTTGGCTGATGGTACTCCAGTTGACATCATGCTTAACCCGTTGGGCGTGCCTTCTCGAATGAACTTGGGTCAGGTGCTCGAGCTTCACTTGGGCTGGATTGCTCACGCTGGCTGGGATATTAACTTGGATCCAGATTTGGAAGCAGCTTGGAAGAAGTACGTGCCACAAGGTGCTGAGCATGGCGATCCATGCACTCCAGTTGCAACACCAGTATTCGACGGTGTGCGCCCAGAAACTTTGAAGGGCTTGCTTTCTACAACACTCGCAAATCGCGATGGTGACAAGCTTGTTGGCTCCGACGGTAAGGCAACCTTATTCGACGGTCGTACTGGTGAACCATTCCCGAAGCCAATTTCTGTGGGCTACATGTACATTTTGAAGCTGCATCACTTGGTTGATGATAAGATTCACGCACGTTCCACTGGTCCTTACTCCATGATTACCCAGCAGCCGTTGGGTGGTAAGGCTCAGTTCGGCGGCCAGCGCTTCGGCGAAATGGAAGTGTGGGCGCTCGAGGCTTATGGTGCTGCTTACACATTGCACGAAATGATGACTACGAAGTCTGATGACGTCGACGGTCGCGTGCGCGTGTATGGTGCTATCGTCAAGGGCGATAACCTGCCACCAGCTGGCATTCCTGAATCCTTCAAGGTGTTGCTTAAGGAAATGCAGTCGCTTTCCCTTAATGTTGAAGTGTTGAACGCTGAAGGCGTTGCAATCGACATGAAGGATGAAGAGGACGACCCAGTTTCATCTTCCGACGATCTTGGCTTCAATATTGGCGCTCGACCAGATTCGTCCGCCAAGGAAGATCAGATTGCTGTTGAACCTGAATACCAGTGATTCGGTAACGAACACACTTTAAGAAATTAAGAAACATTAGAAAACAATTTCATGAGACAGGACGATAAGAGTGCTGGACGTCAACGCATTTGACAAACTGAGGATTGGACTGGCCACCGCCGAAGATATCCGTAGCTGGAGCCACGGCGAAGTAAAGAAGCCAGAAACCATTAATTACCGTACCCTAAAGCCAGAGAAGGACGGTCTGTTCGGTGAGCAGATCTTCGGTCCAACTCGCGATTGGGAGTGCGCGTGTGGTAAGTATAAGCGCGTGCGCTTTAAGGGAATCGTGTGCGAGCGATGCGGCGTGGAAGTTACCCGCAGCCGCGTTCGCCGCGAACGCATGGGTCATATTGAGCTTGCAGCTCCGGTAACGCACATTTGGTTCTTCAAGGGTGTGCCAAGCCGTTTGGGCTACTTGCTCGACATTGCACCTAAGGATCTTGAAAAAGTAATCTACTTCGCAGCCTACATGGTTACGAAAGTCGACGAAGAACAGCGTCATCAAGATCTTCCAGATTTGCAAGACGAATTCGATACCGAAATCGGCAACCTTCGCAAGCGCCGCGATAACGAAATTGAAGCGCGCGCAAAGAAAGTTGAAGAAGACTTGCACGAGCTGGAAGAATCTGGCGAAAGCAAAGGTGCTGCAAAATCTAAGCTGCGCGCTAGTGCAGAACGCGAAATGTCTGCTATTCGCACCCGTTACGACGAGCAGATTCAGCGTTTGAATGCCGTGTTCGACCGCTTCAAGGGCTTGCGTGCCGGAGACATGGAAGGCGACGTTGACTTGTGGCGCGAGATGGAAGATCGCTACGGTGACTACTTCGAAGGCTGCATGGGTGCTGAAGCTATTAAGAAGCGTTTGCAGGACTTCGATTTGAAGTCTGCCGCAGAGGAGCTTCGCGCAGAAATCGACAACGGAACCGGTCAGCGCAAGGCTCGCGCTTTGAAGCGACTGAAGGTTGTAAACGCATTCTTGACTACTGGAAACAAGCCAGAAGCTATGGTTTTGGACGTAATTCCAGTAATCCCACCAGATTTGCGACCAATGGTTCAGCTCGATGGTGGTCGTTTTGCAACTTCCGATTTGAACGATTTGTACCGTCGCGTAATCAACCGTAACAACCGTTTGAAGCGACTTATTGAGCTCGGCGCTCCTGAAATCATGCTTAATAACGAAAAGCGCATGCTTCAGGAAGCAGTCGATTCGCTCTTCGACAACGGTCGCCGCGGACGCCCAGTAACCGGCGCATCCAACCGACCATTAAAGTCGCTTTCCGACATGCTTAAGGGTAAGCAAGGTCGATTCCGTCAGAACTTGCTCGGTAAGCGTGTTGATTACTCCGGCCGTTCCGTAATCGTCGTTGGTCCAAGTCTTCGCATGCATCAGTGCGGTTTGCCAAAGCCAATGGCATTGGAGCTGTTTAAGCCGTTCGTTATTAAGCGTTTGGTAGATCAGGGCTTTGCTCAGAATATGAAGAGCGCAAAGCGTTTGGTTGACCGCGGCGACTCCGAAGTTTGGGGCGTCTTGGAGGAAGTTATTTCCGAGCATCCTGTGCTTCTTAACCGCGCACCTACACTTCACCGCTTGGGTATTCAAGCATTTGAGCCAATTTTGGTTGAAGGTAAAGCAATCCACCTGCCACCACTTGCCTGCGCAGCATTCAACGCAGACTTCGATGGTGACCAGATGGCAGTGCATCTTCCGCTTTCTGCAGAAGCTCAAGCCGAAGCACGCACTTTGATGATGGCTTCCGACAATATCTTGAAGCCAGCAGACGGTCACACCGTTACAATGCCTTCTCAGGATATGATTCTGGGTCTTTACTACTTGTCTACCGTAATTGACGGAGCAAAGGGTCAGGGTCGTATTTTCTCCTCGCTTGCTGAAGCTGAAATGGCTCTCGACAAGCATGAGATTGACATGCAAGCTAAGGTGCTGATTCGAGTTCCTGCAGACTTCGTATTGCCAAAGAATTGGGAGCCTGCTGAGCTTAAGGTTGTCGACCCTGAGCCAGGCAGCCCGGACGTTGTGCGCGAAGAGCGTTTTAAGGACGGAACTGTACTGTTTGCAACTTCTTGCGGACGCATTTTGTTCAACGGAACTTTGCCAGTCGACTATCCGTTCGTAAACGAGCAGGTGCCAAAGGGCGTACTTTCTAAGATCGTCGACGAAATTGCAACCCGCTATTCTACAGCTCAAGTTGCAGCAACACTCGACGCTTTGAAGGATCTCGGCTTTACTCGCGCTCCTTGGTCTGGCGTAACGATGGCATTCTCCGACATTGTGCTTCCTCCAAATCGCGAACAAATCGCGCAAGATTACGAGGATCAGGCTGCAAAAATCAACTCCCAGTACGATATGGGTCTTCTTACCGACGAAGAACGTCGTCAAGAGTTGATTAACTTGTGGACTGAATGCACCGACAAGGTTGCAGACGCAATGCGCGAAAACTTCCACGACGACAACAACGTGAACATCATGGTTCAGTCAGGCGCACGTGGTAACTGGATGCAGATTCGCCAGATTGCTGGTATGCGAGGCCTCGTGGCAAACCCTAAGGGCGAGATTATTCCTCGACCTGTTAAGTCAAACTACCGCGACGGCTTGTCTGTGTTGGAGTACTTCATCTCCCAGCACGGCGCTCGTAAGGGCCTGGCAGATACCGCACTTCGTACGGCAGAATCTGGCTACTTGACTCGTCGTCTTGTGGACGTTTCGCAGGAAGTAATCGTTCGCGAAGAAGATTGTGGCACTAAGCGCGGTCTTATGATGAAGATTGCTGATCGCGACGAAAACGGCAATTTGACGCTTGTTAAGGCTGCTGATGGCGGTCCATACTCGCGCTTGCTTGCTGCAGACGTGCTCGATCCTGCTGACGGCACTACAGTTTTGGCAAAGTGCGGAGATGCGCTTTCTATGGACGTTTTGCGCGATTTGGTTGCGCACGGCGTTGAGGAAGTTAAGGCGCGTTCTGTGCTTACTTGCGAATCTAAGCGCGGCGTTTGCGCAAAGTGCTACGGATGGTCCTTGGCTACGAGCCGACTCGTGGATGTTGGCGAGGCTGTTGGTATTGTTGCAGCACAGTCCATTGGTGAGCCTGGTACGCAGCTTACGCTTCGTTCCTTCCACTCTGGTGGCGTCGCTTCGGCTTCTGATATTACTCAGGGTCTTCCTCGTGTTACGGAGCTTTTCGAGGCTCGTACTCCTAAGGGTGAGGCTCCAATCGCTGAGTTCCCAGGCGTTGTGAAGGTTGAGGATACTGACCATGGTCGTCAGGTGACTTTGACTCCAGACGACACTACGGTTGAGCCAATCGTTTACCCTGTGACGCGTCGTGCGCCAATGCTGGTAAAGGATGGCGAGCATGTTGACGTTGGTACGCAGCTGATTGAGGGTTCTGTGGATCCTAAGAAGATTTTGCGAATCCTTGGTCCGCGCGCAGCTCAGGTGAATATTGTGGAAGAAGTTCACAACGTTTACCGTTCTCAGGGCGTTGATATTCACGACAAGCACATTGAAGTTATTGTGCACCAGATGCTTCGCCGTATTACGGTGATCGATTCTGGCGATACGGATCTTCTTCCAGGTGAGCTTGTGGATCAGGCAAAGTTCCGTGAGGCAAACTTGGCTGCCGTTAAGAACGGTGGCAAGCCTGCTGCTGGTCGACCAGAGCTTATGGGTATTACCAAGGCTTCTTTGGCTACGGATTCTTGGCTTTCTGCAGCATCGTTCCAGGAGACTACGCGCGTGCTTACTGAGGCCGCCTTAAGCCAGAAGGAAGATGACCTCAAGGGCTTGAAGGAGAACGTGATTATCGGTAAGCTCATCCCAGCTGGTACCGGTTTGGCGCGTTACCGCAACGCTAACGTGGAGCCGGATCCTCAGGTGCGTGACTCTATTTATCCGAACTTTGGTTTGGGTGGTGCAGATAGCACGCCTTCGAACTTCGGTGAGAGCGATATGGGCGATGTTGACTTCTCCAACATTGATTTTGGCGACATGAAGCTCGGCGACGACTTTAATCCAGATGATTACCTTGATGATCAGGGTGGTCAGGGTGATTACGGCGACGAAGCTGAGTGACGCTAGTCTGATATAAAAATGGGGCTTCAAGCTTTCGGGCTTGAAGCCCCATTTTGTTACTGGCACAGTATGCTTTCTGCGTTAATAACGTATAATGCCGTTTTTTCGTTACTGGGCAGCGTGACGACCTGCTTTCGCGCATAGAGCGTAGCGCGCGAAAGCAATTCGGAGCGGAAACTCGCTTAAGTTGAAAGCACAGTGTGCTTTCAACGCGAGTTTCGCAAGCGAGCGCGCAATCTGCGCGAGCATTAACTGCGTGCGTGTCTGATTTTGCTTGTTTTGGGACACTAGTGCAGTACTGTTTCTGCGTGCGTGTCTGATTTTGCCTACTTTCGGACACTGGCGCAGTCGGCTTACTGCATGAGTAACACATGAATCGTACTACAACACCTTTTAACCACAATGTTATAAATTTATTGTCTATTCATCGTATTCTCAAATAACTTCAGTAGTATGCCTAAAACTAACAACGAAATGATACGTATGATAAGAGACGCTGAAATAGAGCATAGATGCATCCTACCTATTAATTCAGCTCAAAAACTAATAAATCTACGCACGATGTTGTTTATTTGTTGCTGGCGCAGTTGATTTAAAAAAGTTACGCAGTAAAAGTTACGCAGTACGTGGCGTATTGGGAAAGATATTTAGATAATGTTGGGGGCATTATGGCAGAAGAGAAGAAAGAGATTGTGATAATAGATGAAACTACACTTAAAAGTAAGATTTACTATATAAGAAATCAAAAAGTTATGCTTGATTCGGATTTAGCTGAGATTTATGGATATTCTACAAAAAGATTTAACGAACAGGTTAAAAGGAATATTGAAAAATTTGATGACGATTTTATGTTCCAATTAACCGATGAGGAAGTATCTGAACTTTCAAGGTCGCATTTTGCGACCTTGAACAAAGCGCAAGGCAGAGGCAGTAATATTAAATACAAACCTTATGCCTTTACGGAACAGGGCATCTATATGCTTATGACTGTATTAAGGGGAGAACTGGCAGTTAAACAGAGCAAGGCTTTAATACGAATGTTTAAGCAGATGAAAGACTTCATTGTTGAAAATAGAGACTTTCTTAGTTCAAAAGAAATGACGCAACTGTTATTGCAAACAAGTCAAAATACAAATGATATAATGCAGCATTCAAAAGAAATAGCAAATATAAACGATAAAATTAGCACCTTGGCAACAAAAGAAGATTTGAAAAAGGTAATGGATAATTTTATAGATAGTAACACCTACAAGCATTTTCTTTTGCTGAATGGAGATAAGATAGAAGCAGATGTTGCCTATACAAAAATATATAAGTCAGCAAAGAAAAGCATTTATGTTATAGATAACTATATAGGGCTTAAAACTTTGGAACTTTTAAGGGCTGCAAGAGATAACATACAAATCATAGTTTTTAGCGATAATGTAAGAAATAAAGATATGCTTACAAAAAATATTTTAGATGATTTTAGAAAAGATTATCCTAATATAGACCTGAATCTGAAGGTATCCGATAAAAAATACCACGATAGATATATTGCACTAGATTTTGGGACAGAAAATGAAGTCTTTTATCTTTGTGGAGCATCATCAAAGGATGCGGGAAATAAAATATCAAGTATTACTCAAATAGAAGAATCATCTAAGGATATGTATCATACAATGTTTGCTGGAATGTTAAACAATAAGAATTTGAAAATTTAATACACAAAGAGCAAAGTAGGAAGTTGTATGAACTTTAAAAGGCGGTAGAAGCGAAAATCTATCGTCTTTTTAATTACTGCAAATTAGAGAGCGCGTGTTTTCTGCGTTAGTGTCTGATTTTGCTTGTTTTGGGACACTGGCGCAGTACTGTT
The DNA here is from genome assembly GCF_049244235.1 of Gardnerella sp. DNF01151. Lineage (NCBI taxonomy): Bacteria > Bacillati > Actinomycetota > Actinomycetes > Bifidobacteriales > Bifidobacteriaceae > Gardnerella > Gardnerella sp. DNF01151. Next base: position 1,444,211 of record NZ_CP058389.1, on the reverse strand, counting down.
TCTGCGTTAGGGTTGCTGGTTGCTTGTTTTGACAAGATGTATACAAGCGATTATGCTATATATAACATAAGCAGGGGGTTGTGGAATTGTTTGATGTGATTTTTTACAGTGATAAGGATGGTGATAAGCCAGTACGCGAGTTTATTAAAAGTTTAGATGTCAAGTTGCGCGCGAAGGTGGTTTCTGATTTGCATCGCTTGGAGATGTTGGGAAACGATGCGAGGGAGCCGCTTAGTAAGCATGTTGGCAACCATATTTTTGAGCTTCGCACTATTTTAGGTAGCAACATAGTGCGTATTTTATACTTTTTTGATGCGGATAAGATCATTGTTGCCACCAACGGATTCGTTAAAAAGCAGCAGAAAACTCCGCGTAGTGAAATATAGGTCGCTATGCAGAGAAGGGCTGAATATTTTAATAGAAAGATGGGCTTGTGATGGAAAAGCAAGAGTTGCAGGGAACGTGCGTAGTGCGAGGAACGCGAGTAATGCAGAGAAAGCAAGAGTTGCTGCGATCGTGCGCAGTGCAGGAGATGCACGTAGTGCGGGGAACACGAGTAATGCAGAGAAAGCAAGAGTTGCGGCGAATGCGCGCAGTGCAGGAAACGCGCGCAGTGCAGGAAACGCGAATGAATGATTTGCATGAACTCACGGACGAGCTTATGAAGGATCCCGAGTTCAAGAAAGAGTATGATGCGCTTCAGCCGGAAAGAGACTTGACTATGTCGCTTGTGATGGCGAGAAAAAGGGCTGGTTTGACTCAGGCTGAGCTGTCGGAGAAGACGGGTATAAGTCAGTCGGATATTAGCAGGTTGGAAAATGGTTCGAGGAATCCGACTATTGCGCTTTTGAATCGTATTGCAAATGCTTTGAATGCGACTTGCAGGATTGAGTTTGTGCCGAATGCGCGTTGACGTGTTTTAGCGCTGCGATTTAGCGCTCAACTTGCCTTGTACTTTCCAAACGAACTTGTTGGAAATTCCGACAGGTTGACTTTTCGTTAGGAATATAAAGAAAGCACAATCGTGCGCGCGGTTGTGCGTAAAGCACAACATAATTTCTAAAGCACAGCCACACGAACCTGTCCTGCCTTCGTCAATCGAGACGAAGGTAGACCTCGCTTGCGTTGAAAGCACACCGTGCTTTCAACCCTCAGCAAGCGCTACCGCATTGAGCTTGCTTGAAGCACGCAATGCAGCTTCAAGCAAGGGCAATGCGACACGCCGATGGTTTGGGTTTTGAGAAAAAATAAAAAACGCAAAAAACAAAAAGAGCTGGTTATTTGTCACCCCCAAATCCGTTGTTTTTCAACGATTTTTGTACCGGGGGGGGGGTAGATGCTCAGAAACATAAACATTTGACTGTGTTATACTACATCTCATTTTTCGTCTAAATATCGATTAATATTATATGTACTCACGGTTGAGCGTTATCGCACAATTTGCGAAGAATAGCTAAATGATGAAAGTTTGCAGTTGTATTTCTGCGTTCGCATCTGTGTGTTTGCACTGATGCTGTCGTCAATGCAATTGTCAGTATGTCATAACGACATAATTGTCAGTATGTCATAACCTTTTGTTTAGCTTGTAACCTGCTGTTGAGCCTAAATAAAGATGTAAGACGATTAGTTTACTTATTGAAGAGAGGAAATATGCGTCTACAGACTTCAAAGTTAAAACGCGCCGTGGCACTCGTAGCTGCCTCCTGCACGCTCGGTACCTGCTGCATCGCTGGATCCATAGCGTGGGCTGGTGGTGAGTCGGCTTCTAATACTCCTACTCAAGGTGAAAATACCGCGAATATTAAATCTGGTCAGGCTACCTCTATTACCATTTACAAGTATGAAGGTCCTGAGGGTTCTGTTAGGAATAATGGTAAAGAGCAGAAAATTCCAGATGCACAAAAACCAATTTCAGGCGTGAAGTTCAAGATTACTCCAATTGTTGATACTAATGGCAACAAGATTGATTTGTCCAAGACAACTGGTTGGACAGCTATCAAAGATTTAAATGTTGAGAATAAGACTGCTGCTAAGGCTTTGCAAGATGCAGGATTGAAGGCTTCTGAAGCAAAAGCTGACGTTGTAGAACAAGAGACTGGTACAGATGGTTCTACAACATTCAATCTTGGTGCTACGTACGGCTTGTACTTGGTAGAAGAAGACTTGGCTAATAGTGCGCCTAAGAAAGATGGGAAACCTATTAAGGTTACTAAGCAAGTTAACCCATTCCTTGTAACGGTTCCTCTTCCAGATACGCAGACTCATACTTGGATTTACAATTTAAAGATTTATCCAAAAAACGACGTTAGCACCAGCAAGGTAGAGAAGAAAGCTCAGACTGCTCCAAACAAGCCATTCATTGATGGCACTACGACGACTATGGGTTGGGATATTTCCATCCCGCTCACCGCTATTAAAGATGGTGGCAAAACCTATACAAATGTTTCCTTCACTGACCCGATTAACACAGACTTCTTGAACTATAGCAGTGTTAAGAATGTGAAGGTTACTGATAAAGATGGCAACGCCTCTGATACTTTAGAGACGACGGATTATGAAGTTGAAGGATATTCTTCAATTGGTAATAATCCAGATAAGGTAAACTTAGCTAAATCTGAGAACCTCAAGAACGTCAAGTGGATTCGCGTTAAGCTAACTACAACTGGTTTAACTAAGGCTTCTGCCAAAGTTGGCGGTAAACTTACAGCAACAGTTGTAACAACAGTTATTGCTCCTGGAAATATTAAGAACTACATAAACACTGATGTGGATGGAGTTGCAACCGGCGAGGGAGGTAAAACTCCAGGCTGTATTCCAACTGAGCAAAAACCATGTGATGAAGACCCAAATCATCCTCACGAAGGTGGAGATACCACTAATTTCGCTAAGCTCACCATTGATAAGGTTGGATTGAGTGATAACGACAATAAGGACAATGGTAAACCTTTGCAGGGTGCAATCTTTAATGTCTATGAAGCTGCTCCAGGTAAAACTGTAGATGACCTTAAAGGTAAGATAGTTGACGCTGCTGGAAGTGATTTAGTAAAGACCGGCGGACATGTTCGTACAATGACTGCAACTGATGATAAAGGTAAAGCTTCTGACTCCTTCTTCGTTGGTAATGGTGCTAATGTTTCGCACGTTTATTGCGCAGTTGAAACTAAGGCTCCAGATGGATTTGAACTTGATAACAAGCTTCATTGTGTGAATCTCACTGCTGGTGCTGACAATTCAGCTAACACATTGAAGATTAACAACAAGAAGTCTACTTCTCTCGACAAGATTCTTGGCAACTTGCCTATGACTGGTGCTCGCGGCTTGGTGATTTTGACGGTTTGCGGCATTGTTGGCATCGCTGGCACGCTCTTCTACATTGTGATGAAGCGTCGCAAGGAGCAGGAACAGGAGTAAAACTCAATCGGCTGGCTGAGTGACTTAGTTGGCTGAGTGGCTTGGATGATTGTTCAGCTGATCTGCTCAAACCGGTTGCATAGTTTGGTTTCGAAACAAGCTATGCAACCGGTTTGAGCGGATTAGTTGCGCAGTCAGGTTGGAGCGCAAACGCCGGAAATTCTCCGGCAAATGTTTCCGAAGCTTTGCGCCAATGCTTCTGCGAAAAGTGGTTTTGTAGCTTTGCAGTTTTGCTCTGCTGAAGTTGCTTCTGTAGCTTTGCGCCAATGCTTTGCAAACGTCGATTATTTATTGATTAGCGAACTTTAGCATTAATGCTCTGCGGACGTTGAGTATTTATTGCTTAAAGAACACTAGCGTCATTGCTACTGCGCACATCACATCAAACACACTCACCATCAACCCATCCGCAGCTTAATTGTGCGACTCTAGTTGCACTTAGTAAACCACGCAGTTGCGTAACTTTTGCACGAGTCTATGAGTTTTGTGTTGTTGTTTAGTATGTTGAGAGGCTGGAAAAATTGTGTTCAGCAATAAAAGAGGACTGAGGAAGCTACGTTCTTTTAAGAACAAAGCAGACAGTAAAGCCTTTAACAGCCAAAGCGACGAAGGACGGGAGCTTGCGCAAACACAAATTTTCCAGTCTCGTCAAGCCCAAAGAACAAGAACATCAGCCAAAACTCATAGACGATACCAAAGAATATCGAAAATAAACTCGCGCAACAACGCCAAAAACTGGCACTTCTCTAAGTCCTGCATAGTCCCTGCTTTGCTGTTGCTTGCGTCGTTTGCGTCGCTTATTTATCCGCACGCCGCCATGTGGCTAAGCCAATACCACATGTCGGAAGTTGCTGCTGAGTACGCGAAGCTTATAACTCATGCTGTTCCTGCTCCGCATGAGCAGCTCCGCCGCGCTCGTGAGTATAACAGTCAGCTTTCGTCGGGTGCTATTTACGAAGCAAATACTAACATACCGACTTCTCACGGAGTTACTTCCGATGCGAGTCAGGATTATTGGGATCAGTTGAAAGTGAACGACGACGGGTTGATGGCTCGTTTGCGAATCAAAAAAATTGATCTTGATTTGCCTGTGTATCACGGCACAGAAGATGCCACTCTTCTGAAAGGTCTTGGTCATTTGCGTGGAACTTCGCTTCCGGTTGGCGGCAAGGGCGCGCGCTCTGTGATTACGGGGCATCGCGGTTTGGCAAGTGCGGAAATGTTCACAAGGCTGGACGAAGTTGGAAAAGGTGACACTTTTACAATTGAGGTTTTCGACGAGATTCTCACCTACAAGGTAGTTGACAAAATCGTTGTGAACCCTGATGAGACGAAGAAGATTGCAGCTGTTCCTGGCAAGGATTTGGTGACACTTATTACTTGCACGCCGCTCGGCATTAACACGCAGCGCATTTTGGTGACTGGTGAGCGAGTTGTGCCAACGCCTGCGGCGGATAAGGCGCTTCGTGGCAAGAAGCCGGATGTTCCGCGATTCCCGTGGTGGGTTTTGGGCTGCTTTGGTAGCTTGTGCGTTGTGGGCGGCTACGTTTGGTGGGCTGGTCTGCCGGTTAAGAAGAAAAAGAAGGAAGACGAAGAAGATAGTGCGAAAGATAGCGCGAAAGATAGTGCGAAGGATAGCGAGTCAAGTAGTGCTGCAAGTAGCGAAGAAGATAGAGAGTTAAGTAGCGCGAAAGATAGTACTGTACGCAGAGAAGATCTTGCGCGTGAGGAAGCTAGGGCGATTGCGAATCAGTCAAAAAAGAGGCCGAAGGTCAAAAAGTCTAGCTCGCGTAAGAAACGTAAGAGGGGCAGTCACGGCGAAAAGACTTTCGACTGGCTTATAAGCATCCTTGGTTTATGAGCGATTGCTTATAGGCAATAACAAAACTTAATAGAAAAACTTAATAACAAACTTGTGGTGCCGTGGGGGCGACGCAAAGCAGTTTAAAACAATGCAAAACAGGTGGAAACAATGAAGAGTATTTGGACGATTATGCTAAACGTTCTTGTTCGTATAGGTCAATTGACTCAATGCGCAACTCGTGTAGCTAAACGTACGACTCAGAATATGTACCGTGTGGCTAAGAGCGCGGCTGAGCGTTTAGCTAGTCGTGTGTCTAATCGTTTGGATGATCGTATAGCTAATTGCGTGAATAAACGCTCATCTAAACGCGAGTCTGTTTTTGCATATCGTGCGTTCAGTAGCTCTTTTGCCTCTGCTCTTAAAACTGTTCTTGTTTGTTCTCTTTCGGTAGCAATGTTGCTACCTATTTGCATTACTGCTGAAACCGCAGTTGCTTTGGATAGTGCTAATAATTCCGCTAATAATTCCGCAAATAATTCCGCAAATAATTCCGCAAATAATTCCACAAAGTCTGATCCAAAGTCTGATCCAAAGTCTGATTCTAACTCTAATTCTAATAATCCAGACTCTAATCCAGGCTTATCTGCATCATCTCAGTCTTCTGCGTTACAGAGTTTCGACAATTCACAAGGATCTGTAGATTCAGGGAATCTACTCTCTCGATCTTTTAATCCTTCTGCAGGCTCTGGCGCAGGCGTGCCGTTTGCTTCTCCGTTTGCTTCTCCGTTTGACTCTCAATTTGATTCTCCATTCGGATCTCAACCGAAGTCACTTTTTGAGCGCGCTGCAGAAGAAGAAAGAGCAAAAGCGCAAAACCGCGACGCTAAGAATTACTCAGCTCGTGAATCTTACGAAGTGTATCGCCCTGGATGTAACAAGGATTACGCTTTAGGCGCATGCATTACTACTGACGGCGATGGTGCTGGTTTGCGCGCTACGAACGGTCACGATTTGGATGTTAATAGCCTTGGATACAACTTGGAATCTAGCGACCAATTTGCTAGTGCAGCAACGAGACCTCGCGGCCACTACGAAAACGGTTCTGTACCTGAAGATCCTTCTGGCACGGATCATTACGGCGCAACTTACTTCACTCCGTATCCTAAGGGCACTTTTATTATGGGCCGTTTACGCAACATGGCCTTTAACCATAAGGGTTCCGGCGTCGACAGAATTAACTTGCCTATAGATGACACTGCAGATTTCGTGTTTGTAAAGCGCACCCCTAAGCTTTCCGGTGGCGGCTTCGTGTGGGATATTATTTTTAACGCTGGCGGCCGCACTCAAGGCGCTGGTGCTGCTCTTGATTACTTTACGATTCCAAAAGGTCAGATTCTAGACAAGGGTAGCGAAGGCGGAAGGCAGTATATTCAGCGTGTTCTTTACAGTGGCAGGGAAGCTACTGCTTTGTATAAGAAGAATCAAGGCAATAATAATCCTCCTCGCGAAACCTGCTCATTCTCGTGGGATAATCCTAACGGTTTATGCAGCATTAAAACTGACGGTAACGATTTTGATTCTGGAGATGACTTAGTCGCAGCTTGGAATAAGATGCGCGGCACTGACGACAGTAAGAATGGCAATTATTCTAGGATCCTTCCGGATGCTGTAACAACTGAGGATTTGGGTAGTTCTGACGCTATTGGTTGGTGCCGTGATGGTCAAGGTTTGGACTGCATTAGATCCAGTAGCTATGGTGCTTTGGATGAAGGCGATCTTAAAGTTGTTCCTAAAGTTGAAGGAAGCTATAACAGAGGCTATAGTCCTGCTTATGTTGCTCTCGTGCAAAATCTTTATAGATCTATAAAAGATGACACGCAGCGCGTATTTAGTTTTGTGAACAATATTAAGTCTGGCGAGATTGCTTATACGTATAAGATTCACTTCACTACTACAACTTCTACGACTAAAAACAACTCATATTGCTCTTCTAATAACGTGGGTGATGGCACGGGTTGCGAAAACTTTTCATTCTTCTACGCTGCAGGATCTTACTATGGTAAGAGACAGAGCAAAGGTTTTTATGGTGCTACTGACCCGTTTGGTGTTACTAAAGCCAGTAAATATTCCATGACTAATTTTGGTCGTGACGCTAACTTCTACATGTACACTGTAATGCATCAGCAGTGGTATGGTGCGCCGCGAATTATGGATATTCAGGCTCCTAGATACCACTTCCTTAAGGGTACTGGTTTGGGTCCGTACAACAGTGACAGTGGTAATTATCTTGAGCACAGGCATATTTCATTCTCTAGTGTGTTGCTTGGAATAGTAAATCAGCCTTTGGGAACTTCATATCTTATGAACGAGAACCAAGATATACGCTTATTGCCTGATTATTATTCCCCGAATAACGGCTATGCTCGAGGTAATCAGTGGTTCCGTAATCCTGGTATGAACGACCATAATACGAAGGATTCAGAGCCTGGTAGGCATAAGCTTGAGCTTAGATATAACGATAGAACGTATCATATGAGTGAAACTCAGGATTTGTGGTATAGGGTTATTACGCAAGCAGACGTGTTTAAGCCTTTGCAAACTGAGGAATATGACGAAAATAACAAGACTCCTAAGTATTATTCTTACGATCAGCCGCTTCCTAATCCTCTTATTATTGATAATCGTGATAATAATGCTGGGTTTGTGAATTTTGTTGGCAAACGTTCTGATTTGTATAGGCAGGTAATGGCTTTCGATCCTAACTTGTTCCCGCCTGTTAATAAAGATGAGTATGGTTCAAGGCATAGGTATGGTTCCATAAAGCAGAAGAAGGGCTCTAAGACAAACGATTATCCGCTTGATGCTAACTATTTGACTAATAATCCGGATGGAGATTCTAATACTCCGCTTAAGAATCTTGCTGTTTATAAAGCTGAGTGGACGAATAAGTGGGGTGATGAGTCTCGCTCGAACACTCTTCAGGATGCTGATTTAAGCGTTGCTGCTAAAGTGCCTATTGTTAGCGTTGTAAATCCTTGCGGTCATTCTAAGATTCTTGACGAATACAAGGATAAAATTAACGGTCAGTCTAGGTCTTCTATTTCATTTAGATCCATAGATAGTGACGATAATTCCGCTGCAAACAACGATCGTGCAGCTATGGGTGAGGATCGTGAAGACAGCATGCCTGAATGCTGGCCTAAAGCGCAAAATGCTACTAAGCGTAATGTTTGGTTTGTAAAAGATGCTCCTAAGACGGGCGATGACGGTAAGGAGTTGAAGCCTGGAGATCCTGTAAAGAAAGACTTGCAAGACAAAGTCTTGGCTAAAATCAAGCGTATTTACAGAACTTGGATGCGCAACAAGTATAGTGCTCAGCTGCAAGATGGCAAGAATCCTAAAGTTTTGCCAAATTACGTGTTTGTAAAGTACGTAAAGATTACGTTCTGGGATAACTCGACTACTGTTATACCTGTTGTATTCCCGTATGTTGATTACGAGAAGCCAACGTTGGATGTAAAAGTGAGCGTGAATAATGGAAATCCTGTTGATGCTCCAGCTGATGGTTTGAAGATTCCTGTTAATAGCAAAATTAAGTTCTGGGTTAAAGGTCATGACGATAAGAGGATTTTGCTTGGTGTGAAGCCGAAGGAAGCTACTGACTACTTTACTAACGATAAAAATAAGAGATTCTTTGATGGTAAAAAAGTCGTTGTGCGCAATGATTTCGATATGATTACGACTAATCGTGATAAGAAGAATGATTGTGATAATCGTGGTTGCGGCGATTTTACTACTATAAGCTACGATCAGTTCATTCATAAAAATGGTGAATCTGATAGTCCGACGGATCAAGTTGGATGGGTTATTAACAGCAATAATTCTAAAGATGAGGGTTCTCCTACAGTATTAGTGGGCGATCAGAATAGAAATCACGGTGTGCATGATTTAATATTCCACGGTTGGGATGCTGCAGGTAATTCCGTAATAAAGAAACTTAGGCTGATTATTGTATCTCCTGGTTACGGTTTGCCAAACGTTTGGTGGGATAAGAAGCCGAATGGGCATTATGTTGGGCGAGTGAATCCTTGGGATGAAGATAAGCGCGTGCGTTCGATTATGGTACGCATTTGGGCGCGCGGTAAGGAAGCTCCTAAGAAGGATCATAACTACTTTACGATGTGCCCGAATGATGGCAGCTGCTACGGCATTGTTATTCAGCGAGACGGTAATAAGAAGACTGATCTTTGGCATCAGGTTAATACGTATAACCACAATAATGATGCTGCAAGACCGGATGGGTCTAGGGCTGCTGAGGATAGGTCTGCTGAAGATAGGTCTGCTTTAGAGGACAGAGACGCGGCTGGCGATAAGGCAGCTGATGGCAAGTCGGCTGATGGCAAGGATAAAGATAAATCTAAAGCTGACGATAAGAATAAAGCTGGCGATAAGGCGAAAGTTGACAACAAGGCTAAAGCTGATAACGAAAAGACTGAAAATGCTAAACCTGGGGAGAACTCTACCCAAAATCAGCAGGGTAAGCAGGAACAAGGTCAGCAGCAGAAGTCGCAGAAGTCAGAAAATAAGCAGCAGGAGCAGCAGACTAATAAGTCTCAAACTAGCAACAAGCCTGCTTCTTTGAAGATTACTAAAGTGACTAAGAAGAATGCTAAGAAGCGCAATGTTCCGGGAAGGCGCGGTAGCGTAAAGCTTGCAGTTCTAAACGAAAGCGATTCTTCTAAGAAAGAAAATACACAAAAATCTGAAGTAAATAACGGTAGCAAGCAGAGTGATGCTGCTAAAACGTCCGAAAATGGTAGCGCAAGCAAGGATGACAAAGGCAGTAAATATAGCAAGTCTTCCGATAAAAATGACTCCAAGAACGCTGAAGATTCTAAAGATGCTAAGTCGGAAGAATCTAAGGGTCAGGATCGAGATGCTGAAGGCGAAGATCGTTCTGTTGGAATGAATAACGATCAATGGCATGAAGAATTTAGTAAGCGCATTATTACAGCAAATCTTGGAGACCATATCAAGGGTTGCACAGCTAACGGCGGCGACAGGTGCGAAATAACTTTTGATCCTGTAACTGGAAATATTACGATTCCGGAATACTTTGCGGAAATTGGTTCCAGAATTTACGTAGACACTTACTCTGTGCCGGAAAATAATCCAGATTGGCGTCAAGATAAACTTTGGAAGCTTATGGAGCCAGGCAATCTTCAGGATTACGAAGAGTCCGACCCGCTTCCGCTCGATATTGCGTGGCCAAACGGCTTAGTGCAAGTGAACCCGTTTGAGCTTAATAATAACGAAATCGTGGCAATGCTTTCTTGGATGAGGCATGATAAGCGGAACGAGCGAATCTTCGGCTACCGCAAGGAAGAAATTGGCGTTAAAGGTGAAAATAAGTACGATACTTATGACCAATACGATAACGGTTTTAATCCTGCAAAAACTACAGCAAAGTATGCTTATGGTGAGAATAAGCCTCAATACTCATGCCAGTCGAAGACGGATCAGCAGTGGAAGCTGTGCTTAGGTGGTGTTACTGGTATTGGCAAGCTAGGAGAAATTTCCGAAAAGAAGTATGCCGAAAAGAAGCTTTCTTTCAAAAAGTTGGAAGCTGATGACGAGACTACGCTTAACCCGATTGACCATAAGGTGACGCGCTTCGTTGATATGCGTAAGGACTATACGTGGGGATTAGTAGACAACAACAAGAAAAGTGTTGACGGGCGAAATGACCCTGGATTTGACGGGCCGCAAAACGGCTTGCATGGAAATCAAAAGTTTGGCACGCAATACTTTGTGTACAAGTGGAACATAAACTCATACCGTAAGGGCGGCAATGGTAAGGCGTTAAACCTTCAGGATGTGCTAAAGCTTGTAAAAGGTACGCCTAGTATCAATACGAAAGATGAAAATAATCCGCAGCCTTCTCTAACTCCTATGAGCGCGGCGGATAATAGGCAATTTGACGCATGGAATGGTTCGTACCCTATGGCAGTCGATAATGGATTAGGTTACGCTGTGCATGACAATACATGTGCTGCATCTATTGCTTCTCATAAAGGTGTTGCGCAAGAAGGTAAGTGCCAGTGGCGAAATAAGCTTAATTTAGTTAAGTACACGCCTAAAGAATTTATTATGGATCGTTCTTCATTCTCTTACAATGCTTCTGTAAATATGAAGAACGGAAGTGAAGTACATATTACAGATAGGCTTATTGAAAATAAGGGTAGTCAGCATGCTGGTGAAGATAAGTATGTTAGTGAATATGCTATTCACAAGGACTTCCTTATGCCTGGCGGTGAAGATCTGAACGGTCAAGCGGATGGCGAAAATATTGGCGACATTATAACTAAGAATATTGATGTTGACACTATGAACGACTACGACGCGTACGGTGAAGGTACTTCGAAGCCTGAGGGATACGCAAATAACAGGCCATTCATGCATGCGCAACTTTATGTGAATAATGGTCAGGTTACGAACGATCTTCTGCTTCGTGAGCCTAGTAAGACGCCAGATAACACAACGAACGTGATAAACGTGTGGTTTATGCCGGTTGATAATGAGAAGCCGACGATTAGTGCGAAGAGTTATCAGGAGTGGGACGGTAAGCCATGGGATATTCACGGAAAATGCATGATTAACGGCGATGTGAATAACTGCAATACAGTTGATGATGATGTTATTACTCTTGATAAGAAAATTTATGCAGGTAATAAAGCTTGGTATGAGGCTGATAATGCAACGATTAATTTACCTGCAGCACTAAAACTAGACGATGATTTCAATGCTTACGAATCTGGCAAATGCACAAGAGAGTGGAAACATGGCGGTATATTTAATAAGCAATACGTCACTTTGTGCCCGAATAGTATAAACAGTAAAGTGCTGGTTAATAATCTGAATGTGTATATTCAAGCGAATAATATTCAGGATTCTAGTGGTAAAACTTCTAGTCCGATGGTGAAGTTTGTTAGTAACGGCGTTACAAATAAACATTTGCTTAGAAGGTTTGTTGAAAAATACAGAAGCACAGATTTAGAAAATCCAAGTGTAAATAAGCAAACTGTATTTACAATGTATGCTGAAACTACGGATAGTGCTGGAAAGCAAAGTGCAAAAACTGTTGTTGGATGCTTTAAGGCTACGTGGACAGACATGGTGAAACCATCTGTTGTTGCGTACGATGGTAAAAGCAATGAATTTGCAAAGTATGATGACTGGCTCAGCAAAGATGGTTCTTCACAAAACCGCGATTATAAAGTTGTCGTTAAATCAGGCTATGGAGCTAAAAGAATGGTAGTTTACTATCACCCTGCTTCAGAGCTTGAGAAACCTGTTACTAGTAATGGTCTTTTTGGCTCTGCTGCAAACTCAAATGAGACTAACTTGGAAACCAGCATTGGTAAAACAATTTCCGTATGCTGGAATGGATCGTGGAGTGTATGCGCTGGTACTTTCAAGCCGAATGAAGTAACGCTTAATCACGATAATGATGGTAATGCTGTTATAACATTCCCTAGTGGTTTCTTAGCTCCAGGAAGCGTGGTTCGAGCACGCAGTCGTCTTGAAGTTGGTCCATGGACGTATATGCCTGGTGTTAGAAGCCCTGAAGATCTTTCCGATGATTCGCTTAATAGAGACGGAAATAAGACTGCAAGAAGCGGTGGAAGTAATCGAAGCGGCGGAAATAGCAGAAACAGCGGAAATACGCGTGCTGCAAAAGGTCGCACTGCAAAAGGTAAAAACTCTTACAAAGACGACGCTAGTTCAGAAGATACTCTTGACGTGCTGCCAATGGCTTACGCAAAAGAAAAGCCTAGCGAAGTATGCCGTCCGGATTACTGGAGCGCAGACAACTGGTCTGGTTTGAAGAAGCCGTCCGACTGTGTGTACTTCGGTGTTACTATGAAGCGTCAAATAGTGCAAATACACCCAATGCTGCTAAGCGGTCACGAGGAGCGCGCAATACGAATGGATTTGCACAGTGAAAACAACTTTGCGGGCGAACCAAAGAAGGGAATTTGGCTTCAAAACGATAGCGAAATCGTTACGAATGAGGATCCAAGGCTTGAGCCTGGTAAAACTATGGTGACTTTTAGGAAGTATGACTATAGTGCTATGGACGATGAGCATAAGCCTTTGAATCCGCCTACCTATAGTGGCCGCCAAGTAGGGAATATACAAGACGTAGCTGTTATGACTCGAGGCTGGAGAAGTCGCGTGCTTGTGCCAAATCCGCGAGAAAATAAGATTACGCGATTTGTGCGATTGCGCGCGCCTGAAAACGTAGATAGTGAGCATGGTGGCGATAGTAAGGGTGCTGCAGACTACTTAGCTGATGCGCCTACCAGCTTCGAAGAAACTAAAGATAATAGTAAGGCTCTGCGCGTAGCTGGGCGTTCGTATGATCCAGGATTCGTTCTTTCGAAAGATAAGAAGTCTCTTCTGTATCTGTATAATGCTTCAACTAAGCGCAACTTTACGCTTAATGATTTGCAATATGCGTTGAAGCTTAAGCGTAACAGTACTTTGCACCCAGCAAACGAGTGTGGAAACTATGTTGATGGAAGTCAATGGGCGTTTGCTGATTGTCAGCCATCCTTGCTGCCAGAAGTAAGAGGTAGCGATAAGGTTGATGGTGAGAAAGGTCGAAACGGCTTCAGCTTTGATTGGAATACGCACTTCTATACGTATAATCCGTCTGAAGACCATAGGTCTGGTGCTGCTTCTGCTGCTAACGGCGCTGATAACGACAATGGTGGTACTACTGAAGAAACTTGGTATGTAAACGTCATAGATATGATTTCAAAGGGTGGTACCGGCGGTGGATATTCTATTCCTAATAGCTCTGGCGTAACGTCTGAAAGTAGTAATACTGGTCTTTCGCTTACCGACTTCGCTAATATTGGCGCATGGGGTAGGTCTGGCAGTATTGGATCTGACTTAATTGGTCATAAGGTTCTTAAGAATCCAGATAATGGTTTGTCGGTTATTATGACATATGGCGATAGCTGGGTTGGAGATACTCATAAAACGCGAGGCAAAGAAGGCGGCTGGAATAACGATGCCAACTACGAATTCGTAATGCCTGTGTACCTGGTGCCTGTTGATAACGTTAAGCCAACTTTTGCTGCAACTGCAGGATCGCTTCTCAGTGGTCACGCGGATGCTAATAATCCTTACGTTGTAACGATGGAGGAGAAGGACTACGCTAAGCTCACGGTTAAGGGTAATCCTGTAGAATACAAGGACGGAAAAGTTTCGAAGTCTCAAAGCAAGGAGAGTGGAAAGACTCTGTTTGCGGATGTCCACGACGATTACGACAGTTTCGGTGATCTCAGCAACTTTAGCCTGGTTGCATGCAAAGTCAAGAAGGCTGGCGGCGCAACTGATTTTGACAGCTGTAAGTCAATAATGGGCAAAGATGGCTCCGTGGATACTGCGGCGTTCAAGAAGTTAAAGACTGACGGTGACGGAGTTGAGTACGCTTTGTACGGACGTGCAAAAGATAAGTCCAGCAATGAAAGCGACGGCTTTGGTGATAACGGTAACAGAGGCCACTTAGTCGGATACTTCAGCTTTGGTTACTTGGTTCGTCCGGTTGCTCTGCCTCACAGCGGCGGTCAAGCTGCAATATGGTTCAGCTTCATATTTGGCGTGCTGTTGGCGTTGTTCTTGGCATCCGGCGCGTTCGGTAGGCGCGGATGGCTTGGGTCGGTTCTTAGTGGTCACGGATTCGGCGCACTCACTGACAGCAAGCATTGCGACGCTTCTGCAGAAGTGCTTCGAAGCGGCAAGCCGTTCTTCAAACTCAAGTCAAAGTTCAAGTTCAAGTGGCTTCGACGCTGACGCGTAAAATGCGTATGAGTTTGGACTTATAGCGTTTGCGTAAGTCCAAACTCACCCGCGAAACATATTTGCCTGCGACGCAATAGGTTATATACATCTTAATTGCGCGTTATTCAGTCGCGTGGATATTAGTGTGGTAGAGATTTGAGATTTTTCGCACTGAACGAGGTGAACGTCAGAGCCGCAGGCTGCTGATTCACCGAGTGAAGAAGAAAAATCGAAAAATCTCTGCGATAAGGCACGGTTATTAAACATTAAGCACGCAGAGTTTGGGGGATTTCTCTACGAGCACTAAAAGAGGACTGAGAAGCTACATTCTTTAAAGATAGGCGAACACACTAAACTCTTTTAGCAGCCAGAGCGCACGAAGGACGGGACGTGCGAGGAGAGAGATCCCCCGAAACTCGCGCCACGTTAAACAAAATGTAATATAAACTATACTTTCTCATGAAACTATATTCGCCTGCGACGCAATATAATAAAAGTATGACGCTAGTATCAAGCAAACAGCATGACTTGCAGCATGCGCAATCGTCCGCGCAATCGCCTATACAGCTTTCGCAATCGCCTATGCAGCAATCAGACCCAATCATTCCGCGCGTGCTAAGCATAGCTGGCACAGACCCAACAGGTGGAGCCGGAATACAGGCAGATCTCAAGTCAATTATGGCGGCAGGCGGTTATGGCATGTGCATACCAACTAATTTGGTTGCGCAAAACACGTGCGAAGTGCGCGAAGTATTCACGCCGCCAGTAAGCTTTTTCCGCACTCAACTTTCATGCGTGTACGACGACGTTACAGTTGACGCACTAAAAATCGGCATGCTTGGATGCACAGAATATATTGAAGCAATGCGAGACTGGATGTGCGATAACCCGGTTCCTGTAAGTGTTCTAGACCCGGTGATGATATCAACTTCCGGGAAGCGCTTGCTTGAGGCGAGTGCTGAAAATGCGATGCGAAACTTTATAAGCTGCGTTGATGTAGTGACGCCAAACGTGCCGGAATTGGCGGCTTTGTGCGAATCGCGCGTTGCGGAAAACTTTGAGGAAGCTTGCAACCAGGCGCGCAAGTTGGCTGCAAAAAACAGTGTTGTTGTAATCGTAAAAGGTGGGCACTTAACTGGCGAAGACGTTGGAAATACTGCGGTTTTCCCGGATGGTGACGCGCGGCACGTACCAAGCGAACGAGTTGAAACAAGCACAACTCACGGAACTGGTTGCTCGCTTTCTTCTGCGCTTGCTACGAAAATTGGGCTTGCTTTGCGCGAGGAAAAGAATTTGAGCGATCACGATACTGTACTTTGCGCACTTGAATGGTCAACGGCGTGGCTTCGAGAGGCGATTGCGGCTGGAAGTGAATTACATGTTGGGCGCGGCGGCGAGCGCGGTCATGGACCTGTAAACCACTCCGTACGAATCTTGCGGCAAACTGCGTGAGCGCGCGCTTATAGTGCGAGCGTTGTCTCGCGTTGGCGCGACGACATGCTTGAGCGCAGCACAGTGCGCGCGAAAGCAACTCGGAGCGTCCGATTTACTCAGTAATCACGCTTTTAAGCTCGCGCGCAACTTTCCCAGCATCCTCAGCGCACATAAGCGCCGACACTGTGCAAACTCCGTCAAGCTCAAGACCTCGAATAGGGAACACTGTGTTCTCGTGAATTCCGCCAATTGCCAACGTTTTTACGCCCATAGAGTGCGCAACTTTCGCCACTTCGTTCACTCCGTCAACTCCCAACGGCGGCACGTCGTGCGCTTTCGTATGCGTTTCAAAAGCTGCACCAATGCCAATCACATCCGGCAGCGGAACGTCATTTTCTTTGCACTCGCGGTAAGCTTTCTCCATCAAATCCGGTCGAGCGCAAGAAAGCCCAACCATCCACTCTGCCGGCATCGCTTTTCGCGCCTCAACAAACGGCGTATCCTTTTGCCCAACGTGCAAGTTGAAACCAAGCTGAGCTGCGCAATCAACATGATCGTCTATGAATACAGGCACATCGCCGTGCTCAGAATCAATAAGCGCATGACGCAACTTCTTCGCCTTTGCTGAAATTTCAGCGTCGTCGGAATACTTATCGCGCAATTGCACAACTGTAACTCCGCCTTCAACTGACTCTACTGCAACTTCTTCTTCCGGGCGATTTCCCATGCGCGGATCCGTTACCAAATACAGTGTCCAATCAACAGGCTCCACCGTAAACTCAATATTTGTCAAACTAAACATGTCGTTTACGCTAAGAGTTGAAAGCGCATCCATCCACAGTGTGCGGAAAGTGCCGGGAGCTGTGGTTTGACGAGCTGCCCAAGTTCCAGCCGCTGCTGCGTGCACGTGTGCTGCAACAGTTGCTGCGAGCGGACGTTCTGGGTTTGCGCCAACGTATGCTGCAACCAACGCTCCCAAAGCGCAACCGGTTCCAACTACTTTAGTCATAGTTTTATGTCCGCCGGTTACGCGAGCTAAGCAACCGTGAGCGTAAATCGCGTCTTTTTCGCCAGAAATTGCCACTACTGAGCCGTACTTTTTTGCTAATTCGCGCGCGGCTTGAAGAGCATCGTTCACGTTATCGTGAGAATCCACACCTTTGCCGTTGCTTTCTTTGCCTGCAAGTGCCATTATTTCGGAAGCGTTTGCGCGAATTACGGTAGGGTGGTGCTTAATAATTTCGTGTATAAAGCGCGCGCGTGGAGCAAGTGCTGGAACGCCGATTCCAACCGGGTCAAGCACCCACGGAGTATCGGCTTTTTCGCATCCTTCAACAGCTGCGCGCATGTATTCGGAAGTTTCTGGCTGATGGAATGTGCCAACGTTTATGAGCACGCCTGTGGCAATTTGCGCAAGTGCATGCGCTTCTTCTGGGTCGGTTACCATGATCGGCGACGCTCCTGCAGCGAGTAGTGCGTTGGCTGTAATGTCTTGCACGATTACGTTCGTGATGCAATGGGTGAGTGGCTGCTGTGTGCGCACGCGTTCGATGCATTGACGCACGTCGTTAAGAAACATGCGGCGGCGTGCGCGTACAGAGAAGCATGTGTCGACTTGCGTTGTTGAGCTTGTGCAGTATTCGTTTGCTTCGTTACAGTTAGTTGTTTTTTCAGTGTTGCATGTTGTCATAATGTTTCCCTTCGCTAGCACTATCTAGATCAGGTTTTACGGATGTAATCTCAGCGCCGCCCGCGATTTTGCGGCAAATGCGCACTCCGAACCATCCTTCGACTATATCTTTTGTTCGTGACTTACTTTCTTCTGCGTGAGTGTCTGATTTTGCTTGTTTTGGGACACTGGTGCAGTTTGTGTTCTGCGTTCGTGTCTCTGGTTGGTAGTTTCGTGGAGCATTTGCTGGAAAATTCCCGACGTTTCGCAGCACTTGCAGGAATCTACAAAAATCGCGCCGCATTTTTGCAACTTCTTCTACATATTTTCGCTTGCAACTGTGTAACCATAAGTATGGTAAACATAAATATAAGTAAACAATAAGTAGATTATAGAAGTTACGAAAGCGAGATAACATGGCAAACGATTCCATGCTAGAACAAAAGACTCCGCTCACAGCGCGCGAATACGCGACGCGCACAGCAATACGCACGATTGCAATCATCGCATCTGTTTATGGTATGGCTGCTTCGTGGGAAGGCTTGATGACCTTTACTTATTTTACGAATCTTTCTAACCTTATGATTTGCGTAGCTCTTGCTGGATCGCTTTTGCTTGATACAGCTGCGTTTATGCGTGCTCGTAATTCTGTAGATTCAGCAGCGCAGCAAGATTCCGCAGCATCTTGCGCATGGTTCGACTCAAAATCCAACGCTTGGTACATTTTCAAATTCATGATGACTATCTCAATTGCTGTCACATTCACTTTGTACCTGTGTTTCTTAGCACCTACCAATAAGCTTGGTTTCGTTGGCGCTTACATGAATAACGGATGCAGCAGCCTTTGCGTTCACGCAGTTGCGCCGCTTCTTGCAATCGCTGATTTTGTGCTTTTTGATTATCGTTTCCGCTCTACTCGCGCACATTTGTATGTTTCTACTGTTCCGCCTCTTGCTTATGTTGCTTATGCTGCTATGCTTAGCGAGTTTGCTGGTGTTCGTTGGGGTGTTCATGCAATGCGCGCGCCTTATAATTTCCTCAATTATGGTGCTCCTGCTGGCTGGTTCGGCTTCGCACCGCAAACTTTTAATGCCACTACTTTGGGCGTTGGAGTTGCGTATTTGTTAATTGTGTTTACTCTTATTTTTATTGGTGTCGGCAGTGTATTTCTTGCGCTTAAGGATGCTCGCGCTCGTGCAATATTAAAAGAATAGTATTGTTGCGCGCCACTATTGCCTAATTGCTAGAATTAAACGTATGAGTGAGGATACTGCATTACAAGCATTATTTGACGGTACGTTACGCAATTCTTCTGGCAATGTGACTAATGCGTTGCTTGTGTATGGTGCGCCGAATACTGGTAAAACGCAGTTTGCTGTGCGCGCAGCAATTTCCGGCTATAAGCGTTGGTCGCATAATGTTACTGCGATGGCTGTGCAAAATCGTGTTCTTGCTTCAAAAATTGACAATATTATTATTCGCCAAATTGGTGTAAGTAAGCAGTCTCGTCCAGTTGGCACTTTGGCTTCTTTGGCTTTTACTATCATTTCTGCTTGCTGTAAGTTAAAGAATAATCCTTCGCCTAAGCTGCTAAATGGTGCTGAGCAGGATTCTTTGCTTCGTAAAGTTTTGCGCGCACACATTGAGCATGTTATGCGTGGAGATAATGGTGATTGCAATATATGCGCGCTTTTTAAGGATTATTTTGAAACGTCTCAATGGGTTGTTCCATTAACTTGCGCAGTTTCCGCCGCTTCAGTGCCTTCTGCGCCTTCCGCAACTCCGGTTGCTCAATCAACTTCTTCGTCTCCAGAATTTTTGGCAGATAGATTCGATATTAACAACGCTTTTATGCATCAATTGCGCGATATGCTCGCTCGTTTAGATGAGCTTGGTATTAGCGATTTTGAAAGCGAAAATTCAGTTCTTCGCGCTCTTAGTGACGAGCAATCTTACGCCAATAATAGTGATATTTTACAAACGTCTGTGCTTATTAAACGTAGATTAACTCAATGGCGTTTGGCGTTTGCTTTGCGTGCTGAATATCGAAAAATAATTGCCGACACTTATAAGTATTCTTTCCGACTTGACGCTTCGCAACTGTTGGTTGAGGGTGCAAAATCTGCGCGCGAATTAGGAGAGCATGGTTTAGTAAATTCTTCTGAAATTCCAGCTCTTCTTGTAGTCGATGATTATCAAGATATTACTTTGGCTGGTTTGAGTTTTATTGAGACTTTGTCGAAGATTGGCACGCGTTTAGTTTTGCTTGCGAATCCGGATGAATCTGTGCAATCGTTTAGAGGAGCGTACCCGGATTATGCAATTTCTGCAGCTTTGGATGAGTTGAATGCTGCTGAGCAAACTTTAGAATATACGGGTTTTGCTGATTCTTGCGAAAATTCTTCCGACGATTCTGCCGATTTTTCTAAAAATTATTCTGCAGATCCAACTTTTGCAAATTATACCCAAGCACCTTCGATGCGTGAATTGCTCGCTTCACGCGTTTCTCTTTCGCTTACTTCGCAATATAAAACAGATGTTGCGCTCCCAAATCGCCCTTGGAAAATGCCAAAATTTGTAGGCTCCTTACCGATTGAGCCTATAGAAACCCTCCAAAATTCTAATCTCAATTCAGACGACACTGTTTTTACAGCGTTATATCGTTCACAGCGCGAGGAATTAGATGCTGTTATTTGGCAAATGAAGCAATCTCACGTAAATAATAAGCGCAAGTGGAGCGATATGGCGTTAATTGCGCACGACAATTCTACTGTTCGTCTTTTTGGCGAGCAGCTTCGCGCTTCTGGGGTTCCTGTGCGATACTCGTCAGTGACTCGCCCATTAAAAGATGAGCCGTTTGTGCAAGGTTTATTTGCGCTTATTGAACTTGCTCAATTTGCGCAGCACGGTTTTTCTGGAATTGTTGAGCAAGTAAAACATGGTAGAAGTTTGCAAAATTTGGCTTCGTGGGTGCGTTTGCGAGTTCAGAATATTATGGATAGTCCGCTTTCCGCGATTACTAAAAGTGATTCTGGATTTTACGGTGATTTAGACGTTGAAATACCTGCGAAGTTATATTCTGTAGATTTGCTTATGCGTTCTCTTTCTTCTCTTTCGGCTGTTTTAATTGAGCAAAATGGTGAAAAGAACAAGAACTTTGAATCTAATGCTCCTTTGCGAAATCTTGTTCATAACTGGGATTTGTTGCAAAATTCGCTTCATGATGCGCAAAGCAAGGCGTACGTTGAATCTCAAATTTTGGTTGATAATAGTCGTATTGATGGCAGTTCAAATGATCTTATGCCATTATCTCTCGATGCGTGCTATTTGCTTTGTGTAGCAGATGTTGCACGTTCTATAGATGATGATTCTACAGTGTTGCAAATATTGCAGAATATGGCTCCTCGAAATCCGCACGTTGCAGCTTTTGTAAAACTGTGGAAAAACGTGCAAATTCTCGCTTCTCGTATGCGCAATAATCCTGATTTGAGTAATGCTCAATACGCTCTTGGTGAGGCTTGGAATATTTGTCATGTTGCTGAGCGTTGGCAGCGTATGTCTTTACAGCATAATTCGGAAGGTTATCGAGCTAACGATCGCTTGGATGCTGCAATGCGTCTTTTTGATTATGTTTCTTCATATGTTTCTTCTGATATTTCTTCAATGAATACGTTTGACGATACTTTTAGACAAGAAAATGTTGTAAGTATTGCAGATTTTATAGCTCAAGTTCGTGGCATGGAAATTGAAGCTGATTCTCTTGCTAAAGTAGCACCTGTTCCAGATGCTGTAACGCTTACTACTCCTGCTGGTTCTGTTGGAAAACATTGGAATCTTGTGTGGATGCCTACTTTGCAACAACGTGTGTGGCCAAATCTTGCTTCTCGTAGCACTATGTTTGGCGCAGAAAGTTTAGCGAATATTATTTTGCATTCTAAGATTTCTGCTTCTAAATTGACTGTGAATGCGTCACTTCTTTCGAATAATGATAAATCTGCAGTTTTTGCTTCGGAACAGCGCAGTTTTTTGTTAGCTATTACGCGCGCAACAGAGCGTTTGTATATAAGCGCGCAATATAGCGATAGTGCTGTGCCAAGCGACTTTCTTTATTATTATTTGCCTGAAAGATACTACAATAATGAAAATTCGCGCACGCCTTTTACGGAATTTACTACACCTTTTGCCGGTTTAGATATGGATGTTCGTGGACTAGTGTGTGCTGCTCGTTCGCAAATTTTGCGTGCTTCTTCTATGAAAGAAGAGTTTGGAAATAGTGTAGGTAATGCAGATAGTGCAGATAGTGCAAGTAGTTCCGATAGTGAGAATAGTAAGTCTAGAAATGCGATTATTGATGCTGCTCAAACGTTGCAATTACTTAAAGAAAATGGAGTATTTTGCGCTGATCCTTTTGAGTGGGATTTTATGAGCGATGTAGATGACTATGTTGATGAGAAATCTTCTGTTGAAAAAGACAATGAAAAAAATAATGAAAAATATAATGAAAAAGCTAGCTCTGCTAAAAAAACTAACTCTGTTGTAAGCTTGTCTCCTTCAGCTGTAGATAGTTTGTGGGCATGTCCTGTGTGTGGATTGGTAAATCGTCAGCTTTTAGGTCCTCAACCCGGCAGCGCAGCAACGTATTTTGGCACGCTCATTCACGAAACTGCAAGATGGGCAAGCGAAAATCAGCATTACGATATGCCAGAAACTGAAGTTGATGAAACTGAAACAGCGAATAATTCAGCCGACTATTCTCCCTACTCTCCGCTTGTGCGCCGCAGTAACGCAATCGCAAATCTTATGGAAAAGTATTACCTAAGTATTGCGCCTGAACTTGCAGATATTCGAGATAGTAAGGAGCATTATTCGGCTCTTGCGCGTGAGAAGAATATTAAACGTGCGTTACATGCAATTGCGCAATATTTTGTCACTTCTTACGATCAATCAACATATGCGCTTAACTCAAAAAAGTCAGAAAACGGCATATTAGAATCTCTTACAAAAAGCGAAAAATCTTTAGAAAGTAGCATAGGTAGATTGCAACAAGCGTATTGCGAATTGCAAACAAGCGCGCATTTTGGATTTAATGATATTGCTCGCGTATTGAACAATACTTTTAAGAATGCAAATTTGCAAACCGTTACTACGCATGATTGCTACGAATTGATGGGTGCTTTAGTTGGAGGATGGCCGGATGGCGCAAGTGAAGATATGCAAGTACATATTCACGGTCGAATTGATCGCATGGAAAAGCGCATCAATTCAGATGGTTCTGAGCATATTCGCTTACTGGACTACAAAACAGGAAAGCCTTTAACAGCAAGCGGAGTTTTTAACGATTTGCAGCTAGTTTGTTACCAGCTTGCTTTACTTTTTTCTGATGAAAATCCGCTTATTGATGCATCGAATGCGCCGATTATTTCGCGAAGTATTCTATTTCACGTTGCTAAGAACGATTATCCTGCTCAAGATCATAACGTTGCTGAAAACGTGTATCAGCCGCCGCTTTGCGTAAAAAATGCTTTCAATAATAATCCGCTTGAGTTACGAGTTGGATTCAAAAATATGGCAAGATTGTTAGATTGTCCGCATCTTGACGATATTGCGAAGAATTGTCCAGAAAATGTAAGCGAAAGCGCTTGGCAGTCATTTACATCATTAAACCAAAGTGCAAAATGGTCTCTTACTATGATTTCGCGCGTTTGCTATGCTGCTGCGGCAGTTCGTTCGCATAAGATTATTGCGCACCCAACTTCTGAACACTTAAAGTATTGCAACGGAAAACAAGTATGCCCAGCATGCGCAGGTTGTATAGACACTGTATATGAGGTGTTGTAGTTATGATTGATAAAACAAATAAGCAATTTACTCGCAAGAACACCGATAGCGCGGAGCAAGCTGCAGCAATTCAAGCACCAACAAATAAGAACATGATTATTGTTGCAGGAGCTGGAAGCGGCAAAACGTATACGATGACTCGTCGAGTTATCGACCTTATTGAGCGCGGAGTTGCTCCTGAAAGTATTTTGGGTTTGACTTTTACTAATAAAGCAGCTTCTGAGCTGCTTGCAAGAGTTGCTCAAGCTGTAAGTCAGCATAGTAGCGAAATAAATAAGCTTATCAATAACGGAAATTCCGCATCTTCAAGTGGCTTTTTGAAGCCAGAAGTAATGACATACGATGCTTTTTTCCAGTCAATTGTGCGCCAATATGGTTTGCTTGTTGGATTTGATCAAAATACGCAACCTTTAAGCGATGCAGGTGCGCGCGAATTAATAAAACCGCTAGTAAACGATTATGTTACTAATCATGCGGAAGTGCTGTCTTGGTATAGTTTTGATGCGCTTATTGACGACGTGCTTGCGCTCGCAGCAGATATTTCATGCTCGATGATTGGCATAAATAGCAGGGGAGAGTCTATAGATAGCACGTCTAAAGCTGTTTTAGAAATTCAGAAGTGGAATAACGCTTGGATTGAGCATTTGCAAAAAGCAATTAATTGTGCTGAAACTACTGAAATAATTGCAAAAAAGCCTAGCTCTATTAAATTGCGTCGCGGAAAAAACGATTCAGATGAAAAATATTTCGAAAAGTGCGAAAATTACGGAAAAGAATACGTAGAATACCTGAATATTACATTAAAAAATAAGTGTTATGAATCTTGTAATAACTTGCTTGAAGCTGCTGAGAAGCGCAATGTATTACTTGAATTAGTTTTGGCTTTTGACGCAGCAAAGCAGCGCGCAAATATGGCGCAATTTAGCGATTTTACTATTGCTGCATACCGTTTGGTGACGCATTTTCCTTCTATTGCAGAACAGTATCGCCGCCAATACAGCCAAGTTTTGCTTGATGAATATCAAGATACTTCTACAACTCAAGCAATGCTGATTGCAACGCTGTTTCATAAAAAAACTAACGGTGTGGAAGAAGCTAGCGTTGCTGCGAAAACTAGCGAAAATCAAGACTTTTTAACTACTCAACAAACGCATATTGCTGCAGTAGGTGATCCCTTCCAAGCTATTTACTCGTTTAGAGGAGCTAGTTCCGGAGCTTTCAGAAAGCTTGAGCAAGCACTAAATATCGACCAGTCAAGTGAGTTTTCTCTTACAAGAACGCGACGCAATTCGCAGCTTATTTTAAAAGCTGCAAATTCTATTACGAAACCTTTGCGAGTGCCTGCGCTTCGCCATAGTAGTTCACTTGCTACAGAAGTAGAAGTGAAAAACTTGCAATACTTAGATAATGCACCAAAAGGTACTTTTAGTGTGTTAAATATGCCTACGCAATATCAAGAAGTAGAAGCCGTTGTGCGTTTTGTAAAATATGTAAAACATAATGCGCTATCTGAAAACGACGATACTAATTCTGCATCTGCTCGAGTTGCAGTTCTTTTCCGTAGCAAAAATAATATTCCGTTATATGAAGAAGCATTACAAAAAGCAGGTTTACGCACTCTTACTGTTGGGTATTCTGCATTGCTTGAAAAACCAGAAATTCGAGATGTTTTAGCTCTTCTTTCTGTTGTTGCAGATCACACAAATACTCAAGCTTTGATGAGATTGCTTGCAACTCCTCGTTTTGCGCTTAATACTGACGATTTGGCTGCTATAGCTAATATTGCAACATCAAAGAATATCGAATATGTGTTTCGTGCTTTAGTGCAAGCAGGTTTAGTAAACGCTGAAACTCCTCGCTCTAAGTGGTCGCAAGTTGTTCGAGAACAGCAATCTCAAGCTTCGCAAACCAATAGTATTCATGGTGGAGTTTTTGTGGCGGATGTTTTGCTTGAAGCATACGAAACGCAACTAAGCGAAGAAGCAAAAAATAACGACAACAATAACAATAATTTGCTTTTTGAGCTAAAAAATAATTTAAGCTCAAAAGCTTATGTAGCAGTGTTAAGAATAGGGCAAATGATTCATGCAATACAACGTGCTCAATCTGGCTCTTTGCAAGATATTATGCGCGTTGCTGTAGAAACGCTTAACGTTGATATTGACGTTGCGCTATCTCGTGCGCTTATGAATGATACTTCCTCTAATGCAACGCTTCTTGACGATATGCACTCTACTGTCGATTCTATTTGTTTACTAGCAGACGCGTATTTGCAAGAAATGAGCGATTTTACAACTCCTACTTTGCATGGGTTTATGTCTTGGATTTTCAATATAGACAAAATTAACGATCAACCTTCTTCGGTGGATGAGACTGCGGATGTCGTATTAATGACTATTCACCAATCGAAAGGTTTGGAATGGCCTGCTGTAGCGATAGTTGGGCTTAATGAAGGCGCGTTCCCAAGTAATCAAGGCGATAATTTGCGCGTAATAGCAACGCAACAAAGTGGCGTGTACAGGGAAAGGGCATACGCAACGCTCGAAGTTGCTTCAAAAGTGCCTGTTTCTATGAGAGTGGATGCAAACATATTGCCAAGATTCCCTCACAATGTTGATCTTGAAACTAGCATGGAACCTCAAAAATCTTTGAAAAATATGTTAACTGTAGACGATATCGACGCAGAAGTTTATGGATCAAGAGCTAGAGAAATGTTTGATTTGGCAGAAAAATTCCATGAGCATGAGCAGGCTCCAGTAGAAGCGATTCCTTCAGAAGCTAGCAAAGTGTATGACGCTGTGATGAAAACTGGCACATTGCCTCTTTCACAAGTCGAAGAGCGTGGGCGCGCTTTGCATATTGACGAGCGTCACCTTATGTATGTTGCTTTGACGCGTGCTAAATTCGCAGCATTGCTCACTTGCAGCCAGTCTAATGCTATGAGCGTTGTTGAGAATAAAGAAAATTTTGCCAATAGTGCAGCTTCTTCTGTAGATGAATCTTCAAATATTTCAACTTCTAGAGTTAAAAAACCTTCTGTTTTTTGGCAGGAAATGTATGATTCAATGCGCGGATCTGAAGAATCTCCGGTTCAGGTCACAGCTAAGGTTTCAGATTCTTCAAATCAAGTAGGTTATGTTGTAGGGGAGTCAGCTTCGCAACTTGCGCAATTATTTAGCGAGGAAAGCACTATTCCAACTGAAGATAATGAGAAACAATTATCTTGGCCGAGTGCATCTAGTGAAGCTATACGTAGTGTATTGCAAAAATCTGCGCAAGACGTTGTAAATTCAAAAATGAGTAATCAAATTTCTGGTATTTCAAAAGATAATTCTTTGCTTTACAAAGCTCAAGCTTTGCTACAAGATGCAGATTTAATGCCGAAAATTGATTGGTATCACAACATTCAAGAGTTAAAAAACAGAGCAGAGCAGCTTTCTAATGTTGAAAATGTCAATGTGACTGCTGTGCAAAGGCGCGCTATGTTTCGTAGTGATTATTCGCGCGCGAATGAAGATTTTGATGATGCGGATGCTAAGCGTTTGCGGAAGGAATGGATGGCAATTATTCGCCCTATTCCTAGCGTTTCTTCGCCTGCTTCTGATTTGGGAACGCGTTTTCATGCTTGGGCTGAACAGTTTGTAAAAGCTGGTTGCGTGAATAAAAATTCTATTCAGTATGACGTTGATGAAAACGTTGATGAGAATGCTGTTGAGAACGTTGCTGAAACTTGCGAGAATATTTCGCAAAATGCAAAATCTTCGGAGCGCAAATTGTTGATATGGAAGCAGCGTTTAATAACATCAAAATGGGCGCATCGCCGTCCTATAGCAGCAGAGCAGCCGATTGTAGCTCATGTTCCAGAATTAGGCGATCAAATTATTAATGGCAAAATCGACGCAATATTTGCAGGTGGTTTAAATCCAGAAGATCCAAGCAAATTGTACACGATAGTCGATTGGAAAACCGGAAGAAAACCAACCAAACCACAAGATATTGCGCTTAAACTTGGCCAGCTTGACTGGTATCGTCTGCTTTTGTCTCTTATGACTAAGGTTCCGCTTGATGCTATCGATGCCACCCTTTATTATGTGAACATATCGGATGAATGTGAACGGGAAATTCATGCCGAGCAAAAAACGAAAGATGAGATCCTTGCCGAGTTACACTCTGACACGTTAATCTCCCTCGATGATGATGACGCATAAATGTTGCTATTGCAATCATTTTGTCGCAATTTATTTGCTGCAATTTTTGTTTGCTGTAACGTATTTTGCGCCGCGATTGAAACGCATCGTGCATCACTTCGAAAACGTGCAGATTCCTCGTGCAGTGTGTGTGGGCGGGCATACGCACAACATCGATTTGAGTATGAAGTAAGGAAGAATCATGACTGTTGAATTTCGTTCTGTAAAACTCAGTGATATTGATGCAATGGTTAAAGAATATGAACGTACTTGGGGTATTGCGCAAAAAGTTGGGAAAGATGCTTCGTTAAGTCTTTCTCGAAGATGTGTGTTGCATTACTTAGAACCTTCAACGCATGGTACTATTGCTGAAATAGATGGTAAGTTTATGGGTCTGCTTTTGGCGCGAGTTTTTGACGCACCTGTTTTATTTCCAGAAGTAGGGAGAATGCTTCGCGAGCAAGAAGCCACAATGAAAGAAAATTGTGACAAAAACTATGCTCTCGCTTTAGAAGAAGCGTACGGCATGCGCGCGTTGGAAACTAAACTTGAAGCGAAATCTCATATCAATAATTTAACTCAAGCGGAATTGGAGCTTTTCCTTGTTTCTCCAGATGCTCGTGGGCATGGTGTTGGTGGAGGCTTGTGGAAGCGAACAATGCATATGCTAAGAAATAACGGAGTAAATCGTTACTATTTACATACTGATTCAGCGTGTGACGTAAGCTTTTATGATTATCACGGGCTTAGAAGAGATGCTTCTTTTATGCGCTCGGATCATCCTTATGAAGCTAAGAACGTGAAATCTTTGGTGGATGACTTGTATATTTACTCAGGTGAGCCGAGAGTTCGTTCAAAGCAAGCAAATGCTCGTTCTAAAACGCGTTAATAAAAATATGCAAATGTATAACGTTGCGTGACTTGCTTGACAAAAAGGAGCAAAGAAATATATGTCGTCCCAAACGGCAACTAAGAAAGCATCGGTATTTTCTCAATATTCTAGATTATTTTCATTTAATGGAGCTAAAGCGTTTTGTGTAGCAGGCGCGATTGCGCGTTTGCCAATGTCTATGATTGCGTTGGGGATTGTTCTTGCATTAAACCATTTGTATAACAACTGGACTATTGCTGGAGCAATGTCTGCGTCGTATGTGCTTGCACAAGCTGCGGTAACTCCTGTGTATGCTAAGCTTTTTGACCGTTTTGGTCAGCGTAAAGTTGGAGTTATTGCGCTAAGTGCACAAGTAATCGCTATGATTTCTTTTGCATTTGCAGCTTTATTTAAGGTTCCTCTTGTTTTGCTTTTTGTGTTAGCAATTGTGATGGGTGTAACTCAGTTTGCTTTTGGCGCGTTGGTGCGTACTCGTTGGGCTTATACATTGCGTGCAGAAGATGACGATTCTTTATTAAACGTTGCTTATGCGTTGGAATCTGGTATCGATGAAATTGTGTTTATATTAGGACCTATTTTAGCCGCGTGGTTAGCAACTTCTGTGCACCCTGTTTCGCAATTATTCGTGCCAGTATTTGCAAGTGGATTGGGCGGAGCTTGGTTCTTTTCTCTAAAAAATACTCAACCTGCTGTGCTCAAAGTAGTGGAAGTTCCAACTGCTGCAGCTGAAGATGTTGATGTATTAATCGCTTCTCAAAAAGAAGATGAAATTTCCAAAGATTATGTGGCATCTCAAAAGCAAGAAGCGAAACGCTCATTTGTAGACAAATTTAGTCTTAAGCAATTGCATAATCATCGCTCAAAAAAGCGCGGTAAAAACGTGCTGCTTTACCGCGGCATTATCCCGCTTGTGCTCATGTTTGTTGTATTTAATATGAGTTTTAGTGCATTTGACGTGTCTGTAACAGCTGCAATGAAAGCTCAGGGGCTTGATCATTTCATTGGTATGCAGTTGGCATTGTTTGCATGTGGTTCGCTTGTGGGAGCGATTATTTTTGGATCGCATAAATTCCGTGGTTCTGATTGGTCACATCTGATTGTATTTTTGACTGTTCTAACTGTCGGATTTATGCTTATGAGTCTTAATATTGACAGACTTATGTTTATGAGCGTTTTTGAAGTGCTTTCTGGCTTATGCGTTTCGCCAATTTTTGCTACTGGAAATCTTATTGTGAAAGCAACTGTTCCTGAAGAATCGCTTACGGAAGGTCTTTCATGGCTACCAACTGCGTCTGCTGTTGGCTGTTCTTTAGGCTCGATGGCTGCTGGAGCTGCAATCGACTCGTGGAATTCGCATGCCGGAATGATGGTTCCATGGATCTCAACAATGGCAGCTATACCTATCGCCACGCTTGGCTGGTTTATTGTAATGGTGCTTAAAAAGCGACATTAACTGCGCACGTGTGTAAAGTTTCTGCCGTTTTCTCGCTTTAATCCGACCGAAATTTTACAGCTGCGTAAAGTTTCTGCCGCTTCAGTGACAAAAGCTGAGTTGAGTCCTAACGGTACACTAGAAAGAAGTGCGCAATATCGCAAGATGTAGTGAGATGAATATGAAAATAGAATATGATGAACGTACTGAGGAAATTCTTGCTGAAGTAGTACGCGATGCGTTGCAATCTGACGCTGATAATATGCGTTCTCTTAATAACCAAGAATCTTCTGCGTCGTCTAAGCAAATTCGACAGTCGGTGAAAAAAGTGAATAAAAAAATGTCTGCTGATACTTCAACTAAATCAGTATCTACTAAAGATGTAAAAACTGCTAAAACTAAATCAACTAAAAAAGCTAAATTCAACAAAGAAACTAAAACAGAAAATGCAAAGTCATCAACTCGTAGAACAGGAAATGTTCTTCCTCCTGTAGTTAACGATCAAAGAGAAGGTGCTCTTATTGCGCCGCCAAAGTATCGTAAAGGATCAATGCGAATCGTACCGCTTGGCGGTTTGGGTGAAATCGGCCGCAATATGAACGTAATTGAATATAACGGTCATATTTTGCTTATCGATTGCGGTGTGCTATTCCCAGAAGAAGAGCAGCCAGGCGTTGATTTGATTCTCCCAGATTTTCACTACATTCAGGATCGTTTAGACAAAGTTGAGGCATTGGTTTTAACGCACGGTCACGAAGATCATATCGGTGGTGTGCCTTACCTTCTTAAAATGCGTCCTGACATTCCGTTAATTGGTTCTAAGCTTACTTTGGCTTTTGTTGAAGCAAAGTGCCAGGAGCATCATATTGAGCCGAAACTTACTCGCGTTGAAGGCCGCGATAAGATGAAAGTAGGTCCGTTTAATCTTGAGTTTATTACGGTGACGCACTCGATTCCGGACGCGCTTGCTGTTTGTGTTAAAACGCCTGCTGGAACTTTGATTGATACTGGCGATATTAAGCTCGATCAGCTTCCTCTTGACCATCGTATTACTGATTTAGTTGAGTTTGGTCGCTTAGGTGAGCAGGGCATAGATTTGCTTATGGCTGATTCCACTAATGCTGAAGTTCCAGGATTTGTAAAGCCTGAAACTTCGATTGGTCCGGCTTTGGATCGCGCTTTTGCTGAAGCTACGCGCAAGATTATTGTTGCTAGTTTCTCAAGCCACGTGCATCGCGTGCAGCAAGTGGTTGACGCAGCTCACAAGTTTGGCAGAAAAGTTGTGTTCGTTGGCCGTTCGATGGTTCGCAATATGTCAATTGCTGCGGATTTAGGCTACTTGCATATTCCTGAAAACACGGTTGTGGACTTAAAGCAGGCCAAGGATGTTCAAGACGACAAGCTCGTATACATGTGCACTGGTTCACAAGGCGAGCCTATGGCTGCACTCGGGCGTATTGCAGATGGCAATCACCGAGATATTACTGTTAATGAGTTCGACACTGTTATTCTTGCAAGTTCGCTTATTCCAGGAAATGAGCACGAAGTTTATAAGGTTATTAACAAGCTTGTGCAGTTGGGTGCGCGTGTAATCAACAAAGATAACGCTGCAATTCACGTGTCTGGTCATTGCAATGAAGGCGAGTTGCTGTACTTGTACAACATTGTGAAGCCAAAGTGCGCCATGCCAATTCATGGTGAGCATCGTCACTTGGTTGCAAACGGATTGATTGCAGTAAAAACTGGCGTTGAACCAAATAACGTTGTGCTTGCTGAAGACGGCGATGTTGTGGATTTGTATCATGGCAATGCTGCAGTTGTTGGTTCTGTACCATGCGGTTACGTGTATGTTGATGGTGATTCTGTTGGTGAGCTTACAGATGAAGAGCTTGAAAAGCGCAGAATTTTGGGCACGGAAGGTTTCGTATCGAGCTTTGTTGTAGTTGATACAGAGCACGCTGACGTTGTTTCTGGTCCAAAGATTTTCTTGAATGCTGTTGCTGAAGACGAGGCTGATTTTGAGAAGGTTCGTCATCAAATTGTTGAACAGTTGCAGGATGCGATGATGCGCGGTGAGCACGATACTCATAAGTTGCAGCAGATTATGCGACGAACTTTGGGTAGTTGGGTTGCTCGCGCTTTGCGCAGGAAGCCTATGCTCGTGCCGGTAGTTGCGGATATTGCAAAAAATAATCAAGAATAATCAAAAATAAAGAAAATATTCGCAATTATTTGTAAATAGCTAAAAATAATCGTAAATATAATCAAAAATAAGAAAAATATAAGGAAGGTACAAAATATGCCAGGAGCAAATCTGACTCGCGTAGAAGCTCAAGAGCGTTTCGACGCTATCCAAATGCCAATTCACTACGATGTTGCGCTCGATTTAGGAAAAGGCGGACGCGATTTTACTTCGCGCACGAAGATTGAGTTCGATGCTAAAGCTGGTAGCGCAAGCTTCCTCGATTTAATTGCAAACAGCGTAGAATCTGTGGTGTTAAACGGTACCGCTCTTGACGTTTCTAAAGTTTTTGCAGACAGTCGAATTGAGCTTGCAAATTTGCTTGAGCATAATACCGTAGAAGTTGTAGCAAACTGCCAGTATTCCAACACGGGCGAAGGTTTGCACAGAAGCGTGGATCCTTCCGACGGAAACGTTTATTTGTATACTCAGTTCGAAGTGCCGGATGCTCGCCGCGTTTATGCTGTGTTTGATCAGCCGGATTTAAAGGCTGTTTTTGACTTTACGGTGGACGCTCCAGAAAGTTGGATTGTGACTTCCAATATGCCAGTTAAAAGCGAAACCGCGTTGGAAGGCCGCGAAACTGAAGCAGGCACTTTGGAAAATGGCGCTGTAGAAGGCATGAAGCGTTGGGTATTCGAGTCAACTCCAAAGATGAGCTCCTACTTAACTGCTATCTGCGCAGGCCCTTACGCGCAGTGGCACACAACTTACAACAATGAAGACGGTCGCGTAGTTCCAATGGCAATGTACTGCCGTCAGGCACTTAAAGACGCTTTTGCAAAAGACGTTGACTACTTGTTCGATATTACGAAGAAAGGTTTTGCTTTCTACGCTAAGACTTGGGGAGTGCCGTATCCGTACGCAAAGTACGATCAGATTTACGTTCCAGAATATAACGCTGGAGCTATGGAAAACATTGGTATGGTCACGATTCGCGACCAGTACGTGTTTGAATCCAAAGTCACGGACGCTTATGCTGAGCGCCGCGTTGTAACAGTTTTGCATGAGCTTGCACACATGTGGTTCGGCGACTACGTGACCATGAAGTGGTGGAATGATTTGTGGCTTAACGAATCCTTCGCAGAATTCACTTCTACTCTTGCAACTGCTGAAGCAACCGAATGGCATGACGCTTGGAGCACTTTCAATTCCGGCGAAAAAAGCTGGGCACTTAATCAAGATCAGCTTCCAACAACGCACCCAATCGTGGCTCCAATCAACGATTTGAATGACACTTCCGTCAACTTCGACGGCATCACTTATGCAAAGGGTGCTTCTGTATTGAAGCAACTCGTAGCGTATGTTGGTCGCGAAAAGTTCTTTGAAGGAATCCACAACTATTTGAGCAAGCATGCATACAGCAACGCAACTTTGGCTGATTTGTTGCACGAGTTAGAGCTTACAAGCGGACGCGATTTGAAGGCTTGGAGTGCTCAATGGCTTGAAAAGGCTGGAATTAATACGATTTCTACTGAAGTCGAAGAAGCAGGTGACGGCACTATTGCTTCCTTGCGTTTGCATCAGAGCGCGCCAGCTGAGCATCCTGTTCTTCGCGCGCACCGTTTGGCTGTTGGATTCTACAATGTAGACGAAGCAACTGGTGAAATTAAGCGCACAAAGCGAATCGAACTTGACGTTGACGGCGAAGTGACGGAAGTTGTTGAGGTGCGCGGCGAGAAAATGCCTGCGCTTATTCTTGTAAACGACGACGATTTAACTTATACGAAGCTACGTTTTGACGCAAAGTCGCTTGAATTTGCTGCCGAAAACTTGTATCGTTTCAAGGATTCTTTGACTCGCTCGCTTATTTGGCTCGCATTGTGGGATATGACTCGCGACGCAGAATTCCCAGCAGAACGCTTTGTGGAACTCAGCCTTAAAGCTTTGGCAACTGAGCGAGAATCAACTACTTTCCGCTATGCTCTTGGTCAAGTGAAAGTAACTGCAAGCCACTACGTTGTTCCAGAGCGTCAAGCAGAAGTTGCAAAACATGTTGCTCACGAATTGTGGCAGTTGGCTTTGGCAGCTTCGGCTGGTTCCGATGAACAATTCCAGCTCGTTAAGGCTTATCTTGGATACGGCGAAGTTGGAGATGCCGAGTTCTTGCGCGTAGCTAACGGATTACTTGACGGTTCCGTGAATCTGGAAGGCTTGGAAATCGACAACGACTTGCGCTGGAGCATTCTTATTGCACTCGCAGGCGTGAATGCTTTGGACGAAGCTGGAATTGACGCGGAACTTCAAAAGCGCGACACGACTGAGAATCGCGAATACGCTTACCAGGCTCGTGCAGCTCGCTCAACTGCAGAAGCTAAGGATTGGGCTTTTGAACAGGCTTTGCGTAATCTCGATTTGACGAATATGCAAATGGGCGCTGTGGTTGCTGGCTTTGCAAGCACTGCTAAAGGCGATTTGGTTAAGCCTTACGTTGATCGCTACTTTGCTGAAGTTGAGTGGATTTGGAAGAACCGCACCTTCCACATGGCTGAAGCTTTGATCGAAGGCTTGTATCCTGTGTATGCGCCGGTTGAGGAGCTGGTTAAGCACGGTGAAAAGTGGCTTGAGGCTCATGCTGATGCAGATCAGGCTTTGCGTCGCATGGTGCTCGGCAGCCTTGATTCTTCTCGCCGCACGCTTAAGGTACAGCATTACAACGCTTCCTTGTGCTAGTGCCTTAATTAATGTGGCGCGAGTTTTGCGCGACGACCTGCTTTCGCGCAGCATTGTGCGCGCGAAAGCAACTCGGAGCGTGAGCTTGCTCAGGTGGAAAGTCCAGTGGACTTTCCACGCAAGCTCAGCAGCGAGAGCGTTAACCGCGCGAGCGTTGGCCAATT
Source organism: Gardnerella sp. DNF01151 (assembly GCF_049244235.1). Taxonomy (NCBI): domain Bacteria; kingdom Bacillati; phylum Actinomycetota; class Actinomycetes; order Bifidobacteriales; family Bifidobacteriaceae; genus Gardnerella; species Gardnerella sp. DNF01151. The sequence goes on along the minus strand of NZ_CP058389.1, from coordinate 1,408,610 downwards.
TGTGGAACATTTTCCGGAGTTTTTCCGGCTTTTGTACCACAACCATGTGCGGAGAAATTTTTTATAGCGCGTTATGTAATGTTACGAGTAAGATGGCAAACAGTGTGTGACGCGCTAGTATGCGATGTTGTTTGCTTGCGCGCAGGATGAAGTGATTTTTGCGAAAGAGGCTTTATTATGCCAAGAATGTTTGGTACTGACGGTGTGCGTGGATTGGCGAACCGAGATTTAACAGCGCAACTTGCGTTAGATTTGGGTGATGCTGCAGTGCGCGTTTTAGGGGATAAGCACGCGCCGGTTGCATCTAGCTCTAATGAAAGCGAGACTTCCTCTCACGCTCGCCGTCGCGCGCTTATTGGCAGAGATACGCGTGTTTCTGGTGATTTTCTAGCTTCTGCTCTCGCTGCTGGCATGAGTGCTGGCGGTTTTGATGTTATTGATGCTGGAATTATCCCAACTCCTGGCGTTGCTTTCCTCACTTCCGTGCTTAACGTTGAAATGGGTGCTGTTATTTCTGCGTCGCATAATCCTATGCCAGATAACGGTATTAAATTCTTTGCGCGCGGAGGTTTTAAGCTTCCAGATAGCAAGGAAGATGAGATTGAGACTGTGCTTGGTCAAGATTGGGAGCGTCCAACTGGTGCTGGTGTAGGTCGAGTCAGCCATGATACTACTACAGCTACTAACTTGTATATTGATCATTTAGTTTCTGCTGTTGCGCCTTTAAGCAATGGTTCTACTACGCGTCCAAAGCCTCTTGCAGGCTTGCGTGTTGTAGCAGATTGCGCGAATGGTGCTACTTCTGTTGTTGCTCCTGAAGCTCTTCGTCGCGCTGGTGCGGAAGTAATCGTAATTAACGCTTCTCCTGACGGCTACAATATTAACGATCACGCAGGCTCGACTCATCCTGAGCAGCTGCAAGCCATGGTTAAAGCTTCTAAGGCTGATTTAGGCGTGGCTTTTGACGGTGACGCCGACCGCTGCTTAGCTGTTGACGAGAACGGCAATATGGTTAATGGCGATCAAATTATGGGTATTCTTGCTCGCGCAAAGCAGGCTGAAGGTAAGCTGAATCACGATACGCTCGTTGTAACTGTAATGAGTAATCTTGGCTTAAAGCTTGCGCTCAAAGATATGGGCATTTCAACAGTGCAAACAAACGTCGGCGATCGCTACGTTCTTGAAGAAATGCTTAAGCATGATTATTCACTCGGCGGCGAGCAGTCTGGTCACGTTATTAATCGCGAATTTGCAACAACCGGTGACGGTACGCTTACTGCTTTGACTTTGTGCCGTGAAGTTGTTCGTTCAGGCAAGAAACTTTCGCAAATGGCTGCAGACTTCCCGCAGCTTCCGCAAGCTCTTGTAAATGTGCCAAATGTAGATAAAATGGCTTCGAAAACTAACGCAGCTGTGCTTGCAGCTGTTGAGAAAGAATCGAAGCTTCTTAGAGATACAGGTCGCGTGCTTTTGCGTCCTAGTGGCACAGAGCCGCTTGTGCGCGTTATGTGCGAGGCTGCAACTCAAACTCAGGCAGATGAGGTTTGTGCTCGTCTTGCTCAAGTTGTGGTCGATAATCTGAAGCTATAAGCTTACTTATTTTTTGCGCCTGCTATTTGCTTACATTTCAGTCGGCTCTAGCAGTGCGCAAATAATTTTGATACACTTATATCTTTAGTGCGGCTTTCAAATTCTGCTCGCAGCATGTAGATTTTGTATGTTTTCGCGTTACTGTGCGCGTTACTTAAAACGGTGAAAAGGAGTCCTATGTTTACGCATCACGCAAGTGTTGATACTAAGCTCAGTCGCGCTGTTGAGCGCTTGCTTGATTCCGCTACAGAAGACGGCATTTTGCCGATTGTGCAAGCAGGTGAGCCTGTTCTTCGCCAGCGCACTGTGGCATATGACGGCCAGCTTACACGTGCTACTCTCACAAAACTTATTTCTCTTATGCACAGCACAATGCTGGAGGCTCCAGGCGTAGGTTTGGCTGCTCCACAGATTGGTTTAGGTCTTGCGATTGCTGTTATTGAAGATCATGTTCGTGACGATGAGGATGATCCTCGTGACATTGCAGAGCTTCCGTTTAGAGCTATTATTAATCCTCATTATGAGCCTATTGGTACGCAAACTCGTAGTTTTTATGAAGGTTGCTTAAGTGTTTCCGGCTATCAGGCTGTACGTCAGCGTTGGCTTGATATTCAGGCTACTTGGCAGGATGAGGACGGCAAACAACATTCCGAGCGTTTGCATGGTTGGCCTGCGCGTATTTTCCAGCACGAAACTGATCATCTTCGCGGCGAACTTTATATTGATCGTGCGGAAATGCGTTCACTTTCTACCGACGAAAATCTTGAAGATTATTGGGCAGATGAAGCAGTTCCTGTAGCTGCTGCTCGCACTCTCGGTTTTGCAATATGATTTTAAAGTTTTAAAAATTATTGCAGTGTCGTTTTGTGCATTTCAATAGTAGTAATAGAATACTCATGTGTGTTTTTGTAATTTACTACTTGAACGCGAGTATTTACTACATTGAATAAAGGAGAGACAAATGAAGGTTTGTTCTCAATGCGGTACAGCAAACAACGATTCCGCAAAGTTCTGTAAGGGTTGCGGTAATAATGTTGAATCCGCTCAACCAGTAGCTCAGCCTGTACAACCTGTGTCTCAGGCTCAGCCAATGGCTCAACCAATGCAGCAGCAGCCTGTTCATATGGCTCAGCCTATGTTTGCAAATTCTCAGCCGGCTCAGCAGTTTGCGTCTCAACCGGCTCAACCGCAGCCAACTCAGCCAATGCAACCTGCGTACCAGCAGCCAGCTCAGCCAATGTTTGTTCAGCAGAATCCGCAAATGACTCACCCAACTCAACCGGCTCAACCGATGATGCAGCAGGCTCCAGCAATGCAAGGTGCTCCTCACTATACTCAGCCAATGAATCAGATTAATTCTGAACAGATGGTGGACTTCTTCCATTGGCTTCTTAGCGCAATTAAGAAGCCTTCTCAGAGTTACCATGTATCTAGCTTGTACGCTGTGCTTGTGTTTGTAATTAGTGCTCTTGTATCTGCAATCCAAACTTATTCCACGGTTCAATCTGGTGCCAACATTTTCAACTCTTTTACTAAGGTTGGCACTAACTTACTTTCGTCAATGTGGGAGCGTTCTATTTCTGCTCCACGAGTTTCCGTGCCTATTTCCGTATTCATTGCCGCTTTCTTCGCAGCAATGATTAGCGTTTACATGACATTCGTTGTGGCTTTGATTGGTGCAAAGATGTTTGGTGACCCAATGTCTGCCAGCCAGTTGCATGTTCAGTTCGCTCAGAAGATGGTTCCGATTGTAACAATTCAGATTTGCGCAGCATTGCTTGGCATTCTTACTCTTTCGACTCCGTCTGTGTTCTTGCAAATCTTTGCAGGATTCTTGACATTGCTTCTTCCATTCTCCTTCGTATCTCACGCTGAATGCACGCGTAAGATAGATCGCGAATGGTTGTGGGTTATTTACGTGTTAGTAGCTGCGATAATTCTTATTATCGTATTCTGCGTCACTATGGGAATCGTAACAAGTGCTATTTCTTCCGCAATATACGGAGCTTTATTGCACTAAAAGAATTTTGCTAATCTAATTAAATAATTCTATAAAAGCTTTTTAATAGAGTGTTTTTCGTAAAATTTGCGTCAGTTTAGCAAAATAACTTAAAAATAAAAATAACTTGGAAAAATTTTATTTCAAAAGTGCTTAGCGTATGAATAATATGCTAAGCACTTTTGTGAAATATTAGGAGTTAATATGAATTGCACTCAATGTGGAAGCCCTATAGATAGTGTCTCAACGTAGTGCTCAAATTGTGGCGCAAAAGTAGAGGATAATACACAGCAGCCAGTGGCGCAATTTAATCAGCATGAATCTCAAGCGCAGCAGTTTGCTGTAAATACGTATCAGACGCAAACTAATAACACCGTTTTGCCAAATAACGTAAATAACGTAAATAATGCGAATTTCTCAAATAACTCTGATATAGCTTCAGTAAAGATGAGCAAAAAGAATAAAATCATCCTTATCATAATTGGAGTTTTAGTGGTAGCTCTTGGTACTGCATATTATGCAATTCAGAACTATGTTTATTCTCCAGAAGCTACAATTAAACAATACGTGAACGCTCTGGAAAGCGGAAACTTTACAGAAGCAAGCAAACTTGTTGACTGGTCTCCTAACGATATTCAAGAAGGTTCTCGCATCCTTTTGACTAATGAAGTTGGCAGCAAAGCTAAAAATCATATTGAAAATCCAGTAATTACCAACATTAGCTTTGATTCCAGTGTAGTCTCCTACAGAATTAATGGGAAAGAGAATAAAATGTCGCTTCAAGTCTCTTATCCTAAAACTGAGTGGCTTATATTTAAGTCATATAAGCTGTATCCTCGTGTAAACATTATGTATTTAGATATTCCAAACAGGATTAAAAAATCAAAGTTAACGTGCTAGCAAGAAGCTAGAGAAGAAAATTACCAGTGCTGTTAAAAAGCAAATTAAGCAGTGCATTAGTGCATCAAATGGATCAGCAGTCCCTGCAAAGATTTGTGTTTTTGGCACCTCCTTGCGTAAGAAGAACTTAGGATTCTTTACATCCTACGACTATTCATATTCAGATGTTAAGAGAAGTGTTAACGGATATCCTAAACTTACATCCATTGATCCAGAAAGTGGAAGTTTCTCTACAGAAGGATTTGAAGAAACTGTAGAGTTCCGTCGTCAGGCTAGTAACGAAGACGAATGGCATGATGGTAATTCTGTAAGCAGATTCTACATCAACAGATCATTTAAAATCAAAGGCAACGACGTAAATATTAAGTTTGAGAACAATACATATCAAGAACAATATTACTAAGGATAAGTATTAAATAAAACTCGTTGCCGCTTTGGACACTCGTGCAGCACTCCGACCTGCCTGAATGCTGTGTTAGTAACAAAAAGCCGACCCCGCAAAATCGTAGGGTCGGCTTTTCGTATGTCGATTATAAGTGCGTATATGCTATACTGGCATATCGTATGTTCGCATACTATATAAAGTTATTTTTCAATGAAGAAAGGTAGTCGATGACGTTTATCTCTCGTGCAATACGCTACATTCTGAGGAAACGAATAAAAACAGCGATAGTTTTCATTATTGTATTTCTTATTTCGACATTGTTATTTTCTACTTCTGCAGTTTCAAGTGCTGCAGGTAGAGAAGGAGAAAAAGTTGAAGCGCAAGCAGAGTCTAGTTTTGTGCTCGCAAATAACCCTCAAATAAACCCTGGAACTCCTAGAGGAGCTGGAACTGTAAAACCTAAAGATGTACAGGCAATTGCAAAATTAAATGGAATTGCTTCCTACGTTGTTCGACAAAATGTAACAGCGGATTTAGTTAATGCTAAAGCGGCAAGAATTCCAGGCGTTCAGGATTATGATCAAAAGCGCGAGCAGCAGTTTGGAAATGCCGTTAATATTGAAGGGACGAATGACTCTACTGGTTTAAATACTTTTAAAACAAAAGCAATAACTATGTCTAAAGGCAAGCATCTTATTGCTAATAACGTTCATGCATCACTGATTCATGAAGATCTCGCTAAAGCTAACGGATTATATGTAGGAGATACTCTTACGCTTCGCGCTAATCCTTACGATGCTGACAATATTCAACAATCAACAGCAACAGTAAAAACTCGTATTGTTGGAATTTATGCCGGAGCAAATAAGCGTCAAGTCGCAACTAGGGCGGAATTGACAGCTAATACCGTGTATACGGATTTGCAAACTACTCGCGAATTATACAAATATGAGCCTGGAAAAGAAATATATCAGGATGCAAGTTTTAGAATAAAGCGCGGTGAGGATGCGGATAATATTATGGCGCAAGCTGCCAAATTGCCTATTGATTTGCAAAACTATCAACTAACTCGTGACGATCAGTTCGTTTCTGGTTTGTTGAAAGCAGCAAAGGGAGTGCGCTCAATAATGACTGTTACAACAATTGCTGTTGTATCATTTGCTATTATTGCTTTGGCATTAGTGCTTTTGCTGTGGATGAATGAGCGACGTAATGAAATTGGTGTGTTTGTTGCAATTGGCACTGGCAAATTATCTATAGTTGGTCAATATCTTGCTGAGATTGTGCTTATTGCAATACCTTCGTTAATTGTGGGTTACCTTTTTGCAAAAGTTATAGCTCCGTTGATGGCTAATGTTGCTCTTGGCTCTGTGCAATCATCAGCCGCTCGTGAATTGAGTAATATGGGTCAAGCTGGTGGAAATCTTGAATCAACTTTGGCAACAAAAACTTTGGAAACACTTAGCGTACAAGTAGACGCTCAGTGTTTTATCGGAGTTTCTACAATTGTTGGTGCAGTAATCGTTATTGCAGTTGTGTTGTCTTATTTGCCAGTTATATGCAAATCTCCTCGTGAGCTCCTCGGATTGCAAAAGTAGAACTATGCTGTTTGGCGGCATAGTTTTCATAATTCGTCGTATGAAAGTTATTTGAAAAGTTAGTGAGTAACATTATGAATGGTGAAGTAATTTCTTTATGTGCTCGAGCGAAACTTGCAATATTGCGCAAACCTCGACGTAACGCAATAATTGTGCTGATTATGACTCTTGTTTTAAGTGCGCTAGTTTCACAAGCTGGTATCAGTGCTTCTGTTGAGGGTGCTAGGGATCGTATTCAATCCAGTATTGGTTTAGGTTTTACTGTACGAGCAAAAACTCGAGGTGAAACTCTTCCAGAGCAAAGTAATACAAATTCTAATTCTGTTGCTACGTCTAATTCTCCAATTCCACAAGATTTGGGCGCGAATGAAGGAATTGACTCTAGTCAAATTCGTAAATTTGCTGCGATTTCGGGCGTAAAAACTGTAGTGGAAGAGCGCGATGTTTTAGCTGTGCCTGTTGGAAAGCAACTTGTGCTTCCTGCGCAGGGTCCAAGACTAGACGATGATGTTTTGGCTCATGCTGCTGGAATTACTGGCACAACAGATTCTCGATTGTCTCAGGGTTTTCAAGAGGGATTATACCGTTTAGAGCAGGGTGAGCATATTACTAATCGTTCTTCTGGTAGAGCAATAGTGCATCGTGATTTTGCTAAGAAGAATAATCTTAATATTGGTTCTACTATAATTCTTAAGCAGGGGTTTAATGTAAAAGTTCGTGTTGTTGGCATTTTTGCCGGCAAATTGCAAACTAAAGGAGCACTTCCTTCGGATACTTCAGAAAATCGCATATTTACTGACTTAAGTTCGGCGTTGTCTTTGGCTGGCTCTTCTAAGCGAGGTGTTTTGCGCTGTGTTGTCGAGCGTTCTGATTTATTAGCTAGTGCAATACGGGAGACTAAAAGTATTGCTGGCAAGTGGGCGGATGTAGAGCAGAATGCTTCGCAATTGTCTGATGTAATAAGCTCGGTTAACTCTGTGCAACAACTTGTGCGAATGATTTTTGTGGCACTAAGTTTTGTTGGTATTTTAGTGCTTGGACTTGTATTAGTGTTCTGGGTTAGAGGACGTATGCACGAGATTGGCGTACTTATGTCTATTGGATTATCTAGAGCAATAATAGTTAGTCAATTGCTTGTTGAAATAACGATACTCAACATTGTGTCATTCGTCATTTCGCTAGGCTTCGGTGCTGCTTTTTCTGGCGTTATTGGGTCTGCGATTTTGCATAGTGCTGATTCGTCATTTATTGCGGATGGTATGCCAGTATTGCCATTGTTGCAAACTCTTGCTGCTTTTGTTATTGGTTTGCTTATTTCAATAGTCGCATTACTTGTTGCAGTGCTGCCAATATTAATAAAGAAGCCTCGGCAAATACTAAGTGCTATGAGTTAGCAGAAATATAGTTGCGTATGTGAATTTTCTACTAAAAACACAATCACAAACAGCGCAATCGTATAAATGAAACAAATCTTATAAATCATATTTAAATTATGTAAAAATAAGGAGCTTATTATGTCGGATTTATTGCAATTAAAAAATGTGAAGTACACTTACGGACCTGCAAATATTGCGGTACTAAATGACGTGAATGCAGATTTCGAAATTGGCAAAATGTACAGTATTATGGGAGCTTCTGGAGCAGGAAAGTCTACTATGCTCTCGCTTTTAGCTGGATTAGATACTCCGTATAGTGGCGAAGTGCTTTTTAACGGTGAAAATATTGCAAAAACGGGATATGTTGAGCATCGCAAAAAACATATTTCACTTGTTTTCCAGAATTTTAATCTTATTGACTATTTGACGCCATTAGAAAATTTGCGATTAGTAAATTCACATGCTGATGTTCAAGTGCTAATAGATCTTGGATTAACTGAAGAAGAAGCAAATCGTAACGTCACTAAACTTTCTGGTGGTCAACAGCAGCGTGTTGCAATTGGACGAGCTTTAGTATCTTCTGCGCCGGTAATTTTGGCTGATGAGCCTACTGGAAGTCTTGACCCTGCAACGACTAAAGAAGTTATTGCAATATTAAAAAATGCTGCTAGAGAGCATGGCAAATGTGTGATTGTTGTTACTCATGATTCGAAGGTCGCCTCTCAAGCTGATGTAAAATACGTGCTGAAAAATAAACAGCTAACGCGACAATCTGCTTGAGCGCCAAAACAGGCGATTTTGGGACACTAGTGCAGTACGCTTACTGCGCGAGTGTCTCTGTTTGGTGATTTTGGGACACTAGTGCAGTTGAGTTACTGCGCGCGTGTCCGATTTCGCTTGTTTTGGGACACTCGTGCAGCGCGCTTACTGCGTTAGTGTCTGAAAACTGTCGTTATGGGACACTCGTGCAGATTGCGCTCGCGCTATAAGCGCTCGCTTACGAAACTCGCGTTGGAAGTCCACTGGACTTCCAACGCGAGCGAGTTTCCGCTCCGAGTTGCTTTCGCGCGCGCTTTGAAGGAGCTTGAACTCAACAGGATTTCAAGCTCCTTCAAAGCGTGATTTGGCTCAATTGTGAAGCACGGTGTGCTTCACATGCCAAATCAGCCGAACGGCTATGCCGTGAGGAATAAGCGCTCAAGCAGGTCGTCGCGCAAAACAAAAAGCCGACTCTGCGAAATCGTAGAGCCGGCTTATTGCTAGAATAACTTAACTACAAATCAGATGTGGAAGTAAAGCTCATACTCGAGTGGAGTTGGAGCCAAGCGAGCCATATCCATTTCCTCATGCTTCAAATTCAGCCAAGTTTCAATCAAGTCGCTAGTAAATACGTCGCCTTGCATAAGGAAGTCGTGATCCTCTTCCAAAGATTGCAAAGCTTCACCAAGCGAAGAAGGAACTTGCTTAATGCCGTCATGCTCCTCTGGAGGAAGCTCGTACAAATCTTTATCAACAGGGGCAGGAGGCTCAATATGGTTAATAACACCATCCAAACCTGCCATAAGCTGAGCGGAGAATGCTAAGAATGGGTTGCATGAAGGATCCGGTGCACGGAACTCAATACGCTTAGCAGCAGGTTCTGTACCAGCAAGAGGGATACGAATAGCTGCAGAACGGTTACGAGCAGAGTAAACCAAGTTGACTGGAGCTTCGTATCCTGGAACCAAGCGATGGTAAGAGTTAAGCGAAGGATTCGTAAATGCAAGCACAGAAGAAGCGTGCTTAATCAAGCCGCCAATGTACCAACGTGCAATATCAGAAAGTTGAGCGTAGCCAGTCTCCGCATAGAACAATGGCTTGCCATCTTTCCAAAGCGACTGATGGCAGTGCATGCCAGTGCCGTTATCTCCAGCAATTGGCTTTGGCATAAATGTTGCAGCCTTACCAGCTAAAGCAGCAGTTTCATGAACCACATACTTGTATTTCATCAAATCATCGCCAGCATGAACAAGCGTATTGTAACGGTAGTTGATTTCCTGCTGACCTGCGCCGCCGACTTCGTGGTGAGAACGCTCAAGAATCAAACCAACTTTTTGCAAGTTGTAAACCATGTCATCGCGCAAATCCTGATTGTGATCTACTGGTGGCACAGGGAAGTAGCCGTGCTTTACGCGATTCTTAAAACCAATATTGTTGCTACCGTCATCTTCAGTGTCGATGCCAGAATTCCAAGGAGCTTCGTTAGAATCAACCTCATAGAAGGAGCGCTGCATGTCGTTAGCAAAACGCACCTTGTCAAAGATGAAGAACTCAGCTTCAGGGGCAAAGCTTGCAGTGTCAGCAATGCCAGTTGATTTCAAATAGGATTCTGCTTTAATAGCGACCTGACGAGGATCCCTAGAATATGGCTCATCTGTTACAGGGTCAACAATAGAGAAAGCAACATTCAGAGTCTTATGCTTACGGAATGGGTCAATATAAGCAGTGTCAACATCTGGAATAAGCTTCATATCTGATTCGTTAATAGCCTGGAAGCCTTGCATTGAAGAACCATCGAACGCCATTCCATCAGTGAAAGCGCTGTGTAAGAACTCGTCAGCAGGAACAGTAAAGTGCTGCTGAACGCCAATTAAATCAGTAAATCGTACGGATACGTACTCAATGCCTTCCTTTTCAATAAGGGCTGCGGCATCTTCTTTAGTTTGCAAAGTGGTCATGGTCACCATTCCTTTCTTAAAAAACCCAGTAATGAGTTTATGACTATGAATGCCATTTTGGATTTCAGCGACTCGAATATCTCGTTACGTTTGTGTTACATAATGTTACGTGTAGTTGCGTAGATGCGCATAATTGCAATCGTTTAGTAGGAAATAGTAGAAAATTGTAATAAATAGTAATAAATAGCGTAACTATTAAGTATTACAAAAATAGTTACCATTACATGCCGCTAATTCGCATTCATCAGTTCGCGCAGTTACAATAGTACCTATGAATTACCAAGAGCAAGAAATGCATGAATATAAGATGCATGAGCATATTAAGGAAAGTGAAAATAAGCTAGATTTAGCTTCACTTTTCCCAGCTAAAGGCGATGACAGAAGGCCGCCAGATTGGCTAGGTCGTGCACTTATTTACGTTGCAATTATTACTTTTGTGTCTATCTTCCTATGGTTCGCTTGGAATAGCATTTCATTCATTGTTTTCGATGTTGTGATTTCTATTTTTATTGCGCTCGCAATGGAACCGCTTGTTGTTCGGTTAATTAAGCATGGTTGGAGGCGAGGAGTTGCTTCTGGCTTTACGCTAACGGGCTTGCTTGTTGTAATTAGCTTGCTACTTGCTTTGTTTGGTAATTTATTTGCTCAGCAGGTTGTTTCAATGGTTATGGGCTTGCCTGATTTATACAATCAATTTGCAAATTTTGTGCTTCACTATACCGGTTTTAAAATGCCTAATATTGAGCAGCTTGGCATGGAAATTTTGAAGCATGTGCAAACATCTTGGGTTGTTGATTTTGCTGGCCAAGCACTTAACACAACATGGGGATTGATGACTGTTCTGCTTGATTTACTTACCATTATTATGGTTACGTATTACATTTCTGCAGCAGGTCCGGCTATGCGTCGTAGCATGTGCCGTTGGATGAATCCGCAATCTCAGCGTCGTTTCCTATTTATTTGGTCAGTTGTTCAAGAGCAGATTTCGAGCTTCTTATTTTCGCGAATTATTTTGGCAGCGATTAACGCAGTGGGTACCGCAATTTTTCTTATTGTAATGAATATACCGTATTGGCTTCCGCTATCCTTATTCTGCGGAATTGTTTCGCAGTTTGTGCCTACAATTGGTGGCTATTTGGGTGGAGCTTTGCCTATCTTGGTTGCATGGGGTTCCAATGGTTTTGGTGCGGCTGTTGCAACATTAATTTTTATTACGATTTATCAGCAAATTGAGAACATGGTTATTTCGCCGAAGATTTCCGAGAAGACTATGGATCTGAATCCTGCAGTAGCTTTTATTTCAGTTCTTGTAATGGGCGCTGTATTTGGTGCTCTTGGAGCATTTTTGGCTTTGCCTGTGACTGCAAGTTTGCAAGCAATTTTTAGAGTATGCACGAAGCAATATAGTTTAGTTTCTTCTCCGCTTATGAACGATCCTCACCCTGATCATACTTCTATTATTGTTCGTTGCGTTGAAGCGATTGGCCGTAAGTTCATGAATCCAATGAGTGAAAGTGTTCATCGTGTAATGAAAGGCACAAGCTCTCGCATTTCTCTGAACGAGGATATTCTATATTGGTATAAGCAAGCTTATGTGTCAGACTCTGACGATGCGAATGGTAGCAAAGTTTCTTCTAACGATTCTGATCAAACTGACGTATTGGCAACAATGCCAATTTCGCGCGAAATATTAGATGCCGTAAATAAAGATATTGCAAAGCGTAAAGTAGATTCTGAAAATAAGGATTCTTCTAAAGCAAAATTGCAAGTAGGCGAGTCTAAAATAGTAAAAAATACAAAAAATAATAAAAGTAACGTAAAAAATAATCCACGGAGCGGATGGAAGCGATGATTCTTCTATCAATATTTGATGTACTAGTAATACTTATTGGCATAAGCGGTGTTGTGTATCAAGGTGTTTGTGCTGTTGCATCTTTATTCGCTAAGCCTATTGTTTTTCCTGAAGCACCAATGGATAAGCATTATGCTGTGCTTATTTCTGCGCGCAATGAGGAAGCTGTTATAGGTAATCTTATTCATTGCATTCAAACTCAAACATATAGACAAGATTTTATTGATATTTGGCTTGTTGCAGATAATTGCACTGATTCTACTGCGCAAGTTGGCCGCAATTGCGGATGCAACGTAATTGAACGTTTTGATAAAGAGCATATTGGTAAAGGTTATGCGCTCAGCTATCTTCTCGATCATATTATGAAAATTGGTGCGGATAAAGTTTATGACGCGTACTTTGTTTTCGATGCAGACAATAAACTTGATCCGCATTATTTTGAGGAAATGAATAAAGGTTTCCACGCAGGATATCAAATTTTAACCAGCTATCGTAATTCCGTGAATCTTTCAGATAATTGGGTTTCGTCTGGCTCTGCACTTTGGTTTATTCGAGAATCGCGATTTACTAACAACTCTCGAATGCTATTCGGTTCGAGTTGCCATGCTGGTGGAACTGGATTCATGTTCTCGCGTGAGATTATGCACAGAAATAGCGGATGGAAATTCCATCTTCTTACTGAGGATCTTGAATTTACTATGGATGCTATTCTTCACGGAGACAAAGTTGGATATTGCGGTTCTGCAGTGTTGTATGATGAACAACCTGTGTCGTTTAGGCAGAGCTGGAGGCAGCGTCTTCGTTGGAGCAAGGGATTCTTGCAGGTATTTCGTTACTATGGAGCAGCTCTTATTCGACATGGTATTCGCGAAAGAGATTTTTCGTCGGTTGATTTTACGCTTATGCTTTTCCCATTTATGGTTTTGGCTGTTGCAAGAATAATACTTGGGTTTATTTTTGCTGCATTTGGATTTGTAACATGGATGAGTCAAATCTATTCAATGATTAACTTCATTACAACTACTGTTACAAGTGTTTTAGGCATGATGATATTTGTGTCGCTCACTATTTTAGTTGAACACGATAAGCTTGGTGCAACGAATAAGGAGCTGTTTGCGTACGCTCTTAGCTTCCCGATTTTTATGCTTTCGTACGTGCCTATTGCGTTCCAAGCTATTTTCTCAAAGAGCGAGTGGAAGCCGATTCAGCATACCGGTCGCTGAGTGAAAGAATGAAATTCTCTAGTGTGGCGCGAGTTTTGGGGGATTTCTCTCCTCGCAAGTTCCCGTCCTTCGTCGCTTTAGCTGTTAAAGACGATTATTGTGTTCGCCTTTCTTTAAAGAATGTTGCTTCCTCAGTCCTCTTTTATTGCTCGTAGAGAAATCCCCCAAACTCTGCGTGATTAATCGTTAATAACCTCATTTTATCGCAGAGATTTTTCGATTTTTCTTCTTCGCTTAGCGAATCAGCAGCCTGCGGCTCTGACGTTCGCCGCGCTCAGTGCGAAAAATCTCAAATCTCTACCACACGAATATTAGTACAGTGAAGGTAGCGTACAGAACAGTGATCTGGTGTGATGGTAGGAGGATTTGGGGTGGTGTGTGCGGCTGCTGCTGGCGTTTCGATTGCGCAAAGATTGTGAGTATGAGACAATAGAAACCTCTATGTAAACGCTTGGTTGCGCAATAATGTGGCGCAATGCGTGCGTTTATCTGTATACTGCGAGGTTTCTATGGTAGATTCTATTCCGTCTGAATATCCGTCCGAGTATCCGTCCGGAAATACTTTTGCTAGCAGCGTTCCAGTTTTTGGCGCAAACACTTACGACGCTACTAACGAAGATGTTCCAGCGGTTTCTATTAGCGGATTTGTTAAGACTTTTGGCAAGAAAGTTGCTGTAGATAATCTTTCGTTGAGCATTCCAGCAGGCTCTTTCTATGGATTAGTCGGCCCGAATGGTGCTGGCAAAACTACTACGATTAAAATGCTTACGGGCTTGCTTATGCCAGATGCTGGCTCGGCTTCGATTTTTGGCAACGATGTTTGGAGTGACGTAAATCGCGCTAAGCGCGCAATCGGTTTAATGCCTCAGGCCGACGAGATTTTTAAGACGATTACTGGCCTTCAGCTTTTAACTTACGCTGGCATGCTTCGCGAGATGAGCCGCGCTGAGGCTGTTCGTCGCGCGAACGATTTGCTTTCTGCATTCGACTTAACAGAAGCTGCAAACACTATGGTTTCGGACTATTCAACTGGTATGACTAAGAAGATTTGCCTTGCAACAGCTATGATTCACAGCCCTCGCGTACTTGTGTTGGACGAGCCTTTTGAGGCAGTGGATCCTGTTTCTAGCGCAAATTTGAAGGATATTCTTGCCGAGTATGTTTCTACTGGCGGCACGGTGATTATTTCTTCGCACGTTATGGAATTGGTTGAAAAAATGTGCTCGCACGTGGCGATTATTAACGAAGGTCATGTTGCGGCTGCTGGCACTCTTGAAGAGGTGGCTCAGGGCAAAGATCTTGAAGATCGCTTTATGGAGCTTGTTGGCGGACGTCACGCAGCTGCGCGCATCGACTGGCTTAACGGCGGCAAATCTGATAACGCTCCTGCATCTTCCACCAATCTCAACGCTTAAAAGGAAAAACCGTAATGTCTATGATTTTTACCATGGTTCGCCTTCGCTGGGCGCTTACTTTTTCTGTTATGCGAAAGTCAATTTGGCAAAAAATTGGCTTTGCTATAGCAATTGTTTTTGGACTTGCGCTTATATGCGCTCTTGGTTTTGCTGGCTGGGAAACTGGCAAGTACATTAATCCAGGAATGCTTGCAGATACTAAAAATTGGCAGGAATTCCAATTGGCTCCAATAATGGTTGCGTCGATTGCGTCAATTTTTACGCTGTTTATAAACGTGTTTATGTTTGGCAGCGACACAACACTAAAATCGCGTAGTTTTGCGCTTTACGGCATTCCTTACGTAAAGCAGCAAGCTGGCATGCTTCTTGGCTCTCTTTTTGGAGCGCTTTCAGTAAGCTGCACAATCGCGCTTGCTTTGTGGTCTTTAGCGTACAGAAGCTTTGGAATTGTGCCGGTTTTAGTCAGCGTAATTGCAGCTCCGCTTTACGTTGCAACAATCGTGTCTTTAAGCAAAATGCTTATTGAGCTTTTGGATACTATTTTAATAAACAAGCGTTCAAGAAACATTTTTTACTTTGCCATTTTTATAGCGTACATGATTTTTGTTTCATCAATGAATACGCATAGCCCTTCGCCAAATGGAATTGCGCTAGGCACAAGTTTCTGTGCTGCGTCCGCTTTTACACCATTAAGTGCAGCTATGGCTTTGCCGCTCGATGCTATTAATGGCAATTGGCTTGCTCTTGCTATTCGCTTCCTTATTTGCGTTGTAACGATTGCTGCTTGCTTTGCAATCTCTGTATTTTGCGCAAAATTAGAGCCGAAGTTGCTTCGTGGTGAGCAAAAAACAGTTGTTAAAACTAAGGGAATCGGCTTGTTTGCAGCAGTTCCAGACAACACAGTTGGTGCGATTATTGCGCGAATTATTAGCGTTATGAGAAGAGATATGCGTCAGCTATTTTTGCTTATTGCGCCGCTTTTTATGCTGGTAGTTGCAGGAGGAAGTAGTTTTAAGGCTAAAGGATTTGATTCTCTAACAGATAACTTAGGTGTTTCTGGATGGATGATGTATGCTGCTTTGCTTATGGGCATGGTTGTTGGAAACAATATTGCTTACGATGGCACAGCTTTTACTATGCATGTGATTATTGGAGTAAAAGGTTTGCACGATCGCTTAGCGAACGCAATAGTTTGGTCAGTGATTTGCGCTGTTTATTTTGCGATTATTGGAGTAGGGGTTTACGTTTTCCTTTTCTTTGTAGCAAATGTTAAGCAAAATGTGAATGCAGTTATGTTCCAGATTCTTTCGCCAATTGGAATAGCTTTTGCTTCCATAGGCATTGGCTTAATTTCTTCGTGCATTGCAATGTACCCTGTGGCATCAATCGAAAAGCCATTTTCTAGGCCGCAAGGAAGTGCTGGCGGGCGAAGTTTTGCAGCTATAGGCTTTATGCTTCTTTCTGTAGTTTGCATGATTCCTTCGTTTGCGGCTGCGATTGCGTTTATGATTCTTAACCCGAATCTTTTGTGGATTGCAAGCATTCTGTTCATAGTAAACGGCTTGATTGTGCTGGTTGTTGGCGTGATTCTTGGTGGCAAAGTAATGGATAAGCGCATGATTCGCATTGTAGAAAACTTGCGCAGATTCGCGTCTATTACTGCGTAACTTACGCACGCTTTGTTGCAAGCGCAATGTATAGTTAAGCGCGGTATTTGCAATCGATTTAAAGGTGTGCTCGCATGGAAAGTAATAAAGGCTTAAACGATGCCTTAAATATTCCTAATGCGAGCACGCCAGCGCAAAGCGGCGAACCCAACAAAAGTATCGAGCCTAAACCAAGCAGTGAACAAAAACTAAGTAGTGAATCTAAATCAAGCAGTGAGATTAAACCAAGTAGCGCACAGAAGAAAAGTAAATACGCTGCTATGGTTTTAAGAAGCCAATATCCTTCTCGTTGGCGATTGCTTATTGCATTTATAGCAGTTATAGTTAGTGCAGCAATTATTTTTACTTATTTTTTGCTTGACGTATACGATATTCTTCCTGGTCCTTTGACGTTGCGAAAACAACATTATGCTGTAACTGTTTCTTCTCCTAAATCACTTTTGCGAGTTAAATCACTAGCTAAAGGCGTGACTTATGGTAAAGAAATAAATCATTCGCAAGCTCAAAAACTTATTAACGAGTTGGTTTCCGATGCTTCTATGAGTAGCAGCACTTCAGCAGTAATTATGGATGCTAATGGGCGAGTAGTTGCTTCGCATGAGCCAAATGCTTTAAGAGAGCCAGCGTCAACGCTTAAAACTTTAACTGCTAGCGTAGCTTCTCGCACTCTTGACATGGGTTCAACTCTTGATACTCAAGTATTTTTGTTGCCTAAAACAGGCGGTGAACCAGAACGAGCTTCTAGTACGAATGCTAGAAAGCTTGTGCTTCGCGGCAATGGTGACATGCTTCTTGGCGTTGGAGAAAACGATTGGCACCATGTCAATGGCAGAGCAGGTTTAACGACATTAGCGAGAAGAACAGCCAACGCGTTGAAGCTTGAAAATATTCACACAGTTTCTTTAGCTGTTGATGACTCATTGTTTGGCGCAAAACGTGCTCCTGATTTGATTTATGAAACAGATGTTGAACGCCGCTTTTATGCTCAAACGTCATCTTTGGCTATAGATGATGCTCGTCAGCGTGACCTTTCAGTGCAAGGTGTTGACGCTGACGCTATGACAGATTTTCCGCTTTCTGATCCTCATCCTGCTTTAAGTGTCGGTCATGTTTTTGCTAAATTATTAAGCAAACAAGGAATAGTTATAAGTAATTATTCTAATAAAACCGCTTCTGATGAAAAAAATTCCGGTTCAGGCTCGTCTGCAGATGATTCTTCTGAAAACAATAAAGATTCTGAAAATGAAGATAAATCTGCACAGTCTGAAAATCTTGTCATACCAGTAAGCGAAACTCAATCGTTAATATCATCTAATTCGCGTTTAATTGCACAAGTTTCTTCTGCACCATTAAACGAAATAATGGCATATACGCTTCGTATTTCAGACAACACATTGGCGGAAGAGTTTGGTCGTTTGACTGCGCTTGCAACTCACAAATCCAACTCTCCGGAGGGTGCAGTTCAGGCAGTAAAAGAGGGATTGCGCAAGCTCAATATCGATATACGTGGTTTGCACATGTCTGATTGCTCAGGCTTGTCTCCAAAATCAAGGTTGCGCGCAACAACGCTAGCTCAAGTACAAGTGCTTAATATTAAAGCCGATTCTGGAGGTGCTGCAGCTGCTGAAGGATTGTCTCTTCCTGGTTTAGTTGGAACAGCAAGAAAGCGTTTAGCGGATGAATCTTCTGCCGGCATGCTTCGCGTAAAGACTGGTTCTTTAAGTGAAGTTACTTCTATGGTTGGTAATGTATCTAGGAAAAGTGGTGGAGTGCTAACTTTCGCTGTTGTTGCGAACCAGCCAGCTGATATTTGGGGAGCGTTCGTAGCGATTAATAAGTTTATGGCAGAATTGCCAAAACTATGATTTATGAGTTGCAATTTAGCGTTATTGGCGCGCTACACTAGAAGCTATGGTGTATTCTTCTCGCA
Source organism: Gardnerella sp. DNF01151 (assembly GCF_049244235.1). Classification (NCBI taxonomy): domain Bacteria; kingdom Bacillati; phylum Actinomycetota; class Actinomycetes; order Bifidobacteriales; family Bifidobacteriaceae; genus Gardnerella; species Gardnerella sp. DNF01151. Next base: position 1,389,958 of record NZ_CP058389.1, on the reverse strand, counting down.
TACGTGCAGGAATTGGCGCAATCAAGCATTGTTTTGACGAACTTTCATTATGTGCACAAGACGCGCGTTTTTCCGAACATGGCAATCACGCGACAGATGTTGATGCTCCTCTGGTTCTTATTGCGTGCTCTGGAGGTAGAGATTCTCTTGCACTTACAGCATTGAGCGTGATTGTGTGCGCAAGTAGGGGTATTCGTTGCGGTGTCGTAATAGTAGATCACCATTTGCAGCCACACTCAACTGAAATTGCCAATACTGCTGCTAAACATTGTTTGCAATCTGGAATAGATGAAAAGTACGTGTATATTCAATCTGTGAACGTTGAAGATTCGGGAGAAGGCGAAGAATCTGCTGCTAGAAATGCTAGGTATCAAGCAATTATTGAGGTCGCTAAAAAGCAGCGAGCTGCAGCCGTGCTTCTAGCTCATACTGCAAATGATCAAGCAGAAACTGTAATGATGGGGCTAAAAGATTCTGCAGGTTTAGAAGCAGTTGCTGGCATGAAAGCAGTGACATTGCGTCAAAACGTGCTTTTTGCGAGGCCTCTTATTAAGCTTAGTAGAGAAGATACTACTGGTATTTGCGAGGATTTAGGCATTTCATGGTGGGATGATCCTACAAATGGTGACGATATTTCGCAAAATGAGGAACTTTCAGAAAATTATCCATTGAGATCTCGAGTTAGACACACGTTAATGCCTTATATTTCGCGATTTTTTAATGCAAATATGGTTACTTTGCTTTCTCGTGGAGCTGAAATAGCTAGAGACGATCTTGACTATATTAATTCTCAAGTTGACGAAGCTAGTTCACAAGTGATGGAATTTGATAAAAATGCGAAAACTGTTAGGTTAAAAGCTGAGAAGTTAGCGCAATATCATCCATCAATTCGTAGACGAATTATAGTGCGTGCGTTAAGTGAGCTTGGTCTGCGTTTCTCGTCAAGTCACATATCGGCAGTGGACGAACTATGTACAAAATGGCATGGTCAGAAGCCTTTTTCGCTGCCAAATTATTACGAAGCGACTCGGCTCTCGCGCAATATCGTCATTCGCTTATGCAAAGATAGTGAACATGCAAATTGCAGATATACGAGATGACATCGACTATGAATTAATTAGCCACGAAGACCTTATGAAGCGTATTCGTGAAGTTGCTAAACAAGTAAGTGAAGATTACAAAAACCGTAATGTTTTGCTTGTTGCAGTTCTCAAAGGTGCTGTAAATACTCTTGCTGTATTTTCGCAAGAATTAAGCATTAACGCATCAATGGACTTTATGAGCTTGTCTAGTTACGGCAGTGGCACTCAAACTAGCGGACAAATCACTGTTCGCGAAGATTTAAGTACTGATGTACGTGGTCGAGATGTGCTTATTGTAGAAGACATTGTTGATTCCGGTCGCACGCTAGCTTGGCTTGTAGATGAGCTAAAAGGTCGTGGTGCTGCAAGTGTAAAAGTTTTTGCATTGCTCAGTAAGCCTGCACGTCGCGAAGTAGACGTACAAATCGACTACTCGGGCTTTGAAATTCCTGATGCATTTGTCGTTGGTTTCGGAATGGACTACGACGAACGCTACCGCAATCTCAATAGTATTGCGGTATTAAAGCCATCAGTGTATGGTGCTTGATTTTATAGATTCTATTCAGAATTTTTATATAAATTGAGGAGTTTGAAAGGAGCCTTATTACATGGGCGCTTCTCCTATGACACCGCAAGGCCCAATGGGCGGTCCTGGGCGTGGAAATAACGGGAATAATCCGTTTTTAAATCCACGTAACCCTAGGAATCAGCGAAACAACGGTCAACAGGGCAAGAATAATAAAAATAACGAGAACAACCATAACAATCGTCGTTCCTTCTGGCAGTCGCCATGGACGTGGATTGTGCTTCTTGTGTTGCTTTCAGTTGTCGGATTCCAAATGTTTGTTCATAACGGATCGCAAACTATCGATACTCAGGATGGTATTGAGTTAGTGCGATCTCATAAAGCAAGTTATGTGGAAATTATTGACAATAAACAGTTAGTTAAGCTTACGCTTGATAGTCCATTTAAGAAGTTCGATAAACGAAGTAAGCAAAAGCGTGACTTTGGCAAGGATGTGCAATTCTACTACGCGTATGCACAAGGTAGGTCAATTGTACAAGAAGTCGAAAAGGCGAAGCCTTCTAACGGCTGGACTGCTAGCTTACAGTCATCTAGCATTATTTCGTATTTGATTACTTCGCTTGCTCCAATATTGTTCTTCCTTGGCATGATTTGGTTCATGTTTAGCAGAATAGGCGGTGCCGGTGGAAGTATGCTTGGCATGGGTGGCGGACGTGGCCGTGGCAAGTTGCTTGAAGGTCAGACTCCTAAAACTAAGTTTGCTGACGTTGCTGGCGAACAAGCTGCTGTTGAAGAAGTTGAAGAGATTAAAGACTTCTTGAAGGATCCTTCGCGCTACAAGGCTTTGGGCGCTCGCATTCCGCGCGGTGTGCTGCTTTATGGTCCTCCAGGAACTGGTAAGACTTTGTTGGCTCGTGCTATTGCAGGTGAAGCTGGTGTGCCGTTCTATGCAATGGCTGGCTCTGACTTCGTGGAAATGTTCGTAGGCTTGGGCGCGTCTCGCGTTCGTGAACTTTTTGACGAAGCTAAGAAGAATGCTCCTGCAATCATCTTTATCGATGAGATTGATGCTGTTGGTCGTCGCCGCGGAAGTGGCATGACTGGCGGTCATGATGAGCGCGAGCAGACACTTAATCAGCTGCTTGTTGAGATGGACGGCTTCGACAACGACACTAATTTGATTATTATTGCCGCAACAAACCGTCCAGATGTGCTTGATTCCGCACTTCTTCGTCCTGGTCGTTTTGACCGTCAGGTGGCTGTTGAGGCTCCTGATTTGGAAGGTCGCGAGGCAATTTTGAAGGTTCACGCTAAGGGTAAGCCTTTTGTGCCGGATGTTGATCTTCATATGGTTGCTGTGCGCACTCCTGGTTTTACTGGTGCAGACTTAGCTAACGTGCTTAACGAAGCTGCGTTGCTTTGCGCTCGATCTGGTGCTCAATATATCGATAATCGCGCTATTGATGAGGCAATTGATCGTGTTCAAGCAGGACCTCGACGTAAGTCTAAGGGTATGGCTTTGGATGAATTGCGTAACACTGCTTACCATGAGGGTGGTCATGCGCTTGTTGCTGCTGCGTTGCACCACACGGATCCTGTTACTAAAGTAACGATTTTGCCGCGAGGTCACGCACTTGGCTACACTGCTGTGATGCCAACAAGCGACCGTTACTCGCAGTCTCGCAACGAATTATTGGATCAAATGGCATATGCTATGGGCGGACGCACAGCAGAGGAAGTTGTGTTCCATGATCCAACAACTGGTGCTTCTAACGACATTGAGAAAGCTACTGCTATTGCTCGTAAGATGGTTGTTGAATATGGTTTCTCAGCGAAGCTTGGAGCTGTTAAGTGGATGGATACTGACGAAGATTCTTCCGGTTCACTCGATTCTTTGCAACCTCGTAAGTTCTCGAATCGTACTGCTGAAGTAATCGATGAAGAAGTTCATAAGCTTATCGAAACTGCTCATACTGAAGCGTGGGAGATTATTAACAATAATCGTGACGTATTAGATGAGCTGGTTCGTCAGTTGCTCGCTAAGGAAACTCTTAACGAGAAGGAACTTAAGGAAATCTTCAGTAAGATTCGTAAGGCTCCTGAGCGTACTCTTTGGCTTTCGGACGATAGAAGACCAGATTCTGATCTTCCTCCTGTTGAAATTCCAGAAAGTTTAAAGCGCAACGTTGAAGGTAAGAATGAGCAGAGTGAAGCTTCTGAACTTTCTGAATCTTCCAATAACGCAACTTCACAAAACCAGCAGTCTGATCAGATGCCTGTTGATACGTCTATTCAGACTACTGCACCTGCTCCTCGAACTGTTATTGGAACTGTTAAACCACCAGTTAATCCGTCTACTAATCAAAATGACGGCACTCAATTTGGTGCTTAATAGTGTAAATACAGTGCTAAGAAGCAGATAAAATACAATCATTAATAAACGCTGATAACAATATAATTTATTGCTGTCAGCGTTTATTTTTATTTTTCTAAGAATTTAATAATAAAAATTAGTGTTATATGCAAAAAATTACGCATGTTGATTTATATCGAGTACAATGTATCGAAATATTAATTTTGCGTATTATAGGTAAGAGTAAAAGATAAATAAACGAATAATTGGAATTTTAAATTGTTTTTATTAGAGAGTAGAAGATGAAATTATGAATACAACCATAAGTTTGAAGGGTATTCGCCCAAGCGGTGACTCAATAGTCATTGGATTATATTCTTCTATTTACATAGATGCTGTTTTAAAAGTTAATTTGAGTAATGCATTAGACGGAGATGAGACTAACGCAATAGATATTCCTCAAATTGCTGAGCGTCTTGCTTTTATGCTTAAACGTTGCGAAAAAGATAGCGAAATTGAGGAGCATCCTGCTATAGCTTTAGAACTTATTGCTAAATCTGTTTTAAATTCTGCTATGCACACTTGGCAAATTAGTGAGGCTGATATTACTGTTCATGCTGCTTTAAGAAGCGAATATTACGGCATGAAAAGCACTGTTGACGATATTTGTGTTACTTTGAATAGTGTTTCTAGAGAAGAGTTAAATTATTCGGAACGGCGTGTAATTCCTGATTCTCTTGCGCATGTTGCTGTTCGTAGTGGAAGCGTATCAGTTGACGATCTTGAGGAAGGCGAAATAGCAGATTACTATCGTTCTCTTATTGAGGAAGATAGAAAAGAAAAGCAGCGCAAAGAAGACGAGGACGCTGCTGCAGCTGCTAAAGCTGCCGTTGATATCGCAAATTCTTTCGCGGATGATTATGAAAATAATGGAGATTCAGAGTGCTCTTGTGTCGATGAATCTAAAAGTGTCAATTATGGCAGTGAGCTTGTTAAAAGAGAAACTAAGTCTCCTTTGTTCCGTATATGTCCTACTCCGTTACAGACAACTGCAGTAATTTCTATGAAGGGTGTCGCGAAACAAGACACGCGTTCTGCTATGCTGAGAATAGTTGCAATGCTTGAGCAGGATAGAGAATCTCGCGTAGATGGCGTATCGGCACTATATGTTGCCAATATGCTTGAAGGTGATTATTACGCGGCTGTATTTATTCTGTCTTCGGGCGGTGACGAGTATGAACTGCTTCGCTTGCTTCGCGCTGTTGCTACTTTGTATAAAGATAAGGTGACTGTGCGAGTGTTGGGTACGCGTTCATATGGTGCTTCTGCTGCTGATACAAGAACTGTTGATGCAGAAAAATTGCCGCAACAACTAGCGGAAATGGTGATGGTTGACCCTAAGTCGCCTGAACTTATGCCGTGGCTGCAGATAGAGTCGGATGCTGCTTTGGATGACAACTCAGTTTCGTACTCATTAGCGTTTGCTTTTGATGCTCAAACTGTTGGGGTATACTCAGAGCAATGGCTTATAGGGGATGGTTGTTAATGAAAGCGTATCGCACACCTTGGTGGTATCTGGTACTAGGGTTACTGTTTGGCTTTGTGCTGGGCGCATTTCTAGTGTCGTCAACAGAGTCTAGTGCTATGTCGTTAGCAGGAGCTCCGTGGGTTGTTGTTGCAATTATGGTGATTGCTGGCTTAATAACTTTTGTTATGGCGTTGCAAACTCATCAAAGTGTTGCTAACAAAGATAAAAATAAGAAGCCTGTAAGTTCTCAATTTGCTGTTGCAGCTCTTATGCTGTCTAAGGCATTGGGAATGGCAGGTGCTATTTTGTCTGGCTGGTACGTTGGGCAGTTGTTAATGAGTCTGCCACACAGTGAAATAATTCTGTATAACTCTGTTGTGCGTGAATGCTCTATTGCTGGCTTGGTGTGCTTTATTGATATGGTCGTTGGGATTTTGGGCGAGTGGCTCTGCCAGATTCCGCCTGAAGATGATTCTGAGTCTGTCAATAAGTCAAATCGTACGCCAGCAACGTGCTAGTATTTGCTAGCTATTAGTTTGCGTAGTTTTATGTAAGTTGCATCTTGCTTGAATTAAGTAGGTAAAAGTACTAAACGCTTTTTACGCAAGTTGCAACAAACGCTGGAATTTCAACGTTTGTAAGGATGGTATATTACTTTGGCTGAATTTATCTATCAGATGATTAAGGCGCGTAAATCGTACGGAGATCGTGTAATTCTCGACGATGTTACTTTAAGCTTCCTTCCGGGCGCAAAAATTGGTGTTGTGGGTCCGAACGGCATGGGTAAGTCGACGCTGCTGAAAATTATGGCCGGTTTGGAAAATGTGACCAATGGTGAAGCTTCTTTGACTCCTGGCTATACGGTAGGTATTTTGCAGCAGGAACCACCTCTTGATGACACTAAGACGGTTGGCGAAAACATTAAGATGGCTTTTGGTGAGATTGCGCAAAAAGTGGCGCGTTTTAACCAAATCGGCGAAGAAATGGCTAATCCAGACGCTGATTTTGATGCGTTAATGGAAGAAATGGGTAAGCTTCAGACTGAAATTGACGCTGCAAACGGTTGGGATTTGGATTCGCAGCTTGAGCAGGCTATGGATGCTTTGCAATGCCCAGATCCGGATTCGCCTGTTTCTGTGTGCTCTGGTGGTGAAAGGCGTCGAGTTGCATTGTGTAAGCTTCTTCTTGAAGCTCCAGATTTGCTGCTTTTGGATGAGCCTACTAACCATTTGGATGCGGAATCTATTTTGTGGCTTGAACAGTTCTTGCACAAGTACGAGGGTGCTGTTATTGCTGTTACGCACGACCGCTACTTTATGGATAACGTAGCGGAGTGGATTTGCGAAGTTGACCGTGGTCAGCTTTATCCATATAAGGGAAATTACTCAACGTATTTGGAAACTAAAGCAAAGCGTATGGAAATCCAGGGTGCCAAGGATGCCAAGCTTGCTAAGCGTTTGAAGAATGAGCTTGATTGGGTGCGTAGCTCGCCGAAAGCTCGCCAAGCTAAGAACAAGGCTCGTTTGGAACGCTACGACCAAATGGAGCAAGAGGCACGTAATTCCAAGAAGCTTGACTTCTCTGAAATTCAAATTCCAGCAGGTCCACGTTTGGGCTCGCAAGTTTTGGAAGCAAAGCATATTCACAAGGCTTTTGGCGACCGTGTACTTATCGACGACTTGTCGTTTACGCTGCCTCGTAACGGTATTGTTGGCGTGATTGGTCCAAACGGCGTTGGTAAGTCTACGCTGTTCAAGACGATTGTGGGCTTGGAGCCTCTTTCTGGCGGAGAGCTTATTGTTGGCGATACTGTGAAGATTTCTTACGTGGATCAGAATCGTGCAGGATTGGATCCTAATAAGAACTTGTGGGAAGCTGTTTCCGGCGGACTTGATTTTATTGAGGTTGCAGGCGTTGAGATTCCTACTCGCGCATATGTTGCAAGCTTTGGATTTAAAGGTTCGGATCAGCAGAAGCTTACTGGTGTGCTTTCCGGCGGTGAGCGTAACCGTTTGAACTTGGCTTTGACTCTTAAGCAGGGTGGAAACTTGCTTCTTCTCGATGAGCCTACTAACGATTTGGATGTTGAGACTTTGGAAAGCTTGGAAAACGCTTTACTTGATTTCCCAGGCTGCGCTGTTGTGGTTTCGCACGATCGCTGGTTCCTCGACCGAGTTGCAACGCATATTCTTGCTTGGGAAGGCGACGACGAGAATCCTGCAAAGTGGTACTGGTTCGAAGGTAACTTCCAAGCTTACGAAGAAAATAAGATTGCGCGCTTGGGTGAGGAAGCTGCTCGTCCGCATCGCTTGCACCGTAAGCTCACTCGCTAGTTGAGTTTTGTTTTCATTTCTTGGTGGAAACATTTGCTGGTGATTTTTCCGGCGTTTGCGCGACGACCTGCTTTCGCGCTTGGAGCGTAGTGTGCGAAAGTAACTCGGAGCGTGAGCTTGCGTGGAAAGTCCAGTGGACTTTTTCCATGCAAGCTCAGAAGCGAGTGCTTATAGTGCGAGCATCTTGGCGCTTTTTGACAACATTTGCCGTGATTGTGCCAGGCGTATGCTAGGCTCGATTAGTTCACGTTTTGAAATTTAAGTTTTGAATACACATATTTTACGAAAGGCTATTGTGCCGCATACTCATCATGCTGCGTTCGCCCAAAAGCGAGGCGCGAAGAATACCAAGAACGTCAAAAATACTAGGAAATCAGCTGAAAAACGCAATCCTTTTGAATATCAGGGTAGTCATAAAAATTACGGTTCTAATCATGAGTTCAATTCGCGCAGGGAGCGCAATCGCAAAGCAGAAAAAGCTCGTCAAAAAGCGCGCGAAAAAGCTTTGCGTTATGAAGAAGTAGCTATTGCGGATGCTGAACAAGATTTTGCTAAAAATAATGTTGTTAAGCATAATATTGCTAAAAATAATGTTGTTAAAAATGATATTGCAAAATCTCATAATACAAAACAAAATTCTGCAATATCTTTGCGTCCTACTTCAAAAAAGCAAAATCAAGATTCTCATAACGCAACAATTATTCCAGACTCTGCTATTGAATCTTGTGAAAATTACCGTGACGATGTCACTTTTGCGCAACTTGGAGTCCCAGAGCCCTTGGTAGAAGTGTTGCGTGCTGATGGGAAAACTACTGCATTCCCAATTCAGCAAGCAACGCTTCCTGATTCATTACAAGGTGCGAATATTCTAGGGCGAGGTCGCACAGGAAGTGGTAAAACATTAGCATTTTCTATTCCACTTGTTGCGCGTTTAGCTGAGAATTTTGTTGATTTAATTCATTCTGATAAAAACCGTAAGTCACGCGAGTCTAGTGAAATTCCTGCTCCTAGAGCAATAATTCTTGCTCCAACTCGCGAGCTTGTGCATCAAATTGATGACGTAATAGCGCCGCTTGCTGCAGCTTATGGCATGCGTACTGTGACAGTGTATGGAGGTGTGAGATACCAGCGTCAGGTATCGCAACTTAAGCAGGGTGCGCAGATTGTGCTTGCTTGCCCTGGTCGTTTGGAAGATTTGCTGCGTCAGGGAGCACTTACGCTTGAAAAAGTGATGGTTAGTGTGCTTGATGAAGCAGATGAAATGGCGGATATGGGATTCCTTCCTGCTGTTACTAGACTTCTTGAACAAGTTGCGCCAGATGGTCAACGCATGCTGTTTTCTGCAACGCTTGATAAGCAAGTTTCTACATTGGTTGAGCGTTTCCTTCCAAATGCTGTTGTTCATGCTGTGGATGATGCTGATTGCCAAGTTGACACTATGACGCATCATATTTTTGCTGTGTCTGCAGGGGATAAATACGAAGTTTTGCGAAAGCTTGCTTCTGGAAAGAAACGTTCTATATTCTTTACGCGCACGAAATATCAAGCGAAGAATATGGCGAAAAAATTTGTGCAGCAAGGTATTCCTGCAGTTGATTTGCAAGGTAATTTGTCGCAGAATCAGCGAGATCGTCATTTGGCTGTGTTCGCTGAAGGCTTGGTGCGCGTGCTGGTTGCTACGGACGTTGCTGCGCGAGGTATTGATATTAGCGACGTTGCATTAGTTGTGCAAACTGAGCCTCCTGAGGATCCTAAGTCTTTCTTGCATCGTTCGGGTCGCACTGCTCGAGCTGGTGAAGAAGGCGATGTCGTAACTCTTGTGCTTCCTAATCAGAAGCGCGCTGCTCATATGATGCTTCGTAAGGCTGGAATTCATGCGAAAGCTGAGGATGTGAGTCCTTCTTCATCAGTTCTAGATGAGATTGTTGGTGAAGCTGCCGAGCTTCAAGAAGGCTGGAGTATGCCGGAGCCGGAGCAGCAGAAGCGTAAAGGTCGCGGTCGTGGACGCGGTGGACGCGGGCGCGTACGTGGGCAACGCGGTGAACGCAGCGAACGTGGTGAACGCAGCGAACGTCGTTGGCACGGTAAACGTGGCGAACGTGGTAGTCGTGTTCATCGCTTCGGTCGTGAGTTTTAGAAACAAATGCTGTGTGTTTTACAGCATTTGTTTTCGTTTTCACTACTTTTGATAACATTCGCCAGTGATTTTCCGGCTTTTGTTTTCGCTTTAGTTTTCTTGTCTGTTGTGGTGCAAGGCTGTGATATTTTTCTCCTCGCGCTTTTTATTTACGTTATTCTTGTATTTTTGTCTATTTCGCCGAATGATTATGTGTTTTCGACAGAATTGCCCTATGTTTTATACATAACATCAACTGGTTTGGTGTTATGTATAAAACAGCAGCAATACTACAAAAGTAAGTAGCAAGTTGGCAAGCAATAAGCAACTTAGTAATCAGTTAATCAGCCTGTTAAGCAAGTCAACAGTCGGTTAAACTAGTTAAGCCAATTAGCAAATACTTATTTAGATTGACCTTTACCAAATGCGCGCAGTTGAACGCCGTTCCAGTCAGTGCTTACGGTTAACGGAGTGGCTGCGTTCATGCCAGCTGTTTTTGCTGCAGATTGAACGGTACTAGAACTTGGGGAACCTTCGCGACCTGGTTTTGGAGTAAGAACCCACATAGGAGCGTCATTGTCAAGCATATTTGTGGCATCCATAATAGTGTCTGCGAGCTCATCTTCGTCGTCGCCGTCGCGCCACCAAATAATCACACCATCAACAGCAGCGTCGTAATCCTCATCTACCAACTCTTCGCCGGTAAGTTTCTCGATGCTTTCGCAAATTGTTTCGTCAACATCGTCATCCCAGAGCCATTGTTGGACAACGTCTCCTGGTTGGAATCCGAATTCCTGTGCATGCTGAAAAGCTATCTGTTCCACGTGATTTAATATATCAAAGCGTCACGAAGTGCGCACATTTAACGGCGTGTATTCAGTAATTTATCGTTTATCAATTACGACACACCAGGACACGCCGCAAAAATCGCAATTGTGACATAAATCACTATATATAGGTGGTTATCTTTGCGTCTTGCCCTAGATATTGTGCATGAGTTGGGTTATAGTAGAGCGAGTTGTTAGAAATAGTTCCCATGTTTGCAACGAGAGATTTTGCTAGAAGGAACAGTGTTTGAGAAAGGTCTGTACCGATGCAGGTTTTGGAAGAAACTGCTGTCACAAGCGCAGAAAATTGTACGGATGATGTAGTTGAAGTTCCAGTTTCTCGCGTGCAGGTCGAAAAGCGCGATGGTCGCGTAGTTGATTTTGATCCGCTGAATATCATTATGGCAATCAAGGCTGCTTTTAAGGATTTGGGCAAGGAAATCGGTCCGCAAGAAGAGCAGTTGATTCGTAATATTTCTGATCATATTGAGGCTGAAATTCAAGATCGTTACAATGGTCCGGCGAAGATTGAAGATATTCAGACCTTGGTTGAGCATAGTCTTATTGAAAATCACCTTTATGAGGTTGCTCGTTGCTACACGAGCTACCGACTGAACCGAGATATAGACCGCGCTAGGGCTACTGATATCAACGAGGCTGTTAACCGTCTTGTAAATCGTGATGAGTCTCTTGTTCGTGAAAACGCAAATAAGGATTCTAATGTTTATGCAACTCAGCGTGATCTTCTTGCAGGTGCTGTTTCTAAAGCTTCTGCGTTCTCTATGCTTCCTCACGCAGTTTCTAACGCTCATATGAAGGGTGATATTCACTTCCATGACGCTGATTATTCGCCATTTACTTGCATGAGCAACTGCTCGCTTCCTGATTTTGGCGATATGCTTGCTAAGGGATTTGCTCTTGGTAATGCAATGATGGATAGTCCAAAGTCTATTGGTACTGCTGCAACTCAGGTTACGCAAATTATTAAGGATATTGCTGGCGCGCAATACGGTGGTCAGACTGTTAATCGCGCTGACGAAATGCTTGAGCCTTACGCTAAGTGCGATTACGACAAGAATCTTGCTATGGCACACGCAATGATTCCTGATTCCACACCAATTCAAGTCGCAAAAGATATGATTGACGGCTTGAAGGCTCAGGAGCCTAAGAATCTCCACTGCTTGGACAGGGATCCACTGCCTGCTGATACTCCTTTTGATAAGAATTTGGGCGAGTTGGATCAGCTCCGTGAAGTTTACGCAAAGATTATGACGCGTAAGGCGATCTACGACGCTATGCAAACAATGGAATATCAAATCAATTCTAACCGCGTTTCTAACGGTCAGACTCCGTTCGTAACTGTTGGCTTTGGCTTGGGTACTTCTTGGTTTGCTCGTGAAATTCAGCGCGCTATTTTGCTTAACCGTATTCGTGGTCTCGGCAAAGATCGTCATACTGCAATCTTCCCTAAGCTTGTGTTTACTATTAAGCACGGTGTTAACGCGGACGCTGGCGACCCGAACTACGATTTGAAGCAGCTTGCGCTTGAGTGCTCTACAAAGCGCATGTACCCAGACGTTGTGTTCTACGAGAATATTGTTAAGATTACTGGCTCCTTCAAGGCTCCTATGGGTTGCCGTTCGTTCCTTCAGGGTTGGATTGATCCAAAGACCGGCAAGGACGTTGAAGATGGCCGTATGAATCTTGGCGTTGTAACTGTTAACATGCCACGTATTGCTCTTGAATCTCACGGCGATGTGACTCGCTTCTGGAAGCTTTTCGACGAGCGTATGGAAGTAGCTCACCAAGCTTTGCGATTCCGTATTATGCGTTGCAAGCAGGCAACTCCTGTAAATGCTCCAACGCTGTTCCGTTACGGTGCTTTTGGTCGTTTGGAAGCTAACGAAAGCGTGGATCAGTTGTTCCGTAATGAGCGCGCAACTGTTTCTCTTGGCTACATTGGTTTGTACGAAACTACGGCCGTGTTCTTCGGCAAGGATTGGATGCAAGATCACAGCTGGAATGAGGAAGGCAAGGAGTTTGCGCTTTCTTTGGTTCGCCGCATGAATAAGCTTTGCCAGCAGTGGTCAAAGGCGGAAGGTTACCATTATTCCGTTTACTCAACTCCTGCTGAGTCTTTGACTGACCGCTTTAACCGCATGGATCGCCAGAAGTTCGGTCGCATTGAAGGCGTAACCGATCACGACTTCTACACTAATTCCTTCCATTACCCTGTTTGGTTGCAGCCAACTCCTATGGAGAAGCTTCGCTACGAGGTAGACTTCCCGTATCTTGCTTCCGGCGGTTTTATTAACTACTGCGAGTTCCCATGTTTGCAGGCGAATCCTAAGGCTTTGGAAGCCGTTTGGGATTACGCTTACAAGATTGGCATTGGTTACTTGGGTACGAATACGCCAATCGATCATTGCTTCGTTTGTGGTTTCCAGGGCGATTTTGAGCCGACTAAAGAAGGCTTCCGCTGCCCTGAGTGCGGAAACAGCGACCCAGATAAGTGCAATGTTACGAAGCGTACTTGCGGCTACTTGGGCAATCCTGTTCAGCGTCCAATGGTTCACGGTCGTCACGAGGAAATCGCTCACCGCGTAAAGCACATGTCTGGCGAAACTGGTCATGTGACTCTTAACAACGGTGAGTCTCGCGAATGGTATGAGGAAACAAAATAAACTTAGCTAATTAGCTATGTTGAAACTTAGTAAAATAAGTATGACTAGATAATTTAGCTAAATAAATAGCTTTTCTTGTGTTTGTTGTTTGGTGATAATCTGGCCGTTAGAAATGTATTGCGTTTTGTGATTGCACTTTCTAACGGCTGGATTTATTTTATTTTCGCAAATTTGGTTGTTTATTTTTAGTTGTTTATTTGGTTTGAAAGGGGGTTGGATATGGCTCGCATGAGTTTGCACGATTTTGCGCCTGCAGATGTGAATCGTGGACCGTGGATTCCTACCTCTCTTTCAAATAACCCTCGCGCAGGACAGTGGTCTAGTGAGCGCATGAGTCAGGGCATGGTTGCCGATTACAAGCGTTTTTTGATGACAGACGGCGAGGGAATTCGCTGCTCGCTTTACGTCTCCGGTTGCCCGTTCCATTGCGTTGAGTGCTATAACGAGTCGATTTGGGATTTTCGCGCTGGGCATCCTTATACTCAAAAGCTTGAAGATCAAATTATGGAAGATTTGGCGCAGCCTTATGTGCAAGGATTGACTTTGCTTGGCGGCGAGCCTTTGCTTAATACGGGCATTTTGCTGCCTCTTTGCAAGCGTATTAGAAAAGAGTTTGGCAATACAAAAGATATTTGGAGTTGGACTGGATACACTTGGGAAGAGCTTATGCGCCCAGGGGAGACTTTGGATAAGCTTGAGTTGCTGCAATACATTGATATTCTTGTTGACGGCCGTTATATGAAGGATTTGCATGATTCGCTTTTGCAATTCCGCGGTTCTAGTAATCAGCGAATTATCAATGTTCCAAAGTCTCTGGAAAATCCGCAAAATCCTCCTGTAATTTGGGAAAAGCTTCACGATCAGGAGCGTTTTATTCCGTCAATTTACGGCAAAGACCGTGCGCAAGGCGAAGGCGACGCTTCGTAATCCTATTGAATGCGCCACTCATACGATATATTTAACAATGTTTGCGGACGATTATAAGAATGCATACATATACACATGTTAAGGTAAATATAATTAATCTCGTAACATCTGTATTGCAAACTGCTAAAAGAATTATGCTAACTATGCTCATAAATACTGTAATTAAACGATAGATAGTTTGGTATGTCTTTTCTTTGCATAAATATAAAAGATAGATTATTAATATTAATAGGACGAATGCTTGAATGGTGAGACTAGCAATATTAATACAAGTGTTATCGTCTTTTAATTCCTTCAATTGTTTAAAGAAATAAATAGCTGACGAAATATAACAAAGCAACGTTATTGGCAGTAGAACTACGTGTTTGCTGTTCATATTGTTCCTCACATAATTGTTGATATTAATAATGGAAATTCTCACTGCAAGTCGACACAAATGCCTTTCTGCTGTGTACAGTGCCAACTATCTTCGTGTTGCTCAATAAGTTTCTTCTTGGGTGTTGGCTTGAGCTTGCAATGATAGTAAAAAAGACATGGATAATGCTACTGAGCAAGTAAGCATTTTATTAATAGCTTTTTTATATTCATAACAGTACCTCTTTATACATGCGAATATACATTTTTTCAGTATATAACTTTTATAAGATGAAATTAATGGTTTTTGTAAGTTGAATCTGTAGAAGCACTTTTTCGTATGTGATTTGTCTGTATGCTAATATGTCAAAGATTAATCTATTTATGCATTTGGTAATTAAATAACTCAATGCGGGAATATTTCCATGCGCAATAGTTAAAATTTGAGAAGTGATATTATTAAACCTACACATTACATTATATATGGGGAGGAGCACAATGGCGGGGAATTTGAAGGACAATTCGCGAAAAATTAAAAATAATCCTCCTCGCGCATTGCGTACGATTCTGTCATCTTTAAAAAAGTACCGTTTTCTCGGCGTCTTAACAGCTGTTACTATTCTCGTTGAAGCTGCTATGCAAATTGAGATCCCTACAGTAATGTCAAATCTTATTGATTTTGGCATTATGTCACGTTCTCAAGAAGTTGTGCAATATTATGGTTTGCAATTGCTTATTTTTGCTGCAATTGCAATGATTGCAGGCGTTATTTCTGGTATTTGTTGCGCGCATTCTAGTGCTGGTTTCGGTAAAAATTTACGTCACAACATGTTTTCACGCTTACAAAGTTTAAGTTTTTCTGATTTAGATAAGTTTTCTAGCGGCACTGTTGTTACGCGTATGACTAGCGATGTGTCAAATGTGCAATTTGCTTACCAAATGATTATTCGCTCTGGTGTTCGCAGCGTTATGATTATCATCACTGCTTGGTGGTTTACTTTTTCAATTAGCCCTGCTATCTCGTGGGTTTTTCTTTCTTTCGTGCCTATTATTGGTGCAATTGGCGCTGTTGGAGCTAGTATAGTTGCTCCAGCATTTTCTCGAATTTATCGAATGATTGACGAGATGAATAATAGAGTTGGCGAGAATTTGCATAATATTCGCATCGTAAAGTCTTATGTGCGTTCTGATTATGAAATAAGTCGTTTTACGCGTATTTCACATAAAATCTATGATTATTTTATTAAAGCTGAGTATGTGTTAAATTGTAGTATTCCTTTGTTTAACTTATGTTTTTATTCTGGCATGCTACTTATTGCGTGGTTGGCTTCGCACGAAATTGTGGCTTCGGGAAATAATCCTGCTTTTGGTTTAACAACAGGAAATCTTGCTGCATTAGTAGTGTATGCTTTGCAAATTTTGTTTGCTTTAGCGAATTTAGTTGCAGTTTTTGTAATGTCGTTAACAGCTCGAGCTTCGATGCATCGTATTTCACATGTTTTGCAATCTCGAAATACTGAAGTTGTTTCCAAGCATCCGCTGACAAAGCTTTCTGACGCTTCTGTGCGTTTTGAAAATGTTTCGTTACGCTATCCTCAATCAGATAATACAGATGAATCTGCTCCAGCAGAACAGGAAATTTTACATGATATAAATATATCTATTCCTTCTGGAGCAACTGTTGGTGTTGTTGGTGCAACGGGATCTGGAAAATCAAGTTTAGTGCAATTAATTGCAAGACTTTATGACGTAACTTCTGGCACTCTTTTTGTAGGTGGAAAAGATATTCGCGATTATGATTCTTCTAGTTTGCGTGGAGAAGTTGGCGTTGTCCTACAAAAAAATATTTTGTTTAGTGGCACAATTGCAGAAAATCTTCGCTGGGGTAGAGCGGAAGCAAGCGATGATGATTTGCGTCAAGCTTGCGAAATTGCTTGTGCTGATGAGTTTATTAAAGATTTACCAGATGGCTACAATACGCATATTGATCAGGGCGGTAAGAATGTTTCCGGTGGTCAACGACAGCGTTTGTGCATTGCGCGCGCACTTTTGAGGAAGCCGAAAATTTTAATCCTCGACGACTCGATGAGTGCGGTTGATATGAAAACGGATAGTAAAATTCGCGATGGCTTGAAAAAGTTTATGCCTGATTCTACGCAAATTATCGTTGCTCAGCGCATATCTTCAATCGAACATGCAGATATTATTGTTGTTCTTAAAGATGGTCGTGTTGTTGCTAACGGTTCGCATGATGAATTATTTAAGTCTTGTGAATTTTACAGAAATATGGCGATTTCTCAAGAAAAAAGTAGCATAACTGGCGCAACTAAAGAAGAAGGAGCTAAATAACAATGGCTAAGAATAAAACGGCTCACTCTTCTAAAAATGATTCAGCTATTAGTTGGGAAACTCTTAGCAGACTTGCCTCTTATGTGCTGGTGTATCGAGTTAAAATTTACGTAATTATTGCATCAATAATAGTTAGCGCAATTGTGCAAGCTGCAAGTGCAGTGTTTTTGCAATCTCTTGTGGACTCGTATATTCTTCCGCTTGTTGGTAAGCATAATCAGGATTGGACGCCTCTTGTTCGCATGATTATTCTGATGGCAAGTGTTTACGCTGTTGGTGTGTTTTGTTCTTGGCTTTGGAGCAGACTTGTTGCGAATATATCTGAAAGTGTTATGCGTGATTTGCGAGATTCTATGTTTAAGCATCAGCAGAAGCTTTCATTGCGTTACTTAGATTCTCAAGGTTACGGCGATATTATGAGTCGTTACACAAACGATACTGAGGTTCTTCGTGAGGCAATTTCGTGGGCATTTCCGGACTCTTTTTCTGCACTAATGTCAATTTTGGCAGCGTTTATATCTATTATGTGCCTATCGCTTCCGGTTGCAGTTTTTGTAGTTATATTTACTGCAATATTGCTTTATTTAGTGCGTTTTATGCTAAAGAAATCTGGCAGTCTATTTGAGCAATTCCAGCATGCATTAGGTGAGCTAAATGAGTTTGTTGAAGAATCTGCAACAGGCAGCAAAGTGATTAAAATTTTTAATCATGAGACAGATTCTATTGAAAAATTAGATAATTGCATAGAAAAAGTGCAAAAAATTTCTGCAAGTGCAAATTCTTATGCAAATAATGTAATGCCTGTTATTAGTAATGCAAGCTATTTGCTTTATGTATTAATTGCTTTACTCGGTGCGTGGGCTGCTTCAGCAGGTCTGCCAACGCTGGGATTAGCTGGATCTAGTACTCTTACATTGGGTACACTTATATCTTTGCTGGCACTTTCGCGCGCATTTATTAACCCTATTGGCGAAATTACAATGCAAGCTAACGCACTTATGATGGCTCTTGCAGGAGCTTCTCGTATTTTTGAGTTACTTGATGAAAAGCCAGAACTTGATTCTGGCAGTGTGCAATTAGTTAAAGTGCGTGTACTTCAGTCTGATGAAGATCTTGGAGAAAAATCAGCATTTGATGTGCTTGAAGAAGTAGATGAACAATCTGAAGGAAGCAATATTTATTGGGCTTGGAAAAGATCAAAGCAAGATAATGGTACTAAAGCTAAAAAGCGCGCTCAAAACTTAAGTGAAATGGCTCAAGAGATTGTGTGCCATGCAAAGCGAGATGCTCGCACTTCTAAGGATGGCCGCTATACTTTGCTTCGAGGCGACGTGCGTTTTACGGATGTTGTGTTTGGTTACAAAGAAAATCATCCTGTTTTACACGATATTACGTGGTTTGCAAAACCTGGTCAAAAAGTTGCTCTTGTTGGAGCTACAGGTGCTGGAAAAACTACTATTGCTAACCTTCTTACGCGTTTTTACGACATCGATGATGGGCAAATTTTGTATGATGGCATTGACGTGCGCGATATTTGCAAAACGGATTTGCGCCACGCTATTGGCACTGTTTTGCAAGATGTGAATTTATTTACAGGCACAATAATGGACAATATTCGTTATGGAAATCTTGATGCTAGCGACGAAGATTGTATTCAAGCTGCAAAATTAGCTCATGCTGACGCGTTTATTTCTCATCTTCCTGACGGATACAATACGCAGCTTAACAATGGTGGTGAAGGGCTTTCTCAAGGTCAGAAGCAGCTTATTTCTATTGCTCGTGCTGCAGTAGAAAATCCGCCTGTGTTGATTCTCGATGAAGCAACTTCATCGATTGACACGCATACTGAAGAGTTAGTTCAGCATGGAATGGATTCTTTGATGGAAAGGCGTACTGTGTTTGTAATCGCTCACAGACTGTCTACAGTGCGCAATGCTGATGTGATTATGGTGCTGGATCACGGTCGCATTATTGAGCGCGGTTCACATGAGGAATTATTGGCAAAACGTGGGGAGTATTATCAGCTTTGCACTGGAGCTGTTGAGCTTGAATAATAGCTTGATTTTGTGCGGCAACACGCCGAACACGCGCGGCACTTGCATTTTGCTAAGGATTCTGTAAGATAGTGACTCGGCTGTTCGAGAGAACAAAGCCACGGCCCCGTAGCTCAGTTGGTTAGAGCGCCGCCCTGTCACGGCGGAGGTCACCGGTTCAAGTCCGGCCGGGGTCGCGATTAATAGAATACCCGGTTCGCCGGGTTTTTTATTCGTCATGGCTCTGTAGCTCAGTTGGTAGAGCGAACGACTGAAAATCGTTAGGTCAGCGGATCGATCCCGCTCGGAGCCACAACAAAAACGCGCGACACGATTTGTGCCGCGCGTTTTGTTTTATTCGCTAGTCAAGCTGCTTCCACGAATCAACATCAATATGATGCTCAGGATTTGCCTGCCAAGCTGCCCAAGCAGATTCTACGATATCCTTAACGTCGTAGCGAGCATGCCATCCCATTTCTTCGTTAATTCGCTTCGTGCTGCCAATAAGCTGTGGAGGATCTCCAGCTCTGCGATCAAGAACAGTTTCTTTAAATGGTAAACCGGTAACTCTGCGCACTTCGTCAACAATTTCGCGCACAGACGTGCCCTTACCAGTTCCTACGTTAAAAGCATCGTACTTGCGCTCGTCGCGATCCAAATACGTGAGTGCCGCAATATGCGCGTCTGCTAAATCAGAAACGTGAATATAGTCGCGAATGCAAGTGCCATCAGCAGTAGGATAGTCGTCGCCAAAAATAGCAGGTGCTTTTCCTCGCTGTAGTCTGTCAAGAAGCATAGGAATTAAGTTCAAAATCGCAGGATCTTCCAATTCCACCGGACCGCATCCAGCTACGTTGAAGTAACGCAGTGCGCAGAAGCGAATTCCGTATGTGTGCTCGCAAGCACGTGCCATCCACTCGCCAAAAAGCTTGGTTTGACCATAAGGGTTAATTGGCAACATTGGCACAACATCTTCTGGTACAACTTCAACAGGAGGTACGCCATAAGTTGCTGCAGAAGAAGAAAATACGAGCTTCTTAACTCCGCTATCTTTCATGCCTTCAAGCACGTTAAGCATGCCGTTAATATTCTGTTGATAATACCAAAGTGGCTTTTCTACGGACTCTCCAACTTGCTTTCTAGCAGCAAAGTGAATTACAGCATCAACATTCTCGTCCTTCATGATTTGCGCAAGTCGCTTTCCTGCATCAGGAGAAGAGATATCCATACCATAAAGACGTGCGCCTTCAATTCTTGTAGGCTTTCCGTAGCTTAAATCGTCAACGACGACGACATTTTGCTTTGTTTCATGTAAGGCGTGAACTACGTGTGCTCCAATGTATCCGCATCCACCTGTAACAAGAACAGTCATTGTAGACCTTCCTTTTGAATAATATCAATACAATCAGTGAGATTATATCTCGTAAAACTGAAGTTTAATGATATGCATCTGTTGCATAGCATCTGTTATTCTCGCATTTTGATTCTGCAGCGTATGCTTAACTTGAATGTGTCAGTTGTATTATTTTGTAAGGTGATGTTCGAATGATATTTGTTGCGTTATCTATATTGCGTGTGCTAATACGCGCTTATTTGATAATAATGATTATTCGAATGGTTGCAGATTGGTTATTTGTGCTTGTTCCTCGTATGCGTCCTAGAGGTGTTTTTAATTTTCTAATACGAATTGTTTATTTCATAACAGAGCCGCCATTGCGCGTATTGCGCAAGTTTATTCCGCCAACTCGTTGTGGAAATATTAGTATTGACGTAAGTTATATGCTTTTATATTTTGCTTTATACGTTCTTCAAATTTGGTTATAGATGAGTTTATGGTTTTTTAACGCGTAATTTTTATAAAAGCGGCGTTTTGTTGCATAAATTTTTGTATTAACCGCACTAATTTTCTGCGGACGTGATAGCATCGAATAGATATATATCAAAGGGCTATGCCCAAAAAGCGAGGTGTAAAGCATATGACTCTGTTGACGCCTAAGGACATTCGAGAGCATACCTTCCAAATTGTACGTTTTAAGGGAGGTTATGACGTTGACGAGGTCGACGAGTTTCTCGATCAGGTTACAGAAACAATAGAAGCACTCGGTCAGCAGGCAGTGCAGGGCCTAGGGGCTTCCACGCAATCTCTTGGCCGTGATGTTGCGGGTTTGAATACGAAGATTGCTGAGTTAACTTCTAAGGTAGAATCCTTAACTAAAGAAAATGAGGCATTGCGTGATGCTTCTAAGAAGCAGGGTGAATCAAATGAAGCTGCTTCTCAACTTGAAGCTACTGCAACTAAGTTGCGTGAAGCTGAAGAAAGTAATCGTGCTTTGACTGCTCAAAACCAGCAGTTGAAGGAACAGTTAGATGGTTTGGGTGCACAGGTAGATCAGTTGACTGCTCAAACTGCTCAAGCAGACAATGCTAAGCAGGTTCAAAAAGAGCTTGAAACTGTTACTCGCGAGCGTGACGACTTCCGTGCAAGTAGCGAAAACTTGGGTCGCGAGCTTGAAACTGTTCGCCAGCAGCTTGTTGTCACTCAGCAAGAAAACACTAAGATTGAGGAACTTTCCAAGCAGTTGGAAGAGTCTCGTCAGCGTGAAGAGCAGCTTCGAAAGCAGGTTGCTAAGATGGAACCAAATACTGAAACTGGTAGCTTGCAAAAGATTGCTGGTGCTGGTGCAGAAGCACAAGGTTCTGAGCCAGAGCGTGCAACTGCAATGTTGACTCTTGCTATGCAATTGCATGATCAATATGTAGATAAGGGCAAGGCTAAGGCTCAGCAAATTGTTGAAGAGAGCCAAGCTCGTTATAACGAAACTGTTGCTAAAGCAGATGAATATTCTGCACGCACTCGTTCTGAAGCTGAAGAATACAGCAAGCAGACTCATGCCGATGCTGACGATTACTCTACTCGTACTCGCAGCGATGCTGATTCTTATGCTGCTCGTGCTCACAATGAAGCTGATGCTTACTCTGGTAAGGTTCGTCAAGCTGCTGATGATTACTCTAAGCAGACGCACGATCAAGCTGACCAGTATGAAGCTGAAGTACAGCATCGTGCTGCAGACTATGATTCTACAACTCGTACAGCTGCTGATGCATATGCTCGTCAGGTACGTGAGAATCTTGAGAAGCAAACTCAAGTTATTGAAGGGAATATTCAGAGTCTCAAGCAGTTTGAAACTGAATATCGTACTCGCTTGACTGATTTCCTTGGTCAGTTGGTTGCTCAAGTTTCTGATGAAAATACCTATGCTGCATTAGGTAACAAGCAGGGTGAAGAATCTGGTAAGCAAGAGTAGTTTTTAGCAGTGCGTGACTGATATTTTAAAATGTTGCGCACTGCACCGATACTATTTGAATTACTAAAGATCGGATAAATATTGACGCATAGAGATGTGCGTGTGAAACGGCTACGTACTCGCGTAGCCGTTTTTGCACTAATTGTTTTTATTGGTGTTGTGCTAGATCGCATAACAAAACTTTGGGCTTTGGCGACGCTTAGTGACGGGAAAAACATTGAGCTTGTGCCGCACTTGCTTTCTTTAACTCTTGTACGAAATCCTGGAGCATCATTTGGCTTAGGTTCTTCTTTTACATGGGTTATTAGCGTATTAGCTTGTGCTGCTTGTGGTGCCATGATAGCGGCTATTAAGCACACAAAATCTTTGTATTGGACTATTGCGTTTGCTCTAGCGTTTGCTGGAGCTTTTGGAAACCTCATTGATAGAGCGCAATATGCTCAAGGTTTTTTGAATGGCAAAGTCGTAGATTTTATAAACTACGGTTGGTCTGTTGGGAACGTTGCAGATATTGAGCTTATGTTTGCAGGAATCGCAGTCGTATGCCTTATTTTGATTGGGATTCCTCTTTTCGAGCATGCCGATGAGTGATATTTGCTTTAACGTTACAAGCCAATTTTCCGGCTGCAGATTTGATGTTTGCTTATCAAAACTAATGGGAGTTTCGCGTGCAAGTGCGATATCTCTTATTGAGCGTAACCAAGCGAAAATCTTAGGTAGAAAATCGCAAAAATCCTCCATTTTGCAAGATGGCGATACGATTGTTGTCGATCAAAAAGAAAGTGCAGAACAAAAAGAAGAGCAAAATAATGAATCTTCTGTATGTAATATTCCAATTATTTATAATGACGACGATGTTGTTGTAATAGATAAGCCTGTTGGAGTTGCCTCTCACGCAGCAAAGGGATGGAGTGGGCCGACAGTTCCAGAATGCCTAGAAGCTGTTGGAATAGATATAAAAACAACGCTGTGCGACGAATCGCGCAAAGGAATCGTAAGCAGATTAGACGTTGGAACAAGCGGATTAATGCTAGTTTGTAAAACAGATTTTGCTTATGAAGTAATGAAAAATCAGTTTGCAAAGCATATCGTTAAAAAAACGTATCATGCGCTTGTTCAAGGAGATTTAGCGCAAGATAAAGCTACTATTGATGCTCCTATAGGTCGCGCAAAAGTATCTGATTTTCGTTTTACTATTACTTCTGACGGCAAGCCTGCTGTTACGCACTGGGATGTGCTTGAGCGTTTTAGTCAAGCAACGTTAGTAAGCGTTAATTTGGAAACTGGTCGTACACATCAAATACGCGTCCATTTTTCGTCTATAGGTCACCCTTTGGTTGGGGATTCAATGTATGGAGCGAACCCAGTTTTGGCTCAAAAACTTGGGTTGCAACGTCAATGGTTGCATTCTATGGAACTTACTTTTACACATCCTCGAACCGGTAAAGCTGTTACAGTAAAGTCACATTATCCTCTTGATTTGCAACACGCGTTAGAAGCTATGCGAGCATTATTAAAGTAACGTTTTTGCATTTTTTCAGTCAACTTTCGCTTATAGAATATCTTTTATGACTCAGCCGGAAACCAATTTTGTGCATTTACACAATCACACGCATTATTCACTTCTAGATGGTGCGTCAAAAATACCTGATTTAGTGGCGCGCGCTAAAGAATTAGGCATGCCGGCTGTAGCTATTACGGATCATGGCAACATGCACGGCGCGTACGAAATGTGGAGTACGGCTGTAAAAGCTGGAATTAAGCCAATTATTGGTATAGAAGCGTATGTTACTCCGGAAACAGCAAGACAAGACAAAAGTCGCGTGCATTGGGGCACGGAAGATCAGCGTGCAGATGACGTTTCTGGCGGCGGTTTAATTACGCATATGACTTTGTGGGCGGAAAACGATACTGGCTTAACAAATCTTCTTAAAGCTTCGTCTGTGGCGAATCTTGAGGGTAGAGTTATGCGCTACCCACGTATGGATAAAGACGTGCTTTCAACCTACTCAAAAGGTGTAATTGCGTCTTCAGGATGTCCTTCTGGAATTATCCAGACGCGTCTTCGTTTAGGTCAGTTCAAAGAGGCTTTACGAGCAGCTGGCGAGTTTCAAGATATTTTCGGGCGTGACAATTTCTTTATTGAGCTTATGAATCACGGGCTTTCTATTGAAACGCGCGTAACTAAAGACTTGCTTGAAATTGCAAAAAAACTTAACGCACCTCTTCTTGCAACGAACGATTTGCATTACGTTCATGAAGAAGATCGTGAAGCGCAAGATGCTATGCTTTGCATTAATTCCGGCTCGCGCTTGGACGATCCTGACCGTTTTAAGTTTGACGGTTCAGGATACTATTTGAAGTCCGCTGAGCAAATGCGTGAGCTTTTTAAAGAATTTCCAGAAGCTTGCGATAACACGCTTGAGATTGCTCGTCGATGCAATGTTATGTTCGACGACGGCGAAGATGGCGCTTTTATGCCGCAATTTGACTGCCCGGAAGGTTGGGATGAGACTTCGCTATTCCTTAAAAAAGTCGAGGAAGGTTTGGAGCGTCGTTACAATAACAACATTCCAATGGAAGTTTTAAAGCAGGCTGATTACGAGTGCGGTGTGATTTGCCAAATGCAATTCTGCGGATACTTTTTAGTTGTTGCAGATTATATTAATTGGGCTAAAGCGCATGGCGTAATGGTAGGTCCTGGTCGTGGTTCTGCTGCAGGCGCTATGGTTGCGTACGCAATGGGCATCACAGAGCTTGATCCTATGAAGCATGGTCTGATTTTTGAACGCTTCTTAAACCCGGAGCGCGTATCTTTGCCAGATATTGACGTTGATTTTGACCCGGATGGCAGGGCCAAAGTTCTTGAATACGTGGGCGAAAAATACGGTAGAGATAAAGTTGCTCAGTGCGTTATTTACGGAACTATTAAAACGAAGCAAGCTCTTAAAGATTCTGCGCGTATTATGGGCTACGAGTTTTCAGTAGGCGAAAAAATTACGAAAGTTCTTCCTCCTGCTAAAAACGGCAAAGATATGAGCTTGCACGATATTTTCGACGAAAAATCAAAACGTTACGCTGAAGCGCGCGAGTTTCGCGAAATGTACGACACGGATTCAGATACTCATCGCATTACGGAAGAAGCTAAGGGCATTGAAGGTTTGATTCGTCAAACAGGTGTGCACGCTTGTGCAACAATCATGGGCTCGGAGCCAATCACAAACACTTCGCCACTTTTAGAGCGCACTGACGGTACTATTACTACAACTTTTGAGTATCACACTTGTGAAACGCTCGGTCTTGTAAAAATGGACTTTTTGGGTCTTTCCAACTTGACAGTTATTCGCGATACTTTGCGAAATATCGAAAATAATGGGAAGGATCCGATTGATTATACTAAGATTCCGTTAGACGATAAAGCTACTTATCAACTGCTTTCTAGGGGTGATACTTTAGGCGTTTTCCAGCTTGATTCCGACGGTATGCGTGCGCTTCTACGTACTTTGAAACCGGATAATTTCAACGATATTTCGGCTTTGATTGCACTTTACAGGCCTGGTCCTATGGATATGGATTCGCATACGAATTATGCTAAGCGCAAGAACGGTTTGCAAGATATTATCCCTATTCATCCAGAAGTTGCTGAGCCGTTAAAGGAAGTTTTGGACGAAACTTACGGTTTAATTGTTTACCAGGAGCAGGTGCAGTCTGCAGCGCGTATTTTAGCAGGATACAGTCTTGGTAAAGCAGATGTGTTACGTCGAGCAATGGGCAAGAAAAAGCCGGAAGTGCTGGCAAAAGAGCAGGTGCCATTCTTTGAAGGTATGAAAGCTCACGGATATTCTGAAGAAGCTGCACAAGCTGTGTGGGATGTTTTGGTTCCGTTCTCTGGTTACGCGTTTAATAAAGCTCACTCTGCAGCTTATGGCTTGATTTCTTACTGGACTGCATACCTAAAAACGCATTATCCTGTGGAATTTATGGCAGCTTTGCTTCAAAACGAACGTACGAATAAAGACAAAACTGCACTGTACTTGGGCGAGGCAAGGCGCATGGGTATTCAAGTTTTGCAACCTGATGTAAACGAGTCTGTTCTTGAGTATTCTGCAGTTGGAGATGTTGTGCGCTTTGGTTTGGGTGCTATTCGTAACGTTGGAGACAAAGCAGTAAACGATATTATTACTGAGCGTGAAGGTGAGCGCGGACGTTTCGTAAACTTTATGGATTTTGTACAACGTGTTCCTATTAGTGCACTTAATCGACGTTTAGTAGAGTCGCTTATTAAAGCTGGAGCTTTTGATTCTATTGATTCAAATCGTCGTGCGCTGTTTCAAATTTGTGATCCTGCAATTGATTCTGTGATTGCGCTTAAGCGGAAGCAGGCAGAGGGTCAGTTTGATTTATTTGCTGATCTTGATTCGTCTTCTGACTTGGATGACGACAACGGTATGGGAGATATGCAAATTACTGTACCTGATGTTGAAGAGTGGGATAAAAAGACAAAGCTTAATTTTGAGCGAGAAATGCTTGGATTGTACGTTTCTGATCATCCACTAAGCGGATTGTCTGCAGTTTTGGCAGATTTACGTGAGATGTCAATCGCTCAACTGATCGACAGAGCAAGAACTATGAGCGACGGTCAGCAAGTAACTATTGCAGGCCTAGTTACGAGCGTAGATAGGCGAGTGTCTCGAAAAGGTAATGCTTGGGCGATTGTCACAGTTGAAGACATGGAAAGTTCAATACAATGCATGTTCTTTGGCAAAGTGTACGAAGCTTCAGCGCAAGAACTTGCAATTGATCAAGTTGTGCGTATTCGTGGACAAGTTGAAGTGCGTGATGAAACTGTTTCCATGCGTGCTACAGAGTTTGAAATACCAACTCTTGAATCAGTGGATGAGAGACCTTTAACAGTTGTTATTCCTCGTAAAGTTCTAGATAAAGGTCGTGTTGCGCAATTAAGTAATATTTTGAGCCGACATCCAGGCTGCTGTGAAGTGCGCTTGGCTCTTGTCGACGATACAGGCAAGGCGCAAGTTCTTACTTTTGGAGATCGTTTCCGCGTAAAACGAGATACTTCTTTGTTTGCTGAAATGAAAATTGTTTTTGGATCTAGTTGTTTGCCTAGCGCGTAGAAAATATGCACTACTGATTTGATAAAATATAAAACTAGGTATGCTTTAAGGATTACATTGAAAGAGGAGGAAATAACGAATATGTTAAACAACGGTGACGAGCGTAACAGTGACGATAAGCGTAAAAATGATGGTGAGCGTAACAATGACGATTCTGTGCGCACTTCTTTTACTGATGCGGAATTAGATAATGCGCTCGCTGGATTTGAACGTGAATTTAAAGAAGAGTCGCAAGAAAATTTAAATAGCGAAAATTTAGAAAATAACCAAAAAAGCGACGATAATCAAGAAAATGATTTTCTTGATCAAGCTATGCGCAATATTGAAGAAGCTAATTTTGAAGAAGATTTGCAAGGTTTGCTTGGAAATAAAGCAAAAGTTGCGTTAATGATTACGTATGTGCAGCCTGCTCAGTTACTGGCTGCTTTTTGCAAAATGGCTAGTGTTTCAGCACGATGCTTCGATGAAGAGCAAGGTGCTGTTGCAGTATTAAAAAATTTGGACGGCAATGAGCCGGAAGAAGCAGTGCAAAAATTTGTTGATTTCTTCCGTGGAATGGATGTTATGCTCATTACAAATAGAGCTGATAAATTAACTGCAAAAGTTTACGAATATAATTGCGAACCGCAAGAAATAGTTGCGCCTATGGCATTAGCTGTGTGGTCGCGTACAGTAGAAGATTTAGCTATTGGCATGGAAACAGTTGAAACTATTTCGAAACAAAATATAGAAATGTCCAATAGTGACGATTTGAGCGATGCGAACGCGTACGAGCTATTCCAAAAATATGGCAAAAGAAAGTAAAAATAATTAAGCAATTAATTGGCATATTAAATTGAAGAAGTTGCGTTAGAAAGTAGAAATTTCATTACAATTACGTAAATTCATTGCAGATAAGCTCAACATATGAAGCGCAATACGAAATAATACACTACAATTGCACGTGAATATGCATATGTGTGTGGCTATGCATACAACCGGATGATACCCAAGGGGTTTATTATGGATCGACAACAAGAGTTTGCTCTACGTACTGTTGAAGAGCGAGACGTGCGTTTTATTCGACTCTGGTTTACGGACGTCTTAGGCACGCTTAAATCCGTTGCTATTGCCCCTGCTGAATTAGAAGCAGCTTTTGAAGAGGGAATAGGGTTCGACGGCTCAGCAATAGAAGGCATGACTCGCGTCCTAGAAGACGATATGATTGTGAAGCCGGATCCGTCGACGTTCCAAATTCTTCCATGGCATGGAGGTCCAGAAGGCACAGCGCGCATGTTCTGCGATGTGCTAACTCCAGACGGAGAGCCTTCACTGGGAGACCCTCGTCACGTTTTGAAGACTGCGCTCGCAAAAGCGAAAGAAAAAGGATTTACTTTCTACGTTCATCCGGAAATTGAGTTTTATTTGTTTGAAGCTCAAGATGATTGGTCCAAAGCTCCTGTGCCGATTGATGAGGGTGGCTATTTTGACCACGTTCCTAGAAGTTCGGCTATGGATTTCCGTCGTAGTGCAGTTAGTATGCTTGAGCAAATGGGTATTTCTGTAGAATACTCGCATCACGAGGGCGGTCCTGGTCAAAACGAAATTGACTTGCGTTATGCAGATGCTCTTACTACCGCGGACAATATTATGACTTTCCGCACTGTAGTTAAGGAAATTTCTCTTGAGCGCGGAATGTATGCAAGCTTTATGCCAAAGCCGCTAACTGATCAGCCTGGATCGGGTATGCATACGCATTTGAGTTTGTTCGAAGGTGACACGAACGCTTTTTATGAGGCAGGTCAAGAATTTAATATGTCTCTTATTGCGCGTCAATTTGCGGCTGGTATTTTGCATCATGCTTCAGAAATTTGCGCTGTAACTGATCAATATGTGAACTCTTACAAGCGTTTGTGGGGTGGTGCGGAAGCTCCTAGCTACGTTTGCTGGGGTCATAGCAACCGTTCTGCACTTCTGCGTGTGCCGCAATACAAGCCTGGTAAAGGCAATTCTTGCCGAATGGAATTCCGTGCGCTAGATCCTGTGGCGAATCCGTATCTTGCTTACTCTGTGCTTCTTGCTGCCGGTTTGGATGGTATTGAAAAGCAAATGACTTTGTGCGATCCAACTAGCGACGATGTTTGGGAGCTTACTGATGCTGAGCGTCAAGCAATGGGTATTCAGCCATTGCCGGAATCCTTGGATGAAGCACTAAAGATTATGGAGCGCTCGGACTTCGTTGCAAGCGTATTAGGTGAACACGCTTTTGAGTACTTCTTGCGCAATAAGCATCAAGAGTGGGAAGAGTACCGTCGTCAGGTTACGCCTTTTGAGCTTGAGAAGTATTTGCCGCGTTTGTAACGCGAGTGACTTTGTACTTTAGAGGCCTTAACGCAGAAACTGTACTGCGTTAGGGCCTTTTGTTTGATGTTTTGGGACACTGCTGCAGATTGCGCTCGCGCGGATTACGCGCTCGCTTACGAAACTCGCGTTGGAAGTCCACTGGACTTCCAACTTTAGCGAGTTTCCGCTCCGAGTTGCCTTCGCGCTAAATGTCAGCGCTCAGGCAGGTCGTCAGCGCACACTAACCACAACCTAGTTTTTAAAGCGCAACCACGCAACTCTGCCCTGCCTTCGTCAATCGAGACGAAGGTAGACCTCGCTTGCGGTGAAAGCACACTGTGCTTTCAACTCTGAGCAAGCTCGGCGCTCCGAGTTGCCTTCGCGCGCTAAATCGCAGCGCTCAGGCAGGTCGTCAGCGCACACTAACCACAACCTAGTTTTTAAAGCGCAACCACGCAACTCTGCCCTGCCTTCGTCAATCGAGACGAAGGCAGACCTCGCTTGCGGTGAAAGCACACTGTGCTTTCAACTCTGAGCAAGCTCGGCGCTCCGAGTTGCCTTCGCGCGCTAAATCGCAGCGCTCAGGCAGGTCGTCGCGCTGCGTGAGGGTCTTTTGTTTTCTATTGGTGGTTTGCTTCAAAAAAATCAAAAATTTTGTAAAAAAGTGGGGATTTTTGGGGAGGAATGGGGTAAAATGGTGAACAACGTGTAAATGGCATAGTACATGTTGAGTTAAGGAGGTGGAGTATGGCACGTCGTGCTGCTGATAAGCAACCGCGCAATAACGCCAATTCTTCCTCTTCGCATTCCATAAATCAGGCTCAACAAGCTGCTGATTCAAATGTTTCTCAGCAATCGCAGATGCCACTGCAAATGCAAGATTCACAAGTGTCTCAGCAGCAATACGTTCAGCCTGTTCAACCTGTACAGTCTAAGCAGTCAATTCAGGGTTATTATGGTATGCCTTCAACTGTTATGCCAGCAATGCAGCAATATATGCCAGCACCGGTTTTCACCTCCACTCCGTCCGGCGCTGCTGATTCGTCTGCACAAGCTGCAGCTATGCCAGTTGCACCTTTTTATGCTTCTCAATATCAAGAAGCTGTGTCAACTCATCCAGCAACACCTATTTTGTTAGGCACTTATACTCCAAAAATTGACGATAAAGGTCGTGTTGCACTTCCTGCAAAATTCCGTTCTCAGCTCGGGACTGGTTTTGTTATGGCTCGCGGTCAGGAGCATTGTGTTTACGTGCTACCTATGGTTGAGTTCCAGCGTATGGCAACGCAAATTCAGAGCACATCTATGAGCAATAAGTCAGCTCGCGATTATCTTCGTGTGTTCCTTTCTGGTGCTGTTGATGAAGAGCCAGATAAGCAGGGACGCATTGTTGTGCCGCCAATGTTAAGAGATTACGCCAATTTGGGCGATCAAATTGTTGTTATTGGTGTTGGTACGCGTGCAGAGATTTGGAATAAGTCTGCTTGGGAAGAATATCTTGCCGATCGTGAGCAAGGTTATGCAGATATTGCTGACGATGTACTTCCGGCGGTGATGTGATGACTGATGCTATGAAAGATATTACAGCTATTCACGCACCGGTATTATTGCAAGATTGTGTTGATTTAGTTACTCCTTCTTTGCAACACAAAGGCGCAATAGTAGTAGATTGCACTTTAGGCCTTGCTGGTCATGCGACTGCTTTTCTTAAAGCTGCGCCTTTTGCAACACTTATTGGTATTGATCGTGATTCTGAAGCACTTTCGTTAGCAACGCAAAGAATGCGCAGCGAAGGTCTCGAGAATCGTTTTATTCCTGCACATGCAGCATTCGATGAGATTGATGAAGTGCTACAAGAAAACAGCATTGACCGTATTGATGCTGCTTTTATGGATTTGGGTCTTTCAAGTTTGCAAATTGACGAAACTGATCGCGGTTTTTCTTATTCTCACGATACAGCACTTGACATGCGTATGGATACGACGCAAGCAACTACTGCCGCAACGATTTTAGCTACTTATGATTCTCGAGAATTAACTAGAATTTTCCGAGAGTATGGTGAAGAACGTTTTGCTTCTCCTATTGCTCGTCGTATTGTTGAAGTTCGTGCTACGGAGCCTATTGCTACTTCGGGTCAGTTGGTTAGCTTAGTTGACTCTGTAATTCCGAAAGCTCATCGCGCTACTGGAAATCCAGCAAAACGAGTGTTCCAAGCTTTGCGTATTGAAGTGAACGGTGAATTAGATAAATTGAGCCGTACTCTTCCTAAAATTGCTTTACATCTTCGTGAGCATGGTCGCTTAGTTGTTGAATCTTATCATTCGTTGGAAGATACAGCTGTAAAACGTTTTATGAATCAAGGATTAACAGTTGATGTTCCTGCAAACATGCCTGTTATTCCTGATGATGCTCAGCCGTTCTTTAAAGCTCTTACTCGCGGAGCTATGAAAGCTTCTAAAGAAGAAATTGTTCATAACACTAGATCTTCTTCAGTTCGTTTGCGCGCTGTCGAATTATGCCGCCCTATCCCGGAGCGTTGGATTCCAAGGCTTGAAGATGAGGCGGCTGGTCGTAAAGCTATAAAAGGAGGTCGCTGACATGGTATTGAACATGCAAAATCGTGTTTTGCGCTCTTCTGCGTCTTCTGCTTCAGCTCCAGCTGGTCGTACTAAAGATAATTCGACTCGTAAAGAATACGTACATAATTCTGCTCCTTCGGTGTTTAACCCATCTCAACGTAAATCTTCTGCTGTGCTTGAACGATTCAGCAAGGTTATGACATGGAGCAATACGCGCAAAGTACCTCTTGTGAATTGCATGATTATTGTGATTTTTATGGTTGTTACGTTGTTGACTTCGCTTCTTTTGCGTACGCAAATGGCAGAGATTTCCTTCGACCAAACTGCAGTACAGATGCGTATTTCTCGTTTGCATCAGGATGTGGAAGCTCGTCAAGCGAAATTAGATACTTTGGAATCTGAACTTCCTGCAAGAGCGCAACGAATGGGAATGGTTCCGCAACAAGGTTCTATTTCTATTGACTTGAGTGATTATGCAGCAAAACGAAAACATAGTCATTCTGAGAAAACTAAGCACGAAAAACAAGCCGATAACTCAAAACAAACTAATAACTCAAAACAAACAAATAACTCAAATAAAACTCAAAAACAAGACCAACAAAATCGTCAATATCAACAGAAAGCAAAACAGGAGAAACATTGATGCGCCACTTAATCAAACAACGTTTCGCTCCTCAGCAGATATTTGCGCGTAAGTGCACCGTAATTGCAATTGTTTTTGCGTTAATTGGTGTTGGTGCAATAG
Source organism: Gardnerella sp. DNF01151 (assembly GCF_049244235.1). NCBI lineage: Bacteria > Bacillati > Actinomycetota > Actinomycetes > Bifidobacteriales > Bifidobacteriaceae > Gardnerella > Gardnerella sp. DNF01151. The sequence continues at coordinate 1,356,760 of NZ_CP058389.1, read as the reverse complement.
TAAAGCTAAGTTTTATACAGATTATTAATGCTCGCTCAACTGCACAAGCAGCTCAGGCTGAGCGTAGTCGTGTGCGACCAATTCTTGCACGTCGTGGGCGCATACTTGATGCTAATGGTGCTGTGTTGGCTCAAAGTGTTGAGCGATTTAATATTATTGGAGATCCACTTAATGCTCAGGCTTTTGTTCCGACTCCTTGCACAAAACAAACCGAGCATAACTGTCATATGCTTAATGGCAAGCCTGTAGAAGGCACGGGCGCTGTGGCGGTCGCCCGTTTGCTTGCTCCGATTTTGCACATGAGTTCTGTAGAACTTGGTGGAAAACTGGCTGGCGTTGGTCGTTACGTTTTATTGAAACGTAACGTGACTCCTGCAATGAAACGTGCCATTGACGATTTGAATCTTTCTGGGTGTATTTATGCAGAGAACAGTAGTGAACGAGTATATTCAAGCGGACCTATTCTTGGATCTGTTATTGGTGCTGTTGCTAATGCCGATGAAGTTAATCGTAAAGATATTAAAGATCGTAAAGGTGAGGTTGGTGTTACTGGTCTTGAATTTACTAAAGATGCAACTTTGAATGGCGTGGACGGATATCAGCGTTATCAAGGTAATAATGCAGGAAATGAGAAAATTCCTGGTACTGTAACTGAATCTAAGCCTGCAATCAACGGAAGTGATGTTAAGCTCACAATCGATAGCGATGTCGATTGGTATGTTAAAAAAGTTTTGCTTGATGGCAAGAAAAAATATCATGCAACTTGGGGTATTGCAATAGTGCAAGATGTTCGTACTGGCGAAATACTTGCTTTGGAAGATACTGATGAGATTAAAGCTGGAACAACGCAAGCTAAGGTGAATGTTTCTAGAGCTGTAAGCCAAACCTTTGAGCCTGGTTCTATTGGTAAAGCTTTCTCAATGTCTGGAATGTTACAAACTGGTGCGCATAAGCTTACTGATAAATTTGCTGTTCCTAATACTCTTAATAAGAACGGTCAAGCATTCCATGATGCTGTTAGCCATGGTGTTGAGCGTTGGACATTAGCTGGTATTCTTTCGGAATCTTCTAACGTCGGTATGGTTATGGCTGGTGAAAAATATCCGATAGATAAACGCTATGAGTATCTTTATAAATTTGGTCTTGGTCAGTACTCGGGATTGAATTTGCAAGGAGAATCTTGTGGCTTGCTTCCTAGCGTTCAAGCTTGGGATGGTCGTAAGAAAGATACCGTTCTGTTTGGTCAGGGTTATGCTGTGAATGCTTTGCAGCTTACTAATGCGATTGCAACTATTGCAAATAAAGGCGTTAGGTTGCGTCAGTCAATAGTTAAATCCGTTATAGATTCTAATGGTAGAGTTACGAAGTCTCCTCGTCCTGCAGGAACGCGCGTTTTGGATGAAAATGTTGCTGCACAAATGATGAATGCTTTGGAAAATTCTGGTGAGCATTATCACAGATTTGCTGGTGTCGATGGTTATCGTGTTGCTGCAAAGAGTGGTACAGCTGAAGTTGCTGGCGCTGATGGTAAACTTAGCTCTACAATCAGCGACTGGTCGGGTGCTATACCAGCGGATAATCCTCGCTTCGTCATAACAGTTGTTTTGCGTGATCCACAAGGTATTTATGGTGGTATGACTGCAGGTCCACTGTTCAAAACTATTGGAGAATTCTTAATGCAAAAGTATGATATTCCAGCTTCTTCTCCACGCACAAATCCTGTTCCTGTGAATTGGTAGTGTACGCATTACAATGTTGTTATCTATAAAGTAGGGTGTGCAATGAGTGCGGTTGATGAATACTCTAGAATTAGAGTGACGCTAGGTTTTGCTGCAAAAAATTATGGTTTTGAAGTTGTTCCTGCGTTTGCTTCAGAGGTAACTATTACTTCTATTGCTCATGATGTGCGTCATGTGCGTCCTGGTGGATTATTTGTGCCAATTGGTCATATCGATCGTCGTCAGCTTGAAGCTGCACGTGATGCTGGGGCATATGCTGCATTAGTTTCACCAGAATTTCGTGGTGAGGCTGCAGATTTAGGTCTGCCTTTGCTTGTTTCTTCTGCTAATCCAGTTGCTTTGGGCAAGCTTGCTTGTGATATTAATGCAGATCCTTCTTCATGCGTTGCAATATTTGCGATTGCTGGTGACGATGATGATGAGATCCATGCTAATGTTTTGCGATTAGCTGATTTTTTGCATATGTTAGGCAATCCTGTTGGTGTTATTAGTGATGCTGGATCTACTTCATTGCAGCGCGAATTGTCTTTGCAATATCCTTTAAATATTGCAGATGTACAGCATGCTTTATCTGTGTGTGCAGAAGATGGTGCTGCAGCTGTTGTTATTGCACTTAATTCTGCAACTTTAGCTAAGAACGCGTTACAATCCGTCAGTATTGATGTTCTTGGCGTTGAGCAAACTCAGAATGAAAGCAATTCTGGCGCAGGGTCTGATTCTCAATCTGATGCTAAGTCTAAAGATAGTTCTGATACTAATTCTGAATCTAAAGATGCAGCCTCAAATGTGAAAGTTAGTGCAAAGGCATCTTCTTCACCGCTTTACCCGGCATATGCAACCGGCATGAGTTTTTATGCGTTGCGTCAACGTTATGGTTTTTCTGGAAGAGAGCACGCTTATTGTGTTACTAGATCGGCTGAGTCTGACGAATTAGCTGAATTAGCGGATCAAATTGGTGGCAATGATGTGCAGCGGCATCTTTCATTATCTATTGCAATGGTGTTAGCTGCTGGTGTTCGTCGTGGGACTATTAAAAGTGCGCTGCGAGTTTCGCATGAACTGCACTGAATTATGCTGATTTCATTCGAGTTTTCAAATAAATTAATTGCGTGAGTTTTGTTTAAGAGCTTTTAATTATGTGGCTAATTTGGAGGATGTTATGAGTTGTGTTGAAACTTCGTGTGCCAGCAATGCTGAGAGTTTAGATCATGCCGATATGATGCCTATGAGCATAAGCGAAATTGCTAAAGCTGTTCATGGGGAAATACACGAGTTTAATAGTTGTGACACAGATTTAGTTGCAAATTCCGTTTTTAGTGATTCTCGTCAAATCCGTAACGGTTCTGTGTTCGTAGCTATAGTTGGTGAACATGTTGACGGTCATGATTATGTAAAGAATGCTGAAAAATCTGGAGCTGTTGTAGCTATTGTTGAACATGTTGTCGAAGGCACTAATCTCAATCAAATAGTTGTGAATAATTCTATAGAAGCGCTGGGCTTGCTAGCTAAACATAATTTGGAACTTCGCCGCAATCTTAACAAACCTTTCACTATTATTGGTATTACTGGTTCCGTTGGCAAAACAACAACGAAAGATATGTTGAAGGCTTTGTTGAGCACGCTAGGCGAAACAGTTGCTCCTGTTGGATCTTTTAATAATAATATTGGTTTGCCTCTTACTGCTTTGCAAGTTGGCAGTAATACTCGATTTTTAATAGCAGAAATGGGAGCTAATCATGTTGGCGAAATTGCCAATTTAACTCATATTGCTCCTCCGGATCTCGCAATAGTGCTTAAAGTTGGTGTGGCTCATTTAGGTGAATTTGGCTCAGTTGAGCGCATTGCGCAAGCAAAAAGTGAGATTGTGCGTGGGCTTTTGCCACATGGCATAGCAGTATTAAATTCCGACGATAAGCGAGTTTCTGCAATGTCTTGTCTTGTAGAAAATAAGCATGTGCGCTGGTTCGGTAGAAATGTTAAAAACGGATTGCTGGAATCAGCTAGTAAAGATGACTACCAACTTTCAGCTAGTAATATAAAGTTAGATTCTTTTGGTAAAGCAGTTTTTACTACCACTGAACGTAGTAATTCTTCTGATCTAATGAATCATATTGAAGTGCATCTTGCTATACAAGGCGAGCATAATGTTATGAATGCGCTTGCAGCAGCAAATGTTGCTAGATATTTGGGAATGACTTTAGATGATATTGCTTCTGTGCTGTCTAAAGTTTCGCATATTAGCCCGCATCGCATGCAATTGAGTACAGTTTCTAAGAATGACGAGAAATTTACACTTATTGATGATTCCTTTAATGCAAATCCTGATTCTATGAAAGCAGGAATCGATGGTTTGTGCGCCTATGAAAATGATTCTTGTAGTGCATCTTCGAAACCTTTCCGTATAGCGGTTCTTGGTTCTATGTTGGAGCTTGGCAGCAACGAAGATGAATTGCACACAAATATTGGAGAATATGTGGCAAATTCGAGTGTCGATGCAGTTGTTGCTGTTGGTTCAAAAACGGACTCTGACTTAGATAAATTAGCTCACTGTATTGCTCAAGGTGCACGTTCTTCTTGGAAGAATAAACTACTTTCTTCTCACGATGCAGTCTACTTTGTGCACAGTGCGGATGAGGCTGATGATATTGTTTGGAAAATTGTGGCCGAGCATCCGAGTAGTGTTGTGTTATTGAAAGGCTCTCATGCTTCAGGCTTGAGTGTGCTTGCTGAACATTGGGCAAATATTTAACTGCTCGATGCTCAATATAAGTGTGAAATTAATAAATTAAGTATTATAGCAAACGGAACAGTAAACGGAGGTTAAGCGGTGATTGCGCTTATTGTAGGAATTGTGGTGTCGCTCGTAGTTACGATTGTTGGCACGCCTTTGCTTATTCGTTTAGTGCATCGTTTGCACTACGGTCAGTACATTCGCCAAGATGGACCACAATCTCATTTAGTAAAGCGCGGCACGCCAACTATGGGCGGTGTTGTTATTAACTTTGCTGTAGTAGCAGGTTGGGCTGCTTCTGCTCTTTATAGATATGTTTCTGTTGGTCGCTCGCCTTCATGGTCTGCTGTTTTGGTGCTGTTTGCAATGCTTTCAATGGGTTTGCTTGGCTTTATTGATGATTTTGCTAAGGTTCGTAAAAAGCAGAATCTTGGTCTTTCTGTACATGCGAAGTTTACTGGTCAAATTATTTTTGCAAGTATTTACGCGCTTTTGTCATTGCTATTGCCAACTCAATCTGGTATTGCTAGCGCTCAACCTGGAATGAGTTTTATTGAAAAACCATTTTTTGATTTTTCTATACTCGGCAACGGTGTAGGAATTGTAGTATTTATTGTTTGGGTTAATTTCCTTATTGCTGCTTGGTCTAACGCTGTAAACTTGACTGATGGACTTGATGGTTTAGCTTCTGGATCTTCTATGATTGCTTTTGCTGGTTACGCTTTGATTGCTTTCTGGGAAAGCTACCATGTGCGCGGAGGCGGTCATTTCGGATTCTCTTACGCTGTTTCTGATCCTCTCGATTTAACTATTATTGCTGTTTGTGCTGCTGTTGCTTGCTTTGGATTCTTGTGGTTTAATTCGAATCCTGCTCAAGTATTTATGGGAGATACTGGTTCGTTGGCTTTAGGCGGATTATTTGCAGCTCTTTCTATTGCAACTCACACAGAGTTTTTGGCTGTGATTTTGGGTGGATTATTTGTAATGGAAGCTGCAAGTGACGTTATTCAAGTTGGATTCTTTAAAGCTACGCATAAGCGTGTGTTCAAAATGGCTCCTATTCATCATCATTTTGAATTGCTCGGCTGGACGGAAACTAAGGTTGTTGTGCGATTCTGGATGATTGAGCTTATGTTTGTGCTTTCTGCACTTATGATGTTCTACGCCGATTGGGCAGGGCATTCTGGCTTGCTTATTTAATTTCAAAAATTGGAAGGCTTCAATATGAATATTGTCGATGGCAATGAAGTATCTGTTTCGTCTGAATCTACTTGTAAGTCGTGCACAAGCGATAAAGCATTTGCTTTTAAGCGTGTATTAGTTGCAGGTCTTGGAGTTTCTGGTCGTGGCGCAGCTGAGGTTTTGTGCGCTGTTGGATCTGAGCCTGTGACTGCAGACGAAAATAAGCCTGATGCCGATATACATGATTTTTCAGCAATAGACTGGTCTAAAATCGATGCTGTTGTTACATCTCCAGTATTTAACCCTCGCACGCCATTTTTGCAAGAAGCTGCATCGCGCAATATTCCAATAATGAGCGAAGTTGAATTAGCATGGCGCTTGCGCGTACCTTCTCAGCGCACGAATAAACCTGCTTATTGGATTGGCGTTACTGGCACAAATGGTAAGACTTCTACTACAGAAATGACTTCTGCAATGCTAACCGCTTGCGGATTAAATGCTCCAGCTGTGGGAAATATTGGAAAGTCTGTGTCACATGCTGCTTTGGAATGTGAGCATGATGCCTTATGTGTTGAATTAAGCTCTTTCCAATTGCATTTCACTGATTCTTTAGCTCTTGATTGTGCTGCTATTACTAATATTGCTGCTGATCATTTAGATTGGCATGGTGGCATGGAAGCGTACGCTCGTGACAAGTCAAAAGTATTTAATAATGTGCAAAAAGCTTTGGTTTACAATGCTCAAGATGAGCGTGTAAGCAAATTGGCAGATTGTGCACAAGTTGCTGATGGCTGTAAAAAGATTGGTTTTACGTTAGAAGAGCCTAAAGATGGTGAAATTGGCGTAAAAGATGGTTGGATTGTAGATAACAGCGGTGTTGCTGGAGGAACTAAAGGCACTCTAAAACCTATTGTCGAATTGCGTGAGCTAAAACATCTGTGCGAGCCTGATGGCAGTGTGTATCCGCATTTATTAGCTGATGCTCTTACTGCGTTAGCGTTAGCTTTAGGTTTAACTGGTGACGTAGATTCTTCAGTTCGTGCTTTACGCGAGTTTGCTCCTGGAGGTCATCGCATTCAAACAGTTGCGACTTTGATGTCTGAAGATGAAAATCCTTCGCATTGTATTAGATTTGTAGATGATTCTAAAGCAACTAATGCTCATGCTGCTTGTGCATCTTTAGCTAGTTTTGCTAATAATTCGGTTGTTTGGATTGCTGGCGGTTTAGCTAAAGGTGGTCATTTTGAAGATTTAATTGCAAACCAACTTCATGTGATTAAAGCAGTTGTTGTTATTGGAATAGATCAACGTCCAATTGTTGAAGCTCTTCACAGTTCAGCTCCTCACATTCCAGTAACTATTGTTTCACAAGATGGTTCTTGCGCTAAATCATATGATTGCGTTGATGACTTAGTTTGTGAGTATATTGAGAATACTTCGCTTGTAAATCCTGATTCTTCATTCGGTGAGGCTGTTATGCGTCAAACTGTAGAAGCTGCTGGGCGTTATGCTAAGCCTGGTGATGTTGTTCTGCTTGCTCCTGCTTGTGCCTCTATGGATCAATTTGTTTCGTACGCCGATCGCGGCAATCGTTTTGCTAAAGAATCTCAACGATGGGTGCATAATCATGGTATTCAACAGTAATAAGCCTAAAAAGTTTTTGCGTTCATTAGCGTGCAAAGTCTCAGAAGTTATTATGGAAGATCATATTGAAACAGATTCAGATTCTTCTCATTCTTCCCAAAAGCAAAAATTTGAATCTTTTAAAAAATCTATTAGAACTTCAGCAAGTAAAGTAGGCGAGTCCGTAAGCAAAGCAGGAGCGTATGCAAGCAAAGCGGGTAAGGAATTAGGCAAATCTGTAGGAAAGTCTGTAAGTAAGTCCGTAAGTAGTTCTGTTACTAAAGTTGGCAAATCTGTAGGTTCTTCTTTAAATGAATCTGTAAAATTTGTAAAAGATGTAAAGAAGTCGAAAGCTGCGAAACCAGCGAAACCAGCAAAGCTAGCGAAACCAGCAAATACAGTAAAGCCAGCAAATACAGCAAAGCCAGCAAATACAGCAAAGCCGGCAAAGTCAATCAAATACGCAAAATTAGCGCATACTGTATCTGGAATATTTTCCTCGAAAAAAGACTACTCAAAAAACTCGTTAGAGCGCAAAACTCAAGATTCAGAATTAAAGAAATACGTTGGCTTGCGCAGTTTAACTAACCCACTGTGGTGCTTATACGGCATGAGAGTATCAGTGGTTATACTGTCGATTTTCGGCTTATTTATGGTGTTTTCTAGTTCTTCAGTAACTATGATCACCTACGGAATTGCACCTTGGGGTCAAGGCGTAAACCAAACAATGTATTGCGTTTTAGGCTTAATTGGCTATATTTTCGCTTCTCGACTTCCAGTTACAGTTTATAGACGATACGTTGCTGTTATTTACATTATTTCTGTTATTGCACAGTTCTTAACATTTGTTCCAGGTTTACGACGTGAAGTTAATGGTAATGCTGGTTGGATTGCTTTCGGCCCTATGACTTTGCAGCCTGCAGAAATTACAAAACTTGCATTATGTATTTGGCTTCCAGTAGCTTTGATTGCTGCAAAACAAGCATATGAGCGTGTGCAAATGCGCGCGTATATTCCTGTAGCAGCAGGACTTGGCGTATCGTTGTTGCTTGTTATTGCAGGTAAGGATCTTGGTACTGCTTTAATTATTATTCTTATTGCACTTATAGCTTTCTACTTAGGTGGATTCCCAACAAAATGGCTTGTTGGAAGCATATTTATTGCTTGCATAATGGTTGCTCTTTTGGTTTTAACAAGCCAAAATCGTATGCGACGTATTCTTGCTACTTTGCACGGATGTGATGCAAAATCAGCTAAAGGCGTTTGTTTCCAAGCAATTCACGCTCAATATGCAATGGCTTCTGGTGGACTATTAGGCGTTGGCATCGGAAACTCTCGTGAAAAATGGAATTATTTGCCTTACGCTCACAATGACTTTATTTTCGCTATTATTGGCGAAGAGATGGGCTTTTTGGTTGCAGCAGCAGTGATTTTGCTATACGTAATTATTGGTTGGTGCATACTATCTTCAGCATTAAAAGCGAAATCGCAATTTATTTCAATCACATTAATGTGTATTGCAACGTGGATTGTAGGCCAAGGATTAGTTAATATTCTTGTTGTTGTGCAAATACTTCCGGTTATGGGAGTGCCTATGCCGTTTGTGTCCGCAGGTGGTTCTTCGCTTGTTATGTGTTTGGTCGCAATTGGCGTAGCTGATGGTCTTATGCGTTCCAATCCGCAACTTACTATATCGAAGTAGTAAGTATTTACAACTTTTTATAATATGAAAGTTATAACAAGGGTAGTGAAATGAAATTTGATAATGCTATTGAGCATGAAGTGCATATTGTTCTTGCAGGCGGGGGCACTGCAGGTCATGTCAATCCTTTGCTTTCTGTCGCAAACGCTATTAAAAAGCTCAATCCTGAAGCGTTAATTAGTGTAATTGGCACAGAAGTTGGTTTGGAAAAAAGTCTTGTTCCGAATGCAGGGTACGAACTTGACACTATAGAAAAAGTGCCGTTCCCGCGTAAGCCAAATCTAGATGCAATTAAGTTTCCAATTCGATGGATGCGCGAAAAACGCAAAGTGCGAAATATACTAGCCGCTAGAAAAGCAGATATAGTAGTGGGCTTCGGTGGCTATGCTTCTGCTCCAGTATATTCTCAAGCTCATGCGCAGCATATTCCTATTGTGATTCACGAGCAGAATGCTAAATCTGGAATGGCAAATCGCTTGGGCGCAAGTTGGGCTGATGCTGTTGGAACAGTTTATGGGAATACTGATTTGCGCACACGAAAAGGTGTCAAAGTTGAAAGAGTTGGTTTACCTCTTAGACCTGCTATTTCTCAATTGTGTGAAAGATTAGAAAAAGATTATGATTCCGCTCGCGTTGAAGGTGCGCAAAAACTTGGCGTTGACCCTAAACGTCCAATTATTCTTGTTACTGGCGGATCTTTGGGTGCAAAAAGCATAAATCAAGCTGTTGCTGCAGCAGCAGGAGATATTTTAAAACATGCGCAAGTAATTCACTTAACTGGTCGCGCAAAAGCGGAAGAAGTGCGAAATATAGTTGCAAAGCAAGTAGGCGAATCGCAAATAAACGATATTAAACCAGAGCATGCTGGCTGTGGCGATTATCATATTGCAGAATATCTAGAGCGTATTGATTGGGCTTTTGCTTGTGCAGATTTAGTTATATGTCGTGCAGGAGCTGGAACGGTTGCAGAAATTTCTGCACTTGGCTTACCTGCTGTATACGTGCCATTGCCTATTGGCAACGGCGAGCAGCGTTTCAATGCTGAGCCTGTAGTAAATGCAGGGGGAGCAGTAATGGTAAATGATGCTGATTTCAATGCAAAGTGGTTTATAGATGAAGGATTAGCTTTATTGCAAAACAAAAAGCAATTACAAGCTATGCGTACTAAATCTTGGAATTATGGTATTCGTGATGCTGCAGACGTTATGGCGAAGCATATTCTTGAAATCGCAAAAGAAGGCAGAAAGTAATGACTAATCTTAATAGCAATACAACTTCATTTCATAATAATATTGATTTAAACCCAGTAAAATCAGCATTTGATGATTCGCAAACAATTTCAAAATTAGGTCGAGTGCATTTTATTGGTATTGGTGGAGCTGGAATGAGTGTTCTGGCAGAAATGTTGCATGAAGAGGGGGTAAGCGTAAGTGGATGTGATCGCGAAGCAAATGATCACACTCAACGCTTGGAAGAATTAGGTATTGAAGTAGAAATTGGACAAAGTGCTTCACACGTTGAGCATGCAGATGTACTCGTGTATTCAAGCGCTATTAAACCGAGCAATCCGGAGATTATGGCAGCACATGAGCGCGGCATAAAGCTTGTTCATCGCAGCGATATTCTTGCGTTATTATTATCTGCAAAAACTGGCGTGACTGTTGCTGGAGCGCATGGAAAAACAACTACTAGCTCACTTCTTTCTCATATATTAACTGTGGCTGCAGTAGGCGATTTGGCTGATCCAAGCTACGCAATCGGCGGATCTATTCAAGCTGCAGACGGAACAGTTTTAGACGGCGGTCATGCTGGCAATGGAATTGTTATGGTTGCTGAAGCTGACGAATCTGACGGAAGTTTTGAAAAATACAGCCCAAGTATTGCAATCGTAACAAATGCTGAAGCAGATCACTTGGATCATTATGGCTCTAGTGAACGATACAGAGAAGCATTTGTTGAGCACGTAAGTCATGCTGTTAATAACGTAATAATTTGTGCAGAAGACGAAGGTGCTAGAAAAGTACTTGAAGCTATGCCGGATAATATTTTAAACAAAACAATTGCTTACGGTAATTTGGATACTTGGAGCCTAAAAGTCAGCTCGCGCGTACAAAAATTAGCCATGTTCGCAAGTATTGAGCATGAAAATGAGCAAGCTGTAAGTGGTCGAGAAATGTTTACGCTTGTATTGCCAGAAAAAATTTTGGATGAACATGCTAAATGTTCGAATAAGGTGCAAGTTAGCTTGTTAATACCAGGTTTGCATAATGCGCTTAATGCTTCTGCAGCTATTGTTGCTGCAGTATTGCTCGGTATGAATCCAGAAGATGCGGCTCGTAGTGCAGAAAGCTTCCGAGGTGCGTCTCGTCGTTTTGATATTCGTGGATGTGTTGATGGTGTGACAGTTGTGGACGATTATGCTCACCATCCAACTGAAATAGCTGCATTATTGCGCGCTGCTCGAAGAAAGTACACTTCTTCTACTCTTCGCGTGCTGTTTCAGCCTCATTTGTTCTCCAGAACGCAGGCTTTTGCTAATGAGTTTGCAAAATCTTTGGCTCTTGCAGACGATGTAATTGTTACAGGAATTTTCCCAGCTCGCGAAAAGCAGGAAGATTTTCCAAATATTAATGCTGAAACTATTGTTAAAGCTGCAAAATCGCAGAATCTTGATGTAAAAATTGAAGCGGTTGACGATATGCGCGAAGCTGCGTTGAAACTGACTTTGCGTGCAAAATCTGGTGATGTGCTGCTTACAGTTGGTGCAGGAAGTATTACTGCTATGACGTCTGTTATGCTAGAAGCATTGTAGTGCTTTGAAATTAAGCGATTAAAATATAAATAGATTATTACGAGAGGTAATTATGGGTCGCGTGAGGTCAAGCAAATCGTACGATGCTGATGCAAATAATTCGCATCGTCGTACCGTTTCAAGTCTTAATATTGCGCGTACTGAAGAGTCTCGTAGTAATAAATCCAGCAGCATTGCGTCTCGTAGCAGTGCGTCTCGTAGTGCTGAATTGCTTAATAATGAATTGCGTAGTGGTGTAGCTCGTGGTGCGAAATCTAATATCGGAAAATCTAATATAAAAAAATCTAGTATCAAAAAAACGCGTGATGAAAAAATTCATATTTCTAAACCTAGATCTGCTTCGTCGTTGCGCAAAGACCAGCGTTTTCAAAGGCATATAATCAGCCAAAACACATCGCAAATACGAGTAGCTGATATCAATGAAAAAAATCATCAAGGTAAGTTTGTTGACGCTAGACTTTTGCCGAAGCTTGATTTTGTAAGAAAAACTTTAAGTCAAACTTCTGGTTCTCTTGGAATGATTACTCGTCCTAGAATAATTAATTTTCGAGAGCGTTTGAAAGAACGTAAATCTGCTTATTTGCAATTTACTGTTAAACGAATTCTTGCAATTCTTGCAGTGATTGCTTCTGTTTCAGCGATTGTTTGGTTTTTATTCTTCTCGCCAGTTTTTCTTCTTAAGTCTAACGATATAAGTATTTCTGGTTCTAACGAGTGGGTGAGTGAGCAAAAAATTGCTTCAATTGCGTCAACTCAGGTTGGTAAATCGCTATTTTTAGTTTCTTCTCAAGAAGTAATTAACCAACTTAACGATATTCCTGGTGTAACTGAAGCAAAAGTTTCTAAGAATTTCCCTAATGGTTTGCATGTTTCTGTACATGCGCAACGTCCTGCAGCAATGCTCAAAACTCGAGATAGCAATAAATTAACTGCTGTTGACGCTAAAGGTCGCGTGTTAAATGCCGTAGCTCAAGTTCCAACGCAAGGAATACCTGTTATCGAAGTTTCAAATGTGCAAAGAAGTTTGAATAATAGAGCGGTACTTGAAGCTGTAAAAATTGTTAGTTCACTTTCGGAATCTTTGCGAGCTAGAGTTACGAAAGTTAGTGCAAAAACTCAAGATTCTGTCGAAACAGAATTAGGGGATGTTAAAAAAACTATCATATGGGGCAATTCGTCTCAGATTGAGTTAAAGAAAGCTATTGTTGCCAAGATTATTGATGATCCTAGTAAAATTGGCAATAAACGCAGCTTAGATGTGTCTGCTCCTGTGCGTCCAATTCTTAAATAGGGTTTTAAAACTTTATTAATTGCATTGTCAAGATTAGGTGTATAATAGCAATTTGTGTGTGCCAACAACGTGCCTTATGTTATAGGCGTGTTGGTTGGGATATCCCAAGTGCCAAAGATAGCGCGCAGTAATGTGTGGCTGGAGGCGCGAGGGCCATCGGGCCGGTGGACTGTGGCTTTTACTCTTTAACCGATTCTTTGGTTATGGTGTGCTGCAGTGTGGCGGTTTTCACCAAATAGAAGATAACAATGAATCGGAGAACTTAAGTTGCCTACGATTGAACAACTTGTCCGTAAAGGACGTCAGGCCAAGCCGAAAAAGTCAAAGACTTTGGCCTTGAAGGGTAGCCCGCTGCGTCGTGGCGTATGCACCCGTGTATACACCACCACTCCTAAGAAGCCAAATTCCGCGCTTCGTAAGGTTGCTCGTGTGCGCCTCAGCTCTGGTATTGAAGTAACCGCCTATATTCCAGGCGAAGGTCACAACTTGCAGGAGCACTCCATCGTGCTCGTGCGTGGTGGCCGTGTGAAGGATCTCCCAGGTGTGCGTTACCACATCGTGCGTGGCGCATTAGATACCCAGGGTGTCAAGGACCGCAAGCAGGGTCGTTCCCTGTATGGAGCAAAGAAGGCGAAGTAAAACATGTCACGTAAAGGACCTGCAAAAAAGCATCAACTGCTTCCTGATCCAATCTACGGCTCGACCGTCGTGGCTCAGTTGATTAACAAAATCCTTCTCGATGGTAAGAAGTCCATCGCAGAAAACATCGTCTACACCGCTCTTGAGCAGGTGAAGGCAAAGACCGAGCAGGAGCCAGTTTCTGTATTGAAGCGCGCTCTTGATAACATTCGTCCAAATCTTGAGGTTCGTTCTCGCCGCGTTGGTGGTGCAACTTATCAGGTTCCAGTCGAAGTTAAGCCTGCTCGCGCAAACACTCTTTCCCTCCGCTGGCTTACTGACTTCTCACGCGCTCGTCGTGAAAAGACTATGGCTGAGCGCTTGGCCAACGAAATTCTCGATGCCTCCAATGGCTTGGGTGCTTCCGTGAAGCGCCGCGAGGATACCCACAAGATGGCAGAAGCAAACAAGGCTTTTGCTCACTATCGCTGGTAATCCACAAGATAATCGGTATCTTAAAGAGCTAAGGATAAGAATATGGCACAAGATGTGCTTAACGACCTGAATATGGTTCGTAATATCGGCATCATGGCGCACATTGATGCTGGTAAGACTACTACCACCGAACGTATTCTTTACTACACTGGTAAGAACTACAAAATCGGTGAAACTCATGATGGTGCTTCTACCATGGACTTCATGGCTCAGGAGCAGGAGCGCGGTATTACTATTCAGTCTGCTGCAACTACCTGCTTCTGGAAGCGTCAAACTCATGACGTTGATGACCGCTATCAGATCAACATCATCGATACCCCAGGTCACGTGGACTTCACCGCTGAGGTGGAACGTTCCCTTCGCGTGCTCGATGGTGCTGTAGCAGTTTTCGATGGTAAGGAAGGTGTGGAACCTCAGTCTGAAACCGTGTGGCGTCAGGCTGATAAGTATAGCGTCCCACGTATCTGCTTCATCAATAAGATGGATAAGCTTGGCGCTGATTTCTACTATTCCGTCAAGACCATCAAGGAGAAGCTCGGTGCAACTCCACTCGTTATTCAGCTTCCAATCGGTGCTGAAAACGACTTCGTTGGCGTTGTTGACTTGATTCGTATGAAGGCTTACGTCTGGAATGACGTTAAGGACGATATGGGTGCTCACTATGACACCGTTGACATTCCTGAAGATTTGCAGGAACGTGCAGAACAGTATCGTGCTGAACTTATGGATCAGGTTGCTGAAGCTGACGATGAGCTGGTTGAGAAGTACCTCGAAACTGGCGAACTTACTGAAGAAGAAATGCGCGCTGGTATCCGTAAGCTTACCATTGAGCGTAAGGCATTCCCAGTAACTTGCGGTTCTGCATTCAAGGATAAGGGTGTTCAGCCAATGCTGGATGCTGTTGTCGACTTCCTCCCAAGCCCAGAAGATGTTCCATCTATTAAGGGCTTCAAGCCAGGCGACGAATCTGTTGAAATTGACCGTAAGCCAGTTAATACAGATCCATTCGCAGCATTGGTATTCAAGATTTCAACCCATCCATTCTATGGCAAGCTCGTGTTCGTGCGCGTTTACTCTGGCGAAGTAAAGCCAGGCGATTCCGTGTACGATTCCACGAAGTCCAAGAAGGAACGCGTTGGTAAGATTTTCCAGATGCATGCTGATAAGGAAAATCCTG
Organism: Gardnerella sp. DNF01151; assembly: GCF_049244235.1. Taxonomy (NCBI): domain Bacteria; kingdom Bacillati; phylum Actinomycetota; class Actinomycetes; order Bifidobacteriales; family Bifidobacteriaceae; genus Gardnerella; species Gardnerella sp. DNF01151. The sequence continues at coordinate 1,341,390 of NZ_CP058389.1, read as the reverse complement.
TAGATTCAGCTGAAGCTGGTAACATCTACACCTTCGTTGGTTTGAAGAACGTCAGCACTGGTGATACTTTGTGCGACGAAAAGAACCCAATTTCTTTGGAATCCATGACATTCCCAGATCCTGTTATTGAGGTTGCTGTGGAGCCAAAGACGAAGGCTGATCAGGAAAAGATGAGCTTGGCTTTGGCTAAGCTTTCTGACGAGGATCCTACATTCCAGGTTAAGACCGATGAGGAATCTGGTCAGACTTTGATTTCCGGTATGGGCGAGCTTCAGCTTGACATTATCGTTGATCGTATGCGTCGTGAGTTCAAGGTCGAAGCGAATGTTGGTAAGCCACAGGTTGCTTATCGTGAGACGATTCGTAAGGCTGTTATGAACCAGGAATACACTCACAAGAAGCAGACCGGTGGTTCTGGTCAGTTTGCAAAGGTTTTGATGAACTTCGAACCTCTCGACACAGAATCTGGCGAAACCTACCAGTTTGTCAACGAAGTTACCGGCGGTCACATCACCAAGGAATTCATTCCTTCAATCGATGCAGGCGTGCAGGAAGCTATGGAATCCGGCGTTTTGGCTGGCTTCCCAGTTGTGGGTGTAAAGGCAACCGTCACCGACGGTCAGACTCACGATGTCGATTCTTCGGAAATGGCCTTCAAGATCGCAGGTTCCATGTGCTTCAAGGAAGCTGCTCCTAAGGCTAATCCGGTAATTCTCGAACCAATTATGGCTGTCGAAGTCCGTACTCCAGAAGAGTACATGGGCGACGTCATGGGCGATTTGAACTCTCGTCGCGGTAACATCCAGTCTATGACTGATGCCACTGGCGTGAAAGTTATCGACGCCAAGGTGCCGCTGAGCGAAATGTTCGGCTACATTGGCGATCTTCGTTCCAAGACTCAGGGCCGCGCAATGTTCACCATGCAGATGGACTCTTACGCGGAGGTCCCGAAGGCCGTTTCGGACGAGATTATTAAGGCTCAGCGCGGCGAATAAAGCGCACGCTACTTCGGTGTTTTCTGTCCCCGGTCAACGCTAGAATTTCCTACGTTGACTGGGTTCTGGCACCGAAGTGGCACCTAACCCAGAAACCCAGTAATATGTAGCGAAAGACCTCTCACAAATGTGTGAGGCAAACTACGAGACGTCCAGGAGGACAAACACATGGCAAAGGAAAAGTACGAGCGTACTAAGCCGCATGTTAACATTGGTACCATTGGTCACGTTGATCACGGTAAGACTACCTTGACCGCGGCTATTTCTAAGGTGCTGCATGGCGAGTATCCAGATCTGAACCCTCAGTATGACTTCGATCAGATTGATGCCGCTCCAGAAGAGAAGGAACGCGGCATTACCATTAACATCGCACACATCGAGTATCAGACCGCTGAGCGTCACTACGCTCACGTGGACGCTCCAGGCCACGCTGATTACGTGAAGAACATGATCACCGGTGCTGCTCAGATGGATGGCGCAATCCTCGTGGTTGCTGCTACCGATGGTCCTATGGCTCAGACCCGTGAGCACGTTTTGCTCGCTAAGCAGGTCGGTGTCCCGAAGATCCTCGTTGCTTTGAACAAGTGCGATATGGTTGATGATCCAGAACTTATCGACCTCGTCGAAGAAGAGGTTCGTGACCTCCTCGAAGAAAACGGCTTCGATCGCGACTGCCCAGTCATCCGCACCTCTGCTTACGGTGCTTTGCATGATGACGCTCCAGATCACGAGAAGTGGGTAGAGACCGTCAAGGAGCTCATGAAGGCTGTTGACGAGTACATCCCAACCCCAACTCACGATCTTGACAAGCCATTCTTGATGCCAATCGAAGATGTGTTCACCATCTCCGGTCGTGGTACCGTTGTCACCGGTCGTGTTGAGCGTGGTAAGCTCCCAATCAACACCCCAGTTGAGATCGTTGGTTTGCGTCCAACTCAGACCACCACCGTTACCTCCATCGAGACCTTCCACAAGCAGATGGATGAGGCCGAGGCTGGCGATAACACTGGTCTTCTTCTCCGTGGTATCAACCGTACCGATGTTGAGCGTGGTCAGGTTGTGGCTGCTCCAGGTTCTGTGACCCCACACACCAAGTTCGAAGGCGAAGTTTACGTCTTGACCAAGGACGAAGGTGGCCGTCACTCGCCGTTCTTCTCCAACTACCGTCCACAGTTCTACTTCCGCACCACCGACGTCACCGGCGTTATCACCTTGCCAGACGGTGTTGAGATGGTTCAGCCAGGCGATCATGCAACCTTCACTGTTGAGTTGATTCAGGCAATCGCAATGGAAGAGGGCTTGACCTTCGCAGTTCGTGAAGGTGGCCGTACCGTTGGTTCCGGTCGTGTGACCAAGATTCTTGCCTAGTATTTTTTCTAACTGAAAAATATTAGCTAAGGCTTAATAAAGACCCCGCGAGGAAACTCGTGGGGTCTTTTGTTGTATGTGCTTGTTTTATCAGCGCGACGACCTGCTTGAGCGCTGCGATTTAGCGCGCGAAAGCAACTCGGAGCGCCGAGCTTGCTCAGGGTTGAAAGCACAGTGTGCTTTCAACGCAAGCGAGGTCTGCCTTCGTCAATAAAAAGACGAAGGCAGGGCAGATTAGTGGGGTAGTGTTCTCTTGTTTGGAGTGTTTTGGTGGGTTTGGAGCTCCAATCGCGGGATTTGATGCTCACGTTGGCGCGACGACCTGCTTGAGCGCTGCGATTTAGCGCGCGAAAGCAACTCGGAGCGGAAACTCGCTTAGGTTGGAAGTCCGGGGGACTTCCAACGCGAGTTTCGTAAGCGAGCGCGTTACCCGCGTGAGCGCCACTGTTTTTTCGTTACTGGTGCAGTTTGTGTTCTGCGTTAGTGTCTGTCTCTGGTAGGTGATTTGAGAAGTGTGTGAGAGATGGGTGTTAGTAACGCTCGGCACTGTTAACGCGTTCGCGTTTGGAGTACAGAGAGCATAATAAAACCCTGCCAAATACTAATCTGGCAGGGTTAAATAGCTAAGCAACTAACACACGTATGTTAGTTTTAGTATTGCTAATCTCTATTATCTCCAAGCAACTCTAGCAAGTAGATGAACATGTTAATGAAGTCCAAGAACAGCTGGAATGCGCAGAAAATAGATACTTTCTTAACCATTTCAGGCTGATTTTCATATTGTGCAAGTAATGCGCGAGTTTGCTGAGCATCGTAAGCTGTTAAACCTGCAAAAATAACGATGCCAATTCCAGCCATAAGACGCATTGTTCCAGTATCTTGCCCAATAAACGAAATAATAATTTGCGCAACAACGAATACAAGTAATGCAACCATTAAAATTGGACCAGCTTTAAGCAAATCCTTTTTTGTAGTAAGTGCAAGCATTGTCAAGCACAGGAAGAATCCTGCAGTTAAAGCAAATACTAATGCCACAGATCCAAGGCTAAATACTTGAAAGACTGAGCTTAAAGTAAATCCTGTTAAAGCAGCATAAGCATAGAACAAAACTCGTACTGTTGTCTCACTCATTTTCATTAAGCGTGTTCCAAGAACAACTGCTATCACAACCTGAGCAATTGCCAACATTATCCAACCCCATCCGCGGGTTGCAAACATAAATCTAAGCCAGAAATTACCGCTCTGAGTGAACAGTGCCACAAGAGTTGTAACAATCAATCCAAGCGTCATTTCGCCATAGGTGCGTCCTACTGAAACTCTTTTTGCTTCTTCAAAAGCATATGTTGCCTGAGTGTCAATAACCTCAGGAGCACCGCTTCTGTAATAATCTTGAGTAAAGTTTGTCATTATTTCTCCTTAACAGCTATGAAATAAAACGCTGTCAAGACAACGTTCTCACATAATTATAATTAAAGCATCTGGGAAAATGCTAAAAAAATACAGCATAATTTATACGTTCGTACAATAAGCTGGTTTTAATCTTGCATAAGATTACGCCTAATATGGCATAAGCTTGCGCTTCGTATTTATATTATGCCTTACTATTAGGTGCTTCTTCAACTTGAGGAGCACCATTAATATCGCGGTGAATACCTTGCATTTGTGTTTCAATATTTTGCAAGCTATGCGCGCAATCGAGCAAAGTTTGAGAGTGCTCAGCCAACTTTGCATCCGGCAAACCGGCTTTGTATCTTAAAGCGTGCTCCAAGCTAGCCCAATAATCCATAGCAATAGTTCGGAATTGCACTTCAACTGGCGTGTAGTGTGCTCCAGAAGACAAGAACACAGGAACTGCATAAATTACGTGCAAACTGCGGTATCCATTAGGTTTTGGATTCTTAATATAATCCTTAACTTGCAATACTTGAATGTCTGTTTGTTTAGAAAGATATTGCGCTACAGAATACACATCGTCGCAGTAGTTGCAAATTACGCGAATTCCAGCTACGTCGAAAAGATTATCGCGTATAGAGCGTGTGGAAATATCTAGATGACGCCTTTGCAGTTTCTCAAAAATTGAGTGTACTGATTTAAGACGACGCTCCATGTGATGAATTGGGTCGTGAGAGAACCGCACCTGAAATTCGCTATCTAGAATCTCGAGCTTCGTACTTATTTCGTACATTGCTCCTTCGTAAATTTGCATCATGTTTACAAATTCGTCGATTTGGTCTTCAGGAAGCATAAGCGAATTAGTTTTGCCGCATTGGGAGCAATTTTGTTGGTTTTTTGTATTGTCAACATTGCTGCTAACGTTGCTGCTTTCATTAGCTGCTTCGTTGCTATGAAGACGCGCATAGAGTTCTGCTGCGTTTACGCGGTTATGACGATCAAGTATCACGTCTTTTAATAATACTATAAAAACTGCTAAACGTCTGGGAGTGCATATGCAAATGTAATATTCTTTGCAAAGCGTGATATAAATATCTTAGGTAATTGAGCGCAAGCAAAATCTAGCAAAGTATTTTGACGAGGAGTGTATTTTGTCTGAAAATAAGCAGGATAATATTCCTAAAGTAATTTCAATAGTTGGTCCTACGGCTTCAGGCAAAACTAGTCTTGGTATTGCGCTTGCGAAAAAATTAGCTGAGCGCGGGATTCGTGCGGAAATCATCAACGCAGACGCGTATCAAATGTATCGTTACATGGATATTGGCACGGCTAAGGCGAGTGCGCAGGAGCAGGCGGAAGTACCACACCATTTGCTTGACATAATTGATCCTGAAGAAACGATGACGGTTGCGCGATTTCAAGTTTTGGCCAGACAGTGTATTAGTGAGTTGCAATCGCGTGGTGTGAGGCCGATTTTAGTTGGAGGATCGGGATTGTATGCTCGTGCTGCTGTGGATGATATTACATTTCCAGGCACGGATGAGTCTATTCGTGCAGCTTTGGAGGAGCGCGAGCACAAAGAGGGAGCGAGTGCGCTGTTTGATGAGTTGCAACAAAAGGATCCGGTTGCTGCGGCTCATATGGATGCGCGCAATCCGCGACGTACAATTCGCGCGCTTGAAGTGATTGAGCTTACGGGAAAGCCTTATTCCGCAACGCTTCCGAAGTATAAGTATGTGATTGATTGCGTGCAAATTGGCTTAGATTTGCGTCGTGAAGATTTAGATAAGCGCGTGGATTTACGTACGCAAATTATGCGTGAGCAGGGTTTTGTGGATGAGGTGCGCGCGATTCGAGGGCGATTGGGTGTGACTGCATCTCGTGCTCTTGGCTACCAGCAGATTATGGATTATTTGGATGGCGTGTGGAGAGAGGATGAGGCTTTTGCGGATATTGCACAAAAAACTCGACGACTTGCACGCAAACAAATGGGTTGGTTTGGTAGGGATGCTCGCATCCACTGGTTGGACGCGTTGCGACTGGATCTTGCGGAAGCTGCGCTCGCGATTGTTGATGCTGCGGATGCGGGGGAGTTTGATTGCAATAGTTCTGATGCTACTGAGCACGCTACTCAGCACCATCTCGGAGATGCTTTCGAAGCTTAACTTAAATCTTGGAAACATTGGGTTTTGCTACAAAAAACGCCACTGTGTGGGCAGTGGCGTTATTGCGTCTGTGGAGTCGCGGGGAATTGAACCCCGGTCCGGTGACCGTACCCTCGGTCTTCTACGTGCGTAGTCTGCTGGCCGCACGGCAGTTTTTCTGCCCCCATGTTATAGCAGACAATTCATGGCGAGCATATCTACAGTAAAAGTCCCTGAATTGCCCTGCAGCCCAGCAATTCAAGCAAGTCTTCTCATGACGTTCAGCACCACTCCGAAGACGTGAGTGGGTGGACGGAGCAGCTGCTCACTGGTTAATCCTGGCGCGAAGCTCAGGCAGCGAGAGCGAACTCAGTGCGATTAGATTTAGCACTTATTCTTTTGCGAAAGGACGTTTACGAGTGGACTTCCGCATTCTCGGCACGCTTCCCCGCGGCGAACAGATCGCCGTCGAAACCGATCGACCCCTTTTGATTTTTCAAACAATTGTTGCTCTAGAGCACACATTTCTACATTGTATCATATTTTAACGTTACGAACTGCTTGAGCACTTATTCCTCATGGCATAGTCGTTCGGGTGATTTTTTTTTGGGGGGGGGGGTATTGATTAGTATATTATTAGTTAGGTGATTTTATTTGCCAAGCGTAAATATGAGTTGTAGTTGATTTGTAATGAATAAAAGATTATAACAAAATGTTTATTTTATGCCCATATACTGTATTCATGTATAGTACATATGAAGATTTATAAGTATGCGTGGTCTACTTGAAATTGGTTGGAGTGAGGAGAAATAATGGCAGAGCGTAAAGATTTACACGGTGATGTGGCACCAAGAAGAACACTTCGTAAGGCTCATGCGGTGAAGCGTTCTCGTGCTTTGCATAAGGGAGTTGCTGGAGTTGCTGTTGCTTCAACTTTGGCAATGATGCTGCCATCTGTTGTAGCTTCCGCGCTTCAGCCTACTCAAAAAGATATTATCGATGCGTCTAATATGACGCAAAAAATGGGCAAAGGTAAGCCTGATGTAGAAGAATTGAACATGCAGCGTTGGGGTGCTGGCGTGCTTAATAAGAGTGCTCAAACTCAAAAGTTTGTAGAGCTTGCGCGGCATGATGCACAAATGCAAAAGTTGCGTGAAGCACAACAGCGTGAGATTGAGCAGCGTGAAATAAGTAAGAGTGAAGCAAAACAGCACGAATCGCAACAACAAGAAGCACAACAGCGCGAAATTGACTCGCAGTTAGGCAGTTCTTCAGAACAGGTTAATTTCGGACATTCTTATGAGACTATTGAGAACGCTCAGAATGCACGTGTTTTGCAGAATGCGAAGAATTTGCAAAATGCGAAGAATATTGAGTCTGCAAATTCTAATAAAGCTTCTAATAGTGTTCAGTCTGCTACGCATACAAATATTTCTGAGATTAAAAATGCAACTTCAGGTTCAGAGGCAAATGTTACTGAAAATACGGTAAATGCCGTTGGATCTGTTGTATCTGCTGCAGTAAGTGCGCCTGCGCCAGTGCAGAATACAAGCGCACAATCTTCAAGCACTCACGCAGAAAATGCTCCTGCATTAAGTAATGCAAATGCGCCAAAGGGGCGTGTTCGTAGGTCTGTTGAGAGCGGCGATGGTGCTTCCGACGGGAATAGTGTAACTACTACAACAAGTGCGCCTGCAACCTCGACTGCACCGTCTGCAAATAATGCGTCTGCAGCTCCGACTGCGAACACTGTAGATAATACGACTGCACCGTCTGCTCCTGCACCTTCAACAGGTACAGCGTCTAACGCTGGTGCTGGAACTACAGCGAAACCAAGTACAGAAAATACAACTGCACAAGGTGCAAATGCAAACGTCTCAGGCGAAGAGAAAAGCACTACGCCTGCTTCGAACAATGAGCATCCTTCACCTGCTTCTACATCGAACGCTGGCACAACAACTAATAACGCAGCAACTGATCCAAACAGCCAGGTAATTAAGCCGAATGAGCAGCATCCAACTGCTGAAAACACAGAGCAAGCCAACGAACAGGTACAAACCGACAAAAAGCCAAAAGCTACGTATAATTTGCAAATTCGCTATACGATTGGCGGAGCTGCGAATAAGCAGCTTGTGCAGCCGTATGAGCTTACAATTGATCAAGAAGACTTCGATAATCTAGGCAAAGATGGCAAGTACGAGTACATTGAGCTTCCAAAGGCTGCTGGATACCGCCCATCTGTATATCATTCAGGCACATACCAGTACTACATTAAAAACGATAAAAACGAGTTCGTTATTGACGACGGTACGAATGCGGACGCTGTTCGTTACTTGCGTCTAGACAAAAATCTTATTAAAGAATACGCTGTAAAGAAAAGGCAGGCTGTTGGAGGCAATAACGGCGCTCAAGCTCCGCAAACTTCGTCATCTCAAACAACGACAACTACGCAATCTTCATCGTCTGCTCAGCCACAAGCAAAAGACGGCATTCAGTACTACGGCGAGTTGAATATCAACTACGCTCCTAAAACAGCTAAGTACTATGTGCGTCACTTGGTGCAGGATCTTAAGGATAAGGATAACTTTATCGATGCTCCTAATTTGGGTATAGGTAAAGTAATTACTGTAACGCATAAGGATGGCACTACTGAAAAAATACACGTTACGGAGATTACGGGCACAGTTGGCTCGGATGTAACAGCTGTTTCAACGTACATCCCAGGCTATGAACCGGAGCATAATCTTATTAGCTCGCCGCTTTCGGATTCTGAAGATGAAAAAGACAAGCTAGTTTTGAACCTTCGCTACTACCGTAAAGCGTATGAAGTTACGTACGATTCTGATGGCGGCACGGATGTTACTGCTCAAAAAGTGTATTACCAGCAAGATGTGCCACAAGTTACGAACCCAACTAGGCGCGGTTACACTTTTAAAGGATGGTCTTTAGTAGATCCTAGCAAAGAGAGTGATCCGCTTTATGCTGAGAATACTATTGTTTCTCTTGATGACTACAAGATGCCGGATCACAATGTGCAATTCCGCGCTAATTGGGAAGCGAACAATACTACTAGCTACCGCGTGAACGTGTGGGTGCAAAAAGCGGATTTGGTTGACAAAGAGCATCCGGATTCGCTTGCAAACTACGACTTTGTTGGTCTTGTTGAGCGCAAGAACGTGAAGACAGAGAGTGACGTTGCGCTTAATAAGATGAATGATGCCGGCGTTGCTAATGATACTAGTAAGCTTAATGGTAAAAACGAAGATAATTATGTAGAAAACCCAGAGCTTGGCTTAACGAAAGAAGAGTTGCAGGGCACGAAGGATAAGAGTTACAAAGACGGCTTAATTTCAAAGTTCAACTGGATGAACGATACGCCTGTAACAAGCTTAGACGGGTATGATACCGCGAATCCTGGTGACGCTTCAAACAAAGGCAAGGATATATTCACACGCTACTTCCATGTGAATAAGGAGCTTACTAAAAAGCTTAACACTGAGCAACATGATTTTGTGCCGGGTCACCCAGATTTAGGCAAACGTAGTAAATCGCAGCTTTGCGCGAACGACTTAAACAACACTCTTAACTTAGTTTACGACCGCAAGACTTACGAGCTTATTTTTGCTAAGCCTACTGGCGTAGATAGGGGTAACAATGCTGCTATAAAAAGAAAAGACGAAAGCGGCAAAACAACTATTTATTGCTATGCTGATGGTGGCAATTGCTCAACGAAGTATGATAGCGAAAATGAAGATAACGATGGCAACAAAATTGACCATAAGGGCTACCGCGTAAAAGTTCGTTACGGTCAAAAGCTTACTGATATTTGGCCTGATATAAATGAATTAGATTTTAATGAAGAAAATATAGGCTCTTTAGGATGGCAGCTTGGATATGCAGGTGAAGTGAATTATCGTGACACTCCTCCGTATCGTTTTACTATAAAAGAATTTGCTGATCCTAAATTCCGTGTACAAGGTAATAATCAAGCGCCTAAAATTAGTGATGACCCTTCGAATCCTAGTGCACAGCAATACGAGCTAAAAGATAATCAGCGTCTGCTTACTGCTGATATCAGTAGTAAAAGTGCGCCTATACAGGTGATTATTAGGAAGCAAAGTATTGCGTCTGCTAAAAACGGTGGCGATGATATAGGCGACAATGATTATGAGCTTTCAACTGATTCATATAGCAAAGATGATACTGACAATTCGGGTTATTTATATACAGCTCCATCTATTGCAGGTTTTAATCCTGCTAATGGTTATGATAAGACAAAAGTTGGTGATTCGTTAGATTCATTCGACTTTGAAGATAATCGGGAAGAGTGGTATAACGAATCTCATGGTCATGGGAATTGGGATGATTTAAGTGATGATGAGAAGAATGCTTTTGCTAAAAAGTATCATTTAGCATTTCGAAAGTATAGGGGCGTTCCAGTAGATGAACAAGAAGATTATTCTGGTGATGCAACTGAATTTGAAACTAACAAACTACTTGAATTTAGGTACAACCGCAAGTCGTACGATGTGCAGTTTTATAATGCGGATGGCAAGGCTATAAAGGACGGCAATGGCTCTGCTAAAGAGAGCCTGCCGTTCGAGTATAGTTTGACTAAGCGCGGCAAAAAAGATTTGACGGGCGAAGACAAAGAGCTATACGGAAACGATACATCTTATGATGCTTCTGTAACTAAAGACGATGCCGGTAATACGTCTAAGCAGTTCGACGGCAAGTACACTTTCACGCTTAATAACAAGACTTACTCCATCGTTCGCCCTGCTGATTTGCCAGAAGACTATGTGTTTAAAGGCTGGGCTGTTGATCAGGCTGGTACTCAGTTTATAAATGGCGAAAACAAAGATATTACAATGCCAGTCAACGGCATTAAGCTTTACGCTGCGTGGGGTCTTCCAACTGATATTCAGCACACTGTAACGTTTGACTACCATATGCCGAAAACCGACGACAACGGCAATGAAATAAGTGGCTCCGACGTAGTTACGGAAAAGAAGTTCCCTCGCTACCATGTTATTGACGAAAAGAAGATAAGCACCCCAACGCGCAAAGGCTACGACTTCTACGGCTGGGAGATTAAAAAGAACGGCACGACTTTGCCGTACGCTTTTGGCAATAAAGTAGTAGAAGATATAAAGCTTGATGCAGTGTGGGTTAAGGATACTCGCTACAACGGTACTTTTAAGCACATATTCTTAAAGCCAGGCGTAACGTTTGCTGACTATAAGAAAGAGGGTCTTTCAGACGCAGAAAAAGCCGCGATGGTGGATCACGTTTCTACTCAAACGGTTTCCGGCTTGCGCGAGCATTTGCGCTACAATGCGGAAGCAGTCTACAGCGACGAAACGCACTTCCCAGATAAGCAGTTCACGAGCTTTGAAGCCTCGAGTGATGAGAAGCAGAATACTGGCGAGTTTATTTACCAAACGTACAATACGCGCAAGTATAAGGTAAAGTATATTGATCAAAACGGTAAGGAGCTTCTTCCAGAAAGCGAAGTCAGCTCTGTAAACAGAAAGTACGACGTAGTATTCTACAAGCCGATTGAAGGCTTTATGCCGGAAAGCACACAGCAGAATATTACTTATACTACTGATAGCGAAGGTAAGCAGACTAGAGAAGATACATTCATCTTCAAATATAAAGACGTTCGCGTACTTAAACGCAATGACGATAAGCAAGCTCGCCCAGATCACTACACGCGCTACGTGTTCAAAGTGGCTGATGGTCAAGACTCTATGGGCAGCGTTGTTGACTGGCAGAACAAGGATGTAGCTGACGGCTCTGTTCTTGTGTACGACGCAATTAAGGGCACAAAAGCTTATCAAATGCCACTTCCAACAGTGAAAGCAAAGCCTGGATTTGAGTTTGTTGGTTGGACTTCAAAAGTCGGTTCGTCTGAAGTTGGCTCGCATACGCTTCAGTATTCCGATGGTGTGAATCGCTTGCCGATTCGTTCCGAAGAGCAGAACAATCCTGAGGTAATTTACACTGCTCACTTCAAGCTAAAGGCTCCTATTGCCGCAGCTCCGCAAGTGCTTACGCCACTTGAGAATATTAGTACTGGAAGTAGTGATGATGCTAAGAAGCTTATAACGAATTCTTATGAGTATCCAACTGGTGCTACGTTCAGCTTTGCGCCTGGCGAAAAGTTTGACAACACTCCAGGATTACACAAGATTAAAGTGCAAGTGCATCTTGGCAATAACATTGCTGAAGCTGAAGTGCTGTACCGCGTGCTGCCGGATTTGGTGTACGCAAGCGAGTGGGATAAGTTTAAAGCTACTGACTACGGCAAAGCGCATATTGACGAGTATGCGCCGATTACTTTCACCGGCAAGAATGATGAAGGCACTATTATTGGTCACGATGGAGATAATGCCAATCATCCTGCTGGTGAAAAAACTACGCTTACTGCGTACGTTTATAAGGGTAAGGAAGTTAGAATCCGCGTGCCGCAAGCTTTCGGCAATGATTACAGCGACCAGCATTACCACTACGTGTTTAAGGGTTGGGCGACTAATGTTGTAAAGCCGACTGCTGAAAATCCAAAACAAGAGCAGACGTTTGACATAAATTCAAGCGACCGCTACAAGAAAGTAAATTTGCAAGACGGCGTAACTTACCACGCTATTTACAAGCGAATCGACTACTTCTCCAGCTCGTCCGACAATGGAACAGTTCCAGAAGATTCTGTAGTTGCAATCTTCAAGCCTGCTCCAGGACGAAAGTGGAAGGACGGCACAGACGGCCCTAAGGTGTTCTACGTAAAGAAGGGTACTGATCTTTCGCAAATTCCTTACAGTGCTAGCGACCAGACTAGTGCGTTGACAAGGCTTCAAGAGAACCTAACCAATGCTAAGGGAACTTGGAATCGAAGCAGCATGATTAATGGCAAAGAAGAAGTAACGCCTATAGATGATGTTTCGAATTGGAAAGTTGATAAACCATTCCAAGAGTTCGTGGCAGATCAAACCCCTTGGACAGAGCCAGCAGTGCAGACTGATTACTTGGTCGCTGTGCAAGATAAGCCTGACACGCTTCCAAAGTTAACCGATTTTATAACTAATATGTCTCAGCTCAAAGCAGATGCTGCTGTGAATAATGGCATAGAAGACATAAAAGTCGAATATGATTTGCCAACTGAAGCTGAACAAAATAAGTTAAAGCAGAAGATGCTTAAGAAGCCTGCTTTGTACACTGTTCCTTTGAAAGTTACAGTTAAGTATAAGGATGCAGCAGATTACAAGACTTATAGACTTGTAGGACGCTTAAAGGTGCTTTATCAGTTGATGTACGATAAAAGCCTACCGAAACCAGATAGTACTCAGCCTTCACATCAGCCTGGTGATACTAATCCTCTTACTGGTGTTGCTGCAGAGCGTGATCTTGTTCTCAATAAGGATAAGTATGTTAAGGTCAACTTTATAAATGCCAATCAAGTTGATCATAAAGATCAGGGCAGCCTTGATAAAGATACTACTAAGCTGTACTACGTTCTTAAAGACGATGTTACGGGCGTAAAAGCTCCGCAAGCTGTTGGCAAGGATTATGACGCTGATGGATACCATTACGTGTTCAAAGGCTGGAGGAAGCTCGAGAATTTTGTTGATAATGATAATTCTGATGCTCGTTCGCGTGCAAGAAGAAGCTTAGCAAATCAACCTGAAATTCCTGTCACTACTTTGATGGTAAGTGAACCAGCATCTGCAACTAGCGTTGATGTGCAAAACGCGAATGGTGAAAAGTTGTTATCGAATGATGAGATTCGTAAATTAAAGTACTCTGAAAACACTACATACCAAGCAGTGTATGAAAAGGTGATGAACATCATCGACGCGAAGAGTAATGAGAAAGTTCCAGATAACTACGTGCCGTATGTGTTCTTACCAGCTTTCGGAAGAAAGTGGGATGATGGATCATATAAACCGAAAGTTATCTACTTTAAGTCCGATAGTACTAAGTATGATGATGACGTTGCTGGAAAAACTAATGAGTTGAAGAACCGTCTTAAGGGCTTTAGCAAGTGGGAAGTTTATGATGCAGGCAACAAGCCTGTTCCTGAGAATGACACAAACGACAATAGGCAAATTCGCGTATATGTAGCAAATCAGATTGCTGATATGCCTGTGAATGTATCTCAGTTTGTTAAGAGTGTTGGAGATGAAGTTCCTGCTCCTGATGAGCTTGTGTCTGGTGTTGATCCTAATAACCTAGAGATTGCGGGCATGCACGGTGCTGGTGTAGTTTATTCTTCCGGTGCAAATTCTGTTCGAATTGCGAAGCCTGGAATTACTACCGTTAGAGTGAAGGTTGAAACATCTGATCCAAATAAGAAGGGTGCAAAGATAGTACGTTATGAAAATGTACCTATTCAAGTGCTTCCGAATGTGATTGCAGAGCGAGATTTGCCTTCAGCTGGCAGCCAAGCAGGAAAGTTCATTTTAGAAAACTACACAAAGGTAACGTATGTAGCTGGCAATGGCGGAACTATGCAGTCACCAATGCATACATACTGGGTGCGTAAAGATAGAATGTCTGAAATAAAGAATTATATTCCAGACGTTCTTGCTAACAAAGGTTACATATTCAAGAATTGGGATGAAGTATCTTACTCTAAACATATTGATACCATCTATAACAGTGCTGATAACCACAAATCAACTGATATTGAGCGTGAAACATTAGCTAAGATTGCTGAACGCTATGGCATGTCGTTTACAGCTAATGTAATCCGCAAATCTAAGAATTCTACATTTGCGGCTATAAAGAATATTCTTGCTGAAGCTATAAATAACGAGAATATGAGTTATGAAGCAAGTCGTAATAGATTGGCTATTGTTGCTGAAATATTAGGAAAGTCATATACGGCAAAAATAATTCGTAATTCACAACACTCAACTATTGAAGCTTTGAAGAATTTACTTGTGCAAGTTGGTATTACTGACGCTGATATTGCAATGGTATTCCCAGAAAGCGAAACCATTATTACTGCAAACTTTGAGAAGATGGCTCCTATGAAGTTTAAGTTTAGTGGTTCTGCTTGCGAGGGTGTTTTAACGAACTTCAGATTGCAAAACATGACTGAAGGAGATGTTAATAACACAACGGTTACAGTAGACGGCAAGAAAGTAACTATTAACGAGTTAGTTGCTCAAGGCTTAACTTCTGTAAACGGCATTAACGCAAATTGCGCTGGTACTGAATGCAAGATTTCTGGCACGCCTAAGATTGTTGACGGCAAGCCGAAAGTTGAGCTAACGTTTACTACTACCGACAAGTATGGTCGCGAAGCGGAAATTACTGTTGAAATTGATGTGATTTCTGAGAGCAAACCTGCTCCAACGCCTGAACGAGCTATTCCTTCTCTTGATTCTTATACTTCATATGACGTAACTATTGAGAATGAAAAGAAGCAAGAAAAGGATGTAAAAGAAACTGCTGGAGCAAAGCCGGAATTAGCTAAAACTGGTAGCAATACGGTTTCTTCTGCATCCGCTGGTATTTTGTCGGCAGCAATCGCAGCAATTGGTCTTGCGGTGGTAAAGACTGGCAAACACCATCGCAAGCGTCGCAATAATAAATAATTTATTTAAATTTGGAGCGTTTGAATTTTTCATGCGCTCCATTTTTATGCGGATTATAAGCGCGTCGAGGGTGGTGACTAGAATTACGAAGGTTCCGGTTCACGCTTAGCTATTGGGGCTTTGCGACCCGGGTCGCCCGAATTCCATAGGAGACATTATGAAGCAGGGTATTCATCCCGACTATCACGCAGTGCAGGTTACCTGCTCTTGCGGAAGCACTTTCGTAACTCGTTCTACCGCTGATGGCGATCACATGACGGTTGACGTGTGCTCAAAGTGCCACCCATTCTATACCGGCAAGCAGAAGATTCTCGACACCGGCGGTCGCGTGGCTCGCTTCGAGAAGCGCTACGGTAAGAAGACTAAGTAGCTTTTGTGACGCCAGCCCTGCTTTCGTGTAACTCGCGGAATCGGGGCTGGCGTTTTATGTGCTAAACATGTGTGTTTAATATTTAACATTTAAATTTTTGATTTACAATCCGCGTTAAGCGTGACTACAAAGGAATATGATGGCTGAGTCAGTAGAGGAACAATTCCCGGCAGCAGTTACCGCGTTAGAAGAGTATCGCGATATTGAAAGTCGTATGGGAAGCCCGGAAGTTGCGTCAAATCCGGACGCTATTCGTAAGCTCGGTCGTAGGCACGCAGAACTTGGATCAATCGTAAACGCTTACCTAAATTACAAACAGCTTTGCGACGACTTTGAAGCCGCAAACGAAATGGCAAGCGACGATCCAGATTTCGCTGAAGAAGCTAAGCGCTTAGAAGAGCAGATTCCAGCAGCAAAAGAAAAGCTTCGCACTGCATTAATTCCTAGGGATCCGGATGATGCGCGCGATATGATTATGGAAATTAAAGCTGGCACAGGCGGCGAAGAAGCGGCTTTGTTTGCTGGCGATTTATTGCGTATGTACATGCGTTACGCGGAAAAGCGCGGCTGGACTACCGTAATCCAAAGCGAAAATTCAACGGAACTTGGCGGCGTAAAAGACGTGCAGCTTGCGATTCGAGCAAAAGGTACGCCTGCTCCAGAAGATGGCGTGTGGGCAAGCATGAAGTATGAGGGCGGAGTGCATCGCGTGCAGCGAATCCCAGTTACGGAATCGCAGGGACGTATTCAAACTTCCGCAGCTGGCGTAATCGTGTTCCCAGAAGCAGACGAAGATGACGACGAAATCGAAATCGATCCAAAAGATTTGAAGATCGACATTTTCATGAGCTCCGGCCCTGGTGGGCAGTCCGTGAACACTACTTATTCTGCGGTTCGCATGACACATATTCCAACCGGAATTGTTGTTAGCATGCAAGACGAAAAGTCGCAGATTCAAAACCGTGCGGCAGCCCTTCGCGTGTTAAAGTCTCGTTTGCTCGCTATGAAGCACGAGCAGGAGGCAGCAGAAGCGGCGGATATGCGCCACTCACAGGTGCGTTCGCTCGACCGCTCTGAGCGAATCCGCACGTACAATTTCCCAGAAAATCGTATTGTGGATCATCGCACGAATTACAAGGCTTACAATCTTGATCAGGTTCTTGACGGCGATTTGCAGCCTGTTATCGACAGTGATATTCAGGCGGATGAAGCTGACCGCTTAGCGCAAGCCAAGTAAGTCAAGTAAAATTACTGAAATAACCAAGCAATTCTTAAAATGCAAGAACTTTTGCGAGTTTTGCGCGATGCTGTTAAAAAGCTTGATTCTGCAGGCGTGGAGTCAGCAGAATATGATGCACGCTTGCTGCTGGCTCATGCTTGCGGCGTAAGCTTAGCTGAGCTGAACAAGGCGCTAATACTTGGCGATTTAACCGATTTTTCGCAAGATTATGCTAGTAAATATAGCGATTTTGTATCTAGGCGTGCTTCTCGTGAGCCGTTGCAGCATATTGTTGGTCGCGCGCCTTTTCGCTACTTGGATTTGCAAGTTGGTAAGGGCGTTTTTGTGCCGCGGCCGGAAACGGAAATTGTTGTTGAAGCTGGATTGGATTGGCTTAGAGAGTCTGGTATTAGCAAGCCGACGGTAGTCGATTTATGCGCCGGATCGGGCGCAATTGGATTGTCGATTGCGGCGGAAGTTGCAGACGCGCAAGTATGGGCTGTAGAAAAATCTCCTGAAGCTTTCCAATATTTGCAAAAAAATTTCGAAGAAGCTGCAAAAAAGTGGGAAAATATTCAGATTTTCAGTCGCTATCATGCCGTGCTTGCAGACGCAACCAAATCGCATATTTCGGATTGCACGCCGGAACTTCACGCAATTTGTGGCAAAGTAGATTTAGTAATAACGAATCCGCCTTACGTGCCGGAAAGTCAAGTGCCAGAACAGGTTGAAGTGCGAGAGTATGATCCTCCGCTTGCGCTTTATGGCGGTTCTGCGGACGGCTTGCTTATTCCGGAGCAGATTATGCGTGCGGCTTTTGCGCTGCTTAAGTCTGGGGGAGCGATGGTTATGGAACACGATATTTCGCAAGGGGATGCGCTTAAAAAGTATGCGGAAAGCGTAGGTTTTTCGCGTGCGCGCGTTGGAAACGACTTAACTGGCAGACCGCGGTACACTTTTGCGGAAAAGTAAAATTTTAATCAAAAATAAAACTTGACTCAAACAGAATAAAATAAGCAAAATAAGCAAAATAAGCAAAATAAGCAATAAAAGAGGCAAAAATGAGCAAAATTTGCAATATCAACGAAGAATCCCTGCAAATGGCAGCGCAAATTATTAACGAAGGCGGCGTAATCGTAGTGCCGACTGACACCGTGTACGGCGTTGCTTGCGATCCATTCAATGAAGCTGCTGTTGCAAAAATTTACGAGCTTAAGCGCAGACCGCGCACAAAGGCGCTGCAAATTTTAATGAGTGGAGTGGAAGATTTAGAAAAACTTGGGCTTTATTTGCCTTCTCCGCTGGATATTCTAGGCAAAAAGTTCCTTCCGGGCGGATATTCTCCGATTGCGCGTGCGAAGAAGGATTCAGTTGCTTCAAATCTTGCAACGCTGTGCAAAACGAATGAAACTGATGCTCAAAACGATGCGAAAACTCAAGCAACTCAAGGCGTGCGCGTGCCGGATTGCCCTGAATTAATGCAAATTTTGCGAGTCACCGGTCCACTGGCTGCTTCTAGCGCGAATCGCAGCGGTAACGAAAGTGCAGACAGTGTAGAAGAAGCATTTGCAGCTTTCGGCAACGAAATTCCGCTGTATTTGAACGCAGGCCCGACTTGCTCGCACGTGGCAAGCACGGTAGTTGGCGCGGATTCAAGCGATAAAGACGGTATTGTGATTTTGCGCGAAGGTGTGATTTCGGAGAGTGAAATTCGTAATGCGTTAAGTGAGTAAGTTTATTAACTTATTTCTGGTACTAAATTTCTGGTACTAACAAATCGCTACAATCAAGATAAGCAAGTGAAAAATTTAACAAACGCTGCTAAACCCAACGAAGTAATCGCATAGCAAAGGACGCATTTATGAGGGTATACCTGTTTATTGCAGCAATTGCAGGCGGTGCTACGTGGCTTATTATGCCTCTTGTTCGTCACCTTGCAATTCGTATGGGTGCTGTTGGCAAAGTTCGCGCTCGCGACGTGCATACTATTCCAACGCCACGTATGGGTGGTGTAGGTATGCTTTTTGGTTTCGCAGTTGCGATGGCTTTCGCTAGTTCTATGCCATTTATTTCCGGGCTTTTTGCAGGAACGCACCAACCGTGGGTTGTACTAGCAGGAGCCGTTATGATATGCCTGCTTGGGGTATGCGACGACATTTGGGATCTAGATTGGATGCTAAAGCTTGCCGGTCAGCTGCTTATAGCTGTTTTTGTAGCGTGGGGAGGGTTGCAAATCGTAACTTTGCCGCTAGGATCGCTCGTAACGGCATCTCCAAGCGTGTCAATCGCAATAACTGCAATACTAATCGTTGCTTCAATTAATGCAGTAAATTTTGTAGATGGGCTGGACGGACTGGCTTCTGGAATCGTTGCAATCGGCGGCATTGCCTTCGCAACATACTCATACATGCTTGCGCGCACGTCGCCATCCTACGCTTCAATGGCAACTCTTATTGACGTTGCAATGGTAGGTATGTGCGTTGGATTTATTATGCACAATTGGCATCCAGCAAAACTTTTTATGGGTGACTCAGGCTCCATGTTAATCGGCTACTTAATTACTTGCGCGTCGATTATTATGACCGGCCATTTGGATCCTTCCGCCGTTCATACGAGTATTTATTTGCCTGTATTTATGCCGATTTTGTTGCCGATTCTTGTGCTGTTTTTGCCGGTTCTTGACATGTGCTTGGCTATTTTTAGGCGTGTTGCTAAAGGGCAGTCGCCAATGCATCCGGATCGCATGCACTTGCATCATCGCATGCTGCGCATTGGGCATTCTGTGCAGGGTGCTGTGCTGATTTTGTGGGGATGGGCTGCGCTAATTGCGTTTGGCTCTATTATGATTTTGTTCTTTAAAGCTGTGTATGTGCTTGTTGGAATGATTCTTGCTGCTGCGCTACTTACTGTGCTCACAATGATGCCGTACTTGCGTTGTCGCCTGCCCGAACTTCGCAATTCGTAACAACTGCTTAATTTTGTTTTTCTTAATGTGGCGTGGCGCTCAAAACGTGCGAGTACGCTCGCGCTATAAGCGCTCGCTACGAAACTCGCGTTGGAAGTCCACTGGACTTCCAACGCGAGCGAGTTTCCGCTCCGAATTGCTTTCGCGCGCGCTGTGCTGCGCTCAAGCATGTCGTCGCGCCCGCGTTTGGAGGGTGCGTTTCGGCAAACGTCATAGCAAAAACGTATAGTAACCCTATGGCTACAACTGATATGAACACGGAATCCGTGTATGCTCCTGTTCCACCAATTTTCGAGAAGCTCGGTCTCGCTTATGACGATGTCCTTTTGCTTCCAAATGAAACTGATGTTATTCCGTCCGAAGTGGATACTTCCACTCGTCTGACTCGCGAAATTACCATGAAAGTACCGACTATTTCGGCAGCTATGGATACTGTTACCGAGTCTGATATGGCTATTGCCATGGCGCGTAACGGTGGTATTGGCGTGCTTCACCGCAATCTTTCTATTGATGATCAAGCTGCGCAGGTTGATATTGTTAAGCGCAGTGAATCCGGTATGATTACCGACCCGCTTACTGTTCACCCAGATGCTACGCTCGCCGATTTAGATAAATTGTGCGGGCGTTTCCATATTTCTGGTCTTCCGGTAGTGGATAGCGAAAATCGTTTAGTTGGTATTATTACCAACCGCGATATGCGTTTCATTGCTTCCGAAGACTACGATCGCTTGAAAGTTAAGGACGTGATGACGCGCGAAAATCTCGTCACCGGTCCTTCAAATATTTCTAAGGAAGATGCTCACCGCTTGCTTGCGGATAACAAGATTGAAAAGTTGCCTTTGGTTGATGCTGAAGGTAAGCTTACAGGCTTGATTACTGTTAAGGACTTTGTGAAGACTGAACAGTATCCGGATGCTACTAAGGATGCTCAGGGTCGCTTGCGCGTTGCTGCTGGCATTGGCTTCTTGGGTGATGCTTGGCAGCGTGCGTGCGCTCTTATGGAAGCTGGAGTTGACGTGCTTGTGGTCGATACCGCAAACGGCGAGGCTCGCTTGGCTCTCGACATGATTCGTCGCATTAAGGCAGATAAGGCTTTCGACGGCGTGCAAATTATTGGCGGAAATATTGCAACTCGCCAAGGCGCACAGGCTATGATTGACGCTGGCGTTGACGCTGTAAAGGTTGGCGTTGGTCCAGGCTCTATTTGCACTACGCGTGTTGTTGCAGGCGTTGGCGTGCCTCAGCTTACCGCAGTTTACGATGCGGCTCAGGCTTGCAAGGCTGCTGGAATTCCATGCATTGCAGACGGTGGTATTCACTATTCCGGCGATATTGCTAAGGCTTTGGTTGCAGGCGCGGACACTGTTATGCTCGGCGGCACTTTGGCTGGATGTGAGGAAGCTCCAGGCGAGAAGGTTCTTCTTCACGGCAAGCAGTACAAGCTTTACCGCGGCATGGGCTCGCTTGGTGCAATGGCTCCTCGCGGTAAGAAGTCTTATTCGAAGGATCGTTACTTCCAGGCAGACGTTACCAGCTCCGACAAGGTGGTTCCAGAAGGCGTTGAAGGCGAAGTTCCATATCGCGGTCCGCTTAACGCTGTGCTTTACCAGCTTCTCGGCGGCTTACACCAGTCAATGTTCTACGTTGGTGCGCACAATATTAAGGAAATGCAAGAGCGCGGCCGCTTTATTCGCATTACTGATGCTGGCCTTCGCGAATCTCATCCTCACGATATTGTGATGACTGCAGAAGCACCAAACTACAGCGGTTTCCACAACTAAGTCGCGTATAAATCGCAAATAATTTTGCACTAAACGGCGAAAAGTTACGCAAGTTACTCATAACTTGTCTGCTTTTCGTCGTTTTTAATACGCGTCTCGTCGGCGGGAAGATGTAGGCTTGTGGGTTCGAAAAAATATTAGGAAAGGAACGAAAATGGCTGAAGCTAAGGAAGATCTTACTTTTACGCCGGAAGAATCGCGCTTAATTTGGATTGATTGCGAGATGACTGGACTCGATATTTTCCACGACGAATTATGCGAAGTATCTGTAGTTCCAACCGACTTTAATCTGAAAGTTTTGGACGACGGCATTGATTTAGTGATTAAGCCAAGCGATGCTGCTGTGGCTCACATGAACGATTTTGTACGCAATATGCACACTTCTTCTGGGCTTGTTGACGAGTGGAATAAGAACGGTTTGCCGTTAGAAGAAGCGCAAAAGCAGGTTGTTGAGTACGTAAAGCGTTTCCTGCCAGCTCGCGGAAAAGCGCATCTTGCTGGAAACTCAGTTGGTTCTGACAAAAAATTCCTCGACCGTTACATGCCAGATTTAATGGCAAATCTGCACTATCGCGTAATCGACGTAAGCACGTTGAAGGAAATTTCACGCAGGCTTTACCCGGACGTTTACCGCAATAAGCCGGCAAAACACGGCGGTCACCGCGCGCTCGCGGATATTATTGAGTCGATTGATGAGCTTCGTTACTACCGCGATATGATGTTCGTTCCAGCTCCAGGCCCAAGCGAGTCTCAAGCAAAAGCCGGTGCGCAACACATTGAAAGCACGAGCTTGCTTCGTGACTATGAGCGTCGCGGAGAGGCGCTAGAAGACGTAAATTCCGCAGAAAAGCGCGACTACTAAACACAACGCTACTATTAAATAAAGCGCGACTACTAAACGCAATAAAAGGTACTGCCAATGAAGCAATCCGAAGCCTTAACCATAATCAACGCTGGCGCGAGCGCGTTCATTACCGGTGCTCCGGGTGCAGGTAAAACCTACGTATTAAACGAAGCTATTCGCGCAATGCGAAAGAACGGTTTAAGCGTTGCTGTAACTGCCTCTACCGGTATTGCGGCAACGCACTTAAACGGTCAAACCATTCACTCGTGGAGTGGAGTTGGAGTTTCAAACGCGCTTACGGATACGCTTCTTAAAACAATTAGAGCTAGGCGAGGAAAGCGCATAAAAGCCACGGACGTGCTCGTGTTGGACGAAGTTTCTATGATTCACGCGTGGCTTTTTGACATGGTTGATGAAGTTTGCCGGAAGGTGCGCAAAAATCCCGCTCCTTTCGGCGGGCTTCAAGTAGTTATTTCGGGCGACTTCTTCCAATTGCCGCCTGTTAGCACTTCTATGCGAAATCGTGATGTGTTCGAGCCGAGCCCGGAGTTTATTTCGTCGCGCGAAAAGTATGCTGCAGCTGGAAAAAATCCGGAAGGCTATATTACGGAATCGTTTGCATGGGACGCTTTGAAACCTGTTGTGTGTTACTTAACTGAGCAACATCGTCAAGACGACGGCAAGTTGCTAGAAGTTTTGACGGATATTCGTAGCGGTCTCGTGAGTGACGACGATAAGCAAGTGCTTGCTAGCCGCCTTGGTGAGTATCCGCAAGATGACGAAGTTGCAGTACATCTTTTCCCAACGAACTCGCAAGCAGATGGCTTAAATAATATGCAGCTTGCGGAAATTAATGCTGAGCCTCACGAATTCGTTGCAACGGAAGCCGGGCCTAAAAATCTTGTTGATCGCTTAAAAAAGAATATGCTTGCTCCGGAGCGTTTAGTTTTGAAGGCCGGAGCTGCTGTGATGGCGTTGCGAAACGATCAGGAAAAGCAGTACGTAAATGGCTCTGTTGGGCGTGTGTTGCGTTTTGCGCCTGAATCTAAAGGCGGCTGGCCGATTGTTGAGTTTGAAAACGGCAATATTGTGACGCTTAAGCCTGCAGCGTGGGAAATGACGGACGGTGAGACTGTACTTGCTAGCGTAAATCAAGTGCCGCTTCGTTGCGCGTGGGGAATTACGATTCATAAGTCGCAAGGTATGACTCTCGATAGTGCGGTAATGGATTTGCGTAGAACTTTCGCTCCTGGAATGGGATATGTTGCGCTTTCTCGCGTGGAAAATCTGGGCGGTCTTTATTTGGAAGGTATTAACGATCGCGCGTTTAGCGTTTCGGCGGATGCTGTACTGCTAGACGGATCTTTGCGTGAGGCGTCAAGGTGCGCAAGTGAGCTGCTTGCTAGCGATGGGGCTTCCGCGTTTGTTGCTAAAAAAGCAGATGGTGATTTTGCGGATCAGCAGGAGTTTAGTCTTTTTGAAAATGCCGGTGATGGCGTTACGGACGAATTTTCTTTCGACGACGAGTTTTAATATTCTATAAGCTTTTGCCTTGTGCACGGCATAAACTACTCACACCTGAGTCGTTTTGGTCGCTTTGTTATATTTTTGCACGTTATGATTTAATCGAGTATTACTTTTGTTGATGCGTGTAAACAAGTGTTTATGTCCTCATGCGCAAATAGATTGGAACGCATGAATTCCAATGTACTTCGTATGTCTCAGCTATTCCTTCGTACGCTGCGCGAGGATCCTGCAGACGCGGACGTGACTTCCGCAAAACTTATGCAGCGCGCAGGCTATATTCGTAAATCTGCACCAGGTGTGTGGACTTGGCTTCCGCTAGGACTTAAGGTTTTGAACAAGGTTCAGGCGATTATTCGCGACGAAATCAACGGTATCGGTGCGCAGGAAGTTCACTTCCCGGCACTTCTTCCGCGCGAGCCTTACGAGGCTACCAACCGTTGGGAAGAATATGGCGACAATATCTTCCGTCTTAAAGATCGTCATGAGGCTGACTATCTTCTTGCTCCAACGCACGAAGAAGTTTTCACGCTCCTTGTTAAGGATATGTATTCTTCTTACAAGGATTTGCCTGTTACTTTGTACCAGATTCAAACGAAGTATCGCGACGAATTTCGCCCGCGCGCTGGTCTTATTCGCGGCCGCGAGTTTATTATGCAGGATGGTTACTCGTTCTCGATTGACGAAGATGGTTTGAAATCTGCTTACGTTGAGGAGCGCGCTGCTTACGCTCGTATTTTCGACCGTTTGGGCATTAAATACGTGATTGTTCACGCTGTTTCCGGCCCAATGGGTGGTTCTGATTCCGAGGAATTCTTGGCTCCAATGCCAATTGGTGAAGATACTTTTGCGCTCGCACCTTCAGGAAAAGCTTGGAATGTTGAGGCTCTTACCACTCCAGAAATGCAAGATGTTGATTACTCAGCAACTCCTGCAGCGCAATCTCTCGAAACTCCAGACGCTAAGACGATTGAAGCTTTGGTTAAGGTTTCTAACGACTTGCATCCGCGTAAAGATGGTCGCGAATGGCAAGCTTCCGACACTTTGAAGAACCTTATTATTGCTGTTAAGCACCCAGCTGATGCTGAAGGCGGCGAGCATGAGGAACCATGGCGCGAAATCGTGGCGATTGGTATTCCAGGGGATCGCCAAGTAGATATGAAGCGTCTTGAAGCTCAGTTTGCTCCTGCAGAAATCGAAGAAGCAACTGAGGATGATTTGAAGTCTCATCCTGAGTTTGTTAAGGGCTACATTGGTTTTAGCGTATTAGGTCCTCAAGCTCGCAAAGAGGGTAGGGGTATTGCAAATCCTGTCCGCTACTTGATGGATGCTCACGTTGCAAAGGGAAGTGCCTGGATTACAGGAGCTGACGAAGACGGAAAGCATGTTTACAACGCTGTTTACGGTCGCGATTTTGAAGCTGATGGTGTTGTTGAAGCAGCCCAGGTTCGCGATGGTGATATGAGCCCAGATGGTTCCGGTCCGTTGAGCTTCGAACGCGGTGTGGAAATTGGTCAAGTGTTCCAGCTTGGCTTAAAGTATTCTAAGGCTTTGGGCTTAAGCGTTCTTAACGAAAATGGTAAAGCTGTGCCAGTTTGGATGGGTTGCTACGGTATTGGCGTTAGCCGCGTGATCGCATGCTTGGCAGAAACACATCACGACGACGCTGGTCTCGCATGGCCTATGGCAATTGCTCCAGCTCAAGTTCATGTTGTTGCAACAGGCAAAGATCAAGTTGCTTTCGACGCTGCTGAAAAGGTTGTTGAAGAGCTTAGTAAGCAGGGAATCGAAGTAATCTTTGACGACCGTCCAAAGGTTTCTCCAGGCGTAAAGTTTAAGGATGCTGAGCTTGTTGGCGTACCGCTGATTGCTGTAGCAGGTCGCGATACCGTGAACAACGGTACGATTGAAATCCGCGATCGTAACGGCTCAAATGTTGAAGCAGTCCCAGTTGACGAGGCTGCTGCTCGAATCGTTGAGCGCGTCAGTGAGCTCTTAGCTTAATTCATTGTCTTAAAAAATTTGCTATCTGCTTTTACGAAAAACGTGGGTGTATCTTTGTATATCCCACGTTTTTTGTATATGTTTTATGTACAAAAGTAGATTTTCATATGATTATGTTATTGTGTCCGCGAGCGTATCTAAAACTTACATTGTATATTGTGAAAGTGCCAGTTTTGTAAGAATTACAATTAAGAAAAACTTTTTTCGCATTATATTTTTCTTAAATACTGCAAGTATGGAAAACTTCATGATTGAGTTCGGTATTAGTATGCTTGATTACATTATTTTTTACAGTTATAAGAGTTGTACAAGCATAGAATGTAAACTGTTGAAGATGAAGTAATGTAGCTATATCAGTTTTCCATACGAAAGTAGTTATATTATAATGTTATACCCAGATTGAAAGGATGAAAATAATGAAATGCAGTAATTGTGGTGCAGAATGTTATGGTACAGTATGCAAGCAATGTGGAATGAATTTCGAAACTCATAAAATAGAGTTACTTCCTACTGCGGCACAAACGAACTCTGCTACCCCCCCCCTACATCTTATACGCAAAATTATGCATTTCCAGCTTATCCGGGTAATGTAGCAGCTTATCAGAAGCGTAAAAAACCGATTTATCGAAGATGGTGGTTTTATTTACTTGTAATTGCAGCTATCATTTCAATTGCTAATATTGCTATGCATAGAGATAAAACTATTAATTGGGATGAGATGGTTTTGAGTGCTCAGTTGCCCAAGCCTCCTTCTGATAAAGGTGATGTCATTATTAATTCTGCAGATGAGCTTGATGTTGATATTAAAGACATTTCTGCTAAACAATATAACGATTATACTGTAGATTGTAAGACGAAAAAGGGTTTTACAATTGATGCGGAATCTGATTCCTCAGGATATAAAGCCTACAATAATAAAGGTTATAAATTAGATTTGACCTATTATGAGTCAAGTAAAGAATTGAGTATTCATCTTAATAAGCCGATGGAAATGTCGTCTATTGTATGGCCTTCTAGCAAAGCTGCTAGTCAATTGCCTGTTCCAAAGTCTACTATTGGTAATTTCATTTCAGACAGTGACGATAATCTGAATGTGTATGTTGGTAATACAAGTAGAGAAGATTACAATAATTATGTGAAGGCTTGTGCTGATAGAGGTTTCAAGGTTGGATACGACAATTCAAAGAACAGGTATTCTGCTAAGAATGATGCAGGGTGGGATCTTTCGCTATCCTATGAGGGGAATAGCGTAATGAATATAATGCTTTCAGCTCCAGATAATAATTCTGGTAGTAATGATAATAAGAAGTCAACTAATTCAAAAGATTCATCAAATAGCGCAGAATCTAAGTCTGCTAAACCGCAGCAAAATGATGCTAAATCTGCTAATGGTTTGCGTAGTGATTTTAAGGCAGCTATGGATAGCTATGAATCAACTATGAATGAGTATGTTGAATTCATGAAAAAGTATAAAGCTAATTCAAGTGATGCTGAACTTATCTCGGAATATGCAGATTATATGCAGAAATATGCTGATATGACGGATAAATTCCAAAGTTGGAAGAGCAATAATCTCAACAATGCAGAGTTGTCATATTATCTTGCTGTTCAAGCTAGAGTCACAAAGAAACTAGCTGAAGTAGCATAAATAGTATCAGTGTTTCTCATTGCTGTTTTGTAATAAGAAATAGTAGAAATTAGTTACCACTGTGTTCTAGTTTCTACTATTTCTTAACTATAAATTTAATTTGTATAGATAGAGAAATCTTACATATTAGAAATAAATATTAAAATTTTGAATAGGGAGTGATATATATGAAAAAGTTCAAAATTCCACAAATTGTTAATTTTATTTTTATCTTGATTGGTTTATTAGGTTTGTGGTTGCCGTATGCAACTTCTACTAATGAGCAAAAACAATTTATACTTAGTAATCCTGATGCAATTGCCATTGGTGCATTGAATATGAAATATAGAGATATGATTGATTTGTCTATGATAAAATATTTTCGGTTTTATTTGTATATAGTGAATAATCCCAAAAAAATGATCTTTGCGCGCACTGATGTAATGATTGATTTAGTTCTTATTAGTATACTGGCTGTTTCTATACTTTTTATTGTCTTATTTACTCTATTGAATAAGCCTATTGGTAATATTGTCTTTGCATTCCTTATGCTTGGTGCTTCGCTTATTATGAATTATGATATGGTAAGTCGTGGTGTTATTCCTTCGAAAAGTTACACATATGGAATTAGTTACTATCTTTATGTCATACTTGCGATAGCAATTATCATTTGTTCAATAGCTAATATTGTTGTAAATAAAATAGATAAAAAGAAAATTATAAATAGATATTAAATTTGTGAAATTTGCCGCCAGGAATACTACTATTCTTGGCGGCATTATTGTTTATCGTGGTGCGTGAAGTATTATTTACTTTCTTTAGATATCAGCATCACCTCCATATTCGTCGTCCGTGCTGTCTGAGTGAGAGTCAGTACGTTCTATTTTTTCGTTTTGTGACTGATTGCTGTCTTTCGTCTGCCCATTTTTAGCGGAATCAGCGTTTCGCTTTGTAAATTGCGTAGTTCCGCGATTTAAATCGTGCCCAATAGCAGAAGCTTCCAAAATTACGCGATTATAATCGTTTCCATCTTTTGTCCAGCTTTCTGTACTCAAATTGCCATATACAACGATTGCATCGCCTTTATGAACGCTTTTTAGCACGTTTGAAGCCAAAGTCCTATACGCTTTCACAGTCATCCAAGTAGTTGGACGCTCATGCCATTGCTGTTCGTCGTTGCGGTAATATGATTGCGTGCTCGCGATTCGTAGCGAACAAGCCGGAGAATTTTCACTTCGCCCAAAGTTTACAGGCTCAGCGCCTACGTATCCACTAATAGTCACGGTCGACTGTTGTTGTGCCATATTTCATAGTCCTTTCACAAATGGACTGCAGCCATTTCAGCCCCGAAATACAGAGCCATCATTGCCTCTGAGCTTCGCAGCCACGAGGAAATGCCGCAGTAATAACAACTATGAACTTTGCGCAACAACTTTGCCAGCAAACTTTTCTATTGTGGTTAAAACCTAGGTTTTATCCACAATGTAATTGATCTCTTGACTACAGCAAAATATTTAGTAAAAGCTCAACAATTAACTGTGCATACGTAATCATTCCTCATTGCAGGGTAGTATTGAGCAAACGTATTGAAAATATTGAATGCAGTGAAGAAGATATTTATGGTGGAAAATAATCAGCAATATGCAAAGCATAAATCTAATATGCGCATAAGTTGGGTTAGTATCCTTGTTATTTCGGCTGTATGCCTAGCTGCGTGTGCAATATCGCAAAATTTTGCTGATTTTACTTTAGAACATTCTAAGGCGTATCATCAGGCATATAATCGCGAATATCATCACGAATATCATCAAAATCCAATAATTCAAACAACTAATTCTGCTTCTGCTGCATCTTTTATTCAGTCAAGTAATGTAGCGCGTTACGTTCTTTCTTCTATTCGAAATGCAAGATCTAGGCTTTACGATGATCGCAGCACGTATTTTAATGGCGTTCCTTTGCAAGATTACGTGAGCCGCTACGGTCTTACTAAAGAAGCGTATGTTAATAATATTCAGTACGATTCTGCAAATGAAGAGGATGCTTTCCGTCGCGCGCAAGAAACCGCCAGCATGGGCAGTTTGGCCATTTGGGCCCAGATGGTGTGAGCGAGCCTGATTACACTGGCCGAAAAGCGTGGGGTGAAAATTTAAGTTGGGGTGTGGATCTTGCTGGTTCTATGCAATTGTGGATTCAAGATGAAGAGTCGGCTTTGCGCGCAACCGGCGGAAGTTTTAACGAAGATAATGGTCATTTGTATCAGATTTTGAATCCTAGCAATATTTCTTTCGGTTACGGAGAGGCTTCGGGCGGCCCTTATGGTGTTGTTGGAGCGTTGACACTGTCGGAATATAACGGTGATATTGATTATCTGGATGGCAAGATTGGCCCAGAATCTCCCGAAGAGCAAAAAAGCGTGCTGAAGAGGAGCGAAAGAAGAAGGAAGAGCAGAAGCGTAAAGACGAGGAAGCTAAGAAGAAAAAAGCTTTGGCTAAAAAGAAGCATTTGAAGCATAAGCATCATAAAAAGTTAGCGAAAGCTATGAAGAAAAATGCTTCAACGTATAAATTTATTGTGATTATTTCTGCGATTTTAAGCGTGCTTGTTTTGTGCGCAATTGCAGTGGTAGCTTGGATTTTCTTAAGACGAAGAATGATTTCTAAAAATAGTTTGCACGTGAAGCATATTGCGCGTAGCAAAACTTGCGGAAGTGAAAAATCTTCTGATAATTCAAAAGATAAACAATAATATTACTAAAAATATTAATAAAAATAGAAAATAATAAGCCTGCAAACGTTTATTAAGCGTCTGCAGGCTTCTATTTTTGACTTATAGCGACTTATTTGCGATTTATTCGCAACTTACCAAATGTGTACGCGCTCAGCAGGGTCGAGCCACATTTCGTCGCCTTCTTTAACGTCGAAAGCATCGTAGAACAAGTCTACGTTACGAGCAATGCCGTTAGTGCGGCATTCGGCTGGGGAGTGCGGGTCGATTTGAAGCAGCTGTTCCGCAATTTCATTACGAGCCTTGGAACGCCATACTAACGCGTAGCTTAAGAAGAATCGCTGCAAAGCAGTGAAACCATCTACTTCAGGAGCGTTCAACAAAGTTTCGCGAATCGCATCTTCACTTCCGTCAATTTCATGCCCTTCACTCTTTTGCAAAGCGAAAGCGT
Organism: Gardnerella sp. DNF01151; assembly: GCF_049244235.1. Classification (NCBI taxonomy): domain Bacteria; kingdom Bacillati; phylum Actinomycetota; class Actinomycetes; order Bifidobacteriales; family Bifidobacteriaceae; genus Gardnerella; species Gardnerella sp. DNF01151. Next base: position 1,310,377 of record NZ_CP058389.1, on the reverse strand, counting down.
ATGCTTTAAGCGCAATAGTCACGCCGCTTAAATCGCCAATATTTTCGCCGATTGTTAAAGCACCGTTTACGTGAGGCATCGCATTGCGCTCTTCTTTGCTCTTCAAGTGAGAGTACTTAACAATAAGCTGCGTTGGTGTGAAAGCATTGTATTGCTCAATAAGCTTCTTAGTGCGCTCAGTGAAGTTGGTTTTGTCTTCTTCAGTCCACCAATTGTTAAGCATGCCGTCGCCGTCGTATTCGCAACCTTGGTCGTCAAAACCGTGGCCGATTTCGTGGCCAATCACTGCACCAATAGCGCCATAATTTGCTGCGTCTGGAGCGCTCGGGTTAAAGAATGGTGGTTGCAAAATTGCAGCAGGGAATACGATTACGTTAAGCAATGGATCGTAGTAAGCGTTCACAGTTTGCGGAGTCATCTGCCATTCTTCGCGATCCACGGGCTTTCCAGCTTTCGCAGTATTCTTACCGAAGCCAAATCGATAAACTTCGCGCATATTTTCAACTAAACCAGCGTCTTCCTTAATATTTAACGCAGAGTAGTCAACCCAATGGTTTGTGTAACCAATATTTGGCTCAAATTTACTAATCTTTTCCAAAGCCTTCGCTTTAGTTTCCTCACCAAGCCAGCTGCTGTGAGAAATCGACTCGCGGTAAGCGTTAATAAGATTGTCAACTAAGCCTTGCATATATTCCTTAGAAGACTCAGGGAAATGCAATCGCACGTATTCGCGTCCAACTTCCTCGCCGCAGGCATCGTCAACAACTCCGACTGCTCGCTTCCAGCGGTCGCGCTGCTTTGTGGCACCAGAAAGCACTTTGCCGTAGAAGTCGAATCGCGCTTGTGCAAAATCTTCACTAAGTAAGCTTGCCCAGCGCAAAATCACGTGCACGCGTGCCCAAAGCTTTAAATCTTCTAATTCTGCTTCCTGCCAAATCTTATTCAATCCTTCTATAAAGCTTGGCTCGTGAACTACTACTTTGCTAAAAGCTTCACGAAGATTGATTGGCTGATGCTTTGCTTCTTCGCAAGTGTCGTACGATTTTTGTGCAGCATCTAAGAAGGCATCGAGATTAAGTGCTTCAAGCTTTTTTGCCAAATCTGCATAATTGCAAGAATTATAAGTTTTTTGAGAATCGCGAGTTGCTACGTTATCCCAATGCTTGCTTGCAATCTGCGTTTCAACATTCAAAAAACGCTCGGCTTGCGCTTGGGTAGTAGCGCTATCTCCGTAACCTGCCAATCGCAGCAAAGAAGCTACCATTTTTACGTATTCAGTACGGATTGGAGCATAATTATCTTCGCGATAGTATGCTTCGTCTGGAAGGCCCAATCCCGACTGCTCAATATGCATAATATTCGTCTTAGGATCCTTAGGATCTCCGTAAACGCCAAAATAGAACATTGCGTCCGGTCCGCCGTAAGGGTTAAGCGTGCTGAGAGTGCGAACCAAATCTTCCTTGCTGCAAGCTTTATCCACAGCGTCTAAATCGCTTTTAATTGGCGTAATTCCAGCTTTTTCAATAGCTGCAGTATCCAAATAGTTACGGTATAAAGTTTGAGATTTTTTAGCTGAGCAATCTTCGCTTTCTAAAATATCTCGAATTTGCGTCTCTGCATCTTCTGCAAGCTTGTGGAAAGCACCGTACATTGGGCGGTCGTCTGGAAGAGTGTAAGTGTCAATCCAAGGACCGTTTATGTAACGGAACAAGTCGTCTTGTGGACGAATAACCGACGAGAAGGAGGCTGGGTCAAAATCTACAGCAGAAATTTCCTTCTGTGATTCTTTATTATTTTCATTGTTATTAAGCATGAATTTAGCTTACAAGTATTAAGCGACACCATTAGCTAGTATTTTCGCAATATTTTCGCCATATTCTGCGCTATTTTCGTGCCTGCGCGTTAGTCTTGAAGCATGATTGAACTTAAAACTCCATCTGAAATTGAAGCGATGAAGCCTGCAGGTCGCTTCGTCGGTAGTATTCTTAAAGACTTGAAAGCAATGACCAAAGTTGGCACGAATCTTCTTGAGATTGATGATTTCGTTTGCCAGCGTATTATGAGCCGCAAAGGTGCGTCTTCTTGCTATGTTGATTACGCTCCTGATTTTGGTACAGGTCCTTTTGCGCACTATATTTGCACGTCTGTAAACGATGCTGTTCTTCACGGAGTTCCATACGATTACAACCTTAAAGATGGTGATTTATTAACTCTTGACTTGGCAATTAACGTAGACGGCTGGGTTGGAGATTCCGCTATTAGTTTCGTTGTTGGAAAGCATGCAGATCCTGAGGATTTGCGCTTGATTAAGTGCACTGAGGAAGCTTTGGAGGCTGGCATTAACATGGCTCAGCCTGGCAACCGTCTTGGCGATATTTCTGCAGCTGTTGGTTGCGTTGCTCACGAGTATGGTTATAGCGTAAATCTTGAGTTTGGCGGTCACGGAGTCGGTCATATTATGCACGGCGATCCGCATGTTCCTAACGATGGCACTGCTCACCATGGCTACAAGCTTCGCCCAGGTTTAGTTATTGCAATTGAGCCATGGTTCTTAAAGACTACTGACGAAATTTACCAGGATCCTAAGGATGGTTGGACTCTTCGCTCTGCTGATGGTTCTCGCGGTGCTCACAGCGAGCACACGATTGCAATTACGGAAAACGGTCCTGAGATTTTGACCGTGCGCTAAACTTATCAATAGTTGATTTTGTAAGTATTTTGCGAGTAGTAATTGCGTAAAACAGGTATGTAAAGAGGTACTTTAAGTAAATGGCGGAATTTGATTTTTCCCAAGCATTAAATGATGTTGAAGCAAAGTATTCTTCGATTTCTAAAGCACTAGACGTTGATTCGTTGAAAGTTACGATTGCTGATTTAGAAAAGCAGGCTGCAGAGCCTGGACTTTGGGATGATTCTGAGCATGCTCAGCAGGTTACGAGTAAGCTTTCCGCGGCTCAGTCTCAGTTGAAGCGTTTGCAAGCTGTAGATCAGCGCATTGAAGATACTAAGACTTTAATTGAGCTTGGCCAAGAAGAAGGCGATGCTGATTCTATGAGCGAGGCTCAAGAAGAGCTTGGAAATATTGCTCACGAGTTGGACGATATGGAGGTTCAGACTCTTCTTGACGGCGAATATGATGCTCGTTCTGCAGTTGTTACGATTCGCTCTGGTGCGGGCGGCGTGGATGCTGCTGATTTTGCTCAAATGCTTCTTCGTATGTACTTGCGCTGGGCTGAGCGAAACGGTTACAAAACTAAGATGATGGACACGTCTTATGCGGAAGAAGCTGGTATTAAATCCGCTACTTTCCAAGTGGATGCCCCGTACGCGTATGGTCGTCTTTCTGTAGAAGGCGGTACTCACAGAATGGTTCGTATTTCGCCATTCGATAATCAAGGCCGTCGACAGACTGGCTTTAGCGCAGTGGAAGTAATCCCTTTGGTTGAAGCTACAGATCATATTGATATTCCAGATTCGGATATTCGCGTGGATACTTTCCAGGCTTCAGGGCCAGGAGGTCAGGGCGTGAACACTACGTATTCTGCTGTTCGTATTACGCATTTGCCAACCGGCTTGGTTGTTTCTATGCAAGATGAGCGAAGTCAGATTCAGAACCGCGCCGCTGCAATGGCAGTTTTGCAATCGCGTTTGCTTGTGCTTAAGCATGCTGAGGAAGCTGCAAAAAAGAAGGAACTTGCTGGAGATATTAAGGCAAGTTGGGGAGATCAAATGCGCTCTTACGTGCTTCACCCTTATCAGATGGTGAAGGATTTGCGCACTGGTTACGAAACTTCACAAACTCAAGCTGTTTTTGACGGCGATATTGACGGTTTTATTGAAGCTGGCATTCGTTGGCGTCACGAGCAGCGAGTTGCAGCTCAAAAAGAAGCTGAAGCAGAATCTTAAATAAAACTAAAGCTAGAACTAAAAACCAACAATTACACATAATCTTCGGAAGGAATTGAAACAATGTCGCTGATTTCATTAGATCATGTGTCAAAAATATATCCTCGAGGTACACGTCCTGCATTAGACGATGTGTCTTTGCATGTAGATCGCGGAGATTTTGTGTTTCTTGTTGGCGCTTCCGGTTCTGGTAAAACTACATTGCTTAGTTTGCTGCTTCGTGAAGAAGAAGCAAATGGTGGGGAAATTCACGTAGCTGGTAACGATTTGCGCAGACTTTCTAACCGACAAGTGCCGCAGTATCGTAGATCTCTTGGCTTTATTTTCCAGGATTATAAGCTGCTTAATAATAAAACAGTTTACCAAAATGTTGCTTTTGCTTTGGAAGTGATTGGCACGAGTCGGTCTACGATTCGTTCACTTGTTCCTCGTGTTCTTGAAACGGTTGGTTTGACTGGTAAAGAAAATAATTACCCACACGAGCTTTCTGGCGGTGAGGCGCAGCGAGTTGCAATTGCTCGCGCATACGTCAATCACCCTCAAATTATTCTTGCAGATGAGCCTACTGGTAATTTGGATCCAACTACTTCTCTTGGAATTATGGAAGTTTTGGATGCTATTAACCGAACTGGCACAACGATTGTTATGGCTACGCATAATGAGGAAATTGTGAACTCAATGCGTAAGCGAGTTGTGGAGCTTCATGCTGGAAAAATTGTGCGTGATGAGCGTGAAGGATCATATGATTCTGCATTGTATTTCCCAGATAGTGAAGTTGAGCATAATTCTAAAGCACAACAAACTGTTGAAAATTCTCAAGATCAATCAGATCGCGATGCTCAAAAGCCAATTGCTCAATCTGAGCATACTGAACGTCATAAGAGGCTTTCTAAAAAAGCTCAACGTGCTGCTCAGGCGCGTGAAGTTGTTGACATGGTAACGCAATCGTTGAAGAGTGACACTTCAGAAAATGAAGGAATCGCACGTTTGGCTCAGTCTGTTCATTCTGGCAGAACTGGTCGTTACGGCGAAGTGTTCCAGTCTTTGGAAACAACGATGACTTGGGGACGAGGATTGATTTCTTCAAACGATAATGAAGATGTTGAAGAGAATGATTCAGAAGTTGAGATTTCGGAAGATAATAAAGAATCCTCTGAAGTTGCCGGAAATTCTGAAACTGCAGAAACTGCTAATACTACTGAGACTACTGAGACTGCTGATAATCACGAAACTGCAGAAACTAATGAATCTCACGAATCTCACGAAACTACTGAAAACTCTGAAGTGAGCGAAGAATCACAATCCGAAACCGGCGATGAGTTGCAGTCAGAAGCAGAAAGTAAGTTACAATCCGATGCTGAATCTGAGCGTAAATCTCAGCTTCCTCCTATGCCTCCAGCTCCGCCTAAGCCACCTGTTGCAGCTGAAAATACTAATAATGAGAACATTAGTGTTGACGATAGCAATAATGACATTAATAAAACTGAAGGAGCAGAGTAATGCGTTTACGATTTATTTTTTCCGAAACTTGCATTAGTTTGCGTCGTAATGTTTCGATGATTCTTTCGGTTATGCTTGTAACGTTCATCTCTTTCCTTTTTATTGGTGTTTCAGTGCTTATGCAAGCGCAGATTACCAAGGCAAAAGGTGACTGGTATGACAAAGTAGAAGTGGTTGCCTGGCTGTGCCCGGATGGAACTAGCCAATCTCCTTCTTGTGCTTCTGGAAAAGCACCTACTAATGCCGAAATTGTAAAATTGGAGCATATTATTCACCAAGAATTAGGCGATGATGTTTCAAATATCACTTATGTTAGCCGCAATGAATTTTATAAAAACACATTCTTAAAGCAATATCCTAACGGAATGTATCAAGGACGTACTTTAACTGCGGCAGACATGCAAGATTCGTTGCGCTTGAAGCTTACTAATCCTATGAAATATCAGGTTGTCTCAGAAGTTCTTTCTGGACGCGATGGTGTGGAAGAAGTTGTTGATCAGCGTCAGATTTTTGATCCTGTTTTCAGTGTGCTTAATCGCGCTACTGTTGTGACAATTGTGCTTGCAGCAGTTATGGTTGTTGTAGCGATTATGCTTACTGGCACTACGATTCGAATGTCTGCTGCTAGCCGTCGTCAAGAAACCGAAATTATGCGCTTAGTTGGTGCCTCTAACTGGACTATTCGTATGCCGTTTCTTCTTGAAGGAGCGTTCGCGTCGTTTGTGGGTTCTTTACTTGCTGGTGCTGCGCTAAGTTTAGTAGTTAAAGTTTTTGTAACTGATTGGCTTGCGCAGAATGTGCGTTGGATGCCATTTGTTACTCAAACAACTGTGTGGCTATGCGTTCCAATACTTGTAGCTGGTGCAGTAGTGTTATCTATAGTTGCTTCTGCTATTGCTTTGAGGCGATACTTAAAAGCTTAAAATGCAAAATAATAGGTGCGTAATTATTTGCGTTATTTTCGCATGAGCATTGTGAAAGTAATATTTTAGAAGATTTGAAGTAGAAACTCGCGTGATTCCTTGCATTACGGTATAATTCGCAATAGTGATGTTGAAAGGGAAGTGATATGAGCGAAGATCGACATAGTATGTATGCAATTCGACGCACTCACACTGTAGTGAGTTTAATAGTTGCTATTTCAATGATGTTTGCTGGTGTTGCTGGTGCATTATTTAATGCGTCTACAGCAAGTGCTGTCAACATGAAGGAATATAGGCGCAAAATACAACGAAACGAGAATTTGAAGCACCAACTTGCTGGTGTAAGTAAACAACTTGCAAATAAGATCATTGAATTGAATGATTTAAATGAGCATAAAATTCCAAATCAAATACGAGCTGCTCAACAAGCAGAAGAGCAAGCTTCTCAGGCGCGCAGTCTTGTAGAATCAACGCAGCAGCGTCTAGAGTCTGCACAAAAAGATAAGCGTGATTTGGAAGAGAAAATTAAAAAAACTGGTGAAGATTTTGATGATGCTAAGGCTGCTGTAGCACAGCTTGCTCGTAAGAGTTTCCATGGTTCTCAGGCATCTAATGTTATGGATATTGTGACTAAATCAACTACTACAGAACAGTTTGTTGGAAAGTTACAATCCGAGGCTGCTGTTGCTAGAAGTGAAGCAAATGCTGCTAATGATGCTGCTATTAAGTTGAATACTTCTATGAATCGTCGTCAGCGTTTGGCTGCTATTGAAGCAGAAATAACCAAGTTAAAGCAGCAGGCGGATGTTCAAGCGCAAAGTGCTCAAATCGCTGCGAAAGCCGCCAATGATCGCAAAAAGTCCTTGCAAAGTTTGCGAGATCATGGTGAAGAGATTCGTAAGCAGCTGGAAGGTCAAAAGAGTAGTTTGACTTCTCAGTCTGCGCGTGAGGCTGCAGAAATTATAGCAATGAAATCGGCCATCGATGCTCAAGCGCGTGCTCTTGCTAATAAGTCATTCGCTAAAGCTGATCCGAATGCTGGTAATCGCCAGCAATTGAATGGAAGCTCTGGAAAGAATGTTTACCTTCCTCCGATGCAACTTTCTAATGGTGCTGCTAATGGTATGAATTATACTGTTCCTGGAAATTGCGCAGAAGGTTCTAAGTTCTGCTACGGGCATAATACTGGAAACACTGTTGGTGGTTCTGCTTATCCTGCTCGTCAATGCACGTTATGGGCTTATTTGCGTCGTTCGCAACTTGGTCTGCCAGTTGGCTCCTACATGGGTAATGGTGCTGAGTGGGCGAATACTGGTCGTAGGTTTGGATATTTAGTTAATAGAATTCCACATGTTGGTGCTGTTATGGTGTTTGCTCGCGGTCAACGCGTCGGCAACTGGAATGCTGATTGGCAATATGGACATGTTGCGGTTGTGGAACGTGTGAATGCTGATGGATCAGTTCTTATTTCTGAAGGTGGAACTGGTTTTTCGACATTCCCTGCTTATGAAACTATTTATAATCCAGGCGATTACGAGTATGTGCATTATTAAATATAAGCACTTCAAAGTTTTCAATTTGTTGAAATTGAAAACTTTGTAAGTTTACGACTTATTGTTCTTGCCATAAGATAGTAGTATCTTATGGCAAGTTTCTTTTGTGCGTGATGTGTACTGGAGGGGAATTATGGCAAATAAGCCTGCGCAAGATGGCACTGTTACTGTGGCACAAAACCGTAAAGCGCATCATGATTATGTAATTGAAGATTGTTATGAAGCAGGTCTTGCTCTTACTGGTACTGAAGTTAAGTCACTTCGCGAAGGGCGTGCTTCTTTAGCTGAATCATTTGTGAATATTGATCGTCGTGGTGAAATGTGGCTTGAAGGAGCAAATATTCCTGAATATTTAAACGGCACATGGAATAATCATGCTCCTAAGCGCAAGCGTAAGCTTCTGCTTCATGCTGCTGAGATTGCTAAGCTTTCTAGGCAAACTGAGGCGAAAGGCTACACTGTTGTGCCTTTGCGTTTGTATTTTAAGGGAAGCTACGTAAAAGTAGAAATTGCTTTAGCGCGCGGTAAAAAGGAATTTGATAAGCGTCAGGCTTTGCGTGAGGAGCAAGATAAGCGAGAGGCTTTGCGTGAAATGCGTTACCGTAATCTGCGTTCTCGTAGTATTGATTAAGAGTTGACGCTTCTTTTTTATGCGTTTGTGAAACACTTGCTTGCTTCGCACGTGATAAAAAGTGAGGTAATGCGACACGCACATATTATACATTATTGCGAATAATATGCAGTTTTTGTTTATGAAAAGTATAATTATTGTGCAGATGTACCGCATGAGTATCTTTGTATATTCAATAATCGTATAAAAGGCTGTTGAATTTGTAGGGTTATCGTGTATAGTTATACACATTAATGCAAATTATAGATTCTTAGTACATACATGAGGAGAAGAACTATGTTTAAATCTATGAAACCTGTTGCTATTGTTGCATCTTTAGTAATGATTGGCAGTATTGCTGCATGTGGACCTGCTGATTCTAAAGAAGCAGACCCTGATGTTGCTCGTAGCTATGATGTAAGTCATGTGCAAAAGGATGATGCCGTTGCAGCATTGGTGCCAGCAGAAGTTGCAAAAACAGGAGAGTTAACTGTTGGTGTAAACGTAAGTTATGCACCTGCAGAATTCTTTGCTGCAGACGGTAAAACTCCTGTAGGCTACGAAATTGATTTTTCGAAGGCTCTTGCAAAAGTCATGGGCTTAAAAGCAAAAATTATGCATGCTCAGTTTGACTCAATCATTCCAGCAATAGGAAGCAAATATAATGTCGGTATTTCTGGTTTTACAGTAAATGCTGAACGTATGAAGTCTGTAGACTTTATTACTTATGCAAACGCAGGTTTGTCTTTTGAAGTGCGTAAGGGAAATCCTACTAAAGTAGATCCAAAGAACCTTTGTGGCAAGAAAGTAACTTTGGAAACTGGAACTGTTGGCGAACCTATTATGGAAGAAGCAAAGAAACAGTGCGCAGCTAAAGGAAATAAGCCTCTTGAAATCATGAGCTTCAAGGAGCAAACTGACGCAACTACCGCACTTCTTTCCGGTCGCGCTGATGTTATGTATGCAGATACTCCTGTTGCAGGTTACGCTTCAATTAAAAATCCTGGAAAGCTTGAAATTTTGGAAAACAGCAAGGATTCTGAACCAATGGGAGCGGCTGTTAAAAAGGGTGATGCAGCGATGCTGAAGGCTGTAAAAGCTGGCATTGATAAGCTTATGAAGTCCGGCGTCTACAAGGATATCTTGAAGAAGTGGGGCGTTGAAGATGTTGCTATTGAAAAGTCTGTAGTTAATCCAAAACTATAAAACTTTAGCTATGAAACTTTAGCTATCAAATAATTGAATAATTATCTAAAATGATATTGTTAATCTGAGTCGTGATTGAATTCTCGGCTCAGATTGTTTCTTTACTTTGCTGTTTTTGTATAAACGTACTTATTGGAGCATATTTTGAATTCTTTAATTGGTAACTCTGCTAAGAGCAAGTCCGGAGTAGCTAACTCTGAACGTATTTTGCCAGTAAAAAAGCCAGGACCTATTATTGCCGGAGTCATTGTAGCTGTAATAGCATGTTCGCTTCTTTACAGTATTATTACTAACCCTCGTTTTGAATGGCAAGTAGTCGGAATATATTTAATAAGCGATAACGTGCTTTCTGGTATTGGCTGGACGTTACTTCTTACGCTAATTGCTATGGTAATTTCAATCGTGTTTGCTGTAGGCTTAGCGATGATGCGCAAGTCAGTTAATCCTGTGCTTCGTGGCGTAAGTTGGTTCTTTATTTGGTTTTTCCGTGGTACTCCTGTTTATACGCAGCTTGTATTTTGGGGCATGTTTGCAGTGCTTGTGCCGAGAATTAGTATTGGCATTCCTTTTACTTCTGTAGAATTTTGGTCTATTGATTCTAATGTAATTATGACTTCTCTTACTGCTGCTGTAGTTGGTTTGTCTTTGAATGAATCCGCTTATTTGTCGGAAATTGTTCGAGCAGGATTGGAAGCCGTTGATAGTGGACAAGTTGAAGCTGCTAAGGCTCTTGGAATGGGTAGAGCTTTAACTATGAGGCGTGTAATTCTTCCTCAAGCAATGCGTATTATTGTTCCTCCGCTTGGTAACGAAACAATCGGTATGCTAAAAACGACTTCGTTAGTTCTTGCAGTTCCGTTTACTCTTGAATTGCAATTTGCTACAAATGCTATTGCTAACCGTATCTATAAACCAATTCCGCTTCTTCTTGTTGCGAGTATTTGGTATTTGATTATTACTTCCATTTTGATGGTTTTGCAATACATGCTCGAGAAGCATTTTGCTAAAGGCTTTGAAGCAAGAGATATTGTAAAACATGCTCAACTTAATACTGATTCTGATCAGCGCGGCGATCAATCATTAGATGCTAAACGGAAAAATGTTAAAGGACGAAATGATGCTGCTATGCTCGGATTTAATGCTTAAATAAGCGCATAATAGCTTAAATTTTAAATATTTTTCTTTGTAAACTTTAAATTTTGCATGAAACAAACAAATTGGATGTGAATAAATGGTAGAAGCAAAATCTAATCTTCCTGCGGTTGCTATTAACGATGTGCAAAAATCTTTCGGTCAATTGCATGTACTTAACGGTATTAATATGACGGTGAACCCAGGTAGCGTAACAGTTATTTTGGGTCCGTCCGGTTCTGGAAAATCGACGTTATTGCGTTTAATTAATCAATTAGAAACTTTGACTGCAGGAAGTATAAGTATTTATGGCGAGCGCATCGGTGTAAAGCAAGTAATGCATAAAGGTGAGAAGTGCCTGCAGGCTCTTAACGACAAAGAAATTGCTCAACAGCGTGCGAAGCTTGGCATGGTATTCCAGCGTTTTAATTTATTCCCTCATATGACGGCTTTAGAGAACGTTATGGAAGCTCCTGTTCATGTTATGCATATGAAAGCTCAAGAAGCGCGCGATTTAGCTATTGAAGAACTAAAGCGAGTTGGCATGGATGAGCGTATGAACCATTATCCTGCAGAACTTTCAGGCGGTCAGCAGCAGCGCGTTGCAATTGCTCGCGCTCTTGCTATGAAACCGGAAATTATGCTATTTGACGAGCCAACATCCGCGTTAGATCCAGAGCTTGTAGGTGAGGTGTTAACCGTTATGCGAAATCTTGCTAAAGATGGCATGACTATGATTGTAGTAACTCACGAAATTGGTTTTGCGCGTGAGGTTGCAGATCAGGTTGTGTTTATGGATGGCGGTGTCATAGTTGAGCAGGGTAGTGCAGATATTATTACTAGTCCGCAAACTGATCGTTTTAAAGATTTCCTAAATCACGTATTGTAATTTACGTAAGAAACGTATCTTATTTATGTAGTTTTGCATAGTTTTTGTGTGCTTCTCTGGCGTGCGCTCGCTCGCATAACGTACAATAGAAGATTATGTGTGGCATTGTAGGATACGCAGGTTTTGGAAAAGTTTGTGCAAAACCTTTAGAAGTTTGTTTAGGTGGGTTAGAGCGTCTAGAATATCGCGGATATGACTCTTCGGGCGTAGCTTTAGTTGCTCCTGGGATGAAATGTGCGACTGTGCGAAAGAAAGCTGGTCGTTTATCTGTTCTTCGCAACGATATTGATGCAAATCCTATGCCTGAAGCGAGTGCAGCTATTGGTCATACTCGTTGGGCTACTAATGGTGCTCCTTGTGACATTAATGCGCATCCTCATACTAGTGCAGATGGCAAAATCGCGCTTATTCATAATGGCATTATTGAAAATGCTGTTGTATTAAAAGAGCAACTTCACGAAGAAGGATACGAATTTTCTTCTCAAACAGATACTGAAGTTGCTGCAAAATTACTTGGCAAAATTGCGAATGATATTGTAAACGAAACTGGTAAGCCGGATTTATTCACAGCTCTTCGTCGTACTGCAAAAATGTTAAAAGGAGCTTTCACATTACTTGCTGTTGACGTTCGTCAGCCAGGTATTGTGGCTGCCGTTCGTCACGATTCGCCGTTGGTTGTAGGTCTTGGAGACGGTGAATATTTCCTTGGCTCTGACGTTGCAGCTTTTGTTGCTTATACGGATCGAGTCTTGGAAGTTGGTCAAGATCAAGCGGTGTGCATTGGAGATGTAGATGGCAGTGGCAAAGCATCTTTGCTTCTAACTGATTTTGACAATAATATTGTTGAAAATCCTACTTGTTTTACAGTTGACTGGGATGCGTCTGCTGTAGAAAAAGGCGGCTGGGATTCCTTTATGGATAAGGAAATTCATGAAGATCCGCACGCTGTTGCAGACACTTTGCGCGGGCGTTTTGACGCTCAGGGAAATATTGTTCTTGACGAAGTTCATATTAGCCAAGACGTGTTGCGCGCAATTGACAAAATTATTGTTGTTGCTTGCGGAACGGCAAGTTACGCAGGTTTGGTTGCAAAATATGCTATTGAGCACTGGGTGCGCGTGCCGGTTGAGGTGGAGCTTGCGCACGAGTTTCGCTACCGTGACCCTATTTTGACGCATCGAACATTGGTGGTTGCAATATCGCAGTCTGGCGAAACAATGGACACTCTTATGGCTTTGCGTCACGCGCGCGAGCAGGGAAGTAGGGTTCTTGCAATTTGCAATACGCAAGGTTCTAGCATTCCACGCGAATCTGATGCAGTTCTTTACACGCATGCAGGTCCCGAAATAGCAGTTGCATCTACTAAAGCTTTTGTTGCGCAAATAGTTGCAGCTTATATGCTTGGTCTGTTTTTGGCGCAAGTAAAAGGCACTATGTATCGCGACGAAATTCAGCAAATCGTTGCGCAATTAAAAGAGATGCCGGATAAAATTCAGCATGTACTTGATACACAATCTGAATCAATTATGAAAGCTGCTGAGCATACTCTGGAAGCTAAATCTTTCCTTTTCTTAGGTCGACATGTTGGCTATCCTGTTGCACTAGAAGGTGCGTTGAAGCTTAAGGAAATTGCGTATACCTTTACTGAAGGTTTTGCTGCAGGTGAGCTTAAGCACGGTCCTATTGCGCTTGTAGATGAAGGTGAGCCGGTAGTTGTGATTGTGCCATCTTCTCGCGGTCGTGATGTGCTTCATGCGAAAGTTATTTCTGGAATTGAAGAAGTTAAAGCGCGCGGAGCTTTCACTATAGCTGTTGCCGAAGAGGGTGATCCGGATGCTTCTCGCTATGCCGATATTGTGTTCTGGCGTCCTAAATGTGCGACTTTGCTAAGTCCTCTTGTAGATGTAGTTGCATTGCAATTATTTGCAATGGATATGGCAAAGTTAAAAGGTTATGATGTTGATAAGCCTCGTAATCTTGCAAAGTCTGTAACTGTTGAGTAAGCGCATAACAACGTTGAGTAACATAAAGTAACGGATGGCAAATCTTATGTCTGCATTTGCAAGAATTTTGCAACAACGCAATCATTTTGGACGCTTGCTTCTGTTGATACTTTGTGTTTTTTCTTTGCTGTTTTCTTGCGGATGCGGAACTAAAGATTCTAGAACTCAAATTAGTGTTTGGTCTTGGGAACCAAGCATGAAACGACTTGCTGAAGAATTTGAACTACATAATCCGGATGTTCACGTAACTGTAAAGGATACTAGCGGATATAGCAATCTTAATAGTGCTATTCAAGATGGCTATGGTATGCCAGATGTTGTTCAATTAGAATATTTTGCTCTTCCGCAATATGCGGTAAGTGGACAGCTTTTAGATATTACTGATCGTGTGAAAAATACTCGCACATTCTATACTCCTGGAACATGGTCTTCTGTGCAACTTGGTGGACGTGTTTACGGTTTGCCAATGGATTCTGGCCCAATGGCTTGGTTTTATAATGATGACGTGTTTAAGCAGGCTGGTGTAGATGCCACAAAAATACACACTTGGGAAGATTACCGTCACGCTGCTCGTAAGCTTAAAGATATCGGTGTGTATATTGCATCAGACTCAGGTGACGCAAGTTTTTATAACGCTATGATTTGGCTTGCAGGTGGACACCCGTTTATGACTTCTCATGATGGGAAAACAGTTACTGTTAGATTGAGCAAAGATAAGGGTACTGAAGAGTTTACAAAGTTCTGGCAATCAATGATTGATGAAGGATTGATTGACATTAGAACTAGAACTTGGAGTCAACGTTGGAAGAACGGTGTTGGAGCTGGCAAGATTGCTTCTGTTTTCTCAGGAGCCTGGATGCCGTCTTTGCTGCTGGAAAATGTGCCTGGAACTGCAGGATTATGGAAGGTAACGAATGTGCCAACTATGCACGGAGAAAAGCGTAATGCAGAAATGGGCGGTTCTTCGTTATCTGTGCTTAAATCGAGTCGTAAGCCTGAAGCAGCAATGCGATTTGTGAATTTTGTATGCCATGATATGCATGGAATTCGTACTCGTGTCAATGGTGGAGCGTTTCCTGCAGATGTTGTTACGCTTAGAGATAAGTCATTTTTAGATAGAGCTACTATTCGTGATTCACGAGGTATTGATATACCCTATTTTGGCGGTCAGAAGTTTAATCGTGTATTTGCAGATGCCGCTAATCGCGTGGATACGGGATATAGGTATTTGCCTTTTGAAGTGTATTCGCGAAGTGATTTTAGAGCAACTATGGGTCAAGCATATGACTGGAGTGTTAAATCTTTAGCTAGATTAAACGTGCAAGCCATGATTGATGCTGGTGTTACTCAAGATGATGGAAGTAGATTGTGGCTTCCAGATGATCCTGGTAAGCGAATTTCTTTAAAAGATGGTCTTTTATTGTGGGAAAAAGATCTTCAAGAATATGGTTACAATCAAGGATTTGTAGTTAGATAATTTCGTAACTTATTACAATTAAGTGATTTCGTAAAAGCAGCTTAATTTTGTATAAATGTAAGATTATTAGCAAAAGTAGTATAAATACAATAGGATAGTATAAATACACGTATAATACGTGCTCGCGTGATTGCAGATTAACTTAATTAATCCGTAAATGCCAATATAGGAAGTAGACACACATGTTATTAGCAGTAGACATTGGTAATACGAATATTGTGCTGGGTTTTTTGGAAAATAACCGAATTGTTGGCACTTATCGTATGACAACAAAGTCTAATCATACATCAGACGAGTATGGCATTATGATTGCGCAATTTTTGCATTTAAGCGGATTTACAATAAACGATGTTGAAGATGTTATCGTTGCTTCTGTTGTGCCGAAAGTTATGCATTCATTCCGCGCTAGTATTATCAAATTTCTTCATATTGATCCTATGATTGTAGGGCCTGGTGTTAAAACCGGTATGAATATTCGTATTGATGAGCCAAGAACTCTTGGCGCGGATTGTTTAGCTGATTGCGTTGGTGCGTTTAGTGAGTATGGAGGATCTGTACTAGTTATTGATTTTGGTACGGCAACAACTTACAACTATATAGATAAAAGTGGTGCTATTACTTGCGGACTTATTTGCACAGGTATTCGTACTGCGGCTGCGGCACTTTGGGATAACACGGCTCAGCTTCCAGAAGTGGAAATAGCTAGACCGCAGTCTGTTCTTGCGAAATCTACTAAACTCGCAATGCAAGCTGGATTATATTACAGCTTCTTGGGTGGAATTGAGCGTACAATTGCACAGTTTAAAACTGAAATAGACGAGCCATTTAAGGTAGTTGCTACTGGTGGCTTGGGTAGGCTTTTTGAAAATGACGTGCAATCGATTGACTATTACGATCCGGATCTTATTTTCAAAGGTATGGCTGAAATTTATAAGCGCAACCTGCGATAGTGCGGTAGTGCGACTTTGGTGCAATAGGTTGTTATATAAATTTGTTATATTATTCTTTCGGGTTTAGGCGTATAATGGTGGATGGTTGTGTGTAAAGATTGCGTTCGCCGGTGAACCGTCTTGGGTATGTATTTGTTTTGCATACTGTTTATGCGCTGGCTGTGGATTCGTTCACATTTGAGAGGAAGTTTGATGATGAGTAGTAGGAAACATCGTATTCTTTCAGCAATTGGTGCCGTTTTATGCCCAGTCTCTATGATTGTAAGTGTAACCGTATTGCCAGCGATGGCTTATGCCAACGTAACGAAGAATCCATTGTTTTCTGCTGTCTTGTCTGCTGTTGTTGAGAATAATAGGGGTCAAAATAAGTCGGGTGAAGGTGGAGCTAAAGGAGGATCTGGTAACAGTGCAGCTAATGGGGAAGCGGGTAAAAAAGAAGGAGCTAAAGGGGAGACTGCTAAAGGAGATAAAGGGGATAAAGGAGATAAGAAGGCTAAAGAGGTAGATAAAAAAGAAGGTAAGAGAAATGATGGGGCAGCTAATGGGGCAGCTGGTAATGAATCTAATGGGGGGGGGTTGTAGATAACAGCAATGCTGGCAAAGATGCCAGTAAAATTGCTGGAAAAGGTGCTGGCAAAGATGCCAGTAAAGATGCTGTAAAATCTGGTAAATCTGACAAAAATGCTGACAAAGCTTCTAAAAAAGATAGCAAAGACGCTAACAAAGCTAAGGGCAAAGATCGCAGCGCTGGTGATGGTGAGAAATTAAGCCTAGAAGAAGTTAAAAAGCTTCCTGCTTGCGTGGCTAATGCCATGGTAACTTCAGGTGAAACAATCGAGACTCTTTCAATCGAGCCTCCATCCGGAGCAGACAAGTGTGCCGTTAGTGCTGATCATCACGGTGATGAGTTTGGTGAAATTATAAATGGAATAAAAAAACTTTCTCCTACAGAAGGATCGCTTGGTTTTTACAGAGGCAGAGTATATGCGTACGGGCATTTGTCAAAGAATGGTGTGGGTCTTTTTTCAGGGAAAAATATTAGTAACATTGATAGCATAAACAATTTCGATATAAGTTATGTTACAGATATGTCCTATCTATTTAAGGATTCCTCATTAACTGATTTTAGTTTTTTGAGCGGTTGGGATGTGAGCAAGGTTACGAATATGCAAAGCATGTTTGAGGGGTGCACTGGTTTAGAAGATATTAGCGGTTTGGCTAATTGGAATGTTGGCAGTGTTGCGAACATGAAGAGCATGTTCGAGGGGTGCACGTTTTTAGATGATATTAGTGGTTTGAGCGGTTGGGCTAGGGAGGCTAGCAAGGATAGCGCGGCTAGAAATGTTAGCAATGTTACGGACATGAGCAACATGTTCGAGGGGTGCATGAGCTTGAAATCGCTTAAAGGGTTGGAAGATTGGGATGTGAGCAAGGTTAGAAGTATGTCTGGAATGTTCGCGTCTATTATTAAGAACCAAAATCAACATGATGCTTTGAATCCAGTAGACGGGTATGCAGGTGAGATGGCGATTGATTCGGTTAAACCTTTAAGTAAGTGGAATGTTAGCAATGTTATGAACATGAACAGAATGTTTGAGGGTTGCGCCAGCATAACAGATTTTACTGGTTTGGAAGGTTGGGATACGAAAAGCGTTGTGGCAATGATTGGTATGTTCGAATACTGCAAGGGTATTAGTTCGCTTGGATTTTTGAAAAAGTGGACTGTAAAGAACGTTGAATATATGATGGCAATGTTTGCGCTGTGCGACAAGATTAAAAATACTGAGGGCCTAGAAAATTGGAATGTTAGTAATGTTAAAAAAAT
This sequence comes from Gardnerella sp. DNF01151, assembly GCF_049244235.1. NCBI lineage: Bacteria > Bacillati > Actinomycetota > Actinomycetes > Bifidobacteriales > Bifidobacteriaceae > Gardnerella > Gardnerella sp. DNF01151. The sequence goes on along the minus strand of NZ_CP058389.1, from coordinate 1,292,404 downwards.
GGGTGACATGTTTGCAGGATGCTCTAGCCTCGATAGTATCAGTGGATTATCTAATTGGAATACAAGCGGTAAGAGCAGTACAAGCAAATTAACTAGCACGTATAGAATGTTCTATAACTGCAGTTTTCTTTCTGATCTTCAACCTTTGAGCGGTTGGAATGTTGGCAGTGTTACTGACATGCATGACATGTTTAACAATTGCGGCAGTCTTACTGGTCTTGAACCTTTGAGTGGTTGGGATGTTGGCAGTGTTAAGAACATGAACAGCATGTTCATCGGTTGTAATGGTTTAACTAGTCTTGAGTCTTTGAGTAAGTGGTTGAATGATAAGAGCAGTGTCACGGACATGAGTAGCATGTTCAGAGATTGTACTAACTTGAGTGACCTTAAAGGTCTAGAAAAGTGGAATGTTAGTAATGTTAAGAACATGAGCAGCATGTTCAGTGGTTGCGCTACGGATATCTACGGTTCCGGAGATGATCCTAATCCTATTGGTATAAAAGGATTGGCTGATATAAGTGCATTAAGTGATTGGAATGTTCGCAGTGTCACGGACATGAGTAGCATGTTCAGAGATTGTACTAACTTGAGTAACCTTAAAAGTCTAGAAAAGTGGAATGTTGGCAGTGTTAAGAACATGAGCGGCATGTTCAGCCATGAGATTAGCGGTTCTGATTTTGATAAGCTGACTGATATAAGTGGATTGAGTAAGTGGAATGTTAGCAATGTTGAGGACATGTCTAGCATGTTTGCATATTGCAAAAAACTTACTGGCGCTGCAGATTTAAGCAAGTGGAATATTTCAAAAGTTACGAATCTTAGTTCAATGTTTTCCAATGCAGGAGCAGAAAGCGGCGACAGTCTTATATTAGATTTCAGCGATAAGGCTTTTACAAAATCGGATACACCTGTATACACGGATGACGAAGGGAAGCAGCGTTACTTTTCTGTTGATAGTATGTTCAGTGGTTTTAAAGGCACGCTGATTGCGAATAACTTGCAGTCTAGTGGTTTTGAGAATAATCCTGAGGATGATCCTATCAAAAGTCATTTTGCTGATGGCGAAATATTCTCCCTCGATGAGAATGGTCACAGCAATAATATAGTCGTAACTAATAATATTACGATTTTAGATACAATTTCAAACGATGATGATCTTAAAAAGATTGCATACTACATTCCTGTTAAAGCCAAGCTAATGGAGCCTGGAGATATAAAAAATGACAATATGACATGTGATTGCAATAGAGATTCGGGTGGCACTACTTATACTTACTATGTTCCTGCACTGTATAATTCGAGTAATTTAGAGAAGAAACAGGATGAAAAATCGCAGGATTATGCGTACAGAATTGTAAAAAATAGTTTCGCTTCAAAGTTGCGGTACGCTATAGATTCTCAATCGGGCAAAGTTACTAGTACTGAGGAACCAGGTGGAGATGAACCTGGTGGAGAGGAATCAGGTGGTGAGGAACCTGATTCTGGCTCGCGTAGTGCAACGTTGAAATCGCGTGTAAAGAAACTGCGATCCGCAAGGAAATTGCGATCTGTAAGAGATGGCGATGATGAAGATGAAAATCCTGAACCTGAGCCTGACGAAAAACAGGGTAATACTTATAAAATCATGTTTAAGAAGTCAAGCGAAGGTGGTTGCACTTGGACAGAACTTGGCGATGGTGATGGTGCTGTGCCTGTTAGTAATCCAATTTCGCCTTTAGTGTTCTTTACTACGACGTACTATTTGGAGACATTTGTTCAGCCAGTGCCTTTGCCGCATACTGGCGGCCAGTCGGCTATTATGTTCACGTTCTTGTCTATTGGACTGTTCTCAATATTTGCGGTTGCTGGGGCGTTCGGTCGTCATGGTTGGGTTGCGTCTGTGCTCTCTGGCACTGCTTTGACTGGGTTTGCGAAGGCTTTTGGCGGCGGCGCGCTCGATATTGCAGCTGGCTTTAAGCACTGCTTCGCGCATCCTGTTGTAAGTGGCTCGATGATTAAATCTGCTGTAAGTGCGGCAACCGGCTTCTTTGCTCGGTTCCGAAGTGACGATTCCACCTTCGGCAAGCACACTAAACAGCGCTAAATCGCAGCGCACGCAAAACACAACCGAATTCCCAATGAACTACCACACAAATCTGTCCTGCCTTCGTCAATTGAGACTAAGGCAGGCCTCGCTTGCGTTGAAAGCACACTGTGATTTCAACGCTTAGCAACTCGCAGTGCTACTCGTTGAATACGTCTGAGTGTGTTCCCGTGCGAGATGCTGTTAGAACAAGCTCGTTTTCCTTAATTATGTAAATCAATAGCCAGTCTGATTTTACATGGCATTCACGGAAGCCTAAATATTTTCCTTTAAGAGGATGATCTTGGTACGTTTCGTCAAGAATCTCTTCGTTGCGCAACTTCTCAAGTAGTATATTAACAAGATGTGTATCGTATCCGCGCTTTCTGATTCTCTTCATGTCTTTTTTAAACTGTGAAGTGTATGTCAAAGTAAGCATAATTAATCTTCCTTAAAAACGTCGTCCATCATCTCGGATACTGAGTTATAGCGTTTTGCTGGAACTTTTCCGGATAGAATATCATTTGCTTCCTTAAACGCGGCGATTGTTTCTTTATTGTATTTTGGCTGTTTTAAGTCGAATGGGAGTCCTTCTACCATAAGTGATTTGTGTAAGAACATGTTTATTGCTTCGCTAAGAGTTATGCCGAAGCTGGCGAATAATTCTTCTGCCTGCGCTTTAACATCCTTGGTGACGCGTACGTTGATGCTCGCGGTTTTCGCTGCAGTGTTTGATTTCGTTGCTGTTGCGCTGATTGCCATAATATGCTTCCTTGATTTTATACTTATAATTTTTGCTTCTATAAGCGCGTTAGTTTTCTTGACTCGTTAATTTTGTTTAATTTTGATTTGTTTTTCTAGCTTTTTGTGATATTCAGCTATCAACTTTTATTACATTCTACAATGTGTTACACTGTTTTACAATATTATATAAACGTTTTACTTTGTATTACGATTGCATTACGTTTACCGCATGTATACGTTTACTATGTAAATTACATAAAATTCAAAGTTTTTGACGTCCGCGTTAAAAAAGTGTGTTGTTATTGCAGATTGCGTTCTGCGTGAGTAACGAAAAACAGCCAACGCTCGCGCGAGCGTTGGCTGTTTTATGGGACATTTGCCGGAGTTACGAATCCAATTTACAAATCCAGGAAAAGCTGGTGGATTCGCGTATCGTTGTCAAGCTCCGGGTGGAAGGATGTGCCGATTTGCTTTCCTTGGCACGCGGCGACAACATGACCATCTACAGTTGCAAGAGCTTTGGCATTAGAGCCTACTTCTGCAATGTAAGGCGCGCGAATAAACGTCATCGGCACATTGCCTAGCTCACCAAACTCAGCCTCGCAATGGAAGCTTCCGAGCTGACGTCCGTAAGCATTGCGCTTAACTGTTACGTCTAAAGTGCCAAAACCGTTTACTTCGTCACCTTCCACGTTTTTCGCAAGCAAAATCAAACCTGCGCAAGTGCCAAGAACAGGCATTCCTCCTGCAATGCGCTCGCGCAAAGGTTCGAGCATATTTTGCTCACGAAGAAGCTTAGCTTGCACAGTGCTTTCGCCGCCCGGAAGTACTAAGCGGTCAAAAGACTGCTCCAAGTCGCGCGCTTGACGAAGTTCAATAACGTGTGCGCCTAATTTTTCAAGCATTAAGCGATGTTCAAGAAAAGCACCTTGAACAGCTAAAACTGCTACAGTATGAGCGGAGTTATCAGTATTGGTAGGTGAGTTTGACAAAATCACTCGCCTCGCTCAGCCATTAAAAGCTTGATTTCCTGCTCGTTAATGCCAACCATAGCTTCGCCCAAGTTTTCGGAAAGTTGAGCAATCATCTTGGCATCCTTGTAATTAGTTACAGCCTTAACGATTGCGGCAGCGCGCTTTGCTGGGTCTCCAGACTTAAAGATGCCGGAGCCAACGAATACGCCTTCGGCACCAAGCTGCATCATTAAAGCAGCGTCGGCTGGGGTAGCAACGCCGCCGGCTGCGAAGTTAACAACAGGAAGCTTGCCGTTTTGTGCAACGTATTTTACGAGTTCGAAAGGCACGCGCAAATTTTTGGCTTCTTCAAAAAGCTCATCCTCGCGCATGCTGGTTAGCTTACGAATAGCAGAATTCATCATGCGCATGTGACGCACAGCCTGAATCACGTCGCCAGTTCCTGGCTCGCCCTTAGTGCGAATCATGGAAGCACCTTCGTTGATTCGTCGCAAAGCTTCACCCAAATCTTTTGCGCCGCAAACAAAAGGCACGGCAAAATCGCGCTTATTAATGTGGTATACGTCGTCAGCTGGGGAAAGCACTTCGCTTTCGTCAATGTAGTCAATTTCAATAGCTTCAAGCACTTGTGCTTCAACAAAATGACCAATACGGCATTTTGCCATAACAGGAATAGACACAGCTTCCTGAATGCCGTGAATCATTGCTGGATCGCTCATACGAGAAACGCCGCCGGCTGCGCGAATATCAGCAGGAATACGTTCCAAAGCCATAACTGCGCACGCGCCAGAATCCTCAGCAATTCGCGCCTGCTCTGGGGTGGTGACATCCATAATCACGCCGCCTTTAAGCATTTGTGCCAGTTGACGGTTCAATGCTGTACGGTCTTCGCCGCTTTTGTTTTGCGGATCCGAGGATTCGTTCACAGTTACCGTAGTATTCAAGTTCTCAGCCATCATTCCTCGCTTTAGCTTTAACATATGAGCTTTAACATATGAGATACGTGTATGCATCTTAATATTTCGTGAATTTGCGCGCTTCTACGCTGTAATCTTATGTCGATTATTGCGTACGTTTGCAAGTTTACGTTCTGTTGGAATTTAACCACATTCGTAGGATATATCTCATATGTATTGGTATAAAAATATTACAAAAATATACAAAATATGATTTGATTTTTTGGACGCGCCATAGGTGAGACTGGCTTGTCAATCGACTACGATTAGTAATGCAGTCGACTTGTATTTGGGTTTATGTGGTATGCAAATAGTTATGTTTGCAAATGTGCATTTCCAATAAAGCGGCGAGCTATAAGACAAAAATAAATAAAGAATAAATAAAGAATAAATAAAGAATAAATAAAGAATAAATAAAGAATAAATAAAGAATAAATAAAGAATAAATAATAACAAATAAATAATGTTTATATGCCATTAAGAAAGGTTTATGGTATGTCTAACAGCAAACCTGAGGAAAGCGTGCACGAAGAAAACGGCGCGACTGAAAAATTCTCCGGTAAAACTAACGATGAAGCTAACAAAAGCACTTCTTTCGCTGCGAGCACTGACTCTTCGCTGAATGAAGCTGAAAAATATGCTTATTCAGGCTCGAAACGCAAAATGGGCAAGATATGGCTATTTAGCTTAGCTATTGTTTTGGTAGTGGTGTTTAGTGCAATTTTTGCAACTCTTACTACATCTAATAAACCAAATAAATCAAATTCAGTATCGGAAATTTCGAACAAAACTGTATCTATAGGTCTAAAGTTAGCTCCTACGAATCTTGATATCCGTAACCAATCAGGTTCATCGCTTGACCAGTTGCTTATTGGTAACGTGTATGAAGGCTTAGTTGCTCGCAATGATATTAATCAGGTAGTTCCTTCGTTAGCTCAAAGCTGGGAAATAAGTAAAGATGGTTTGCGTTACACATTCCACATGCGTAAGGGCGCTGTATTTTCTAATGGCGATAGACTTACTGCGCATGATGCGGAATGGTCGTTTAACGAGCTTATTGCTAAAAAATATCGCGGCTCTAACATGGTTGGAAAAGTTGAGTCTGCTAAAGCAAAAGATGATTACACGTTTGAAATCACTCTTAAAGAGCCAAATGCTAAGCTTTTGTGGGCACTTTGCAGTCGTTCAGGTTTAGTTTTTGATAAAAACGCAAAGTATGATGCAAAAACTCAAGCAGTCGGTTCTGGACCGTATCTAATTGACAAATTTGTGCCAAATGATCGTGTTGTTTTAAAAGCAAATCCGCGTTATAAAGGTATTCATCGTGCGCAAACTAATAAGATAGTAGTTCGCTACTTTGTTGACGATAACGCAGCAGTTGACGCACTTTCTTCCGGCTCTGTGCAAGCGTTGGCTCCTATTTCTGGTCAACTTGCTAAGCCTTTTAAAGATGATTCCAAGCGTTACGATGTAAGTGCAGGTAATGGCACAGATAAATTTGTTCTAGCGATGAATATGAAAGGCGAACGTACTAAAGATAAGCGCGTGCGCAAAGCTATTCGTTACGCGATTGATCACAAGCAAATTATTGCATCTCGTGGCGGAACGGATTTAGCTCTTGGCGGTCCAATTCCTTCTCTTGACCCTGGTTATGAGGATTTAACTAAGCTGTATCCACATGATTTGCATCGCGCTAAGGCGTTAATGAAGGAAGTCGGATTTGACGAATCACATCCTATGGATTTGACGCTTACTTATCCGAATATTTACGGCACGCAAATTGGCGATCAGCTGCGCTCGCAATTGAAGCCTATTGGAATCAATTTGAAAGTTAATATTGTTGAGTTTACTACTTGGCTTCAGGATGTTTATAAGAATAAGCAGTATGATTTGTCGATGGTTGATCACAATGAGAGTCACGATTTTGGGCAGTGGGCGGATCCTACGTATTACTACGGATACGACAATAAGCAAGTCCAGGATTTGTATGCTAAAGCTATGCTTTGTGCGGATCCTAAAGAGTCAAACAAATTGCTTGCTCAAGCTGCGCGAATTATTAGCGAGGATGCTCCTGCTGATTGGCTGTTCAACTATCGCGTTGTAACTGCGAAAGTGAAGAATCTTGAAGGAATGCCTTTTGACATGAATCAAGAGATTTTGCCGCTATACAACCTGCGACTTAGTTGATTTTTATTTGCTAGTCGCCATCTAGTTTCTAATGTAGAAATGAAACTGCGCGCGTGTCCGAAAACCACTAATCAGAGACACTCGCGCAGTATGTAATCTGCGTGAGTGTCCCAAAATGGGCAAAATAAGACACTCGCGCAGCGCGCAAACTGCACTAGTGTCCGAATTTGTGTATTTGTGGTGTGTTTCGACTAGAAGAACATAGAAAGTAGGCATTTTATGTTTCGTATGATTTGCTACAGAGTATTGCTGTTTCTTCTTGCTTTACTTGGCATTTCTGTAGTTATTTTCATATCGTTACGTGTACTTCCAGGCGATGTTGCGCAAGTTATGGCCGGCTTAAACGCTCCTCGCGGAAAAGTAGAGGAGCTTAGAGCAGAACTTGGTATTAATAAACCACTTTTTACGCAGTATGTTGACTGGATCTGTGGTGTTTTCCGCGGTGACTTTGGTGTGTCTATGTTGACTGGTCGTTCTGTAAGTTCAACTATTGCGATGCGTGCTTCTATTACTTTTCCGCTGATTCTTTTGGGTCTGTTTATTGCTTTAGTAGTTGGTATTTCACTTGGATGTTTGCAAATTACTCATGAAGGCAAACTTCCACAGGCAATTATGCGCTTTTTGGCTATTACAGCAGGCTCTGTTCCAGCATTATGGGGTTGCATGCTACTTATTTTGCTATTAGGACGCGGTATTGGCGTGTTCAGCTTGCTGCCAACTCAAGGTTTCCCTACAGATGGCTGGAGCGAATTTCCTGAAGCTTTTGCGTCTCTTCTTATTCCGGCTCTTACAGTAGGACTTATTGTTGGCTCTAGTTTTATGCGTTACACTGCTGCAACTGTTGAAAATATTGTTAAAAGTGAAGTAGCTTCTCAAGCTATGGCTTGCGGAATGACTCGCAAACAAGTTGTGTGGCGTGTTGGTTTGCGGCTTGCTCTTCCTCAACTTGTATCTGTTATTGGTTTAACTTTCGCTCATATGGTCATGGGCGTGATGGTTATTGAAAACCTGTTTTCCTTACCTGGTATTGGTACGGGAATGGTTCGAGATGTTGGTTTGCGTGATCTAATTGCAGTGCAAGGTGAGCTTTTTATGCTTGCTGCATTGTTCTTACTAATCGGCTTTGTAGTTGACATTACGCACCGACTACTTGATCCTAGGTTATCTAAAGATAGTTTGAATTAATTTCCTATTGTTGAATCTAACATGCGAATAAGGTGAGTTTTTATGTGCAATATGTCTAAAAAAAGTATCAAAGTAAAATCTACTTTATGTAAGCGTGTATGGAATGCTACTTTCGGTAAATTTGTGTGTTTAACGTTTGCAATATGGTTTTTTGTTGCTTTGCTTTCGCTTTTATGGACTCCGTACTCACTTTTAGAAACTAACGGTTTTAAAGTATGGCAGAAGCCGTCTTTTTCGCATTGGCTTGGCACGGACGGCACTGGTTCGGATATGCTTAGTTGGCTTATGGCAGGTTCAAGAATTGAGCTGATTCTCGTTTTTTCTACTGTTCTAGTTGCTGCTTGTGTTGGGTTTGTTGTTTTGAGCTTTATGATTTCTAGTTCACAAATGGTTCGCACAATAAGCATTATGTCTGTTGACGCATTGATTTCTATTCCAACTGTTTTAATTGCGCTTATGCTTGCAGTTCCGTTTGGAGCTAGTGTTGTTGTGATTGTTATTGCTTGTGGAACTGGCTATGGCTTGAATTTAGCACGTATTGTACGGCCGAGTGCGCAGCTTGCGTTGCAATCTGATTATGTGACTTCAGCTGTTTTGCAAGGTTCATCGCGTAAATATGTTCTTATTCATCATGTTTTACCAAATATTATTCCTGTTGCATTTGTTGAGCTTTCTCTTTCTGCAGGAACTGTTATTTTGGCTGAAAGTGGCTTAACATACTTGGGTATTGGAGTTCCTGCTGGAGTTCCCAGCTGGGGGCGCGTGTTGGCTACTTCTGTTTCGTTAATTCACGTAAATCCTTTATCGGTTGTCTGGCCAGGTTTGATTGTGACTGTAGTTGTTGTTGCTCTTAATCTTTTTGGTGACGTATTGCGCAAAGTTTTAGATCCTTCATCAAAAAGTGCGAATAAAGTAGGGGAAAAATGAGCTTAAATATTCAAAATCTCACGCTAAAACTTGGCGGAAAACTAATTCTTGACAACGTATCAATTGAGATTTCTGACGGTGAGCGTGTTGGCTTAGTTGGTTCTTCTGGCTCTGGCAAATCTATGCTAATTCGAGCTATAACTGGATTATTGCCGTCAAATGCTGAAATTTCAGGCTCTTGTATGCTTGGCAATCTTCAAACAGTGAAAGCAAAAGATGAAAATTTAGCTTCTATTCGTGGAAAATACGTTGGTGTAGTATTTCAGCAAGCTAATAGAGCGCTTAATCCAATGTTAAGCGTTGAAAAACAAATTTCTTTGCCTTTGCGAATACATTACAATCTAGATGATGACGATATTCACAATCGAGTATGCATGATGCTTGAAAAAGTAGGGTTGTCGAAAAATCTCGCATCTCAACGCACGTTTGAGCTTTCTGGAGGTCAACAGCAGCGAGTTGGTATTGCTACAGCTTTGATCACCTCTCCGCGTTTGATTTTGGCTGATGAGCCTACTACTGCGCTTGACTCGGTTACACAAAGTGAAGTTGTGCGAATGCTTGCTTCACTTGTAGATGATATGGGCGCTTCAATGCTTTTTGTAACGCACGATTTTTCTGTGCTTTCGCATGCTGCTAATCGGTGCTATGTGCTCGATTCTGGGCGTGTGGTCGATAGTGAAAATGTTAAGAATTTGCTTGATAATCCGCGTATTTCTTCTACTAAACAATTAGTGAGTGCTGCTAAAAAGTTGACTTTTAGAGCGCAAAATTTGGGTTCTAAAAATTTAGATTCTGCAAAAGTGGGTTCTGCAAATACTGGTTCTGCAAACGTTGATTCTGAAAACGCTGATTTTAAGAAATTTAATTCCCATATTGGCAACAGTGAAGAAAATTCGCTTATAAATGCAAAAAATATTCACGTTACTTTAGGTCGAGCAAAAACTCGTGCTGAAGTGTTAAGCGGTGTAGATTTAAATCTTAATATTGGCGAATCTTTGGCGATTATTGGCGGATCTGGTTCCGGCAAAACAACTCTTATACGCGCTATGTTGGGGCTTGAAACTCTTTGCGAAGGTAACGTTACTTATTGCGGTGAAATCGTAAATAATGCAAATTTATTAGAAGTAAATAAAAATGCTTGTACGCTTATGAGACGCGAATCGTCGCTTGTATTTCAGCATCCGTTTGCTGCATTGGATCCACACTGGACAGTTCAAAAAAGTGTTGCTGAGCCTCTTAGAATATGGCGAAAATCGCTTAAATTAGACGATGCAACTATTGAGCAGCGTGTTTGCGAAATGTTGAAATTAGTAGGCTTAAAGCCTGAAGATTTTTTGGAACGTCACCCTCACGAGCTTTCTGGTGGTCAAGCGCAATGTGTTTGTATTGCTCGCGCATTAATCAATAATCCTCGAGTTTTGCTTGCTGATGAGCCTATGAGTGCAATTGACGTTGCTGAAAGAACTCGCATTTTAGACGCTTTTGCGTCCATTCGCTCCGAGCGTAAAAGCATGTCATGCATATTTGTAAGTCATGATTTGGGTATGATTCGGCATTTAGCAACGCGAGTTATTGTTCTTAATGAAGGAAAAGTTGTGGAATGTGGCAGTGTAAATGATGTGCTCAATAATCCACAAAATGACTATACTCGTGCTCTTGTAAACGCAGCAATCATGTAAATAAATCTTTCAACTAATAAATCTTTCAACTAATTAGGCAACTACCGTCTACTATAGAAGTACTTAGTACGTAAAGAGTACGTTGTTTATTGTGTAGTTAAGCGAAGGGAATACTTATGAATAAGCAGGATGCGTCTAGACCTAGACCAGAAAGTTTTGAACTAGATCATACTAAAGTAAAAGCACCTTATGTGCGCTATATCAATACGCAAAAAGGTCCTAATGGGGATGTTATTTCCAACTATGATATTCGTTTAACGCAGCCTAATGAGGAAGCGATTCCTACTGCAGCTTTGCACACAATTGAGCATATGATTGCAGTGTTACTTCGCGAGCGTATTGATGGCTATATTGATTGCTCACCTTTTGGTTGCAGAACTGGTTTTCATCTGCTAACTTGGGGTGAACATAGCACAGAAGATGTGGCGCGCGCTTTAAAGGAATCTCTTGAGTTTATTGCGTTTAATGCCACCTGGGATGATGTTCCTGCAACAACTATTGAATCTTGCGGCAACTATAGAGACCACAGTTTATTTGGTGCTAGTCAATGGTGTAAAGATATTCTAGCGAAGGGAATTAGTTCGGATCCTTTTGAGCGCAAACTTGTGTAAGTAATAATTAGCTAATTTTGCGTAGTTTTATTTGCTTTCTTTTTAGAGGTTGACATGGAAGATATAACATTGAGAAAAGCAACTCTTGGTGACTTGCGAAATATTGAGCATATTTATGAAAATGCTCGCAAATTTATGCGTGTTACAGGCAATCCTCATCAGTGGGGGAATAGTTTTCCACTTGTTTCAAGTGTTATTGAGGATATTCGTTTAAAACGTTTCTATTTGATTGTTGACGAGGACCCAGAATCATGTAACGAGCGTATTCTAGCGCAATTCGCATTATGCGAAGGTGTTGATGAAGTGTATGCCAGTATTGACGGTGCGTGGCTTGATGATATTTCCCCCTATGTAACAATTCACCGCTTAGCATCTTCGGGAATAAAACCAAAAATGGCAACAGCGTGCTTGCATTGGGTGCAGCAAAACTATAATAATGTACGCATTGACACGCATCCAGATAACGTAATTATGCAAAAAGTAATTACGCGTGCAGGGTTTAGTCGTTGTGGGTTGGTCGTTATTCCAGATCGCGCACACAGTGCAGTACGTATTGCATACCAATGGTTGCAAACGCTTAATCATGTCATATGAATGCGCATGTGTTCTTAAAAAGCTTATAGAGAGTATGCAAAAGAGCATGTAGCATTAAAAGCATACTAAATCGGTTAGGTGAGTTATGAGTACAGATTTAAGTAATGCGGTAAGTAATAGTGCAAGTAATGCGGCAATGTTAGAAGCAAACTATGCTCGCGCGTTAAGCGTATACCCCGGGCAGGTAATTGTTGATTTGAAGGCGCTTCGAGACAATATGCGCACTTTGGTTGCGCGCGTTTTGCAAGATTTGCAGCCTGGTCAGAATGCGCCGGAAGTTATGGGAGTCGTAAAAGCAGATGGATACGGTCACGGGCTTATTCCTAGTGCGCTCGCGGCTTTAGCTGGAGGTGCTACTTGGCTTGGCACAGCTCAACCGTACGAGGCGTTACGTTTGCGTGCAGCTGGTATTGATTCTAGCCGTTGTCATATTCTCACTTGGCTTACTAGTGCTCCAACTACGAGATTTGCAGATTTGATTACAGCAGATATCGATATTTCTGTAGGCTCTATTGACTCTCTTGATGCTGTAGCTTTTGCTGCACGTAATTTAGCAAAGTCTGCTCGCGTGCACGTAAAAGTCGATACTGGTTTTGGACGAAACGGTTTTACGCCAGAAGGTTTTAGTGCCGCTTTAGCAAAGTTAAAGCAGTATGCGAGCGAAGGTGTAATTGAGGTTATTGGTCAATGGAGTCACTTAGCTGTGGCAGATTCGCCGGACGTTCCAGAATTTGTAGATGCAACCGACCGGCAAATCCAACAATTCCACGAGTTTACAAATCGCATGAGTGAAGCTGGTTTAGCACCTAAAATCCGCCATTTAGCGAATACTGCTGCAACGCTTAATCGTCCTGAAATTCATTTTGAACTTGTTCGTCCAGGAATTGGTTTGTACGGATACGAGCCGGATCCTGCAATGGGGGATTCGCAAACTTATGGATTGCAACCAGCTATGACGCTTCAAGCGCAACTTGGCACTGTAAAAGCTGTAGAAGAAGGGCATGGAATTTCCTACGGGCGTACGTATTTAACTCCAAATAATACGAGTACTGCTATCGTGCCGCTTGGCTACGCTGACGGAATTTTGCGTTCTGCCTCTGGATTTGATATGCAAGGTGCTCGTCATATTGATAAGCCGGGCGGACCAGTTAGAGTAGAAACCAATAAAGGTGCGCGAATTTTGAACGTTTCTGGGCGAGTTTGTATGGATCAGTTCATAGTCGATTTAAAAGGAGATGCTTCAGAGTTAGGCGTTCGAGAAGGCGATACTGTAACGCTTTTTGGACCTGGAAGAGGCGTGGAATTTGCTGAGCCTACTGCAGACGATTGGGCAGAAGCTGCAGGAACAATCAGCTACGAAATCATGACTGGAATTGGGCCTCGCGTGCCGCGGCTTTACCGCAACGCTTATGAAGTGCTATCTTCTAGCGATATTGCAAAACTGGACGCAAAAAGTCTTATATAGTTTGTTGCTGCTTGTTTTAGAAGGTTAAAATAGCCTTAATTGCAAATAAAAGAGGTGCTGTATGTGCGACGAAGTAATTGCATCGGATAATGAGATCGTTGGCGAATACGATTTGCATGATACTGAGCGCTGGGCGAGTGAGCCTCATCACACTCGTGTGAGAACGCCTTTTGAACGAGATCGCGCGCGAATCATACACTCGTCTGCTCTTCGTCGATTGGGTGCAAAAAGCCAGGTTTTAGTTGCAGGCTCGGATGATTTTGCTCGCACTCGCTTGACACATACTTTGGAAGTTGCGCAAATTGGTAGGCAAATTGCAGCAATGCTTGGATGCGATCCGGATGTTGTTGATTGCGCTTGTTTATCGCACGACTTAGGGCACCCACCATTTGGCCATAACGGGGAACGCGCGCTCGCAGAATTAGCGAAAAATATTGGTGGATTTGAAGGAAACGCACAAACTCTTCGCTTACTTACGCGCTTGGAACCGAAAGTTTTTCGTGAAAACGGCAGTAGTGCAGGAGTAAATCTTACGCGCGCAGCATTAGATGCTGCAGTGAAGTATCCGTGGGGATTAGAAGAAGCAAAAGCACACGATAAAGGCGAGCGTGATTTGAAATTCTGCGTATATCCGGATGATCGAGATGTGTTTGAATGGCTGAAAATTGGTGCTCCATGCGAAGCAAAACCAATGGAATGTCAAATAATGGATCTTTCAGACGACATTGCTTACAGTGTGCATGATATTGAGGATGCGATTGTAACCGGCGCTTTTAATCCGGCTTTAGTTGCAGATTCAAAAGTTGTAGATGAAGTTATTGAAGAAACCCACGCATGGTATGGTGAGCGTTGGGATGTAGATAAACTTTTGGATGCTTTGAAACGTTTGCGCTCGCTTCACATGTTTCCTAATTCTTTCGACGGTTCTCGTCGAGCGCTAGCGCAGCTGAAAAATATTACTAGTGCTCTTATTGGTCGTTTTGCAAGCTCTGTTGAGCACGCTACGCGTGAGCGTTATGGCAACGGTCCGCTTGTTCGCTACCGAGCAAACCTTGTGATTCCGGAAAATACTTCCTACGAAATTGTGATGCTGAAAAGCTTAGCTGTGCACTTTATAATCGCCCCTCGAGAGCGTGAAGTTTATAAGCGCGAACAGAAAATTTTGACAGATTTAGTAGAAGTATTTATGAGCAAGTCGCCGCGCTCGCACGATGCAATGGAGGAAGTATTCGTGGGAGATTGGAACGAGTGCACTAACGATGATGAGCGTCTTCGTGTTGCAATCGACCAAGTAGCAAGTCTTACAGACGGTTCTGCTACAACTCTTCACGCGGCTTTGTGCTAACGAATCCACTAGGAGTTTCCAGCACTGGCGAAGAAATTTACCACTCGCCGCAGATTTGCGATAAGCTAGATAGCATGGTTGGAATGATTGTGAAAGAAGACATTGAGCGCGTGCGCGCTGCGGCAGATTTGTATGACATTGTGTCTGCAACAGTGACGCTTAAGCCTTCCGGAACTGGCACTTTTGTAGGTCTTTGCCCATTCCACGATGAAAAAACGCCAAGTTTTAGTGTGCGACCAAGCTTGGGAGTATGGCACTGTTTCGGTTGCGGCGCTGGCGGCGATGTATTTAAGTACGTTGAGCAAAAAGAGAATATTGATTTTCGTGAAGCGGTCGAGTTTTTAGCAGATCGTTATCACATTGAGATGCATTATAAGCAGGAGCAAAATAATGATTCTCAAGCGCGCGGTTCTAAACGAGCCAGGCTTTTAGAAGCAAATGAAGAAGCGCAAAAGTTTTTCGTTTCAAATCTCGGCACTAAAGAGGCAGCTCCTGCGCGCGAATTACTTGCAGGGCGAAACTTTACTCCGCAACAAAGTGCGCGTTTTTCTTGTGGTTACGCGCCTAAAGGCTGGGATAATTTAGTTAGATATTTGGCAAATAAAGGTTTTACGCGTCAAGAACTTCTTAATGCTGGTCTCGCTAGACTCGGTCAGCGCGGAATATATGACTATTTCCGCGGTCGCTTAACTTGGCCTATTCGCGACTCGACTGGTCGAACTCTTGGCTTTGGTGCAAGAAAGCTTTATGACGACGACTCCATTAGCGCAAAATATATTAACACTCCCGATACTGCACTGTATCGAAAAACGCAAGTTTTGTACGGAATTGACTTAGCTAAAGCAAATATTGTAAAAAAGCGTCAAGTTGTAATTGTCGAAGGCTACACGGACGTTATGGCATGCCATTTAGCTGGTATTGATACTGCAGTTGCAACTTGCGGAACTGCGTTTGGCGTTGAGCATGCAAAAATTGTGCGCCGCCTTATTGCAGACGATTCTTTGGGTGCAATTCAGCTTGTTGGTCCGCTGAAGGTAGATGGACAGTCTGTAAGTTCGCGCATCGTTTTTACTTTCGACGGTGATGCTGCAGGTCAAAAGGCTGCGCTACACGCTTTTGGTTTGGATTCTGCGTTTTTGACGCAAACTTTTGTTGCTGTAGCAGACAATAATCTCGATCCTTGCGATTTGCGTATTCAGCGCGGTGACGACGCTGTGCGTTCGCTTGTTGCACATGCAAGTCCGCTATACGATTTCGTTATTGACACAGTAATTAATCGTTTTGAGACTTCGTACACTACTGGTCAAATGGGCGCTATAAAGGCTGTCGCTCCTCTTATTGCGCAAATTCGAGACCGTTCGCTGCTTGACTTGTATATGCGCAAAGCCGTGCGCTCAATTGGCGTTGATTTAGCTGTTATGCGCAATGAAGTTGAGTCTGCGCGTAGACGTTTGAAAGTGCGTGACGACGATGCTTATGCGCAAAAGCATAACGTTATTCCGCCTTTTGGTCAGCAAATTCATGACGATCGTAATGCAGGTTTTAAAGCTTCTCGCATGGGAATTATTAAAAGTTCTGCTAAAAATCAGCATTATTATCGTGTGGATGATGCTGTATTTATGTGCGAACAACAATTTATGGCGTTACTTTTGCAAGTTCCGCTTGCTTTTGATGAAAAATTATTTGCGCAATTGACTTTGAACAATTTTATTACACCAGTATTTCGTACGCTGTTTCAGGCATTTGTAGCTGCAGGTGGATTGCCAGTTGGCAATGTTTCGCAAGGATTGTGGCTGCACATGATGACAAAAGCTGCAGGTCCTTTGCTTGAATCCGTTATTACAGAACTTTCTGTAATGCCGTTGCCGCTTCCTTCTCCTGCAGATACATTGGAAGATACCGGCAATCGACAGAATCAGCAAGTTTCAAACGGATCTCCTTCAGATTTTTTGCGGAAAGCTACGAGTGCAGAAAGTAAGTATGCAAACGAGCTGCTTATTCGCCTTCTTGATATTGGCTATATGCGTAGGATCGGTGCTGCTAGAGCGCGTATGGCGAAACTCAAGGATGGTCAGGAAAAGCTTGAGCTTCTAGGAAAAATTACTTCAATGGAAGCTGCTCGCAAAAACTTACAATCGCAAATTCTATAAGATGTATCAATTACTTGTTTTGTCTTTATATACCGAGATACGCGATTTATATATAAATGTGTAGCTATGTAAGAAAGAAGTGTAGAAACAATGTTTTTATTACCTGAGCAGCAGTTGAATCGCTGTACAAGAGTTATGCAACAACGCCTATATCCGTATATAAATATTGTTTTATCGCACTGTAAAATTCGAGCATATGAGATTGCTGGAGAACCTATTTCTTCTAACGAATTCTTTTCTAAGCTAAAAAGAAACGATATTGTGTTTAGCTCATTTAATGTTCCAGGTGTTTGGGGAACAACTTGGGGTACAACATGGTTTGAAGTTACAGGGTCGATTGATTTTTCAAAGGTAAAAGGGCGCAAAGTTGAGCTAAATGTTGATTTAGGTTGGATTAGCAATCTTTTTCCTGGTTTTCAAGCTGAAGGATTAGTATATAATCTCGATGGAAGAGTTATCAAAGCTGTAAACCCTTGTAATCATTGGGTTCCATTGATTGATGAACATAATAATCGTTCTGTTAGTATTGATGAAAATGGTAATTTTACTTTATATTTAGAAGCTGCAGACAATCCATTTGTTGAAGGATCTGCTCCATTTTCTCCTACTGATTTAGGAGATTGTGCTACTGGAAAAACCGAATGCCAATATATGTTGAAGTATGTTGACGTTACCGTTTTTAATCGTAATATTTTTGATTATTATATAGATCTTGAGACTGTAAGTTCTTTGATGCGCGAATTAAATGATGATAATCCGCGTTATTGGAAATTAGCTAAAGCTTTACAGCTCTCCTTAAACGCATATGATGAGCATGATTTTTCTACTGTTCAAAATGCTCGTAAAGAGTTGTTTAATGTATTAAGTTGCCCTGCTGCAGCAAGCTCTATAAAGCATACGGCTGTCGGGCATGCTCATATTGATTCTGCTTGGCAATGGCCTGTGCGCGAGACTCATAGAAAGGTTGCACGCACAATATCTAACGTTTTAGCTCTTATGGATGAGGATCCTGATTTTACTTATGCTATGAGTTCTGCTCAACAATACGAGTGGCTAGAAAACGAGCATCCCGATTTGTTTGAGCGTATGAAAAATAGGATTAAGGAAGGACGTTTTATACCTGTCGGTGGTATGTGGGTTGAGTCCGATGTAATGATGCCATGCGGTGAATCTTTAATTCGCCAAATGACTTTTGGTAAGCGCTATTTTAAGGAGCATCTTGGTGTTGAACCTCATGGCATTTGGCTCCCAGACAGTTTTGGCTATACTGGAGCATTGCCTCAACTTGCTCGCCGCGCTGGATTTGATTGGTTTTTAACTCAAAAGATTTCTTGGAACGATACCACTAAATTCCCGCATCATTCATTCCTTTGGGAAGGAATAGACGGTTCTAGGATTTTAGCTCATTTTCCTCCATCTAATACTTATGCTTCAGCTGTGAGCATGCATGAGTTAGTTTATTCTCAACGCAATTTTTTGGATAAAGATTTATCTGATCACGCAATATTGTTATACGGTTTTGGCGATGGCGGTGGCGGACCTACTCGCGAAATGACTGCTCGTATTAGGCGTGATTGTAATTTAGAGGGTGCTCCTAGAGTTGATTTCGGCACTCCTGATGAGTTGTTTGAAAAAATACGAAAAGATATTGTTGACGATTCAAATGGTAATACACCAGTGTTTAAAGGTGAGCTTTATCTAGAGTTGCATAGGAAAACTCTTACTTCTCAGCAAGATATGAAGCGCTATTGCCGCATGGAGGAATCATTGTTGCGCGTAGCTGAATATCTTGTTGTTTTAGCTCGAGTTTATGCGCCAGAATACCGTTTTAATAGCAATGAGCTTACTAGAATTTGGAAGACTTTATTACTGAACCAGTTCCACGATATTCTTCCAGGCTCTGCTATTGCATGGGTTCATAGGCAAGCTAGAGAAGAATATGCTAGAGATATTTCTTGTTTACGTAAGATTATCTCAGATATTGCTCATGCGATTGTAAAAGCTAACAGTGCGACTGGCACTATTAGCGCGATTAGTATGCGTGAAAATGTAAAGTTATTGACTTATACAGGTAAAAATGAGGTCGCTTGGAATTTATATCAATGCAATGAAAGCGGTAAAAATAATAAAACAACTGTAAAACACAAAAATGATGGTGGAATAATTCTTAATAATAGTGTTTTAAGTGTGATTATTGAACGCGATGGCACAGTATCTTCTGTTAAAGATATTAAATTTAATCGCGAGCTAATTCCATCTGGTTATCGCATGGCGCAATACGAGATACTAAAAGATGAGCCGTATCAATGGGATGCGTGGGATGTTGATAGAGATGCATTTATGAGGAATCGTAAGATTGATGATTCCTCAATTGCTGATGTTAAAGAACTTTTATCGGGCGGTGTGTCTGTTGAAATCTTGGCATGTAAAAAAGATATAAAGATTAAAACAAATATAATTTTAGAGCCATGTGTTAAACGACTTGATTTCCATGCACAAGTTGATTGGAAAGCTAAAGAGCAATTTTTGAAAGTAGATATGCCAACATCTATATGTTCAAATAATGCGCAATATGAGTGTCAATATGGTTTAGTTGAACGTCCAATAGTAAAAAATACTCGTAGTGATGACGCAAAATTTGAATCATGCACGCATAGGTTTGTTCGTATAGAAGATTCCTCTTATGCTGTTGCAGTTGCGAATTCGTCTACTTATGGCGCTGATGCTGCTCCTATTGGCGATTATGTTTCATCTTGTGGAACTATGCTCAGATTATCTTTGCTTTCTGCGCCTCTTTACCCAGATCCAAATACGGATCAAGGTAAGCATGAATTTACTTGGTCATTTATTGCTGATGCAAATATGGATTCAGTGCTAAGTATAGCTGATTTTTTGAATTCGCCAATTATTGATAAGCTTCCAGATGTAGATCCGCTGTTTACGATTCATAGAAACTCAGGTCTAATTGCATTAGATTGGGTTAAGCTAGCTGACGATTGTTCTGGAGATATAATTTTGCGTATTTACGAGCCATGTGGTGGCTGCGCAAGTGGGCAAATAAAACTCAATAAAATCTTGCGTGCGGCTTCGATTGAAGAAGTGGATCTTATGGAAATGCCCGTGTTGCACGGTATGCCTGTAGCTTTGCACAAGAATAATGACGTGTTAAATATAGAATTACATCCTTTTCAGCTATGCTCATTGCGCATTCACATTGCATCTTAATATTGATATTTTTGTTTATATTTTGATACTTGTGATTGCACATACATTAATGATTATTGCGATTTGCAATATATTTAGCTAAAGCACATATAGGATTATCTGTATTTATATAGTTAATTTCGAGCGCATTCATTATCTGCACTATGATTGGTTGGTCAATATGCGCGCGTCTTACTATTTCTACATTCTGAAATGCAGATTCGATGCTCCCTTTGTATAGCACATTTCCATTATCAAGTATGAGAGCATTTTGACAATTTTTGTATGCAAATTCCATGTCATGGGTAATAAATAATACTGTTACATTTATCGTATGTAAATAATTAAGTATTTTTACAAGTCGCATTTTTTGTAGCTTATCCAACCCGCCAGTCACTTCATCCATAATAATAATATGTGGTTCTCTTAGCAGTGCAGATGCAATGTTAATAAATTTTCTTTCAGAGAATGACAAATTAAATGGGTTTGTATTTTCTTTATCGTTTAAACCAGTAAGATTCACAATGCGACGGTAAAGATCATTGTTTATATTCTTTATCCCATATGTAATCTCTTTATGCACAGTGCTGTTAAAAATTTGATCATTTGGATTCTGAAAAATATAACCAACGAGTGATGTAATATCGTGTTGCTTTAATGTTTTATATTGTTTTCCTTCGATAGTTATGTCACCAGAAGTTGGCTGTAATAAATTGTCTATTATTCTGGCTAAAGTGCTTTTCCCTGCTCCATTGCTACCTATTATTGCGCATACTTCACCACTTTCGAATTCTACATTTACGTGTTTTAGAATTTTGCATGATTTTTCTTGTTTATTATTGTTCTTATTTTTTATTTTTTCATTTGAAGGATATTGAAAACTTACATCGTCCAATTTAATTGCGGTGCTCATTGCATTTCTCCTTCAATAAAACTATTAATTTGCTTATATCTGTTATGTTAGGCGTTATTTGAATATCAAAATTACGTAACTTTTTTACAATTTTGACGACTTCTGGAATATCAATACAGTCAGAAGGGAAGGTTTCATCATAAAAAACATCATATTTATTCCCATAATGGGTTATAAAACCATTTTGAAGAACAATAATATTATCTGCATATTCTGCTAACAAATTTGTATCTTGTTCACTAATTATTACAGTATGTCCTTCATCTTTGTATTTTTGTAGAAAATTATAAATATTCTTAGTTTCTTTTGGATCAAGTTGTAGAGTAGGTTCGTCAAGAATTAGTATTTCTGGATTATTCACTATAACGCAAGCGATTGCAACGCGTTGAATTTGCCCGCCAGATAGGCTTAGTGGGTTTTGAAGCGCAAGCTGTTCTATGTTAAGTAATTGCATAACTTGTGTAACTCGACTCTCTATTTGTTGAGTAGGGGTGTTGCGATTTTCTAAGCTGAATGCAATTTCTTCAAATACGGTTTTTTTAATATGACTTAACTGTGAAAAAGGATCGCTAAATACAAAGCCTATGCTGCCACTTTCATCAGATTTTACTAAATCAATCGTGTTGTTTAATAGTATTTTTCCAGAATATTCTCCCTTATAGAAATGAGGAATATAACCCTTAAGAGATAAGCATAGACTTGATTTACCTGAAGCGTTAGCTCCAATTACTCCATATATTTTCCCTGATTCTATCTGTATTGTTATGTTACTTAAAGCTGGTTTTGAAGTAAGTGGATAAGTGTATGAAAAATCGCAAATATTATATGAGATAACCATAAATTACTCTTCCTAGAATAAGAAAAACTAGTGTAATTGTTCCTATTGCTAGTACTAATTTTTCGTGACCATTATGATTAACCTGTTTAATATATGTCTTTTTTTCTGAACTAAAAAAATTTCTTGAATCAAGCATCATTATGCGCTGCTCTATGTTTATTAGTGAAGTAATAAATGCTGGAAGCAAAATCGAAGTAAATGTGCCAATTCTACGTATTAAATTTCCATTAAAGTTTATTCCACGACTTTTTTGCGAGATTATGATTGCTTTAATTTGCATTTGTAAATAATCAATAGTTTGGAAAGTAGAAAGTATTATGAAACATATTTTATTGCTCATCCCAAGTTTGCTTAAAGATATTGTAATATCTTCTATATCAGTTATTTGGAAAAACCATATGACTATAGTTGATATGTTTAAGGTATTCATTCCAAGCGTTATAGAATTAGACAATGCTGTATCTGTAATTTGCAAAAAATTAAGATTTAATATTGCATTTCCTTGTCTATAGAAAGCAACTTGAAATATTGCAACAAATAATGAGAACATGGCTATACTTGCTACAAGTTTATATCCATTCTTTTTTATTCCGCATAGAATCATCAGAATAAGTAGAGCAAGAAAATAGGGGAACAATAAAAGTCGTAAATAGTATAATGTGAATGAAAAAGTATTTAATATAATGTCTACTATTATCAAATATATGGTCAATATAAATTTTGTTGTAGGATACAGCGTTACAAACGTATTTGTATTTTTTACTTGATTAATAGTATCTATATAATGCATGTGCATAATTACTTTTATCTTTGTCTGTATATAGTAGACTCGATTTAATTTTTACTATTCAGAATCTGAATTTTTTAAGTAAAGTGAACCTAATGGGAAAAGAAGCAGTAATTTATTGGGCAAGCATTTTATAACGCTTAAACATATAATGATTGTTAATATTCTATCAGCCCAAGTAAAGAATCCTTCAGCAGAGAATACAGAAATCCAAATATTCACTCCAGATGCAGTTATTAAACCCGCTATCATAGATGATCCTCCGCCAGTAAACCCGCTAAATACTATTACTACTATCGGTGCCGCAATAATAATGGATACTATTGCCATGATTATTGAAGAAATAAAAATTTTCATATAATTTGAAAACATTTTATGTTTTGCTAGAATGCCAGCGCATAAGGCCAGAGCAATATTGACCACTATAAATGGAAGCATGGTTGGCATAGTGATTGATGAAACTATTGAAGATAGCATTCCAGTTATTATTCCTACAAGTGGTCCAAAAACCATGCATGCAAATAAAGTGCCTATAGTATCAAGGAAGATAGGTAGTTTTAGTACGCCAGCTATAGTGCCAGAAATATAATTAATAGCAACACATAATGGTATTGTGACAACTGCAGCAGTAGTAAATTCTTCCTTGAATGATTTAATTATCTGTTTCATGCAACTACCTCCTATTTTATTACTACAAATATAATCTTTTCATGGATTATAAGATACCTTTATAAAGTTTGTAAATTAATATTTAGTGTTTTTGATAAATTTTCGCGAGTATATGACATATATACGGCATATACGCGCTTGCGTATATAAATAACATTTGGTTTTATAATGCTTGCAGTATGTGTTGCTTCAGCTGCACGCTAAAGTTAGTTACATCTGAAACTACAGTTTCTATTAATTGATAGGATGTTGAGAGTTTATGGAAAATAAAGGAATTTATTCTAAAAAGAAAATAATAATAGATACAGATTGTGGTTCGGATGATGCTATGGCAATCGCCATGGCTTTAAATGATCCTAGATATGAGATATTAATGTTTTGCACTGTATCAGGAAACGTGTGCATGGAACAAGCGACTATTAATACGCTTACTACTATCGAGCATGCTGGTTCATATGAGCCACCTGTATATAAAGGAAGCAGAAGCATGCTGTTACGCGATTTGGCTTATGCTCATGAAACTCATGGTAGAGATGGAATGGGTGATATTGGTCTAGTTCCTCATCGTTTGAAAGAAAGTAATGGTAATGCTGTTTTGAAAATGATCGAAACTTTGAGAAACAGTGAAGATGGTGAAATAGATATTATTGCATTAGGACCATTAACTAACATTGCTCTAGCTATTAAGGTTGATTATGAAGCGATGAAAAAAGTTGGTCGCATAGTCGTTATGGGATCTGCTGGTTTAGGTCGTGGAAATGTTTCTCCTGTAGCAGAATTTAATATTTGGCAAGATGCAGAAGCTGCAAAGATATTAGTTGATTCTGGTCTTAAAAATATTATGTTTGTTGGATGGGACGCATGCTTGGGAGAATGTATGCTGAATCCACAAGAAATTGCTAATATTCGCAAAAGTGGAGAACTCGGTAAGTTTGTCATTGATTGTAATAGGGAATTAATGGAAATGAATGTTAGCCGTTTTGGGGATGCTTATCTAGATATGGCTGATCCATCTGCTGTTGCCGCTGCGTTATATCCTGAATGTATAAGCGAGTGCACAAAATATTATTGCCAAGTTGATGCAACTCCTGGACCAAGTTATGGCTCAGTTCTTGTTGATGCTAATTTCTTCTCTGGTAAAACTCCGAATGTTGAAATATGTAGTAGGCTTAATCCCGAAAAATATAAAAATTACATTTATCGTACTTTGCATGTTGTAGATTAGCAAAATTTATTTTTACCAACATGCTTTCTATATTGAAATAACATTTAAATACGACCGGGTTTGTTTATGGTTGTTCACAAACTTTCTCGGTCGTATTTATATTTAATGCGTATAAATTAATGCGTATATTTTTTCAGTATAAATATATTTTAGTTACTAAAGTCAATATCGCCGAGTTTTTCAATAAGCTTCATATTCTCGCTGTAATCAACTGGGCAGGAAATCACATCGACACCGTTTTTCTGATCCAGTGCTTCACGCAGCATGTTGTACAAATCCTCCGGCTTTTTAACAGCATGACCGCGCGCGCCAAAGCTTTCAGCTAGTTTTGGCACATCCGGATTATGGAAATCAACGTATTCGTGCTCGCCTGCATGAAGTTCCATCTTCCACTTAATTAAGCCATAAGCGTTATCTTCCCAAACAAGAACTACCATTCGGCTGCCAACGCGCACTGCAGTTTCAATTTCCTGCACGTTCATCATAAAGCTTCCGTCGCCCATCACAGCCAAAACCGGTTTCGTGTTAATTTTGCCGGAATTATCGCGAATAAACGAAGCTCCAACAGCTCCCGGAAGCGTCCAAGCCATAGTTGAAAGACTGTTGTCGATTATGCAAGTATTCGGGTGCATAGTTGGGTACAAGCGTGCCATCCACATTTTCAAAGCGCCTGTATCTACAAGTACCTTCGTGCCTTCAGGAACAGCGCGGCGAATATCGTAAACTACGCGCTGCGGTTTCATTGGCATGCTTTCGTCGTTTTCGCAAGAATGTAATTCTTCCGTAAGCAGTTGTCGAATACGTGGGTGGCTTACGTCGAAAGTGATGTTGCGTGTCTTTAATACTTCTGTAAGAGTTTTAAGCGTTTGGCCAATATTCGCCATAATATTCAGCGCAGTAGGGTAGTGCGCGTCGGTATCTTCCACAAAAGTATTGATGTGAATAATAGTTTTATCAATATTTGGGTTGATTTTCTTCGGGTCGAACTGCTGAATTGAGAAGCCGACAGCAATAATCAAATCAGCAGTATCAAACGCGAAGTTCTCGTAATCGCGATGCATGAAGCCGACTACGCCAAGTGCATTCGGATGATTATCTGGGAAAACGCCCTTTCCTTCGAAAGTAGTTGCAACTGGCACATTAAGCTGCTCAGCAAACGCAAGAAGCTGAGCCTCAGCGTGAGAGCGCGCAACGCCGTTTCCAGCCAAAATAATAGGTTGCTTTGCTTGACTAATAATTTTTGCAGCTTCTTCAATAGTGTCGGGCGCTGGCATAATATGCAGAGGATGAGGAAGTGGAAGAGACTTTGCGTCGTCAGGTGCTGGCATTTCGCTAATATCTTCCGGAATAACAAGGCACGTGGCTCCCGGACGGTTGCGACCGGCAATAGAGAAAGCTTTTCTGACCATTTCCGGCGCAGATTCTGGAGCAAGCATCATAGAAGACCATTGCGTAATTGGCTGGAAGAGCGCAACCAAATCAATAATTTGGTGAGATTCCTTATAAAGCCTAGAAACATTACCTTGTGCGCAAATCGCTACAAGCGGTGTAGTGCTTGCGTTTGCTTGAGCTACAGGAAGCGTTAAATTCAATGCGCCAGGACCTAGAGTTGCCAAGCATACGCCCGGTTTTCCAGTAATATGAGCGTATGTTGCTGCCATAAAACCAGCGCCCTGCTCGTGGCGAGTAAGCACAAAACGAATTCGTCCATCGCGCTCAATTGCTTCAAGAAGCGGAATATTTTCCTCACCTGGAATACCGAATACTACTTCAACGCCTTCGTTTACCAAGCATTCAACAACTAAATCTGCAGTATTGCGCTTGTGGTTTTCACGAAGATGCTTTTGACGAGCAAGTTTTTGTTCAAGCTTCTGATCTTCTGTTTTGTTTATTTCTGCCATAATTCGCTTCTTGTGTAGACAACAAATTCTTTGTTTTAATATGATATACGCAATCTTGTCTTTAAACGCAATTTTTGCAATGCGCGTGTCATAAAAAAGGGCGGAATTTTGTGTTAGCTACTTTAGGCTAAATCACGCTATTAATAGTTGCTAATTTATTGTTATTGCAACGATTTTGTCGGGAATTTAACCCGATTGTAGGACTGGGTTTCTAGTACAATAGAACCATTGTGTCTATTGCGTTACGGAGGAATGATGAAGCGCTGGCTGTTGAATCTGGTCAAGTGTGAAACCATTCTTATTGTTGCCGCAATTTTAGCGGTTATTTCTTGTTTTTTTGTACCTCCAGATCCGCAATATTTGAGTTATATTCATGTCAACACTATTTCGCAATTAGTGTGTCTTATGATGGTTGTGTGCGGGTTCCAGCGCATTGGTGTGTTTCGATCTATTGGTGCGCGTTTGCTAAGGCATGTGCGCACTGAGCGCGGCTTGGTGCTCGTGCTTATGTCGTTAACATTCTTTTCAGCAATGTGGATCACGAACGACGTTGCTTTGGTTACTTTTGTGCCTTTTGCGCTATCTGTGCTCGTAATGGCGAATGCTGAAAAGCAGTCAATTCTTGTAATTACGCTTATGACCATTGGTGCCAATGTTGGAAGTATGCTCACTCCTATTGGCAATGCTCACAATCTGTATTTAAAGGCGTTGACTCATATGTCTACGCAAGATTTTTTGAAGATTATGGCTCCTTATACGATTACAGCAGCACTGTTGATGATCGTGTTTGCATTCGTATTCTTTAAGTCGCGCACAGTTGACCAGTTTGCAGGTTTGCACGGTGACGATATTGAGCAAAGCGTGTTGGCTCCTTCGCATGGCCATCCGCAGCCTGATGAAATTCGTGTTATGGGCTATGGTATGAGTTTTACTCGCTGGCGTGTTACTGTTTATAGTTTGCTGTTTGTCGTTTGCTTGTGTGGTGTTAGTGGATGGATTCCTGACTGGATTATGGTGCTTATTATGGTTGCAGCTTTTCTTGTTTGCGACCGCCACGTATTCCGTGTTTTAGATTGGGCTTTGCCACTCACGTTTATTATGTTCTTTGTTTTTATTGGCAATATGCGCCGAGTTTCTGGATTTAGCGATCTTGCGCAAATGTGGGTTGGTGCGCATCCGATGGAAGTTTCTATTGCTTCAAGCCAATTTATTAGTAATGTACCAACGACGATTCTGCTTTCTGGATTCTGTGATCAGTGGAAGCTTCTTATTATTGGCACGAATCTTGGTGGAATGGGTACTTTGATTGCTTCTATGGCTTCGCTTATTTCTTATAAGGGAATTACACACCAGTATTCGCATTACCGTGGGCGTTATTTGCTCACGTATACTATTGTCAATGTGTTCTTCCTTGCAGTGTTGATGTCACTTGCGTGGATTATTGAATAACAATTTTTATATAAACGTTTGATATTTATAATTTTATGGCGCGTTGATAACAGTTTTTTGGTATAATAACCATTTGTTTGCCTCTGTAGCTCAAAGGATAGAGCAACGGCCTTCTAATCCGTTGGTTGCGCGTTCGAGTCGCGTCGGGGGCACGATGAAATCTTGAAATAGCATAGTGCATTTCAAGATTTTTCAGAGTGCCGAGCTTGCTTATGGTTGAAAGCACTGTGTGCTTTCAACGCAAGCTTAGTCTGCCTTATCGGACATTTTGTGGAACATTTGCCGGGGATTTTCCGACATTTTTCTTTACAACGCTGTAAAGTTTCTGTCGCTTTTCGCAGATTTGGAAAACATTTTTCCTAGCGGCGAATGTGCAGAAAACAGATTCGATTACAGCAAAACGCTTGCATTACAAGGTCTAAGACAAGATTTTTTACACACCTTTGGTTTATAACCGAGCTTGGGCTATAACTCCAAAAGTGTGTAAAGCTGAGCTTCTAGATATTCTGTGTTATAAGGCACAGCCCAAACATTGTTGTAATACATATATAAATATATAAACGTTTGCGAAAAATAAAGTAGTGAGTATAATTCACGTTTTAGATATGTAACATTGAGGTTTTTATAGATTTTGTATTCTTCATAAAAATTAAAATATTTAGATTATTGTCAAAATTTTCTCAAAGGAGATTGTGATGGTGAATGATAGCGTATTTGAAGATAGTAATAAAAAAGATAAAGAAGAATTGCTTGATTGTTTGATGAAAGAAAGAGGTTTATTTTTTACTGGATCAGGAATCAGCATTGAATCTGGGGTTGCAAAAGTTGATGATGTCTTACAACATACTTGTAATAAATTCTTGGTGGGATTTGATAAATGTTATACGTGTGTCCCCAAAAAAGAAATGTCTCGTAAAGATTATATTTGTGAAATAGTTCAACCAGAGCTATTTTATTCAGTACTACTGGAATGTACAGGGGATGACCGTGTTTTAGAGATGTGGAATTGTCTTAAAAAAGATCATTTCACGAAGGACTATGAACCGCAACCAAATATAATACATTATTTCATAGTAGCTTATTCATATTTTGCAAAGGTTCCAATTTTTACCATGAATTATGATAAAATGTTCGAATCATCTTGCGAAAAGCTTAGACTGCCCCATCTTGTTTATGTTGATTGTCCAACTGATGAATCACTTGAATCACAAGTAGTAATCTGTAAATTGCATGGAAATTTAAGAGAAAATTCAGGGAATGCAGTAACAAGAGATGATATTGCAACAACAATGCCAGGTATTTCCAAAAAAAGCGATTTTGCAGATTATGTAAAAAGTAATATTAAGACGCATGACGTGTGTATTTGGGGATATAGCGGAAGAGATGTGGATTATTTTCCGATTTTGCGAAATAGTCATTATGAGGACAGAAAATTTTTCTGGACGGTTGGAAATCCTAAAGAATCTGAAATTGATAAGCTAACAGAAGAAAATGCTTCATCATTGCATAATGTAGTCAAGATAACAGGATATCCATCCAATATGAAAGATGAGTTGATGAATGTGTTATCAACTTTTGATGGCGGCAGTGATATTGTTGATCATATTCGTGAACTAACTAAGGACAGCTCAGTTTCTACAGAAGAAAAAGAAAAATTTTTAAAAGAAATTGAGTCAAACATTGATGCGAAAAATATATCTTTTAATAAAGAAATATTCTGGATGTTGCTTTTGCAAAGAACTGGGCAAAATAAAGATTTGAAATGTATGATTGAAAAGTTGTCTGAAAAATACGATGATGATGATTGTAATTCATTAACTAGTAAAGAAAGAATTATATTGCTAAAAGCGAGGATTTCCCTTGCAAGAGAAAGTGCGGATTTTGATAAATATCGTCAACTTGCGAAAGAACTAAAGAAAACAGCAAAGAAATACGGATTGTCATCTATAGACAGGCGCCAATATTTAGCAGATTCAAAAATCGAATATGTGTCTTCGTTGCAAATGCGTGTTCCATCGAGCCTTTCTTTAAAAGTTCCGTTATTAAGAAGAAAATACGGTTTATTGCTTTTAGTTAGGATTCGTTTTGCACTTGTGAATAGCATGTTTATTCGTGATGAAGAATTGTATAAGAGTAACGAAGTCATTGCACAAGAATGTGAACTTAGGTCTTTGGCAATAGACTGTAAAATTCCATTTTTAAAGAAACGTGCAAAAAGAAAACTTAGAAGTTTATTGGCAAGAGCTAAGGCTATAGGTAATCACGCAACAATAATTGGAGCTTGTAAGTATCTCTGCAGATTATATCCATACAATAAAGATGAGTATGAGCACATGGTTAAAATCGTTGGAACTATAGGAAGTGATTTGAGTGCATTGTCTATCATTTATAGGGATGAAGATGTCAATAAATCTTTAGAAGAAGCTAAGAAAAATGATAATACTTTGAACATCGTGAAAGCTATTTTTAAAAAGAAGTCTCTTATAAATGATTGTACGGATTTGACAATTAGTGATGAAGAAAAAGAATTGCTATTTAATTCCATCAAAAAGATTACTCCAAAAAGTTTGAAGAAAACGCTTTTGCACATAGGAAAACGAGAGGGTTTATTTTTAAAAAATAGCAAGTAAAAGTCATATACAAAATTTAAGTTGAATGCAACAGAATATAATAAGCTACAAAAGCATAGTTTCAATAAAATTGAGGATTATTTGTTTATTAATAAAATTAAAAAATGAATATGTGGAATAAAGGGTGATGTGAGAGTACTCATCTGCGCCAGTAACGACAAGAACGTAAAAATACGTTATTCGCGCAGAACGTAATCTGCAGGAGTAACGAAAGAACGGTATTGAGTGTTACTTGTGCAGTACGCTGACTGCGTCAGTAACGAAAAAACGTCATTGAGCGTTACTAGCGCAGAAACCAACCTGTACGTGTCTTAAAGACGCGTACAGGTTACTTATCTTCTTCGCGGCAGCTTTCGCATAAGCCAAATACTTCTAGCGTATGATCCACCACAGTGTACCCGTGAGATTCAGCTACTTTATGAATCCATCCTTCGTCGTCAGGCGGCTCAATGTCGACGGTTTTTCCGCAACGTTCGCACACTAAATGATGGTGATGAGTATTTTCATCGCAAATACGGAATAATTGCTGTCCATTAAAGCGCACGGTATCTACTTCGCCGCTTTGAGTTAAAGAATTAAGTTGACGATACACTGTTGCTAAGCCAATAATCTCCCCGTCTTTGGCGAGTATTCGGTGCAAATCTTGTGCAGAAACAAAATTACGAGACTCGCGTAAGTAGGAGAGTACTATTTCTTTTTGTTTTGTATGTCTACGCATAGGCTCACTAGACATTTCGCATCCTTTCGTCGTTTTTAGTCTAGCTCGTCGTCCCAGCAGCCTGTTGCATCTAATGCTGCAGCAGCGTCAACAGGATTATCGCATAGCACAGTAATATGACCCATTTTGCGATTCTTACGAACTTCAGCTTTTCCATAATCATGTATATGCCATTCTGGATGTTCCAAAATCAGCGAACGTGTAGGAGCCACATGTTGCCCAAGAACATTTACCATAACAGCAGGGGAAAGTAGCTTAGGCTTCTTTAAAGGCCAACCAACAATACCGCGAATATGTGCTTCAAATTGATCCATATCGCAAGCTTCAATCGTATAATGCCCGGAATTGTGAGGGCGAGGAGCAAGTTCGTTTACTACTACGCGATTATCTTTAGTGATGAAAAGCTCGATTCCTAATGTTCCTGCTAGTTCGAATCCTTTAGCTAAGCGCAAAGCTAATTCGTGAGCTGTTTTTTCAACTTCAGGATCAACTACTGCAGGAGCTAAAGTCATGTGCAAAATACTATTGTGATGCACGTTTTTTACTAGAGGATAAGTTACGAAATCCTTACCATTTCCAGAAACCAAGATTGATGCTTCAAAAGCAAAATCGACGAAACCCTCGAGAATTGAAGGAGGGAATTTTCCTCCGCGATCCGAGCGATGGTGAATGTTAGCAACGTCTTCTTCTGTGCGCAAAACATCTTGACCATGACCGTCGTAGCCGCCGCGACGAGTTTTAAGAATTGCTGGCAAGCCTATTTCGTCAATAGCAGCATCTAAGTCGTCCAAATTATTTACTTCACGCCACGGAGCTGTTTTGATTTTATGACTATTAATGAACGTTTTTTCACTGACGCGATCTTGAGTTACGCGTAACAGGTCAGTTCCTTGTGGGATTGCGGTTAAATGACGAACTTTATCAAGTGCGTCTGCGTTAACATTTTCAAATTCGTAGGTTAATACATCGCAACGTTCAGCAAGCTCACGCAAGCCTTCAGGATCGTCGTAATTAGCTTCAACCTGCAAATCTGCTACTTGGAACACAGGGCAGTCAAGCGTAGGGTCAAGAACACCAATACGAAAACCCATATGGCGAGCTGCAATAGCCATCATGCGCCCTAACTGGCCGCCGCCAATAATTCCAATAGTG
Source organism: Gardnerella sp. DNF01151 (assembly GCF_049244235.1). NCBI lineage: Bacteria > Bacillati > Actinomycetota > Actinomycetes > Bifidobacteriales > Bifidobacteriaceae > Gardnerella > Gardnerella sp. DNF01151. Next base: position 1,260,039 of record NZ_CP058389.1, on the reverse strand, counting down.
GATCCTGGCATTAAACGTTCAACAGCGCCATTAGTTACTTCAGATAAGGTTGGCATTTGATTCCTCGACTTTTTCTTTTAGCTCATTGCGATATTCTGCTAGTTCTTTAGCAAGACGATTATCAGTTGTACTTAGAATGCTTACAGCAAGCAATCCAGCATTTGTCGCACCAGAGTTTCCAACTGCAGTAGTTGCAACAGGAATACCTCCTGGCATTTGTACTATTGAAAGCAATGAATCCCAGCCTGATAGCGCATGCGAGCGTACTGGCACTCCAATAACAGGAAGCGTGGTTTGTGCCGCAATCATGCCAGGCAAGTGGGCGGCTCCGCCGGCTCCAGCAATAATAATGTGGAAACCGTTTGAGCGAGCATTATGCGCAAAATCTGCCATTAATTCCGGTGTACGATGTGCGGAAATAACTCGTTTCATATACGGAACTTGGAATTTATCTAGAATTTCACAAGCATGACGCATGGTTTCCCAATCACTTGAGGATCCCATTACGACAGCGACGGTTGGCTTTACTTCTGACACGATGAACCTCCCTGACGTGCACTTGTTACTTTACGCAACACTAGGGAGAACTCGCCGAAGTTTATCTAAAACTTAACAAATTATTTGTTCGCTTCATTGCTTTTTGGTCGCAACGATTTTACCATTTCTAGTATTTGTTTAGGATTAGCTTCCGGTAAATAGGCGTGAGTTACAGCTAGTGAAATCTGAGCTAATTTTGCAGAATCCATATAGCAAACATATACGGAACTTGCGGATGGCTGGAATTTTTTCTTGAAGAAATATAGCGATTTGAACCCATAAGCTGGTTCCAAAATGTCAGACATCATTTCTAGCGCATGATTAATAACGTTAGAAGATTTTTGACCATTTTCGTTCAATATGTCTTCGTTTATGCCAGCTAGAGGTGCTGCAGAAAGGCTCATAAATTCTACAGAACAGTCTGGGTTTTCTAATCCTTCATCTCTTAAACGTTCTGCCATTCTAGCAATTAATAATTCCATAATCCCATTAGGACTATCTGTGCGGTGACGCATAAAATCAAGTGTCCAACCAATAATTCGATTATTTCTATACGTTGGCATCCAGCTTGTTACTCCAAGTACCCTGCCGTCTTCATTAATAGCGTATAAAATTTTGACGCGGCTATCTTGAAGTTCGTCAAGTCCTCCGAGAGTAAATTTCATTTCTGGAAGAGCTTTTAACTCTGCCCATTCTTCTGAAATTTCTACAATTTGTTGCCGTACGTCCCAAGAGGCTTCGTTATAAGTTGTAAGTACGTCGGCAATTCCATCTCGTTTTGCTTTGTTTATAGCTGTACGAATATCTTGCCATTTTTTCCCTCGCGTCTGCCAAGTATTAGGGTCTACTAGCATGTCTGTTCCGACTTTAATAGAAGTAAATCCAAGTTTTTCTAGTTCTTGACGCGTTTTATCGTGCACAGCATAGAATGCTGGAGACCACGAATTTTGTTCGCAGAATTTAATAAATCCTCGAATATCTTGTGAATACTCTTTTTCATCTCCAAAAGGTTCTGTAAGAGTGAGCGCAATACCGTAATTTAGTCTATAGGCAATTGCAGATTGCCCGCTTTGAGAGAACCAATAATGGTTATTCGCCCAAGTTGTCATAAAGCTCATTGTGTTTCCACCAAGTTCTACTAATGAGCTTGCTTTTTTTCTATCGTTTTCGTTTGTAGAGATGCTGCTGCGGAACCACGTAAAGCAGACAATAAACAATATTGTCCAGAATATCACGCCCACGCTTTGTGCTAGTAAAGAAGATAGGGGTGTTTCAGTGCGAAGCATTGCGTTAGATCTGTTTCCAAATCCCATAGGCATCCAGCGCCCTGGTAAATCTCGCAATAAGTGGTAAATATCAGCAGATGGAGTAAATTCTTCAGGTATCATAAGACCAAAAGCAACATATCCAGCACCAGTTATATACAATGCTATAAAAATTGCTATTAGTCCCAAACGTGCCTGTAGTTTGCTCGTATGAACAGAAAAATGCTTTAAATTAATTATCAACAAAATAGTAAGCAATAATGGTGGGAGAGCGGTAAGCATAAAAGCAACAGCAACAGCATTATGTTGATGTTCCAAAATATTTTGTTTTGTGGCAATTAAAGGCAAAACAGTGAAATACATTCCTGCATATAGCACAGTCAGTGCGTTTATAAATATAGAAGTTAATGCAGCTAGTCTACGCCCTCGTAACATTCCCCACGCAATAATCATCAGTGTGATGCTTGGTAATAGAATGCGAATCCATAATTCGCCAATTGCAGCGTGATGTAGACCTGAATGAAGAAAACAATTATTTGTGCTGTAATTTGTCATGCATCGCGTAAGCCATGTCTTAGAGCCTAGTTGCGGTGACATAAACAAACCAAGAGTAGTAAGAATTCCTGCGTGAGAGCGTGAAGATAATGCCAACACTGGACCTAATGCAATAATGCTCTGAGCTACTGCAAAAAGCCTACGAATTTCGTAATCTGTACCTTCCCACCAGTTTACACTTCGTCTAACGCCTTTTGTTTTGCTCATAATATTGCCGATGATGTGTCCTGTAAGGGCTGCAATAATAGTGCAATAATCGCCTGGATTTCCACTATAAAGAAGCATTGCTGAAGTAGTAGCGTATCCAATTACTAAAGTTCTTCTGCGCCACAAAATAGATTCGTAAGATGCAGAAGCCATAAAAGCGCCAATAAACAGTGTGAATGGAGATAGTCGAATAGGAATCTTGGTAATCCAATGCATGTTTCGAATAATGATTGAAAGATTACCTATGATTGTTAATCCTACAATTATGCCAACAAGTGTGCTAAATATTGCAATATAAATAATATTAAGTCTACTTATACGAGTTTCTGCAACGCCAATAAGTACGGCAACAAGTAAACAATTAACCATAAGAGATGGCATATTATTTACGAAAATAAGCGAATGGCACACTTTTATCAGCAGCTCTGTGACGTTTCCGTGCCCGAAGAATAGGCTTGGACCTTTTGAATGATGATGTCGCATAAACAATTGTGCAAGAGTAGCGCTTGTGCCATAAGTATAAAAATGCATAAGTGCTAATACGAGCCAGTGTATGCAATTTATAACAATAAAAATGCATGTAAGCGTTAATGCAAAAACTTTATGTTGCATCCAGGTTATGAAATCGTGCATCAATATTTTTGTATGCCGAATTGCTGAATGTTTAGAATCAGAATCATTTTTCTTACAACGTTTATGAAAGAAAGACAGCATCATATTAGTCTCGATTCACTTGCTGGTTGATAAGAATTTGTACATTTTGGTAGGTATTAAGTTTTGGTGCAGTGCTTGAAATACCTGTTTTTTTGCAGAATTGATCAATTGCTATTTTTAATCCAGCTTTTACTGTGTGCCAATCATGACCATTGCCTTGAGAAAGCATGGTTATAACATTCATTCCAGCGCGATGTGCGCTTAGTGCGATGGTTGCCTGATTCGCTTGAGATTTAGTATCCCATGAGCCCGCAATAGCGTAATAATTTTGTTTCAAAGGAGCATTTTTACGCATTATCACTCTAGGTATATGTCGCTCATATTCTGATGTGTTTCCATTGAAATAATGATTAATTGTTTCTTGGCGATTCTTATATGTTGGTTCTAGTTCCCCTCCGGCAGAAAAAATGTTTCCAAATATATCAGGGTGAGATGGAACTAGTTGCGTTGAGCAAGTGCCTCCTTGTGAGAAGCCGCCCATAAGCCACATTTTAGGATCTTTGCTTACTGGCAAATGTTTGCGTATCCATTTAGGAACATCATTAATTAAATATGTTTCTGCTTTGCCGAACACATGTGTATCCGCACACAGAGAATTATGCGAAGATTCACCATTTTGGTCAGGGGCTACAACAATAGGTGCAAGACCGTAGTGATTTTTCGCGTAATTGTCTAAAGTATTTGCAATATCGCTTGCTGCAAAAAAGTGATTAGGGCTACCAGGTTGTCCTGCAAACATGACCATAACTGGCAGTTTTGGTGGTTTTTTAACAAGTGCAGCAGGTGGCAAGTATACGTTTGCTATTCTGGCATTGAAATGTGAAGCAGTGTTAGGGATATAAACTGAACGAACAATACCTTTTTTAGGCAGTTTTGGCAGTTTTTGTTGTGCTGCTAACTCTCTCCATTGTTTAATACTAGAGGATGCGGATTTTTGCTTATTAACTTCTAGTTTTGGAAAACCGCCCATTCCAAATATTGAACCTATTGTCGTGTATTCCCCATAAATCATGTCTACATGAAGAGCTGTGCTTGCTAACGTCAAGATAATAGCTATTACTGCAACTAGTTTTCTCCATTTGTGTAAGAAAACAAATGCTGTTGCTGCAAAACCTATAAGCCCGAAGCCGCATGCAATAGAAAAAATAACGAGCCATCCAAGACTTACTTCGAATACAAGAAACACGTCAGAAATAAGCCAAGCAATTATTCCACCGACAAAAAATGTTATGACACCTATTGCAAGTTGTATTAGTAAGTGGAACATTTTCTTGCCGCGTTTTGTTTTCATAAAAAGCAACAAGACTAAAGAAATACCATTTACGCTAAAAAGGCTTACTGGTAGCCATCCTTGCAAAAGACTCACTTTTGCCAATTGCAGCATGTTTGACTCCTATACTTTCTAGTCTAATTTGCGTACCAGTTACTAATCTAAGCGACATATACGCACAGTAATTGCCCAACCTAGTAATGTAATGCTAGTATCTGAAATTTTCCTCAATATTTGTTTTATTTTTTATTATTTATTCTATTTAAATAATAAATATCGAAACATATATTGTAATCAGTCCTAAGTATTAAAATTGCTATTTTTTTCTTGTTTCAATGCATTGTTAAAAATTTATGACGATAGCAATAAGTAGACTTGCACATTATTAGTAATAATTAGTACGTGTGTGATTTATTGAGGATAGTATGAAGTCATTTTTGCGCTTGAAAGTTCCGTATTGGCTGTATGCATTTCTTTTCTTTGTTATTGACGGCATGTCGGTAATTATTGTGCAAATGGGTGTGCAGCGCGCTGGAAGAGTTGAGATGACTTCTGCAATGTCTGGTGGACGTTGGGGATTAATAACTAAAACTTGGAGAGAGCTTAATTTTGTTATTGTTCTTAGTGCGCTCGTTGTTGCGATGATATACGGTTTAATTCTTTTGATTAGTAACCGATTTTGGATATCAAGTGCGATAGTTCTAAGTGTTTCATTGCTTATTGCTGTTATTGAATATATGAAAGTAAATGTTCGTTATGAAACTATTCTTCCTGCGGACTTAAACTTTTTAAAAAGTAACACTGGTAATGTCGCTTCATTTTTGCCAGATAATGCTCCTATGGTCATTGGTGTTGCTTTAGGCGTTTTTATTTTGCTTTTAGTTACAACTGTTTGCTTACACATATTTGATACAAATCATGGAAAGATTGTGCGTTTTAAAGATTGGCGTTATTCTGCTGGTATTCGTGTTGCAATTGCGTTGATTTTAATAGGGAATTTAAGCTGGTATATTGGCGGCGTTGGCACAGTTGACTCTTCGGCTAATGTTTTTTCTAAAATGCTTGGTGACAGTCCTGCTATGTGGGATTCTGTTTATGACGCTCAACGCAATGGTGCTATTGTGGCATTTTTGCGTAATGTAAATCCTAAAATTATGGATAAACCGGCTGATTACAGTGAAGAAACTATGAAGGCTGTATACAAGCGTTATAACGATGAAGCTAAACGTATAAATCGTTCTCGTACAACAAATATGAACGATAATACTTTTATTCTTATCTTGTCTGAATCGTTCTCTGATCCTACTCGTGTTCCTGGTTTGAAGTTGAACAAGAATCCAATACCATTTATTAGCAATTTAAAGAAGCATACGGATAGTGGTTTGATGCTTTCTTCTGGTTATGGTGGCGGTACTGCAAATCTAGAGTACATGTCTTTAACTGGTTTGAGCATGGCTAATTTTGATCCTTCAATGACTAGCCCGTATCAGCAGTTGGTTCCTAATGCTCAATGGTCTCCAACTATTAATCAATATTGGGATGATTCTCGTAATTCTATTAAATCTATAGCTTTCCACCCGTATGAGCCGAGCATGTATTTGCGCGCTACTAATTACAAAAAGTTTGGATTTAGTAAGTTTTACGCATTGCAAGGACCTGATGTTATTGCTCACCGTGATGTTATAGATAAATCACCGTATGTTTCTGACGCATCAGCATATAAGAGTGCGTTAGAAAAGATTAAAGAGCATAAGCAACCTAGGTTCGTACAAATTGTTACTATGCAAAACCATATGCCTTATAGGGATTGGTATGCGAATAATGAATTCGAAGCGTCTCCTAAAGATGGTGCTGCTGATCTTGGTGATGATGAAAAAACTTCTATTGAAACGTATGCTAAGGGTGTGCAACACACTGATGAGGCAACACAAGCGTTTTTGAAGAGTTTAGATAAACTAAATAAGCCTATTACTGTTATGTTTTATGGTGACCATTTGCCAGGAATTTACGGCACTGCAAGTTCAGATGAAAAGAATTCATTGTCTTTGCATTTGACTGATTATTTTATTTGGTCAAATAAGGTTGCTTTGGAGCGTAAAGAGCGTAGTGAGAAAAAATCTTCAAACAAAAATGTAGAGCATTCTAATACAAATAAAGATGTAGATCATACTAATAAGTATTCTTCGCCTAACTTCTTTATTTCTCAGGCTGCTTTACATATGAACGCTAAAGTTTCTCCGTATCTTGCTTTCTTAACTTGTTTACATGAGCATGTGAGCGCTATGGAGCCTCCTGTTGTAAATACTATTCAAGGCTGGGATAGAATTCCTGAGGGACAATCAATTTATTTGGATAACGATGGTAATCCTATGATTTTGTCTAAGATGGATAAGAAGTCACGTCAACTTCTTCATGACTATCGCTTAATACAATACGATATTACTGCTGGAAAGCATTATTTGCGTAATACTGATTTTCTGAAATTACCGCGCTAAAAGCTAGTTTGATTATTACAATGCCCCTCGTTTGTATTTGATACATAGTATGTTTCAAATAGCGAGGGGCTTATTGATTTGCAATTTGTTAATGAAAACTATATCAATTAACAAACTATTTTAAGGCTTTAGATGCGATATCATGTCTAAAGAACATGTGTGGAAGATTAAGCTTATTTAATATGCTGTAGACGTTGTTTTGAGCGTCTTTTACGTCATCTCCATGCACTTGCACAAGAGCTACTCTACCTGAAGAAGTAAGAAGTTTGCCGCTTTCTTCATCGCTTTTTACTCCTGCATAATACACGTGCTGACCTTGATTTTCGTCAACAGGAATTTGAGGAAAGGGAGTTCCGGTAACTAAAGTGCCAGGGTAGCCTTCGCTTGCAATAATTACGCCGAGCGTAACACCGTTATTTTTCCAAGTAAAAGTTGGGCTTTTATGTCGCAAAATATTCCATATAGCTGCACCAAAATCTGAAGTAAGGCGAGGAAGCACAACTTCTGTTTCTGGGTCTCCAAAACGAGCATTAAACTCAATAACTTTAGGACCTGTTGCTGTATCAATTAAGCCAGCATAAAGCACGCCAGTAAAAGGCGTACCCTCTTTAGCTAGTCCTTCAACAGTTGGGCGCACAATTTCGTCGATAGCACGCTGAACTGTTTCGTCGCTAATTTGCGGCACAGGGCTATAAGCTCCCATGCCTCCAGTATTTGGTCCTTTGTCTCCGTCATAAGCACGCTTGTGATCTTGAGAAATAGGCATAACCCAAAAATCAGTTCCGCTTACAAAACTCATAAGCGAAAACTCTTGACCTTGCAAAAATTCTTCAATAACAACTTTTGCTCCAGCTTGACCAAAACGATGATCTACGAAGATATCATCCAAAGCATCAATTGCTGTTTGCTCATCCATAGCAACAGTAACGCCTTTTCCAGCAGCCAAACCATCCGCTTTAATAACAATTGGAGCACCATGCTCAAGAACGTATGCGCGTGCCGGCTCCAAAGCGTCAAATGTTTTGTAGGAGGCAGTTGGAACGTTGTGACGAGCCATAAGCTTTTTTGCGAAATCTTTAGAGCCTTCAATTTGAGCTGCGGCTTTGTTTGGACCAAAAGCGGCAATTCCATGCGCTTCAAAATCGTCAACAATGCCATTCATAAGGGGAACTTCAGGACCAATGAACGCAAAATCGTAGTTATTGTCTTTAACGAACTTAATAAGAGCGTCATGATCTGATTGACTTATGTTTGCAGTTTGAATGCCATCTGCTGCAATACCAGGATTTCCAGGAGCAACAGTTACTTCTTCAACGCTTTCTCCTTTAAGTAGCGCGTGTGCAATAGCGTGTTCGCGAGCGCCAGAACCAACTACTAAAACTTTCATTTTTAATCCTTTATTGCTTTAAGATTTCGCTGTCTACTGTTTTGCAGCTTTATATTTTGCTGTTTTGTGGATTACAACAATTCGACTGCAACGTTTTCGCGCTTAGCCATTTTGCCAATAATATAAGCTGTTTCGTTATGCTCGTCTAGTATTCGCATTGCCTCGTCTGCTTTGTTTTCGTCAACTGCCAAAACCATGCCAATACCCATATTAAAAACGTTGAACATTTCAGCGTGAGCAACTTTTCCAGCTTTTTCAATAACTCCAAAAATAGGTGGAACGCTCCAGCTAGTGGTATCAATTTTTGCAGCCAAATCATCTGCGTACATGCGTGGAACATTTTCAATAAATCCGCCGCCTGTAATATGAGCAACTCCCTTAATAAGATGTTCTGCAAAAAGTGGCTTTAAAGCTTTTACGTAGATTCGAGTAGGTTCAAGAAGAACTTCGCCAAGTGTCTTGCCGCCAAGCTCATCTAGCTTGGTGTCAACGCTAAAACCTGCTTCTTCAAACAAAGCTTTGCGAACAAGAGAGAATCCATTTGAATGAACTCCTGAAGAAGGAAGTCCGATAAGCACGTCGCCGGCAGTAATAGTGGAGCCGTCAACAATATTCGAACGTTCTGCAACGCCTACTGCAAAACCTGCAAGATCGTACTCGTCTTCGTCATACATTCCAGGCATTTCAGCAGTTTCGCCGCCAATTAAACCTGCTTCAGATTGCACGCAACCATCTGCAACGCCTGAAACTACCTGCTCAAGTATTTCAGGATTGTTTTTTCCGCATGCAATATAATCGAGGAAGAAAAGCGGCTCGGCACCTTGAGCTGCAATATCGTTTACGCACATTGCAACGCAATCAATGCCAATAGTGTTATGCTTATTCATCATTTTTGCAATCACAAGCTTGGTTCCAACGCCATCCGTGCCAGAAATCAGCACTGGCTCTTTGTAACCAAGAGATGCCAAATCAAATAAGCCGCCAAATCCGCCAATGCCACCTACAACGCCTGGGCGCTTTGTGCGATTTACATGAGATTTAATACGACGTACTACTTCGTATCCTGCTTCTACGCTTACGCCAGCTTCTTCATATGCGTGTGGCATATTGGTTCCTTTCGTAACAATGTTATAAGTATTTTCTTAAGTTTTATTTATAAATTGCAATGAACAATTTAATTAATAAATAATCAAGTTATTAAGTTATATAAGATTTTCGTGTGAATATTTACTGTGCTTCCTTACTTCTTGCAAATGTTCGCGTTCTTCAGGAGTAAGGGAAGCCAAGAATTCTTCGCCATAATCGTCTAGTGCAGTAGGGTAGTCGCCATTAAAGTAAGCAACGCACAAACCGCCATAAGGAGCAGGCTTTTTTAATCCAATCGACTCGACTAATCCATCTAAAGACAAAAATGCTAAGGAATCAGCATCGATATACTCGCGAATTTCTTCAACTGAATGCTTTGCTGCAATAAGTTCCTTCGTAGTTTGAATATCGATACCGTAGAAGCAAGGATATTTAAGCGGAGGGGAAGAAATACGCATATGCACTTCTTTAGCGCCAGCTTCTCGAAGCAATTGCACAATGCGCTTAGAAGTAGTTCCGCGAACAATCGAATCGTCAATAACGATAACGCGTTTTCCTGCAACCACACCACGAACAGCAGAAAGTTTCATACGAACGCCTTGCTCGCGTAATTCTTGTGTCGGTTGAATAAAAGTGCGTGCAACATATTGGTTTTTAATCAATCCCATTTCGTTTGGAATTCCGCTTGTTTCAGCGTATCCTGCAGCAGCAGAAAGTGAAGAATTAGGTACTCCAATAACCATATCTGCTTCAACAGGAGATTCTTTAGCCAAACGCGCACCCATACGCTTTCGCACAGAATGAACATTAATACCGTAAATATTAGAATCTGGGCGAGCGAAATAAATAAATTCCATTGAGCATACTGCATGCTGTACATGCTTCGTATATTGCTCAATAGTGTAGCCATCGTCATTAATAACAATGATTTCGCCAGGCTCAATATCGCGAATAAACTCTGCTCGCACAATATCAAGCGCACAAGTTTCAGAAGCGAGCACGTATGCGCCGTTCTTCATACGACCAAGCGAAAGAGGGCGGAAACCATTTGGATCAGTCGCTCCGATTAGTGCATCTTGAGTAAGTAATAAGTAAGCAAAACCGCCATGAACAGTTTGTAAAGCTTCTTTTAGGCGATCCATAAAAGTTGCTTTACTGGAGTGGCGAATCAAATGCATCAATATTTCAGTATCAGAATTTGAGTGGAATATTGAGCCTTTATCTTCCAAGGAATTACGTAGGCTAGTGCAATTTGTCAAATTTCCGTTATGAGCAAGAGCTACGTCTCCATCGTGGAAACGGAATAGGAAAGGCTGAATGTTATCAACGCTTCCAGAACCTGCAGTAGCATATCGCACGTGACCGATAGCCCTGTTTCCAGTAAGACGATCCATAACTTGTTCATTGCTAAATACTTGAGTTAGCAATCCCAATCCGCGATACCCATGCAGTTTGCCATTGTCGTTAGATACAATGCCGGCACCTTCTTGTCCTCGATGCTGTAGCGCATGAAGTCCAAAATATGTCAGCCTAGCTGCATCTTGATGACCCCACACACCAAATACGCCGCATTCTTCGTGAATATCTTCAAGTTCTGCAGACATTCATACCCCCTAATAATCGATGATTGTAATCGTCGAATTTGTAGTTATTTTGATACAAGTTTTGCAACTGTAAACTAAAGCTCATGCAGTGAAATATTCAACGCCAGCTTCAAACAATGGTTGCTCATGGAAATCAGGAATATTGACATACAAGTCACGACCTGCGCGCTCGCAATGTCCCATTTTTCCAAAAACTCGACCGTCTGGGCTTGTAATACCTTCTACTGACATCATTGAGCCGTTAGGATTTACGTTTAAGCTCATACTTGGTACGCCATTGCTGTCAACATATTGTGTAGCTATTTGACCGTTTTTAATAAGCTTTTCCATAACTTCGTTAGTAGCAATAAAGCGACCTTCTCCATGAGAAATTGCAACAGTATGCATGTCTCCAACTTGCGTATTTGCTAACCATGGTGAAAGATTTGAAGCAACTCTAGTGCGAACAATCCTACTTTGGTGTCTGCCAATAGTGTTGTAGGTAAGAGTTGGGCAGTTAGAATCCATAGGAACAATATCTCCAAAAGGAACCAAGCCCAGCTTAATAAGCGCTTGGAAGCCATTGCAAATTCCAAGCATTAAACCGTCACGATTATTAAGCAAGTCACGAACTGCGTCTGTTACTGCTGGATTCCTAAAGAATGCTGTAATGAATTTCGCAGAACCGTCCGGCTCATCGCCTCCGGAGAAGCCTCCCGGAATCATTACAATTTGACTCTTTTTAATCTCTTCAACCAATTTCTCAGCTGATTGTGCAATATCTTTTGCGCTTAAATTATTAATAATAAGCGTATGAGCGTCTGCTCCAGCTTTTTCAAAAGCAGCTTGCGTATCGTATTCGCAATTATTTCCAGGGAAAACCGGGATAATAACGCGAGGATGCGAAAGCGGCTTTAGTTTTCCTATGTGCATGTGATTTGTAGTAGAAACATTAGTTTTGTTATTAATAGTTTCTACAATCTCGCCAGGCTTTTTGTACGGGAAGATTGAGGAAAGTTCGCTTTCCCAAACCTTTTGCAAATCACTTAAATCAATTTCTTCGCTATTTGATGAAGTAATTGCGTAATTTTCAGTTGTTTCGCCAACAATCTCAACGTCAACCAAGCTTGTATTAGCTAAAGATGGAACTTCAGCGTCTTCCTTGAGTTCAACGTAGAAGCTTCCATATGCTGGCTTAAATAAATCATCGTCGCTTAAATTGTTGAATAATTTAAGACCAATATGATTTCCAAGCGTCATTTTGAATAAGCTTTCTGCGCTAGCACCGTAGCCAGGAGTAGATATAGCAAGAGCTTGCTTGTTTTTCGTAATATTTTCTACAATTTCTAGTGCTTTCAGGAAGCTTTCTTTTTCTGGAGTGATTCCGTCGGATTTATACTTTGGAGCAATACGTATAACTTTATGATTTACACCCTTAAATTCAGGTGAAACAGTTAAACGTGCGTCTCCGGTAGAAACAGCAAACGAAATCAAAGTTGGTGGCACATCCAGATTCTCAAAACTGCCGCTCATAGAATCTTTGCCGCCAATAGCACCAACTCCAAAATCAAGCTGTGCACTTAAAGCACCAAGAACTGCTGCAGCTGGCTTTCCCCAACGCTCTGGAATATCGTGAGGCTTGCCAAAATATTCTTGCAAACTCAAGTAAGCACGTTCGCGCGTGAAACCGCTAGCTGCTAGCTTTGCCAATGATTCAACAACAGCAACATAGGCACCAGTGAATTGGTTTTTTTCCATTAAATACGGATTAAAGCCCCAAGCCATTGCGGAAGCTGTGTTTGTTTCGCCAAATACTGGGAATTTAGCAACCATAGCTTGAGCAGGAGTAAGCTGACGGCGACCGCCAAAAGGCATAAGCACAGTAGCAGCGCCAATAGTAGAATCAAATCGTTCAGATAAGCCTTTATTTGAAGCAATATTAATATCCGAAACTAAGTTATGCATGCGCTTTTCTAACGGCAAATTTGACTGATTCTGCCATGGAGTTTCGTAAGATTCTCCACTTTCAATATGCAGTATCTGCTGTTTTGGAGCGCCATTAGAAGCTAAGAATGCTCTGCTTAAGTCAACAATGGTTTTTCCACGCCAAGTCATTCGCATTCGCGCTTCTTCAGTAACAGTCGCTATTATTTCTGCTTCAAGATTTTCTTCACGAGCATACTTCAAAAATTCTTCAGCATCACTTGACGCAACGTCGACAGCCATGCGCTCTTGAGATTCAGAAATAGCAAGCTCAGTGCCATCGAGACCTTCATACTTTTTAGAAACTTTGTCGAGATTAATAGTTAAGCCGTCGGCAATTTCGCCAGTTGCGACAGAAACGCCGCCAGCGCCAAAATCGTTGCAACGCTTAATAAGTTGGCAAGCATCCTTGCGTCGGAAAAGTCGTTGGAGTTTTCGCTCAATAGGAGCATTACCTTTTTGAACTTCAGCTCCGCACTCTTCAATACTTTCAACATCTTGAGCTTTAGAAGCGCCGGTAGCACCACCAATGCCATCTCTGCCAGTGCGTCCACCAAGAAGAATAATCACATCGCCAGGAGCTGGAGTTTCTCTGCGCACATGGTCGGCTGGGGTAGCGGCAACAACCGCACCAACCTCCATACGTTTTGCAACATAACCCGGATGATAAAGTTCATGCACTTCGCCAGTAGCTAAACCAATTTGATTTCCGTAAGAAGAGTATCCTGCGGCGGCAGAAGTTACGATTTTTCGCTGTGGAAGCTTACCGTTTAAAGTCTCGCTAATAGGCGTGCGTGGATCTGCAGCACCAGTTACGCGCATTGCTTGATACACGTAAGAGCGTCCAGAAAGAGGATCGCGGATGCAGCCACCAATGCACGTTGCAGCTCCACCGAAAGGCTCAATCTCTGTAGGATGATTATGTGTTTCGTTTTTAAACAGGAATAGCCAATCTTCGTCGTGACCGTTTACGTCCACTTTAACTTTTACTGTGCAAGCGTTGATTTCTTCTGACTCGTCCAAATTTTTAAGCTCGCCAGTATGCTTTAAGTATTTTGCGCCAATAGTTGCCATATCCATAAGGCAAACAGGCTTATTTTCGCGATTTAGTTCTTTTCGCAAATCAAGATAACGGCTAAACGCTTCTTGAACAGTGTTATCGTCAATAGAAATATCTGTAAGCTCGGTGCCAAAAGTCGTGTGACGGCAGTGGTCGGACCAGTACGTATCAATAACGCGAATTTCTGTAATAGTAGGATTTCTATGTTCTTCACAGAAATATTTCTGGCAGAACTTTGCGTCAGCCAAATCCATTGCCAAACCGCGAGTATTAATAAAGTCTTGTAATCCAGCTTCGTCTAAATCGTTAAATGAGCTAATTACTTCTACATCAGATGGTACAACTGCTTCTCGCTGTAAACTTTTTACCTCATCAAGTGAAGCTTCTCGCGCTTCAACAGGATTAATAACGTAGTGTTTAATATCGTTTAGTGCTTTTTCGTCAAGATCACCTTTTAAAGCGATTACTCTAGCAGTGCGCACTGTTGGACGTTCGCCTTGACTAATAAGTTGAATGCATTCGCTAGCAGATTGCGCACGCTGATCGAATTGACCAGGCAAAAATTCTACAGCAAATACGTGCTCGTCGGTTTCAATAGGCAAGTAATCGTAAGTATTATCAACTGGAGGTTCGCTTAATACTGTTTGCACAGCATTGTCGAATAAATCTTTGCTGATACCTTCAACGTCATAACGGTTAATAATTCTTGCGGAAGTAATCGCGCTTATGCCAAGAATCTCCCTAAGCTCATGTAAAAGCTGTTGCGCTTGAACGTCAAAACCAGTGCGTTTTTCCACATATACGCGAAATACCACGAGAAACCTACCTTGTTGAATGTGCGGTATGAATGCAGTGTTTATTGTTGTATTGGTTTTAAATTATAAATATTAAATTATTCAAAATCACATTAAGAATGCATGTGGCTCGCACCCCTAAAGGTACGAGCCACAACAATCATTATCGTTCTACGCAATCGTCAGGTTTGCGCACAGAGACATCCAAGCCTTCGCTTTGAGCTAAAGATGCAAGCCTATCGTAAATCTCTTCATAAGCAGGAATGATGTCGCCTAAATCGCGTCTGAACAAGTCCTTGTCCAAATGGCTTACCTCATTCGTACCAGCATTGCGCTTATCCCAAAGTCTGCAAGTATCAGGAGTTATTTCATCAGCGAGAAGAATATTACCTTGCGCGTCTACGCCCTCTTCAATCTTGAAGTCAACAAGCTGAACATCAATCTTGGAGAAAATATCCAACAAAGCATTGTTAACAGCATGAGCTTGACGAGTGACTTCCGTCATTTCTTCATCTGTTGCTAATCCAAGAGCCACAACGCCTTCTGGATTGATAAATGGATCACCAAGCTCGTCGGACTTTACGCAGAACTCCAACAATGGCTTCTTTAAAGGTGTTCCTTCTTTAACGTTATAACGTTTTGCAAAAGAACCTGCAGCAGTATTTCGCATAATAATTTCCAGTGGGAACATGCGCATACGCTTTACAAGTTGTTCAGTATCGGAAATTCGTCCGAGGAAGTGGCTTTTTACGCCGCGCGCCTCAAGTAAATGGAATAGTAACGAAGTAATCCGGTTATTTAAACTGCCTTTACCTGCAATCTGAGCTTTCTTCAGACCGTTACCAGCTGTTGCCTGGTTCATGTATTCAACCCATAGCACATTGGTGTCATCGGTAGCATACAGTTTTTTGGCTTTGCCTTCGTACAACTTCTCAAGTTTTTCCATGATATGCCCTCTCTTATGTGCATTCACAGTTGTAGGCGCAAACCAACAATATTTGTAGGTTTACCTGACCTTTGCCAGCACGATTAGCGTAACAATTGTTACCTACAAAATTTCCCTTCGTACATACTGTAAATTATTATCTTTTTTAACTCTTATGCCTTAATTTTCAATGTATCTAAGCATTCGTTTGTATAGTTTTTAGCGACATAGCGATGCGTGTCGCATTTTCTCTAGCTTCTTCCTGCGTTAATCCAGTAGCTAAAGAAACTGCCATTCGTCTGTGACCATGTACAGAAGGCTTAGCAAAAATACGCAAGTTGCATCGATGATTTTCGCCAGATTGCAAAGCTTGAGCAATATTCGTAAAACCAACAGATCCTTCCGCTTTAATAACAATGGCGTGACTTGCTGCAACTTCATTATTTTTCAAAGAAAGTTCAGTATAGTTAGCTGTAATTGGGACTCCCAAAATAGCCAATGCGTGTAATGCGAATTCACTGTAGTGCTGTGAAATCATAGTTACCATGCCAGTATCGTGTGGGCGAGGTGAAAGCTCGTTAAATAACAGTGAGCCATCTTTTAATACAAATAGTTCGACTCCATAAATGCCCCAACCTGTTTCGCCAGCTTCTTGCGCAATATCAGTCAAACTTTCTACAGCACGCTTTGCAATATCTTTCGCATTAGTGCGGATCGATTCAGGAATATTTGCAGGCTGCCAAGATTCTCTATAGTCTCCGTCTTGCTGACACTGAGCGATCGGCTCACAAGTAGTAATTCCTGCGCAAGAGCTTATTGTAAGTACTGTAAGCTCATAATCAAGCGGAGCTAAAGCTTCAACAATAACGCGTGAACACTCATTTTCATGCTCAGCTGCTGCACGCCTGCCATGCTGAGCTTCATTCCAAGCTGCGAGCAAATTTTCAGAACTACGAACTATTGACTGACCATGACCAGAAGAGCTCATAACAGGTTTAACTACACAAGGATAGCCAACTTTTTTAGCTCCATCCTCTAACTCTTCATAAGATGAAGCGAAACAATACGGTGTAGTAGGCAGTCCTAAATCTTCGTGCGCAATTCTACGCAAGCGCTCGCGATCCATTGCAATCGCGGCAATATCTGAGCTAGGAACGACTTGAATATTCTTTTTAGCAGCATCTTTCAAAACTTCAGTAGCAATAGCTTCAACTTCTGGAATAATAATGTCAGGATTCACATTGGAAATAAGTTCTTGCAATTCTTGCGGATTCGACATATCTAGCACGTGGTATTCGTGAGCTATTTGCATTGCAGGAGCGTTTTTGTAGCTATCGGCAGCGCATACTAGCACGCCTAATCGCATAAGCTCAATCGCAATTTCCTTACCAAGCTCGCCTGAGCCAAGAAGAAGTGCTGTCGTGTTGTTGCTATTTGCAGTTACGCCAAAAATGCGCTGATTTTGCTCAGAAAAACTCATACACCCATTGTTGCATTTGCCATTGTCGAATAATTGATGTTGTTACTACGACGCGCCGAAGTGTGTTGCTCTGGCGGAAATCTAGAAAATCGTGTATAATATCCCTTTGTTGTGTGATTATGTATGTTTTCACGCGCATGGTGGCTATAGCTCAGTCGGTAGAGCATCTGATTGTGGTTCAGAAGGTCGCGCGTTCAAGCCGCGTTAGCCACCCCACTTAAACGGCTGGTAATTGACCAGCCGTTTTTTGTTAGTTTTGTAACCCTTCAAGCCAAACAGTACATAGGGTAAACTGATATGGTTAGGGTGTTTCCCGACTTAAATTGTGCGTGCGCAATGAAGTAATGCACAGAAGGAGTATTTATGGCTGGTAAGGCTTCACCTAGTGAACCATTGTGGGAGACAATTCTCCTGTTTGTGCCTAGAACTTTAGGAAAGTTAGTGCGCTCGTTTTTTGGTGTTGGAGAATACGATGAGGCATATCGCAGGGATGGTTTGTGCTTCGTTATGCTTGTTCTTGCGATTTTGTTCTGCGCATCAGAATGGTTTAGAGTTAGTGGATTTATTGGAGTAGGTCTCCATTTTGTGTCTTCTAGTTTGCTTGGAATTATGAGCGTTGTTCTGCCTGTGTGGTTAAGCGTTGTTGCTTTTAGGTTGATGCGTAACAGTGGAGCTGGCTCTGGTAATCCTCGTGTTATTAGCGGATTTATTATTCTATTGTTGTCTGTTTGCTCAATTCTTGATATTTCTTCTGCACCTCGCGGAAAAGCGTTTAATTTAGACACTGTACAGAAGTCAGGTGGGTTATTAGGATTTGTGCTCGGATCTCCGCTATCGTGGGGTCTTTCTCGTATTTTTGCAATTATTATTTTTGTAGTAGCTGCTATTTTTTCGATATTAATGATTGCTCACCTTCATGTAACTGATATAGCTCAAAGTGTTGTTACTATTTTTGCTAAATATAACAGTAAAAAGTCTTCTGAAGATTTAGGAAACTCTGAAGAAGATAATTCTGAAAGCAAAACCAATTCTTTGGAATTTGCAGATGGCGTGCCAACTCACAATGAAGAATCGTCTAAAAATAATAGCGGATCTTCTCAAATGTCTTCTGTATTGAAACTGTTTAAATCATTCTTTAAGCGTAAAAACAGCAATAATAATGGGGAATTGCTTGACGAATATGCTGGAGATGACGCATTTTCGCATGCTGCTTCTCACGGTAATAGTGCAGATAATCCTGAAAGAGTTGAACCTCGTAAAGCAAGAACTGTGAGCAGCTCTTCAGACAATAATGCTGCAAATAATTCTCAATTTGAAAATGCTGATAATAATTCGAGTCGACTTACACCTAGAAGTGTTTCATCTTCATCAAAGCCTGTTCCTGAAGAAATATTGCCAAAAGCTCCTATGAGTGATTCCTCTTTATCTGCAAGCGATCCGTGGTCAAGTATTCCAGCTGAACGTATGGATCAATATCGCAGGGATCAAGAAGATTCAGATGATGAAAATGCTGCCGGCAGTGAAAGTGGTGCTGGCAATAATAATGAGCCTTCTTTTGATTCTTCCTCTGAACCTTACAAGCTCCCTGATTTGAATCTTTTAGCTCATGGCAAGCCTCATGCTGCGAGAACTCCAGCAAACGATAACGTTATTCGCGCGTTAACTTCTACTTTCGAACAGTTTGACGTTGACGCTCACGTTATTGGATTCCTTAGAGGCCCATCTGTTACGCAGTACGAGGTTGAGCTTGGTCCTGGTGTAAAAGTTGAAAAAGTTACGAATTTGCAAAAAAATATTGCATACGCTGTAGCTAGTACGGATGTGCGTATTTTGTCGCCAATCCCAGGAAAGTCTGCTATTGGTATTGAAATTCCAAACGTCGACCGCGAAATTGTGCATTTGGGAGATGTTCTGCGCTCGCAAAAAGCTATGAATGACCCTAATCCTATGCTTACAGGCGTTGGAAAAGATGTTGAAGGTCATTTCGTAACGGCAGCTCTCGATAAAATGCCGCATTTGCTTGTTGCTGGTGCTACTGGTTCTGGTAAGTCGAGTTTCATTAATTCAATGCTTACTTCGATTATTATGAGAGCAACTCCTGAACAAGTTCGCATGATTATGGTCGATCCTAAGCGCGTGGAGCTTTCTGCTTATGCTGGCATTCCGCATTTGCTTACTCCGATTATTACAGATCCTAAGAAGGCTGCGCAGGCTCTTGAATGGGTTGTTAAAGAGATGGATGCTCGTTACGATGACTTGCAATTCTTTGGTTTCCGTCATGTTAAAGATTTCAACAAGGCTGTTCGTGAAGGAAAGGTTCATGCTCCGGCTGGATCTGAGCGAAAAGTTGCTCCATACCCGTATTTACTTGTGGTTGTAGATGAGATGGCTGATTTGATGATGGTTGCTAAGAACGATGTGGAAAGTTCTATTCAGCGTATTACTCAGCTTGCTCGAGCTGCAGGTGTGCATTTAGTTCTCGCTACTCAGCGTCCATCTGTTGATGTTGTAACAGGCCTGATTAAAGCAAATATTCCTTCTCGCTTGGCTTTTGCTACTTCATCTGCAACGGATTCCAGGGTTATTCTCGATACTGTTGGTGCGGAAACTTTGATTGGTCAAGGTGACGCTTTGTTCCTTCCAATGGGTGCTGCTAAGCCTCAGCGTGTGCAGGGTTCGTGGGTGAGTGAATCTGAAATTCGTAAGGCTGTTGAGTATGTTCGCACGCAGCGCAAGCCAAAGTATCGTGAAGATATTGAGCAAATGGCTCAAAAAGCTGATGCTCAAGCTCAAAGCAAGCTTAAAACTAGCGATATTGGCGACGATATGGATGAGTTGCTTCAGGCTGCAGAGCTTGTTGTTAGCTCGCAATTTGGCTCTACTTCAATGCTTCAGCGCAAGTTGCGCGTTGGCTTTGCAAAGGCAGGTCGATTGATGGATTTGCTTGAATCTCGAGGAGTAGTGGGACCTTCTGAAGGTTCTAAAGCTCGCGAAGTTTTGGTTCAGCCGGAAGATTTGCCAAAAGTTTTGGCTTTTATTCGTGGTGAGTCAGATTCGTTATAAGATATTGTATTGTTATGTGCAGTACCAAGTTGTGTGATGTGCTAGAAGTTTTTACTTTGCAGTAGAATGAAGGTTATGTGTATGAAGAAAAAAGCTAAGTCATCATTTTTTGTTGGCTGGAATTATGCTCCGAATATTGTGACTTATATCCGTATTTTGCTTTCGCTTGTTTTTATTGTTTTATATTTGAAAGCAGGTATATGGGGTTTTGATTCAGTTTCGTTGCGTTGGGCTGCGTTTGTGCTGTTTGTTGTAGCTGCTTCTACGGATAAGCTTGACGGGTGGATGGCTCGTAAATATCATAAGGTTACAGAATTAGGTAAGTTGCTTGATCCAATTGCGGATAAAATTCTTATTTTAGCTGCGCTTATTATTGCTTCTGTTTTCGGCGAAATTTATTGGTGGATAACCATCTTGTTCATGATTCGCGAAATTGCCATTACTCTTGTGCGAATTTATGTTGTTCATGTTCGTGGAAGGGTAATTGCTGCATCCTCTGCAGGAAAATATAAGACTCTTACGCAGTCGATTGGTATTGCAATGATTATTGCACCTCTTGTTGCAACTCTTCATGCTAATCCATTGCCTTCTTGGATGGTTTCTTACTATGCAGTTGCTTTCGGCTTGCTTGGTATTTCTTTGGGCTTTGCTTTCTATTCTGCAGTTTTGTATGTCTATAGTGCTTTCTTTGAGGGTTCTTCAAATAGCGAATCTCAAGTTGATGATGCAAAAAATGCAGTGCCTTTGTCTCCTGTGAAGTAAATAAAATATAACGAGTTAAACTTCTTGTTTGTAGCTTACGGTTTTTCATAGATTATCCCTAAAGGGTTTATGTTTTGGAAAATCGTAAGCTACAATCATATCGAGCGTATTATGAATAATTCTTCAGGTTTTAATACAGTTTCTTTAGCTGCGAATCTATTGGAAAAAAGTTTTATTAAAGGAATGCATATTGCTTCAGCAGAGTCATTAACTGGCGGGCTTTTGGCTGATGCTTTTGTTTCTGTTCCTGGTGCGTCACGAGTTTTTTGTGGATCTGCTGTCACTTATGATATTCATGCTAAATCCAAAATTCTTGGCGTAAATTCTAATCTTTTACAATCTGAAGGCGCGGTTTACCAGGATGTTGCTTTTCAAATGGCGATTGGAGCTGCTCAAATATATCGTGGCAGTGGATGGGCGTATGAGGAAGATTGTGAGTGTTGTGCAAATTTTCCTATTATTGGCTTGTCTACAACTGGTGTTGCAGGTCCTGGTCCTGATGGTAATAAACCAGCAGGTTTAGTTTATGTTGGAATATTTTTGCCTCAAGTTAGTGATGTTATGGATTCTGTTAAAGATGTAGCTCGTAAAGAACTTGAAAATGGCTGTGTGAGTAACGTCTATGATTATGATTTTGCTCAAATCGAAAGTCAAAGCGTAACTAAAATTGCGCCATCAAGTGCTGCTTTTGTTTTTGAATTGAGATTATCTGGCAGTCGTCAAGAAGTTCGCGAATCTACTGTATTTCAGTTATTGAGAATAGCCAATGACTTGATTGCTTATGTCGAAGATTGTAAGTAGTTGGGGTGTAATCAAGACACGCGCTATCGAACAAATGTTCGCATATGTAGTATACTTATGTTTGTCGAGATGATTTAAGCTGAGTTAAGTGTTTAAGTGCTTGGATTAAATGTTTTATCCACATTGCACAAAAATGCTTGTACTTGAATCTAGTATGGAACTAAGGTCGTTCGATACATAACGGCATGCGAAAGGAGTAGCATACATGGCGCAAACAAAAAGTAAAGGCAGTGTTAATCGCCTTATTGATGCGGATAAAACAGATCCACGTCGCCAAGCAGCGTTAGAAACTGCTTTAGCCAATGTTGAACGACAATATGGAAAAGGTTCTGCAATGCGCTTAGGTGATAGACCTATGCAAGATGTAGAAGTTATTCCTACTGGTTCATTAGCGTTGGACACTGCTTTGGGGATTGGCGGTGTTCCTAGAGGGCGAATAGTTGAAGTCTACGGTCCTGAGTCTTCTGGTAAAACAACTCTTGCTTTGCATATTGTTGCAAATGCTCAAAAAAATGGTGGGGTAGCGGCATTTATTGATGCTGAGCATGCGTTGGATCCTGTCTATGCGCGAAAGCTTGGAGTAGACACGGATGCTCTTATTGTTTCTCAGCCAGATAATGGTGAGCAGGCATTGGAAATTGCTGATATGCTTATTCGTTCTGGTGCGTTAGATGTTATTGTTGTTGATTCTGTAGCGGCATTAGTTCCTAAAGCTGAAATCGATGGCGATATGGGAGATAGTCATGTGGGCTTACAAGCTCGCTTAATGAGTCAGGCGTTGCGTAAGATGACTGGTGCTCTTTCACAAGCTGGCACTACTGCTATTTTTATTAATCAGCTTCGTGAAAAAATTGGCGTATTCTTCGGTAATCCTGAAACTACCACTGGTGGTAAAGCTTTGAAGTTCTATGCGTCTGTGCGTATGGATATTCGCAGAGTTTCTACTATTAAAGAGGGCGAAGAAGCTGTTGGCAACCGAACTAAAGTTAAGATTGTCAAGAATAAAATGGCTCCGCCTTTCAAAACTGCTGAGTTTGATGTTCTTTACGGAGAAGGTATCTCGACTGAAGGTTCTGTTATCGATATGGGGCTGCAAGCTGAAGTTATTAAGAAATCTGGTTCTTGGTTTACTTATGAAGGTGAGCAGCTTGGACAAGGTCGTGAAAACGTCCGTAAATTCTTGAAAGATAATCCAGCTATTACTGAAGAAATTAGCGAAAAAGTCAAAGCTTCGTTAGGTTTAATGCATCCTGAAGATCAATTCGCTGAAGATTCTGAACTAGATCAATTCGATGATGATTCTGTAGCTAAAAATTCTGCACAAAAGTCATCCGAATCGAAGTAATAATAAGATTACAGTGTAAAGCGAATGCAATATGCCTATTAGTGTAGAGAATTTTCTTCGCGATCATCCAGTAGAGCGTGCTGAAGAAAATGACGAAAGTAATAGTGTAGTGACACATACTCGCAAAAAAATATCGCATAAGTCAGTACTTTTAAGCGCAAAAAATAATACAAAAAACATGCCGTATGTAAAAAACGCTAAAGTAAGTGATTTAAGCGACGAACTTTGCAATAGTAGTGAAGATGATTGCAGGGAAGCTGCTTTAAGGCTTTTAGATTATGCTCCTCGCTCTGTGATGAACATGCGCAAAAGGCTTAAAGAAAAAGGTTACACGGAAGTTGCTGTTGACGCGGTTATTCATCGTTTGCTTGAATTGCATCTTCTTGATGACAATCAATACGCTCAAATGGTGATTCGCTCTTGCGCAGTGAGGCTTCTTGGTGCTAGAGCTACTCGAATGGAATTGCAGCGTAAAAATGTTGATCCTGCTGTTATTTCACAAAACGTAGCTTCTGCTCAAAACTCTGGAGTATTCACTGAAGCAGCGTGGGAACTCGGTCGCAAAACAGCTTCGCGCACGAGAAATCTTGAGCCTTTAGTTCGAAGACGAAGATTTTTCGCAGCAGCTGCAAGAAAAGGTCATGATTTAAACGTTATTAACGAAGTGTATGCAGCTTTATTCGAAAGTAATAACGAATGAATAGTAAAAGAGGCTGGATTATACAAGTAAACCAGCCTCTTTCGCTTAAAACTTTATGATTATTTTGCGAAATTATGCGCTTGAGCTAAAACATACTCAGGCATATCTTCAACATTAATAACATCATTAAAGCGTGGAGTTTTATTTTCAAGATTTCTAAGCATGCTTGGAGCTTTAGTTCCTGTAGCTTTACTAAGAGCGTCCATGCATTTGAAATCATTCATATCTTGCACATGCTCAATATTCAAAGCTTCAGCAACAACGCGAGGGAATTTGTATGGGCTTGCAGTGCTTAGCAATACTCTAGGTGTGCTTTCGTCATGTGGAATATTTTGCATAACGAAGAATCCGCAAGCAGTATGTGGGTCGATCACATACTTGTACTTGTTCCAGCAGTCATAAATAGCTTCGCGAATTTGATCTTCATTTGCCCAACCGCAGCCAAACAGTGAGCGAATCTTTGCAAGCACATTTTCTGGAATCTCAAAAGCGCCCCACTGCTGTAAATCGTTCATAAGCATTTGTATTAAACGCGTGTCTTTATCGCACATGTAATAAAGCATTCGTTCCAAATTAGAAGAAACCAAAATATCCATAGAAGGAGCAACAGTGTGATGGAATGAGCGCTGACGGTTATAAGTGCCGCTTACCAAAAAATCAAACAAAACATTATTGCTATTGCTTGCAACAATAAGATGTTTTACAGGAAGACCAAGCATTTTTGCGTAATATCCAGCAAGAATATCGCCAAAATTGCCGGTTGGTACGCAAAACTCAACTTCGTCTCCAAGAGCTATTGCTTTACGCTCAACAAGTTGCTTATAAGCCGCAAAATAGTACACGACTTGCGGCACGAGTCGTCCAACATTTATTGAATTAGCAGAAGACAATTCAGTATTCGCAGATTCTTCAATATTTTTATTAAGCTCACTATTGGTGAAAATCTGTTTTACGCCAGTTTGAGCATCGTCAAAATTGCCTCGAACTGCGCAAACTTTCACATTTTCGCCCACCTGCGTAGTCATTTGCAATTCTTGAACGCGGCTAACTTTTCCTTCTGGATAAAAAGTAACCATAGAAGTGCCTGGAACATCAGCAAAACCAGCCAAAGCAGCTTTACCTGTATCTCCAGAAGTTGCAGTTAGAATCATAACGCTTTTTTCAATATCAGATTCGTTTTCGTGTTGAGTTTTAGTGCGAGACATTAATTGTGGCAACATTTGCAAAGCAACGTCTTTAAACGCGCATGTAGGACCATGGAAAAGTTCCATCACAAAATCGCGAGTGTTTCCAAGCTGCTGGAGTGGAGTAATAGCGTTATTAGCCCATTGATTGCCGTATGCCAGTTTAATGCAAGAAGAAAGCTCTTCTGAAGTATAATCTGGCAGTAACAGTTGTAAAATATCTTGCGCAATTTCTTGATACGATTTGCCTTGCAATTTAGAAATATCGTAACGCTCGCTACCAAGGCTATCGGCTACAAATAATCCGCCATCTTCAGCAATTCCTTTACGTATTGCTTCTTTTGAAGTGCATGTTGGCTTAAGCGAACGAGTGCTATGGAAAATAGTTGTATCTGATGCCATAATAACTCCGTAACCGTCTGTTTATAGAGAATATTTTTTACTTACATAGATTATTTATGTAAATTATTTACACAACTTATATCAAATTATGGTACCTGAAGTGCTGGGCGAATGGGCGTGTGCTAATCTCATATGTATAAATGCTTTTGTTTTACTATTAATTAATTGGCGATTAGGCAAATAATCTATAGGGGGGAAACGTTGTCTGTTGATGATTTAGTGAATGCTCGTGCGGATTGTGCGCGCAAAGCGTGGCGTAATTTTGCTCATGCAGACACTCGCGCAAAAAATGCGCTTCTCGAAAAAATGGCAGATGCCTTAGAATCTTCAGCTTCAAATATTGCTGAGGCTAACAAAAAAGATCTTAAAGAAGCTGAAGCTAAAGGAATGGATGCTGGAAAGCTCGACAGGCTTAAATTTGACGAAGAGCGAATCCAAGCTTCTGCAAAAAGCGTGCGAAAAATTGCACAATTGCAAGATCCTGTAGGAGAGGTTGTTCGCGGATACACTCTTCCTAATGGCATTAAACTTTCGCAAATTCGAGTTCCAATGGGCGTTATGGGAATGATTTACGAAGCTCGTCCAAACGTAACTATTGATGTAGCTGCTTTGTGTATTAAATCTGGAAATGCTGCGATTTTGCGTGGTGGAAGCGCGGCTCTCCATACGAATCAGGCGAGTATTGAAGTTATACAATCGGTTCTTAAAAATTCTAACTTTAGTGCTGATTTGATTCAGTCTGTTGATGATTTAGGAAGAGACGGAGCTACGTCAATGATGCATGCTCACGGTCATATTGATGTGCTTGTGCCTAGAGGTAGCGCAAATCTTATTGCAGCAGTTGTTCAAGAATCTACGGTCCCTGTTATTGAGACTGGAGCTGGAAACGTACATATTTATGTAGATAAAAGCGCTGATATTAAAAAAGCTATACCTATTATTATTAATGCAAAAACGCAACGAGTGGGCGTGTGCAATACTGCTGAAAAATTATTAGTGCATAAAGCTGTTGCGCAAGAATTTTTGCCAAAAATCGCTGCTGCTTTAGCTGAGCATAATGTAATTTTACATGCAGACGATAAATCTTACGATATTTTGCAATCCGCTAATATTCAAAGATTGCAGCTTGAGTGTGCCACTGAGGAAGATTGGAAGCGAGAATATTTGTCGCTGAATATGGGTGTGAAAGTTGTAGATGATTATACTGATGCAGCTTCTCATATTGCGAAATATTCTACTGGCCATACTGAAACCATTATTGCTGAAGATTATTCAACTATTCAAAGTTTTATTGCAAGTGTTGATTCCGCTGTAGTTATGGTAAATGCTTCAACGCGCTTTACGGATGGTGGCGAATTTGGTTTCGGCGCAGAACTTGGTATTTCTACGCAAAAATTGCATGCGAGAGGCCCTATGGGTTTGCTTGAAATGACAACAACCAAATGGATCGGCTACGGAGATGGGCAGATACGCGAGTAGTACTGGTTTTAATAGTTACGTGGCGGTAAGGTAAGAGTATGCCTAATAATGACGTGAATTTGAGTACAGCTGAAGCGCTTGATATTGCTGCTGAACGTTTGTCCATTGTGCGATATGTTTTTTTGGTGCAAATTGAAGATGGTATTGCTTCTGCATTGCAACGTTCATCGCTTGAGTATGCTGACGCAGTGTTGATGGGCTGGCCAGATTCTGATTCGAATGATGTGACTATTCCTGATGAAACTTCGTTTAATAATGTTCTTAAAAATGTTCGCAATATGGAAAAGAATATTATTAAGTTTAGCGAATTAGAACGTGATCATGATATTGATGGCATGACATCCATGCTTGCTAAAATTTCGGAATCTGTAGCGAAAATTCGTGGTGCATATCAACCAGATTTCCCTCTTCCAACTTTTGCCGAAATCCAGCGTGTCGTAAAAGATGAGTGGGATGAAGAAATGGGCAATATTAATCCGGATAGCGCAAATGTTGCATCTGGGTTAGTGAATGAAACTCAAGTGGAAGACAAGGAATCTGAAGCGAATGAGTCCTGAAATTCACGAAGATGCAGAACGTCGCATGTCTGACCTATTTCATGGCGCGTTTACTGGTAAAGAAGCGGCTCCTCCTGCGGTTGTGAATTCAGTTCATAAACGTACTTCTGCTCGTGGCAATGTGCATGAACGTCAGCGCATTGGAATTATGGGCGGCACATTCGATCCAATACACAATGGCCACTTGGTTGCTGCTTCAGAAGTTGCTTGGGTTTATGATCTTGACGAAGTTATTTTCGTTCCTACCGGTAGGCCTGTTTTTAAGCTTGATAAAAAAGTTACGAATGCAGAAGATCGTTATTTAATGACTGTTATTGCAACAGCATCAAATCCAAAGTTCACTGTTTCTAGGGTTGATATTGATCGCCCTGGAGTTACTTATACTATTGATACTTTGAAAGATATTCACGCGCAGCATCCGGATGCTGAGCTTTTCTTTATTACTGGAGCTGACGCTATTGCTGAAATAATGCAATGGAAAAATGCGCGCGAAATGTGGAATTTGGCTCGATTTGTGGCTGTTACTCGTCCTGGCTATTCGAGACCAGAAAAGCTAGCAGATTCTAATTCTCCGTTAATGCCTCGCCAAATGCATACGAATGATACTGGTATTGCGGCGAATCGTGACGATATGGTTCATTGTGATTCTACGCATTTGCCGGTTGATATTTTAGAGATTCCAGCGTTGTCTATTTCTTCTACTGATGTTCGTCGTCGAGCTGAGCATGGTGAGCCGGTGTGGTATTTAGTTCCAGATGGAGTAGTTCAATACATAGTTAAGCATGGTTTATATCGTGCGTAATTATTGATTTTGTAGGCTTGTCGTTTATCGTCTGTGCAAAAAGTTAGTATTGATTATGTTCATTTCGCGAATTAAAGCGAACTAATGTTTGGAGATATGGTGAGCATCGTCCTTGAAGGAAAGCCAGATAAAAACCTTGTTCTCGTTACCGGTCGCGCACATCCGAAGCTTGCTCGTGATGTAGCTGATCAGCTTGGAATTGATGTACTTGAAACTACGGCATACGATTTTGCTAATGGTGAAATGTATGTTCGCTATACGCAATCTGTGCGTGGTACAGATGTATTCGTGCTTCAAAGCCACAGTGATCCTGTTAACAAGTCCATTATGGAACAGTTAATTATGATTGACGCTTTGAAGAGGGCTTCTGCTCGTTCAATTACTGCAGTATGCCCGTTGCTTGGTTATTCTCGACAAGATAAAAAGCATCGCGGTCGCGAACCTATTTCTTGCCGCTTGATGTTTGATTTGCTAAAGACTGCTGGTGCTGATCGCATTATGAGCGTCGATTTGCATGCAGCTCAGTCTCAAGGATTCTTCGACGGTCCTGTTGATCACTTGATTGCTATGCCAGTTTTGGTTGATTACGTACGTGATCGTTTCCGCGATGATCTTGCAAACGTAACTGTTGTGTCTCCTGATGCTGGTCGTATTCGCGTAGCAGAACAGTGGGCTCAGCGCTTAGGTGGCGGTCCTTTGGCTTTTGTGCACAAAACTCGCGATATCACTTGCCCTAATAAGACGGTTGCAAATCGCGTCGTTGGTGACGTTGCTGGACGCGATTGCGTTATGGTTGACGACTTGATCGATACTGCAGGAACTATTGCAGGAGCTTGCAATGTGTTGAAGGAAGCTGGAGCTAAGTCTGTTACAGTTGTTGCAACTCACGGCGTGCTTTCTGGTCCCGCAGTCGAGCGTTTGAAGTCTTGTGGTGCTAGGGAAGTTGTTTTGACTGATACTGTGCCAATTCCAGAAGAGAAGCGTTGGGATGGTTTGACTGTTCTTTCAATTGCTCCGCTTCTTGCAAGCGCTATTAAAGCAGTGTTTGAGGATGGTTCGGTTGCTAAGCTTTTCGACACTTATCCTGAGCATCACGGACAAGGATTCTTATTTGCTTAAGTATTGATTTCGTACGGTTTGCTTTTCGGCACGCCAATTTGACGTTTTTCGATATTATGGCATAATAGTGACTTGGCGGTTTTTCCGCCGTTCCCTCATGGTGTAATGGCAGCACACGGGTCTTTGGAACCCTTTGTCTTGGTTCGAATCCAGGTGAGGGAGCTTACTTGAAGCGCTACTCGTTGAATCGAGTGGCGTTTTTTGTTTTGAACGCTGCTAATAAGTAATAGAATTACATACAGCGAAATTTATTAAAATAGTATAAGGAGCGTATGCGTGGAAAAGCATGATGTAACTGCGGCAATAATTTTGGCAGCAGGCGATGGGACGCGTATGCGTTCAGAAACTCCGAAAGTACTACATCCATTTGCTGGTAAAACATTTCTCAATCGTGTTATGGATGCCATGAATGGCGTAAATCCTAAAAAACTAGCTGTAGTTGTGCATGCTCAAGCTGAACGCGTAGCTGCTGCTGCTATTAGCTATAACGAAAATGTGCATATTGTAAATCAGGACGAAACTCCTGGAACCGGCAGAGCAGTGCAATGTGCTATTAAAGATCTTAACGAAATTGCTAAAAACGAAACTGGTGAAGCATTAAAAGGAGCTGTGCTGATTGCCGCAAGCGATATGCCGCTACTTGATACGCAAACTTTGCAGTCTTTAGTTGATTTTCACAATAATAATAACAATGTGGCAACAGTTCTTACAGCAGTATTAGACGATGCAACTGGATACGGTCGTATTGTGCGCGAAGCAAACGGTGACGTTTTGCGTATTGTTGAGCATAAGGATGCAAATGCTGGAGAGCTTGCTATTCATGAAGTGAACACTTCTGTATATGTATTCGATGCGACTGTATTATGTGACGCAATTGCAGATCTTAACTCTCAAAATGCTCAAGGTGAGTTCTATTTGACTGATGCTTTGGAACATGCTCGAAAGTTTGGTCATGTTGGTGCAATGTCTGCTCCAGATCCGCTTACTGTAGAGGGCGTAAATAATCGTGTGCAATTAGCTGCGCTCGCAAAAGCACATAATAAGCGTGTGTGCGAAAAATGGATGCTTGAAGGTGTAACTATTCTTGACCCTGATACTACTTGGATTGAAGATAGTGTTACGCTCGCACAAGATGTTACTGTGCTTCCTGGATGCTTCCTTCAAGGTCGTACTACGGTTGCAAGTGGTGCTGTAGTTGGTCCTTACACGACTCTTATTGATGCGCAAATTGATGAGGATGCTGTGGTTGAACGTTCGCGCGTACAGGAATCGCATATTTGTAGAGCTGCAAACATTGGTCCTTGGACGTATTTGCGTGCAGGAAACGTACTTGGTGAGGAAAGTAAGGCAGGAGCTTTCGTAGAAATGAAGAAAGCTCATATTGGAAATGGCACTAAAGTACCTCATTTAAGCTATATTGGCGATGCTGATTTGGGTGAGCATACGAATATTGGCGGCGGTACGATTACTGCAAATTATGACGGAGTGCATAAGAATCATACTACGATTGGTTCTGGTGCTCACGTCGGTGCAGGAAACCTGTTTGTAGCACCGGTTACTGTGGGAGATGATGTTACTACCGGCGCTGGATCGGTGGTACGTCACGATGTTCCGGCTGATTCTATGGTGTACTCTGAAAATACTCAGCATGTAGTCGAAAATTGGAAGCCAGCTTGGGAACGCTAAAAAGCGTTTGTTGGAGAATTAAGGAGTAGTAACGTTATGACAGCTTTAGAAAGCTCAATTAGTGCAATTCGTATTGCTGCCGCTGCTGCAGACCGTTTGAAAGCAACGAACGAGCAGGCTTTTGATGTAAGCGATTTGCTTGGTATTACGGATGCTATGTTAGTTGTTTCTGCTTCAAACGAGCGTCAAGTATTGGCTGTTGCAGAAGAAATCGAAAAAGACTTGTACTTGAAAGACAACAAGCGCAAGGCTTTATCTCGTGAAGGCTTGGAATTAGCACAGTGGATTTTGCTTGATTTTGGCGATTTTGTGGTTCATGTAATGCATGAGGAAGCACGAGCATTTTACCGCTTGGAACGCCTGTGGAATGATTGCCCAGCAATCGATTTGCAACTGCCAGAGCATGCTAGCGAAACTGGAGATGCTATCGAAACTGAAGATTCTAGCAAAACTGAATAATAAGAAGAAAGTACGGTACGAACCATGGTTGATTTCGTAGAAAATGTTGCGAGTAACGTAAATAATTCCATTAATAGTGCGCACGAAGGAATTGCTCGCTCTGTTATGCTTATTCGCCACGGTCAAACTCCGTATAATGCACAGTTCCGTTTGCAAGGCATGATTGATATTGCTTTGGATGAGTCTGGAATGGATCAGGTAACTCGCTCTGGAAAAGCTTTGCGCGTGCTTTTTGGTGCTTCTGACTTAGAAGATCCAAAGGATCCGAACAGCGCTGAGCATGTGCGCATTACAGCGGAAGAAGCGGACGCGAGTTTTGTGGCGATTGCTTCTCCGCTTATTCGCGCGCAGCAGACAGCTCATGCTTTTGCAGATAAGATTGGGCTTCATGTGCAAGTTGAAAATGGTGTGCGCGAGCGTTTCTTTGGCGAGTGGGAAGGTTTGAATCGCCAGCAGATTAGCGAACAGTGGCCGGAAGATTTCAAAGCTTGGGTCGAAGGTAAAGGCGGGGAGCTTCGTCATGGTGCTGAAGCTAAGCAGGAAGTAGGAGAGCGCGCTGCTACTGCAGTAGAAGATTGGACTCGCAAAACTGGCGCAGACCGCGATTTGCTAGTGTTTTCGCATGGCTCTTGCCTTTCGCAAACTGTTCATAAGCTGCTTGGATTAGATAAAGTAGATCCTTCTTACAAAACGATTGGTGGCATGGGAAATGGTCGCTGGGCGCGCTTAATTCCAAGTCTTAACGCGGATGGTTCGATTCATTGGCGTTTGGATGCTTATGATCAAGGTCCTGCAGCTGACCCTACAAGCCAGCGTCTTATTCGCATTTGGGGAGCGGCTTAATCTGCGTAATATCTCCTTTTTACCGCTTAATTACCGAAAGCTACCGTTTAGCGATTTTGTAAAGACAGACTATTTACAGTGCCGTATAGTCAAAATTACAAAACAAAAAGCTAACAAACGCTAACAGTAGTGCACGGAAAGGAGGCTTGATGAAAGTAACTATTGCTATTGTTCCGCCTGAGGAAGAGCAGTCAGTTCAGTTGTCAATTCACAATATTGACGATGAGCTTAAGCGCATTATCGCTCAGTTACAAAGCATTGACTCAAATGATGCAAATGTAAGAAGTGCTGAAAATAATACTGAAATTAATACTTCAGATAAATTAAGCAATAATAATCCATTCATATACGGTTATATTAACGATTCGATTATTGTTATGCACGAGCCGGATGTGATTATGATTTGCGTTGAAAATTCGCGCGTAATCATTCACAGTGATAAAGGTGAGTGCGTTTCTTACAAGCGCCTAATGGATTTCGACAATCCGCAATTCGCGTCGTTTGTGCGCATATCTAAATCCGCAATCGTGAACTTGAATCGCATTGTTCGAGTCGATCCAGGATTCGGCGGAAGTATGAGCGTAAAAATGGACGACGGAAGCGTTGAGTGGATTAGTCGCAGATGCTTAGCAGGGTTCAAAAAGCGCTTAGGAATGTAGTTTTAAGCGTAGTCGAATATAAAACTATCAAAATTTTTTAATACTAATTTTTAATACAAGATTTTAATACTTAAAAAGGAAACGATTATTATGGAAAAGCAAGTTACAACTTTTGGTAAAACAATGGTAAAAAACATTGTTAATGGCATTGGCATAGGGTGCACTATTTTTACTGCAATCAGTTTTGTGTCGAGCTTGTTAGCAAATACTGCGGTTGGAAACAGAATTGCATCTTATGCTGTAGCAACGTTTGTTATAGGCATAAGCTATGGAGTATTCGCTATTTTTTGGTCGAATGAGCGTATGTCAAATCTTGCAAAGTTCGTTTTTGCACTAGTACCACCAATTGCTATTCAATTTATTGTATCGGTGATTGTTGGGTGGATTTCGTTCAAAGATGAGCCAGCTGTGATTTGCGGATGGATTGCGTTCACTGTTATTTTCCCGATTGCGATTGCTGCAATAATTTATTACTTCGAGAAGAAGAAAGCGGAAGAAATGAACACTAGACTGCAAGCATTGCGTAAAGAAAGCAAGTAAAATAGTTACAACTAAATAATCAAGTAAAGAATTGAGTGGTGTTCATCTTCGCCGTTGAGGACGAACGCCACTCGATATTGTATGACGCCTACTATAGACGTACTAATTCGGCGTTTTGCGCTCCGACCTGCTTTCGCGCTCAGAGCGTAGCGAGCGCGTTAACCGAGCGAGCGTCCTTCGTTCAGTGCGAAAAATCTCAAATCTCTACCACACTAATATCCACACGACTGAATAACTATGCACTAATCTTTTGCAATAGTTTTGCCGGCAGTAGCTCCAGAAGTCAAGTCCTGAATCTCAGTGATTTCCATAACTGGAACTGCAGCCGGCTTCTTCGTACCTTTTTCTTCAGCCACACGCACTTGCTCTTCGTAAATCGCGTCATCAGTGTGAAGGGTAACGGTTCCGCGGAAGCGATAGCCCTTCTTTTCTGCCAAATTAGCAACTGCTACAACCAGCTGGCTGCCGTCTTGCAAGTTCTTATAATGCTGACCTGCAGTGCGCTCGTGGTAGGCAAGGTGGTTGTCGTCGAGTACGAACATAGACATTTTTGGTCCCAAATCAAGCTCGCCATCTTTGCTCACTGTTGCAATCCAAGCCAAATTATTCGCAATAAATTCTTTCATATCTGCGCTAAGAGTTGCCATAATATTCCTTTCCTAACAAGATTGCGCACTTTCTTCGTACGCAATTTATAAGCCTACATTGCTACATTACGCTGATTTAAAAGTGTATACGAGCGTGTAGCGTAAAAAAATTGTAAGTTGTGATATAAATCACCCAATTCTTCAATAGTTTCGTGGGCGAAATTTATACAGCAAAATACTTGATTGCCACTGTTTTCTGAAGCGTATATCGGAAATTTTACGAAGGAACGCCAGAAAGTTGTACTTTTCACGATTTTACGGTTATTCTGTCTATTTTATAAGCTAAAACGCTTTATAAAAGAAAAATTTTAAAGAATCAACTTTTATAGTTGAAGGGGAATATTATGAAGGTGAAATATGAAACAGCTAAATCTATAGCTGAACCGCTTTCGGATAAATCGGGCATGCCTCAAGGCAAAAGTGTTCATACTGCTCAGATTATGTTGTTGATTTGTGCTGCTATTTGGGGTGGCAGCTATGTTTCTTCAAAATATGCTCTTGAAGTGTTTCCTGTGCAATGGCTTATGGGCGTTCGTATGGTTGGCGCTTGCACGATTATGGCTGTTATTTTTTTCGGTACGCTTCGTAAAACTTTTACAAAAAAGCTTATTGTTCCTTCTTTACTAACTGGAATTACGTATTATGCTACTTTAATTTTGCAAACTGAAGGGTTACGTTCAATTGATCCAGGTCGTAGCGCGTTTTTGACAGCAGCATATTGCGTAATTACGCCATTTTCTGCTTGGTTAATCGTCAAGAAAAAGCCAACTCTTTTAGGATTAGTTGCTGCAGTTATGTGCGTTGCTGGAGTAGGTTTTGTGGCATTAAAACCTGGGATGCTTGTGCTCACATTGTCTTATGGAGATTTTCTTACTCTATTATGTGCTGCAATTTTTGCTTTTAATCTTACGTTCCTTGCGTATTATTCTCGTAAATATAATCCAGTTACGTTAACTTTTGGGCAATTTGTTGTTTCAGGCGTACTTTTTGTAGCTGGTGCGCTTATTTGTGAGCCTTTGCCAAACTTTAACGCTGCTGATCATTTCTCTATTTTTGCTAATATGTTCTACCTTACAGTAGTAGTAACAGTAGTTGCACAAATTATGCAAAACTATAGTTTGGTGAATCTTTCTACTGCAAACGCTTCTGTGATTATGTGCACTGAAAGTTTGTTCACGCTTTTATTCTCTACTGTTCTTTTTCATGAGCATGTTTCTAACATGGCTTTTGTGGGATTTGCTTTAATATTTGCTGCAATTATTACTGCAAGCTTAGGTGAGCATTATTGTGATAAAAAAGCGAATTGTGAGCTTTCTTATAAAGATAGAGATTTTGAGGTTGCTAAGTCTTAGGCATTTCAGTTTTGTGTAGCTAAGTTTTATGTATATAAGACTTGTGATTTTGTTGTAAGAATGCTCTGGCAATACTGTGCAATTTTTGCGTAGAGTGATACCATCATTGTTGTAATAATGTTGGTAGTGGAATTTGCATATTTGCCATGCATTTTGGCATTATATTCGCATAAATAGTTAAGGTGCATAAGTGAAGAATTTCTTCAAAGGCATATCGTTTACGCAAGTATTAGCTGGATCGCTCGCTGCAGTGACTTCGTTTTTACTTGCTTCGAAAATTGGTATTGCTGGTTCAGTTATTGGCGTAGCTATTGGTTCTATTGTCTCAGCAGTAGCATCACAGTTGTATCAGAATGTTATTCACGCTTCATCGCGTAAACTTTCGGAAGTAAATCCGAATACTTCTACAGAACAGTCTAATTTTAGTAATGTGTCAGATTCTAGCGTGCGTTCAAATGGTTTAGAGAATGTTGATTCTAAAAGAATTGGAGATGATATTCATATGCAATATTCATCAAATTCGTTGCAATGTAATACTGATCCTTCAGATGACAAAAATATGGCTGTTCAAGATGCAAGATTTGGACGCACTGTTAGTTCGCAAGTCCGTAATCCAGAATTAGAAAATACGCGTATTTTGGAATTGTCGAAATTACGTGAACAGCATGAAGAAGACATGGAACTGTCGGAAGGCACAATTCCAGAGCCGGTGCCGTTATCTAAGGTTGTTAGTGAAAACTACGGTTACTCTTCTGGATCTTACCAAAATAGAAACGATCATCGTACAACAATTGTTGTTGCTGTTATAAGTGCTCTTATAGCTGTTATTGTTACTGCAGGTGCTGTTCTTTTGTTTACACAAGGAAAAGGCACAGACAATATTGATAAGCCTGAAGAAATTAGTCATGAGCAACAGCAAAATCAACCACAACCTAAGCAACGTCTTAATACGAATACTAATCAAGACCATAAGAAATCTCATGATGATTCTAATAGTAAAGATGGTAATGAAGACGAAAATGATGAGCATGGCAATGAAAATGCAGATAGTTCAACAGGTGGTCATTCCGATAATGATTTAGGTAGTGACACTAACAATGATTCAGGAACGAATTCAGGTGATGCTGCTAGTGGGAATAGTGGATCGGGTGCTGATAGTTCTGATGCAGGTGCTGGATCTGCTGGATCTTCGGGATCTACTGGTTCTTCAAACAATGTAACTTCTCCTGGTAATGGTGACCAATCTGGAAGTGCCAATGGTAACTAATTTTCGAATTGGTTCTTGAATTGGTTTGCCGAATTGGCGACTAAATTGTTAGTAGAATTCGCAGGATTTTTGGAATTTGTAAGTTGAATTCGACACGCCGCATTTGGATAGAACGGCTATTTGTTGTAACCTATCAAAGGTTCGTTTGAACGGCATAAGTAAAAACGGGGCTATGGCGCAGCTGGTAGCGCATCTCCATGGCATGGAGGGGGTCGGGGGTTCGAATCCCCCTAGCTCCACAAATTTTAAACGTCACCTCTTTTTGGGGTGGCGTTTTTTGTTATTATTTTTTAATTTTTATGCGCCACGCCGTATTTTTTACTGTTTGTCTGCAAGTCGTACTAATAATGAACACCATCGACCAGAGGTTGCGCTCGACAAGAGTAGTAAGCATGAGCCAGGGAAAGCGTTAATTGCTTACAAAAGGGGAGAGCGCCGAAGTTTACTGCTTAATCCCAAAAGTAGTGAGCTGGGACTTGGCTTAATATACCAAGGACTGTCGCAGTGATTTGGCATCCGCTGCGGAGAGCTATCGACACGCTTGCTTTTGCTTGCTTGTTTTGCCTCTGATTGTCATGAAAGGAGGAAAAATGAGTAGCTCATTATCATCTACTGCTGCACAGAATACTCAGCAGAATACTCATCAAAATAACGATGTCCATCGAGGATTAAAAACCCGACATATTTCCATGATTGCTTTAGGTGGCAGCATTGGCACCGGCTTATTTGTTGCTAGTGGTGCAACAATCCATATGGCTGGTCCTGGTGGTGCTTTGCTTGCTTATGGTGCGATTGGCATTATGGTGTACTTCCTTATGACTTCCCTTGGTGAAATGGCAACATTTATGCCTATTAGTGGATCGTTTGCATCGTATTCTGGACGTTTTATTGATCCTGCACTAGGTTTCGCAATGGGCTGGAACTATTGGTTTAATTGGGCTATTACGGTTGCGGTGGACGTTAGTACTGCAGCAATAGTTCTGCAATATTGGTTCCCAACAGTGCCAATATGGATTTTCTCACTGTCGGTTCTTATGCTTATTTTGGTTATCAATGTGCTTACAGTTAAGTGCTTTGGAGAAACTGAGTATTGGCTTTCTATTATTAAAGTGTTGGCAGTAATCGTATTCCTTGTTATCGGTTCGCTTACGATTGTTGGCATTGTTGGTGGCAAAGCGCCATTCTTGCAAAACTTCACTCATAAGGACGCTCCATTTGCAGGCGGTGTTCCTGCAGTGTTGTGTGCGTTCGCTATTGCAGGCTTCTCTTTCCAAGGAACTGAGCTTATTGGTATTACTGCTGGAGAGTCTGCAACTCCTGAAAAGAGTATTCCAAAAGCTGTAAAGCAAGTGTTCTGGCGTATTCTTCTCTTCTACATTCTTGCAATTTTCGTTATTGCTTGCATTATTCCTTATACTGACAAGAACTTACTTGGTTCTGATGTAACTGATATTGCTATTAGTCCGTTTACGCTTGTGTTCCAACGTGCAGGGCTTGCAGCTGCAGCGGCAGTTATGAATGCAGTGATTCTGACTTCTGTTATTTCTGCAGCAAATTCCGGCATGTATGCTTCAACAAGAATGCTTTATTCGCTCGCAAAAGAAGATAATGCTCCAAAAGTATTTGGCAAGGTAGGTCTTCGTGGTATTCCTGTTCCTGCGTTGATTGCTACATTTGTAGTTGCTTTATTTACTTTCTTTATGAGTATTTTTGGTTCGCAAATTTACATGTTCCTGGTTGCTGCAAGTGGTTTGACTGGTTTTATTGCTTGGGCTGGTATTGCTGCAGCTCATTATCGCTTCCGTAAAGCATACTTGGCTCAAGGTCATTCCTTAGATGAATTAGTTTATCGAGCAAAGTGGTATCCGTTTGGTCCTATTGTTGCGTTCTTCTTATGCATTCTTGTTATTGTTGGTCAGGATTTGCATTCATTTGCAACGCTTAACTGGCAGGCTATTGGAATCACGTACATGTCTGTGCCGCTATTTATCGTTCTATACATTGGCTACAAGATTAAAAATCATACTCGAGTAATTCCTCTTGAGGAAGTCGATTTAACTCATGTTCGAGTAGCAAAATGAACGAATAGTTTATAAAGTTCAACATCGTTTACGATGTAGAGTTAGATAATGTAAAAGCTCCCAGTGATATACGCTGGGAGCTTTTATTATTGAGTTAGATAACAGAGGAATATGTTTTATGGTTTTTGTGGAGATTCTGAAGATGGTGGAGGTCCTATTAGGTCCGCTTTAGCAGAGGGATCTTGGTCGCCCTTTTTTGCTTTATCATTCGGATCTTCTTGACCATCATTTCCTTTATGGTTTCCGTCGCCAGATCCGTCTTCGCTGCCTTTTGTATCCTTATCTTTTTCTTTGTTCTTTTCCTGTTCTTTTTCCTTATCTTTGTTCTTGTCTTTGTTCTTGTCTTTGTCTTTATTCTTATTCTTCTCAGTCTTCTGTTTCTTAGTGTCTTGAGTATTTGTCGTCGGCGCTGGTGTTGGCTTTGGCTTTGGTGGGACAACATTTGAACGCTGAATTACAATTCCAGTCGATTCATTTATCTCTTGCTTCTTTGTTTCTTCGTCTTGCTTGTCTTTGTCTTTATCTTTTTTGTTATTTTCATCGATTAATGTAACAGCCAACTCGCGCACTCTTTTTGCTTTGACTGCATACCATTCAGAAGCAGCTAAAGCTTCTACGCTTTGGGAACCAAGTTCTTCAGGAGAGTTTGCTGTGCAAGATACTGCGTCAGGAACCTTTTCGCTCATGATTTTAGCAAGTTCTTTTGCGTTATCAGAGTCACCTTTTGTGAGATCTGTTATTACGCTGTTGTGTACTAAACTTTTCCATACGGCTTTGGCTTTAGAAATTTGTGCAACTTTTATTTCGCACTGTTTGCGAGCTGCTTTAGTGCGTTCAGTCTGCTTCATATACCAAAGTGTGCCAACTGCGCCAAGAGCTAAAGCTAGCACAACAATTCCCACAATGAGAATAATGAGCTTTTTCTTTTGACTCTTTTCAACACTATCGGAGCTATGTTGATTCATATTTGTCCTCTGTTATCTATTGCTGCTCAACATTAGCGCATTTGAATACGCAACTTGTTTATATAATACGCCAAAATGTTTATGTTAGCCACGCTCATGAGCGCTAAACAATCAAGATTTTGCTTGTGGATACAAGTCGTAATATTTAACGCAAAAAGCCACTGGAAAACCAGTGGCTTCATGGCTCCTGCGGCTGGGCTTGAACCAGCGACCATTCGATTAACAGTCGAACGCTCTGCCAACTGAGCTACGCAGGAATATCTTGTACTCAACTAAGCGCTGTGCACAAGACATTTATATTACACGTAATTTTCAAAGATGCAAATATGGCGTGTTTTGGCGTGTCGAAACAGTGATTATAAGCATATGTTTTATCCACAATGCTTTAAAAGCTTATGATTTTTGCAAATTAGCTGCAAAACTTTTATAAAAGTCGTTTTATAAAAATACGGATGGGGAATATATGTGTATTCGCAAAAATTATGAATTATATTACAAAATATCTGCCTGTTTGGGGATTTTTATAATCTCAGTTATTTTATTAGATACGCTGTTTTTACAACCCGAAATTTCGCAAAATAGTCATCATCTTAAATATTATGTTGTAGAATCTGCTGTGACATGTTGCCACAAGTGTGCTCTTTCTAAAGGCGCTTATAGCGAAAAAACATGCAAGTCAGCTATGCAATGGCCTGTAAAACCTGCACGAATAGTAAAAGCTTTTAATCCTCCGCCTAAACCTTGGATGGCTGGGCATCGCGGCGTAGATTTAGCTGCAAGCACAGGGACTCCTTTATTTGCGCCTGCAGATGGCGTTATTAGTTTTGCTGGTAAAGTCGCTGGTAAATCAGTTGTGACTATTAGGCATGGTGAACTGACATCCACTTTTGAGCCTGCTGTAACAAAGTTTAGCGTTGGTGTTTTTGTGAAAAGAGGCCAGAATTTTGCACATGTCGAAGGAGGTTCGGACCATTGCGGCACAACTTGTGTGCAGTGGGGTTTAAAACGTAAAAATCGTACATATGCTAATCCTGAAAGAATGACTGTTAAGCGTCGCATTGTGCTTAAGCCTGTGGAATAAGCAAAATACTATATTTATATCGTAGATATTTGTAGATAAATGAACAAAATTTATTACAATCTTGTAGATATTCGCATATGCGAAGGCTTGCAAATCGCGTATAGTAAAGATATACGTCAATTCAGCAGATAGAGGAGCTAATATGCAAGAATATTCTCGTCCACTTGATGAGTCTATTGATACAGATGTTAATGTTTTCTCACTGCTAGAAGAGCGAGCAGAGCGCAATCCTAATGGTTCTTTGGTTGAATACGTTGGAGCTGACGGCGTTTGGAAGTCATATACTGCTCAAGAATTTAGAGATACAGTAATAGCTGTCGCTAAAGGCTTTATTGCTAGAGGGGTAATGCCTGGTGACGCTGTGTCAATTATTGCTCACACTTCATGGCAATGGACAATTCTTGATATGGCTATTATGTCTATAGGCGCATTGACAGTGCCAATTTATGAAACAAGCTCTTCGTTGCAAATACAACATATTGTTCAAGATTCTCAAGTATGTTCAATATTTGTGGAGTCTCCTGAAATGTTGCCAAAAGTAGAGGCTGTTCAGGAAGAATGTCCTACTCTTCACGACGTATATGTGATGAATCGTGGTGCTATCGACGCGTGCATTGAATACGGTAAAGCAGTAACTGATGCTGAATTTTATGAGCGAGTGCACGCTGTTAATGGAAGTGACATAGCAACAATTGTGTACACTTCAGGTTCAACTGGTGAGCCAAAAGGAATTGAACTTACTCATAGCAATTTTGTCTTTATTGCTAAATCAGGTGTTATTTCTATGCCAGACATTGCGTTAAAAGGCAGCCCGCGTCTTTTGCTGTTCTTGCCTCTTGCGCACGTTTTTGCTAGGTTTATGCAATTGTTCTGCTTTGCTGGAAATATAACTCTTGGTTTGACGAGTAATTTGAAAACTGTATTGTCTGATTTTCAAACTTTTAAACCAACATTTATTCTTGGGGTTCCACGCATTTTTGAGAAGATTTACAATGCTGCTTCTCAAAAAGCAGGCAGAGGAGTAAAAGGTTTTATTTTTGCTTATGCATCTAAGGTTGCTCGCGAATGGTCTCGCGCTCAGCAGTCTAGTTCAATGGTTCCTCCAATGCTCGCTCTTAGCCATTCAATATGTAAAAAATTAGTGTATGCTCCACTACTACACGTATTTGGAGACTCTGTTTCATACGCTATTTCGGGCGGTGCTCCTTTAGATTTGTCGATTGCACACTTCTTTAATGGCATTGGTTTGCCTCTTCTAGAAGGCTATGGAATGAC
Organism: Gardnerella sp. DNF01151; assembly: GCF_049244235.1. Lineage (NCBI taxonomy): Bacteria > Bacillati > Actinomycetota > Actinomycetes > Bifidobacteriales > Bifidobacteriaceae > Gardnerella > Gardnerella sp. DNF01151. Next base: position 1,217,629 of record NZ_CP058389.1, on the reverse strand, counting down.
AGAAACTTGTGCTCCTTCTATGGTGAATCCTACGACAGGTTATCGCATTGGTACCGTTGGTTTGCCTGTAAAGGGTGTATCTGTTGCTATTGCTGATGATGGTGAATTGTGTATTAAAAGTCCTGCAGTGTGCAAAGGCTACCATAATAATCCTGAGCTTACCAAACAGCAGATTGTAAATGGCTGGTTGCATACTGGAGATTTTGGATCTTTAGACGATGACGGTTTTGTGCGTATTACAGGCAGAAAGAAAGATCTTATTATTACTGCTGGTGGTAAGAACTTATCTCCAAATGCGTTAGAAGCTTCATTAATGTCTTCACCTATTATTTCTCAAGCTGTTGTTATCGGAGACAGGAAGCCGTTTGTTTCAGCAATTATTGCGCTCGATTTATCAGAAGTAAATACTTGGCTTTCTTCGCGTGGTGCATGCCCCGTACGGTCTTTAAAAGAAGCTTCACATAACGGTATTGTGCGAGCAGAAGTTGAACGTGCTGTTAGCAAAGCAAATGAGCTAGTTTCTAGAGCTGAGTCTATTCGCAAGTTCGAAATAGTTCCAGATGAGTTTACTCAAGCAAACGGTTTGATTACGCCAAGTTTAAAGGCGCGTCGTCAAGTTGTTGTAGAGCGTTATAACGACCTTATCGAACACGTTATTTATGCTCCACGCAAACGTTAGCTGTGTGTAAATTCGTGGAATATAGCTTGACTATAGCTTGAAGCTATATTCAAGCTGCAGATTGCGTTCCACAACTTATATTTCACAACTTGCGTTCCATAACTTGCGTTCAAAAATTGTATTTACAAGCCTGCGTCTGCTAATGATACGTAACCTGGGTCAATTAAACGTGACTTTAGATTTGTTGCGCTTACTGCCACTAGTCGCTCGTTAACAGTAGGGACAGTTTCCCCGTGTTCAATTTTTGTTTGCACTGTAGCGATTTTTTTGTCAAGTTTACCGTTTCTGTTCAAAGAATAACAAGTAGCAGTAAGATCTTGAACAATCTGCTTATGATTTTCTATAGTTGTCATCCATTGCTTTCCGCTCACAATGTTTGGCATAATATTTTTGTACGCGCCATAACCAGTTATTACTGGCCATTTCTTTGCTTCTGATTCTTCTTCCTCATCTTTTTTCTGCTGTTGTCGTAATTCTTTTTCGGATTTCTTTGCAGAATCTTTTGGAGCAGGAACTGGTCTTTTATTAAGATCTCGTTTCCCTATGAAGTTTCCGATAACGTCCGGCAAATTGAAAGATGGGTTTATATCTGCTGCGCTTCCTTCATAACCGAGATTGTTTAGTGCTTGTACGGCTTGTAAAGCAATTTGATCATCGAGCGCAATAATTCCATCAACGCGATGCCTTGAGTGTGAAAAAAGACTTGTACTTTTCGTAATTCGTTTTGTTAACTCATTTTTCACAGAGTCAGCTACATCTGCGTCGAAAGCAACATTGGTCCAGTCTTTTTCGCTACTATTCACATTCAATCTTCCAGAAGTGCTTATTAATGTTCCAGAAGCAAAATATGGTCTCAAAACTTTCCAAATGCCAGCGAATGCTTCTTCAGCAAAATCATCATGGAATGCTGTTTCGCTATTTGCATGCGTATTGTTGTTAGAATCATCATCTTCGCTTGCTTCGTCGCTGTTATTTTGTTGATTATTATTGTTTGCATTAATATTTTTTTGATTGTGACATGGCAAAAGAACTTCAATATAGCGTGGATTTTCTTTAGTTGCACGATCTAGAGCGATTTTTTGTATCAGAGTTGTTGCTTGAATTTCGCCAATGGTTCTTGCGTCAGATAAATGGAACATCACATCAGGTTTGAAACCGCTAACATTCCGTGAGAGCATAACAACGTGGATTCCCGCCTTTTTTGCTAGGCGAAGTGAGGATGCCAATCGTTTTTCTGCATTAAGCTCATCTTTAGATGATTGAGAGTTATCGTCGTTTTGTAAATTTAAGTCCTGAGTATTTGATTTTTGTGTATTTTCAGAATTAGACGCAGGCAACGTTGCATAATCTCCATAGTTATTATTGCCGTTTTTGCTAGTCCATGGAGCTATAACAATTGTCGTTTTACTTAATTGTTTTTTGATTTTTGAATTTTCAGAAACAGAATTGTGCTTTCCTGAATTATTCTGTTTTGCATTGTTCAATGAGCTTAGCAAATTTACTACATAATCTTGCACATCGCGGCTTTGTTCTGAAAGGCTAGAAGAAGTTTTAGTAGTAATAGAATTATCGTCAAATCCCTTATCTTTTAACGATTTTATTAATTCTGGAACCAATATGTCCCACGTGCTTAGAGGCTTATTACGTGTTATTGCTAATCCGTCTGATGGAGTAAAAACAATAACGTTACCGTGATTCGCTTGTTCTTTATTTTCAGATTTTAAAGAAGTTTTTGTTGAACTTGCGCACGAGCTAACAACAAAAAGCATCGTAACTAATGCTGCCAGCATAACTAAAGAACGATGCATAGTTCTGTTGCACAAACGAATCATAGTAGTGACCTCTCGTTTCGTGGTCTATCTGTTGCTGTCTATATGTGATCTACTTGTAACTATCTTCTAACATTGTATATAGCCATGTGCTAAATACTTACATTGCTATTTTAGTGAGCAAAATTATCTTATAGAACTTTTTATAAGACTTTCGCACATATTACGGTATTCGCTCACGTAACCTCCACCAAAGAACACGCAATGTCCTGCAATAGGGTAGAGCTGCCAAATAATCATGCGCTGCTCAAAACCTGCTTTAAGTGGATGAACAGACTGATAGCCGTCTAAAATCTGCTTAAAATAGCTGATTCCAAACAGATGAAGCATAGCTAAATCTTCTTCGCGGTGTCCACCATGTGCTGCAGGGTCGATAAGAACAGCTTCAGTGTGTTCGCCGTCTGAACTTTTAGTCCATAACACGTTTCCACTCCACAAGTCTCCGTGAACTCGAGCAGGCTTATCTTCTGCAGCTTTTCCTAATAAATCAGGCAGCGCATCAATAACTTCGTTTGTAAGATCTAAATCGCTTTGAGTAAGCTCTCCGCGAGCAATACCAAGCTCAACCATAGGACGCAATCGTCCGTCCGCAAGGTAGTCAATAACATTACTCCAAGTGCCAGTTGGCATTTCAACTGGATCGCTTAAAGGTCCAAAATAGCATTTTCCATCGTAATCTGCTGGTGCCTCACCAAAATATTTTGCACCGTAATCGTGCATATGAGCGAGCGATGCACCAAACTCAAATGCAGCCATTGGTGTTGCTGAGTGAGTGTCAATGCGCTCAATATTAAGGTAACCGTTTCTCCAATCAAATACTTCAGCCACTCTAGGACCGCCATATTTGTGAGCTTCAGAAAGCCATTTTAAGCCTTTACCTTCGCATTCAAAGAAACGCTCAGGAGCATATAATCTACTTTTCTTATATACAGCGTTGTTCATAGAAGCCTTCTTAACGTAGTAGCGCATACGAAACATGCGCTACATACTTAATAAAATATTTATTAATTTATTCCCAAACTCACTATTTTACTGAAGTATTAGCACAATCAGATGCTTTGTGTTTAAGTGCAGGGCAGAGCGTTTTTGCAAATTGATAACCAAAAAGTAATCCTGCTAAAAATAGTGCAGTTCCTAAGCCTGTGTAGAACACTGCAATAAACTGTTCTGGAGCTGCGTTAGTTGCGCGCAAAGCAATTCCGCCTGTCATCATAAAAGCCATAATTATGAAGGATTTTACGTCAAAGAATTTAAGGAAAAACTGCTTTTCTTCAGCATAGCCGTTAATTCTTTGAGTATGCTTTTTTACGAGTTTGCCAAAAATTAGGAATTGGAATATGCCAAAAACAAGAATAGACAAAGCATAATTAAGTGGTTGCAAATAATTTTGGTATGCTAACAACCCAATATTGAGAATATTAAAGCCTGCTGCTGCCCAAACTAAACAAGCAATAAGTAGTAGTGTATTCTTCGGTACTTTCAATTCTTAACCTCTTGTATTAAAAAGTTATTTAATAATAATTTGTTTACTATTGTTTTGTTTACTATTGTAATAATGGATTTTATGAAAAAGCTTGTTTGCATAAATTTATTGCATTAAACAGTAAAACTTTCGTAAAAAGCATATTTTTCTTAACAAAACTTGTAAAAAGTGTTGCGTAATGACGATATTAGACGCTATAGTCCTAGGGTATGAACGACAACGATCAACAGTATGCAACAGCTGACAACAAAGCTACTATTGCTGAGCCAGCTTTTCGTTACAACGCGCAGCTCGCACAAGATATTGAGCAGCGCTGGCAAAAAACCTGGGACGAGCAGGGCACATTTTGGGCCGCTAATGTTAAGGGCAATTTGAAGGATGGCGAAGGCAGGAATGCTGACGGTCGTCCTTCTTTCTTTGCAATGGACATGTTCCCGTATCCTTCCGGCAAAGGCTTACACGTTGGACATCCTCTTGGATATTTGGCAACGGATGTTGTAAGCCGCTACCATCGCATGAAGGGTGAGAATGTTCTTCATGCAATGGGTTATGACGCTTTTGGTTTGCCGGCTGAACAGTACGCTGTGCAAACTGGTCAGCACCCTCGCATTACTACCGAAGCGAATATTGCTAATATGCGCAGGCAGCTGCACCGCATGGGCTTGAGCTTTGATGATCGTAGGTCTTTTGCAACTATTGATACGAATTATGTGCGTTGGACGCAGTGGATTTTCTCCAAGCTTTATGACGCTTGGTACAACCCTGATTTTGTGCGCAAAGACGGCGGAAAAGGTTCTGCTCGACCAATTGCTGAGCTTGTTGATGAGTTTAAGAGCGGAAAGCGCGAAATTCCTGGTTTTGCAGGCAAAAAGTGGGAAGAGCTTAATAAAGTAGAGCAAGCGGATGTATTAAACAATTTCCGTATTGCTTATATTTCTAAATCTCCTGTAAATTGGTGCCCAGGCTTGGGAACTGTGCTCGCAAACGAAGAAGTTACTGCAGAAGGTAAGTCTGAACGCGGAAACTTCCCAGTATTCCAGCGCAACCTTCGCCAGTGGTCCATGCGAATTACCGATTATGGACACCGCTTGGTGGAAGATTTGAACACTATTGATTGGCCAGAAAAAGTTAAGCTTATGCAGCGAAACTGGATTGGCGAATCTCACGGTGCATCTGTGCACTTTGAAGTGCCATGTGCGGATGACGAAACGCGCGATTTGGAAGTGTACACTACTCGTCCAGACACGCTTTTTGGCACAACTTTTGCTGTTGTTTCTGTGGATCACCCAATTCTTGAGCATGTTCCAGAAGCTTGGGGTGCGGACGTTCCAGAAGGCTGGAAGGGCGGTTACGCAAGTCTTAAAGAAGGCTTGGCAGAGTATCAAGCTCAAGCTCGCGCGAAGACTGCTAAAGATCGCACGGAAGACGCAGGAGCAAAAACAGGCTTGTTTACGGGTCTTTATGCAATTAATCCTGTAACTGGAGCAAAGCTTCCACTGTTTGCTGCTGACTACGTGCTTATGGGCTACGGCACAGGTGCAATTATGGCAGTTCCTGGCGGCGACCAGCGCGATTATGATTTCGCAAAAGCATTCGGTTTGCCAGTAATTTACACTGTTGAGCCTTTGCCTGATTCCGAAGAAAAGTTGGAGGATTACGAGGGTAAAGCTCCGTTTGTTTCTCACGACGGAATTGTTATTAATTCAGCAGTAGAACATACTCATAAGCTTGGCGATGCTTTGTCTATTAACGGTTTGCGTGTAGATGAAGCTATTAAAAAGGTGACGACTTGGCTTGAAGCTGCAGGCGTAGGAAAAGGTAGAGTTTCTTACCGACTTCGCGACTGGCTGTTCTCTCGTCAGCGCTACTGGGGTGAACCATTCCCAATCGTTTACGATGAGGACGGTGTTGCTCACTTAGTGCCAGATAGTGAGCTTCCAATTGCATTGCCGGACGTTCCTGATTATCAGCCAAAAACTTACGCTCCAGACGACGCAAATTCTGAGCCTGAAGCACCTTTGAGCCGAAACGAGGATTGGGTAAAAGTTCAGCTCGACCTTGGTGACGGCGTAAAAACCTACTATCGCGACACCAACACTATGCCAAACTGGGCTGGTTCTTGCTGGTATTACATGCGCTACTTGGATCCAAACGACGCTGAGCATATGGTTGACAGCGATGAATATGACTACTGGATGGGCACAAACCGTCCAGGCAAAGAGCATGTTTCTGGCGGCGTTGACCTTTACGTTGGTGGTGTAGAGCACGCAGTTTTGCACTTGCTTTACTCCAGGTTCTGGCATAAGGCGCTTTACGACTTGGGTTACGTGGATTCTGCTGAGCCATTCCACCGCTTGTTTAACCAGGGCATGATTCAGGCTTACGCTTATACGGATGAGCGCGGACAGTACGTTCCTGCTGACGAGGTTGAAGAAGGTGCTTCAAACGGCACTGGCGAGCCAACCTTTACGTGGCATGGCGAAACTGTGAACCGCGAGTTCGGCAAAATGGGCAAGAGCTTAAAGAATATTGTGACCCCAGACTACATGTACGAAAACTACGGTGCAGATACGTTCCGCTTGTACGAAATGAGCATGGGTCCGCTCTCTGAGTCTCGTCCGTGGAACACGCGTAACGTTGTTGGTGGCATGCGATTCTTGCAGCGCTTGTGGCGTAACGTTGTGAACGAAGAAACCGGAGCTTGCGTGGTAACTGACGACGCTTTGGATGAGAAGACGTTGAAGATTCTTAACAACACAATTGCAGAAGTGACTGTGGAAATGGAAGCAATGCGTCCAAATACTGCAATTGCTAAGCTGATTGTGCTTAACAACCACTTGACTTCGCTTCCTCACGTGCCGAGAGCAGCTGTTGAGCCGCTGGTTCTTATGTTGGCTCCAATTGCGCCGCATATTTGCGAAGAAATGTGGAGCAAGCTTGGGCATGATAAGTCTATTGCTCACGCAGATTGGCCTGTTGCAGATGCTCGTTACGTTGGTGAGGATACTGTTACTGCCGTTGTGCAAATAAAGGGCAAGGTTCGTGCAAAGCTTGAAGTTGATCCAAATATTGACGCTTCTGAGCTTGAAAAGCTTGCGCTAGAAGCTGTAGCTGATCGCTTGGGCGGTAAGGCTCCGCGCAAGGTGATTGTGAAGGCTCCGAAGATTGTGTCTATTGTACCAGACGAGAGGTAAGATTCGGCTTAATTAATGCTGTATTGCGCGATTTTTCGCGCTTTACAGCATTTTTTGTTATTCTTGGGTTTCGTCTATGAGTTTTGTAACTGATTTAGTTTTTTGGTTTTGACGAGGCTGGAAAATTTGTGTTTGCGTGCGTTCCGTCCTTCGTGCGCTCTGGTTGCTAAAGACGCTTATTGTGTTCGCCTATATTTAAAGAATGTAGCTTCTCAGTCCTCTTTTAGCACTGAACACAATTTTTCCAGCCTCTCAACACGCTAACCGTCAACACAAAACTCATAGACTCGTGCAGAAAGTTACGTAAAGTGCGTGGTTTACTAAGTGCAACTAAAGTCGCTTAATTAAGCTGCGCATTGACTTGCCGGAGCGCTCAAAGCGTAGCGCGCGTAGGCATTTCAATGCGGAAACTCGCTTAAGTTGGAAGTCCAGTGGACTTCCAACGCGAGTTTCGTAGCGAGCGCGTTAACCGCGCGAGCGTTCCTTCAGTCGCTTTGGCTGTTAAAGGTTTTAACCACAGGCGCGTATTTTTGTTGCGAAGTGTTATAAGTTGCCCAATAGTTAAGTTAAGAACTTTAAGAGTTGGGGGATTTATGGAAGACTTTGGGCAGAATTTTGGGCAGAATTATGCGCATAATTTTAGGTTTAATAAGCCTGCGTCTGATTTGCCTCGGAGACGAATTGCAACGTCTTTAGAAGAATTTTCTAACAGCAATGTTGGTAAAAATTTTAGTGACGACTATTGCGAAAAAGCTTGTAATTCTTTTGATGAAGAAATTATAAGTAGCAAAACTTCTCCTAGATTTCACATGAAGCCTGTACATACGCTTGCTTTAATGCTGATACTAGTTGCAGCTCTTTGTGCAAGCCTGACAATGCTCATTTCTCAATCCTTAACATATCAACGAGTTCAGAACGAAAAAGCAGGCGCGTTTGCAATAGAAAACGACGATACTAGTCGCGAAAAGTCTTCTTTTAATAATGTAAAAGATAAGAATAAAAATGATGATGAAGAAAAAAGCGTAAGTAATGAAAGCGACGAAAACAGTGGAGGTGACGGAAACAACGGAGGTGACGGAAGCGACGGAGGTGATGTAAGTAAAGGCAACAACGACAGTAAAGGCGACAGTGGAAGCAACAAAAGCGACAGAAGCAACGAAAATACTGCTTCTCATCAAAGTAACACTGGCAGAATCAATATAAACACTGCAACGCTTGATCAACTACAAACCTTAAAAGGAATCGGACCCAAAACTGCTGCGCGCATTATTGCTCAACGTAAAAGAGTTGGTTATTTTCGCAGTTTAGAAGATTTGATGCAAATTAAAGGAATCGGGCCTAAAACCTTGAATAAATTCCGTGGGAATGTTGACGTCAAATAGGTGAATTATGCGAGAAAACGTAGAGATAGTAGAAAACGTAGAAAAAGTAGAAAAAGTTTCTGGAAGTCGTGACTTTCGTATGATTCCTGTTGCTGCAGCGTGCTGGGCTGGGTGCTTAATTGGAAAATTCTTATGCAATTTTACTATAATTTATTGCATTTCAATAGTTTTATTCAATGCAACTATAGTTTCGATTTTTATATTTTGCAAAAAATTTAAGTTTTTTATATGGCGCAGAACAGTTTTAGTAATAATAAACGTTTTTGTAGCTGCGTGCATGCTTTCGTACATAACTCAATATGTGATATCTGGTGACGTTATTATGCGAGAAATACGCGGCAATAATCCTACTAAAGCACTGTATTTTCAAGGAAATAATGCCGAGCGCGCGCGATTTGCAGAATTTACAGTAGTTGCTCCTGTGCGCTCGTCTAGAAGTTTTAAAGGAGATTGCCAAGCTAATGTTCAAGTGCATAAGTTTGATGCGCAAAAAAGTTACGTTCAAGCGCGACTGTATGCGTATTCGCCAATATGCAAGCAACTTAGCTATGGTTCGAGCCTAAGCGTTCCTGTTAGCGTGAAAGCTTCGAGATTTGATAGTAGTAAGCCTGAATTGCATGTAGAAAAAACTCAACGAAACTTGCATGTTGTACAAGACTCAGACTTTTGGCATAAAGCTGTTAGTAATTTGTGGAAATCGTTTTATGACGTAACAAATAAGCTCGATATGCAAGGCAGAATGTTGGTTCCTGGAGTAACTGTTGGCATGCTTGGACAAGAATATGTGCCAGTAGAGGATGCAAGTTCACTTGAGCCGGTCGACGAAACTTATGCGAATATGACGCGTCAACATTTTCAACATGCTGGAATCATGCATGTTATGGCAGTTTCAGGTGGGCACTTTTTGCTACTTAGTATGATTATTCGCAAGTTTTGCGCACGATTACTGTTGCCTCGTTGGTCTACATCTTTAATACAAATTACGTTGCAAATTGCTTTGGCTGCAATAGTTTACCCTTCTGCATCTGTGCTTCGAGCGTTAATTATGGGAATAATATCCGCTGTTGCATGGTGTTGTAAACGACCATACCAGTCAGCTAGTGCTTTAAGTTGGACTGTTATAGGCGTGCTTGTGGTAAATCCCTCATACGCTTGGGACTATGCTTTTGCTCTTTCTTCCGCAGCAACTTTGGGAATTGTTGTTATGGGAGTGCCGATTTCTAAAACGTTTGCAAAATATATGCCATCTTGTGTTGCTTCTGCGCTAGCTATAACGCTTTCTGCACAATTTTGGACTATGCCAGTGCAAATTCTTATGCAACCGGAAGTGTCTTTTATGTCTGTGCCAGCTAACTTAATAGTTGCGCCTCTTATGGATTGGGCAACAGTGTTCGGCTTAATTTCGCTAGTTTGTGCGAGCTTTAACGATGGATTATCGCTTATTTTTGCGAGAGCTTCATCAATTGGAACAAGCTTTATGCAAAAGTGTGCGTGTTGGTGCGATGAAGTATCTTTTGGCGTGTTTCCATGGATAAAAGGTGCAGCAGGAGCGTGGGCAATGTTGTGCGCAGAATTTGTGATATTGGCTTTGTCTATGCTAACTTTGCGAGCTTTTCGCAATAAGTATTATGTTCAAAGAGCTAACATAATTGGTCAACTGTGGTCTGCTTCTGCAAAGCGAACGCTACGAGAAGCAGAGAAAATTTTCGAAGAGTAGCAAACACGCACGCATATTCGAATGCAATATTATGATGGTTAAGAGTTGGTTGGTTTAAGGAGCATTATGGCAGCAAATAATAAGCGCGCGCAACGCGTTATGCCAGTTACGCTGGTAGTTGGAGGTGACGCTTACTTAAACGAGCTTAATGCTCGAACTGTGCGTGAAAAAGTTCAAGAAAGTGCTCCGGATGCTGAAATTATTGAACTCGATGCGTCAACTGCGGATCAGTACGCATTTGACGAAGCTGTAGGTCCTTCGCTTTTCGGTGACGGAACGATTGTAATAATAAATAATTTGCAACAAGCAGACGAGTCTTTAGTAGACGCAATCGAAAATTTCTGCAAACAAGCGCAAAATAGTGAAAATAATTTTGTAGACTCTTCTGCAACTTGGGTTATTGCACGTCACGAAGGTGGGCTTAAAGGAAAGTCTATTATTACGCGCCTAACGAAAGCTGGCGCAAACACAATTACAGTGCCGGATCTTAAAAAAGACGATGCAAAACTCAACTTTGTTATGAGCATATTTGAGCGTCACAATCGAAGCGTTGAGCCTCAAGCAGCACAACGTCTTGTGTCAGTTTTGGGAAGTAAAACAGGAGAGCTTGCAGCATTATGCTCGCAATTATGCTTCGATTATGATGATAATCCAATAACGCTTGATATTGTCGATCGATACTTGATTGCAGATCCGCAAGTTACCGGCTTTTTTGTTGCGGATAAAGCTGTTGCAGGTCATGCAGGTTCTGCTGTGCTTGCAGCAAGAACTGCAATTGCTCAAGGAGTTGACGCCATAGCATTAATAGGTGCTTTGGCTGCAAAAGTACGCGTAATTGCGCTCGCAATGGCAATTCGCAACGGCACGATTTCTAGTGCTGAAGCGAAAGTAAACCCGTGGGCGCTTAAAATGGCAATGCGTCAGCTTGCTGGATGGAATAGTGCAGGTGTTTCTCAATGTTTACAATCTTTAGCTTGGGCGGATGAGCAGTGCAAAGGCGGATCTAGTGACGCGAATTATGCGCTTGAAAAATGTATTATGCTCATTGCGGCTCGAGGAAATTAGAAAGCGTAAATTAAGAATCGTAATTAAGAATCGCAAATAGGAATCGTAAATAGGAAACGTAAATTAAAAATCGTAAATTAATAACTGCAAATTAGAAAGATTGTGTTAAGTATGAAAGAAGAAACGGTGTCAGAACAGCAAAAAGTTTGTACTGTGCCTACGGATGCTGATATGCGTGAGCTTGGCAAAGCTGTGGCAAAACTAGTTAAAGAAGGCGACGTTCTGCTGCTTTCTGGCCCTCTTGGAGCTGGTAAAACAACGTTTGCGCAAGGTTTTGGCGCAGGGCTTTCAATTAGTGAGCCGATTGTGTCTCCAACTTTTACGATTGCGCGAGAATTGCATGGCACTTTTGCGGATGGCAAGCCTGCGACTTTAATTCACGTTGACGCTTACCGTTTGGGTGGCGAAGATTTTGCTCCGGGTCAAGATACTGTTTCGCGTTTGCTTGACGAGCTTGAATCTTTGGGGCTTGACGAAGCTTTGGAAGAGCCGGGAGACGGCACTGTTGTGCTTATGGAGTGGGGTGAGCAAATGGCTGGAGTGCTTGCTGCTGAGCGTTTAGAAGTTCATATTGCAAGACCTATTGATTCTTCGCAAGTAGACGATTTTACTAGCGACGGTGAGCGAATCGTAACTTTGAAAGCTGTCGGCAAGGATTGGCTTAATCGACTTGCAAAATTGTAATTAAGAAATAGGCAGAGTAATACGCGAGTAATACATAAGTAAATATCGCAATAAATAACGCAAGTTGTGCTAAGCGAGTAAGCTAGTCTGGTACGTGATTTCGAGGAATGAACATGAGTAATACGCTGATTATTGACACATCATTTGGCTCTACTGTCGGAATTGTGGGTCATGAGCCGATTGTTGAAACCGACTCGCGCACTCACGTGGAGCGTTTACAAGTAAATATTGCGAAAGTTGTGGAGGACGCAGGGCTTAAGCCTTCGGATATTGATCGCGTGGTTGTGGGCGTAGGTCCTGCTCCTTTTACTGGTCTTCGCGCGGGATTGGTTGCAGCGAAAGCGATCGCGTTTGCAAATAATGCTGAAATTTTGGGGTGTGATAGTCTTCTTCCTCAAAGTTTGATGATGCGCTCTGGTGCGTTTGAAAAAGCTCGCAAAAATGGCGTTATTTGCAAGGATTTGCTACTAAATATTCCGGATTCTGTGGATTTTTGCGACTCTAATATTCGTCACTACGTGCTTTCACTAAATGATGCGCGCCGTCGCCAAGTGTACATGTCCTTGTATGACGGCGAAGGCAATGCGCTGATAAATATGGATATTGACTATCCGCAAAATGTTGTGGCTCGTGTGAATGAGTATTTAGCAAGCAAAAATTGCGAAAATTATTGCGTGGATGTGCTCGGTCACGGTGCTAAAAAATACGTTGAAGATTGGCGCAATATTGCCAATGTTGGCGTTATTGCTGAAGTTTGCGCGCTTGACTTGGGTGTGCAAGGTTTGCAAATTTTCGAGCAATGCTCTTTGGAATGTGCAAATAAAGATGAGTACGTAAAAGCTGTTGAACCGCTGTATTTGCGCCGTCCGGACGTGTCTGTGCCAAATCCGCTTAAGCATGTGCTTGGCTCTGGCGAAGCGAATAAGGCAAAAGAGAAATAGAAGCGTTTTAACGATTTGAGTAATTATGATTGTTGATATAACGCGTTCTCAATTTCCAGCAGTAGCCGAGAATTGCAATATAGTTCCAAAGTGCGATTTTACTTGCGATGAGTTAGCGCAAAAAATAGCGCCTATTGAAGCTGACTTGTTTGGCAAAGGCTCATGGAATGAGAGCATGATTTCGCAAGAATTACAAGCTCCTATGCGCGCGTATTACGCTCAAATCGACGAAAATACGCATACGTTATGCGGGTATGCTGGCTACTGGTTTGACGGCGACGACGCGCAAATAATGACAATTGGCGTTGCGAAAAAATATCAAAGAAAAGGCTTAGCGGCGGAACTTTTATCAACTATGATCAAAACCGCAGAAAAAATTGGTGCCAAACGCATGCTGCTAGAAGTGCGAGTTGACAATGTTCCTGCGCTCGCGTTGTATGAACGTTTTGGTTTTAAGAAAATGGGTTTGCGAAAACGTTACTATCAGCCGGAAGGTGTGGATGCGTACACAATGTGCGCTAATCTAACCGCAAAAAATAACGGAACTGAGGAATAACGAGGAATAACGAGGAATAAAATGAGCGAAGCAATCGTATTGGGAATTGAATCAACTTGTGACGAAACTGCCGCAGCTATTGTGCGCGGACGCACGCTGGTGTCAAATGTGGTGGCATCTTCAATGCAAGAGCATGCGCGCTACGGCGGTGTGATTCCAGAAATTGCTTCTCGTGCGCACGCTGAAGCTTTTGTGCCGGTTGTTTCTAAAGCTTTAGCAGACGCAAACATGGATTTAAGCGATGTTGACGCGATTGCAGTAAGCGCAGGTCCTGGTCTTGCTGGCTGCTTAGCTGTGGGAGTTTCGGGAGCTAAAGCATTAGCTTGGGCTGCAAATAAGCCGATTTATGGTATTAATCATGTAATTGGGCATATTGCAGTAACGCAATTGCAATTCGGCGATGTGCCGGAAGATGTACTTGCTTTAATTGTTTCCGGCGGTCACACTTCGCTTCTTCACGTGAACGATATTGCTAAAAGTATTGACGTTGTTGGCACAACTTTGGACGATGCTGCCGGCGAGTGCTTTGATAAGGTTGCGCGATTGCTTGGATTCCCATACCCGGGTGGTCCTCATATTGATAGGCATGGAAGGCTTGGAAATCCGAATACTTTGAAAGTTCCGCAAGGTTTAACGCAAGGTCGTTCCGGCAAAGAGCATCCGTACGATTTCAGCTTCTCGGGTGTAAAAACTGCTGTTGCTCGTTGGGTTGAAGCGCGTGAAGCTCAGGGTCTTGAAATTCCAGTTGATGACGTGTGTGCTTCTTTGGCTAATTCTGTGGCGGAAGTGCTTTCTAGAAAAGCTATGATGGGCTGCGAGCAGTACGGTTCTAAAACGCTTATGATTGGTGGCGGATTCTCCGCTAATTCGCAGCTTCGCGAGCATTTGTTGGCTTGCGGCAAGGAGCATGGAATTGAAGTGCGTTTGCCAGAGCTTAAGCTTTGCACGGATAACGGTGCGATGGTTGCAATGCTAGGCGTGAATTTGGTAGAAGCAGGGGTTCGTCCTTCTGCTCCTGATTTTGCAATCGATTCTGCTATGCCGCTTACGACGGTGAGCTTATAATAGTAGAAATAATAAAAGTCGCGCTAAGAAATCGTGCTCTAAAAATAAGTGAGGTGTTTTGTGCAGTCAGTTAATTCGCGTAGTGGAGTGTTACGAGTAGGTGAGAAGATTCAGTTCACCGATCGTAAAGGTAAGCGAATTACTGCACAGCTTGTTGCAGGCGGGGTTACGCAAACTGAGCACGGTCTTATTTGTCACGACGACGTGATTGGTCAAAGCGAAGGCGTTGTAATTACTACTGTTAGCGCAAAGCGCGAAACGCAACAAACTATTGTTGATCCTTCTAAATCGTCCAACAAACCTTGGAAGGCGGCGCGCGCTATTGGTGGCTGGGATTATGTAGTTATGCGGCCGCGCATGGTTGACTACGTGCTTTCTATGCCTAGGGGTGCGCAAATTATGTATCCGAAAGATATTGCGCAAGTAATCGCTTTAGGAGATATTCGTTCTGGCATGCGCGTTTTGGAGTCGGGGGCAGGCTCTGGCGCGATGAGCTTAAGCCTTTTGGACGCAGTTGGGGAGTGCGGAAAGCTTACTACGATTGAGCTTCGCCCGGATTTTGCACGAATTGCTGAATCTAACGCAACTTTGTACTACGGAAAGCGACCAGAATGGTGGAATTTGCTTACTGGCGATTTTGATTCTGTTGCAAAAACCTTAGATGCGCACAGCGTGGATCGCATTATGCTAGACATGCTTGACCCTTGGAATCGCCTTGAACAAGCACATCGCGTTATTGTGCCTGGAGGCGTGCTTATTGCGTATGTTACGACTACTACGCAAATGTCTCGCATGGCTGAAGCTTTGCGAGAAAGTGGCATGTGGACTGAGCCAGAAATTCAAGAAACATTGGAGCGCACTTGGAAAGCTCAAGGTTTGGCTGTGCGCCCGGATCACGCGATGATTGGTCACACTGGATTTTTGATTGTTTCACGCGCAATGGCTGAAGGTTTTAGTGCTTTGAAGAAGCGTGAACACGGTACTAAAGATACTGTGAGCGATATTGACGATATGACAGCAGAAGAGCGCGCTGAACAGTTGGAAGACTTGTCTTTGCGCGATATTTCGGATCGTAAATTGCGTAAAGTTTTACGTGATTTAGACGTGCAACTTGCGCAATTGCCGGAAGATTCGCAGTCGCAAGATTTGCAAGATTCGCAGTCTGCACAACAATCAGCGCATAATCAAGCTAAGTAGGAGAGCATTATGGCATCACCAATGAAAAAGCTTATGAAGAAAGCACATCATAGTAAGTACGTTTTGTTGCTGATGCGTCATGCGAAGGCTGAAGCTCCTGAAATGGGCGACGACTGGGGTCGTGGTCTTACTGATAAGGGCTTGAAGCAGGCGAAAATTATGGCAAAAGGCTTGGAATCTTTGAAGCTTGTGCCGAATTATATTGTGTGTTCTAGTGCGAATCGCACTGAGCAAACTTTGAAACGCATGTTGAAGCGTTTTGGCGACTCTCCTGTGGTTGAGTCGCGCAAAAGTCTTTATGATGGCGGCATGCAATCTGTTATGGACGAGTTGCAAGCGATTCGAGGCGATGTTCATACGACGATGATTGTTGGGCATGAGCCGACGATGTCGATGGCTGCGCAGTGGCTTTCTTCGCCTGATTCGGATCCGGATGTGCTTGGGGCGATGCGTTTGGGGCTTGCTAATGCGTCGGTTGTGGTGCTTGTGTCTGATCGTCCATTCGCGACTTGCGGCTTGCGCGGCGCCACGGCCCTCGCAATCCTTACGCCCAAATCCTTTGCCTAGCTAAGAATGCGCTGATTTCTGTTGTTCAAGGCACACTAGCATCAGTGCTGCCGCCCACACCACGCCAAAAAATAATCCCCCCGCTGCGCACCCACCCGTAGCTTAATTGCATAGTTTATGTTATTTTGATTGGTTTGTTGTGAGCAATGGAAATTGCTTGGTCGAGCAATATAAAAGCGGAGCGATAGTAATATCTTTTTGATAAATAACTATTTTTGAAAGAAAGTAAGTAAAAAACTAAACTTAACTATGCAACCTTTAAGTCTAAATAAGGTATAAGAGCGTAGCGCTGCGAGACAAGTAATTTCCATTGCTCACATTTCGCCAAGGAAAAGAAACGCGCACGCAATTAAGCATATAAATTAATCTTATAACGACACCCCAAGTTCTTGAATGACCGCATTCAAGCATTTCTTTGCTAGGCTAAAGCGAGTCAAAGAAATTTTTTGGAGGATGTATGTCTACGGTTTTTACTTCGGTTTCCGGTTTTCCACGTATTGGCGCTAATCGTGAGTTGAAGAAGATTATTGAACGTTACTGGAAGCAGGATGCTTCTTTGGATGAAGTGCGTGAAGTTGCTCAGTCTTTGCGAGCTAAGCATTGGCGTTTGCAAGCTGAAGCTGGGATTGATTTAATTCCAAGTAACGATTTTAGCTACTATGATCAAATGCTCGATACTGCTATTTTGCTGGGTGCTGTGCCTGAGCGTTATCGTAAATTGAATTTTGAGCATGCTGAGGATACGCTTTTTGCTATTGCGCGCGGCTATCAGGGTGAGCGCGGCGATGTGACGGCGTTGCCAATGAAGAAGTGGTTTACTACGAACTACCACTATATTGTTCCGGAAGTTGAGAATCCGGAAGGCTTGCATTTGGCTGGAACTAAGCCTTTTGACGAGTTTTTGGAGGCTCGCGCGCAGGGTTTGGAAACGAAGCCTGTGTTGATTGGTCCTTACACTTTTTTGAAGTTGGCTCGTACTCCTGAAGCTCAGGAGTTGGAAGTAACAGAGTCTGTGATTTCGGCTCTGGCTTTTGCTTATGCGAGTATTGTTAAGCGTTTTGGCGAGCTTCACGCAACTTGGTTGCAATTTGATGAGCCTTATTTGGCGTTGGATAAAGAGCAAGGCGATTTGGAGCTTTTTGAAGCTTTGTATAAGCCTTTGCTTGAAGTCAGGAGTGCGGAAGTTAAGCTTCTTCTTAACACGTATTTTGGCAATATTGCTGACGCTTACGAAACTGTGAATAATCTTGGTTTTGACGGCGTTGGCGTTGATTTAGTGGAAGGCAAGGAAGAAAATCTTGCAGCCATTGAGCGTTATGGTGTGAACGAAAAAACTACGCTTTTTGCAGGCGTTGTGAACGGCCGTAATATTTGGCGCAACGATTATGCTGTAAGCCTTGGTTTGGTTGATGCTTTGCGCGAGAATATTACGGATCGCGTAGCTGTTTCTACTGCTTGCTCGCTTCTTCACGTGCCTTTTAGCACTGTTGGTGAGGATGCTTTGGGTGCGGATGTGTTGCAACATTTTGCTTTTGCTGTTGAAAAGTTGCAAGAGATTCGCGATATTGCCAATCTTTCTGCAGAAGGCGACGAAAGCCGCAAATCTAGTAACGTTTTGGCTAAAAATCAGGCTTTGTTTGACGGTTCACGCGTGAAAGCGGATGTTGCTGTTGCTAATCGTCTTGCGAATCTTAAAGATTCTGATTTTGTGCGATTGCCTAAGAGGGCGGAGCGTCAGCGTCTGCAAAAGGAATCGCTTGGCTTGCCGGATTTGCCAACGACAACTATTGGATCCTTCCCACAAACTAAGGATATTCGTAACGCTCGTGCTGATCTTCGTAAGGGCGAAATTACTCGCGAAGCTTACGACGAGTTTATGCGCAATCGCATTGCTCAGTGCATTGAGCATCAGGAGCAAATCGGCTTGGATGTGCTTGTTCACGGCGAGTTTGAGCGAAACGACATGGTTGAATATTTTGGCCAGCATTTGCGCGGCTTTAAGTTTACGAAGAACGCTTGGGTGCAGTCTTATGGCACTCGCTGCGTGAAGCCTCCAATCGTGTGGTCGGATGTTTCTCGCGAGTCTGCAATTACTGTGTCGTGGAGCGCTTATGCTCAAAGCTGCACGAAGCATATTGTTAAGGGCATGCTTACAGGTCCTGTGACGATTCTTAACTGGTCTTGGCCTCGCGAGGATATTACGCACGAGGAGCAGACTCAGCAGTTGGCTCTTGCTATTCGCGATGAGGTGTTGGATTTGGAGCGAGCTGGTATTCGTGTGATTCAGATTGATGAGGCTGCTTTGCGTGAAAAGTTGCCGCTTCGTCGTTCTGATTGGCATAAGAAGTATTTGGATTGGGCTATTGCTGCTTTCCGCCTTGTTCATTCTGCTGTGGCTGCGACTACGCAAATTCACACGCATATGTGCTATTCGGAGTTTAATGACATTATTCGTGACATTGACGCTATGGATGCGGATGTGATTTCTTTTGAGGCTTCTCGCGGTGACTTGGTTGTGCTTGACGCTATTCACGACGCGCATTTTGAGACTGAGGCTGGCCCTGGCGTTTACGACATCCATTCTCCTCGCGTGCCTGGTAAGACGGAGCTTGTGGAGCGTATTCACGAGATTTTGCGCAAGATGCTTGCCGAGAAGCTGTGGATTAACCCGGATTGCGGTCTTAAAACTCGAGGTGACGCTGAAACTTGGCCAAGCTTGGAGAATCTTGTTTCTGCAGCTAAAGAGGTTCGCGCGCAATTGCAAGCTAACAAGCTAAGCAATCAGCAGTGCAATTCTCAGTGCAAGGGGTGAGTTATGCCATATAAACCAAAGTTTTCGCTGGAAGTTTTCCCACCTAAGCGCACATCTCCTATCGGTACGATTTATGATACTTTGGATGGGTTGAAAGGCCTTGACCCGGATTTTATTTCGGTTACTTACGGCACTGGAAAGCTGCAGGATCGTACTGCTACTGCGCGTATTGCGAATACGATTCGCTCCGAATATGGTATTGACGCGGTTGCTCATTTGACTGCTCGATACCTTGATTATGATGCTGTTGATGAAGCTTTGGAAATGTTTGATAATGCTGGTGTTTCCGGGGTTTTGGCTTTGCGCGGCGACGTGATTGCGGGCCAGGAATCGGCAGGCGTTTTTGAGCACGCTAGTGACTTGGTTTATTATATTCGTTCAAAGCACCCGGATTTGCCGATTTTGGGTGCTTGCTACCCGGAGAAGCATCCGGAAGCGGAAAGTTTGCAAGCGGATATTGATAATTTGAAGCGCAAGGTTGATGCGGGTGTTACGCATTTAATTTCGCAACTTTTTTACGATAACGAGGATTTTTTGCGCTTCCGTGATTTGGCGCGTGCGGCAGGCATTAATGTGCCGATTGAGGCTGGAGTGATGCCTGTTGCGAACGCTTCGCAAGTTAAGCGCATGACGAGTTTGTGTGCGTCTCGCATTACTTCGCAAGTTTCCGCAATGATGGATCGTTGGGGGAGTAATGCTGATTGCTTGCGCGATGCTGGCAGTATTTTTGCTTCTCAGCAGATTAACGATTTAATTGCTGAAGGTGTGGATGGTATTCACTTGTATACCATGAATCATCCGGGTATTGCGCGAAGGATTTGGGCGAATGTGAAGCCGCTTTTTACGAAGATTGGGTAGGTGGTAGCGTTTGCGAGTTTTGGGGGATTTCTTTATTTGCGGTTTTATTTTATGCAAAGGTGAGTGATAGGAATTACTTGTCTCGCAGCGCTACGCTCTTATACCTTATTTGGACTTAGCGGTTGTGTAGTTAAGTTTAGTTTTTTACTTACTTTTTCTGCAAAAATAGTATTCGTCAATAATATTATTACTATCGTTCCGCTTTTATATTGCTCGACTAAGCAATTCCTATCACTCACACGTTAATTCACTCACAATTGTTTTTGTTGTGGTGGGAAGAGTGCTTGGAGTGGCACATGCAGTAGCACGGATGTTAGTGTTCACTAATCAACAGGAATCAGCGTCTGCACAGAGCGCAACTGCAAAACTTCATAAACGTGCATGCGTCCTCGCTCAGTGCGAAAAATCTCAAATCTCTACCACGCTAATATCCACACGACTGAAGGGCAGTGAGTATTGAAATTTAACATAGAGTGTGTGAGTGTATATAAATGTATATCTATGTATATATGCACAAAATAAATGCAATTTATTCTAAACATGTGTTTAGAATCGACGTTAAAAATGTAATCTAGCTTACATTTGCTATATTAATTTTGACCGCAAAAACCTGCCGAAAACGTTGAAATAAAGTCTCGCGGGGGGGGGTTAGTAGGCTATGCATCATAACAGATACATTGCAAAATATTCATATATTAGGTATTATTGAACATAAATCTCAACAAGGGATTCGTGCTTTTGAAAGCTGAGTGGAAGTTTTATATGTATCTGATTGTAGTTCAATCAGCGTTTGATTACTACATAAAGCTCTTCACTAATAAATTCATAAAGACTTATTCAGAGAGAATCGATATTAAGGAGATATCATTATGATAAATTCAAATTCCGGAAAGCACGCACGCAAGGTTACATTGGATGCTGCAGTAAGTAACGCGATTGCGAAGGCTGTGGATGCTCGCAAGGTGGCGGCGTTTACGGTTGGCGCTGCAGGCGTGTTAGCTGGTGCGTCGTTCGCTTTTGGTGCAACTCCGGCAATGGCGGCGGAGGTGAGTGGTACTCCTGATACTAAGCCGGATGTAGCTCAGACGCCTGTGACTGCTGGTGAGAATGCTGGGACTGGTAAGAAGGCTGAAGCTGGCGATAAGAATCAGACTGAAGCTAATAAAGAGGCTGGGTATAAGGCTGAGAATACCAATAAGCAGGCTGAGCAGAAATCCGAGAATACTGTAAATACTGATGGTACTGAAAATAAATCGACTGTTGTAAAGATTCGTGGTAAGCGCTCGTTGCCTGATGCTCAGCCAACCGACGAGACTGCAACTGAAAATCAAGATCGCGCTTCTGATGGTTCAGCAGGTCAAGATCCTAATAAAATTAATCCAGACACAACGGATACCTCTAATACCAAGATTGATATTGACGAGAATAACGCTGACACTATGCCGAACGTGTATGGCTGGGGAAGCTCAGACAATACATACAGCGTAGATGGTGAAAAGCATACTATTACTTTCCATTTTGCAAAGCCAAAAGATGGCAATATTACCAGTATCGCTATTTTCCCTGCTAAGACGAATGGTTTCAATAATGAGAAAAGTGAGAGAGGTATTGATTTTTACTCGAAAAATTCAGGTAAACACCAAGCTTATTCTGGCGAATATGAGTTTACTGCGAATAATGATGGTTCTGCTGACCTTAAGATGACAACTCTTTTTAGGGATGGTAACCTTAATGGAGGCGCTGAGAAGTATACAGCCAGTCGCTCTATTTTCGTGTACGTAACTAAAGATAATAACGAAACTGTTGCTTATAAAACAAACGTATTCCGTGCTGTAACGCTTGTGCCGCCAAAAACTTCCGGCTCTGTGGTGCTTAAGTATAACGAGCAGCTTACTCCTGAAAAGGTTCAATCAGCAATTACTGCCGCTGGCAATATTGAGACAGCGCGTAGTGATAAGAAGTCTGTAAATAATCAGCTTTCTGATAAATTTACAGAAAATATTAACGTAAAAGCTGATGGTGCTTACGACAAGACTGCATTTGAGGCTATTAATAAGGAAACCTCAGCTCAAGGCGCAACGGATAAGACTTACGTAGCTGGCGCGAAGACGCTTAACACCTATATGGTTACGGATTTGGGCTTTAAGTCGCAAGCTATTCCGCTTACGGTTGCGCGCTACGACACGCGTATCGACAAGCCAACTGTTGAAGATCCAACTAACGTTTCGCAAGAAGTAAAAACCGACATCATCAAAAAACTTGCGGCGCTTAACAATGTTGCCCAAGACAAGGTAAGTATCAACGACAAAGGCGAAGCTGTAATCCACTTTGATGGTGTTGATGAAAAGGACGCTCCTAAGATTGCTTTGCGTGACCTTGTGTTGAAGAAGCTTGAAGAAAAGGATGTTACTGTTCCAACTGGCGATAAGGCAGTCTTTGTTGCTAATCCACTTGGGTACTCCAATGCCGAACTTGACCGAATTAAAACAGCTATTTTTGAAGCTAATAAAGGCAATAAAGAGCTTGGTCTTACCAGCACAGATCAGATTTCGCTTTCGTACCTTACTGGCGATCTTACTGCATCTGGTGATGCTAATAAGGGTATCTCTAATGGTCAGGCGGAAAACAAGATTACCGTTAAGATCAAGACTGACAAGTCAGTTGCTGAGTTTACATCTAATGTAAAAGAGAGCAAGCTCACCAAGCTTCCAGACATCCGCAAGGATTACGACGTTACTTGGACTAAGACTAAGATTGATGGTCGCGATACCGACGAAGGTATTTCTTGGAGTAATGATCAGAAAACCACTATTATCTACCGTTACGATCCAACTAAAGCAGAAGAATTTGATACAACAAAGATTCTTGGTTTGCTGAAAGCTAAACCAAAGGATCCAAAGTCTGGTTTGCGCGACCTTACAGGCGGCGAGACGCTTGCCTATGAAGGTACAAGTACTCATTCGCGCAAGTCGCACATGAACTATGCGCTTAATAAAGATGGCGAGCCAACGGGCGAGCTTACGCTTGGCAATATGGGTGGCGCTTATTGGTCTGGGAATCAGAAAGTTTCTAATTCTGACGTAGACCTCGGTGATAATTTATCAATAGCTGGTTCGTATTCATGGGATACAGAGGCTGGCTCTGTAACGGTAGCTGGCAAAAAGGACAAGATTTTCAAGGCGCGTCTGTTTGTTGAGCCGTATGCAATGACATACTATAAGCATGTTTATCTGGAGCAAGGCCGCAATCCAGGCAATACAGCAAAAGCAATTAACGTTATCTTTGTGCCGCAGACGAATCATAAGACGAAAGACCTTTCGGATTCGATTGGCGAGCACAAGACCGAAAACGTTGAGGGCAAGGATGTTCCAACACAGTCGAAGTATTACAACGCGTCTGCTGATAAGAAAGAGGCATATGAAAAGGCATTAAAGACTGCAACAGACTTGCTTGCAACTGTTAAGGACAAGCAAGAAAAAGACCTTACCGAAGAGCAGAAGGCGCAAATCGATAACGCTACGATTAACCTTAATAAGGCACGCGCCGAGCTTGATGGTCCTGACACCAACAAGGACGGGCTGAACGCCTCGATTGAAGCCAACGGCAAGGCCGCTGAAGGTAGTACTGCCGCAACTGGTACACAAGCAACGAACCAGTTCAAGAACGTAAGCGACCCTGACTTCAAGAAGGCAGACGGTTCTGATGATAAGGACAGAAACGAAGCTGCTAAGAAGGCAAAGACAGATTACGACAAGGCTCTTGAGGAAGCTAATAAGGTAAAGGAAGACAAGAACGCCACGCAGAAGGCTGTTGACGACGCTAAGGCTAAGCTTGATGCTGCGCGCGAAAAGCTTAACGACTTTACCACCAACAAGGATGAGTTGAATAATGCCATCGCTCAGCATGGTAAGGTGAACACGGGCGATGCGTCTAAGCGAGGCGACGAGAAGCTTAAGACCGCCGACCCAACTTACCAGAACTCTAACGAGACAGAGCGCAAAGCCTACGACGACGCTGTAGCAGAAGCAGATAAGGTCTCCAAGGATCCAAACGCTTCTCAAAAAGAAGTAAACAAGGCTATTGATGATCTTAAGAAAGCTAAGGCAGCGCTTGATGCCAACGCAACCGACAAGGCTCCTCTTGCCGCTGCGGTGCAAAAGAGCTTCGATAATCCTGATCCAAACGATGCTACCAAGCAAAGTGTGTTCTACAAGAACGCTAAGGCTAAGACTAACGATTCTGCTGCTCAGCAAGCTGTCACAAATTATGACAACGCGCTAAAGAAAGCTAAAGACGTCCTCGCAGACAAAAACGCTACCAAGAAAGACGTTGAGGACGCTAAGAAAGCGCTTGAAGACGCTGAAGCAGCACTTCATGCCGACAAATACTCTACCGATAAAACCGATCTTGGTAAAGCTATTGCGGACAACTTCAGCGGTTATTTGATGCCAGCCTACTTCAACGCGTTTGATAAAGCGCAAGCAGGCGACGAGCAGGCTAAGAAAGACTTCAAAGCCTATAACGACGCTTATCACGCTGCAAAAGACTTGATGGATGAATTAAATAAGCCTGGGAGCACCGTAGATCAGAAAAAGGTTGATGCGGTTAAAGAGCAGCTAATCGCTGCTCGCAAGATTATTGACACCTACGCAACCGACACCAGCAGACTTTCGGCTGCTGCGCTTAATGACTTTGCAATACAACACAGCCCAGCCTACGCGAATTTGAAAGAACTTGCCGAAAAGCAAAATCCTAGTGAAGAAGAAAAAGCTAAGGTAGAAGCTGCTAAAAAGGCTAAGGAAGCGTATGAAAAGGCAGCAGCGAAACTAACAGCTGCGCTTACTAACACGCTTCCGAAGGATCAAGCAAATGGTCATGATATTCCTGATAACATTATCCCAAAGGAAGATGGCGACCCTAACGATAAGGACTACCTGAAAGACATTCAGGCGCACAAAAACGGTGAGCCGCTGAACAGGGATGTTGACACAATCCTTAAGGAAATGAACGAAGCAGCGAAGGCGCTGGATAAGTTTGCGACTAAGACCGACGAGCTGATTAAGTCGATTAACGAGGACGCAACCACTCATCCAAGCCCTGCGTTTAAGAACGCGTCGCAGCCAAGCTTCCAAAAGCCTGATGGCTCGGGACCGGATGATGCCAAGAACGCTGCTGCTAAAGCGGCAGCAGATGCCTACGGCAAAGCACTCAACGAAGCCAAAGACTTGCTCAAGAAGCCTGATGCTACGCAAAAGGAAGTCAATGATGCGTTGAAGAAGCTTGACGACGCTCGCAAAGAGCTTGACAAGTACAACACCGACACCACCAAGCTTGCGGAAAGCGTAAAAAAGCACGGTTCTACAGAGGGTCCTGCGCCTACGGAAGGCACGCAAACTTCTGATGCGTATCGCAATGCGTCTGATCCTCACTTCTTAACTGCTGATGGCAAGCCTGATACTAAGAAAAATGATGATGCCAAAGCGGCTAAGAAGGAGTATGATGAAGCTTTAACAAAAGCTCAGGAGCTTTTGAAGAAGCATGATGATAAAGACACGCCACTAGACGCGCAGCCAACTCAAAAAGAAATCGACGACGCACTGAAGACTCTTGACGAAGCTCGCAAGAAGCTTGAGGATAACTATAAGACTGTTACTACTGGTCTTGAGACAGAAATTAACAAGTCTACTGCTGAACATGCTCCTGCTGTTACTGAAGGCGACTTTGAAGCTACTCCAGAGTTCAAGAATGCTCAAGCTAAGACAAGCGATGGTAATGAAAATGCAGACGTTACTGCTTACAAGAATGCTCTTGCAAATGCTCGCAAGTTAGTAAGTGATGCAAAGGATACAAACAAGAAGAACAGCGAACGTCCAACGCAACAGCAGATTAACGATGCGTTCGATGCTCTTACTGCAGCTAAGAAGCAAATTACTGACAACTACAAGACGAATTTTGAAGCGTTGACTTCTGCCAAAGACTTTGCAGATGATGGCTTCAAGAAGACGCCTGAGTACAAGAATGCTCTTGCTAAGAAGACTGCTGGTGATCCAGGTGCTACAAATGACTTGGGTGAAACTGGCAAAGACACTGGCTTCGAGAATGTTCTCAATCAAATCAAGCAGAAGCTTAATGATGATAACTGGAAGAAGACAGCAACTCAGAAGTCTGTAAACAACTTGCTAAAGAAACTGCAAGCAGCTCAAGACAAGATTGCTAACAACTACAAGACTGATGCAAAGCTTCTTGAAAACGAAGTCGGCGATAAGGACGCACAGGGTCAACCTGTAACACCTCCATTCGAGGCGTCGGTTGAGTACAAGAATGCGCTTGAAAAGAAGAACGCTGGTGACGCTACTGCAACGGAAAAGCTTAAAGCTTATGCCGAGAAGCTTGCTAAAGCAAACGAGCTTATTGAAAAGGTCAAGAATCCTGATCCAAACGCAAAGCCAGAAGATCGTCCAACTCAGAAGCAGGTTGATGATGCTCTTGCGGCTTTGAAGAAGGCCAAGAAGGATATCGACGACAACTTCAAGACCAAAGTCGACGCTCTTAAGAAAGAAACGAAAGAGCTTAAGGACGACGGCGGAGCTAAGCCAGACACCGAGAAGTTCGAAAAGTCTACCGAGTACCAGAATGCTCTTGCCAAGAAGGGTGCTGACAGCAAGGATAACGCAGACATACAAGCGTACAATGACGCTTTAGCGAAAGCCAATGAACTTCTTGATCTATTCGACGAGAGTGGCAATCCAAAAGCCAACATTCCAGCTGGAAAGCAACTCCCAACTCAGCAAGAAGTTGACGAGGCTCTTAAGAATCTGAAGGAAATTAAGGATAAGATTACTAAGAACTACGTCACCAGCCCGCATGACTTGCAAGAAGAAGTTGATAAGTCGAAGGGCGGAGATACTGACACCAGAACCGACGTGTTCGAGAATACTCCAGAGTTCAAGAATGCGACTGCTAAGGGTGATGACGCTGCTAAGAAAGCTCTTGACGACTATAACAAGAAGCTCAAGGCTGCCAAGGATCTTCTTGATAAGTTTGATCGCACTACTGGAAAGCCAAAGACTGATCTTCCAGATGGTACTAAAGTCCCAACTCAAAAGCAACTTGACGATGCTCTAAAGGATCTCCAAGCCGCCAAGAAGAAGATTGCCGATGATTACAAGACTGATTCTTCCAAGCTGAAAACAGAAGCAGATGCTGATGCTAAGTTCCGTGATTCTGTATTCTTTATGATTGGAATGACTGAGGATATTGACGCCTATAACAAGGCTTTGGCTGAGGCTAACAGTGTGCTTAAGGATCCGAATGCTACTCAGGCTGAGGTTGACGCGGCTTTGAAGAAGCTTCAGGCGGCTAAGTATAAGATTAATCACCCGTTTGGCATAGGCAGTGGTGTTGGAAGCGGTAGCGGCTATGATGCTGATGCTAGTGATTCTCAGAGTGCTTCGGTTGATAAGACTGCTTTGAGAGTTGAGGTTAATAATTCTGAAGCAGATTCTTCTGCTGCGTCTAAGGCGAATACTGCTGCTGCTAGAGCTTATGTGAGTGCTTTGGCTGAGGCTAAGCGTGTGCTTGCTGATAAGAATGCTACTCAGACTCAGGTTGATGCCGCTTTGAGGAATCTTAAGAACGCTAAGGCTGCGTGGCGTAATGCTTCTGCTAATGCTAGTGGTCTTGCTAAGACGGGTGCTGCAACTGGCTTGTTTGCAAGTCTTGCTGCAATCTTCTCCGGTCTTGGTGCTGCTGGCGTAGCTTCTCGCCGTCGTAAGCACTCTAACGAGTAGTCTATCGCGTAACTAAAATCCCTCGCAGGTTATCTTCCGATAATCCGCGAGGGATTTTTGTTTCTTCATGCTGCTGCACATGCTGTTCCTGTAGCTTTGCGCCAGTGCTTTGCAAACGGTGACTATTTGTTGCTTAAAGAACACTAGCGTCCGTGCTGAGCGAAGACATGCTCGCGCGGGTAACGCGCTCGCTACGAAACTCGCGTTGGAAGTCCACTGGACTTCCAACTTAAGCGAGTTTCCGCTCCGAGTTGCCTTCGCGCGCTAAATCGCAGCGCGAAAGCAGGTCGTCGCACACATCACGCCAGGCACTCATACTACACACTCCGCATCAGCTTAGTTGCAGGAATATTAGCGTGGTGAGATTTGAGATTTTTCGCACTGAGCGCGGCGAACGTCAGAGCCGCAGGCTGCTGATTCGCCAAGCGAAGAAGAAAAATCGAAAAATCTCTGCGATAGACACGGTTATTAACGATTAAATACGCAGAGTTTGGGGGATTTCTTTACGAGCACTAAAAGAGGACTGATGGAGCAACGTTCGTAGAGAACAAAGTATGCATGAGAGTCTTTAACAGCCAAAGCGACTGAAGGACGGGACGTGCGAGGAGAGAAATCCCCCAAAACTTGCGCCACGTTAAGAATGATGCCTAAAACTCGCCACGCTATGAGCGCGAAAGCAGGTAGTTTCGCAGCCTTGTACACCACCACAATGTAAAGTTGCGGTATGGAAAGTGCGAACATAACAGATAGTGCAACTACTGAAACCAACTGCAACGAAAGCTGCACAAACTCTTCCGCACTCACCTCAAGAAGCCTTATTAAAGCCGGTTTTTCTCGCCCGGATGCCGCACGTTGCGCAATGATAGCAATATGCAAAAACTGCAATAAAATATCTTTTGAAACACTACTAAGAAGCGCGCTTACAGTTGAAGATCCAGATTCTGCATTGCTTTCATTGCAAGATTTAAGTGAAGCATACCCCGAAATAATAAATAATATTTCAACTTCAAATTCGCAAGTATCTGACTCATTAACAAGCCTAATGCAAGTATTAGGTGCGTCTAACGCGTTGGCAATGCTTATGCGCACAAGACCTAATCTTATAAAAGCCGCTGCAAACGACCCGAATCATCTTTTTGCAATGACTAGGGAAGAGCGTGTAAAAGACTTACTCGAGGCAATACAAGCGTATACTGCAACAGTTGTTTCTTCTGAAAGCAGCAATTCCAACACAATTTACTTAACATCACTCGGCTTTGCGCAAGCAGTTTCTGCGCTTCGTGCGCGCTACCGTGAGCATGTTGCTGCAATTATGGCAGCTGATTTAGCGAGCACTGACCCTGTTGAAGTGCAGCCAGATATTAGTCGTAAGCTTTCCGACGCTGCCGATGCTGTTTTAGAGGCAGCGTTGTCTATTTCGCGCGGACAGGTTACTGGTTCTTCCGCATGCAGATTTGCGATTATTGCTATGGGTAAGCTTGGCGCGCAAGAAATTAACTACGTTTCCGATATTGATTTGATTTACGTTGTGGAGCCTGCGGATTTAAGCAACAAGCAGAACCAGGATGCTGCTTTGCGTGTTGGTGCTTCTATGGCGATGGTTTTGCAAAAAGTATGCCAGTCGGTGGTTATGGGCTCTGTGGAGCCTCCACTTTGGCAGATTGATACTGCGCTTCGCCCGGAAGGTAAGGATGGCCCTCTTGTTCGTAGGCTTGATTCTCATAGGGAATATTATGAGAAGTGGGCGAGTAGCTGGGAGTTTCAAGCGCTTTTGAAGTCGCGCCCTGCAGCAGGGGATGCGGATCTTGGAAAAGCTTATCGCGATATGGTCGAGCCGTTTATTTGGAAGGCTTCTGGTCGTGAGCATTTTGTAGCTGACTGTCAGCATATGCGTCAGCGTGTGGAGTCGCTTATTCCGGCTTCTCAACGCGATTTGGATATGAAGCTTGGTCGCGGCGGCTTGCGTGACGTGGAGTTTACTGTGCAAATGTTGCAGCTTGTGCACGGAAGTGAGGATGAGTTGCTTCGAGTAAGGGATACTATTTCCGCTTTGCAAACGTTGGCTCAAGGTGGCTACGTCTCTAGGTCTCAGGCGGCGCTTTTGGCAGAACACTACCGTTTTGAGCGTGTTCTTGAGCATCGTCAGCAAATGTGGAGTATGCATCGCACGCATTTGTTCCCAGATTTGGGTGCGCAAGGAAACGGCGGCTTGGATCGTGCGCGCACAATTTCTACAGAGCAGCTTAATAATAATGAGCAGATTTGCCGTCTTGCTCGTGCTGTGCGGCTTCGTCCGGAAGAGTTAGTTGCGCGTTTTGATAAAGCTCGTCGTGAAATTCGGCACTTGCATAAGGATATTTACTACCGTCCGATGCTTCCTATTAACGCTCAAACGGATGCGGATCCTATTGTGCTTTCGCCGGAGGCTGCTCGCGCGCGCTTTGCTTCTATTGGTTTTGCGGATGCTCGTGCAGCACAGTTGCATGTTGAAGCGCTTACGGAGGGGCTTTCTAGGGCTGCTAAAATTCACAGAATTTTGCTTCCAGCAGTGTTGAAGTGGCTTGGCGATGGGCAGAATCCAGATATGGGTTTGCTTGCGTGGCGGCGTCTTGCTGAGCGTTTTGGCGGAAAGAACACGTATCTTGGTTTTTTGCGTGATTCTCCTTCTGCAGCTCAGCGTCTTTGCCACGTTTTGGCGGATTCGCGCTATCTTGGCGACGCTATGATGCAGTCGATGCAGTCTATTACTTGGCTTGGTGACGACGAAGCGTTATCTGCTCGCGATAGGGCAAGTCTCGACATGCAAACTAGTGCTATGGTTGCGCGTTATGCAAGTAATATTGAGGATTTTGCGCAGTCTTTGCGCGCGCTTCGCCGGCAGGAAATTGAGCGAGTTGCTTTAGCTTGGATGTGTGGTCTAATTGATGACGATACTTCTATGCTTGCAATGAGTGATGTGTTTGATGCTATTTTAGATGCGACTTTGCAATGGTCCATGCGTGAAGCTGTGTCAGTCATGAATTTGAATGCTCCTCAAGCTGAAATTGCTATTATTGCTTTAGGTCGCTACGGTGGTAAAGAAGTAAACTTCTGTTCTGACGCAGATATTATGGTAATTTACAAGCCGGTTGGTGAAGATTGCGATTTAAACGCAGCTCACCGCTTTGCGCAAAAAACTGTAGATATTTTGCGTAATATTTTGCAAGGTCCTCTTACACTTGAACCAAAAATCATGGTCGATTTGGATTTGCGTCCGGAAGGAAAAGACGGTCCGCTTGTTCGCTCGCTAGAATCTTGCGAAAAGTATTATCGTCAATGGGCTAGCACTTGGGAGCATCAAGCGTTGTTGCGAGCGCGTTTTGCTGCAGGTTCTAAGGAGTTGGCGGATGCTTTGCTTAACGGAGTTGTAAACGAATTGCGTTACGCTGCAAATCCTCTTAGTGAATCTCAGCTTGCTGAAATTCGTAAGCTTAAAGCTCGCATGGAAGCGGAGCGTTTGCCTCGAGGTGTGAGTAGGGACAGGCATTTGAAGCTTGGTCGTGGCGGTTTAAGCGATGTTGAGTGGACTGTGCAATTGATGCAATTGCAATATGCTTCAAAGCATGAGTCTTTACGAGTAGTTGGAACTATGCAAGCGTTGAAAGCATTGCAATCTGAGCATTTTATAAGCGACGAGGATGCTGAAGTTTTAAGCCGCTGCTGGCATATGTGTTCCGCGGTGCGCAACGCAAACTTCTTGTGGTCTGGCTCAATGGCTCGCGCAGATATTATTCCAACTGACTCGTATTCTTTGGGCGGAATTGCAACTTACCTTGGCTACGAGCCGAACCAGGGCCGCGTTTTTGAAAACGATCTTTTAGCAACTATGCGTCAGTGCCGTGAAATCATGTCTCGTCTTTTCTACGCTCGCTAATTTCTCAATCTTTAGTCGCTTCACATTTATTGTTGCATTCTCTTCTTTAGGTTATAATTGCAGGACGGGAGGTGATTTTAATGAAAAATGCAGTAATGAGTAATAATGTAAAAGAAAGAGCCAACACTTCAGTTTTTTATGCTGATGTTTCTGCGCCTATAAAACAAGCAGTCAGTGGTGAAAATTTAGAAGAAAATGACGAATTATTATCTACTGGTTTTGCTGCAAAACTTATGCATAGTTATAAGCAGTCAGTTTCTGGTTTAGTGCGTCCGTATGCGGATGTTTTTGCTGAGTTAGAAAAGGGCTTGTAATGAGTTCCTTTGATATTCTTGTTACTCAAGATGCAGAAAACGATTTAAAAAATATAAGAGACTATATTGCATCTAATATCTCTAAGAAAACTTCCGTAAGAATTTATTAATTTTATTAAATCTAGTATCGAAAGACTGTCTCTTTTTCCTCAGTTTGCACCTGTAGTTAAGTATGAGCCTTGGAATTCACTTGGTGTGCGTCGTATTATTGTAAAGAATTTTCTTGTTTATTACAGAGTTGTTTTAGAAGAAAATACAGTTTATATTTTGAAGGTTACTTATGGTAAACGTAATCAACAAACTGTATTGGAACAAATAGATTTATTGGATTAAGTACTTATTAAATGTTGCATAATAAGTTATAGTTCTCCGCCACTCCGGGGGTGGGGGATTCGTCAACGCTAATCAGTAAAATTACGTAGGTCGCGTGTGGTTGCGACCGTTTGCCAATTGACGGAAGGTGAGCGGTACTTATTATGACGAACGCAATTTCTAGTTCTTTACATCAAACTTTTTCTCTAAGCACAATTGCAAATTCTCTAGCTGGCAAAAGTGTTGTTACATTAGACGATATTTCAACTGCGCAAATACGAATGCTTTTAGACAAAGCGCGATACATTGATTCGCACCGTAAAGAAGTGGCTCACACTTGCGATGGCAGAGTGTTGGCCACTCTTTTTTATGAGCCGAGCACGCGCACTCGCTTAAGCTTCGAAACAGCAATGCTGCGTTTAGGCGGAAAAGTAATCGGTTTTGCAGGTGCGCAACTTTCCAGCGCGAGCAAAGGTGAGACTGTAAACGATACTTTGAAAGTCGTGTCTAACTATGTCGATGTTGTTGCAATGCGTCACCCAAAGGAGGGTGCTGCTTTTGTTGCAACGCAAGCTGTGAGCACGCCTATTATTAACGCTGGCGACGGCGGTCACATGCACCCAACTCAAACTCTTGCAGACTTGGCAACGATTCTTGCGCGTTTCGGCCGCCTTAATAATCTCACTGTCGGCTTGTGCGGCGACTTAACATATGGTCGCACGGTTCACTCGCTTATTGAAACTTTGTGCCGCTTTGGAAACGTTCATTTTGTGCTGATTAGCCCGGATGAGCTTAAAACTCCGCAGTACGTAATCGACCGTATTATTGACACTCCTTCGTGCACTTATGAAGAAACTCGCGACTTGATGGAAGTTATTGGCAAGCTTGACGTGCTTTACATGACTCGCGTGCAAGAAGAACGTTTTACGGATCGCGAGCAATACTTGCGACTTCGTGACACGTACATTTTGACTGAAGAAAAATTGCAAAAAGCAAAGTCGCATATGCCTGTGCTGCATCCGCTTCCTCGAATTAACGAGATTGCTGTTGATGTTGACGACGATCCGCGCGCAGCATACTTTGAGCAGGTTAAAAACGGTATGCTTATGCGTATGGCTTTGGAAAGTTCCGTTCTTGGCGACGAGCTTTGCGGCTACGGGCCAACTGATTTTGTGAACGTTCCAGAAGACGAATTGCAAGCGGTTGATGCACACGGAATTTCATTAACGGATCCTCGCGTTCACACAACCGACGAGAATGCGCCTGAAACTCTTACATGCCCGAATCCTCGTTGCATAACAAACAGCGAACTAACTCTTAAACGCAAGTTCTACAAAGCTGATTCCGTAAGGCACGAGTATCGCTGCATGTATTGCGACGAAGAAGCAGAAACTAAGTAAAAAATTTAATAATATTATTATATAACTGTAAAAATTACGCAAAACCAGGAGTGAAATGAACGAATCAGGCACCTTAACTTTGCGCAATATCTCTGTGTGGGATACTGGCGAACGTATTGATCTTATTGTTGATGGCGTTCGTCAGGATGCCCTTATAGAGCAGAATGCGCGCGTTACTGGCGACATTGACGCAAGCGATTGGGTTGTTGCTCCTGGCTTTGCAGATCCGCATGTACATTTTAGAGATCCAGGGCAAACCGCAAAAGAAACAATGATGACAGGCAGTGAGGCTGCTGCGGCTGGCGGTTATACGCAAGTTTTGATTATGCCAAATACTGTTCCTGCGGTAGACGGTGAGCCTTGGAATGACGCTCCTTTTGATGTAGAAAACGTAATCGACTATTTGCAGCGTTACGGCTGCATTTACGGCGTAAAATTGCCGGTTCGCTACGATTTAAGCGTGTGCGCATCTTTGGGTCGTAAAGGCTTAAAACCAAGCAATATTGAGCTTTGGAAAAAGTATGTTGCTGGAATTGAAGACGCAGAAAAAACGTCTCCAATGAAAAAGCATCCAATTACTGCCATAAGCGACGACGGTTCTGCAGTGCCTGAGCCAATTTTGCGAGATGTGTTAGCTATGGCAAAACAAACTGGTTTGCCATTCGTGGAGCATTGTGAGCATCATGATACGGGAGCTGTAAACGAGGGTCCGATTGCAAAAATGCTTGGTGTTGGTGGAATTCCAGCTTCTACTGAGCTTGCAATTGTTCAGCGAGATATTGATGCTTCCCGCGAAACTGGCGTACACGTGCATTTCCAGCATGTGAGCACTGCTGCTGCTTTTGAGGCGATTCGTAAAGCGAAGAAAGAGGGATTGCCAATTACATGCGAAACTGCGCCTCACTATTTAGCTTTATGTGATGAGGATGTTTTGCGATATGGTGCTATGGCTAAGATGAATCCTCCTCTTCGTTCAAAAGTGGACAGGCAAGCAACGCTCGCTGCTATTGCGGATGGCACAATTGACATGATTGCAACAGATCACGCGCCTCACACTGCGGAAGAAAAGTCAGGAGATTTTGCAAGCACTCCTAACGGAATTATTGGGCTTGAGTGCGCGTATGGTGTGTGCCGCAAAGTGCTTGTTGATGCAGGATATACGGACGATAAGCATTTAATCGAATTGATGGCAGTAAATCCAATGCAATTGATGAGCAGAAGACCTACTGATATTGCGGCTTTGCTTAACGTTTCTTCGCGATGCGCAAACAAGCGAACGCTGCGTTTAAGTATTACTGAGCACCCTGAAAACGTTGATTTAGTGCTGATTAATATGCGCGAAAATTGGGCGGTTGACGCAAATTCGTTCCATTCAAAAGCTCGAAACACTCCTTTTGAGGGATGGCAACTTACAGGCAGACCTGTTGCGACGATTATTGGTTCAGAAATTGCTTTCTCGAGAATGTGATTGATTAAATATAAATTTGGAATGGTAGTAAATTATGGACGAACTTATTGAAGCGATTGCAGCCAAGCAAAATCCTAGTGTTGTGGGCTTGGACCCTAAGCCAGGTATTGTACCAGCCGAAATTATTAGCTCTCTTGCGGACGAAGTTTTGCAAGAAGTAGAAGGCGAGGATGCGCTGCCAACGCTTTTAGCTACAGCTTATTTTGAGTTTAATCGCGCTATTATCGACGCGGTTGCAGATTTTGTGCCGGCTGTAAAGCCGCAAATTGCGATGTACGAAGCACTAGGTTCCGCTGGAATGGACACGTACGCAATGACTTGCGAATACGCAAAATCGCAAGGATTAGTTGTAATAGGTGACGCAAAGCGCGGAGATATTGGCTCTACAGCTGGTCAGTATGCTGCTCATTTAAGCGGTTTCGCTAATCTTTCTTCATATTTTGAAGACGAAAATGCTACTGGTAACGCGCTTCCTCAATCTCTTAAAAATCTTCTAAAAAGCTCTAAAAATCTTGACGTTTGGCATGAAGATTCGCTTACAGTAAACCCTTATATGGGTTCGGATGGCGTGAAGCCTTTTATCGATGAAGCGGTAGCGCACGATAAAAGCATTTTTGTGCTGCTTCGCACTTCGAATCCTTCTAGCAAAGAGCTGCAGGAGCTTATTTTGCAAGATGGCAAGCCAGTGTATGAGCATATGGCTGATTTGATTGAGAACTGGGGTGCTTCAAGCATTGGTAAGCACGGTTATTCAAGAGTTGGTGCAGTTGTAGGTGCCACGCATCCGCAGGAGGGCAAGCATTTGCGCGAGATTATGCCGCACACTTTCTTCTTGGTTCCAGGCTATGGTGCTCAAGGCGGTACTGCTCAAGATGTTGCTGGAATGTTTGATGCAAATTCTGAAGGTGCTATTGTCAATTCTTCGCGCGGTATTATTGGTGCTTGGAAAAAGTCTGAAGATTACGCTAAAAATCAAGGGCACATGTCTTTCGATGACATTCTTGATATTGTGCGTGATTCTGCAGCTGTTGCTGCGAAAAATATGCGTGACGACTTGAGAAATGCAGTGTATCGCTAGAATGTATAACTAAAATAAATATAACTAAAAATATAATTAAAATTAAAAATAAAACGCAACGGTACAAAACACATACAAGGGTAGGGGAAACCACATGAGTGATGGCATGTTTATTCCAACGCGAAAAGCCTCTGGAAACGCCATAATTACGTTACGTGAAGACGCTTTTGATTCTTCCGGCTCAAGTTCTGCAGACGAAAGCAATAATGCAAAATATTCGCGCCTTTGGGGGCGTAGAGCTGTAGAAGTACTCAATAATGAGAAGCTAGACGAAGGCGTGTACCGTTTGACTTTGCGAGATTCTGAGATTGCTAAAAAAGCTGCTCCTGCGCAATTTGTGAACTTGTATTCCCCTGACCCGACTGCTATGCTTCCGCGTCCTTTTGGAGTTGCAAGCGTAGAAGGCGATACTTTTACTTTGATTTTTGCTGTGATTGGCAAAGGCACTGCTAAGTTTGCTGAGCTTAAGCCAGGAGATAGCATTGACGCTCTTGGACCTTTAGGACTTGGCTTTAATATTTCCAAACCTGCACATTATCTGTTGGTCAGTGGCGGCTTGGGCGTGCCACCTATTTTGTGTGCTGCTCAAACGCTTTCAAAGCGTGAAGATTCTAGCGTAACGGCAGTGCTTGGCTACCGTAACAAGCGTTTTGCGGATGATTTAATGAAAGAATATATTTCAGACGTACACAGTATTACAAATGCTGAAGGAACTGTTATTACACTTCTTGACGAACTTGAAGAAAGTCAGCATCTTAATTTTGGAGACGATTTGCCAACGGTTATTTTGTCTTGCGGACCTTTGCCTATGATGAAAGCTGTAGCTCACTGGGCGCATGAAAGAAATATTGAGTGCCAGCTCAGTTTAGAAGCGCGTATGGGCTGCGGATACGGAACTTGCGTTGCTTGCGTTGTTGACACTTTGGAAGGCAGGCTGAAAGTTTGCAACGACGGTCCTGTTTTTGATGCGAATCGTTTGGGTTGGGAGTAAAAAATATGAGTGCTGTAAATAATGCCGAAAATAATTCTGTAAATAACGCAAATTCTGCAACAAATTCCGCTGAAACTTTTGGCTTTGACACTAGCCACGTTTGGAAACATCCAACTCAAGTTGCAGGCGTTAAGTGGAAAAACATGGTTGGTACAGCTTCTGGAACTTTCCAGCTTGCAGCTTGCCGACGCTTTTACGACGTAAGCCAACTCGGCGCAATTTGCACAAAAGGCGTTTCACCTGTTCCGTGGGAAGGAAATCCTTCTCCGCGCACTGCAGAGTCTCCTTCTGGAATGGTAAACGCAGTTGGATTGCAAAATCCTGGCGTTGACCACTACTTAGTAGACGAGCTTCCGAAACTAAAGAAAATGGGAGCGCTTGTTATTACTAATGTTGCAGGGCACAGTGACGACGATTATGCGCAAGTTGTTGAAAAGCTTGCAGATTCTGCTGCAGACATGCTTGAAATTAACGTAAGCTGCCCAAACGTAACTCACGGCGGAATGAGCGTTGGCACGGATCCTGTGGCGCTTCACCGCTTAATTAAGCGACTTCGCGCAATGACAGATAAGCCAATGATTGTAAAAATGACGCCAAATGTGACGGATATTGTTTCGATTTGCAAAGCTGCTGTTGACGCTGGTGCGGATGCTCTTAGCATGATTAACACGCTTGTTGGTTTGCGAATTGATATTCGAACCGGCGAGCCGATTATTGCAAACCGTACGGGCGGCGTTTCCGGCCCTGCAATCTTCCCGATTGGACTTGGATTTGTGTGGAGAGTTCGTCAAGCTATGCCAGATATTCCAATTATTGGCATTGGCGGCATTGATTCCGGCGAAAAAGCTTTGGAATACTTGTATGCTGGCGCTAATGCTGTAGAAGTTGGTGCTGCCGCTTTGGTGGATCCTACTGCTCCTATTCGCATTGCTCGCGAGCTTGATGATTTGCTTGATTCTCGTCCAAAGCTTGCGTTTTTACTTGCCGAAGGAAAGACTTGGCGCTGAAATTAAGTATTTAAAAGGTAGTTAAAAAGTATTTAGAAAATATTTAAGAAATTATTTAGAAAGTATTTAAAAATATTTTAAGAAAGAGAGCTAATTATGGCAGAATTAGACGAACGTTTTACAAAGTTTTTGCTTGATTCAGGCGCGCTTAAATTTGGTGACTTTACACTGAAATCTGGTCGTCAATCACCTTATTTTATTAACGCTGGCGCTTTTGACGACGGCATGAAAATCGCGAGCTTAGGCGCGTACTATGCTCAGCGCGTTGTTGCAGCAATCGAAGACGGCAAACTTCCGCAAGATATCGACACTGTTTTCGGTCCTGCTTATAAGGGCATTCCGTTGGCAGTTTCTACGTCTATGGCTTTAACGAATAATCACAATATGCCAGTCGGTTTTACTTTTGATAGAAAAGAGCGAAAAGATCATGGCGACGGCGGAATGATGGTTGGAAAACCGTTAAAAGACGGCATGAAAGTTCTGTTAGTTGACGACGTGATGACTGCTGGAACTGCAGTTCGCGAAACTTTGCCAAAGCTTAAAGCGGAAGCAAATGTGCAAGTTGTTGGCTTGATTTTGGCAGTAGACAGAATGGAACGCACGAAAGACAGTGAGCTTTCTGCAGTAAAAGCAGTAGAGCAGGAGTTTGGATTCCCAGTTTTGCCAATTGCAAATGTGCGCGAAATTTTCGCTGCAGCTCAAAAACTCACTAATAGTGACGGTAAGCCAGTTATGGATGAGGAATTAGCTTCGCGCGCTGCAGATTACTTGCGTATGTATGGTGCGTAACTATCTTCTACAATTTCGGAACCAAACGGCCACAACGCAAGTTTTGCCATTTTGAAAGATTGTATGCCAAATGGAATGCCAACAATTGTGCAGCAGCAAATGAATCCTGAAACGATATAACCTAATGCAAGCATTGGCCCAATGAAAAATACAATCCATAATATGTTCCAAATTGTGCTAGTGCCGCCTCGGTAAATAACGTGTTTTCCAAATGGCGTGAGTGTGAGCTTTGCCATTTTGAATGCTTGAATACCGAATGGTACGCCAATAACGGTTATGCAAAGAAGGAAACTTATAAGTAACCAGCTTGCAGCAATGAAGAGACCGCCGAATATCAGCCACACAATATTGCCAAGAAGTTTCATATTATTAAGTATATAATTTCGCTGCTATCGGTACACGAATGCATAAGTTGACACTTTGTGGCATAATAAGCAAGGTTTATTTCTTAGCTGCTTAATTTGCAGCCTATTAGCGAAAGAAACGGGTAACTCGTGGCACAGACTACCAATGATATTAAGAATGGATCGGTTTTGAACCTTGACGGTCAGCTTTGGACCGTCGTTAAGTTCCAGCACGTGAAGCCAGGCAAGGGTCCTGCTTTTGTGCGTACCACCATTAAGAACGTGCTCTCGGGCAAGATTGTCGACAAGACTTTTAATGCCGGCATGAAGATGGAGTTCGAGACCGTTGATAACCGCACGTTGCAATATTCATACGAAGATGGCGACAACTTCGTCTTTATGGATATGACCACTTACGACCAGGTTTATATTCCTAAGGTTTTAGTTGGCGAGCAGAGCAAGTATTTGCTTGAGGGCACCGACTGCATCGTAAGCTTCCATGACGGTACTCCTTTGAGCGTTGAGCTTCCAGCTTCAGTGATTTTGACTATTACTCACACTGAGCCAGGCTTGCAAGGCAACCGTTCTAACGCTGGTACTAAGCCTGCAACAGTGGAAACCGGTGCTGAAATCCAGGTTCCACTCTTTGTGGGTGAAGGCGAAAAGGTGAAGGTCGACACTCGTGACGGCTCTTATCTTGGTCGTGAAAACTAAAGAATTAATTATCTAATTAAAATAATTAGTTATCTAATTAAATTAGCTATTTATTTCTCAATAATTTTTATAGAGTGACCCGGTGGCGATTATTCGTTGCTGGGTCGCGTAATTTTTTGATACAACTTTATTAAGTAATTTTTATACGTTACACAGAAGGGCGTTACGATGGCACGTTCTACCGCTCGTAAAAGGGCTTTGAATACGCTGTATGAGGCGGATGAGAAGAATCAGCATATTCTTTCTTTGCTTGAGGAGCGAGTTAAGGAGCCTGGCGCTCAAACTCCGCTCCCAGAGTACGCTATTGAGATTGTTCGAGGCGTAGGAGAGCGACGTAACAGAATCGACAAGACGCTAAACCGCTATTCGACTGGCTGGAAAGTTGGCAGAATGGCTGTTATCGATCGCAATATTTTGCGCATTGCGGTGTGGGAAATGCTTCTTAACGATGAGATTCCAGATAAAGTTGCTATTGACGAGGCGATTGCGCTCGCAAAAATGTATAGCGATGACGAAGCTATTGCGTTTATTCACGGCTTACTAAGCGCGATTATGGCAGATAAAGATGCTTGCTTGGCAAAGTTTAATGGCGAATCTCAAGACTCTAGCGACGAGGCTGCGGAACCTACTGCTGACACTCAGGAGTAGTTGAGTTAGTATTTTCGCAGACATCGATTTCTGTTGATTGGGTAACACTAGCATTAATGCTCTGCTTACGCCACGCTAAACATTCCTATCAATTACAAGACAAAGTGTAAGTTATTGCGCTATTCCACGCACTTTGCGTAACTTTTTGCACGAGTCTATGAGTTTTGTGTTGTTGGTTAGTGTGTTGAGAGGCTGGAAAAATTGTGTTCAGTGCTAAAAGAGGACTGAGAAGCTACATTCTTTAAATATAGGCGAACACAATAAGCGTCTTTAGCAACCAGAGCGCACGAAGGACGGAACGCACGCAAACACAATTTTTCCAGCCTCGTCAAAACCAAAAAACTAAATCAGTTACAAAACTCATAGACGATACTCAAGAACACATAACGCGCAATAACTTATTGCCGGCGCGTCGCCCGTCCGCCAAGCTGAGTAGACTTACCACGAATATCCTAAAGCCATAAGGGGGTTAAGGTGGATTACAACGACACCTTTGCCGGATTCGGCAGTGATGATGCAGTATTGGTGTTGGAGGATGGTCAGGTTTACGTTGGTAAGCCTTTTGGTGCGCAAGGTTCTACGCGCGCTGAGATTGTGTTCTCCACGGGCATGACTGGTTATCAAGAAACATTAACTGATCCAAGTTATGATCAACAAATCGTAGTTCAAACATTCCCACATATAGGTAATACGGGAATGAATCATGAAGATCCAGAATCTGCCCACATTTGGGTTGCAGGTTACGTGGTTAAGGAGCCAAGCCCAGTAGTTAGCAATTGGCGATCTGAAGGTTCCTTGGAAGACGATTTACAAAAGCAAGGTATCGTTGGCATTAGTGGTATTGATACTCGAAAGCTGGTACGTCATTTACGCTCGGTAGGCGTTATGCGTGCCGGCATTTTTTCTAATAAGGCCCTGGTTGATCCGTCAACCGGGGCTTTTCGTACCGTTGCTTCTTTCGTTGACGAAATTAAGCAGACTCCTCAAATGCAAGGCTTGCGCTTAACGGATGAAGTCAGCACTAAAGAAACGTATACGATTGAGCCTTGCGGTGATTTTGAAGGAAAAGATCCGCTTTACACGGTTGTAGCAGTTGACTTTGGTATTAAATCCATGACTCCTCACCGTTTGGCTGAGCGCGGCTGCCGTGTGCACGTCGTGAGCTCCTCAATAAGCTTCGAATCGCTGCAAGCTCTTAACGCAGACGGTGTATTCTTCTCGAATGGTCCTGGAGATCCTGGCCAAGCAAATCGTGAAGTTGAGCTTTTGCGTAAAGTTTTGGATGCGGGCTACCCGTTCTTTGGTATCTGCTTTGGAAACCAGTTGCTTGGTCGCGCGCTCGGCTTTGGCACTTACAAGCTGAAGTTTGGTCACCGCGGTATTAATCAGCCTGTAAAAGACGTTACAACCGGAAAAGTGGAAGTTACAGCTCATAATCACGGCTTTGCAGTGGACGCTCCTCTTGACGGTCCTGTCCAATCTCCTTATGGAAACGGTCACTTTGGTCGCGTGCTAGTTTCGCATATTGACTTGAACGACAATGTTGTAGAAGGCTTGCAATGCCTTGATATTCCAGCGTTCTCAGTGCAATATCATCCGGAAGCTGCAGCAGGCCCGCACGATGCTTCCTATCTATTTGACCGTTTTGTGCAATTGATGCGCGAAAACACTCGAAAAAGCAAGTAAGATTTTAAGATTTACGGAAAGAGAAGTTTACTATGCCAAAACGTACTGATATTAAGTCGGTTATGGTAATTGGTTCCGGCCCGATTGTTATTGGTCAGGCTGCAGAGTTTGATTATTCCGGAACGCAGGCTTGCCGAGTTCTTCGCGAAGAAGGCATTCGCGTAATTTTGGTCAACTCTAACCCGGCTACGATTATGACCGACCCGGAACTTGCGGACGCAACATATATTGAGCCAATTGACACTTCGATTTTGGAGCGAATTATTGCAAAGGAGCGTCCGGATGCGCTTCTTCCAACGCTTGGTGGTCAAACTGCACTTAATGCTGCAATGGATTTGGGTCGTGCAGGAATCCTAGAAAAATATAACGTTGAGCTTATTGGCGCTTCTTTGGAAGCAATCGACCGCGGTGAAGACCGAGAGCTTTTCAAAAAAGTCGTTGAAAAAGCCGGAGCTGAGTCAGCAAAATCCTTTATTGCTCACTCGATTGAAGAAGTAGACAAAATTGTTGAAACTTTAGGATACCCGGTAGTAGTACGTCCAAGCTTCACAATGGGCGGCTTGGGCTCTGGTATTGCTCATAACGAAGAAGAGCTTCACCGCATTGCAGGAGCCGGCATTCACTATTCTCCAACAAACGAAGTGCTTATTGAAGAAGGCATTGAAGGCTGGAAAGAGTTTGAGCTTGAACTTATGCGCGACGCAAAAGATAACGTCGTAGTTGTTTGCCCAATCGAAAACGTCGATCCTGTAGGCGTGCACACTGGCGACTCGATTACAGTAGCTCCTTGCTTTACGCTTACCGACCGAGAGTATCAAAAGATGCGCGATATCGGTATCGCTATTATTCGAGGCGTTGGCGTCGATACCGGCGGTTGCAATATTCAGTTCGCAATCAACCCTCAAACTGGTCGCATTATCGTAATCGAAATGAACCCGCGTGTGTCTCGTTCTTCCGCGCTCGCATCTAAAGCAACTGGCTTCCCAATCGCAAAAATCGCAACGAAACTTGCTTTAGGCTACACTTTGGATGAAATTCAAAACGATATTACGCGTTCAACTCCTGCAAGCTTCGAGCCAACAATCGACTATGTTGTAACGAAGATTCCGCGCTTTGCTTTCGAAAAGTTCCCAGGAGCAGACACCACGCTTACAACTTCTATGAAGTCGGTTGGCGAAGCAATGGCTTTGGCTGGAAACTTCCAGGAATCCCTTGGAAAAGCAATGCGCTCAATCGACAAGCGTCACGCGTGCTTTAGCTGGGATGGCGAGCGTCCAAGCAAGGAAGAAGTTAATAAGCTTCTTGAAGAAATGCATACTCCAACCGAGCATCGCTACTTGCAAATCCAGCGCGCGCTTTGGGGTGGAGCAACGCCAGATCAAATTTTTGTAGCAACAAAAATCGACCCTTGGTTTGTAGAGCAGCTGGCTCAAATTAACGAAACTGCGCTCGCAGTTCGTGAAGCTGAAACCTTAACTCCTAAAGTTTTGAAGCGTGCTAAGCTTGCTGGTCTTTCGGACGTGCAGATTGCGCATTTGCGTAATCTTGGCGACGAAGGCGAAAACATGGTTCGTGAGCTTCGTTGGGCTTACGGTTTGCGCCCTGTTTACAAGACTGTTGACACTTGCGCAGCTGAGTTCGACGCAGCAACTCCGTACTACTATTCTTGCTACGCTGACGAAAGCGAGTTGAAGAAGCGCGATCGCGAAGCTGTGATTATCCTTGGCTCTGGTCCAAACAGAATCGGCCAGGGTATTGAGTTTGATTACACTTGCGTTCACGCTGTTCAGGAATTGGGCAAGGATTACGACACCATTATGGTTAATTGCAATCCTGAAACAGTTTCTACAGATTACGACATGTCTGACCGCCTTTACTTTGAGCCTCTTACTTTCGAAGATGTGCTTGAAATTTACGAAGCAGAAAAGAAGCTTGGACCTGTTAAGGGCGTGATTGTGCAGCTTGGTGGCCAAACGCCACTTTCGCTTGCTGCTCGTCTTAAAGCTGCAGGAGTTCCAATTTTGGGAACGACTCCTGAGGCTATCGATTTGGCTGAAAATCGTGAGCTTTTCGGCGAAGTTCTTCGTCAAGAAGGCATGAACGCTCCTCGATACGGCACAGCTTTAAGCCTTGAGGAAGCAAAAGATGCAGCTCACGCAATCGGCTACCCGGTTCTTGTGCGTCCAAGCTACGTACTCGGCGGTCGCGGAATGGAGATTGTGTACGACGACGCTCAGCTTGCAAAGTATGTTGATCGCGCATTGGATGAAGCTCGAGCAGACACTGTTGTTTCTGGCCGCTTGCCTTCGCCGCTTTTGATTGATAAGTTCCTTCAGGACGCTATTGAAATTGATGTTGACGCGCTTTACGACGGCAACGAGCTTTATATTGGCGGCATTATGGAGCATGTTGAGGAAGCTGGCGTGCACTCTGGTGACGCTGCTTGTACTCTTCCTCCAAG
Organism: Gardnerella sp. DNF01151; assembly: GCF_049244235.1. NCBI lineage: Bacteria > Bacillati > Actinomycetota > Actinomycetes > Bifidobacteriales > Bifidobacteriaceae > Gardnerella > Gardnerella sp. DNF01151. Next base: position 1,172,685 of record NZ_CP058389.1, on the reverse strand, counting down.
CACGCTTTCGGACGATCAAATTCGCCGCCTTCGCGAAGGCACGCTTTCGATTGCGCGCGGCTGCTCAGTTCGCGGTCTGATTAACGTGCAGTACGCTTTTATGGCAAACACTTTGTATGTAATTGAAGCAAATCCTCGAGCGTCTCGTACTGTTCCGTTTGCTTCTAAAGCTACTGGTGTTGCTCTTGCTAAAGCTGCTGCTCGAATTATGGCTGGTGAAACAATTGCACAGCAGCGCAAGCGTGGACTTCTTCTTCCGCAAGGCGATGGTGGTGATATTCATCCAGGTCAGCAAGTTGCTATTAAAGCTTCTGTGCTGCCGTTCAAGCGTTTCCGCACTCCTGTTGGTCGTACGGTTGATATTTTGCTCGGACCAGAAATGCGTTCTACCGGCGAAGTTATGGGCTTCGATCGTGACTTCCCACATGCTTTTGCTAAGAGCCAGCTTGCAGCATACAAGGGTGGTTTGCCTACCAGCGGCAACGTGTTTGTGTCTGTAAGTGATGCAGATAAGCGTCAACTTCCGCTTCTTGCAGTGCGATTAGTGGAGCTTGGTTTTACGATTTGGGCTACTGAAGGTACAGCTTCTGTGCTTCGTCGTTATGGTATTGATTCCGTGATTGTCGATAAGCTTTCTAGTCAGGGCGACACGGCGAAGGATATGCCAAATAGTGAGAAAGCACATGAAAGAATCGGTAAGAATGTTGTAGAGCTTATCGAAAATGGTAAGATTGATATGGTATTGAATACGCCGAATTCAAGGGGATCGCGCACTGATGGTTATGCCATTCGTGCAGCAGCTGTAGCAGCTGATCTTCCGCAATTCACTACTATTACCGAATTCGCACCAGTATTAATGGCTATTGAAGCTGTTAAGAACAACGATTATCAGGTGATGAGCATACAAGAACATGCTCAGCAGTTGTTTGCAATTGAACAGGCAGAAAGTCAAGAAAGTCGGGCTTAATACATGACCGAGAGCATTCGTGATCAAGAAGTGCAGGCGCAACGATCCGATTTTGGTTTGCGTTTGAAGAACGCTATGGCAAAATATGGACCATTGTGTGTTGGAATCGATCCTCATCGCAAAATGCTGCTTAATTGGGGATACAACATGGATGCTCTTGGAGCTGAACTTTTTTCTATGCGCATGCTGCAAGCTATGAATGGTAGGGCAGCGGCAGTTAAATTCCAATCCAGCATGTTTGAGCGCTATGGTTCTAAGGGTTTCGCAGCGCTTGAGCGTGTGCTGTATGCCGCTCGTCAAATGGATATTATTACTATTGTTGATTGCGGTCATGGAGGATTGTCTACTACTATTTCTGCGCTTGCAGACGCATATTTTAAGCCTGGAGCTCCGCTTCTTGCTGATGCTATTACTTTGCTTCCTTATTATGGCGCACGTTCTATGGGCGGCTTAATTAACGAAGCTCTTAATAACGGTCGCGGTGTTTTTATTGCGTCTCTAACTTCTAATCGCGAAGGCGCAAGTTTGCAAACTGCTATTAGGCAAAGCGGAACTTACCGCGGAACTACTGTAGCTCACGGAATTGCTCAAACGGCTCAAAGTTTTAACAATAAAACTAAAGGAATGGGTTCTGTTGGTTTAATTGTTGGAGCGACTATTGGCGACTGGATGAACGGTGGTGGAATTGACGTAACCAGTTTTACTGGTCCAATTCTTTCTCCTGGTTATGGGTGGCAAGGTGCAGAAGCTGACGATTTAAAGCGTGTTTTTGCTGGTACACATGGTAATGTATTGGTAACTGTTTCGCGTTCGATTGCGTCGCATGGTCCAAATATTGGTGAACTTTCGGCTGCAACTGAACGCATAGCATTGGATATTCGTCAGGCTCTTGTTGATTCAGGCGAATGTGTGTAAACGAGAGGTAAACAAATGGGTGCCACGGATGAGACTGCAGTTTCGCAGTCTAGACGTCGATTAATCGTATTAACGGGTCCTACTGCGGCTGGTAAAGGCACAGTAGAAGGCATACTTCGTGAGAAGCATCCACATATTTGGCTATCTGTTTCTGCTACCACTCGTGCGCCTAGACCTGGTGAATTTAATGGTATTCACTATTGGTTCTTAGATGAAGAAGAATTTGAGCGTCGTAAGCGTAATGGCGAATTCTTGGAAACTGCGCTGGTTCATGGCATGGCTCATTATGGCACCCTTCTTCAGCCTGTTTTGGATCATCTTACGCAAGATATTCCTACTTTGTTGGAAATAGATTTGCAAGGAGCTAGGCGTGTAAAACAAGAGGCAGCTCGTCTTGGATTAGAAGTCGTGTACGTGTTCATTGCGCCTCCGAGCTTTGAAGAGCTTAAGCGTCGTCTTATTGGTCGTGGTACTGAAACTCCTGAGCAGCAAGCAAAACGTTTGGAAACCGCTAAAGTTGAGATTGCTGCAGCTAAAGAGTTTGATGTTGTTATTGTGAACGATAATGCTGAGCGTGCCGCAGATGAACTGTGGAATGTTATTGCAAGCGAATACGACTTATAGTTAAAACTTACGCAATATCCAATCGATAGCATATAATAAGCCTTTTGGAACTATTGTGGCGCCATAGAATTTGGAGAATATTATGGCATTAGGCACTCAGCCAACACCTACTGGTCTTGCGAATCCACCGATTGATGATTTAATGCAACATGCGGATTCCAAGTATGCGCTTGCCTTATTTGCTGCAAAACGAGCACGTCAAATTAATGCTTATTTTACTCAGCTTAATGAAGGTTTGCTTCAAAATGTTGGCCCACTAGTTGAGTATCAAAATCAAGAAAAGCCTTTAGCTATTGCTTTCCGCGAAATTAATGCTGGATTGCTTGAAGAGACTCTTGGTGAGGACGATTTAAGCGAAGGTAATTAATAAGCCTTGCTAATAAACGTCTTTATGGGTATTCGCAGTCGCGTATCATCCGTGCTCAATAAAGCGGATGCACGGCTGCGTTTTTCACTTTATTTAGCCTGTATTTAGCCTTATCGACTATAAACGTAAGGGGGAAATGTGGAAGAACGTAAATTAATTTCTGCAGAATCTGTAACTGAAGGTCATCCTGACAAGTTATGCGATCAAATTGCTGACGCTATATTGGACGATATGCTTCGTCAGGATTCTCATGCGCATGTTGCTGTAGAGGTTTGTGCTTCCGTTGGTCAGTTTGTGGTTTTTGGCGAAGTGCGTGGTGAAGTTTATAGCGATATTCCGGGAATCGTGCGTCAAGTTGTTCGTAATGTTGGCTACACGAGCTCCACAATTGGTCTTGATGCTGATTCTTGTGGTGTTATGGTTTCTTTAACTGAGCAAAGTGCAGAAATTAATCAAGGTGTTGCTAGGTTGGATGCTTCTTGCGAGAGTGCATCTTCTCGTGAGGAGCGCTACGCTGCTCAAGGTGCAGGCGATCAAGGTGTTATGTTTGGTTACGCTAGCGACGAAACAGATACTTTAATGCCTTTGCCGATTTATCTTGCTCATCGTTTAGCTCAAAAGCTTGCTAAAGTTCGTAAAGATGGCACTGTTGCGCATTTGCGTCCAGATGGGAAAACTCAAGTAACGATTGAGTATGATTCAAAAGGATCGCCTAAACGTTTGGATACTGTGCTTATTTCTACTCAGCATGACCCAGAAGTTTCTAGAGACTGGTTACAAGATCAGCTTGTTGAACATGTTGTTAATCCTGTGTTGGACGAAGTTCTTGCTCAAAAAGTTGCGCACGATTCGTACCGTATGCTTGTAAACCCTACTGGCTCCTTCGTTTTGGGAGGTCCTGCAGCTGATTCGGGCTTAACTGGTCGAAAAATTATTGTTGACACTTATGGTGGTGCTGCTCATCATGGTGGTGGAGCTTTTTCCGGTAAGGATCCTAGCAAAGTTGACCGTTCTGCAGCTTATGCAGCTCGCTGGGTTGCAAAAAATATTGTGGCAGCTGGTTTAGCTCATAAGGCAGAAGTTCAAGTTGCTTATGCTATTGGTATTGCTGATCCTGTAAGCGTAAACGTAGAAACTTTCGGAACTGAAGCTGAAGGTATTACGCGTGCAGATATTGCGCGTGCTGTCCGTGAAGTATTTGATTTGCGTCCAGCTGCGATTATTGATGAGCTTAACTTGCTTAAGCCAATTTATGCTCCAACCGCAGCTTATGGTCATTTTGGTCGTACGGATGTCAAATTCCCTTGGGAAGAAACGAATCGTATTGAGCAATTGAAAGATGCGCTAAAAAAGTAGTTTTATTGATAAATTTTGCTGTAAAATAACAGTAATTATGTGATGTAATTCAAGTAAAACTAAGGGTTATTTATGGCAGAGCAACCTTCGCTAGACGGCTTAGCGCGTAAAACAAGACGTAAGCGCAATGCTGTTTCTTTAGTGCCTGCTAATGAATGCCCTATTGCGCATGTGATGCTTGATGTTCAAGCTTCACATTTAGGTCGTACTTTTGATTACTTGATATCGCAAGATCAAGATGAATCTGCTCAGCCTGGGGCGTTTGTACGCGTTCGTTTTGGAGCACAAAAGCTCACTGGAGTTATTTGGTCTCGTTCTTCGCATACAGACACCCCTCATACTGCTTTAAGATTTTTAGAGCGCGTGTTTCCTTCAGATGTTTTGCTTTCTAAATCTTTGCGAGACGATATTGACGCCATAGCTAAAGCTTATGGTGGAACTAGCTCAAATATTTTGCGTCTTGCTGTGCCTCAACGCGTAGCTCGTGTTGAGCATGAGGAAGTTTTTGACAACATACGCTTGCAACGCAGAAAACAGTGGCGTGAAAATCTTAAGAAGCGTTTGCAAAACGATAACAATACAAACCCAGGTTACGCTACAACTTCTCGCATGATTTATGATTACGAAAATGCAAATATTTTATACAATGCATTAATCAAAAAATCTATTGACGCAAGTTTTAGTGAAAATAAAACAGAAAATCAATTAGTCAAGCAAGCAGAAAATAATTCTTCTCAATCTTTTATTGTAGACGCTTTACCAGGTTCTTGCCGACTTGCACAAGATTTAGCGTGGATGATTGTCACTGCTTTAAGCGCGTGTAAGCAAGCTGTTGTAGTTTTGCCGACGCTAAGAGAAGTAAATGATGTAATGCGCGCGCTAATGGTTTACGGATTAAAGCCATATAAGCGCGTCAGTGAGAATCATCGTGGTTTTTCTGCTGGAAGTTTTGATGGCGATGTAGCTCGACTTTGTGCTGCGGATCCTCCAGCTGATAGATATAGAGCTTGGCGTGCAATCGCGTCCGGAATAGTTCCTTGCGTTCTTGGCACTAGAGCTGCAATGTATGCTCCAGTTGAGGGAGATGCTTTATTTGCGATTGTTGAAGATTGCGCGTACCAATATGCTGATGGCATGATGCCGTATGCTCAAGCGCGTGGAGTTATGCGGCTTCGTGCGAAAAGGCATGGCGGCGTATTTGTGTCAATGTCGTATTCCAGAAGCGCGCTTAGTCAAAGTGAAGTAGACTGCTATATGTCGAATGCGCAAGATGCGCAAGGTGAGCAATCTGTTCAAACTACTAAAGTTATTCAAACTACTCAATCTGCTAAAACTGCTGAAACAATAAGCGGATCTAGCATCCCTGTAAGTGCGAGTAAACTTGCTCGCGAAAAGTTAGTTCCGTGGGTTCGTTGGCTTAATCGTGAAGCTTTATTGAAATTAGCTGACCCAAGTATTGGCGCTCGCATACCGCATAGCGCAGTAAGAGCTATTAATGATGCTCTTTCGGATGGTAAGCCTGTGCTGCTTTCTATTGCGCAAGATGATGTGACGCAATCGGCTATATGCTCTTCTTGCAAACGTCAAGCGCGCTGTAGACGATGTACCGGGCCTCTCGATGTTGCAAATAGTCAGCAAACAGCACGTTGCTCGTGGTGTGGTGCTAGTGCAATAAATTGGTCTTGTTCTAATTGTGGCAGTAGCAATATGCGAGTTATACAAGTTGGCGCTGCTGGTGTTGCAGAAGAATTATCTAAACTATTTCGCAACGTGCCTATTATTATTTCGTCACAACACCAACCGAACGGAATTATCCAGTGTATTGATGAAAAACCTGTAATTGTTGTTGCAACTCCTGGATGTGAGCCTCGCGTACAAACGCAAGACGCAAATTGTAACGGAGAATATGGTGTTGTAGCAATACTCGATACGTGGGTAAGTTTGTACGCTTCGGGGCTTGATGCGCGAATAGATACACTTAATTCGTGGATGAAAGCTTCTGCTTTATGTGCTCCTAGAGCGCGCGGAGGAAGTGTGCTTTTGATTGGCGAAACGTATCCTGTTCTTGCGCGTGCGCTTACATTGTGGGATACGACTCAACTTTCTTGCAATGAGCTTTCAGAAAGAGCTCAAGCAATATTGCCGCCTTGTGTAACTGCAGCATGCGTATGGGGTGCTCGTGATGCGGTTATGCGTGCGCTTGAAAACATTGGTGCAATGCAAGAAAATCTTGGGTGCGAAAGTAGTCAAGATGCTGATTTTTCAGCAATTTCTCCATTATTAGGAATTGTTCCAATGCATCCGCCTGTTACAGACAGATACCAGCATTTTGACGATATTTACGACCGTGTAAAAGCTGTAGTAAGAGTTCCGCTTTATTTAAGACAAGAATTAGTGAACCGATTGCACAAGGAAGTAGCTCGTCACGTAGCAACACGTGCTGCAGGAGAGTTGCGTTTTTGTGTTGATCCAAAAGATTTATTAGCGTACTAACTTACTAATAGGGGAGAGAAAAATGTTAAAAACATATCATTGCGCAGTTTTGGGAGATCCTATTTCGCATTCGCTGTCTCCTGTGCTTCACAACACGGCTTATAAGGTTTTAGGTCTTACAAATTGGCAATATAGTAAGGAAAAAGTAAGCGAAACAGAGCTTCGCGATTTTATTGCGCATCTTGACGATTCTTGGAAAGGCTTAAGCCTTACTATGCCGCTTAAAAAAACCGTAATGAAACTCGGTACACCTTGCGACTACTGGTCGCGCGCGCTTAACGTGGCAAATACTGCAGTTTTTACTAGCAACCCAGCAACCGCTTCGCAATCGCAAATAAAGCTATACAACACTGACGTAAGTGGCATATTAATAACATTTATGCAAGCATTACATGAGCGTATATGCGAAGTAAAAAAGGCTGTTATTATTGGCAGTGGCAACACTGCGTCCTCTGCATTGGCAGCTTTAATTGAAATTGCGCAAGTAGCAAAGCTTGAGCAAGTGCAAGTTGTTGCTAGAACTGAAGATGACGGTAGTGTAAAAGGCGTTGAACGTTTTAATAATCTTATACAAAAGTATTGCGCTGATTTTCCAAATAAAATAAGCATAGGTCAAAATAATAAAAGCGAAGAAAATGACGCTATGTATGAGCCTGTGCAAGGTATTGAGTTCCCAACAATAAGCGAAGAAGTATTTTCAAAATTTGCAGACTATAGCGCAGAAAAATTGAGTGCAGAAAAATTGTCAGAATGTGATAAATCTCTCATTTTGAAATCTTTAAATTCACTCGAAGCTGTTCGTGCAATCGCAGAAGCAGACATAGTCATAAGCACAGTTCCAGCGCATGTAGCAGATCCAATTGCGCTTGCGTTGAAAGCGTACTGTCAAGATAGTGCGAATAATCAAACGAAATTAGGAACATTGCTTGACGTAGTTTACGATCCTCGCCCAAGCATGCTACTTAGTGTATGGCAACAATACGGTTGCGCTATTGGCGGAGAAGAAATGCTTTTGCAACAAGCTTTAGCACAAGTAAGTCTTATGACGATTGAGTACAGGCAATCTAAAGAAAATTTTGGGAATTGTGCTAAGACTGGCGCTGAGGATTGTGCTGAGACTGGTTCTGAGCTTGGTTATAAACCTAGTGCTGACAAGGCTAGATATTACGATGACTTAAGTAGTCTCATGCGAAAAGCCTTACAGGAGGCATTATGAGCGATAATACGCAACATACTACGCAAAGTGATGTGCAACGTGATGCGCAACATACTACGCAACGTTCCGCGTCGACTAGTATGCAACTATCTGACAGATTTGAAGTTATGCTAATTACAGGCATGAGCGGAGCTGGGCGCTCGCACGCTGCTAACGCGTTGGAAGATATGGGATGGTATGTTATCGATAATCTTCCGCCAAAACTGCTCATACCGCTAGTAGATATGATGACTTCATCCGGTTCTAAAGTGCATAAGCTTGCTGCTGTTATTGACGTGCGTTCTAGAGGATATTTCGACGACCTGTTTGCAGTTCTTGCGCATATTGATGACCTTGGTGTAAAAACGCGAATTCTGTTTCTAGATGCTTCAGATGCTGTGCTTATCAAGCGTTACGAGTCTGTGCGTAGACCGCATCCTTTGCAGCGCGGTGGCAGACTTATTGACGGTATTCTAGAAGAGCGAGAGCTGCTCAGTCATCTGAAAGATTGCGCAAATATTATTATCGATACTTCTGCACTTAGTATTCACCAACTTTCTACAAAGCTTTACGAAGGATTGCTTGGAAAAGGCTCTTCTACTGTTTCTGTGCATATTTTCAGCTTTGGATTTAAATACGGCATGCCAATGGACGCTGATTTTGTTGCCGATATGCGATTTTTGCCGAATCCTTTCTGGGTTCCTGAATTAAGGGAGCTTACAGGTAAGGATCAAGCTGTGCAAGATTATGTTTTATCGAATTCTGCGGCAATTACATTCTTAGATTCTTACGAAAATGCGCTTCTTACAGCTATCGACGGATTTGCTAAAGAAGACAAGCATTACGTGACTATTGCTGTAGGATGTACTGGCGGTCAGCATCGTTCTGTTGCCGTAAGTATTGAGCTTGCTAGACGTTTGAGATTGCACGGTTTGCAAGTTACAGTATCTGCAAGAGAGCTACAGAGAAGATCATAATAAGTGGAGAAGTAAAGTAGCAAAAAGTAAAGTAGTGAAAAAGTAAAGTAGTGAAATGCGATTATGAAACTAATCAATTAAAATTAATTAAAAAATTAAATAAAAATTGTGTAAATTATATAAAATATAAAAAATCTTGTACTAAAAGCATGTAAAGCATGTGCAAAAACCGGTAAAATGTCCAACGTATTCTGTATCACAGAAAGCCGGGCATGTCGTGTGCCACAGCATCATGCAAGTACCCAACAGCACTCATATTTTAAGAAGAACAAAAGTAGGAGGTTGTCCCTTGGCTCTTCTTGACGACGTCAAAAATGAACTCGTTTCAAACAACAATGAGCTCCCGACTGTCATTATGGCTCAAGCTGCAGCAATGATGCGCTTTGCTGGCGGCTTAAGGCCAGTAAATAATCAAGCTGTTATTCGCGCTCAGTTGGATTCTCAGCGCGCAGCTCAGTGGCTTGTTGAGGTATTGAAAACTTATTTCCAGAGGGAAGCAACAATTGCTCAAGTTTCTCGGCAAACTCCTACGGGCACTGTAGTTCGCTATGACGTGGTAGTTGAGCGTGGTGCTGCAGCACTGGCTTTGCAATCTGGTCTTCTTGATCGACGTATGAGAATTGTTGCAGGTCTTGCACCTGAGATTGTTGGTGGAAGTATCGCCCAAATCAAAGCAGCTTGGCGTGGTGCTTTCTTGGCTCACGGTGCTATTTCCGACCCTGGCAAAGCTAGCTATTTGGAAGTTGTTTGCCCAACTCATGAGGCTGCAAATGCTTTGCAAACTATGGCGGCGCGACTTGGCATTAGCGCCAAGGCTCGTCAGGTTCGTAGCTCTGAGCGAGTGACGTTGCGCGATTCTGACGCAATTGAGCGAATGTTGATTTTGATTGGTGCTCCTCGTTCTGCTCGCGAATGGACCGGTAAGCGTTCGGACGGTGAAGCTCGCGGAAAAGCAAACCGTTTGGCTAATTTTGACGATGCGAATATGCGTCGTAGTGCTAAGGCTGCTGCTGAGGCATGCGAAAAGGTTCGTCACGCATTCGATATTTTGGGCGACGATATTCCAGATAATTTGTTGATGGCTGGAAAGCTTCGTCTTGAGCATAGCGACGCAAGTTTGGAAGAGCTTGGTCACTTGGCTGATCCTCCTATTACAAAGGATGCGATTGCAGGGCGAATTCGTAGACTTTTGCAGCTTTCAGCGAAGGTTGAGAAGTCGCGTATGCAGCAGCTTTAATGCTGATTTTGCGTGGTTTGTAGCTGTATTGGCTGGCGGGTTTTTTTATGTGGCTGTGAGCGGCGGGTGTTACTTGTCTCGCAGCGCTCCGCTCTTATACCTTACTTGGACTTAGCGGTTGCGTAGTTAAGTTTAGTTTTTTACTTACTTTCTCTGCAAAAATAGTATTCGTCAACAAGATTATTACTATCGTTCCGCTTTTATATTGCTCGACCAAGCAACACCCACCCCTCACTCGTTAATTCCAATCGCAGTTGTTTTTGGTGTGGTAGGAAGAGTGATTGGTGTGGAGTGTGCAGCAGCACCGATGTTAGTGTTCGCCAAGCAATAAATACTCAACGTCTGCAGAGCATTAATGTCAAAGTTCACTAAGCAACATATAGTCGACGTTTGCAAAGCATTACTGCAAAGCTTCAGACGCAACGTTTGCAAAGCGCAACTGCAAAGCTACAAAACCACTTTTCGCAGAAGCATTACTGCAAAGCTACAGACGCAACGTCAGCAGAGCACTGGTGCAAAGCTGCGTTGTTCATAGGGATTGTTGAAGATGTGCGGTATAATTGCACCCGGCAATGTGTTGATGTTTGAGGCTGATTTTGCGTTTTGTTGAACGAAGTAAGCCGGCACGGTAAGCCAGTATGTAAGTCAAATATGGTAAGCCAATATGGTTTGGAAAGGATACCAATGAAGACACTGAAAGATTTGGGAGATTTGAGTGGTAAGCGCGTATTGGTTCGCGCTGATTTTAACGTTCCTCTCAAGGGTACGACGATTACTGATGATGGTCGTATTCGTGCTGCTTTACCAACCATTAAGGCTTTGCGTGAGCAGGGTGCTAAGGTGATTTTGATGGCTCACCTTGGTCGTCCAAAGGGTCAGGTTGTTCCAGAGCTTTCCTTGGCTCCAGTTGCGCAGCGTTTGGGTGAATTGCTCGGCACAAATGTTGTTTTGGCTGCAGACACTTACGGCGAAGATGCTCAAGCTAAGGTAGCTGCCATGAATAATGGCGACGTTGTTTTGCTTGAAAATGTGCGCTTCAACGCGGAAGAAACCAGCAAGGATGCTTCCGAGCGCGCAGCTTACGCTAAGAAGATTGCTTCTCTTGGCGAAGTGTTTGTTTCCGACGGCTTTGGTGTTGTGCACCGCGCTCAGGGTTCAAATTACGATGTTGCTGCCGATCTTCCAGCAGCTGCAGGCTTGCTTGTTGAAAAGGAAGTTAAGGCACTTTCTCGCGCAACTGAAAACCCAGAGCGTCCTTTGACTGTTGTTCTCGGCGGCTCTAAGGTTTCCGACAAGCTCGGCGTTATTGAAAACTTGCTTTCTAAGGCTGATCGTCTTGTTATTGGCGGCGGTATGGTGTTCACATTCCTCAAGGCTTTGGGTCACGAAGTTGGTACTTCTTTGCTTGAAGAGGATCAACTCGAGAAGGTTAAGGGATACATTGAAACCGCTAAGAAGAATGGCGTTGAGCTTGTGCTTCCAACTGATATTGTTGTGAATGCTGGCTTCCCAGCAGGGGATACTCCAGTTGCTCCAGAAGTAGTTCCAGCAGACGCTATTCCTGCAGACAAGATGGGCTTGGATATTGGTTCTGACTCTCAGAAGCTTTTCCACGACAAGATTGTTGACTCCAAGACTGTTGTTTGGAACGGTCCTATGGGTGTGTTCGAGGTTCCAGAGTTTGCAGCCGGTACTCGCGCTGTAGCTCAGGGCTTGGTCGATGCAACTAAGAACGGCACTTTCACTATAGTCGGCGGTGGTGATTCTGCTTCTGCAGTGCGCAACCTTGGATTCCCAGAAGATGGCTTCTCGCACATTTCTACTGGCGGCGGCGCTTCTCTCGAGTTCTTGGAAGGCAAGACTCTTCCAGGTTTGAGTGTGCTTGAGTAAGTAATATTGCTTGAGTAAGTAGTATTTACGCGAGCAAGTATAAACTAAATATTTCCGCTTATGCCGACTTTCGATTTTATGAATCCGTTTTGTAAATCGAGGTCGGCATAACACTAATTTGCGCAATACTATTAATCTTCAATCCTCAATTTTTAAGGGTGATTATGGTTGTTAAAAGAAAGCCGCTAGTCGCAGGTAATTGGAAAATGAACTTCAATCACCGCGAAGCAACGCATTTTATACAAAAATTTGCGTGGCTACTGCGTGACGCGCATTACGACTATCACGATTGTGAAATTGCACTTATGCCTTCTTTTACTTCAATAAGAAGCGTGCAAGTTCTTGTTGAGTCTGACCATTTGCCAATATTGTACGGAGCTCAAGCTGTTTCTGTTACTGCTCAAGGTGCTTTTACTGGTGATGTTTCTGCAGATATGCTTGCAAGTCTTGGATGTTCAATGGTTATTGTTGGTCATTCTGAAAGACGCAAGTATCATCCTGAAGATGATGCAAATATAGTTGATCAAGTTCGAGCTGTTCTTGCCGCAGGAATGCAGCCAATTCTTTGCGTTGGTGAAAGTCTTAAAGAACGTCAACAGGGTGTTGCGCTGGATTTTGCTGTAGGGCAAGTGCATGATGTAACGCGCGATTTGGATGCGAAGCAAGCTAAGCGTTTAATTATTGCGTACGAGCCAGTTTGGGCAATTGGTACGGGTATGGTTGCCACTGCTAACTCAGCTCAGGAAGCTGCATTGGCTATTCGTGAAGACTTGCGCGTTACGTTCGGTGACGATGTTGCAGATACTGTTCGTATTCTTTACGGCGGATCTGTAACTTCTTCTAATGCTTCAAGTCTTATCGCGGAGCCAGATGTCGATGGATTCTTAATTGGTGGTGCTTCTCTTGATGCGCAAGAACTTGCTAATATTGTGCGACTAACGGCTGCGCAAACACGTTTAGAGACTAAATAAGCTTAAGCGGTCAAAGGTTATTATTAAACTTAATTGAGTACTGTAAAACAGGAGGTTGGTTGTGTCCACTGTGAAGATTATTTTGCAGGTGTTGCTTGTGCTCACTAGCATTTTGCTCACATTGTTAATTTTGATGCACAAGGGCAAGGGCGGCGGCCTTTCCGACATGTTCGGCGGCGGTTTAACGAAGAACGCTGGTAGCTCTGGTGTTGCAGAAAAGAACTTAAATCGTTGGACGGTTATTATAGCGTTGATTTGGGTGGCTGTTATTGTTGCCTTGAACCTTATGACTAAGTTCTCACTTATCTAAGTATTCTTTTAAGCGCGTAGTCGAAAGATTGCGCGCTTTTTATTTTATAAATCAAAATTTATGGGCTTGTGTGTGATCTTGCGTACGCGCTTGCATTTGTGCGATTTACAAATTCATTATGCACATTAAAAATAGTGGGTAACTATAATGCTTCGTTTTTCTCCTTCTTTAGTAATTGCTGATCTTGACGGCACAATGCTTCATGATTCCGATACTTTTGAAGGCCGCTTTTTAAGCAGCGAAACTGTGCAGGCTGCTGAGCGTTTGCACGAATCTGGTATTCCGCTTGCTATTATTACGGCTCGTCCTGTTGGAAGCGCTTTTGATTTTGTTCACGATTTAAAAGCTCAAGTTTGCGCGTATCTAAACGGTGCGCTTATTGATTTTGATTGCGTTCACAGCACTATTTCTGAACTTACTTCGCAGCGAAGCATTGATACTCTTACTCGCTTTGGTTTTGACTCTAATCTTGCTGCTGATGTTTGCCTGCGATTGCTTGATAAAATACCTACGCTCCGTCTTGGTATTGTGATGAACGACGTTCGTTACACTAATTTTGATGTTCGTATGCTTTGGAACGAGCAGGATTTTATTATTACAGATTTTTCCAATGTTCCAAGTGGCATAGCAGACAAAATCATTATTGTGCCGCGAGATTGCGAGAAGGAACAGCTTCAGCGTATTATTCCGGATGATTTTTCCTTGCATATTAGCGAAGATGTTTTGTGGATGCTTACGAATCCCCTTGCGAACAAGGGGCATGCTTTGAACGTTATTTGCAATCGTTTGGGTGTAAAGCCTAGTCGCACAGTCGTTTTTGGAGACGATATTATAGATATCGACATGTTCCATGCCGGTGGTTATGGGGTAGCGGTGGCGAATAGTAATCCGCGTTTGCTTGCGATTGCGGACGAAGTTTGCGATTCCAACAATGACGACGGTGTTGCCAGCTGGCTTCATTCAACCCTTTTTACTAGATTGTGAATAACCAACCTTTTTTCGTTACTGGCGCAGTTGGGCGGAGTCATACGTCGAGCGCTCCAATTGTGGGGAAATTTCCTCGCGTTTGGAGCGTCTAACCCTCCGCAACCCTCCAAATGCGAGATGATGCTCGCGCTCTAAGCGCTCGCTTACGAAACTCGCGTGCGCCATCGCAACGTTTTAACCAAATCTCGCTGGCGAACTCTTTCTGGCAAGTAATCACCGTTATTTTCTCAGTTCGTTAGCTGAGTTAGTAACGGTGTCTTGCTTATTACCGTTATTTTCTCAGATACTTGACTGAGTTTTTAACAGTGTCTTGCTTATCACTGTTATTTTCTCAGTTGGTTGACTGAGTTAGTAACGGTGTTGAGCTTATTACCGTTATTTTCTCAGTTTGTTGACTGAGTTAGTAACAGTGTTGAGCTTATCACCGTTATTTTCTCAGTTCGTTAGCTGAGTTAGTAACGCTCACTACCTTCCTGTAATACCTCTTATCCACAACGCTCAAAATTTATTGCGCAAATATTGTATCTTTGAATAATAATTTGTATGAGCAATACTAGTAACGAAATAATACGCATGATCGAAAATGCAGAAAGTAATCATCAGTGCATACGACCAATTACTGGTGCGCAAAAGCAGTATGCGTATAGGTGCGTGAAGAAAGGCACTTTTGTGCGCACTTTCCGCAATCTTTACGCGCGAACTGAGTATTGGCAGAAGCTATATCCGTCTGAAAAAATGCGTCACATAGCTATTTCTTTAATGGAGATTTATCCAGAATGGAAGTTCACTGGTCCTACTGCTGCTGCGCTACTTGGCTATGATATTGTGGAAAATTATGATGATGTAGAAGATGGCAGTGATAATATTCAGCGCAACTTCAGTTCTTCTGTAAGTTCAACGAAGATTTATATTCGTAGTTCTGTGCACAAGTCTGCTAACGATAATCCGTATTTGCATAGGATTATGCGAACATGCAAAGAACAGGATGGTACAAGTGATGACGTGCGCATTGTGCAGCCGAGTCGAAATCATGGTAGACGTCTCGTTACGCTTCCGCATTCAAGTGACAGGGTAAGTTATGAGATTAGAAGTCATATTGTTGACAAGAGCACGATGCTTTTTGATGTTGCGAATACTGTGAATTTTAGGACAGCGCTGCCGATTTTTGATTCTGCTGCGCGCGATAACGTGAATTTTAACAAGGTTCTTGAGATTTGCGGAAGAAGATACGGGACTTCTGCTGGCGGACATAGAAATGGTTGCGCTAATAAGTTGCAATACGCGGACGACGTTTATGATGAGTACGATTCATTCAATGAAGAGTATGAAGATTTGCGTACTCGTGAGAAGAGTGTAGTTACTGCTAATTCTGCGGAGTCGTTTGCGAATGCATTCGTTGGCGGCGGGTTCGGAAAATATGGGAGTAAGGAATATTCGCTTCTTATGCTGCGCCGCCTTTGCCTTTTTAAGAATGGTTTAAGTGAGAATGGCGGCGAGTCTTTTGCGCGCGGCACGATGATTGATCTTGGGTTTATGGTGCCTGAGTTGCAGCATGAGTTTGTTGCGTCAAATTCTAGGGTTAAGTATAGGTGTGATTTTTTGTGGCGGGTTTCGGGCGGTGGTCTGATTGTTGGTGAGCTTGATGGGTATGGGAAGTATTTTGTTGATTCGACTAATTCTACGCATGCGAATATCAACTTCAATTCTTCGTCTGATACTCAAATGTTGCGTAATTCCTACAATCAGGCCGCTATTAATCGCAATATTGATAGGCAGGCGGAGCGCGAGTCGGTGCTTTTTAGGGAGTGCGGAGTGAGTAAGATTGTGCGCTTTAATTTTGCGGATGTTGTTGGCGTTAAGAATCTTGAGCGGAAGCTTGTTGAGGCTGGCGTGCCGCGGATTATGCGCGTTGGATAATATCGAGCGCTTAAAGCGCGCACGCTTTACCTTTTTTCGTTACTGGCGCAGTTGGGCGGAGTCATACGTCGAGCGCTTCAATTGTGGGGAAATTTCCTCGCGTTTGGAGCGTCTAACCCTCCGCAACCCTCCAAATGCGAGATGATGCTCGCGCTCTAAGCGCTCGCTTACGAAACTCGCGTGCGCCATCGCAACGTTTTAACCAAATCTCGCTGGCGAACTCTTTCTGGCAAGTAATCACCGTTATTTTCTCAGTTCGTTAGCTGAGTTAGTAACAGTGTTGTGCTTATCACCGTTATTTTCTCAGTTGGTTAGCTGAGTTTTTAACAGTGTTTTGGTTATTACTGTTACTTTCTCAGTTTATTAGCTGAGAAAGTAATAGTGGGTAGATTATTTTATTACGATTGATAAAAACGTAAAACAAAAACCGCACATGTGTGAATTAATCCACGAACATGTGCGGTTTATGTTATTTAGCAGTTTCGCTGATTAGCAGTTTCGCTATCAGATGATTAGCAAAATCAGGCGTTTACGCGATCGATGCCGGACTGCACGTCAGCAATCACGGAATCCCAAGACTTGATGAAGGCGGCAACACCGTCAGCCTCAAGCTTGTCGGTAACGTCCTTGATGCTGATGCCAAGCTCAGCGAGCTTGTTCATAACAGCGTGGCTCTCTTCGTAAGTGCCCTTAACGGAAGCAGCGCCGTTGCCGTGATCAGCAAGAGCGTTCAAAGTCTTTTCTGGCATGGTGTTAACAACATGCTCAGCAACCAACTCGTCAACATACTTGCAATCGGAGTAAGCTGCGTTCTTGGTGCCAGTAGAAGCCCAAAGTGGACGCTGCTTCTTAGCACCCTTGGCTTCAAGCTCAGCCCAACGTGGATCAGCTGCGAACTTCTTCTCGAAGAGTTCGTAAGCCAAGCGAGCATTAGCAACAGCAGCCTTGCCTTCAAGAGCCTTAGCTTCTTCAGAACCGTTAGCTTCGAGGAGCTTGTCAACAGCGGTATCAACGCGGGAGACGAAGAAGGAAGCTACGGAACCAATGTGCTTCAAGTCGTGGCCGTTAGCGGCAGCCTGAGCGATACCTTCGATGAAGGCGTCGATAACCTGCTCGTAGCGCTCGAGGGAGAAGATCAAGGTTACGTTCACAGAAATACCCTTAGCAAGGGTAGCGGTGATAGCTGGAAGACCTTCCAAAGTTGCTGGAATCTTAATCATAACGTTTGGACGATCAACCTTTGCCCAAAGCTCTTCAGCCTGCTTCTCAGTGTTAGCAGTATCGTGAGCCAAGCGTGGGTCAACTTCGATGGAGACGCGGCCGTCAACGAAGTCGGTCTTTTCAGCGATCTCGCGGAAGATATCGGTTGCGTTACGAACGTCGGTGGTGGTCAACTCGCGGATAGCGGTTTCAACGTCGACCTTGCCGAGTTCCTTAAGCTGTGCATCGTATGGGCCAACCTGGCTCAAAGCCTTCTGGAAGATGGATGGGTTGGTGGTAACGCCAACAACATTCTTATTAGCAATCAAATCCTGCAAAGAACCGGACTCAATGCGGGTACGGGACAAATCGTCCAACCAAATAGAAACGCCGGAATCGCTGGTGCGCTGCGTTGCTTCAGTCATGTTATCTCCTTAACACTGTGCTCCACCAATTGGGGCACGTCGGTATTTTGGCGTTTTTACAAGAAACAGCGGTTGATGCAGAACCAACGGTAGCTCGGCATCAACACGCCATCGCTGTTTCCTGTGAAGTAGCTAAATTAGCACTTCTAGTTTTGTGACATACCAATTTTATTTTGATACATCAAGCTTTATTTTGCTTACTTGCTTTTGCCTTGCTATCTTAGGCGCGAGCTTCTTCGATAGAAGCCTTAGCAGCTTCTACTACGTGCTCAGCAGTAATGCCCAAGTCGATCATGTTCTGACCGCCGTCACCCTGCAAGCCGTACTGTTCGATAGAAACAGCCTTGCCGCAATCGCCAAGATACTTGTACCAAGGCAATGCCAAGCCAGCTTCGATGGAAACACGAGCCTTGACGGACTTTGGAAGGATTGCTTCCTTGTACTCTTCGTCCTGCTCTTCGAACCATTCGAGAGATGGCATAGAAAGAACGCGAGCCTTAACGCCTTCTGCAGCCAAAGTCTTGGCAGCAGCAACAGCCCACTGAACTTCAGAACCGGTTGCCATGAGGATTACGTCTGGAGTGCCTTCGCAATCAACCAAAACGTAAGCGCCGTGCTTTACGCCTTCGCGAGCCTTTTCAGCAGTCTCGGCAAGGGTTGGAACACCCTGACGAGTCAAAATCATAGCGGTTGGGTAGCTGTTCTTCTTCTCGAAGAAGTAGCGGTAAGCTTCAGCAGTCTCATACTCATCTGCAGGGCGCACAACCTCAAGCTGAGGAATAGCGCGGAAAGCAGCCAAGTGTTCGATTGGCTGGTGAGTTGGACCATCTTCGCCCAAAGCTACGGAATCGTGGGTCCAAACGTAGAGGTTTGGAATCTCCATCAAAGCAGCCAAGCGAACTGCTGGGCGCTCGTAGTCAGAGAACTGGAAGAAGGTGCCGTTGAATGGGCGAGTGTCAGAACCAAGCAAAATACCGTTGGTAATAGCACCCATTGCGAACTCACGCACACCGAAGTGAAGCTGACGACCGTACTCGGAAACGTTTGGCCAAGTGCGAGTTGCATCCTCGGATGGGCCGAAGGAGTCAGCACCCTTAATGTTGGTGTTGTTGGAGCCGCCCAAATCAGCGGAACCACCCCAAAGTTCTGGCATAACAGCAGCAATTGCGTTAAGAACTGCGCCGGAAGCCTTACGAGTAGCAACCTTAGATCCAACTTCGAAGCCAGCAACCAAGTCGTCAATAGCCTTGTCGAAGCCTTCTGGAAGCTTGCCAGCCTTAAGACGCTCGTAAAGAGCAGCCTTATCTGGGTTGGCAGCAGCCCATTTTGCAAGAGCTTCGTCCCAAGCCTTGTGAGCAGCCAAGCCGCGCTCTGCAACCTTGCGAGCGTGAGCCAAAGCTTCTTCGTCGATTGGGAACGAAACTTCTGGGTCGAAACCGCAAAGTTCCTTCAAGCCCTTCACAGCTTCCTCGCCAAGCTTGGAGCCGTGGGAAGCTTCGTTGTTGGTCTTGCCTGGGGTTGGCCAAGCAATCAAAGTATTAACCTTAATGAAGTGAGGCTTATCGGTAACTTCCTGAGCCTTTTCAATAGCTGCAGCCAAAGCCTGAACGTCTTCCTTGTAGGAGCCGTCTGGCTGGATGAAGCTAACTTCATCGGTGTACCAACCGTATGCACGGTAACGAGCAAGAATATCCTCAGAGAAGGTGAGCTTAGTGTCACCTTCAATCTGAATGTGGTTTGCATCGAAGATTACAGTCAAATTGCCAAGCTTCTGGTTTCCAGCCAAGGAAGCAGCTTCAGAAGAAACGCCTTCCTCAACGTCGCCTTCGCCGCAGATAACCCAAACCTTGTGATCGAATGGGGAAGTGCCTGCTGGAGCTTCTGGATCAAGAAGACCGCGCTCAAAGCGCTGGCCGTAAGCGAAACCAACAGCAGAAGCAAGACCCTGACCGAGTGGGCCAGTAGTCATTTCGATGCCTGGAGTCAAGCCGTATTCTGGGTGACCTGGAGTACGCGTGTCTGCACCGCCACGGAAATACTTGAGATCGTCAAGAGTCAAGCCGTATCCAGAGAAGAACAACTGCACGTATTGCGTAAGCGAAGCGTGACCGCCAGAAAGAATAAAACGATCGCGGCCAGCCCACTTTGGGTCAGCTGGATCGTGCTTAATGAAATGCTGGTACAATGTGTACGCAATCGGTGCTAATGAAACAGGGGAGCCAGGATGTCCGTGTCCTGCTCGCTCAACAGCATCAGCCGAGAGAACCTTCGCCATTTTTACGGCGCGCTCGTCTAATGCAGACCAGTTGAAATCGGTCATGTGATCTACTTTCCTTCCAATAATCCGGGTTTTTAAGCACAGCTTACGCTGGCTTTTTACCCTCTCATTGCCCTTCAATCCTATCTTTCGCGCGCGACGAATATGTTACAAAGTGTGTCAAAAGTTTGCTTTTATGTTCTGTTGCGTGCTAAGAAATAGACTACTATAGGAATATAGTATTTAGAGTGTTTGTAAGGAGTGGTAATGCAGTCACGACGCATGATGATTTTGCGCGCAGTTGTTGAGGATTATATTCGTTCTCAAGAGCCTGTTGGTTCTGCGGCTCTTGCAAAGCATCATCAGCTTGGTGTGAGTTCAGCTACTATTCGTAACGATATGTCGGCTTTGGAAGAGGAGGGATACCTTGTTCAACCGCACACTTCTGCAGGTCGTATTCCTACTGAAAAAGGCTATCGCTACTTTGTTGACGGTTTGGCTTCTGTTATTCCGCTTTCTGAACCGCAGCGTCGCGCTATACGTAACTTTTTAAGCGGATCTGTTAGTTTGCAAGATACTTTGCAACGTTCCGCGCGTCTTCTTGCAAGTATTACGGGTCAAGTCGCTCTCGTAGCATCTCCAGCATTGTCTAAGTCAAAAGTAAAAAGAATTGAGATTGTTCAAGTATCGTCTTCTACGCTTTTGGTTGTTGTGATTACAGATACTGGAGGCGTAGCTCAGCACATGATTCAAGCAACTACTATAAATTCAAATGACTTATTGCATCTAACTAATATGGTTAATGAGTGCTGCATTGGGCTATCTCTTTCATCTGCTTCACAACGCGTTTATGCGCTCGCAAATCGCAAGGATTTAGCGTCAGCTTTGCAAATTATTAGTCAACTTGCTAACGCTTTAGAAGATATGCATGACGGTGAGCATACTCACGACTTATATATGGCTGGAGCTTCTCAACTTGCGCATAGACAAAGTATTGTTGATTTTGCTTCACTTTTTGACGCACTCGAAGAACAGGCTGTTATTATGCGACTGATGACTTCGTTAAGTGAGGAAGCAAGCGATTGTGCAAGTGGTGTTAGTGTTGCAATCGGCTCGGAAACGCACACTCCTGGTTTGCTTAACGCTTCTGTTGTAACAAGCACTTACGGATACAATGCTGATTCTGACTCTGCGTTTATTGGATCAATTGGTCCTACGCATATGGATTATGCTGCAACGATGACTGCTGTTAAGGCTGTTGCGCGCTACCTTAATTCGTTTATATCCGAAAATTCATAAAACGTGGCTGGTTTATGGCTGGTTATTCGGCTTATGTCTGGCTGTGCCTTATGCAAGAATGATTTTAGAAAAAGGTAAAAGGGGAATTAATTGACTGATTACTACAAAGTTCTAGGCGTTGATCACAATGCTAGCGACGACGAAATTCGCAAAGCCTATCGCAAGATGAGCCGCAAATATCATCCTGATATTGCAGGCGCTGAGTTTGAAGAAAAGTTTAAGGAAGTAAATGCTGCCTACGACGTGCTTTCTAATCCTGAAAAGCGTCGAATGGTAGACATGGGTGTTGATCCTAACGATCCTTCTGCAGGAAGTGCCGGAGCTTCAGGTGCTGGTTTTGCAGATATGGGCATGGGCGACATTTTCAGCCAGTTCTTTGGCGGTTCTTTCGGTAATTCGCAAGGACCAATTTCGCGTGTGCAGCCTGGCGATGATGCGTTAGCTGAGGCTCGTATTGATTTGAAAACCGCTATTTTTGGCGGAAATGTTAGCGTACGGTTAACTACTTTTGGCGTTTGCAAGGATTGCTCTGGTTCCGGTTCTGCCGACAATTCCGCTCCAGAACAGTGCTCTGTGTGTCACGGTTCTGGCTTCTGCCAAAAAGTTGTGCGCACTATGCTCGGTCAAATGATGTCTTCGATGCCTTGTGAGCATTGCGAAGGTCATGGCACGATTATTAAGAATATTTGCCAAAACTGCCACGGTCATGGTCGTGTGCGTTCAATTCGTGAAGTTGGAGTGAACGTGCCGGCTGGAATTCGTGACGGTAGTCGTTTGCGCTTAGCTTCCCAAGGAAGCGTTGGTGAGTGCGGCGGTCCTGCCGGCGATTTGTACGTTGATATTCATATTCGTGCAGATAAGCAATTTACTCGTAACGAGGATGATTTGCATTGTTGGATTACAGTTCCTATGAGCTGGGCTGTTCTTGGTCGTAGTCTTGAAATCGACACTTTTGATGGTGCTCAGAAAATAACGATTCCTGCAGGCTGCCAAAATGAAGACACTATTACTTTGCCAAATCTTGGTGTGACGAAGCTTCGTTCTAAAGATCGCGGAAATATCGTGGTTCATGTGCTAGTGCAAACGCCTTCTAAGTTGAATGATGAAGAGCGTGCTTTGATTGAAAAATTTGCTAAATTGCATGATAGTTCTATGAAGCAAGTGCAGCAGCATTCGTTAAGTGAGCAGTCGAGTGAGCGTAAAGGTTTCTTTAGTAAATTAAAGGAAGCTTTTGCCGGCTGATTTTACGGATTTAATTTACTGCTTTAATTTAAAATAGTGGGGAAATATGGCATTACCAATATTGTTTGCTGGAACTCCGGAAGTTGCGGTTCCGTCTCTTCGCGAGTTAACTAAAGATAGTGAGCATTTTGATGTTCGCGCTGTTCTTACGCGACCGGACGCTCCGACTGGTCGCGGTAGAAAGCTTGTGCCAAGCCCTGTGAAACAGGCTGCTCTTGAGCTCGGCTTGCCAGTGCTTGAGTCGGATCCTAAAAATGAAGATGTGTTTCTTGAACAGCTTGCGGCAACCGGTGCAAAAGCTGCAGCAGTTGTAGCATACGGCAAGATTTTGCGACAGAATGTTTTAGACGCGTTGCCGCTCGGCTGGTATAATCTTCATT
Organism: Gardnerella sp. DNF01151; assembly: GCF_049244235.1. NCBI lineage: Bacteria > Bacillati > Actinomycetota > Actinomycetes > Bifidobacteriales > Bifidobacteriaceae > Gardnerella > Gardnerella sp. DNF01151. The sequence continues at coordinate 1,149,676 of NZ_CP058389.1, read as the reverse complement.
TTTCGCTTCTTCCGCAATGGCGAGGTGCAGCTCCTGTGCAGCGCGCAATTTGGGCTGGGGATGATATTACAGGTGCTACGGTTTTTCGCATTACGCGCGGCATGGATTGTGGGCCTATTTTGGCGCAGTTTACTACAAAAATTGAGTCTCACGAAAATTCTGGCGATCTTCTTGCACGACTTGCAAACGACGGCGCGCCGCTTCTTGCAGCATCTCTTCGTGGCATGGAAACTGGTGAAATTGTGCCGGTTGAGCAAGATCAAACTCCTCAAGAAGTTGCGCAAAAAATCACTGTTGAAGATGCTCATATTGATTTTCATGTGCCAGCTTTTGCAGTCGATCGTCAAATTCGCGCTTGTACGCCAAATCCGGGCGCGTGGTGCGAGCTTCATGCGGACGATGAACATAATGCGGATCCGATTACTTTGCATGTTTTACGTGCAGTTCCGGCAGATGCTAACGATCCGCATGGTGAGGAATTGATGAAGCTTGATCCTGGAAAATTGCTTGCTGGCAAGAAGCAAGTTTGGGTTGGTACTTTAAGCGGCGTACTTGAACTTTTGGAAGTAAAAGCGCAGGGAAAGAAAGCTATGAAAGCGGCAGACTGGGCGCGCGGAGCTAGGCTTTCGGCAGCAGCTTACTGCGCATAAAATTATGATTATGAACTTTTCTTCGATGTTGCCAACTTTGTCTAAACCAGGGCTTTTGGTTATGGATGTTGATGCAACGCTTATTGAGGAAGAAGTTATCGATTTGCTCGGTGCAGAAGCTGGATGCGGCGATGAGCTTTCTGCGATTACAGCGCGAGCAATGCGTGGCGAAATTACTTTCGATACTTCCTTGCGTTCGCGCGTGAGTATGCTTCGCGATTTGAATATTGACGAGTGCAAAAAGCGTATTATTTCTAAAATTCATGTAACTAAAGGCGCGAATGTTTTAATTGACACGCTTCATGCGCACGGATGGAAAGTTGGCGCAGTTTCTGGCGGTTTTCATGAGATTTTGGACGAATTTTTGCCGAGTTTGAATATTGATTTTTGGGCGGCTCACCATTTAGAGTCTATTGACGGCAAGCTTACTGGCAACGTACTTGGAAATATTGTTAATGCTAATGCAAAAGTTGAAGCGCTTAGAACTTGGGCAACTAATCTTGGAATTGATCGCGAACAAACTGTTGTAGTGGGGGATGGAGCGAACGATATTTCAATGATTAAATTCGCTGGATTAGGCGTAGCTTTTTGCGCAAAACCAACAGTTCAAGCGGCTACTCCTTACTGCATTCTTACTCGCGATTTAAGCGCTGTCTTACGTTTTTTGAATGCGAATTAATACGTTTTTAAAAGTAAAAGTTGAGTAATGTACGTAGGCAATGTAAAATTGCGAATGATGATTAAAGATTAATGATTAAATTTTTTGTGAAAGTTCTGTATCTTTTAACCGCAGAGCTTAAATGTGTTGGTGAATCTTTCTATTGTTGAGTAAAATAAAGTTAATTTATGGGAGAGAGAGTGTGCATAAATACGGGAATTTATGCATTTAGGGTAGGGAGTGTAAGTTGAATTTACGAGAAGTTGCGCTTGAAGTTGCGCGTATTTTGGAAGATGTTGGTAAACATGCGTATCAGGATCAATTAAGCCCTCAAGATATGACGTCGATTGCGTTGGGTGATCCTAATAAATCTGAATCTGGTTTTGGCGATAAGCTCGTGCGTTTTATTCAAAATCGTTTGACTTATGTGAATCCTTTCCAAGGTTTTTGGCAAACTAAGCCGGAGCAGTGCAATCCAGGAGAACGTTTTTGGTGCGTTGGAAACGTTGACGGTGCTATTAATTTTAATCGCGATATGGCTGAGTGGACTCTTACGGTTTCGCTTTTTGAGTTTAACGATGAAGGCTCCGCTCGTCCGGTTCTTGGCGTTGTGCACGCTCCTGCGTTGGGATTGACTTATTTGGCTGCAAAGGGTCAGGGTGCTATTCGTATTCGTAGAACTCCGCAAGGAGAGAAGCGTGAGAAGATTACGCCTTCCACAACTTCTACTTTGCAAGGATCTGTGGTTTGTTATGGAATGTCTTATATACCTGGTGAATCTAAGCGCGCGCTTGACGTAGTCGCTTCTGTTGAAGAGGGCTGCCCTGCGGATATTAAGCGTATTGGACCTGCGTCGCTCGACTTGTGCAAGGTGGCAGATGGCACTTATGACGCTTATTTTGAGCCTCACTTGCATCATTGGGATATTCCAGCTGTTTCTGCTGGTGCCGTGGTTGTGCTAGAAGCGCAGGGTCAGGTTTGCCAGTGGGATGGAAACCCTATTCATTGGCGACGCGAAAATGACGTAGTTGCTTCTAACGGTTTGCTTATTAACGAGTTAAAGCCGTATCTTAAATAAGCAATATTCTTGCGTAAGTAACTAATATTCTTGCGTAAGTAGTTAATAGTCTTACGTAAGCAGTCAATAACATTACGCAAGTAACTCGTAGCCTTGCGTAAGCATTCAATTATCTTGCGGCGTATCGTAATTTTTTTTTCATAAATATTATGACGTCTTAACATGTAATTTATACGTATTCATGCGTGATTTGCGAATTATGTGATTTACGCTACACAAATTATTGCATGAAAAGGTTTGCAATGTATGAATAGTTGAGTACCATATAACTTGTACGAATGTCAGTTTGCACATTTTTATGCATGCTTGAAACGTATTAAGAGAGTATGAAGCGTTGTGTAAATAGCAAATTGGTATGAAACAAAGAGGCGAATGCTAATTTGTTTGGCTGCTGCATTATTGCATATTACAAGTTATGCATAAGCAGAAACATAAAGAATACACATTATTGAAGTGAGGAATAATGACGAAGAAGATTATGAGTGCGAAGCATCTTGCCGATTTGCAAAAGTCTATGCAAAAGTCGAGTAACAGCGTTATTTACGCGCCACTTTCTAAGAGCGTGTGCGCAGCTATGCTCGCAGGTGCTATGGTGCTCGGGGGGGGGGTATTCGTTTCCTCGCCTGCCTATGCTGACGGTTATGTAGACGGCACTGGCAACAATGTTTATTACGGTTTCAAAACTGATGCAAAATATGCCGAGGCTCATTTCAACATTGACGTTGAATATTACGATACCTTTGAGCACGCCAAAGCTGGCGGTACTGAAGGCATAGACCCTCTTGGTAAATTTGTTCGCGTTCATTATCTTTCTAATTGCCACAACAATGCTACAGCTGACGATTGGCGATTCCGTCCAATGTGGTGGTTTGGTGTTCCTGCTGGTTTGAAAGATCCTCAAGATATTCAATTTAAGCGTATTGAAAAGTTAACAAAAAATGGCAAGGAGCAGGTTAAACCTGCTGGTTCTTCGCAATATATTACAACCGACGCAAACGGTTATGGCGTTGTTTCTGACAAACATTTTAATAGTCCTAAGGAATGGACTAATATTTCTAATTATTATTTTAGTGACGAAAATATTCTTGCCAGCAAAGGCTGGAAACAGCTTATGGGCTTGGGTACCAAAGACAATAAAGGCTACGATAATGCGGGCAATACCGCACAACAATGGGAAGAATACCAAAAGCAAACTCAAGGCCTTAAGGGTATTTTCGTAGACTGGGAGTCTGCTGGTCAGCGTTGGTATGACATGACTTACGTTTCCGAGATGGAAGACAATGCATGGAAAGAGCGTGACATCAATCCGCTTCGTTTTGCCGCTGGCGTTTACCGTTTTGCAGGTAATTGGCATTATGCAGTAGGTCAAAAGCACAATACGCCAAAGATTGCGGATCATTTGACGCTTGCGTATCCAGAGGTTACAAAGGTTAAGAAGACTAACGATTTGAGTGAAGCCGAGCAAAAGGCTATTAAAGAAAAAATTGAAAAAGCGAATGAAAACACCAAGTACTTCAAGGAATTAGTTGCTGATAATGGTGTTGTGGTAAATAAGGATGGCTCTGCAACTATCACTTTCAAAGACAAGACGACTCGCACGATTCCTGCAAGCCTTCTTGTTGCACAAGATGAATCCGACAGCGACAGATATAAGCCAGTTATGCCAGATCGCATACCTGTTGTAAAGCCTGATTCGTTAAGTGATGATGATAAAAAGGCTGTTATTGATGCGTTCAAGAAGGCGAACCCTGATAGCAGCGAATTTAGCAAGCATCTTGCCAAGGATAATGCTATTGCTTTCGATAAAGACGGCAAGAACCTTGTTGTGACTTACGAAGATGGCTCAAAGGCTACGATTCCTGCGTCTGAGCTTGTGTTCCAAGGGCCAAAAATCTCCGATTGGGCGCCGTATGTTGTGCCGGACGCGATTGAGGTTAAAGATCCTGCAAAATTAGATGCAGATGAACAAAAGAAAGTAACCGATGCCTTCGACGCAGCAAACGCTGACTTGGATGTTTATAATGCAGCCAAGAAGGATGGCAAAACTCCTGTAAGCTTCGATAAAGACTTCAAGAACGCCATCATCACTTGGGCAGACGGTTCAACAACAGAGATTCCTTCCTGGCAATTCTTAAAGCAAAAGGCTGCTGAGGAAAATCCAACTCCAAAGCCGCCTGCTCCAACTCCTGCTGCTGAAAAAGAGTTCATCGTTGAAGCGCCTGCAACCCAAACAAGAGTTAAATTTGATCCATTCAATATGAAAGAAGCAGATTTAACAACTAACAGCCAAGCTCTTGATGCAAATAAAAAAGCCTTAATGAAGGTTAAGGGTAAGGATTCTAAAGATAATTCAGATGTAACTATTACTGATGTTTCGTATAGCGTGAAAGACGGTAAAGGTTACATTACGTTTAAGGCGGATGGCTATAAAGACGCTACTTATCCCATGAGCGTGTTCTTCAAGCAGACAGCAAATACGCAAACGTCTCAGACGCCTTCTACGGAAACTAAGACATATAACGATCCAGATAATCAGAAAATTACCTTTAAGTATAATGTTACAAAGACGGAGACTGAAGGCGATACACCAACTGTTCAAGAGGCTGTAAAGGCTTTAAAGCAGTTTGTAAAAGACAATTACGATAATGTATCTGATTCTGATTTGCAAGCTGTTACGAGCGATGTTGCTGTTAAAACAACTTGGACTCCAAAAGCCGGTACTGAGAATATGGGTCCTTACGGTGCATCTGGTAAGAATGATGGACCAATGACTTCATTTAGTATAGATAATACTAACGGTTACGCTATTACAGTTCATGGTCACCAGTGGATGGAAGATGATGGTAGTGCAGGCGATTGGGCTGCTGACATGGAAGGGACTCTGTTTACCATCCAAGCCAAAGATTTGTATGTTAAAAAGGGAAATACTCAACCATCTCAGGATAATACAATTGATAAGCTCAAAGAGCAAGCAAAAGCTTTGCTGAAGCAGCGTCAAGATGATGGGCTTACCAATGACGACTTGAAGCGCGCTGGAATCACCGATGCAGATAAGTTGGATAACGCCATCAATGGTATGGATGAAAAGGCTCTTCGCGACCTTATTCGCAAGCTTACTGATGCCAAGAAAGCTGAGCGCAAGTATAACGAACCTGCTGCAATTAAGGTTAAAGATCCGAATAAGCCTACTGAAGAAGATTTCAAGAAGGCTGTTAAGGCATTCTTTGACGCTAACTATGATGGGCAGAATAACTTCCAAATAAAAACGGAAAGCATGAATATTCCTTACCTTCCATCTGCTTCTGATCTTAAGCCAAAGTCTGACACTATTTACATGGAGATTGCTGACGATAATATCAAGTCAGTTACTTCCAGCGAAACCAGTGGGGCGAAAGACTATAAGTCAATCGTCTTTAAGGATCAGAATGGCAAGCAGCTCTTCACTGTTCCTATTACCTATAGTAAGGAGGAAACCAAGCCAACTCCAAAGCCTGATGATAAGCAACTCCAGCAGATGAAGGATGATGCGAAGAAGCTTATCGACCGCAATCCAAAGCTTACTGAGGAGCAAAAAACCCAGTATAAGAATGAGATTGATAATGCTAAAGGTGCTGATGATATTCAGAATATTCTTAAGAAGGCCAACGAGCAGGCTGGCAAGAATAATGTAACTCCTGAACAGTTAAAGGAAAAAGAAAAGAAAGACAAAGAAAATAAGGAAAAAGAGCAGAAAAAAGAGGAAGATAAAAAGCAGGAGGACCAGAAGAAGCAAGAGCTACAGGATAAGAAAAAGAAAGCTTCTGATGCAATTGATGGTCTTGGCAATCTGACTCAAGATGAAAAGGATAAGCTCAAGGAAAAGCTGAATGGAAAGAGTGGGGATGCTACCAAGCCTGGTGCTAAGACTCCTGAAGAAGTTCAGCAGATTTTAGATGAAGCTAATAATCTTAATGAAGCGCACAAGGATGTTAGTGCTGGCGCGCTTCCGTTCCTAAGCCACGGCAATTCTAGTAGCGAGGACGATAAGGCTCTTAAGGAGTTAATTGGTTCTGATCCAAGCAAGAAGGATGCAGCACTCACTGCTTTGGAAGATGCTCTTGCAAAGAAGGATCCTGCTGCTACTGCAGAAGAGATTAAGAATGATCTTGACGCAGCCAAGCGCCAGAATGCGATTAACGAGCAGAATGCTAAGAATGCTGGTATTGCCAAGCTTGATGCTAAGAAGGCAGAACTTGATGCAGCATACAAGGCGTTGAATGATGAGCAGAAAGCAAAAGCTAAAGATAAGTATGAAGCTGCCACTAAGGCAATCGATGATGCCAAGAACACTGTTAACAGTGCAACAAAGCCTTCTGAAATCAAGGATGCTGTTGATGGCGTGAAAACTTCGTTTGATGACGCAAACAAGGCAATCGAAGATGCTAAGGGCAAGCGCGATATTTCTCAGAACACATACGATGATCAGTCTGTACTTAATAAAGAAAAGGAAGATCAGAAGAAACGCATTCAAGATAGTGATCTTCCAGATGCTGAAAAGCAGAAGGCTATTGATGACATCAATGATGCAAAGAAGATTGGCGACCCAACTGCTATTGCTAATCGCGCTTTGAAGGCTAAGAAGATAGAGGATGCTAAGAAGCAGATTGCTGCGCTTGATCATTTGAACAATGCGCAGAAGGAAGCTTTCAAGAAGATTATTGAAGATACTGATGCTTCTGATCACAAGAACGCTGACGGTACAACTTCTGACGACATCGACGACGCGCTTGCCAATGCTACTGCAACCGATACTGCCATGGCTCGTCTTGAAAAGCTGAAAGAGATCGCTGATAAGTTCGCTAAGGGCGACAAGTATAAGGGTCTGCAAGAAGGCAATGAGCAAAAGAAAGCGTTTGACGATGCTGCTACTGCTGCTGGAGCCGTGCTAGACAAAGCTAATGGCGATCCTAAGGATGCGGATCAGGTTAATGAGCTGTATAAGGATCTTCTTAAGGCAATGCAGGCGATTGATGACAAAGTTAAGGGTGCGGGCGTAAGCACTGATTTACTTCAGGCTGAAGTAGATAACGATTCTAAGCTTAAGCCAACGCCAGCTGATCCTAACGATTCCACTAAGCCGGCTACACCTGGCGATCCTCTGTACACGACCGCTTCTAAGGAGAAGAAAGAAGCATTTGACAAGGCACTCTCTGACGCGGAAGCGGCATTGAAGAAAGCTAAAGAAGATAACGAAAACGATAAGAATCTAGACTCTACTCCGCGCACTCCCGAGCAAGAGGCTAAAGATCAACAAGCGGTAGACGACGCACTTCAGAAGCTTGAAAATGCGCGTAAGGCGCTTGATGGTGTTGATACCAAGCCGTTGCAAGATGAGATTGATAAGGATAGCAACGTTAAGAACTCAGATAGGTATACGTATTCTACTACGACGGAAAAGAAGACTGCGTTTGATAAGGCTCTTCAAGATGCTAAGGATCTTATCGATAAGCTAACTGGTACGAAGAAGGCTGCTGCAGGCGAGGAAGATGTAACAACTAAGACTCAAGCTGAAAAGCAGAAGCTTGTTGATGATGCTCTTGCAAAGCTTAAGACAGCTGAAGAGGCTCTTGACGGTAAGAAACCAACTCCTGGTTCTGGTTCTGAAGCTGGTTATGGTGTGAATGATAATGCGCCTACTACTGTGGATAAGGGTGAGTTGAATGTTCAGATTCAGGGTGCTGAGTCTGATTCACAGCCTGGAAATGCTGGTAATGATAACGCTGGTGCTGGCGTAAACTCGGGTAATGCAGGTAACGCTGCTAACACCAATGCTGCCAACGCTAACGCTAATAATGCTAATGGCGCAAGTTCTGCTGCTGTGAACGCTGCTGTTGAGAATAATCCTGCTGTGAAGCAGGCGGATACTAAAGTTTCTAAGGCTCAGGCGGCTTTGGATGCTGCTTTGGCTGAGGCTAAGAAGGTTGCTGCTGATCCTAACGCAACTCAGGCTCAGGTTGATGCTGCGGCTAAGAAGCTTTCTGCTGCTCGTAAGGCTTTGGCGTCTGCTAAGGCTCATGCGGCTGAGGTTCGTGCTTCTGTGCGCGCTCAGGTGTTGAAGAGTGGTAGTGTTGCTCAGCTTAGTAAGACTGGTAGTGACGTGTCTGTGTTTGGCTTGTTTGCTGCAACTCTTAGTGCTGCTGGTGCTGCGCTTTTCTCAACTAAGCGTCGTGGTACTTCTCGTCACAGTAGTAAGTAAAATATTTGCTAGCTGGTCTGGTTATTGCAGATCAGCTAGTTTTAGAACTGCTTAATGTTTGCTTAATTGTATTCAGTAAGTTTGCTGAGTATTGAGTTAATCAGCATAATGAAGTTAATGTAAAAGTGTCTCACTTTGCGTCTTTCTTTACTACGCAAAGTGAGGCATTTTTGTATGCGAATATTTTTATCTAACACGAATTGAAACAGTCGTGAAAATATGGGAGAATTACCACATGACTACAGTTATTATGTATACTTCTGAAGGCGATATAAAAATCAATTTGTTTGACAGTAAAGCGCCTGAAACCGTCAAAAATTTTGTTGGCTTAGCTACTGGTGAGCGCGAGTGGCTTGACTCATTCAGTGGAAAACCTTCGCATGAGCCATTCTACGATGGTTTAACTTTCCACCGCATCATTAAGGATTTCATGATTCAGGGTGGCTGCCCACTCGGCAATGGAACTGGCGGTCCTGGATACGAGTTTGACGATGAAATTGACGCATCCTTGAAGTTCGATAAGCCTTATTTGCTCGCTATGGCAAATGCTGGAAAGCGTCGCGGTCGTGACGGTCGTTTGCATGGCACTAACGGTTCGCAGTTCTTCATTACAACTGTGCCAACTCCATGGCTTGATGACCACCATACAATTTTCGGCGAAGTTGCTGACGATGAATCGAAGGCGGTTGTCGATAAGCTCGAGGCTGTCGCAACGGATCGATCTGATGCTCCTCTTGAGCTTGTAGGTATTATTTCTATTGAAGTTTTGTGATTAAACGTTATTTGATTTAATACTCTTTAATATTCTTTAGTACTAAAGTTCTTAATTGCTAATCCGACATTTTCTATACGCTTGTGTACAGAAAATGTCGGATTTTTGCTGTAAGGCGGCAGAAACTTTACAACGCATGCAACGGAAAGGTTGTATTAATAGAATTTAAATGCGGATATAAAGAAAGCGAGTCTTATAGCAAGCATAATAGCTCACTATAAAACTCGCTTTGGTTCATATCAACCTTCTTCTATTATTATTCGTTGTAAGTATTGTTATTGAAGCACTTGCAATTCAGTTTTTGCTTCCGCACTTCCGTACCTCATCATTTTATGCTTTCACGCTTTGATACAACGATGAGCCGGATTCTTGGAACTTTTTGCTCATCTCTTTCATACCATCGGCAATTGCCTGACTGCGTGCTTCTTCAACGAGCTGCTCCTGCTGAGCTGCTCCGCCAAAACGCTTACGAATATTTTGCGAAATAGCCATCGAGCAGAACTTTGGTCCGCACATCGAGCAGAAGTGCGCCATTTTTGCCGGTTCTGCAGGAAGTGTTTCGTCGTGGAAGGCGATTGCGGTATCTGGATCATAGCTTAAGTTGAACTGATCCAACCAGCGGAACTCAAAGCGAGCCTTACTGATTGCGTTGTCGCGATCCATAGCATGTGGATGATGCTTAGCAAGATCAGCTGCGTGGCAAGCGATCTTATACGCAATCACGCCTTGCTTCACGTCATCCTTGTTAGGCAACCCCAAATGTTCCTTAGGAGTCACATAGCAAAGCATTGCGGTGCCGTATCGCGCAATCTCCACGCCACCAATTGCGGAAGTAATGTGGTCATAGCCAGGTGCGGTATCCGTAGTCAAAGGACCAAGCGTATAGAATGGAGCATTCTGGCAAATTGCCTTTTCCATCTCAATATTCATACGCACAGTGTCGAATGGCACGTGACCAGGACCTTCAATCATCACCTGTACGTCATGCTTCCAAGCGATCTTCGTAAGCTCGCCAAGCGTCATAAGCTCGGAAAGCTGAGCCGCATCGTTAGCATCAGCCAAGCTACCTGGACGCAAACCATCACCCAAAGAGAATGCAACATCGTACTTTGCGAAAATCTCGCATAATTCTTCAAAGTGCGTATACAAGAAGCTCTCTTGATGATGTTGCAAGCACCATTCAGCCATAATTGAGCCACCACGAGAAACAATACCGGTTACGCGGTTTGCAGTAAGCGGCACGTAGCGAAGAAGCACGCCAGCGTGAATAGTCATGTAGTCAACGCCCTGCTCGCACTGCTCAATAACAGTGTCGCGGAAAAGCTCCCAGCTGAGCTTAGAAGCATCATCCTCAACCTTTTCCAAAGCCTGATACATTGGCACTGTTCCAATTGGCACAGGGGAGTTGCGCAAAATCCATTCGCGCGTTGTGTGAATATCGTTACCGGTGGAAAGATCCATAACGGTATCCGCACCCCACTTCGTGGCCCACGTAAGCTTTTCTACTTCTTCGTCGATAGATGACGTAACAGCAGAATTACCCATGTTTGCGTTGAGCTTAGTCAAGAAGCGCGAGCCAATAATCATAGGTTCAGCTTCAGGATGGTTAATATTGCAAGGAATTACAGCACGTCCGGCTGCAACTTCTTCGCGAACCAGCTCTACATCGCAATTTTCGCGCGTTGCAACATATTGCATTTCCGGAGTAGTGATTCCGTGGCGAGCGTACCACATTTGTGTAATCGGATGATCCGCGCCCTTCATTGGCTTATGCGTGCGTCCACGCCATTCTTTAGAAGCTTTGCCTCGCTTAATTGCGCGCTTGCCGTCGTCTTGAAGATTGCGCCTGCGACCCTCATATTCCACAACGTCACCGCGGTCGCGAATCCAGTCAAGGCGAAGCGGAGCCAAACCTTCCTTCGGATCGCACTTTGGACCTTCTGTATTGTAATCCTTAAAAGGCGGGTTAGGACCTACGCCAGGAGTATCCGAAAGCTTAATTTCCGTATAAGGAACTTCCAAATCATAAGAACCATATTCATACTCAAAATGAATTGGAGTTGTTTTGCGAATATGAGCTTTATCGCGCTGAGTGCATCCGCGAGCTGCAATGTCAACTCGCTGTTGTTTAGCTAATTTCGCAGCATCCTTTGCTTCTTTCGCATTAATAAAAGTTGGCTTCTTTTCTTGAGTTTCTGAAGATTTTGATTCAGAATTTTCTGCAACTATCACTCGCTTAGCGTAGCCGTGCTTTTCTTCACCTCGCACAGCTTTCCAATGTTCAACAAATTCACGCATAGTTGATTCTGGTGTTTCTGAAGAATACAATGCTTCAGAAACGAACCATCCTGCAGCCTTGGTGTGAGCGATTGTATCGATATCGTCGAGTGCAGTTCTTCCGCCAACTAGAACTGGAAAATCACTTGCGGAACAAATCGTATTAATTTTCGCTTCGTCCAGCGTTGTGTGATTTGCTTCCAATTCGTAAGCGGCAGTAGTGCTTTCGCATCCTTCTTCAGGATTGCGCATTGCTGTTACGCAAATGTAATCAATGCATCCATCTGGAAGTTCGTTTATTACTTTAACTAAGCTTTCGGTTTCAACAGATAAGCCGATTACAGCATCTTCGCCAAGAAGAGCGCGAGCCTCTCTAGGCTCCATGTCGCTTTGTGCTAAATGCACTCCGTCAACTTTGATGCTTTGATTGCGAGCTTGCCAAACGACATCAACACGCTCGTCGATAACAAAAGTTACAGAATCGCATTTGTTATTGTCTTCGATGATTTGTGCAATATCGCGTGCAATAGTAGTGATTTCTTTAGCGTTTTCATTGTTGCAATGAAGACGAATAAAAGTCGCTCCAGCGCGCAAAGCATCATCGACAATATCGGTAAGCGGACGATTATTACAAGCTTGTGGGTCTGCAATAAAGCAGGCGCTTAGATTAAATTGATTACGCATTGATGCGTACGGATAATTCGATGTCATACTAAAATCGTTGCTCCCTACGTTGTATTAACTAACAGGTTCGAAGGGTTAGGCAAACTAATACCATCTCAGCCTTCTTTCGAAAGCACCCCTGCAAAATGTCGAATTACCAGCAAGTTTACACGATTATGTGCATTTAATTGGTGGTGGGTATGTTGCGAATTTCTTTAGCGTTCGTGATGATTGATTGCGCGTGAAATAAAATCTCCCAAGCTTTGCACAATCTGCACGAGAATAATACAAAGGATAACAGCAACTGTCATCACATCGTATTGATAACGCTGGTATCCGTATCGTATTGCAATATCTCCGAGTCCGCCTGCGCCAACTGTTCCAGCCATTGCGGAGAATCCAAAAAGCGTAATAAATGTAAGCGCAGCTCCGCGAATTAGCGAAGGTAAAGCTTCCCACAGCAACACTTTGCAAACAATTTGCAATTTGCTTGCTCCAAAGCTTTGTGCTGCTTCAATTAAGCTTCCGTCAACTTCGGCTAAAGATTGTTCAACTACTCTAGCAACGAATGGTGCAGCCGTAATCACCAGAGGCACAATAGCCCCAGGAACTCCCAAAGAAGTGCCAACTATGAGACGAGTGAAAGGAATTATTGCAACTAATAAAATAATAAACGGCACAGAACGCACGATGTTAACAATCCAGCCTAGAACTGCGTTAATTGGCGCGTTGGGGCAAATGCCTTTTTTGTTTGATGTAATGAGAAGTACGCCAACTGGAAGTCCAATAAGGTATGCAAAAAGTGTTGCAACTGATGTCATTACGAGTGTGTCTTGCACGCCTTCAATAAGTAAGTTGCCGTAGTCGTTAAAAAATTGTGTAGCAGCTTCTAACATTGTTATTTCACCTCGTTGGTAAGCGCGTTTGTTTGTTCGTCTGTTTGTGCGTTTTCTGGCTTATTGTTAAGCTCGCTTGCAATCGTGCTTGTAATTTTAGCGCGATGATTTTCCTGTTTTTCATCTGCAATAAGAGTTCGCAAAATATCGCTTTGTGGATTTGCAAAAAGCGTATCAGTGTCACCTAATTCCACAATGCGTCCGCCATCAATCATTGCAACTCGGTCGCAAATATTTCGTGCTACAGCCAGCGAATGCGTAATAATAACAAGCGTTACGTTGAGTTCGCGGTTAATTCGGCTCAATAAATCAAGGATTTGCGCAGTAGTTGTGGAGTCAAGTGCGCTTGTTGCTTCGTCGCAAAGCATAATCGACGGATTATTCGCCAATGCTCGTGCAATTGCTACGCGCTGCTGCTGTCCGCCTGAAAGCTGGCTAGGGTAGCGGTTTGCAAAATCTTGTAAACCAACTAAGTCAAGTAAGTAGTTTGCGCGTTCTTCTCGTTCCTTTTTTGCAGTGTGATTCAGCTCTAATGGGAAAGTGACGTTTCGCAATACTGTACGCTGCTGGAAAAGGCTAAAATTCTGGAAAATCATGCCAATATTAGTGCGTACTTTTGCAAGTTCTTTATCTTTTACTTCGCTAATATCATTTCCGTCAATAATAATTTTGCCGGAAGTTGGTCGCTCAAGCAGATTCATGCAACGAACTAGCGAAGACTTTCCTGCACCAGAAGAACCAAGGATTCCGAATACTTCTCCCGATTCAATAGTCAGATTAATGTCGTGTAATGCTTCGTTCGCTTTGCTACCTTTGCCGTAGCTTTTGTGAAGATGTTCGATCTGAATCATGCTTTTCCTTAACAGATTATTGCTTTCTGTGTGAAATATACTTCGTTACTAACTAGAGTTACTAACTAGAGTTACTAACTAGCGTCATTAACTAGATTATTAACTAGCACGCACATTACGTATATTACACGCTTATAAAATAATGCCGCAAAGCATACACGAAGCATACACATGCGGCATTAGGTGGCTACATTGTGAGTATTTTTTAGAAAACAGGGAGCACAGCGCCTTTGTAAGTTTTAGTAATATAGTCGCGCACTTCGCTTGTCTTCAAAGCTTTGAGTAAGGCTTTGATTTTTGCAAACTTTTCAGAGCCCTTCTTTACTACAATAATATTTTCATAAGTTTTAGCCGCAATGCCTCCAACTTTTTCTGAAGTAAGTGGGTCTTTAGTTGGGTTAAAACCAGCTTGAATAGCGTAATTGCCGTTCATGGCAGCAAGATCCACATCCTTAATGGCAGTAGGAACTGTTGCCGCTTCAAGTTCTTTAAACTTCAAATTCTTAGGATTCTCAGTAATATCTTTTGTAGTAGCGTTAATATCCTTTGGATTCTTCAACTTAATCAATCCGGCATCTTGCAAAAGAAGCAATGCGCGAGCCTCATTAGTAGGATCATTTGGAACTGCAACAGTTGCTCCGTTTGCTAATGCTTTAATCGTCTTGGTTTTTCCTGGATACAATCCAAATGGTTCAAAATGAATTCCACCTACTGAAACAAGGTGAGTTCCCTTTTCCTTATTAAAGTTGTCAAGATAAGGCAAATGCTGATAGTAGTTTGCGTCAACTTCGCCTTCTTCAGTAGCTGTATTTGGCTGCACGTAGTCAGTAAATTCCTTTACTACTAGCTTGTAGCCTTCTTTTTGCAAGATTGGCTTTACAACTTTATTTAAGATTTCAGAATGCGGGGTAGGTGAAGCTGCAACAGTAATGGTCTTGTCATCCTTTGCGCCTGCTTTTGAGCTACCGCAGCCACTTAAAGTGAAAGTCGCTAATGCTGCCAGTGCTGTAATTGATGCAATAACTTTAATTTTTCGCATATTTCCTGCTCCTTGTTCGGTGAAATTTGTTTAAAGTTAAATCCCCTTCGCGAGTAACGAATTATCAATATAGGCGAGAAAAATCAATAATTCTACACTTTGCTTATTAGTATTATTTATGACGTGTTAATAATTCGCATACTTGCAGTGTGGAAAGAGAAAAAATAAGTTTTTCAACACGTCGCTTACTTGCAATGAAGCTATCTACTAGACTGTAATGTATGAGTTTTTTGCGATTGGCGTTAGCGCAGATAGATACCTGCGTTGGGAACATTGATAGCAACGTTGAAAAAGTTTTGAAGTATGCTGCGCGCGCAAAGCAGTCGGGTGCTCGCATGGTTGTGTTTCCTGAGATGACTTTGACTGGGTATCCTATTGAAGACCTCGCCTTGCGTGCCACGTTCCGCACAACTGCACAAAAAGCTGCAGACTTGCTTGCAACAAAACTTGCGGAAGAAGGCTTGGGGGAGCTTTACGTAGTAGTTGGAACTGTTGGCTTTGAC
Source organism: Gardnerella sp. DNF01151 (assembly GCF_049244235.1). NCBI lineage: Bacteria > Bacillati > Actinomycetota > Actinomycetes > Bifidobacteriales > Bifidobacteriaceae > Gardnerella > Gardnerella sp. DNF01151. Next base: position 1,134,054 of record NZ_CP058389.1, on the reverse strand, counting down.
GAGTCTGCTGGAAAGCCTCGAAACAGGCTTCTCGTATTGCATGAAGGTAAATCTGTGTTGCAATACGACAAGCATTTCTTGCCAAATTATGGTGTTTTTGACGAGTTTCGTATTTTCTCTTCTGGCAATAAGTGTGAGCTGCTGGAAGTAGATGGAATGCGTCTAGGTTTTGCTATTTGCGAAGATATTTGGCAAGACGGCGGTCCTGTTGCGCGTTTGGCAAAACTTGGTATCGATGCGCTAATAACTATGAACGGTTCTCCATATGAGGAAGGTAAAACTCATGTGCGCTTGAGTTTGGCTCAAAAGCGCGCTGTTGAAGTCAATGCGCCAGTCGTATATGTGAACCAAGTCGGCGGCCAAGATGATTTGGTTTTTGACGGTGGAAGTTTTGTTGTTGATGCTGACGGAACTTTACTTGAACGCTCGGCAATGTTTGATGAAGATTTGTCGTTTGTTGATTTTGATAACTCGCTGAAAAAGCAGAAAGTTTCAAGCATTGCTCCAAAACTTGACGCAGACGAAGAAGTGTATTGTGCGTGTGTTGTAGGTCTTAGAGATTACATGCGTAAGAATGGTTTTAAGGGTGTGTGCTTAGGACTTTCTGGAGGAATTGATTCTGCTTTAGTAGCTACTATGGCTGCCGATGCTTGCGGTGGAGCAAATGTGTATGGCATTTCTATGCCAAGCATGTACTCTTCGGACGGTTCTAAAGACGATGCGCGCGATTTAGCAGAGCGAATTGGCGCTCACTATGATGTGCAACCAATTGAACCGCTTTTTAAAGCTTTCCAATCGCAACTTTCATTAGAAGGTGTTGCAGCAGAAAACTTGCAAGCTCGCGTTCGTGGCGTAATCGTAATGGCTTACTCGAATTCGCGCGGTGTTTTGGCGCTCGCAACTGGTAATAAATCGGAGCTTGCTTGCGGATATTCTACTATCTATGGCGATGCGGTAGGAGGGTATGCTCCTATTAAGGATTTGTTTAAGACGCGCGTTTGGGCACTTTCTCGTTGGAGGAATCGCGCTGCGAATGCTGGAGTAGGCATTGGTATGCTGCCAATTGTTGGATATGAGGATTCTGAGCAAACAGAAGTTACGAAAGCGAAAGCTCCGCAAGATGGTGTGCTTATTCCGGTTAATTCTATTATTAAGCCTCCGAGTGCAGAGTTGCGTCCAGGGCAAAAGGATTCTGATTCTTTACCTGAGTACGATTTGCTTGATCGTGTTTTAGAGGCTCATATTGAGCTTGCTCATGGTAGAGCGGATTTGCTTGAAGATGGTTTTGACGAGCATACTGTTGACACGGTTATGCGTTTAGTTGATCGCGCAGAATGGAAGCGCAGGCAGTATCCGCTTGGACCAAAAGTAAGTGCTATTGCTTTTGGCAGGGATCGCAGAATGCCTGTTACCACAGCTTTTCGTGAATAAATGTGATATATTTCACTAGATTTTTTGCAAAACTACTCGTGTATGCGTTTACTTATGCTCTAACATTGTTATTAAGGCAGCGTGAAGATGCGTTGCGGGTACAAAAGGAGTCTAAACATGACATCAGTTGATGCGCCAGTTCTCAGTGAAGAGGATCTTCGTACCGAAGCGTGGAATGGTTTTACTGACGGCAATTGGAAGAAAGACATTGACGTACGCGACTTTATAATAAAGAACTATACGCCATATGAAGGTGACGAAAGTTTCTTGGCAAATGCCACTGAAAAAACGAAGCACATGTGGAAGTATCTCGACGACAACTACTTAGCTGTTGAACGTGAGCGTCGTGTTTATGATGTTGAAACTCATATCCCAGCAGGTATTGACGCAATGCCAGCAGGCTACATTGAAAGCCCAGAAGTAGATAACGTAATCGTCGGTTTGCAAACTGATGAGCCTTGCAAGCGCGCTATGATGCCAAACGGCGGTTGGCGCATGGTTGAGCAAGCTATTAAAGAAGCTGGCAAGGAAGTAGATCCTCAAATCAAGAAGATTTTCACCGTCTACCGTAAGACTCATAACGATGGCGTGTTTGGCGTTTACACCAAGAATATTAAGATTGCTCGCCACAACAAGATTTTGACCGGTTTGCCAGATGCTTACGGCCGCGGTCGTATTATTGGCGATTATCGTCGTGTTGCTCTTTACGGCGTGAACATGCTTATTGAGTTTAAGAAGCGCGACAAGGATTCGATTCCATACCGTAACGATTTTACCGAGACCGAAATTGAGCATTGGATTCGCTTCCGCGAAGAGCATGACGAGCAGATTAAGGCTTTGAAGCAGCTTATTAACTTGGGTAACGAGTACGGTTTGGATTTGACTCGTCCAGCTAAGACCGCTAAGGAAGCTGTTCAGTGGACTTACATGGGCTATCTTGCTTCTGTTAAGAGCCAGGATGGCGCTGCAATGAGCTTCGGTCGCGTTTCCGCATTCTTCGATTGCTACTTTGAGCGCGATTTGAAGGCAGGTTTAATTAACGAAACCGACGCTCAGGAAATTATTGACGCTCTTGTTATGAAGCTTCGTATTGTGCGCTTCTTGCGTACTAAGGATTACGACGCAATCTTCTCTGGTGATCCTTACTGGGCAACTTGGTCCGATGCAGGCTTCAGCGAGGATGGCCGCACTTTCGTAACCAAGACTTCGTTCCGTTTGCTCAACACTTTGACTCTTGAGCATTTGGGACCTGGTCCTGAGCCAAATATCACTATTTTCTGGGATCCAAAGCTTCCAGAAGCTTATAAGCGTTTCTGCGCACGAATTTCTATCGACACTTCTGCAATCCAGTACGAGTCCGATAAAGACATTCGTGAGCACTGGGGTGACGACGCTGCTATTGCTTGCTGCGTTTCTCCAATGCGCGTCGGTAAGCAAATGCAGTTCTTCGCAGCTCGCGTGAACTCTGCAAAAGCTTTGCTTTACGCTATTAACGGCGGCCGCGATGAAATGACCGGCATGCAAGTTATCGATAAGGGTGTTATTGACCCAATCAAGCCAGAAGCTGACGGCACTCTCGACTACGAGAAGGTTAAGGCTAACTACGAGAAGGCTTTGGAATGGCTTTCCGAGACTTATATTGAGGCTTTGAATATCATCCACTACATGCACGATAAGTACGCTTACGAGTCCATCGAAATGGCTTTGCATGATAGGGAAGTCTACCGTACGCTTGGTTGCGGCATGTCCGGCTTGTCTATTGCTGCAGATTCCTTGGCTGCTTTGAAGTATGCAAAGGTTTACCCAATCTACAACAAGGATGCTAAGACCACTGAAGGCCACGAGTACGAGTACATCGAGGGCGGCGACGACGACTTAATCGTTGGCTACAAGACTGTTGGCGAGTTCCCAGTTTACGGTAACGACGACGATCGTGCAGACGACTTAGCAAAGTGGGTTGTAAGCACTGTTATGGGTCAGGTAAAGCGTTTGCCTGTGTACCGTAATGCTGTTCCAACTCAGTCCATCTTGACTATTACTTCTAACGTTGAGTATGGCAAGAACACTGGTTCCTTCCCATCCGGTCACAAGAAGGGTACTCCGTACGCTCCAGGCGCAAACCCAGAAAACGGCATGGATTCGCACGGTATGCTTCCTTCGATGTTCTCCGTTGGAAAGATTGATTACGATGATGCTCTTGACGGCATTTCGCTTACGAACACCATTACTCCTGACGGTTTGGGTCGTGACGAAGACGAGCGCATCAGCAACTTGGTTGGCATTTTGGATGCTGGCAACGGTCACGGCTTGTACCACGCAAACATCAACGTGTTGCGTAAGGAACAGCTTGAAGATGCTGTTGAGCACCCAGAAAAGTATCCGCATTTGACGGTTCGAGTTTCCGGCTACGCAGTGAACTTTGTAAAGCTCACTAAGGAGCAGCAGCTCGACGTTATTTCTCGTACATTCCACCAGGGTTCAGTTACTGACTGATTTGGTTGATTAGTAAACACCGCCGGGAGCGAGGCTAGTTTCGCTCCCGGCTTTTGTTAATTGCGTATATTATTTATTATTTATTTATAAATAGTTTGGAGGGTAGTTAGATGGCTGAAAACACAGCGTTTCGTACCACAACTCAGCATATGTTGAAGGAGTCAAAAGAGTATGCTCGCCAAACTTTAATGGGTGGACTTTCTGGATTTGAGTCGCCAATTGGGCTGGATCGTAAAGATCGCTTAGTTGCTCTTAAAACTGGCGATATTGGATTTGTGCATTCGTGGGATATCAATACTTCTGTTGATGGTCCTGGAACTCGTATGACGGTGTTTATGAGCGGTTGTCCACTTCGTTGCCAGTATTGCCAAAATCCTGATACTTGGAAAATGCGTGACGGCAAGCCAGTCTATTTGGATGCAATGATTAAAAAAGTTGACCGCTATCAAAGTCTTTTTAAAGCAACAGGTGGAGGAATCACATTTTCTGGCGGCGAGTCCATGATGCAGCCAGCTTTTGTATCTAGAGTATTTCGCGCTGCAAAAGAGATGGGCGTTCATACTTGCTTAGATACTTCGGGCTTTTTGAATCGCAATTATACAGATGAAATGATTGACGACATTGATCTTTGCTTGCTTGACGTTAAATCAGGAACTGAAGAAACGTATAAAAAAGTAACCGGCGGCTTGCTTCAGCCAACTATTGACTTTGGTCAGCGCTTGGCGAAGGCTGGTAAGAAGATTTGGGTGCGTTTTGTGCTTGTTCCAGGTTTGACTTCCAGTGAAGAAAACGTTGAAAAAGTTGCCGAGATTTGCGATTCGTTTGGTGATGCTGTTGAGCATATTGACGTGCTTGGATTCCATCAACTAGGACGTCCAAAGTGGCATGAGCTTAGGATTCCGTACCCTCTTGAGAATCAAAAAGGGCCTTCTAGAGCACTTAAAGAACGAGTTGTAAACCAGTTCAAAGATCACGGTTTTGTTGTGTACTAGACTGCGTTTAGATTGCATTTAGACTGCATTTAAATTGCGTCAAAAATGTAACTGTAATTTAGGCAATCTTTGCGTATCGTATTGTTTTTTTTTGAAGGATTTTTGTATAATTATACAAATACTCTTTTTTAGAGAAAGGATACGCAATGAAGCGCAGAATAGGTTGTTGGATTGCATTAGCTTTTACATTAGCGTTAGCTGTTTTTGTGCGGTGTAACGATCAGTTTGGTTTTGCTACAGCGCTTACTATTTTCGTTATTTTGCCAATAATTTTATTGCCAATAAACATTGTTGCATCTTTCGATAAGAAACTTCTTATTGAAGTGCCAATAATATCTATTGTTATAGCTGTTGTTACAGAACTTGTCACTTTTCCAATAGTCAACTTTTCGGATTTAGGTTTACATGCTGGCTACGTTGTTCCAACAGTTTTAGCTTCGGCAGTCGCATTTACTCTTACTAGATTCCTTAAAACTAGGCTTGTTAAGCGCATAAATGACGAAGTAGCAAACAATAAAACAGATTGATTATTTAATTGATTATTTATTTGATTTTTTATTTTTGAATAGTCGTAGTTGTGTGCGAAAGTTGAAGCCGTGTTAAAGATGCATAATCTGTAACACGGCTTAAATATTTTTTACGGATATTTTGCAAAAAGTACAGAATAAGTTGCAAAAAGCGTAAGAATTTGGGTAAAGCATGCAATCGGGAGGCGTACTTGAACGAGGAACCAAAGCTTTTAAAAGAGCCTAGAGAAGGAGTTCCAGAAGTCATTGATACGCTTGAAGCATATAAAGATTATTGCAGCTTGTTGGCGGCAGGCTCCGGTCCTTTAGCTGCAGACGCTGAGCGAGCTTCCGGTTTCCGCTACAGTCATGAAGATTGGTTGATTCAGTTCAAACGTAAGGGTGCAGGAATTGGATTATTAGATCCTATAGAACTTACAAAACTTGGAGCTGATTGGAACGAATTTAACAAGGCAGTAGGGGATGTGCCTTGGATTATTCACGATTCGATGCAAGATTTGCCAGGATTTTTCAATATTGGTTTGCGCCCACTTGCATTATTTGATACCGAAATCGCAGCTAAATTACTTGGCAGAAAGCGCTTTGGTTTAAGCTCTGTAACTGAATATTATTTGGGTCTTACTCTTGCAAAAGAACATTCTGCAGCAGATTGGTCTTACCGCCCACTTCCTAGAGATTGGCGAAATTACGCAGCTTTAGATGTTGAATTACTTATTGAGCTAGAAGAAGTAATGCGCGTCGAACTTAAAAAGCAAGGTAAACTTTCTTGGGCGGAAGAAGAATTTAAACACTTACTTAGTAAGGGTGCACAAAAGAAAGCTCCGCATCCACGTCCATGGCTTAAAATATCGCATATTAGCGTACTTATGCACGATCGTGTTGGTTTAGTTATTGCGAAAGCATTGTGGCAAAAGCGAGATGCTTTAGCGCGTGAATATGATATTGCGCCAACTCTGCTACTTTCTGACGCTGCGATTATTGAAGCTGGTAAGCGTAAACCTAGTAATGCGCGTGCGTTTCGTGCTATTCGTTCTTTGAATGAGCGAGTGCGAATGCACACTGGCAGTGAGCAAGACAAAATGTTCGAGCGTTACGCTCCAATTCAGCGCAAAGTTAAACCATCTATTTGGAAAAACGTTATAGAGAATGCTATTTTGCGCGCTAAATCTGGTGAAACGGCTATGGATGATGTGCATCAAGTATTACCGAATGGAGCTATTCAACTTAATTCGCGCGAATCTCGTAAAACGAACGTACTTAAGTCAACAGATACTGACGAGTCGCAAGGTTCTAATGATTGTCAGGATTGCCATGATTTATCGGATTCGCAGTACTTGCAGGATATGCAAGATTTCCAAAGCGCTCCTAGATCTATGAAATATTGGCGAGAACATCACCCTAAGCGTTACGAGCGTTTACAAAGAGTAAAAGCTGAGTTAAATCAAATTTCTGAATACACTCATACTCCTGCAGAAATTATTATCAAACCACAGATTATTCGTAATCTTTGCTGGCATGATGATGCGCAAGATATTGATGTTAAAACATTCTTAAGTGAGCATGGTGCTCGCGAATGGCAAACCCGATTGGTAGCTGAGTCCGTAACTCGCGCTATCATGTAACGGTTGTGCCATACGGCAGAAGCTAGAAAAAACGTAATTTCAGGAGCGCAAGCGTGAAAATCAGCGTCAGGAATCTTGAGCCAACTAAAGTTAAGCTCACCATTACCGCAGATCTCGAAGACTTCAAGCCATTCTTGGAAGAAGCTCGTAAGGAGATTGCTAAGCAAATTAACGTGCCAGGTTTCCGTAAGGGACATGTGCCAGGCAAGATTGTAGATCAGCGCGTCGGTTTCGCAGCTGTTGCCGGCGAAGCCGTAAATTCCGCTGTACCAGAGCTTTATTCCAAGGCTTTGGAAGAAAAGAAGATTCGCCCAATGGATCAGCCAGAATTTGACGTTCAGGAAGTTCCAACGTCGACTGATGCAGATGCAAGTCTTAAGTTTGTAGCAACAGTTGAGCGTCGTCCAGATTTCAAGTTGAACAAGTTCAAGGGCGTTGAGATTGAAGTTGAGAAGCCAAAGGTTTCCGACAAGGATGTCAAGGAGCGCTTGGAAAGTCTCCGTCAGCGTTTTGCTACTTTGGTTGGTGTTGACCGTCCTGCAGCTAAGGGTGATTACACTAACATTGATTTGGAAGCTCGTATCGATGACGAAGTAGTTGATGCACAAGAGGGCGTAAGCTACGAAATCGGTTCCGGTGTGTTGCTTGACGGTTTGGATGAGGCTTTGGATAGCCTTTCTGCTGGCGAAGAAACCACCTTTGAAGGTACTCTCGAGTCCGGCAAGCATAAGGGCGAGAAGGCTCAAATCAAGGTTAAGGTTAATTCCGTAAAGACTCAGGAATTGCCAGAGCTTGATGATGATTTTGCTCAGGAAGCTTCCGAGTTTGATACTTTGAAGGATTTGAAGGCAGATATTCGCAAGGCTTGCGAGCAGGCTGCTGAAGGTCGTCAGGCAACTAATGCCCGTGACGCATTCCTTGTTAAGCTTCAAGAAGAAGTTGAAATTCCTGTACCAAAGGGTGTTTTGGATAAGGCTGTTTCAGAGCATTTGAAGGGCATGACCCCTGATCCTGAAAAAGCTACCAAGAAGCAGAAGGACGAAGCGCAGCAGGCTGCTGAGAAGGAACTTCGCGACCAAATGGTTCTTGACGCTTTAGCTGAACAGATGGATGTGACTGTTTCCCAGGCTGATGTCACCAACTTCTTGGTTTCTGTTGCTCAGCAGTACGGTATGGATCCAAACCAGTTCATTAACGCAATCGTTAACAACGGTCAGCTTGGTTCTGCTGTGCAGGAAGTTGCTCGCTCTAAGGGCTTGCTTGCTGGTATGCGTGCTGTAAAGTTCGTTTCTGGCGGAGAAGCTCTTGACTTGAGTGCATTCTTGTCTGAGGATGATGACGAAGACGAAAGCGTGAAGGCTGCTTCTGCTGCTGCAGAAGTTGCTGACGAACTTTCTAAGTAGTATTTTTCAAACAAGAAAAAGTTTATACTTTCTCATATTCGCTAAAAACCCAGGGCTTTTGCTCTGGGTTTTTGTGTTGTTGTTATACTTTAAAGAAAGTGAAAAACAAATAAAATGAAAAACAAATAACATAAGGAAGGCTGCCGCTAATGGAAAAACGCAATTTGCAAATAGTAGGCAGTAAAAAACCTAGTAAGTGTTTGAGCTATGTTTTTACATGTTTACGATTAAGTCTTATTGCTTTTTTTGTTGCAGTTATGGCTGGGGTTGGTGCAATATTATTAACTCTGTTACTACATGCTGTGCAAAATGTAATGTTCGGATTTTCAGAATCTGCTCTTAAACCTTCGCCAGTTGGATTGCCAGTATTGCACTACGTTGCTGTTGTATTAATTGTCATGTCTGTTGCTGCAATTATTTGGATGTGGTTATGGACAAAATCTTCTAATCGTATTGTCGATATAGCTCATGCTGTTCGTGGTCAATCAATGCCATGGCATACAACGATTATCCATGTATGTTTACAAATTTTTATAGTTGCTTCTGGCGCAAGTTTAGGTAGGGAAGTTGCGCCTCGAGAATTGGCTGCAATGCTTACTCAGAAGTTACTCTGCTTTATCCGAGTCAGTGAATTTCAAGCTCGCGTTTTGGTTGCAAGTGCTGCTGGTGCTGGTTTAGCTGGAGTTTATCGCGCTCCAATAGCGGGTGCGATTATGACGCTAGGTTTGGTTGCAATTCCACGTTTTTCTCATGACTCGAAATCTTCTTTAAAGCGTTTGAAATGGTATTGGCTTATACAAAAATTTAGTATTTTTGCTATTGCGTTATGTATAAGTGAAATTGCATCATTGACTACTATTTTTGTGCTTGGGTATGAGCCTTACTATTGTTTGTCAAGTCTTGATGACATCCATATTGTCAATACGACTGTGTTGCTGCTTGCAATTATAGTTGGCATTCCTTGTGGTATTGTTGGCACTCTTTTCCATAAGATGATTCGTTGGGCTCGCTCTAAGTGTGCTCGCAATTACCAAATTTTATATTTTTTGCCATTAATGGGCTTAGTAACAGGATTAGTTGCATCATGGAATCCAGCCATTATGGGCAATGGTCGAGCTTTAGCGCAATACGCATATAACATTGCAAAAACAAGTATTGCAATTGACAAAAACTCTTTGGTAACTTTGCTTCTACTGGTTGTTGCAAAAATAATTTTAACAAGTTGCACTCTTCGAGCTGGCGCAAGTGGTGGTGTGCTTCAGCCGAGTATGTCGTCTGGAGCTTGCGTAGGGCTGATTATAGGTTTTATAAGTATGAACATTCCAGTTGTTGGTGGCATGTTATCAAGTCAGCCCAAAATATTGGTAATAGCTGCTATTTTTGGTGCTGCAAGTATGCTAACTGCAAGTCGAAAGTCATTGTGGTTTGCGCTTTTTTTGGTAGCACAATTAGTGAATTTGCCTATGATTATGATTATTCCAATGGTTGTTTCTTGTGCTGTATCTAGAAGCATAACGATGATACCAAAATTTTTAGCCGCAAATAATGTTTAAATTTTTTTAGTATAGAAAATACAATATATGCAAAATAAATGCGCCTATGCTAGTTCAGTATTAGCAAAGGCGCATTTGTTATTAGTAAATATTTTTTTAGTTATGTTGGTTATTTTAGTTATTTTTTAATTAATTATTAGAACTGAATTCTTTATCTGCAATAAAAGTTCCATCATCGTTTGAGAAGGAGAAATGTATGCGCACTGGTGCAATAATTTTTTCTTTCATTTCATCCGATGCTGATTGTGGCATCAAGTTCGAGAGGCTATCGCCGTATGTTTGCATTCCAGTCTTTAACGCTGTAATTTCTAAATCAGATAGGTGCTTTTTGAACTTTGCATTTATATTGAGCTGATCACCTTTAGTGGCAAACGTTATGTTGAATGGTGAGCTGCTAGTGGCATCATTAAATCCATTAGTGAGTTTTTTAGCTTCTTCTGAATGGCAATGTACGTATTCTTCAATATTTGCGCTTTTAGGTGCAGAGCAATTGTAATGTGGCTTAAGATTAGTTGAATTGTAATGTGGTTTTGAAATTACGTAGCCACCTACTGCAACTATTGCTACTACTATGACAACAATAAGCCAAGTGTATTTTGACTTATGAGCACTTGTATTTGTTGCATTTGGATAAGCGTTTGCAGGATAGTTGTTGACTGGTTGTTGATTATTCTGATATACGTTTGGTTGGTAACCATTATTTAGATTTACATTATTAGGGTAATTGTTGTTCTGGTATCCGTTATTTGGGTATACGTTGTTTTGATACTCATTGTTTTCATAACCATTGTTTGGGTATCCGTTATTTGGATTTACATTATTTGGGTATGTATTATTTTGGTAACCATTATTTGGATACTCGTTATTTGGCATCGGAGCAGGCGAGTAGTTGTTATCTGGCAATTGGTTAGAATCCATAATTACTCCTTATAATGAATTGATAATCCGATAAAAATATACTCAATAATGCATACTAGTGTAGGATAATAAGTAAAAATTACATCTGTTGATATGAATAAAATTCTAGAAATTTGGTGTAAAACATTCAATTCAAATCATATTCGCAATATTTTCTATGTGGTCATGCGCACAAGGTAATGTAGAAATAATTACGTGGTAACAAGGAGATATAGTGACTGAGCTTTTTACAGCTTCTCCTGTGATGGAACAGGCTGAAGCGTCTACATCAACTGATTCTATTTTTAATCGATTGCTAAAAGATCGCATTATTTGGTTGGGATCTGAAGTAAAAGACGAGAATGCCAATGTTATTTGCGCACAAATGTTAATGCTTGCTGCGGAAGATCCTAAGAAGGATATTTGGCTGTATATTAATTCGCCTGGAGGTTCAATTACTGCTGGTATGGCAATTTACGATACTATGCAATTAATTGAGCCAGATGTTGCGACTATTGCTGTTGGCATGGCTGCATCTATGGGTCAGTTCTTGCTTAGTTCTGGCACTCCTGGTAAGCGTTATATTACCTCGCATGCGCGTGTGCTTATGCATCAACCTTCTGGCGGTGTCGGTGGTACTGCTACAGATGTACGAATTAATGCAGAGCTTATTATGGATATGAAAAAAACGCTTTCTGAATTGACTGCAAAGCAGACTGGTCATACGGTAGAGGAAATTTACCGAGATAATGAATACGATCACTGGTTTACAGCTCAGCAAGCTTTGGAGTATGGTTTCGTAGATAAGATTGTGACCACTCCTGCTTCTATGCGCGGTGAGGAGTAATTATGGCAAGTGAAGAAGCAAAGTTTGTTGCGCGTGCCGAGCGTTTAGCTGGTTTTGGCGGTGTTACTTCTGCTCAGCGCATTACTAATCGTTACGTATTGCCTCAGTTTGGCGAGCAAACTCCATACGGCATGAAAACTCAGGATCCTTACACTAAGCTGTTTGAAGATCGCATTATTTTCATGGGTGTGCAAGTAGATGACACTTCTGCTGATGACATTATGGCTCAGTTGCTTGTTTTGGAGAGCATGGATTCTGATCGCGATGTGATGATGTACATTAATTCACCTGGTGGTTCGATGACTGCTATGACTGCGATTTATGACACCATGCAGTACATTAATCCAGATGTTCAAACTGTTTGCTTGGGTCAGGCTGCTTCTGCTGCTGCTATTATTCTTGCTGCTGGAGCTGCTGGTAAGCGCATGATTTTACCAAATGCGCGTGTGCTTATTCATCAGCCTGCAATGGGCCAAGATTTTGGTAAAGCTACTGAAATTGAGCTTCAGGCTAAGGAAATGTTGCGTTTGCGTTCTTGGTTAGAATCAACTCTTGCAAAACATACTGGTCAAGATATTGAGCGTATTCGTAAAGATATTGAAGTTGATACTATTTTGACTGCTTCAGAAGCCAAAGCTTATGGAATGGTTGACGAAGTGCTTGAGCGTAGAGCATAATTCAATCTTTACAACTTAGCGGATATTTATCAATATCAGTATTTTTAACAACAAACCCTGGTCGACACGCCGGGGTTTGTGTTTTAGTGCGGATAGTTGTATATTAGTCAAGTTGCCGGAAACAAGGACATGGTTTTTGAGACTGGAAACATGCGCCAGTAGCCCAACGGATTAGAGCATCTGACTACGGATCAGAAGGTTGCAGGTTCGAATCCTGTCTGGCGCACAAATGAAACGCGAAGCTTTTGCTCCGCGTTTTTTTTTAATTCGTATGCAACTCGCTCGGTTTATGCCTCTCAGTTATACTTAAAAGTGCGAATCACATATTTTGCACTATAAAACGTTATAAACGTATAAACGCTATAAATGCTATAAATGCATTTAGTGGAGGAAATATTTACAATATGATACGACGCAGTTGGAGAATAGCTTGCAATATTGCAAATAATGAGCGAATTTCTGGATTAATTATGCTTGGTTTTGCTCTTACTGGCTTATTGCTTGCAAACATTCCTTTAACAGCGCCAATATTTGAAGCTATATCGCATACTCATGTAGGCATTCCGTGGACGAATATACATATGTCAATTGGCCATTGGGTGCAAGACGGCGTGCTTACTATTTTCTTCCTGTCAGTTGGTTTAGATTTAAAACACGAACTTATTGCTGGTTCGCTTTCTGATCCTCGTGCAGCTGCAATGCCAATGATTTGTGCTGTTGGTGGAATGATTGTGCCTCCTTTACTGTTTGTTGCTACAGTAACTGTATTTTCTGAATTGCATGCCGGGCAGGAGATTATGCGTCTTACTTCTGGCGCTTTACCTTCGCTTGATATGGTTCGTGACGGGTGGGCAATACCTACGGCAACGGATATAGCTTTCTCTCTTGCTGTTCTTGCTTTATTTGCAAAAACTTTGCCACATGCTTTGCGCGCATTTCTTATGACTCTTGCTACAGTAGACGATTTGCTTGGAATAGCACTTATTGCTGTGTTCTTCTCGTCTCTTAACGCATGGTATTGGTTTGCTGGAGTAGTTGCTTGTGGTTTGGTTTGGACTACTTTAGTGCGTTTAAAGCGTGTTCCGTGGCCGTTGGTTGTAATAGTAGGAATTATGGCATGGATTATGATGTATGAAGCTGGTGTGCATCCAACTTTAGCTGGAGTAATGGTGGGTTTGCTAACTCCGGCGCATTTAGTTCATGGTGAACAAACGCTTCGTGCTGAACGCTATCGTGAAAAAATTCAGCCTGTTTCTGCGCTGCTGGCTCTTCCAATTTTCGCTCTTTTTGCTACAGGAGTGCATTTTGAAACATTGACTTGGGAGTTGTTCTTCTCGCCAATTTTGATTGCTATCACTATTGCTCTTGTTGTTGGTAAACCTGTTGGAATTATGGTAACTGCTTGGATATCAAAGCGTGTTCTGGGCTTGAAAGTTCCTGATGGTCTTCGAGTAGTAGACTTAATGCCTACAGCATGTGCCTGTGGAATTGGTTTCACTGTTTCTCTTCTTATTGCTTCTCTTGCGTATTCTGACGCAGATTTGTCTGCTGAAGCACGTTTTGGTGTTCTTGTTGCTTCTATTATTGCTGCAGGAGTTTCTGGATTCTTACTTTCTATGCAATCAAAGCATATGGAAGAAGAATTAGATGAAGTTGAAGACTAATTTCAATTATTATTCTTAACATCTTTGCAAGTAAGTTTCTAATGGAGTAATTATGTCTAATAGTAAAGAGGATTTTTCAGTAGATGTTTCACCTTGGAATAACACGTATCATCGTGGTTCTGTTGTGATGCGCGGTTCTATGATTCCTAAGGAGAGCACTACAGAGACGCTTCTTCGTAACGATAACAATCAGCAGCTTGTTTCTGGAGTTGGTGTAGAAGTAGATAAAAGATGGGATTGGCGTAGTGCGGATCCGTGGCGTGCGCTTCGTATTCAAGCTGAGTTTGTTGATGGTTTTGACGCGCTTGCATCGTTAGGTAAAGCTGTTAGTATTTTTGGTTCTGCTCGAATAAAAGAAGATGATTCTGAGTATTCTTTAGCTCGTACTATGGGTTCAGAGCTTGCAATACGTGGTTTTGCTGTTATTACAGGTGGCGGTCCTGGAATTATGGAAGCTGCAAACCGTGGTGCTGCAGAAGCTGGTGGTACGTCTGTAGGATTGGGGATTGAGCTTCCTCATGAGCAGGGTTTGAATAAATGGATTAATCTTGGCATGCAATTTCGGTATTTTTTCGTGCGTAAAACAATGTTTATGAAGTATTCTTCTGGAATTATTGTGTGCCCTGGCGGTTTTGGCACAATGGATGAAATGTTTGAAGCTTTGACTTTAGTGCAAACGCATAAGGTTGCGCGCGTGCCTGTTGTTCTTTTCGGTACTTCGTACTGGAATGGTTTGATTGACTGGCTGAAGTCTACAGTAACTCAACGAGGTTTTATTTCTTCACTCGATCCGCACTTGTTTGCTGTTACAGACGACCCAATAGAGGCGGTGCGCATAGCATCTGGAATTGAATAATCTAAGAGTTTTTGCGCTCGTTTACAAGCGTTGTAAGCTGCCAAATTTCTTCGCCAATATCAATTCCGCGAGGGCACTGTCTTGAACATGCTCTAACTGACTGGCATGCGTTAATACCGTCACTGCTGTCTATTAGATCAAGGCGATGCTCTGTTGCGTTGTCTCTGGAATCGTAAATAAAACGAGCCGCGTTAACCAATGCTGCAGGCCCAATAAAGGCTTCTCCGCCTGCATAAATTGGGCAAATTCCTTCGCAAGCACCGCACATAATGCAATTGCTCAAAAGCTCAAATTTTTTAAGTTCCTCAGGATGTTGCAAAAACTCAATAAGCTGGAGTTTCCCTTCAATATTTCTCGTAGAAACGTTAGATGCTTGCAAATAAGGTTCTAAGCGTTTTATTTGCGAAATCATAGGCGAAATATCGCAAATAAGATCTCGCTGAACTGCAAATCCTGAAAGTGGAGCAAGCTCAATAACACCAAAAGTGCCATTTTGCAAAGTGGTAGTCTCTTTAGATTTTTGCTGTAGAGTTGGCGATTTTGTCGACTGTGAGGAGCTGTTAGTAGTGCCAGTTTTTCTAAAGCCTCGAGATTGCACGCTATTTGTGCTTTCAGGACGTGCGTTTGCACCAATAGTTGCACTGCATAGTAATGTTGGCATGCCATTTACGTTTGCAGCGTCGGAACCGCAAACGCCGTGACCGCATGAGTAGCGGAAAGCTAAAGTTGGGTCGATTGTGCGTTTAATAGTCAGTAAACAGTCAAGAATAGTGTCAGTAGAATGAACGCGTAAACTGTAATCTTGAACCCAATGCTTACCTTGAATTCGTTTTGGAGAAGATTTGTAAGGTTCACCGGATTCACTAGATATTCTGGATTCACTAGATTCGGAAGAATTATTTATGTTATTTTTTGAAGAATCTAGTTTTGCGAAAGGGTTACTGCGCTTTCTGCGCGCAAAAGGACTTTCTCTGCGCTTGCGCTCTGTCTGTTTACTGTTTGAATCATCTTCAGATTTATTACATGGAGTAAAGCGTGAAATACGCAAAGTAACAAGCGCAGTGTTATCACCAAGCTCATTACTCATTGCAAACCTCCAATACGTACTGTTCTAGTTTGCCACAATACTTGCACAGAAACATTTTTTAGTACTTGGCGCATCCTCACGTTAGGCTTGAACTATGACTGACGCTTTATTTTTGCTTGATACTGATCACGATAATGCTCCTGTGCTTGCAGAAGGAATCGAAGAAGGGTGGACGATTACGCTTCCATCGCAAGTAAAACGTCACGCTATATCTGCCATGCGACTATTAGAAGGCGATGCTTTGCAACTTTCTGACGGCAAAGGCTTGCGCATTCATGCAAAGGTGACGGATGTTGAAAATGGCTTAGTTCGTGTAGAAGCGTTTACTAGGGAAGCTCCTCGCATGACTAGACTTGCACTTGTTCAAGCTTTGGCAAAAACAGGGCACGATGAGCAAGCAATTGATATGGCTACGCAAATTGGTGTGGATGAAGTAATCCCTTGGTGTGCGGATCGTTCAATTGCAAAGTGGAAACCTGGTCGCACAGATAAGCGTTGGAGCCAAGTTTTACAGTCTGCTACAGAGCAATCTCGTCGCGCATGGATGCCTGAACTTCAAGAATGTGTTTCAAGCAAGCAAATAGTGGCAATATGTAGGCGTGCGTGCGTTTACGGAAATCTCGTAATTGTATTGCATCAAGACGCAACTGATTGCTGGAATCAAATAGAACAAGCAGTAAATACTCTTAGCGAGCGCTGTTTGGAGGATGGTAAAGAGCGCACTGTTTACGTTTTAGTTGGGCCAGAAGGTGGTATTAGTGATGACGAAGTGTCAATGTTTATTGATGCTGGTGCTAAAAGCTGCGTTTTAGGCAGTAATATTCTTCGCGCATCTACTGCAGGACCTGTAGCTCTTTCTCTTCTTTCGCGCGCTTTAGGACGTTACGAATAATCGCATAAATCGTATCTAAAAGTGCTCATAATTGTGTAAAATAGTAAGAAGCATGTCGATTGCTTTTGGTTTAAGGCATTGATTTCATTTAGTAACAAATAGGGGAGAAACCATGAGTGGTATCACTTACAATACTGATGCTGATTGCATTTTTTGTAAAATTGTTGCTGGAGAAATACCGAGCAGCAGAGTTTATGAAGACGATTCGGTAGTTGCTTTTAAAGATATTAATCCGCAAGCAAAAGTGCATGTGCTGATTGTGCCGCGCAATCACTATAAGAATGTTGCTGAGCTTGCTAGTAAGGCTCCTGAAACTTTGGCTCATATTGCTGGTGTTGCGCAAAAAATTGCTGATGATGAATTCAACGGTGATTATCGACTCGTATTTAATACTGGTATTGATGCTGGTCAAACAGTGTTTCATGTTCATGCTCACGTATTGACTGGCGAAAAACTTGTAGAAGGTAGCTTGTAAACCGTGACGAAAAGTACTACGCGTTTTGTGCAAATTCCTAGCGAATTAAGCTCGGTTGCAGTTTTAGGTGCTGCAGATGCTGGTTTGCGTGAAGTAGAACATGCTTTTCCAGAAGCAGATATTACTGTGCGAGGCAAAGATGTTCAAATTGTTGCTCGTTCAGCTAGAGCAGATGAAGATGCAGCTAAAGCTGAGTATGCGTTTAGGCGCATGATTGATGCAGCTTACGAGCAACCTATGGATGCGTACGAAGTAAGACGCATGCTTGAGCGTGATATTTTGCATAACGATGAACACAATGTGCGTATAAACCGTATCGGTCATGATGATGGAGTGCTTGGGAATAGTATTATTTCTTCGTCGTATGCAATTAATAATTCTGTTTCGCGCGCTGAAAATGAGTTTTCAAGAGATTCAAGTGAGCTGTTGCCTTCTAGTGAAGAAGCTCATCGCCGTGCTATGAGCAGAAGAGCTCGAATGAGTAAAGGCGTGATTACGTTTGCTGGAGGAAATCCTGTTCGCGCAAAAACTGCTGGTCAAACAGCGTATGTGCAAGCAATGGATTGCAATATTGTAACGTTTGGAATTGGTCCTGCTGGTACTGGAAAAACGTATTTAGCAGTTGCTAAAGCTGTTCGTGCATTGGAAGATGGAAGAGTCCGCAGAATTGTTCTTACTCGTCCTGCTGTTGAAGCTGGCGAAAACTTAGGATTCTTGCCTGGTACTTTAAACGATAAGGTTGATCCATATTTGCGTCCACTCTATGATGCACTTTCTGATATGCTTGGATCTGCACAATTAAAACGCTATCTTGACGAGAATGTTGTTGAAGTTGCTCCTCTTGCTTATATGCGAGGTCGCACATTAAACGATGCTTTTGTTATTCTTGATGAAGCGCAAAATGCGACTGTTCAGCAATTAAAAATGTTCCTAACTCGACTCGGTTTTAATACAACCATGGTGATTACAGGAGATAGTACGCAGGTTGATTTAGCAGTTGTGCGTTCTGGTCTTGTTTCTATTGAGAAGATTTTGGGCGAAGTTAAAGATATTGCTTTTGTGCATTTGCAAGCAGAAGACGTTGTGCGTCATGCTTTGGTTGGTCGTATTGTGGAAGCATACGAAAATTACGATGCAATGCTTGAGCGTAAAAAACGTGAACGTACTAAAGAATCTACTGAGAGGAATAACAGATAAATCATGAGCATTGAAGTCATGAATGAAACAGTGTGGAATATTGACGCTAAAATCTTCTCAGATCTTGGAATGTGGGTTCTTCAACAAATGAAAGTAAGTACGCATTCGGATTTATCGATTACTTTTGTTGATCCAGAGCCAATTGCCTGTTTGCATGAACGTTGGATGAACCTAGAAGGCCCAACGGATGTTATGAGTTTTCCAATGGACGAGCTTACTCCTGGAAGCGATGAAAAAGTTTCTGAAGGAATGCTTGGAGACTTGGTGATTTGCCCGTGGGTTGCTCAACAGCAGGCGCTCGCAGCTGGGCACAGTACTATGGAAGAAATGTTGTTGCTAACTATTCACGGTATTTTGCATTTGCTTGGCTATGATCACACTACTCCGGAAGAAGAAAAGCAAATGTTTGGTTTGCAACGTCAACTAATGCTTACTTTTTTCGCTGCTCGATCTGGAGAATTGTATGATGCTACGTTGCCGGAAGGTGCAATAAACGAGCTTGAGCGTTACGATGCTGAGCATGAAGCGAGTAGCGTCAAAAATAAAAATAAAAATAAAAAACAGCATTAAAGCGCATTAAGAGCATAATTATGGAATATATTAAACGAATATTTTCTAGCATATCAGTTCCGCAATTGCCGTTGCATGTCTGGATTGGTTTAGCCGCATTGCTTGTGCTGGCAATGCTGCTTGTATGGCTTTCGCTTGCGATGGCTGCTGCAGAAGGTGCAGTGCCTAGAGTTACTCGTGCAAGCTTAAATAATCTTATGATTGAAGCGCAAACGCATGATGATGAAACTAGTGCCATAGTGCGTATGCGTCGAATTGCTAGAATCCATCGTGTAAAAAAACTGATTGCTGACCGTTATACAACTTCTGGAGCATGCGCTTTTGTGCGTGTGCTATGTAACGTTTTAGATGGAGTTTTGTTTGCTTCTTTAGCTGCATTTTTCGGCTCGCCTTTATGGGTAACTCTTATTATTGGTGTTGTTGTTTCAGTAGTTGTAGCTGTGATTTCTATTCTTGTTCGCCCACGTTCGGTTGGTGCGGCTCAACCTGTAGCAAAGTTGATGCGGCTTTCTCGCATTGTGTCTATTGCTATTGCGATTAATCCTTTAGTGCATATTGCTAGCGATGTTGACGTCACTTCTAGGAAAAAGCATGTTGATCCGTCAGATGATGAAGCTTTGGAAGATATTCAGCTGGATCAAGCAAAGGCTAGTATTGACCGACTTGTTGAAGCGAATGATTTCGATCCGGAAGTTTCGGAAATGATGCGCAATGTGCTCACGCTTTCAGATACTTTGACTCGCGAAATAATGGTACCTAGAACCGATATGATTTGCGTAAAAAGCGACGAAACGCTGGAAAATTTCCTTAAATTATGCTCTCGCTCAGGATTTTCTCGAGTTCCCGTCATTGGAGATTCTGTAGATGATTTAGTAGGTGTTGCTTATTTGAAGGATGCTGTACGCGCTACTGTGTTTAATCCTGCAGCATCTTCTAGAGCAGTTGAAACAATTAGCCGAGACCCTATGCTTGTTCCTGAGTCGAAGCCGGTTGACGATTTATTCCACGAAATGCAGCGAATTCGCCAGCATGTGGCAGTAGTGGTTGACGAATATGGTGGAATTGCTGGTTTGGTTACTATTGAGGATGCTATTGAGCAAATTGTTGGCGAGTTGGAAGATGAGCACGATCGCACTCAGCATGCAGATCCGGAAGAAATACGTGACGGCGTGTGGAAGATGCCTGCTCGAACGTCAATCGCAGATTTGGAAGATATTTTTGAAGTTCATATTGACGAAGACGATGTGGATACTGTGTTTGGTTTGCTTACGAAGTTGATTGGTAATGTGCCGATTGTTGGTTCCAGTGCTATTACAAGAGGACTAAAATTAACTGCTGTAGATTCAGCTGGTAGGCGAAAGAAAGTATCTACTATTTTAGTAGAACGAGATGCGCAAGTTTTGGAAGAGTCTAAGGATAATCAAAATGACATTAGCTCTTCCGAAAAATCTGCTGAAAGCAAACAAACCAATGCTTTGAAGCAAGCTAGTACTATGAAACAAACGAATATGCTGAAATAAAGAACTGGACGGTAAGAATAACGTGAATAATATTAACAACTTTGACGATACTGATGACTTCGATGACACTGATGACTTTGACGACGAGATGTTTGCAAATCTAGACGCTTCAACTTGCGCAACGATTTCTACTCCTGATTTTCACGGTTATCGTTCCGGTTTCGTAGCTGTAGTTGGTAGACCAAACGTTGGTAAGTCTACGCTTATGAATGCTCTTATTGGTACGCAAATTGCTATTGCGTCTTCTCGTCCGGAAACTACGCGTAAGGCTATTCGAGGGATTGTTACTACCGATAATGCACAAATGGTGTTGGTTGATACTCCTGGTATTCACCGTCCTCGTACGCTTCTTGGTCAGCGTTTGAACGATATTGTTGACGAGTCGCTTGCAGATGTTGACGCGATTGCATTTTTGCTCCCAGCAGACCAGGAAATAGGACCAGGAGATAGGCGAATTTTAAGCCGTCTTCGCTCTGATTTTGCTAAAAAAGATGAGAAGGGCAATTGGACTTGGAAAGTTCCGCTTATCGGTATTGTTACGAAAATCGATACGCTTAGTCGCAGTGAGTTAGTTACGCATTTGCTTCAAATTCAGCAGTTTGCTGATTTTACGGATATTGTGCCTGTGAGTGCGTTGGAACGTGACAATGTTGACGAAGTTAAGAATGTTTTGATTCAAAACTTGCCGGAAGGTCCGCAAATGTATCCGGCGGATCAGCTTAGTGAGGAAAGCACAGAAAGCATGATTTCGGAGCTTATTCGCGGCGCATTTTTGGAAGAGTTGGACGACGAGTTGCCTCATTCTTTAGCTGTTGTAGTTGACGATATTGTGTATCCGGGGGATGGCGAAGATACTCAATACGAAGACAACAAAGCGCATGTGCTTGTATCTGTTTATGTTGAGCGTGATTCTCAAAAGCCGATTATTATTGGTCATCGTGCGGAGCATTTAGTGCGCGTAAAGAAGCGTTTGCGCACGGCGGTAAATCGTATTACTGGAACAAAAGCTGTGCTTGAATTGCACGTGAAAGTTGCAAAAGGATGGCAGAGCGACCCTAAGAAGCTTGAGCGTTTAGGGTTCTAGTAGAGCATATTTTGCTTATTTCGATATTATTGGACAATTACTTAATTTTATTGTGCCTTAAGCCTAATGTGTTTGCACAAAATTGTCGTAAATTAATGCAAAACCGCGGCGAGCAAGTTGAATAAAACAAGTTAAGCCGCGGTTTTGCGATATGCACTTAGTTAAGTTAATTTAAACAAACTACTTTTTGCGCGTCGTATACATTTGTGTATTAAGTAAAGTAGTGTAACGCTTAATAACTCGTGGACGAATAATCTTCATAGACGCAGTCATTAAGCCGTTTTCTTGCGTAAACTCTTCTGGCAAAATAATGAACTTTCGCACAGATTCTGCGCGTGACACGCCTTCATTGGCAAGATCTATAAATTTTTGCACTTCAGCACGAACAACAGCATTATTAGCAGCCTCTTCCATGCTCATAGTGGCGTCAAGACCCTTGAGTTTAAGCCAATTTCGTAAAGTTTCTTCGTCTAAAGTAACAAGTGCAGAAATAAACGGACGCTTATCTCCAAGAACGAGAGCTTGAGACACAAGTTCGCATCTCTTAATCATCTCTTCAATAGGTCCAGGAGCAACATTCTTACCGCCAGCAGTAATAATCAAATCCTTCTTACGTCCGGTAATATAAAGCATGCCATCGTCGTCAATTCGTCCCAAATCGCCTGTTGCATACCATCCGTCTTTAGTAAATGAAGTTTCTGTTGCTTCATCGTTTTTGTGATACTTATGGAATACGCAAGTGCCTTTAATTTGAACTTCGCCGTCGGATGCGATTCGCAAAGTAAAAGCTGGGAATGCGATGCCAACAGAACCTTCTCGGAATGGAACTCCAATAGGAGTAAACGCGCATGGTGCAGTAGTTTCTGTAAGACCATAACCTTCGTAGACAGGAACTCCTGCTCCGCGGAAGAATGAAAGCAATTCAGGATCTAGAGGAGCTCCACCTGCAACAATCCAGCGTGCGCGACCGCCAAGAGCTTGACGAAGTGGACGATAAACAAGCGGATCGTAAGCAGTGCGGCGAGCTTTAGTAAGAGCTTTAGCATCACCAAATTCCTGAACTTCCTTCATATACTGTTGAGCCGTCACAACAGCACCCTGGAAAGCCAAGCCTTTAGCACCGTGACCAGCCTTCTGCGAAGCTGCGTTATAAACCTTCTCAAGAACTCGAGGGACAACGATCATAACCGTAGGTTTTGCAACTTGCAAATCAGAAATCAAAGTAGGAATACCTTGAGCAATATAAATGCGCAACGTACTTGCAACAACAATATAGTTAATTGCTCTTGCAAAAGAGTGTGCTTGAGGAAGGAACAAAAGCACAGAACCGTCTTTTTCGCTAAGCAAATTTGGCAAGTAAACAGGCAAATTCAACGCTGTAGTGCAATAGTGTTCGTGAGTCATTTCCACGCCTTTAGGTGCAGCTGTGGAACCAGAAGTGTAAACAATAGAGCACAAGTCTGTTTTCTTTACAGAATCAATGCGAGCATCTAGTTCCTCATCGCTAACAGCGTATCCGAAAGCTTGAAGTTCTGCTAAACCGCCTGTTTCAATGCAAATAATGCGTTCCAAGCTTGGGCATTCTTCAATAGCTCCATCAGCTTTATCTCGCATGTCAGTTGTTTCAACAATAAGGAAACGCGAGTCGGAATTATTCACAATATTGCGAATTTGCTCAGCTGAATCCGTGTCATAAATAGTTGCAAGAACACCACCACAAGCCATAACTGCTGCGTCGGTGACGTCCCACTCATATGATGTTTTGCACATAAGGGCAACGGCGTCGCCTTTGCGCAATCCGTAGTGCATCAAACCTTTTGCAGCATCGCGTACTTCTTGAAGGAACTGATTAGCTGTTTTTGTGACCCACTTATCGTTTTCTTTATAAGTGTAAAGCGGATCGTCACCCATACGTGCTGCGCGATCTGCATATAAGTCATAAATGCTTGTGCCTTCGTCAAGAGGTGCTGCGCTTTCGGTTTTTGTGGTCAGCAAGCCTGTTTCCGGATCGATAAACGTCGTTGTTGGCATTTGCGCGCCCCACTCTTCTACGTGTGGAAGGCGTTGCTTTTGTGAAAGTAAAGTATTTGTGTTTTCTTGATCCGTATTAAGGTAGTCTGGTTCGCCTGCACGGTCATCGCTGACTGGGTGCGCGAAGTTACTGCCAATACGCAATGCTTTACGGGCAAGATTAAACGCTTGCTGTTGGAGTGCATTAAAAACGGACACATTTGCTCCTTCATTATGCCAAACGGCTTGCGGATTAAGCGCACATCATAGTATCATGCTATGCACTTGCATACTATTAACTATAATAATCGTTCGTATGCTCAAGTAGCAGTTATATTCGATTTGATTAGTAATAATTTTGTATTTGCCATAAGTCGTAGCCTGTCGTTAGAATAGCAAAGTTGCTTTGGCGAGGGAATATGCCGCTAGCTTTGTGGCAGAGTTCCGTTATCGACTGGGCTGATAGCCTCTTATGGTTTTCGGCGCGTCGGTGCGCCTGAAGCTGGATTAACAAACTAAACTATCCAGACCATAAGGAGACCGATATGGCTACAAAAATTACTCTTGAAGGCGAATTGCGCACTGAGTTTGGTAAGGGTGTTGCTCGTCGTTTGCGCGTAGCTAAGCTGATTCCAGCAAGCCTTTATGCTGGCGGTGCTGAACCAGTGCATGTTACTCTTCCAATGCGCGAAACCACTTTGGCTTTGCGTCACGCTAATGCTTTGTTCACTATTAAGTTTGGCAAGGAATCTCGCATTGCAGTTGTTAAGGATGTTCAGCGTAACCCTGTTAAGCGCATTGTAGAACACATTGACTTCTACGAAGTTAAGGCTGGCGAAAAGATTGACGTTGAAGTTCCAGTCTTCGTTGAAGGCACTCCAAAGGGTGCTGCAGTTGCATTCGTGGATGTCCAGGAGCTCAAGGTTCGCGCAGACGTTGCTAACTTGCCAGAGCGTTTGGTTGTTAACGTTGATGGTTTGACCGACGGCATCAAGGTGTTTGCTAAGGATGTCAAGCTTCCTGAGGGTGTTGAGCTCGATATGGATGGCGAAGAATCCGTTGTGAGCGTCACTGTTCCTGAAGATGCTGCTACAGCCGAAGCTGCTGCTCCTGCTGCAGATGCTGCTGCCGCCGCTCCAGCTGCTGCTCCTGCTGCAGAAGAAAAGTAAGTTAACGTATTCACTTATAACTTATAAAATAGTTTAAAATTTTAAGCCGCATAAGTCAGTTCTTATGCGGCTTTTTTCATATAAAATCAACAAATTTGCTAAATAATTTTTACTTTAAAGCATATTTTTTGAAATATTTCTTAAGATATTTTGGCGTGTAAGTTTTGCGAAAAACAAGAATCGTATTATTCTATACGTTAATTGCGGTAAAAGGCAAGTAGAAATAATCCACATAGAAAAGAGACATAATGGCTGATTTAGAAGTAGCTCCAGAGTTTTCTGACGCTTATGAGTCTTATGATCATAGCGATACAACTCTGTTGAACAAATTGGCTGGCAACTTTGAAGTTCTGCCGAATGATAATCCAGTTTCGGACGCAAAGCGCAACGAACTTATTGATAAGCCTGCTTTCGGTCAGATTTTCTCCGACAATATGGTTCATATGTCTTGGACTAAAGGCGAAGGATGGTCTGATCGTCGTGTAGAGCCTTATGGTCCATTGAAAATGGATCCAGGTGCATCTGTGTTGCACTATGCTCAGGAGTGCTTTGAAGGTTTGAAGGCTTATAAGCGCGCCGACGGCTCTATTTGGCTTTTCCGCCCAGATATTAATGCTGCTCGTTTCCAAAATTCTGCTAAGCGTTTGTATTTGCCGGAACTCTCTATTGATGATTTTATTGGATCGGTTGCAGCCTTGGTAAAGCGAGATAAGCAATGGGTTCCGAGCCGTCGAGAGTATACGCTTTACATGCGTCCATTCATGTTTGCTTCCGAGCCGTTCCTCGGTGTGCGCGAAGCTCACGAAGTTGAATACTGTGTTATCGCTTCTCCATCCGGCCCATACTTCAAGGGTGGTTTGAAGCCTGTTAGCATTTGGGTTGAAGATCAGTGGTTCCGTACTGGTCCTGGTGGTACTGGTTTTGCTAAGTGCGGTGGAAATTACGCTGCTTCCTTGCTTGGTGAATACAAGGGTATTGAGCACGGTTGCGAGCAGGTGTGCTTCGTCGATGCTGCAACTAAGACTTATTTGGAAGAGCTTGGTGGCATGAATATGTTCGCACTCCACAAGGATGGCCATTTGGAAACTCCATCTCTTACTGGCAGTATTCTTCCTGGCGTTACGCGTCGTTCTTTGATTCAGCTTGCTGAGGAAGCAGGACATAAGGTTGTTGAAACCATGATTCCTCTTCAAGGGTTGCTTGACGACATTCGTTCTGGCGAGGTTACTGAAGTCTTTGCTTGCGGTACTGCTGCAATCATTACGCCAATTGGTCGCTTTAAGTCCGATGAATTCGATCTTAAGGTTGCCGATGGTGGCGTTGGTGAGTTAACTCAGGCTTTGCGCGATGAGTTACTTGGCATTCAGCTCGGTGATGTCGAAGATAAGCATAACTGGATGTGGAAAGTTTGCGACTGATTTATATAAGTTAGTTAATATTATCTAATCTAATGTTGCTTATGGCGCGTTGTACTCTATATATTTAGATATCGTATAGAGTACAACGCGTTTGTTTGTTATGCGCGCAGTGTTTTGGTGAATTTATTTGAAGGGAAATGCTTTGGAAGGTGCGTTAGGGGATAACATCTTTTTTCTTATAGTTGAGTATGTTGCTATGGGATGTTGTGGCATGGTTGGCGGCATGTGGGCTATTCGTAAGAATTATGATGTTTTTGCGATTATTACTACGTCTTGGATAACTGCATTGGGTGGCGGTATTGTTCGTGATGTGTTGCTTGGAGCATTGCCACCTGTTGGTATTGCTGATCGTGGTTTTGTTATTACAGGTCTGCTTTCTGGTGTTATTGTGGCTGTTGCTCACCCTGAGATTGATAAATGGCGTTGGTTTATGCTTACGCTTGATGCCTTGGCGTTGGGCCTGTTTGCTGTGAATGGCACAGCAAAAGGTTTGGACTTCCACATGTCTGGTATGGCTTCAGTATTTTTAGGAATGGCAACTGCTTTAGGAGGTGGTTTGATTCGCGACATGATTTTGAATCAAGTTCCTGTTATTGTGCGGGATAAGCATTGGTATGCTTTCCCTGCTTCAGTGGGATGTATACTAACCGTTTGTGTTGTAAAAGCAAGGTATGCAGGTTATTTTGGTTTAACTGTTGAAATATTGCTTGATATCCTTATTGTTGCTCTTGTTGTTGCAATGCGTTTGTTGTCTGTGAAACTAGATTTAACTTTATTTGGAGCAATGAACCGCACGGAACCTATTAAGGTTAGACGTCCTCGTATTCGTCGTATTAATAATCGTCGTCATCGTTAATATTGGGTAAGCGGCAAAAAAGTGTGTCTAAAAACCCGAGTTTTCGTTGAAATACCAAGGGAAGCTCGCTGTCATTAAGCTAAAAAGCTTAACATTTAGTATTACTTGACATTGAAAACAAATAGAGGTATAAGGCGTGCGATGTGCTTAATACATGCCTAGATTAAGTAGTAAACGCTGCCCAATATGCTCTCATTCAATGAAGAGAAATGGTAGAACACGTAAAGGTGCTATCCATTGGAGATGTACTGCATGTGGAATGTCTTTTACAAGGAAACGTGAAGATATTACACATGTAGCACAATTTGATAAATTCATTCATTGGATTATGGGAAACCAGACTCAATGTGAAGCCTGTCCTAGTGGTTCTGATAGAACATGG
This sequence comes from Gardnerella sp. DNF01151, assembly GCF_049244235.1. Classification (NCBI taxonomy): domain Bacteria; kingdom Bacillati; phylum Actinomycetota; class Actinomycetes; order Bifidobacteriales; family Bifidobacteriaceae; genus Gardnerella; species Gardnerella sp. DNF01151. The sequence continues at coordinate 1,106,432 of NZ_CP058389.1, read as the reverse complement.
CGATATCGGATTGAATGGTATTGGAATGTTAAACCAGAATTACCCGAGACAGGCGAAATTTATGACTATGTTCAAATCGATGGAACATACCTTCCATACGGGTGGTGTTTATTAACCGCGGCAAGCAAGGGTAAAGTTATTGCTTTGCAATGGTGTAACAAAGAAAATTATTGATGACCAGCAATCAATTGGGTCTTCGGGTTTCGATACAAGCTTTGACTTATGTAGGGCAGATTACTACCCAGATATATCAATTAGAAAAGGAACACTACACTAACGACACGCCTGAATAAACACGTTTACAGACACACTTTTGCCGCTTACCTGATTATGACGGCATTTCTATCAATCAAGTATTATATTATCGCCTTGTGAGCATAACAACGTGAGTCACTCACCACATGTTTGGCCAACATGCTGTTTACTGGAATACGCTTACTCACTAATTGATAAGGCCAATATTAGAGAGGTCATCTTATGATGAAGAAAGTTAGTTCATTGTTACTAGCTGCAGCATCATTACTTGGAAGTATGGTGTTTGCAACTCCATCTTTTGCAGTTCAATCAACATCACAATATGGGAATTTTAAGTCTGAAATGAGAGGATTGCGTTCTCCAGATGGTCGACGTTCAATTGTTCCAGTATCTGGACAAGGATTGAATGTGCATACGCTAGCTGGTGATACTATCGTAGTAAAGAATAATATAGCTACTTGGAGAGATGCAACAAATCATACTATAGCAACTATCAATTTAACAGTTCATGACGGGCAGCATGTTGATTTTGGTTATAGCAAAGTTCTTCATAGGATTGCTCCTACTGTTTCCTTAGAGACAGCTTTAGAACGTGGTGGAAAGAAACATCATTGTATTCCTAAATGGATTGGTGTGGGATGGAATGTTTTATGGGATGCAACAGTTTGTACTCCATTATCACTTGGTATTTCTGGATTGGCGTCACCAATTGCTGGTGTTTCGGCTGATATAGCTTGTAGCGCTGCAGGTGGCACTTTGACAGCAGCATTGGGGTGTTAATATGGATGATGCAACTATTTCGAAGAAGCATGCCACAACAGGGCATCGGTCATGGCTTGCTTCGTTTGCTACCATTTGGCTGACGAGTGTTGTTTTCTCGTGCATCAATCATTTACCTTGGTATGCCAATGCTATTTCAGGGGTAATCTTGCTGATCGCAGCGTTTGTATGCCATGCATTGTTGCAGCATCACCATGTGAAGCCTATGGATTACGTGGTGTTTGCTGCTGCCGTGGCAGTTATACTCGTAGTGGTACTCGTATTGGCGTATATCGTCTAAATTACGTTGCCGATAGAGTGATATAAATAATCCCCAGCACCGATTGGTACTGGGGATTTTCCTTACATGCTGTGTTATGCAGTTACCTGCACAAACTTCACAGAGCGTTAATCGCTACAGCAAGACCAGACTTGCGGTTTGCAGCCTGATTCTTATGAATCACGCCACGACCTGCAGCCTTGTCAAGCTTCTTAGCGGCTACTGCGAAAGCGGCCTGCGCTGCAGCCTTATCACCAGCGGTGATGGCTTCACGAGTAGCACGAATAGCAGTCTTCAAAGCAGACTTTACTGCTACGTTACGCTTATGTGCTTTCTCGTTAGTGAGAACACGCTTTTTCTGCGACTTAATGTTTGCCACTGTTACTCCAAACGACGTTTGCTATATAAGGACATACAAATGATAAGTGTATCATGCTTATTAGATAAATATAGTAGTTTATATAATTAATTTGTTATTGTTGGTTTAATTAAAAACTTATTGAATATGCTATTTAATAAATAACTTTCGTATTTTGCACTTTACGCTAAGGTAGTAGATTTGCTAATATTGATTAGTTATAGTGCTTGATTTATGTTTGCATGTTTTCATGTATTCGCATTCTTAAAAGGAGATATTTGCCTTGATTACACCGCATAACCAGCCAGGATTTACGGATCAATCGTTGATACGCAATTTCTGCATTATTGCGCATATCGATCACGGCAAGTCTACTGTAGCTGACCGCATTTTACAACTTTCAGGAATCGTGCCAGAGCGTGAAATGCGAGACCGTTTCTTGGATCGCATGGATATTGAGCAAGAGCGCGGTATTACTATTAAATCTCAGGCTGTTCGAGTGCCGTGGACTTTTGAAGGCAAAGAGTATTCGCTTGGCATGATTGATACTCCTGGTCACGTCGATTTTACTTACGAGGTTTCACGCGCGCTGGCAGCATGCGAAGGTGCGGTGCTGCTTGTTGACGCAACTCAGGGCATTGAAGCGCAAACGCTTTCTAATCTTTATATGGCAATCGACCACAATTTGACGATTATTCCTGTGCTTAACAAAATCGACTTGCCAAGCGCAGAGCCAGACAAGCATGCTGAAGAAATAGCTGGATTAATTGGTTGCAAGCCGGAGGACGTGTTGCGCGTTTCTGGTAAAACCGGCGAAGGTGTTAAAGACTTACTTGATCAAATTGTGCTGGAAGTTCCAGCCCCAAGCGGAAATCCTGATTCTCCTGCTCGCGCGCTCATTTTTGATTCAGTCTACGATTCGTATCGCGGAATTGTCACCTATATTCGTATGGTTGATGGCGAACTTAAGTCGCGCGAAAAATTGCATATGATGGGAATCGGCATGACGCACGATCCTATTGAAATCGGCGTTATTAGCCCAGATATGACTCCAACAAAGGCGCTTGGAGCTGGCGAAGTCGGCTACGTAATTACAGGCGCAAAAGACGTGAGTCAATCTAAAGTCGGAGACACTATTACTAGCGCCGTAAATCCTGCATCTGAGCCTTTGGATGGCTACCGCGACCCTAAACCTATGGTTTACGCAGGTCTTTTCCCAATTGATAACGCTCAATTCCCAGATCTTCGAGATGCTCTCGACAAGCTAAAACTTAATGATGCAGCTCTTATTTACGAGCCAGAAACGTCTGTTGCGTTGGGCTTTGGTTTCCGTTGTGGATTCTTAGGTCTTCTACACATGGAGATTGTTTCAGAGCGCTTAAGCCGCGAGTTTGGCTTGGATCTTATTTCCACTGCTCCTAACGTAACTTATGACGTCACTAGCGAAGATGGTAAAGAACATCACGTAACAAATCCTAGCGAGTTTCCAGAAGGCAAGATTAAGCGCATTATTGAGCCAATGGTTGCTGCAGATATTATTACGCCGAAAGAATTTATTGGTGCTGTAATGGATTTGTGCCAGGATCATCGCGGAGAAATGGGCACAATGGAATACATTAGTGCAGACCGCGTGGAAATGCATTACAGGATTCCTCTTGCAGAAATCGTTTTTGACTTCTTTGATCAGCTTAAAAGCCGCACAAAAGGCTATGCTTCTCTTGACTACCACGAAGATGGCGAGCAAGCTGCCGATTTAGTGAAAGTTGATATTCTTATTCAGGGAGATAAGGTTGACGCTTTTAGTGCGATTGTGCACCGAGATAAGGCTTATTCTTACGGCGTTATGATGACTAAGAAGCTTCGTGGACTTATTCCTCGTCAGCAGTTTGAAATTCCAATTCAGGCTGCAATTGGCTCTAGAATTATTGCTCGTGAAACTATTAGCGCTCTTCGAAAAGACGTGCTCGCTAAATGCTACGGCGGCGATATTACGCGTAAACGTAAGCTTCTTGAAAAGCAGAAGGCTGGTAAGAAGCGCATGAAGATGCTCGGACATGTTGAAGTTCCGCAGGAAGCATTTGTTGCGGCTTTGGCTACAGACGAGAGCGCAAACGATCGCGATACTAAAGATAAGATTCGCGCAGCGCAAAAGTCTGAAGGATGAGTTTAGAGTTGGATGCTGAATTAAATAAATCAGCTATGCAAACTGAAAGTATGCCTTTTGAAGTGTACGTGCACGTGCCGTTTTGCTTGCGCCGCTGCGGTTATTGCGATTTTAACACGTATACTGCTCGCGATTTGGGTGAAGGTGCAAGTCGCGAAGGTTATGCGGATGTTGCGATTCAAGAGATGCGTCTTGTAAAAAAATGGCAGGAATATCACGGAATTTTCGAACCTAAAGCGCAATCTGTTTTCTTCGGTGGAGGCACTCCAACAGTTCTTAAAGCGCAAGATTTAGTGCGAATTTTGCAAGAAATACGCAACTTGTGGGGGTTTAATAAAGACGCGGAAATAACTACTGAAGCAAATCCGGATACTGCAGACGAAAAGTATATTGAAACGCTTGCAGAAGGCGGATTTACGCGAATATCTTTCGGAATGCAATCAGCAGTGCCGCATGTTCTTAAAACTCTTGACCGCACGCATACTCCAGAAAACGTAACTCGCGGTGTAAAAGCAGCAAACGCATGTGGTTTGCGTTCAAGTGTTGACTTGATTTATGGCGCTCCGGGAGAGAGTCTAGACGATTGGCGAGAGTCAGTAGAAATGGCTTTAAGCCTAGGTGTTAACCATATTTCTGCATATGCGCTAACGGTAGAGCCGCGCACAAAAATGGGTCGTCAAATCGCTGCTGGCACTATTCAAGCGCCAAACGACGATGATGAAGCTCAAAAATACGAGTTGGCAGACGAACTTTTTAACTCTGCTGGATTACAATGGTACGAGATTTCTAATTGGGCGCGTCCGGGTTTTGAATCTCAACATAATCTTGGCTACTGGCGAAATATTGATTGGGCTGGAATTGGTCCTGGAGCACATTCGCACTACAATGCTGCCAATCGTATTAGTAAACAAAGCATGGATGATAGTGCTTCTTTAGCTAATCCAAACGAGTTTTATAACCTTCGCTCATGGGATATTTTGCACCCAAAACGATGGGCGCATGCTATAAATCTTGGAAATGTGCCGTGGCAAAACTACGAGTGTATAAATGCTGAAGATGCGCTTATTGAAGAAGTAATGCTTGGGCTTCGCATTAAAGAAGGTCTTAATATTTTGCAATTGTGCGAAAAGATGCGCGAAACTAATAAGGTGTTCGATGATTCGCATTTGCAAAAAGTGTTACGCGAAGTGTGTAAGGAAGATTTGGCAGTGTTGCACGAAAATCGCATTATCGCAACACGCAAAGGTAGGCTGCTCAACGATTTATTAATAGAAAGAATTGTCGACGCGTGTGAAGAAGGCCTTACCGTGCTAAAATAGTGCGTATTGTGTCATAAATGCTTGATATACGAAAATTCAATGTAGAAAGGAACAATCATGGCAAACCGCAAAGAGCGTCGCGCGAAGGAAAGGCAGAGCCGCAAGGGGATTCCTTCTCAATATGATGAAACAAAAGGTCGCGCTCGCGGAGGCATGATTGACGAATACAATTTACAAGAACGCTCTAGAAGACTTCAAGAGAGGGGAACTGGTCCTTGGAAGCCAACTTCTAACGTGACAGCTGAGGAGGAGAGACTGGCTCGCAATGTTAAGCGATCTCAGGTGGGCGATGATACTTGGAATGTTGTTCGTAAAGTTGTCGGAGTGTTTTCCTGGGCTGTGATTTTGCTTTCCGCGCTTGCTTTCTTGGTGATTATGTGGCTTCCTAGCCAGCCTATTGTGCTTGTTGTGGTAGTTTCCGTTTTGTTTGCATTAGGCGTGTTTGGCTTGTTCTTTAGCTTTAGTAATTCTAGGCAGAATCCGCGCCTTGACGAGCACGGCACTGCGATTTAGATGTACTTATAAAATAAGAATGTTTTTTAATGATTAAGGTGGGCACTTGCTAATAACAACGTGCTCGCCTTAGTTATTTGTGTGCGCTCCGACCTGCTTTCGCGCTTAGAGCGTAGCGCGCGAAAGCAACTCGGAGCGGAAACTCGCTTAAGTTGGAAGTCCAGTGGACTTCCAACGCGAGTTTCGTAAGCGAGCGCTTATTCCTCACGGCTATTGGTAGCCGTTCGGCTGATTTGGCATGTGAAGCACACCGTGCTTCACAATTGAGCCAAATCACGCTTTGAAAGAGCTTGAAATCCTGTTGATTTCAAGCTCGGCCAAAGCGCGCGAGCGCATACTGCGTTACGGTCTCTAGTTGGCGCTCTTCGGACATTCGCGCATTTACACAATAGGATGCTTAATGTAGTAATCTCGCATTGACTTCTTGGAAATTATTTCCTCGCTGCCTTGATTTGCAGATATGCCGATTCTCGCGCGAATCCACGGATCTTCTTTATGCGTTCTTTCGCTGAGCTGATTTCCTGTAAGATTTCCAAGTTTTGCGCACACTTCCTCTATAATCTTGACCTGCTCATATTCTAAAGTTGCGCATCTTTCTGGAAGAGAAATCAGTAGTTCTTCTTTGCGAATTGTGAATCTTCCTCGATGCCTGTTAAATAATTCCAATGAAACCGGACCGTTCGTCCAAGCTTCAAAATCTTCCGGAAATAGTGACAATCCAGTTGTAGCTAAGCTGTGCGCTTGAGAATAATACACAAGCTTCTGCAGCTTCATAGTTGTCATTGGTCCCATAATTTCCAATATTTTTGCCGCTACATTAATAATGCCCATCACGCATCTCCTTTTTCTTTGCAACAAATTAATAGCGATTTTATGAATGGAAAAAGTGAGCGTCAATTCGATTAAAGAAATGTGGACAACTTGTATTATGAGTTATTTTTTAGTTTGTGTTATTTTGCAAGTTCAACTTATTTGATTGTTGTTTTGCGAACTAATCATTTAATAGTTCAACATGCAATAAGTTAATAAGCGAGTAAGTTAATAAACTAATTTCGTGAATCTATAAGCGCGTAGCCATGTCTTACAAGCACAGATTTAAGTTGCGTAAGATAAGCGAGTGAAGCTCTTGAAAGCTTCGTGCGCTCGTTGGTAATCCAGCCAACAAGCATAGTGTCATCACATTCAAGCGGAATAGTGACAATTTTTTCATTGTTTAAATCGCCGTTATCTATTCCAGTGCAAACAGTGTAACCATTCAACCCAATAATAAAGTTTAAAATGGTAGCGCGGTCAGAAACGTTGATCTTTTTCGGTGGGCGAGTAGGCCAAACCGCTTCTTCTGCGAAGAAGAAACTTCCTTCTTCTCCCTGTTCGTATTGAATAAACGGATACGGTTTCAAATCTTCCAAGCTCAAGCTTTTTCGCACTGCAAGCGGATTATTTCTAGAAAGAAAAACATGCAATTTTGCTCGGAAAAGCGGGTGGAATTCCAAATGTTTTTCACGAAGCAGCTTGCCGATTACATCCTTGTTGTAGTCAGAAAGATAAAGAATTCCAAGGTCTGCGCGCATATCGCTTACTTGCTTAATGATATTTTTTGTGCGCGTCTCGCGAATTGAAAACTCGTATTCGTTAGAATGAATACTGCGAATCATATCGACGAATGCTTCAACAGCAAACATGTAGTGTTGTGTTGCAACGCTGCATAATTGTGGGCGAGGCTTCGTACTTTTGTATCGTTCTTCAAGAAGATCCGCCTGCTCAATTACTTGTCGAGCGTACGTCAAAAACTCAGCTCCATCAGCTGTTAATGCAATTCCTTGAGTGGATCTAGTGAAAATTTCAATGTTAAGTTCTCTTTCAAGCTCTTTTACAGAAGAGCTCAATGCTGGTTGTGAAATATATAGTGCTCGTGCTGCTTCATTCATTGAACCGCAGTCAACGATTTTTACAATATACTTCAGTTGTAGCAAAGTCATACGAGCTTCTTTCGTGAGCTAAAAGTTACGATAATCATCAAAAATCACATAAATGAGCCGCTAACGAATCTAGCAAAAGGTATAGGCATAACCTAATTCTTAGTTGTCATAACCATAGTTCCACATAACCATAGTTTTATATATAATCTTAGTAGTATAAGCTAAATATTTAAGCAATTATTAAAGATTTACTCCTATTGAAGCTAAATCCTTACGCGCTTGCTCTGCAGTTGTAAAAACAAATCCATGCATGCCAACTCTATGAGCTCCATCAATATTTGCTGGCTTATCGTCGAAGAAAACAGTTGTTTGCGGATTTAATCCAAATCTACTTATAGCAAGTTCAAAAATTTCCGGTTCTGGCTTATGCAAATGCTCAACACCGGAAATAATGGTTCCTTGCAAAAGAGTAGAAAGTTCTGGGAATTTGCGTAACGCAAGTGGGAAAGTTTCTTTAGACCAATTTGTTAAGCCCCATACGCCGTATCCAGCTTTACGTAAATCATGCAATAAATCAACCATTCCAGGCATCATTCGTGTCAAAACTTGGTCATAATGAGCGCAATACCAACGGAAAGCTTCAGCAAGTTCGCTTCCAAAGCGACGTTCGTATTCAGGCATAAGATCTTTCAAAAGCTCGCCGCCATCCATGCGGTCCTCAAATTCATAGAACCCGGCTAAATCGTTCTTTCCAAAGCTTCCATTAGGGCAAATAGTATCAACTAAATTCGGGAACTGGTTTTGCAAACAGTTTCGGCAATTCCATTCGAGTAGAACTCTGCAATAATCAAACATGACGTCATGGATCTCAATATTTTGTGCGTTAGTCATTTATTTCTACTCCTTCTATTTTGTTTCATACGTTATTTTAAATTCGCGTATTTTGTTTCATGCGTTAATTTTGTACACTGCTGATATTATTCCGCGCGCTACTTTATATTAATAAGAATCCCAAGAACATGCGGTAATGCATTTATAATGTCGCTTGCCACAATTGGATGTTCCAAAGTTAAAGCACGCTTTGATTTCACTATGTCTTGCACTAGTTGAGTGTAATTGTTTCCTCCGCTACTGCGTGACGCAAATACTGCGCAAACTCCATGAATCACAGCTGCGCTCGCTGCAATAAGTGCGTAATTTTTGTTGTTCGCATTGTTTTTCTCGTTGTTGTTCGCGTTGTTTTCGTTATCTTTTTCGTGCTGAGCCAGCAATGCTCCTAAAATTCCTGCTAGAACATCTCCTGAACCTGCAGTTGCTAGCCAGGATGGAGCGTATTGTGCAATATAAATAGGAGAGTGCAATTTTGATGGTGATGCAACTGCTGTTGTTGCGCCTTTAACTAACACAGTTGCTCCAGTAAGATCGGCTGCTTTTTGAGCGTAGTGTGTTGGGTTGCTGGCTATTTGTTGTGCGCTTACTTCTAAATCGTATCTAGTAAAAAGCGAGCTTAATTCTCCTGCGTGAGGTGTGAGAACTACTTTTTCGCAAACTTGTTTTGGTAGTAAGTCTAATGCTCCAGCATCTACGCATATTGGCGGAAGATTGTTATTTAATTGCGTTTCAGCGTTGTCGTTTTTGTTGTCGTTTTCGTTTTCGTTGGAGTATTTTGCAAGTATGCTAGCAATGTATTTTCTTTGAGATAAAGCCGTTTCGTCGTTGCAATGGCTTTCGTCTGGTATGCCGCATCCAACTGTTATTGCGTCGATTTTTCCGTTTAATTGTTCGTATGCTACTACTTCAGGGGATGCTTGCAATACTAAATTTTGTGCACGAAGAGGACCTGAATAACGGACCATTCCAATATTTGCATGTATTGCAGCGCTTGTGCTTAACACTGCTGCTCCGGGATAGTCGTTTGAACCGGTAATTACGCCTAGAACGCCTCTTGAATATTTATTATCGCTTGCATGAGGCGTGCGCAATGGTGTGGAAGCAAGATGAATATCTACTGATATTTCATTATTTGCAGAGTTTTTATCGTCAGTGTGCGAACTGTCAGGTTTTGCAATGTAATTCATACCATCTGTATTGCCAAACATAGTATTAAGTGTAATCGTCGTTAAGCACATGCAGAGTTGGCTAAACATGTGTATTACTGTCTAAACTTATGTATTGTTACAATTTGTAAACATTTTGAAAATATTTGTAATTTTTTTGTTATTCTGCGTGTCGTGAGTATTATGGCGTGTCGCTACTAGTTTTTGCGTAAAAAATAAACAAAAATGCCTGATTAATAAATTTGTCCAAATGTTATAATCATATTTATTTTTTCGTTGGTATATTAACGTTTTTTAATGCAAGATAAAGCAGAAAGCAGCATGGTCTTTTTTGAAATTTTGCATTATAGCAGATGAAAAATTCACAAAACGCATTTTTGCAAAAATAATTATATTTTTTCACATTTTTTATTGACCGTCACGTATATTTTTCTTATGCTATAAGCGTTATTGCGAATGATTATTTTTTTCATGAATAGCTTTCATGAGTACCTCTCACAATCAACCCATGCAATAACAGTTAAAGATTCCCGAAAGGAACGAGTGTGAAAACTTCACGAATTTTCGCAACTGCAGCTGCGGTTGCATTATTAGCAACTTCTATGGGTGCTTGCGGCTCTGCAAAAAATGCCGAAAATAAGGCGAAGGGCAATCAAGTAAATGTAGTGGCAACTACAACTCAAATTTGCGATTACGTAACTCAAATCGCTTCAACTGCTGACGCAAAATCTGGATTGAGCCTCAATAAGACTGATTCTCAGGGCAAGAAGTCTGTAATCGGAGCTCCTCAAGACAAAGCAAAGTCAACAATTAATTTGACCTGTTTGCTTGCGCCAAACGCTTCTGCTCATGAGCATGAAATGACTCCAGCTCAATCTAAAGCTCTTTCTAAGGCTGATTTGATGCTTGTTTCTGGTGTAGATCTCGAGCACTTCTTGGATCAAGCTGTGAAAGCTACCGGTTTTAAGGGCACTATGGGTGTAACTTCCGGTATTCTCACTGCTGACGAAATCAAGGATCCAAAGGCTGAGACTGCTAAGGAAAAGGATCTTCCATACAAGGTTGATCGCGGTATCGCTAAGGTGCATGCTGAAAAGTGGCCATTCCCTCCAGAAGAAGGCGAGAAGGAGCCTGAATTCCAGTACGATCCACATATTTGGACCAGCACGAAGAACACGATGATTCAGGTTAAGAATATCGGTTATTTCCTCGGAAAAGCTCTTCCTAAGAGCAAATCTATTTTCGATGAGCATGTTGAAAAGTTCGTTAAGTCTTTGACTGATTTGGATGCTTGGGCAACTAAAGCTTTGAATAGTGTGCCACAAAAGCATCGTGTTCTCTTCACTTCTCACGATGCATTCGGTTACTTCTCTCGTGACTACAATGTGAAGTTCATTGGTGCAGCACTTTCTGATTTCAACAGCCAGCAGGATGCTACTGCAGATCATATTCAGAAAGCTGCAGAAGATGTCAAGAAGTCCGGAGCTGTTGCGATTTTTGCTGAGAATTCTAACAATTCCAAGTCTATCAAGGCTGTTGCTGCAGCAGCAGGAGTAAAGGCTGTTATTGGCGACGACGCACTTTATGGAGATTCGCTTGGACCAGTCGGATCTGCAGGCGAAACTTACATCGGTTCGATTGTTCACAATGTTGAAACATTGGTGAAAGCTTGGAATGGTAATGTTCCTGAACTTCCAGATTCAGTTAAGACTGCATTGAAGAAGTAACATATAAATAACAGTAAAAATAATAGTATCGTAACAGTAACTTTAATAGCGAAAGTTTAATAGCGAAAGCAAGAAGTTACTGTTACGAATACTTATTAATAAACTGAAAAGACTGGAAATATAGTGAATAAGAGCGTCCTTGCAATGAAAAATTGCGACCTGGCATACGGTTATAAAACTGTAGTGACTGGTATTAATGGCAGTGTGCAAGCCGGGGAAGCTTTGGCTTTAATAGGTCCAAATGGTTCTGGGAAAACAACGTTTTTGCAGGCTATTATTGGTATCGTGCGCGTAAGTCGCGGTGAACTGAAAATGCCTAAGGCTTTGTCTATTGGATATGTTCCACAGCAGGTTGATTTGGATTTAACGTTCCCGATTACTGCACGGCAAGTTGTTGCAATGGGCTTAAGTAGACAGACAGGTTTTCTTGGATTGCTTAAAAAAGATCAGAAAAAAGCTGTTGAGGATGCTCTTAATCATGTTGGTTTATTAAATCGCGCAGATGTGCGATTTGGTGACCTTTCTGGCGGTCAGCGCCAGCGCATTCTTCTTGCGCGCGCGATTGTTGCAAAGCCAACGCTTATTTTGCTTGACGAACCTTTTAATGGTCTTGATGAACCGAATCGCCGAGAACTTCTTAATATTATGAAATCAGCAAAGCAAGAAGGTATTGCTTTTGTTGTGTCTACGCACGATTTAGTTATTGCAGATGCTATTTGTGAAAAAGCGCTACTTTTAGCTGGTAAGCAGATTGCTTTTGGCGCGCTTAAAGAAGTAATGACTAAAGAAAATATTACTCGCGCATATGGTGGAAGCATGCCTGCTGCTTCTGCAGGTCTTACTTTTTCGGAAATTGCGGAAGGCTGATTTTCAATGCTTGCCCAATTAGTTGAGTCATTAAGAAAAGTTCTGGAACCAATTCCTGGTTTTGATTTTATTGCTTCTGCTCCTTATATTTTTCGCCCGTTCTGCTTACTTATAGTTCTATCTATAGCTAGCGGAATCGTTGGTGTATTTGTGAACTTGAGATGTACTGAATTTAATGCGGAAGCTATTGTGCACGGCATATTTCCTGGAATTGTTGTAGGCGCTTTATACGGTGGCATAGATCAAATTATTCCTGGTGCTGCAATTTGTTCAGTATTTTTAGTTGCTGCATTAGTGTGGGCTTCTCGTTCAACTCGCATAAATGAATCGATTATCGCAACTGTTTTAACTACTTTCTTTGCTCTTGGCGTAGTAATTTCACTAAAAAAAGGTGATATGTCAGGTCAGCTCGAGGCATTGATGTTTGGTAGGCTGCTTGATGTCACTGATGAGCGAATGACTCAAGCAATGTGGATTTGCTTGTTTGCAATTATTGTGCTTTTGGCAACTTGGAAACAGCAGATTATTGTTGCTTTCGATCGAGCAAGTGCTCCATTAATGGGAGTGCATACTCTTTTTGTCGATATTGTTCTTAACGTTGGCATTGCTGCGGTTGTTGTTTCTGCATCTTCAGCTGTTGGTGTTCTTCTTGTGATCGGGTACCTTATTATTCCAGGAGCTAGTGCTCGTTTAGTGTCTAGAACAGTTGGGCGTATGGTTGCAGTTGGTATCTTTGTTGGTATTGCTGGAGTTGTTCTTGGTATGTACGTTATGAATTTGGAGCTTGATCATCCTATTTCTCCTCAAGCAGCAATTGCATTAAGCATGTGTGCAATGTTCGTAGTTGTGCTTATTGTGCGCTGGCTGTTCCAAGTTATTTCATCTATAGTTTTTGCGCATAAAACTCATACAGGCGGTAGCGATATAAAAGTTTTAGCAAAATCTTATAAAGGTAGGGAATAGATGGTAAGTATTTGGCAAATTATCGCTCTACCTATAGTTGAAGCAATTGTTGTAGGTGCTCTATGCGGTTTCGTTGGCTCTCTTGCGCTTCTTAACCAGCGAATATTCTTTACTGAATCTATTACTCATGCAGCTTTTCCTGGAGCAGTATTAGGTGTAGTTTTAACTTCTGCTTATACAATAGATCAAAATATTTTGTCGCTTGGGCTTTTTGTCGGTGCTGCTGTTGCGTGCGTTGTACTTTCCTTAGTAATGTATGCACTTTCGCATCTTAAGGGCATTTCTTCGCAAGCTGCAGCTGGTATTACTTTAACTGTCGGCTTTGCTAGTGGATACTTTTTAAATAAGTGGTTTGCTCCATTGCCATTGCGTATTGAGGGATTTTTAACTGGATCATTGCTTAATTGCACTCCTGCAGACGTGATTTCAGCATCTGTTGCTTTCTTGCTTGTTTTGGGATTATGGATTTTTAATTCTGCTAATCTTGTGCATTGCTCGTTTGACCCTATTAATTACCGTGCTGCAGGCGGAAGATCAGGTTTTATACAAGGCATGGTTCTTGCTTTGATTATTATTACTGTTTCCGTCATTATTCCAGCAGTTGGTACAGTTGTTTCAGTATCTCTTATTGCTGCTCCTGCTGCAGCATTAAAGGGAAGAATTGCTTCTATAAATAAATTCGTACTTGCATGCGTAATTACTGCTGTTTCGATTGCTTTAATTGGACTAGCTTTAGCTGTAATACTGAAGCTTTCTGCCGGTGGCACTATTGCTATTTGCGCTGGAGCTTTCTTCTTAATAGTCAAGATTGGCGAAAGCATTTTTATAAAAATTAATGATTTTTCATCAAGATTGCATGCAAGGCGAGAAAAAGTAGCCGAAAACGCTATTTAGCAAAAGAGTTTTAAAAGTCGCTCTGTTGTCCTAAAATGTCAACGAATTGCGCGTGAAAAATGCGCGCGATTGACGTCGTTTTTGCGCGTTTTGTTGATTGTTTAATCGCGTAAGTTTATCGACGCCACACAAGTCCAGGTCTGCACATTAGTAACGCAAGACCCCGATAGAAAAGGACAATTATGGCTGAAAATACCATCTCCATCACCGTAAACGAGGAACGCAAGGAGGTGGATGCAAGCTTCACTGGCGTTGAACTTTTCGCGGAAGATAAAAATATTATTGCCGTGCGTTTAAATGGCGAGTTGCGTGATTTGTACACGTCTCTTCATGACGGCGATACCGTGGAATCAGTGGCCCTTGATAGTGAAGATGGCATCGCAATCATGCGTCATTCCGCTACTCACGTGATGGCTCAAGCTGTTCAAGAAATTCGACCAGACGCAAAGTTGGGCGTAGGTCCTGTAATTAAAGACGGCTTCTACTACGATTTCGATGTTGATACTCCATTTACGCCAGACGATTTGAAGCAAATCGAAAAGCATATGCAGCGCATTATTAAAGAGTCTCAAAGCTTCCGTCGTCGCGTTGTAACAGAGGACGAAGCGCGCGAAGAAGAAGCAAATCAACCTTATAAGTTGGAGTTGATTGGGGATAAGGAAGCAGCTCTTGATCCTGCTGCCTCTGGCGAAATCAGCAAGCATGAGCTTAGCATGTACGACAATGTAGATCGCGAAGGAAACAAGGTTTGGAGCGATTTGTGCCGCGGACCTCACCTTCCAAACACGCGTTACATTAAGGCTTTTAAGCTTGAGCGTGTGGCTGCAGCTTACTGGCGTGGCTCGGAGCAGAATCCTATGCTTCAGCGCATTTACGGCACTGCTTGGCCTAGCAAGGAAGAACTTAAAGCTTACACAACTCGCATGGAAGAAGCTGCTAAGCGCGATCACCGCAAGCTTGGTCAAGAGATGGATTTGTTCTCCTTCCCAGACGAGATTGGCCCAGGCTTAGCCGTATTCCATCCAAAGGGTGCTGCAATTATTAACGCAATGGAAGATTATTCGCGCGAGCAGCACAGAAAGCATCACTACAGCTTCGTACAAACTCCGCACATTACTAAGGGTGGCTTATATGAGACTTCCGGCCACTTGCAGTGGTACAAGGATGGCATGTATCCTCCAATGAAGCTTGACGAAGAGCGCGACGAAAATGGTAACGTAACTCGCCAAGGTGCTGACTACTACTTGAAGCCAATGAATTGCCCAATGCATAACTTGATCTTCAAGTCTCGCCAGCGTTCTTATCGCGAGCTTCCTTTGCGCTTGTTTGAGTTTGGTACTGTGTATCGCTACGAAAAGTCTGGCGTTGTGCATGGTTTAACTCGTGTTCGTGGATTGACTCAGGATGATTCGCACATTTATTGCACTCGCGAGCAGATGCGCGATGAGCTGAAGAGCTTGCTTAACTTTGTGCTTGGTCTTCTTAAAGACTTCGGTTTGAACGACTTCTACTTGGAGCTTTCCACTAAGGATGAGCATAAGTTCGTCGGTTCCGACGAGATTTGGGAAGAAGCAACTAATACTTTGGCAGAGGTTGCTAAAGAGTCTGGTTTGGAACTCGTGGACGATCCAGGTGGAGCTGCATTCTACGGCCCGAAGATTTCCGTGCAAGCTCGCGATGCAATCGGTCGCACTTGGCAGGTTTCTACTATTCAGCTCGACTTCAACTTGCCTGAGCGCTTTAAGTTGGAGTACATTGCGGCTGACGGTAGCCACCAGCGTCCTGTGATGATTCACCGCGCACTCTTTGGCTCTATTGAGCGTTTCTTCGCTATTTTGCTTGAGCATTATGCAGGTGCATTCCCAGCATGGTTGGCTCCAGTTCAAGTAACTGGCGTTCCTGTTGCAGACGAGTTCGCTCCACACTTGCAAAAATTGATTAGCGATTTGGAAGAGAATATGGTTCGTTGCGAAATGGACAACTCTGACGATCGCTTCGGCAAGAAGATTCGTAACGCTTCTAAGTCTAAGGTGCCTTTCACTTTGATTGCTGGAGAAGAGGATGTGAACAACAATGCTGTGAGCTTCCGCTTCCGCGATGGCAGCCAATTGAATGGCGTTCCTGTTTCGCAAGCTAAAGAGTGGATTTTGTCCATCATTAAGCAGCGCGTTCAGGTCAATACTGCAGAAGATTTCGAGCGTTACACTAAGTGATTTAAGCTGGCTAGCCTAAATCTAAATGTAAGCTGAATCGTAAATAAAAAGCCCACACTTCTTAGCGTTGTGTGGGTTTTTACTATCTTCTTACAGTCGCTTGGATAGTATGGTTGACTAATATGGGATTGTTTATTGAATCCAAGTTTTATTTGCTTGATTACGCTAGGAAGGTTGCATTCAATGTTGGAATCATTACGCAGCGGGTTTAAGCGCACTATTTCTCCAATTGCAAAATTGCTAGTCCGATTAGGCATAAGTGCTAACTGTGTAACAATTGTCGGCACAATAGCTGTAGTTATTATTGCTTTTGTTACTGCTTTTACTAAACAGTTTGTTGTTGGCACTATATTTTTAACTATTTTTGTGCTTGCAGACAGTTTAGATGGTTCTGTTGCTGCTTTGACAACAGGCGGCACAAAATTTGGTGCATTTCTTGACTCAACTCTCGATCGCATTGCAGACTGGTCATTATTTTCCTCTGTATGCATTTGTTTGTATGAAGCTCACGAAAAAGATATGTGCACTTGGATTTCAACTTTGAATGGCAATGCAATAAAGTGTGTGGGATTATTAAGCTGTTTGGTTGCTCTTATGGCAGCTTTCGTAACTTCATACACTCGCGCTCGCGGTCAGTCAATAAATGTAGATCCTAAAAAAGGTTTAATAACTCGTGCAGATAGAGTTGCTGTGATTCTTGTTGCTATGGGGCTTGTTGGTCTTACAAATCAACTTTTTTGGTTAAGTTTTGCTATGATTCTGCTTGCTATTGGCGGTATTATTACAGTTTTCCAGCGTATTTTTGAAGTAAAGCATGGGCTTGATATAAAAGATAAATAAAATTTGTCGCGAAAGCGCAATAAAATCGTTTCGTTTGATTAACTGTACGTTTTAGGAGTATCATGTCAGGTCATTCCAAGTGGGCGACTACAAAGCACAAGAAGGCCGCTATCGACGCAAAGCGTGGCAAGCTTTTTGCCAAGCTTATTAAGAACATTGAAATTGCTGCACGTTTGGGTGGTGGCGATCCTGATGGTAACCCTACGCTGTACGATGCCATCGTTAAAGCTAAGAAGGCTTCCATGCCTGCTGACAATATCAAGCGCGCTGTAAAGCGTGGTTCTGGTGAAGAAGCTGGCGGCGCAAACTATGAAGAGATTGTTTACGAAGGTTACGCTCCTGCAGGTGTTGGATTGATTATTGAATGCCTTACTGATAACCGTAATCGTGCTGCTGCTGATGTGCGTTCAACTCTTACTAAGGGCAACGGTTCTTTGGCAACAAGCGGTTCCGTGAGCTTCAACTTCGAACGTAAAGGTTTGATTGAAGTTCCATCCGAAGGTGTTGACTACGATAAGCTTTTCGAAGTTGCAGCTGAAGCTGGAGCTGAAGATGTTGCTGATGATGGCGATGTTTATTCTGTTTACACCAATTCCAGTGATTTGGTAACTGTGCGTAAGGCTTTGCAGGAAGCTGGTTTCGACTATGATTCTGCAGATATTATTATGCATCCAAATAATGAGGTTGAATTGAGCTTCGAAGATGCTCAAAAGGTTTCTCGCTTAATCGATAATCTCGATGACTTGGACGATGTTCAGAATATTTACAGCAACTGGACCGCTTCAGATGAAGTTATGGCTCAGCTTGAGGAAGCTGAATAGTCTCCTATGATGATTTTGGGCGTTGACCCCGGGCTTACTCGCTGCGGGGTCGGCGTGATTGAAGCCGGCGTCTCGCGTCGGCTTTCTTTTATTCACGTCGATGTGTTGAGGTCTGAGCCTGATCTTTCGCAAGATTTGCGACTTTTAAAGATTTATAATGGATTAGTTGAAAAAATTGAGCGTTTTTCGCCTGATACTGTGTCTATTGAACGTGTTTTTGCGCAAGAAAATCGAAATACTGTTCTTGGCACTGCACAGGTTGCAGGTATTGCAATGCTTGCTGCAGCTCAGCGCAATATTCCTGTTGCTTTACACACTCCTACTGAAGTTAAACTTGCTGTAGCTGGAAACGGAAAAGCTCAAAAACCTCAAGTAGAGCGCATGGTCGCGCGACTACTTGGACTTAATGTTTTGCCTACTCCTGCTGATGCTGCCGACGCTTTAGCTCAAGCTATTTGTCATGCTCTTCGTCCTTCTGGTGCTTTACAAGGTGGCGAGCGCGAGCAGCATCTAACTGCTGCGCAGAAACAGTGGGCTTTAGCTCAAGCTCAGGCGCGTAAATCTTCTTCTGTCGTTCGAGGCATGTAGGATATTAATAGAACAGATGTTCTATTATAATTGTATTTGACTTTATGTGCTTTAAGCTATGAGTTTTTGTTAAGTGGGAGTGAGTTTATGATTGGAATGCTTGTTGGACAAGTTGCGTCAATTGATGCTCGTTCTGCTCTTATTGTTGTTTCTGGAGTTGGCTATGAGACTTATATGCCTTCTCAAGATTTGTCTTCTTTGCATGAAGGCCAGGAAGTTCGCGTTTATACGTCGCTTCAAGTTTCGCAAGATGCTTTAACTCTTTATGGTTTTACAACTCAAGCTGCTAAACGAATGTTTTTGCAAGTGCAAAAAGTTAGTGGAATTGGTCCTAAAGTTGCTCTTTCTATGCTTTCAACTTTGAATGTTGATCGTCTTTTACAAGCTATTTCTGAGGGAGATGTAACTTCTCTTTCTTCTGCTCCTGGTTTAGGGAAAAAGGGTGCGCAGAAGATTATTTTGGAATTGAAGGGTTCTCTTGATTCTTCAATACTGGCAGATAGTTCTAATGATTCTACTCAATCTAATAAGCAGATTGTTGATTCTAGCGTGCAATGCGTAATAGAGGGTCTTGTTTCATTGGGTTGGAGACAAGTTGACGCTCAAAGAGCAGTTGAGCAAGTTTGTGCAGAGAATAATATTTCAATTCCTATATCTGATGCAGATTTGCCTAATGTTTTACGAATGGCATTAGCTTCACTTGATAGGGGTAGGTAATCATGTTTGTAAAGAATCTAGTATTGGGGGAGTTGAAGTGAGTGAAGAGTATACTTCTGCGCTAAATACTGGTGTTGCTGAAGAATCCTTACGCATGGTTTCTTCAACGCCTTTAGGAAATGAGCAACTCAGTGATGAGGAACTTCGTCCTCGCGCATTAGAAGGTTTTATTGGTCAACCAGTTTTAAAAGCGCAATTGCAACTGTTTTTAGATGCTGCTAAAAAGCGTGATGTTGCGCCTGACCATATGTTATTGGCTGGCCCTCCTGGATTGGGAAAAACTACATTAGCAATGATTGTTGCTAATGAATTGCAAGTTCCTATTCGAATTACTTCAGGTCCTGCTATCCAGCATGCTGGAGATTTAGCTTCTATACTAAGCGCGCTTGACGCAGGTGAGGTGTTGTTTATTGACGAAATCCATCGTTTGCCTCGTGCTGCAGAAGAGTTGCTTTATATTGCTATGGAAGATTTTCGCGTTGACGTTATGGTCGGCAAAGGTCCTGGTGCCTCATCAATACCGCTAACTCTTCCTCGTTTTACTGTAGTTGGAGCTACCACTAGGGAAGGAATGTTGCCTTCTCCATTGCGCGCTCGTTTTGGTTTTACTGCTCACCTTGATTTTTATCCTCACGAAGAGCTTGAAAAACTTATTGAGCGATCTGCTAAAGTCTTAGGAATTCGCCTTATAGATCAAGCTGCTAAAGAGCTATCGTTACGCTCTCGTGGCACTCCTCGTATAGCGAATCGCTTGTTGAGACGTGTCAGAGATTGGGCTATTGTGCATGATTTGTCAGAAGTAAATCATGAAGCTGTTGTTGAAGCGTTAGCTTTATACCAGATTGATACACAAGGTCTTGATCGACTTGATATTGCAGTTTTGAAGGCTATGGTTTGTCAGTTTAACGGTGGACCGGTTGGTCTTAATAATCTAGCTGCAATGGTTGGTGAAGAAGCTGAAACTGTTGAAACAGTATGTGAACCATATCTAGTGCGTGAAGGATTCTTAATTCGCACTCCTAAAGGTCGTGTTGCAACTAGTAAAGCTTGGAAACATTTGGGCTTTAAAGAGCCTAGTAATGTCAGTGAGCTAGCCTAAAATAATTAAATTGGACGGCATTTCGACCGTCTTAGGGTTGGATACTTAAGGAGTTTACTTTGCCTCAATTTTTCCAGCAGTATGGCATGCTTATTATTCTCGTTGTAGCAATGGTTTGCATGATGATGTTCCAGACTCGCAATGCTAAGAAGCGTCAAGCTGAAATGCGTTCCTTCCATGAATCTTTGGAACCAGGTACTGAAATTATTACAATCGGCGGCATTATCGGCAAGATTGTAAGCGTAGATACTCAATATGAAGAGATTGTTATCGATTCAGAAGGTAGCTTGATGCGAGTATCTTTCCGCGCTGTGAACAGATTGTATGTGCGTCCAGCATTTATTAGCGATGAAGAAGCAGAAGAAGCTGCACAAGCTGAAGAAGCTAAGCAAGATGATGCAAATAAATCTGTAAACGAAGATAACGAGCCAGTATCAGAATCTGCAGCTTCTGAAAAGTAATAACTTTTATCTCATAAATTTATAATTTAATACTTAAGTCGTGATGTGTGAGTCAGCACATGTCTCACGCATCACGCGAATATGTGACATTCTTTCCATATTCCAATAACAAGTCTTGTGAAGAAAAGAACGTTAGGATTATGACAGCAACGGATATTACAGTGAAAACGTTGAAAACAGTAAGCAACGATGATGCCGCTTATCTTGCTTCTTTGATTCGTACCGTTCCAGGATTCCCCAATCCTAGTATTATATTCCGTGATTTTCTTCCTATATTTTCAAATGCGCGCTCTTCGCGAATTCTTATTGATTCTTTGATTGATGCCTTGCCTGTGCCAGCTGATTCAATTGATTTGATTGCTGGGCTTGAAGCTCGAGGCTTTCTTTTTGGACCATTATTGGCATCTCGGTTAGGCAAAGGTTTTCTTGCTATTCGTAAAGCTGGTAAGCTACCTCCTCCAGTTATTACTGAGTCATACATGCTTGAGTATGGTCAGGCAAGTATTGAAATTGAAAGCGACGCTATTAAGCCAGGTCAACGTGTGCTTATTGTTGACGATCTTATTGCAACTGGAGGCACTGCAAAAGCTGCTGCAAATATTGTCAAGCGCGCTCAAGGAATAGTTGCAGGTTTTAGTTTTGTTATTGAACTTACTGGTATTAGTGGAATGAGTGAATTATGCGATTATCCTTGCAGCAGTTTAATTACTATGCCAGCTTAAAAGTTTATTATTATCGCTTATTATTAAAGTAATATCCTATTTAAAACAATATATTGGTTTTGCACCTAAAAGAATTGAAAGGAAAAGGCATGGTTGAAAAGCTTAAGTCATCCTTAATAAACATGTCTAAAGGTGTAATAACTCCTGTTATTGTTATTCTTATTTTTTCTCTTACGATAGGTCTTTTCTTATCTCTCACACTTCTTGTGGTTTCTATCGAAGAAGGAACAGGTAATCTTTCTGAATCTGCAATGTCTATGACTTGGGCTGTGTTTATGTTTGCTCAAGGCGTGGGTCTTACTTTTGGAAATTGCATTCTTACGATTATTCCTTTAGGCCTTACTTTTCTACTTATTTCAACGCTTGTATGCTTAATTCGTCGTATTAAAGGTGGGAATATAGCATATTTTACTGGGCTTGTAGTCTGGGCTGCTATTAATGCGATACTTTCTCAAAATACGCATGTTACTTTACTTGATTCTACTTTTATTGTTGCTTGTAAATCTTCTTGTGTTTATTTAATTTCGTTACTTATAGCGGTTTTTCCAAGCAGCTCACTGTTTGTATCTGCTAAGCAGCGTTATAAGCAAATATGTCCTGAGTATATTCAAAAAAATATTCGTATTACTAAGCGAACTGCGGTAATTTTGTTCGGTTTATATGCTTTTGTTGCACTAATAACTGTTGTGGTTTGGGCTTGTACAAATTTTGGTTATGTTAATTCATATTTCAATAAATTAGGCATGCAAAATGGTTCGCGTATTCTTACAACTATTGCTTGCTTAGTTTGGTTGCCTAATGTTGCTATTTGGGCATTATCTTGGATTTGTGGATCTGGATTTAATATTGGATCTGTTGCACAATTTACTTTAACAGTTTCTCAACGTAAATCTTTGCCGCCTATTCCGGTTTTTGGAATATTTCCTGATGCTGTTATTGACGTTGTGCATCGCACTGTTTTTTACTCTATAGTTCCAACTTTATGCTTTATTGTAATGCTTGTAGCTTTATTGCATAAAAGCGGCTGTGGCTTGCGCATAAAAAATATTATTGATAAAACTGAGCGTGAGTCTTTTATGTTGAACGCTATAGAAGCTGCAACTGATAGTGTTGGCGTATCCGCTTTAATTACAATTATGTGGACTGTTGTTTTTTCAATAGCAAATGGTTCATTAGGGGAATGTCGACTTTCTTATATTGGAGTTGACATTATTGAAAGTACTAGAGCTGTTGGTCATCTTACTCTATACGCTTCTGCTGTAGCATTGGTTATTTCAATTTTTAGTATTCTACTTATTTGTGGTGCGAGATATTGCTTAAATCTTATTGCTGCTAGTAAGTCGAATAAACCTGTAAAATTTGCAGAATTAATCGAAAATAAGGCTAGTAATAAAAATAATCAACCTTTGCCTTTGAAAAAAGCCGCTCCTAGGACGGTTTCATCGAAGGCTAAAAGAAAATAATTCCTCACTACTATTTTGGGAAGGAAGGCCGCCGTGCAACAGACACAGAGCAAAGAATCAAACGCAAATGTGCTGATAACCACAGGTGAAAAGCAAATTCGTAGAGTTCTTGTTTCAGTTTTTCATAAAGAAGGACTTGAAATATTAGCTGAAGCATTTAGAAAGGCTGATACTGAAGTAGTTTCAACCGGCTCTACTGCTGCTAAATTGGCGGAACTTGGCGTTCGTGTTACTGAAGTTTCTGACGTTACTGGTTTCCCAGAAAGTCTTGATGGAAGGGTGAAGACTTTAGATCCGCATATTCACGCTGGAATTCTTGCAGATATGAGTAATGCTGATCATGTAAAGCAACTTGAAAAGCTAAACATAAAGCCGTTTGATGCTGTAGTAGTTAATTTGTATCCGTTCGTAGACACTGTAATGAGCGGTGCTGATAGTGACGCAATTATTGAAAAAATTGATATTGGTGGACCTTCTATGATTCGTGCTGCAGCAAAGAATCATAAGTCTGTTGCCGTTATTACAGATCCTGCAGATTACCAGCTTTTAGCTAATAGAATCGTTTCAGGTGAAGGCTTTAATTTGCAAGAGCGCGAATATTTGGCTGGTAAAGCATTTGCTCATACAGCAGCTTACGATGCTTCTATATCTGAGTGGACAAGTAAAGCATGGCAGAAGCCTGAAAGTTTGAACACAAATGATGAAGAAGATAGTAAAAATGCTGAATCTGTAAAGCTTCCTGCAAACTACACGCGCACTTGGAGCTTAGAGCATACGCTTCGATATGGCGAGAACCCTCATCAGCAAGCAGGATTGTATTTAGATCCTCTGCATAAGGGCGGTTTAGCTCAAGCTGAGCTTCTTGGCGGAAAACCTATGAGCTACAACAATTATGTGGATGCGGATGCTGCTTGGCGTGCGGTTTGGGATTTTGCTCCACAAATTGCAGTTGCTGTTTGCAAGCATAATAATCCATGCGGTTTAGCTATTGGAACTAATGCAGCTGAAGCTCACAAGAAAGCTCACGCTTGCGATCCTGTAAGTGCTTACGGTGGTGTGATTGCTTCAAATACTACAGTCACTTTAGAAATGGCAGAAAGTGTGCGTCCAATTTTCACAGAGGTTATTGTGGCTCCAGACTATGAGCCTGAAGCTTTGGAATTGCTTCGCACTAAAAAAAAGAACCTCCGCATTTTGAAGGTTGCAACTCCGCCAGTTTTAGGTTTGCAAGTTCATCCTATTGACGGCGGTGCTTTAGTTCAGTCTGCAGATAAGATTGATGCAGTTGGTGATAATCCTGAAAACTGGACGCTTGTTTCTGGAGATCCTGCTGATGCTGATACTTTGCGCGATTTGCAATTTGCCTGGCGTTCGCTTCGTTGTGTAAAGTCTAACGCAATTCTACTTGCGCATGATAATGCTACTGTTGGCATTGGTATGGGGCAGGTTAATCGCGTGGATTCGTGCCATTTGGCTGTTGAACGTGCGAATACTTTGGCTGATGGTGCTGAACGTGCTCGTGGAGCTGTTGCGGCTTCGGATGCTTTCTTCCCATTCGCTGACGGTCCGCAAATTTTGATTGAAGCTGGCGTTCGCGCAATCGTGCAGCCTGGTGGCTCTATTCGCGACGAAGAAGTGTTCGAAGCTGCGCGCAAATCTGGTGTAACGATGTACACTACCGGTACTCGTCACTTCTTCCACTAAAATTGCTTTAGCTAAGATTCATAGACAAATAAATTAATCAATATTATGGATGCAGCGTTTGTGTACTTCAAGCGCTGCATCTTTGTGTTAGTACCTAAAACAACTCATGTTTTCTTATCGCGGAGCAGGTATGATACAAGTATGACAGATAGTGAGCATCAGACTAGAAGCACTAAAACGGAACATCCGTACGTGTCGGAAAAACGTGAGGGTAAACCTTATGCTGAATGGATTGTAGCAATTATTATTGGACTTTGCGCATTATTGGCATTTATAGGATATGTAAAAGCCGCCACAGTTGTTATTTCTGTGACGGCTGTACTTCTAGGAGTTATGCGCTTAATTATGCGTCAGCGTAGCCCTTGGAAAGTTCGCTCAGTTGGCTTTGATTCTTTCATCAGTATTACGCTCGGCATAGGTTTGCTTATAACATACGCTTCAATTATATTTTTGCTATAATTTTATTCTTAAAGATTGTTCGCAACGTTATTGTCAGATACGTTTTGAACGTATTCATAGCTCATATCTGGTGCTACAGGAGCATCTGCTTTTGTGTCTGCAAAGTTTTGTATTGGTGCAGGATTTGTTTCATTTGATACAGCAGGTTTTTGTGCTGAGTTTGAAAGAAGCTTTGTTAATAGCAAAACTAGGCTAACAAGCGCTGCAGCAAAAATTGGAGCAATCCAGAATACCCACAATTGACTTAGTGGTTTAACTTCCAAATCATGAGAGTTTGCGAATAATGCAATGCCGGTAGAACGAGCAGGATTCAAACCAGCTCCTGTAATTTGATATGTAATGAAAGCACCAGCTGCGTATGCAATACCGATGTGTGTTGCATAACCGCATTTAGTATTACCTTCATGGTCTGTGCTGCGCAATGCAGTGGCAACAATCAAAATAACAGCAATAACTTCAACTAATAACGCAGATACTATTCCGAAAGACAAGTTTATTTCTTTTAGTTGACGTGCAGAAAGAGATGCCTTTTCGAATCCGTTTACTATTGAAACAAACCAATACTTTTTGTCAAAACCTGAGCCTTGGCCAACTTGTGATGGATTAATGCTTGAATTCTGCTGAGGAATAATAAGAATAAACAATCCTGCAGCTGCAATAGCACCAAGAACTTGGGCAACAATGTAGCATAATCCTGCAGTGTATGAAGTGCGTCCAGTAAGCATCGAAGCAACTGTTACTGCAGGGTTAAGATGGCCTCCAGAAACTTTAGATGCAATATATGTCGCTGCAGCATAAGCGATACCAGTGCCGGCGGCAATCATTAAAACATTGATTCCGTACATTACAGTAGTAAGAGAATAAAAAGTGTAAACAACGAACATCGCTAAAGCTGTAGCAATAAATTCAGTACCAATACGAACAATAAGTGGCGCAGCAGTTTTAGTTGTGCTGCACGGTGTATCTGTAGTTTTAATCATAACTTTCCTTAATTTTAGTTGTGCCGCTTTGTTAATGATTGCAACACAATGAAACCTAGGCTATACTATCACGGCTATGCCATACGGTAACATAGGAAGACGTGGTGTTTTTTGATTTATTGCAAATTTAATAAATTGCCACATAAATTAGTAAGTTAATGAGTAATGAATTGCTTATACTGCGTATTCTTAAGTAAATTCTGGCGCAAGTATGTATGTAATTCTTTAGGTCACGTTGGGAGAACGATGCCAAACGCATATTCCCGCGCCAATCAGGCGCATTCAGATGACAACAACGCCATTCGACTGCAAAAGCTGCTTGCTGAAGCGGGATTTGGTTCAAGACGCAAGTGTGAAGAGATTATTCTTGACGGGCGTGTTGAAGTAGACGACGAATTGGTTACAACACTTGGTACTCGAGTAGATCCAAAACGTCAAAAAGTGCGCGTTGATGGATCTCGCGTAAAGTTCAACACAAAGCTAGTAACGCTCGCATTGCATAAGCCTAAGCGAGTTCTTAGCGCAATGGACGATCCAAAAGGTCGCTTTACTTTAAGAGATATTGTTGGAGACAAGTACGAGCGAATTTTCCACATGGGACGCTTGGATTACGATTCTGAAGGTCTTATTTTAATGACCAACGATGGCGAGCTAAGCCAGCACGTAATGCACCCAAAGTATGAGGTTGAGAAAACTTATATTGCAACTGTTGAAGGCAAAATCAACGGTATGGTTTGCCGCCGCTTGGTTTCGCAAGGCGTGAATCTTGAAGATGGTTGGATTAAGCTCGACCGTTGCGCAATAATCGACCAGAATCACGACACAACCATGGTAAAAATTGTGTTGCATTCTGGCAAAAATCGTATTGTTCGCAGGATTTTTGGAGCCGTTGGTTTCCCTGTAAAGCGTCTTGTTCGTACGCAAATTGGCCCTATTAAATTGGGCGACTTAAAAGCTGGATCGTATCGCGTGCTTTCTCAAACAGAAGTGCGTTCGCTTTCTAAGGAGGTTGGCCTGTGATTTGTGTAGCAATTGATGGACCAGCAGGAGTAGGTAAGTCTTCTACTTCTCGTGCTTTAGCACAATACTACGGTTTTGCGTATTTAGATACGGGTGCAATGTATAGAGCTGCTGCTTGGTGGTGCTTGAAACAAGGTATTGATTTAAGCACGAAGCTTGAATTGGATGAAGAAGGAAATCCTGTAAATCCAGCGGATACTGAACGTTTTAATCAAATTATTGAAGCTGTTGGAGCCTTATTTACTGAAAGTGACGCTGACTTTAGTGTTGATCCTAAGAATCCTGTAGTGACTGTCGAAGGTGAGGATATTAGCGAAGAATTGCGTTCCAGCGAAGTTTCTTCGCATGTGTCTACTGTATCTTCGATTCCTGCAGTTCGCCGTATGCTTATTGCTGCTCAGCGAGCGTATATTGCTTCAGAGTCAGATGAAGATTCTTTCTCAGGCGGAGAGGGAATAGTTGCAGAAGGACGCGATATTACTACTGTTGTTGCTCCTAATGCTCAAGTTCGAGTGCTTCTTACTGCACGCGAAGAAGTGCGTCAAGCTCGCAGAAACAAGCAGAATATTGCGCAAGAAAATTTGCAAAATAATGAATCTAAAAATAATGAATCTGAAGAAGACGATATTCACGCTCGTGACGCTAAAGATGCTAAAGTTACGCATTTTCTTCAAGCAGCAGACGGTGTTACAACGCTAGATAATTCTGATTTGACTTTTGAGCAGACTCTCGATGCTCTTGTTGAAATGGTTGACGCTGCTATCGAGCAAGATGAGTACGACCGCTATGCTGCTAATCTTGAAGGCTACGATCTTGACGATGAAGACCGTGCGCTTCTTCGAGGCGACGAAGTAAGTCAAGACGATGCAAAAGACTCTAAAGCTGTTGGAGTAATCGCCATTATAGGTCGACCAAACGTTGGAAAATCAACGCTTGTCAATCGTATTTTGGGCCATCGTGTAGCTGTTGTAGAAGATACTCCAGGTGTTACGAGAGATCGCGTAAGCTACGACGCTGAGTGGGCTGGAACTAACTTTAAGCTGGTTGACACTGGCGGCTGGGAAGCAGATGTTGAAGGCATTGATTCTTCTATTGCTCAACAAGCGCAAATAGCAGTGCGTTTAAGCGACGCTGTGATTTTCCTAGTAGATGGTCAAGTTGGTTTAACAGCTACAGACGAGCGTATTGTTTCAATGCTTCGTGCTGCAGGTAAGCCTATTACTCTGGCAGTTAACAAGGTTGACGATGCTAGAAGCGAGTATTTGACTGCAGAGTTTTGGAAGCTCGGAATGGGTGAGCCTTACGGAATTTCTGCAATGCACGGCAGAGGCGTTGGAGATTTGCTTGATGCAGCTCTCAATTCTTTGAAGAAAGCGAATAAAACTTCAGGATTCTTAACTCCAGAAGGACTTCGCAGAGTTGCTTTAGTAGGTCGTCCAAACGTTGGTAAGTCTTCGCTTTTGAATCATTTAGCTCATGAAGAGCGATCTGTTGTAAACGATTTGGCTGGAACTACTCGTGACCCTGTTGATGAGGTTGTGCGAGTTGACGGCGAGGATTGGCTGTTTATTGACACTGCTGGTATTAAGCGCAGGCAGCACAAGCTTACGGGTGCTGAATACTATTCTTCACTTCGTACGCAAGCTGCGATTGAACGCTCGGAACTTGCTTTGATTCTTTTCGATTCTTCCCAGCCTATTGCAGAGCAGGATTTGAAAGTTATGAGCCAGGCTGTGGATGCAGGTCGCGCAATCGTACTTGTGTTTAACAAGTGGGATTTGATGGACGAATTTTCCAGACAGCGCATGGAACGCTTATGGAAAACTGAGTTTGAGCGCGTAACTTGGGCTGAGCGCGTAAATCTTTCTGCAAAAACAGGATGGCATACGAATCGTCTTGCGCGCGCTATGCGAACAGCTTTAGACAGCTGGGATAAGCGCATTCCTACAGGCAAGCTCAACGCTTTCTTAGGGCGTATTCAGTCTGCTCATCCGCATCCTTTGCGAGGCGGAAAGCAAGCGAGAATCTTGTTTGCCACGCAAGCTTCTACGCGCCCACCGCGTTTTGTAATATTTACAACTGGCTTCTTAGAGCACGGATACCGTCGCTTTATTGAGCGATCACTTCGAGAAGAATTTGGATTCGAGGGAACTCCTATTCAAATCTCCGTAAAAGTACGAGATAAGAAGAAGCGCAAATAAAGCGCGATTAAGTCACAAGTAAGTTGGTGTTAAGTAAAGTAGGAGCGTATATGGCTGGTTTGAGCGAGTTAGCTTTCGATTTGCATCATGCTAGCGAAGATGAGATTTTTCAAGCATTTGTTGATTGGGTTAAAGATAACAAACATGTAGATTTGTGGCCGCATCAAGAAGAATCCATCATGGATTTGCTTGCAGGAGACCACGTTATTTTAAACACTCCAACAGGTTCTGGAAAATCTCTAGTAGCACTCGGCATGCATTTCACAGCACTCGCCACCGGCAGACGCTCCTACTATACTGCGCCAATTAAAGCTCTCGTATCCGAAAAATTCTTCGATTTAGTAGCTATTTTTGGGCGTGACAACGTTGGTATGATTACAGGCGACTCGCATATTAATGCGGATGCTCCAATAATCTGCTGCACGGCGGAAATCTTAGCAAATCAAGCTTTACGTGAAGGCGTAAATGCTGAAGTTGATTGCGTTGCAATGGACGAATTCCACTACTATGGTGATCCAGAGCGTGGATGGGCTTGGCAAGTTCCGCTGCTTACACTTCCAAATACGCAATTCTTACTTATGAGTGCAACTCTTGGAGACGTAACGGATATTGCGGAACGCTTAGAAAAATCAACAAAAAGAAACGTCGATATTATTGCAGACGCTCCAAGACCAATCCCACTCGAATATGAGTACACAGATAAGCCACTTGCCACAACTGTAGAACTCTTATTTAACAAGGGTTTAACGCCAATCTACGTAGTTCATTTTTCGCAAGACGCAGCTCTAGAAACAGCTCAAGCGCTAGCTAGTACGGGAGTTTCTAGCAAAGAGCAGCGAGACAAAATTGCTCAAGCGATTAAAGGCACTAAATTTACTACAGGCTTCGGCAAAATTTTGCAAAGGCTACTGCGCACAGGCGTTGGCGTACATCACGCTGGCATGCTTCCGCGCTACCGCAGGCTTGTTGAACAGCTAGCTCAGCAAGGATTGTTGCCCGTTATTTGCGGCACAGACACTCTTGGCGTTGGTATTAACGTGCCAATTCACTCTGTTGTGCTTACAGCGCTAACAAAGTTTGATGGGAATCGTAGTCGCAAGCTTCGCGCTCGCGAGTTTCATCAAATTGCAGGTCGTGCAGGCAGAATGGGGTTTGATACAGAGGGCTTAGTAGTTGCAGAGGCTCCAGAGTTCGAGATTGAAAACGCGCGCGCTGTTGCAAAAGCTGGCAATGACCCTAAGAAGCTTAAAAAAGTTAAGCGTAAGAAGGCTCCAGAGGGCTTTGTTGTTTGGGGCGAACCAACGTTTACTAAGCTTATTGAAAGTGCTCCAGAAACTTTGAATCCTCATATGGTTGTAACGCATTCAATGATTTTGAACGAAGTTACGCAAGGCGGAGACGCTAGAGCACGCGTTGAAAAACTTATTGAAGATAGTGCGCAAAAGCCGCAAGATAAAGAGAAATTGCTTGAGCGTTGCAACGATATTTTCCAAACTCTGCTCGATACTCAAGTTATTGAATCTAAAAAGCGCGCGAACGGTTCTTGCGATTATGAGCTTGATGTTGCAATGCCTGAAGGCTTTGCGCTGGATCAGCCGCTTTCTCCGTTCTTGCTCGCAGCTTTGGAACTTCTTGACCCAGAATCTCAAAGCTATGCGCTTGACGTAATTTCTATGGTTGAAGCAACTTTAGATGACCCTAAGCCTGTTCTTCGCGCGCAGGAGCGTAAGGCTCGCGATGCTGCAATGGCTGGTATGAAGGATGATGGCATTGATTACGAGGAGCGCATGGAACGCTTAGCTGAAGTTAGCTATCCTAAGCCTCTTGAGGATTTGCTAGCTCCTGCTTTTGCGCAATACCGCAAGGACGTGCCGTGGGCAAACGACTACTGGCTAAAGCCTAAATCTGTGCTTCGAGACATGGTTGAAACCGTCTCTGATTTTACTGGATACATTTCTCGTTATGGCATTGCTAGAAGTGAGGGAACGCTTCTTCGCTACCTTTCGGACGCTTACCGTTCGCTCGCTCGCACTGTGCCAGAAGACATGCTTAACGAAGAATTGCGTGATATTATTTCGTGGCTTCGTCTTGTTGTGCGCTCTATTGATTCTAGTCTTGTTGACGAGTGGGAGAGTGCAGGAGGTTCGGACGCTGAAGCTAATGCTGTAACTACGGCTGCGCCTGGAACTTCTGAGTCTGTGGTTGAGGATCGTCGTGGACTTATTGTGTTGATTAGGAATGCAATGTTCCGACGTGTGCAACTTATGGATTTGGAAGATGCGGATACTTTAGGAGAGCTTGACAAAGCTTGGGGTTATGGCGTTCACGAGTGGAATGATGTGCTTGACGACTATTACGATGAGCACGAGTATGTTGGAATAGATGCTAAGGCTCGAAGTGGCGACTTGTTTATTTTGGATGATTCGCTTGAGAAAAGTGAACATTCGTGGAAAGTTCGGCAGATTATTGACGATTCAGATGGGGATCATAATTGGGCTATTACTGGCGTTGTCGATTTAGATACAACTCAAGACGAAGGTGAAGTTGTGTTCTTTGATTACCAAGTTTCGCACGTGTGATTTTTAAAAATGTGTTAACAGAATACGAAATGCAAGACGCAAAATGCAATCGAACGTTTGTTCTATATGTAGTGTAAGCTGGTATTTATGGAGCAGGATTTATTTGCAGCAAGTAGCGCGCCGAGTGATGTAACTCGTCCGTTGGCAGTGCGTATGCGCCCGAGCAGTATTGAAGACGTGCTAGGGCAGTCGCATGCTCTAAAAGAAGGTTCTCCTTTGCGCAGGCTTGCAAATCCGCAATCTAAAGGTTCTCTTACTGCTCCAAGTTCTGTTGTGTTGTTTGGTCCTCCGGGAGTTGGCAAAACTACGCTCGCTTATATTGTTGCTCGTCAGTCTGGTCGCGTGTTTGAAGAGCTTTCTGCTGTAACTTCTGGAGTTAAAGACGTTCGAGCGGTACTTGATCGCGCGCATGAGCGTTTAGTTAGTAATGGTCAAGAAACAGTTTTATTTATTGACGAAGTTCACCGTTTTTCTAAATCTCAACAAGATGCTTTGCTTCCAAGCGTTGAAAATCGCGACGTAACTTTTATTGGTGCTACTACTGAAAACCCGAGCTTTTCAATCATTAAGCCGCTACTTAGCAGATCAATAGTTGTTAAACTTGAGTCACTTAGCGTTGAAGATTTACACACTCTTATAGAACGTGCACTAACTAGCGAAAATGGTCTTAATAATCAGCTTAAAAT
Organism: Gardnerella sp. DNF01151; assembly: GCF_049244235.1. Taxonomy (NCBI): domain Bacteria; kingdom Bacillati; phylum Actinomycetota; class Actinomycetes; order Bifidobacteriales; family Bifidobacteriaceae; genus Gardnerella; species Gardnerella sp. DNF01151. The sequence goes on along the minus strand of NZ_CP058389.1, from coordinate 1,073,804 downwards.
CGACGATGACGCTATTGATTCTATTATTCGCTTAAGTGGGGGAGATACTCGCAAAACTCTCACTATTTTAGAGGCGGCTGCAGGGGCAGTAACAGGAGATGTTGCGTTACAGCATGGCAAAAAGAAACCTGTTATTACTGCCGATGTTGTTTCTAACGTAATGGACACTACCACAGTTCGCTATGACAAAGACGGCGACGATCATTACGATGTGATTTCTGCTTTTATTAAGTCGATGCGCGGAAGTGATGTTGACGCGTCCTTGCATTACTTAGCGCGAATGCTTAGAGCTGGGGAAGACCCGCGTTTTATTGCCAGACGAATTATGATTGCTGCTGCAGAAGAAGTTGGCATGGCAGCTCCGCAAATTTTGCAAGTAACTGTTGCTGCAGCTCAAGCTGTTGCTTTAATAGGAATGCCGGAAGCACGCATTATTCTTTCGGAAGCTGTAATTGCTGTAGCAACCGCTCCTAAATCAAACGCAAGCTATAATGCTATTAATCAGGCTTTGCAAGATGTTGATGCTGGAAATATTGGTCAAGTGCCTCTTCATTTGCGAAACGCCCCGACTGCTTTGATGAAAAGTTGGGGAAACCATGATGGGTACAAGTATGCTCACGATTATCCGGGTGCTGTGGCATCGCAACAGTATATGCCAGATGAGCTAGTTGGTCGCGAATACTATCAGCCGTCGAATCGTGGCTACGAGCATGAGCTTACTCAACGCTTATCTCAAATCCGTGCCATTCTTCACAATTCTGAAAATAAAAATAATAAAACTAATTCGTAAATGTTTTATTTATTTATTCACGCACAAGCATAATGTGTTCAACGCTGTCTAATGGGGATACGCGGAACAAAACAAAACGATTGCCGATTACTTGCACGACTTCGGCACCGAGCTTTTGAGCAAGTGCATCAGCAGCTTCTTTGGCGCTTAATCCGGAACCATCTTGCACAGCACACTTCATGAGCTCGTGGTACTGCATGGTTTCGTCTGCTTGCTTCACAGCTGCATCAGTAATATCGTTCTTGCCAACGTATAAAAGTGGGCTAAGCGTATTAGCGAGCGCGCGAAGTTGCTTAATCTGCTTCTTTGTCAATGCCATAAGGAGTCCTTTCAAATGCAAGTTTTATAACGCAAATATTACATAAATTACATAGTGCTTAACGGATTATACAGTATATTGCGCATTGTTGCATGTGATAATACAAATTTATTTATTGCGCATTTATTCCGTAGTTATTCCGTATTTATTGCGCTTGCTGCAAAAGGTGAAATATTTTCAAAATTTTTTATTACAAAGGTAGCATTTTGCACACAATAATCGCGCTTACAACACAAAGAGTAACTACTAATAGCAGTACATCTTTTATACGCATTTTCCATGAGTGCAAGTGAGTTCTTTCAGCTCCAGGCGTGTAACAGCGTGCATCTAATGCGAGCGCAAGAATGTCAGCATGGCGAATTACTCCTGCAAAACCTGGCACAATTAAAGCTGTTATAGCGTGTACTCGTTGTTTAAAAGAACCATCGCGAATGCTACTTCCGCGAGCGATTTGCGCTAGTGCCACAGAGTGCGCTTCTGCGCTAAGCGTTGGTAAGAATCGTAGCGCTAGGCTCATAATAAGTGCTATTTCTTGCGTTGGTATTCCAATATGTCGAAGTGGTGATAGTAATCGTGTGCAAGATTCGTTAAGCGTTGTTTGGCTCATTGTTAGTACTAGAACTGCTCCAATGATAATAACAAGCGAGAATCGTGTTGCAAAAAGTATTGCATAGTTAATTCCATCGGTTGTAATAGGAATAGTTGCAATATTTGCTAGCACTGTGCCGGTTCGCACTGCGAGAATATTAAGTAGTCCGGAGAAAACAAATATTGCAATAATCATGTGCAACGAAGCAATAAGTTTAACGAATGGTATTTTTGCAGCAACAGTTAGAGTAAATGTTACAAAAGCAAGAATAGCTAACTGTATGTAGTTAGTAATACTAAAAGCACTTAGCATAAGAATAAAGCATGATAGAAGCGTTGCGCGTGGGTCAAAAGATTGAAGTAACGAAGTTGTTTTTGCTTTTGTGGAACTTTCTTTGTTTTTGGTATTTTCAATATTTTTTGCTGTGCTGCATTCTTTATTGCTTGCTTTATTCCTTGTTTTTAATGTTACTAGTCTTGCGCCTAAATTTTCTGCTTCTTGAAGATTATGCGTAATAAGTATTATGGTTACGCCTTGATTATGTAGCATTCCAAGAATTTTTCGGATACGTAACGCAGCTTCAAAATCTAATCCAGCTGTTGGCTCATCCAGTACGAGTACGCGTGGCTTGCAAGCTAAAACGCCAGCTATTGCAACAAGACGCTGCTGACCTCCAGAAAGCGCAAAAGGTGATTTTTCAGCCAAATTCTCAAGGTTCAGTAAGCGTAGTGTTTCATCCACACGTTCTTTAAGAGCACTGTCTTTTAGCCCAAAATTTTTTGGCCCATAAGCGACATCGTTCCGTACTGTATCAGCAAAAAGCTGTTGTTCTGGCAGTTGCATAACGTAGCCAATTGTTTGATGTAGTTTTTGTCGTATTATTCTAGATGTTTTACCTTTAACAGATATGCCATGTACTGTTATATTTCCTGAATTGGCTTTTAACAATCCACACATTGTTTTAGCAAGAGTTGATTTACCGCAGCCGTTTTCGCCCATTATTGCAACTGTTTCGCCGCTTTTAACAGTTAGTGAATAATCGTCAATAACAGCTGGAGAAGTTTTATCATATTGAACAGTTAGTCCGGAAATTTCTACAGCGATATCTGACTTATTTTCTTTGAATCTGCTATCTGTTAAGTTCTTGTTCTCGCTAATTTTAGTTACATGATTATTTGCTAATTCAATATTAGAAAAGTAAGTTTTTAAACCATTAAAGCTTATTTCTTTCAGGTTACCATTTTCTAGTAAAAGTATGCGATTTGCGCGTTTGCATTCCTCAAAATTATGTGTAATTTGAACGATAGTAGTGCCATTTTTGTGCAAATTATCAAATAAAGCATCAACGTCTTTACGTGCGAACGAGTCGAGCATAGAAGTAGGTTCGTCAAGAACAAGCAGTTTAGAATTCATAGCAATAGCACTTGCTAAAGCTACTCGTTGCTGCTGTCCGCCGCTCATAGTGCTAGGGTCAGCGTAACGTTTATCTTCCATATGAACAGTTTTTAAAGCTTCACTGATACGCTTATACATTGCTTTTTGAGGGAATTGCAAATTTTCTAGTCCAAAAGCAACATCTTCTTCAGTAATTGTGGTAATAATCTGGTCTTCAGGACTTTGGAAAAGTGCACCAATATATTTTCGTGCATTTTTATATGATTCAGCACAAGCAGTAGTATTTTCAAAAACTTTTTCGTCGCACAATGTAACATAACCGCTATCTGGAGCTGTTAAACCTGCAATAATTTTTGCTAAGGTTGATTTACCAGAACCGTTTAATCCCACAATTGCCACGCGTTCGCCAGGATTAATTGTAAGACTTAAATTATTAAGCGTCCAAGTTTTTCCATCATCGTAGCTAAAGCAAATATTTCGCAACACTACTTGCGAATTGTTTTCAATCATGTGCTTCTTAGCTTCGTTCATGCTATTACTTGTGCTGATATTATGCATAACTATTCCGTTTGGGATAATTATTTATTTTCGTGTAGCAGGTTAGAAATTGGTTTGTAAATAAGCATAGTTACTACTACGTGCAAAGCAAGTTTAATAATATTAAATGGCAGTAATGCTGGAAGAATAAGAGCCGCAACCTGCGAAACAGTTATGTGAGCGTAAAGAGGAGTAATAACAAGATTTCCACCTATTGCAAGAGCAATAGCAACAATCGAGCCTGCCAAAAGTGCAATGATTGCGCCTTTTTTGGTATGCATTTTTTTGTATACGATTGCTGCTGTAACGCTAGCTCCTAAAGATACTAGCACTGCCATAACTGTGCCGAGTGGATTGGTAAATAAGTGTGGTGCAAAGCCGAGTATGCTTACGATTGCTGCAGCTGCAGGACCATACGCGAATCCTGCTACGAGACACACGATTCCAGAAGGATCGTATTTAAGATAGCTGAGGTCTGGAATAAGCGGGAATTCTATGAAACTTACCGCCATTGAAAGCGCCACGAATAGAGCGTATTTTGCTATTTTTTCACTAGACCAGTTAGAATTCTTTGCATAAGTTTGGTGATTATTTGTATTAGAAATGCCCATGATGGGTCTCCGTTTCTTTCATCCGGACTGTAACCGTTGGCTTCGGAATTTAACCGAATCAGCAGCTTGTAAGCTGCTCGCGGGCTTCAAAAACGCATGAAACACGTATTTTGTTACCGCCAGTAAGGATTTTCACCTTCCCTGAAACTAACTATTCTTTTGTATCTCATGCTAAGAACATTGTTGTGATAATTGTGTGGCGAGGGTAGGTGCGAGAATACAAGTATGAGCAATACGAGTGCATCAAAAAAAATTAGTACTAATAACGCAACTAGCATTGATAAATTAGCTATTGTTGTTGTCACTTATAAGCGTCAAGAGCTTTTGGAGAATTTATTCCATTCGTTTGAATGTTTAAAAGAATGCCCTTGGCGTATTGTCGTTGTTGACAATGAGTGCAGTGACAAAACCGGCGAAATGGTTGCTCGTCTTGAAGCTTCTTTAACTAATCGTTGGGGTAAAGCTCAAAAAGATTGTGAAGGCAATGAACTTCATGTTGTGTATGCTCCGCAAGATGAAAATCTTGGTGGTGCTGGCGGTTTTAGTGCTGGTGTTAAAAAAGCTTATGAACTTGGAGCTAAGTGGTTCTGGGTTATGGATGACGATGTTGAAACAGTGCCTGAATCTATTGAGCGTCTTGCTCCTTGGACTAAGCGTCACGCTGTTGTTCAAGGAAGTCGTTTAGATTACGACGGCGGTAATTTCTACTGGCAGTATGATTTTTTGGTTCCGCTTGGTATTCCAAATCCTATTGCTCCTGCTGCTTTCGGCAGAGCTGGATACAAAGTTATGAATACGATGTGTTTTGAGGGCGGCTTGATTCGTCGAGATATAGTTGAAAAAATCGGCTTCCCGGATTCGCGCTACTTTATTTACTGGGATGATACTACTTACGGGTATCTTGCGAGTAAGGTTACGAACCCTATTGTTGTTCCGGATATTATTCTTCGTCGCACTCGTGATATTCCTAATTGGGATATTGCAGGAGTGCGTCAGCTAAATTCAACATCGGACATGAATCGTTATCATATTATGCGAAATAGAGGCTTTATGGCTCGCTACTTTATGGTTTATGGTGATTTTCGTCCGTTTATGTTTGCGCTTGGAACTGCTTTAACAGCTGCTAAAGAGATTATTCGTTTGATTGCTGTCGATCGTGAGCATATTATTTCGGGTATTGGTAAATTGTTTACCGGTTGGATTGATTCTCGAAAAATTTTGCACGATCAAGACTGGAAACCTATGCCTTCGTTGAAGTAGAAGTTAGTAAACAGTAAGCGTGTCGTATCAGATATACGATAGAATACTGGTAATTGTCCATACAGCACACATTCAGAGGGGAGTGTTAGTGAAATGATTGACACTGCACAAGCATTTGGCGTCGATATTGGTGGATCCGGTATTAAGGCTGCTCCAGTAAATTTGGAAAAGGGAGAGTTCGCAGAACCTCGATACAAAATTCTCACTCCTGCGGTTTCTACGCCTCAAGCAGTTGCAGATATTGTTCGTCAGCAGCTTGAACATTTTGAAGTACCTGCAGATGTTCCTGTTGGAATTGCGTTCCCTGCTCCAATTAAGCCTGGTAAGAAGCTTGATTTTATGGCAAATCTTGACCAGTCTTGGATTGGTGTTGATGTTACTGAAGTCTTTAGCGAGGCTTGTGGTCGTCCTGTAACAGTAGTTAACGATGCCGATGCTGCTGGTTTAGCTGAGCAGCGTTTTGGTGCAGCAAAAGACAAGGATGGCTTGGTTATTGCTACTACTCTGGGCACTGGTATTGGCACGGCTTTGATTTACAACGGTGTGCTTATTCCAAACACTGAGCTTGGTCATATTCAGCTTGAAAAAGGTAAAGGCGATGCTGAAAAGTACGCTGCTTCTTCTGTTCGTGAAAAGTTGGATATGGGCTATAAGAAGTGGGCTAAGCGTTTGACTAAGTACTACGGCTTGATGGAAAAGTATTTCAACCCAGATTTGTTTGTTGTCGGTGGTGGTGTTAGCCGCGTAAGCGAAAAGTTCTTGCCGCATATCGATATTAAAACTCCTATTGTTGTTGCAACATTGCATAATGAGGCTGGAATTATTGGTGCAGCTTACTATGCAATGCAAAAAATGCAGCAAAACTAAAAAATAACTAAATATTATTTGTTATCTATTGAGCTGGGTGAGCAGTTTATGCTGCAGCCCAGCTTTTGTTATGCCAAGTGTTAGGGTAGTTTCGTGCGATTTTCTTCTAGAGTAGATGTGAGTGAGCCAAATCCTATTATTTTAGCTCAGCGAAAAGCTATTTTTAATGGCGTAAAGCTTACTAAATTAAACGATTCCAATCCAACGTCTCACGGCTTAGCGCCTAAATGTTTAAGCGGATGTTACACAGCAGACCCTAGAGGTCCTAAGGAAATTCGCGATATTCTTTCAAACTTCATCAATAAGCGAGATAACCGCACTGAAAAGTCTGTTCCACCAAAGCTTAATCCAGATCAGCTTTATGTGCTTTCTTCAACTTCTCAAGCTTACGCATGGCTTATGATGCTTTTATGCGATGCAGGGGATGCTGTTATGGGACCAACTCCTGGATATCCTCTTATAGAGTCTATTGCACGCTTGCAATGCGTGAATGCAATACCGTATCCTTTGCACTATGATGGTTCTTGGACTATTGATATTGCGCGTGTTAGAGAACTTTTAGAAGATGCGTCTTTGCGTATTAAAGCTCTTGTGCTTATTAATCCAAATAATCCTACAGGCTCATATGTTAAGCCTGAAGAACGTGAAATACTATTGCAATTATGTCGTGATAATGGTGTTGCGATTATTGCAGACGAAGTATTTTATGAATATTCGCTTGAACCTTTTGCTGGAAATGCTCGTCTTGCTGGAGAATCTTCTACTTTAGTTTTTGCGCTTGATGGATTCTCCAAAATGCTTGCTGCTCCTCACGCAAAAGTTGGTTGGATTGAAGTTTCAGGTCCTAAAGATGATGTTTATGAAGCACAAAAAAGGCTTGACGTTATAGCGGATGATTTTTTGCCTATTGGTAATACTGTTTCTGAGCGAATACCAGAATTATTGCAATATGCATCTTCTCAAAGCGCTATTGTACGAAATCGTATTATTAATAATCTGCATACGCTTCGAGAAACGTTGGCATCCACGCCTAAATGCTGTGTTAGCGCGTTGCGTGCAGAAGGCGGATGGAATATTTTATTGCGTGTACCATCTTGCATTGACGATGATGTATTAGCTTTGAGATTGATGAAAGATTATAATTTAGTTTCTCAACCTGGATATTATTTCGATATGCCAGTTAATGGGTATTTAGCATTGTCATTATTGCCAGAGCCGCAACAGTTTATTAGCGGATTGCATGCGCTTCTTCGAACTGTAGATGCATTGTTAGAAGAATAGTAATTATATAAATAATTATTTAAAACAATGTCATCCAACTTCTAAACGCGAACCATAAGTTTGGGTTAAAACGAAGCGTGCTGTCTTCACGTCCTGTAACAAACCAACTGAGTACAGCGATAGCAATAGAAGCAAATAGCAATACTGCTACAAGTAAGCGTATTGTGTAAGCAATAGTTTTTTTATGTAAAGAATTTTCTGATTGCAAGGTGGATGCATATTCTAAAAGCAAGCTAATTCCAATTGCGGCAGCTATAGCAAAAGACCACGCAAAATCAGCAATATATCTCCATCCGATACCAGCTTTTAAGCTGTCAAAAACAATAAGAACAAGCCCAACTATTATAGCTATTACGCTTGTGCGCCAAGCAATATGCGTGCGGCAGCGTTTTTTCATAATAAATACGCATATTATGCCAACTAATGCCAATGGTGAAAGTGTAAACATTCCGCCAATCATAGGCTCTGCGTATTGCCAACGGTCAAATGCGATAGGCTGAATACCAATCCAAGGAAAAGTTGGAATAAAACGCAAAGGTAGCGCAATATAGCTGAAAATAGACGGCAAAATATTTTGTGACGGCAAACGCATAGTCGTCATGTCAGTAATAGTTATTTGATACTCATTGCCAAAATTTAACGGTGAGCCAAAGCGCAAAAGATTATAAATGCCAAATGGAATTGCAGTAATTACGCATGGCAGTATCCAAGCTGCAAAATATTTAAAAGGCTTATGCCATGAAGAAACTTGTTTCCAGTTGCGCAAAATATTTGGTAAATCTTTTTCTATATGCGAATAAATTGCAGGAAGTGCAAAAAGAACGGCTATAGAAAAAGTAGGTCTACATCCTAGATTTAATGCGATAAAGAAAGAACCTAAAACAATATTTAGCAAAGAGTGTGTTTTATTAAAACCTAGGTAGCACCACAATCCAAGAGATGTGAAGAAAAGTGAGGCTGCCATAGGTACGGAATAAAATGACGTTCTAAACCACAAATACACTGTATTTGAAGTAATGAAGAATAAAGCAAGAACAATGGATGTCGTTCCTAAAGATACTTTTTTTGAAGTCTGCTCAATAATTCGAATAACCAATAGGGAGCCTGCGATAAGAAAACCAATTAAGAATATTATCGTAGCTACTGTTGTTGGAAGCATAGAGCCTTCTGGAGTCCATAGTCTTGAAATAATGCGATAAGGCAAAAATAGCAATATTGCTGGAAGAACTCCGAAGTAGGAATACCAGTGACCTTTGTAGTATGCGTAATCCCAATACATATGCTGTACTGAGTGGTTTAACAAATTATTTCTAGCCGTAGGGTCGTAAGGATTTTGCAAGTGTTCTAACTCATTAGGAACAGGAAGATTTAAATGCACTTGACCTTTTAACAATGCGTCTGCAGTGTGGGCATATTGATCAAAATCATATGCATAATTACCGTTTGTGTAAAAATGCATAGGAGTTGCGTTTCGTAAATTCCAAAAAATAGTTATTAAACCAACAGCAATAAATGGAAGAAGAGAAGCAGCAAAGCAGCAACGTTGAATAAGACTATGAGTGTTGAGTTTAATTTTCCAAAGCTTGGACCAAGGATTCCAAAGCGTAACAAGAAATGCAAAAATAGCAAGTATTAATACGCGACCCCATGACCACCTAAAAGGCACTCGAACGTTTGCTCTTGAGTCTTCAATATTTAATATTGATCCTATTGGATGTTGCAGCCACACCCTAACAATGCAAGATTTTCCTACTGCTTGTTTTGGAAGTTTAAGCAAAGATGGGTTTAGAGAAGCAGTGTTTGTGCTTTGAGGTTTGCTTAAGTATTTGTTTGCTTCAACTAAAACATTGATGTTTGAAATAAGATTATTATTTTTGCTTTTCTTTTTAATAATCGCAGGCTCTAAGCGAATATAAGGCGAACTTCCATCGGATGTTACTTCTAAATATGCTTCTGAAGGATCCGTTATAAGAATGCCGCCGGAAGCTAAGCGTCTAATTCCAGAACCTATATCGTTGTGTGCAGAAATGCTATCTGTGCTTCCTGTAACACTACTCCAAAATGGCAGATTTCCAATAGAACATTCAAATAAGGTTATAAGAATTATTACGATGAATGGTATTCGCAAAAAATGTAGCGTACGTTTTATGCAATGTTTGTCAATTTGATTGCTTATACGACTGTTGTCACTATTTGCCGTATTTGGCAAAGTCTTAGACGCGTACGTTGAAATCACTGCTTAACCATTCTATTGCACAATTCAAGTAATTCAGTTCAACATTTTACTCTTCGGCAACTAAATCGAGATATTCGTCATTCCACAAGTCTTCGTCGCCATCAGGCATGAGTAGCACTCGCTCAGGTTGTAAGGCTTGAACTGCACCCTCATCGTGTGTAACAAGAACAATTGCTCCCTCATACTTTGCAATAGCTTTAAGTATTTCATCTCGAGATGCTGGGTCTAAGTTGTTAGTAGGTTCGTCTAGTAGTAGCACATTGGCCTTGGAAGTGACTAGTGTTGCAAGTGCTAGACGCGTTTTTTCGCCACCTGAAAGCACTCTTGCAGGCTTCATTGCGTCGTCGCCGGAAAACAGGAAGCTGCCAAGCATAGAACGTGCTTGCGTGTCATCCAGGTTTGGTGCAACATGCTGAAGGTTTTCCAAAACTGTAGAATCCAAGTCTAATGTATCGTGTTCCTGTGCAAAATAACCGATTTTGCATCCGTGTCCGTATTGAACTTCACCAGTATCTGCTGTTTCTTCTCCTGCCAAAATGCGTAATGTTGTTGTTTTTCCAGCACCGTTATAGCCTAGAATGACAACGCGTGAACCTTTGTCTATAGCAAGATTAATTCCAGCGAAAACAATATTAGAACCATACGCTTTGGAAATATCTTTTGCCATAATTGGAGTTTTTCCGCATGCAGCTGGTTCTGGAAAACGAATATCTGCAACTTTTTCTTGTTTTTGAGCTTCACTTGTTTCGCTTAATAGGCGTTCAGCTCTTCGCATCATGTTTTGAGCAGCAACTGCTTTTGTAGCTTTAGCATGCAAGCGAATGCCTTGTTTCATAAGGCGTTCAGCTTTCTTTTCTGCAACTTCTCGTTCGCGACGACGTCTTTCTTCGTCTACTACGCGCTGATGCAAGTATGCTTTCCAACCCATTGAGTACATGTCTATTTTTGCAAGTTGCGCATCTAAATGCCATACTTTGTTGACTACTTCGTCTAGTAATTCTGTGGAGTGAGAAATTACTAGGAATCCGCCTTCAAATCGTTTAAGATAATTGCGCAACCATATTATTGAGTCTGCGTCTAAGTGGTTTGTAGGCTCATCGAGAATTAATGTATCTGCGTCAGAAAACAGAATTCTAGCAAGTTCTATGCGGCGACGTTGACCACCTGAAAGTGTTCCTAAAGCTTGTTGCATAACTTCTTGTGGAAGTCCCAAGCTTGTTGCCATCGATATTGCTTCAGATTGCACTGAATAACCGCCTGCTTTTTCAAAATCTTGCATTGCTTTGTCGTAGCGGTTCATAGCTTTAGTCATTATGTCTGGATCTGGATCTGTCATTTCTTTTTCCGCTTTGCGAATACGCGAAACGATAGAAGCAATATCTCGAGCACTCATAATGCGATCTATAACACTTTGCTCTGGGTCTGCTGCGTGCGTGTCTTGAGGTAAGTAGCCTAAACCTCCACTAACTCTAACCGAGCCTCCTGCTGGCAGCATGTCTCCTGTAATAACGCGAGTAAGCGTAGTTTTGCCTGCGCCGTTTCTGCCGACTAAACCGATCTTATCTCCCTTTGTGACGTGAAAATCGGTAGGATTTAACAGCGTTCGCGCACCAATCTGAATGGTTAAAGCTTGTGCGTCAATAGGCATAATGTCTGTTCCGTTCCCCAAAATTTAGGCTGTTAGTATTTATTACTTATAAAAGTCATAACCAAACTCACCATTATACTGCTTACTGGTAACGAATACAGCATGTGGTTGATAGTCAAATACTTTACTTTTTCGAACACTTGTTCTATAATTTTCTTGTTAGTAATAAAATTGGGTATTGGTTGGGAATATTCAAGTGATTATGGGGAAGTGTGGAGGTAATTGTGTCAAAACAGGCGAATGAACAAAATGACTCGTTGCAAGAATTGCTTGATAATGCTCCTATGAGCGCTAACAACGGTACTTTTATAGCTGATTTATCTAGTATTCCTTCTGAATGGAAAATAACTATCCAGGGTGCTAGAGAGCATAATCTAAAAAATGTAAGTTTATCGATTCCTAGGAATCGTATGGTTGTTTTTACTGGTCTTTCTGGATCTGGTAAGTCCTCGCTTGCGTTTGATACGCTTTTTGCAGAAGGTCAGCGACGCTATGTTGAGTCGCTTAGTGCTTATGCTCGCCAATTTTTAGGACGTATGGATAAGCCTGATGTTGATTTTATTGAGGGCCTAAGTCCTGCTGTTTCTATTGATCAAAAAACTACGAATCGTAATCCTCGTTCTACTGTTGGAACTATTACAGAAATATATGATTATTTGCGATTATTGTTTGCTAGGATTGGTGTGCCTCACTGTCCTGAATGTGGTCAAATAGTAAGCTCTCAAACTCCTCAGCAAATGACTGATTCGTTGCTTGCTATGCCAGAACGTACGAGGTTACAAATTCTTGCTCCAGTAGTTCGTGGACGTAAAGGAGAATTTAAAGACACGCTTGAGCTTTTGCGCTCAGATGGTTATGCTCGTGCGATTATTGACGGACAAATGCATGAGCTTTCTGAAGATATTACTCTTACTAAACAGAAGAAACATACAATTGAAGTAGTAGTAGATCGTTTAGTTATTAAAGATGGCATTCGTGTTCGATTAACTGATTCGATTGAAACAGCATTAAAACTATCTAAAGGAGTAGTAATTGCTGATTTTGTTGACGAACCAGAAGACTCGCAAACGCGTCGTAAATCATTTTCGGAACATCGTGCATGTCCAAATAATCATCAATTAGAGCTTGATGAGATCGAGCCTAGAACATTTTCATTCAATGCTCCTTATGGTGCTTGCTCTGAATGTTCTGGCATTGGATACAATCTCGAAATTGATCCTGAACTTGTTATCCCGGATCCAGACAAATCTCTTGCGCAAGGAGCTATTGAGCCGTGGGCAATGAATAAGTCAGCTGGAATGTATTATCAGCACATACTTTCAGGACTTGCTAAAGATTTGCATTTTGATATGAATACTCCGTGGAAGGATCTAGCGGAAGACGTTAAACATGACATCATGTATGGTCATGATTTCACGGTTCAAGTTTCCTACACAAATAGGTGGGGGCGTCAGCGTGAATATTCTACTGGCTTTGAAGGTGTAGTTCGTACGCTTATGCGCAAACATGACGAAACTGATTCTGATCAAATGCGTCAATATTATGAGTCGTATATGCGTGAAGTTCCATGCCAAAAATGTAATGGAAAGCGTTTACGCCCAGAAGTTCTTGCGGTTACAGTATCTAATACTTCCATAGCTGAAGTTTGCGATATGCCAGTAGAGCGAAGTCTAGCATGGGTAAATGCTTTGCATTTGGATGGTTCTCAAGCAGTAATTGCAACAGAAATATTAAAAGAGATTCGTGCTCGACTTGGTTTTTTGAACGATGTGGGTTTAAGCTATCTTACTCTTTCAAGAGCTGCAAAAACTTTGTCTGGTGGAGAGGCTCAACGTATTCGTTTAGCTACTCAAATTGGATCAGGTTTAGTTGGTGTTATGTACGTGCTTGATGAGCCGTCTATTGGATTGCATCAAAGAGATAATGAGCGTTTGATTGCAACATTGCATCATCTGCGAAATCTTGGTAATACGCTTATTGTTGTTGAGCATGATGAAGATACTATTCGTCAGTCTGATTGGCTTGTTGATATTGGTCCAGAAGCTGGTGAGCATGGAGGAGAAGTAGTATATTCAGGTCCGTCTGATGGAATTATTAAAGCTCAGCGTTCAATTACTGGAGATTATATTGCTCACAGACGCTCAATAGATGTGCCAAAACAACGTCGTAGTGTAGACGAAAATCGTATGCTTCATATAATTAATGCCCATGAGCATAATTTAAAAAATATTGATATAAGCATACCTTTGGGAGTATTCACATGCATAACGGGTGTATCTGGATCTGGTAAATCAACACTTATAAACTCAATTTTGTATCCAGTTCTTGCAGACAAACTAAATGGTGCTCGAATTGTGCCAGGAAAACACAAATGTATTGATGGTATTGAGCTTTGTGACAAAGTAGTGCATGTCAATCAGAATCCTATAGGAAGAACTCCTCGTTCTAATCCAGCAACTTACACTGGTGTTTGGGATAAAATACGTTCATTGTTTGCTCAGACTCCAGAAGCAAAAGTTCGTGGCTATGGTCCTGGTCGCTTCTCGTTTAATGTTAAAGGAGGCAGATGTGAAGCATGCCATGGCGACGGTACTTTAAAAATAGAAATGAACTTTTTGCCTGACGTATACGTAGAGTGCGAAGTTTGTCATGGTAAACGTTATAACCGTGAAACTTTGGAAGTTACATATAACGGAAAGTCTGTTGCAGATGTTCTTAATATGCCTATTTGTGAAGCTGCAATATTTTTCAAAGCATATCCTTCTATTTCTCGGTATTTAGATACTTTAGTAAAAGTTGGCTTGGGCTATATTCGTCTTGGTCAAAGCGCAACAACACTTTCTGGCGGTGAGTCTCAACGAGTAAAGCTTGCTACAGAGCTACAGAGAAGATCTACTGGTAAAACAATTTATATTCTTGATGAACCTACTACTGGACTACATTTTGAAGATGTTAGGAAACTTCTAGCGGTTTTGCAATCTCTTGTAGATAAAGGCAACAGTGTTATTGTAATTGAACATAATCTTGATGTTGTCAAATCTGCAGATTGGATTATTGATTTAGGTCCAGAAGGAGGAGATAAAGGCGGAACCTTAGTTGCGGAAGGTAGTCCTGAGAGCGTAGCGCGTAATGGCGAGAGTTGGACAGGTAAATTCCTTAAGCAAATGTTACATTAAGCGTTCAAAAAAGTTACCGATTTGTAATTTGCGAACTTAGAAATTTATTCGACAAATCTTATGAATAGTTGCATAAATCTTGTTTAGGAAAGGAGGTGAAAATGAAAGATAATGATCTTAATAAAAATTCTCATAAAGCATATGATTTGCAAGAAGGAAATAGGATGAGAGATAGTGAAAAATGGCGTAAAACGCAAGAAATGATAGATGAACAGTTTTCGAAAGATTCATCATTTGATAATGAAAGAGTAAATGCATTAGGAGCTCCATTGCTTGGTGATACTCGTGATTTATTCCGTCCAGCTTCTCGTGATATTCCAGCGCAACCTGGAGTATACAAGTGGCGTGATGGCGAGGGGCGAGTTATTTACGTTGGAAAAGCAAAAAATTTACGCAATCGTTTAGCGAATTATTTTCAACCTCTTTACCAACTTCATCCTAGAACTCAATCTATGGTTCTTACAGCTCGCAGTTTGGAATGGACTGTTGTAAGCACTGAATTTGAGGCTCTTACACTTGAATATACTTGGATTAAAGCTTTTAATCCTAGGTTTAATGTAGTTTTTCGTGACGATAAAACATATCCTTATGTTGCAGTTTCGCTAGAAGAAACTTTTCCAAGAGTATGGATTACTAGAAATCGTAGTGCGCGGCATGCTAGATATTTTGGTCCGTATGCAAAAGTGTGGCCTCTTCGTCATAGTTTAGATTCTTTACTTAAAACTTTTCCTATTCGCACATGCTCATCCTCTGTTTTTAACAAAGCTCATAGGACTGGTAGGCCTTGCTTATTTGCTTCGATTGGTAAATGTTCAGCTCCTTGTATAGGAAACATAGATCCTAGCGAACATCGCAAGATGGTAGAACATGTAGTTGGCATACTTACAGGCAGTGTTGGAGAGTCTTATATTTCACAAATTAAGAACGAGATGAAAGAAGCAAGTGAAGAGCTAGAATTTGAGCGTGCAGCTAAATTGCGTGACGAGATTGCTGTTTTGAACACTATTTTGCAACAAAATGCAGTTGTGTTTGACAATGATGTAGAAGCAGATGTTTTTGGATTCTGCGGAGATGAGCTTGAAGCGTCAATTCATGTATTTTTTGTCAGAGCTGGAATGATTCGTGGAGAGAAAAATTGGTCAGTAGAACGAAATGAGCATATCAGTGACAGTGATCTTATAGCTGATTTATTAACTCGCGTATACGCAGAATATGAGCAAAATTACACACAAAACCATGAAGATACTATTAGCATTAAGAAAGTTCGCGACGCTGTTAGCTCTACGCAACAAGCTACTGCAACTGATGTAATATTGCGAGCACAAGCTACTAAAACTCGTCGTGAACGTCAAGAGAGAACAGGTCGTGAGGATTTACTTGCTCCTATTTCGCCTGTTCCTCGTGAGATTATAGTTCCAATTAAAATTTCTGATGAACGTAAGCAAGAGCTTGAATTGTGGCTTAGCAATATTCGTGGTTCTCAAGTAAGTATTAGAGTTGCAGAGCGCGGAGAAAAACGTGCTCTTATGGATCGTGCAAACGATAATGCTAGTCAGGAATTGAAACGAATAAAATCTAGTCGTATCAACAGCATAGATATGAGAACAGAAGCTATGAATGAAATAGCAAAAGTGCTTGGAATGAGTAAATCTCCTTTGCGAATTGAATGTTATGATATCTCAAATACAGTTGATGGCAGTTATCAAGTTGCTTCTATGGTTGTTTTTGAAGATGGTGTTGCTCGTCCTAGTGAGTACCGTCATTTTGCGGTTCGAGGTGAACACGGTGATGGTAAAACAGATGATTTAAGTGCTGTTTATGAAACATTATTGCGAAGGTTTAAGCATAAAGATGTTTATGCAGAAGATAAGCTTGATACATTAGATGCATCAGATACATCTGACTCATCTGACATTAATATTTGTGATTCCAACAGTATTTCTAATAAGCATTTTTCAGGTAATTCGTTGACTAGTGCGCGGCATTTTGCTTATAAGCCTCAATTAATTATTGTCGATGGAGGAAAAGAACAAGCAAAAGCTGCTAAAAGAGCTATGGAAGATGCTGGCGTAAGTGATATTACTGTTTGTGGTTTAGCTAAGAAGCTTGAAGAAGTGTGGCTTCCTGACGAAGATTATCCAATCATTTTTAAGAGAAGCTCAGAAGGATTGTATTTATTGCAGCGCGCTAGAGATGAGTCTCATCGTTTTGCTATTTCGTATCATCGTAAATTGCGAAGAAAAGGTTCATTGCATTCTACTTTTGATGCTATTCCTGGAATTGGATCAGTGTATCGTAAACGTTTGCTTGCATTTTTTGGTTCAATAAAATCTTTGAAAAATGCTTCATTAGAAGATTTGCAAAAAGTGCCTGGAATTGGTGAGAATAAAGCAAAAGCTATATACAGTGCTTTGCGTAAAAATAATGATGAATTACTATGAGTCGCAACTCGTCAGCATAGGGCACTAGCCTAAGAAGTATGTCTCAGGAAATTGAAATTGGTTTGGGCAAAAAAGCCCGAGTTGCATATTCGCTTGACGATATTGCTATTGTTCCTTCGCGTCGCTCGCGTGATCCTCAAGCTGTATCTACTGCATGGCAAGTAGATGCTTATACGTTTGATATCCCAATTATTGCTGCTCCGATGGATTCGGTTACTAGCCCGGATACTGCGATTGCAATTGGTCAAATGGGTGGTCTTGGAGTTCTTGATCTAGAAGGTTTATGGACTCGATATGAGAATCCAGAACCTTTGTTAAAAGAAATAGCTGAGTTGCCGTCAAACATTGCAACCCGCCGCATTCAGGAGATTTATACTGAGCCGATCAAACCAGAATTGATTGCAAAGCGTTTGCATACAATCAGAGATGCTGGAGTGACAGTAGCAGGAGCTCTTTCTCCACAACGCACGCAAGAATTATATAACACTGTTCTAGAAGCTGGTGTTGATTTATTCGTGATTCGCGGAACAGCAGTATCTGCGGAACATGTTTCTAAAGATCATGAACCTCTTGATTTAAAGAAGTTTATTTACGATCTCGATGTTCCTGTTATTGTTGGAGGTTGCGCAGATTATACTTCTGCTCTTCATTTGATGAGAACTGGAGCTGCAGGTATTTTAGTTGGATTTGGCGGCGGAGCAGTATCCGCAACCATGAATACTTTAGGTGTGCAAGCACCTATGGCTACTGCTATTGCGGATGTTGCTGAAGCTCGTAGGGATTATATGGATGAATCCGGCGGCCGTTACGTGCAAATTATTGCTGATGGAGGAATGGGTAATTCCGGCAGCTTTATTAAGGCTCTTGCAGTTGGAGCTGACGCAGTTATGCTTGGTACTCCATTAGCTCGCGCAACTGAGGCTCCTGGTCATGGCACTCATTGGGGTGCTGAGGCTCGTCATTCATCACTTCCTCGCGGGATGCGTTCAAATGTTGGCACTGTGGCTCCGTTAGAGAATATTCTTTTTGGCCCAAGTCATGAAGCAGATGGTACTACAAACTTTGTTGGTGCATTGCGCAGAACAATGGCTTCTACAGGTTATGTTGATGTTAAGAGCTTCCAGCGTTGTAGCGTAGTATTTAACCCATTCCATCAGGATATTCGTTAGTGTTATAAGTATGATGCTTATTGCATAAAATATGGCGGTTCAGTAATTTGTTCTGAGCCGCCATTTTTGTTTTCAAAATTGTTATATCTATATGAACATTCTATTGATTTATGCATAAATATGATTTTTAGCTATATTTGCTATTCTCTTAAACCGTAATGTGTATAATTCAACACGCATAAAATCGTTTATTTTCAATGAAAACGACGAATATTTTGTAATTTATCCACATTTTTATTAATTACGCAGTTAGAGAAAAATTACGTTGTAAGCTTTTATCTAAACTCGTTTAGTTTGTAGAAATATAAGCTTAACAAGTTTTAAATAACAACAGTTTTAAATAATTGTTAAAACAGGAGAGAAATATGAAGATAGATTTTGCTGATGCCTATGGCATGGATGATAACGATTACAGTGATGATGAGCTGAAAGATAAGTCCTCAAAGACTAAGAAAAACAATGACGAGGATCCTCCACATGTTTTCTGTAGACCTCGTATTAGCTTGCCTGTATATGAGGGTGAAGTTAGTGTTGGTTTTTCTCGTGAATGCTTGAAATACCATGTTGGAATGTGTTATTTCGACAGTAGAGATGAGCAGGCTTTTGTTAATTTAGCTTTAAAAACTTGTCAAATTGCTTGTATAGCTGCAGATATTTCGAGAGGTAGGCCTATTTCTCCAGCAATGTCGCAGCTTCTAACAAAAAGTTGTATTACTAAATTAACTAACATGTGGAAACTGATGGATGAGTATTTCACTGATAATAACGATTCGGAAACTCGCTCTGCTGTGCGTAGTTTTCCTGCAGTTCCGAGTTTGTTTAATGGAATGTTAGTCAGCCCGAATCATTTTGAAGGTGTTGTGCGCATTTGTGCAGGACCTGTGAAATACTGGGCGTCGTTATCTTTGGAATTGAAAAATAATCGTTGGATTTGCACGTATGCAGATCTAGGATAAAATCGTCGCTTATAGTAGGTAGCTGAAATAAGACATCTATGATAATGCGTTTGAAGACTTATGTACATATATTCAAAAAAATATGAGCCCCTTATTGCTTGATTTGCTGATTTTTCAACAATTTTTAGCAATAAAGGGGTTCACTTTTGTAAGATTAAACATTCTAACTTGTACAACTTGTAGAATCTAAGTTTTTTTCAGTGTTTGTTTGTAAATGACAATATTAAGTATTATTTTTTGTACTTCATGCAGTCGTGTCGATTCTGTTATCAAGTACAATAAATAATATGCTCCGAGAATTTGCTGTAGAAGCCATTCACCCAACTCAAGACGGTGATACCATTTATTCCTTACTCGCCAATCGTGCTATGCGTAGCCCACAAGACTTGGTTGCTCAATGGCAAGACGATGAAACTCGTCGTTGGCATGATGTTACTTCATCTGAAATGCTCGCGAAAGTTCGTGCAGTAGCTCGAGGCTTAATAGCGCTCGGAGTTCAGCATGGCTCCAAAGTTGTTATTTACTCTGCTACATGCTATGAGTGGGGTGTTGTCGATTTTGCTTGTGCATGTATTGGTGCTGTAAGCATTCCTATTTATGAAACAGATTCAGCATTGCAGGCAGCTGACATTATCGATGAAGTTAAGCCAGTTATTGCTTTTGCTGGAGACGATGCGCATGCTCAATGCTTAGAGCGTGTTCGTCAGGATCATAAACATATAACTTTGAAAACCGTATTTAATTTCAAAGCTGGCGGCTTGGAAGCCGTTGTTGATTTTGGTAAATCTACTACTGATGATGAGCTTAATAAAGCTGTTGATGCTGTTAAGGCAGATGATTTAGCTACTATTGTTTACACTTCTGGTTCGACTGGTAGACCTAAAGGCGCAATGCTTTCAAATCGTAATTTTACGCATATTGTTTTTGCTGGTTATGATGTTCTTAACGATATGCTATGCAAGCCAAATCGTTTGCTTTTATTCCTTCCATTGGCGCATTGTTTTGCTCGGTACATTCAATATGTTGCTATTGGTGCTCACGGTGTTATTGGATATGTGCCTAATGCTAAGCATCTTTTGGCTGATTTGCGTAGTTTTAAGCCTACGTATTTACTCGGCGTGCCTAGAGTTTTTGAAAAAGTTTATAATGCTGCCTCACAAAAAGCTGGTGCTGGTATAAAGGGTCGTATCTTTGCTAAAGCTGTAAAACATTTCATTCAATGGTCTCGTGACAATGTTGAAGGTAAAACTCATTCTCTTGCTGCACGCATGAATCATGCGATGTATATGAAAACAGTTGGCTCGTCTATTCGCTCAGCTTTAGGCCCTAATCTTTCATGGTTGGCCTGCGGTGGAGCTCCAATGGATGCTGATTTAGCTCATTTCTTTAATGGTCTTGATGGCATTACTTTTATTCAAGGCTATGGAATGACTGAAACTGCCGCTCCTTGTGTAGTTAATTTTGAGCATGCAAATCAAGTTGGATCTGTAGGTCGACCTGGTCCTGGTATAGCTATCCGTCTTGCTGACGACGATGAAGTGCTTATTAAAGGTCCTAACGTATTTATGGGATATTTCAATAAGCCTGAGCTTACTGCAGAAGTTATTGACGAAGATGGATGGTTGCATTCAGGCGATCTTGGCTCAATAGATGATGAAGGATTCTTGTCTATTACTGGTCGCAAAAAAGATATTATTATTACTGCCGGTGGCAAGAATATAAGTCCTGCTCCTATGGAAGGTATTATTGCTCAATGCCCATTAGTTTCTCATGCTGTAGTAGTGGGCGATGGTAAGCCATTCGTTTCTGCTTTAATTGAGCTTGATTCAGATATGGTTCGTTCTTGGCTAAAGAATAAGGGTATGGATGTTAACCTTACTATGAGTGAGATTGCTACTAACGAAGCAGTGCGTTCAGTAATTCAGCAATTTATTGACCAAGCTAATAGTACTGTTTCTCGCGCTGAGTCTGTTCGTAAGTTTGTTATTTTGCAAGATGAATTTACTCAAGATGCTGGAACCTTGACTCCAAGTATGAAGATTGTTCGTCCGAAGATTCTTGCTCGCTATGCTGATATTATCGAAACGCAATTGTATGCTCCAAAGCCTAATACTCGTCCTTTGCCAGCAACTGTAAAGATTCTCGATAAAACTACTGAGACTGTTAAGCAAGCACAGGAGACTGTTAAGCAAGCTCAGGAAGCTGTAACTCCTCGAGTACGTCAAGCTATCGATCAAGCTGCGAATCATTTGAAGCGTTTTGGTGAAGAATCTTCATCAGATTCCTCTTCGACATCGCATAGTGATCATAATGAACATGTCGAGTAAAAAGCTTACACATTTGTAGTTGTTTTTCGTTATTCCTACTTACATAAAAGAAAGAGTAATCGAGTGTCTATTAGAAAAATTCGTATTGTTCCGGATCCCGTATTGCGAACTCCTTGTGATGAGATTCGTGAAATTACGCCAGCTGTGAAACATTTAGTTGATGATTTATTGGAAACGGTAAATGACCCAGGTAGAGCTGGATTGTCTGCTAATCAGATTGGTGTAAGTTTTAGAGCTTTTTCTTACAATATAAATGGTCGAATCGGCTATATTTTAAATCCCGTAATTGAAGAGCTAAAAGGTGAACAGTACGACGACGAGGGTTGCCTTTCTGTTCCGGGATTATGGTACAAAACTAGGCGTGCAAATTATGCTAGAGCTTGTGGAATTGATTTAGATGGTAAGACTGTAGTGCTTGAAGGTGAAGGTCTTATGGCTAGAATGATTCAGCATGAGTGTGATCATTTAGATGGTCATATTTATTTAGATAGACTTGAAAAGGACGTGCGCCGTCAAGCGTTGCGTGAGTTGCGCAATAATATGCGTAACTAAGTTTTAGTTTTTATGCTTTATGTGTAAATAATTTTTTAAAAATTATCGGCGTTTTTGTTGCTTTTATTGCTACAAGAATGCCGATTTTTAGTATTGAGCATCTGATATAATCGCTCTTTGCGTGTCCATTTTGAGCATGAGTATTGCCGCGTTGTATGATTGCTCGCTTTTTATTGTCTACACGGATTCGCAAATACGCGCCATGTACGCGTCCGTTCGTGTCGGTCGGCTTGGATTTAGACATGTGTTAACCAAGTTGCATGCGAACAGACATGGCCAGGAAATAACCGACAAGAAAGGTATATAGATATGGCACAGATTACCATGAGCGAAATGCTGAAGGCTGGTTTGCACTTCGGTCATCAGACTCGTCGCTGGAACCCAAAGATGAAGCAGTTCATTCTTACCCAGCGCAATGGTATTCATATCATCAATTTGTTCAAGTCTCTCGACATGATCGACAAGGCTTATGACTTCATCAAGCAGACTGTTGCTCACAACGGCACTGTTCTCTTCGTGGGCACTAAGAAGCAGGCTCAGGAAGCTGTACAGAATCAGGCAACTCGCGTAAACATGCCTTATGTTTGCGAGCGTTGGCTTGGCGGTATGTTGACTAATTTCCAGACTGTTTCTACTCGCGTAAAGCGCTTGAAGGAACTTGAGGAAATGGACTTCAGCGATGTTCGTGGATCCGGCTTGACTAAGAAGGAACTTTTGCTTCTCGAGCGCGAGAAGGACAAGCTTTCCAAGCAGCTCGGTGGTATTCGCAACATGAACCGCACTCCATCCGCCATGTTCGTTGTTGATATTAACAAGGAAGCTTTGGCTGTTGAAGAAGCTCATAAGCTTGGTATCCCAGTTGTAGCAATTGTTGATACCAACACTGATCCTGAGGCTGTTGAGTATCCAATTCCTGCCAACGACGATGCTATTCGTGGCATTGAGTTATTGACTAGCTTGATGGCTGATGCTGTAGCTGAAGGTTTGCTTGAGCATGCCGGTAAGGGCGCTAAGTCTGAAGGTAATGATGCTCAGCCAATGGCAGCTTGGGAGAAGGAATTGCTCACCAAGGAAGGCGAAGCTGAAGCTAAGCCTGCCAAGGAAGAAAATACTGAGGCAAACGCCTGATAAGCTAATTTGCAACCAGATTCTTATTTAGAAGCTGCAAAATCCAATTGATTTTGCTTTTTGCAGCTTTTAAGAATCATATTGATACGAGGAGAACAAAATGGCAGCAATTACTGCAGCGTTGATTAAGCAGGTGCGCGAAGAAACTGGCGCCGGCATGATGGACGTTAAAAAGGCTCTTACTGAAGCTGAAGGCGACGTTGCCCGCGCTAAGGAAATCATCCGTGCTAAGGGTATTCAGGCAGCTGGTAAGCGTGAAGGTCGTAAGGCTCAGGAAGGTACCATCGCTTCTAAGGTTGTTAAGTCTGCTGAAGGCGAAACTGGTTACGCAGTTGAGTTGAATTCTGAAACTGACTTTGTGGCAAAGACACCAAAGTTTGTGGAATTCTCAAACACTGTTCTTGACCATGCTGTTGAAGCTAATGCTTCTACTGCTGAAGAAGTACTTGCAGCCCCAGCTGATGGTGCAACTGTTAAGGAATCTGTTGAAGAAGCAGCAGCTTTGTTCGGCGAGCATGTCAAGGTTGGTCAGGTTGCTAAGGTAAGCGGTCCACACGTTGAGATTTACGCTCACAAGAAGTCTGTGGAATTGCCTCCAAGCATCGTTTCCATGATTGCTACTGACGAAGCTGGTGCAAAGGTTGCTCACGAAGCTGCTTTGCAGATTTCCGCTATGGGTGCGCAGTGGCTTCGCCGTGAAGATGTTCCAGAAGAAGTTTTGGAATCTGAGCGTCGCGTTGCAACCGAGAAGTCCTTAGCTGAAGGCAAGCCAGAGAAGATTGTTCCAAAGATTGTTGAAGGACGTATGAACGCCTTCTTCAAGGAAACTGTACTTCTCGAGCAGGCATACGTTAAGGATCCATCCAAGAGCGTTGGTGACTTGTTCAAGGAAGTTGGCGGCACCGCTCTTGCCTTTGCTCGCGTTGAGGTTGGCAAAGGTGCTGCTGAATAAGCACTAATTATATGAGAATTTATTTTTGTTCTTGTATATAGGGTTGCGTGCACAAGTTGTGCGCAACCCATTTTTATATTCATTGTCCAGCTTAACGTGCGTTTTGAGTGTCGTTATTGATAGATAAACTGACAAAGATATACCTCATTCGCCGTTATGACTGGAGGAATCTGTATGGCTATTGCACAAACGGATGAAGGAAAGTCCCGTAGGGTTTTATTAAAGCTTTCTGGAGAAGCATTCGGTGGTGGTGCTGTTGGTATTGATACTCATGTCATTCGTAGGATTGCTGGCGAAATAGTAGCTGCAGTGAATCAAGGCGTTCAGGTTGCTATTGTTGTCGGCGGCGGTAACTTCTTTAGGGGAGCAGAACTGCAGCAAGCAGGTATTGATCGTAGCCGTGGTGATTATATGGGTATGTTGGGCACTGTAATGAACTGCTTGGCTCTTCAGGATTTTCTTGAGCAAGCAGGGCAAGCAACTCGCGTACAAACTGCTATTACAATGGGTCAGGTTGCAGAACCTTATATTCCGTTGAAAGCAATTCGTCACCTTGAAAAGGGTCGTGTGGTTATTTTTGGTGCTGGTGCCGGAATGCCATATTTTTCTACTGATACTGTTTCTATTCAACGTTCATTGGAAATTCATTGCGATGAAGTTCTTATGGGCAAGAATGGTGTGGATGGCGTATATAGTGCTGATCCTCGTAAAGATTCTACTGCTCGTAAGTTCTTAACATTAAACTACAAGCGCGCTATCGTTGATGGTTTAGCTGTTATGGATGCGTCTGCGCTTTCTATGGCTCGCGATAATAATCAAAAAATTCGTGTGTTTGGTCTTGAGGGCGAAGGTAACGTAACTAGTGCTCTTGTTGGAGAATCTATTGGCACATTAGTGTCTAATGCAGAGCCAACATTTGCTTAAATATTATAAAGGAGAACACATGTCAGCAATAATTGATCAAGCCCGTGAACAGATGAATAAGTCTGTTGAAGCTACTAAAGAGAATTTTATGGGTATTCGCACCGGTCGTGCTAATCCTGCTTTGCTAAACGGAATTATGGTTGATTATTATGGTGCTCCAACTCCAATTAAAGCTGTTGCATCTATTGGTGTTCCAGAGCCTAGAACTCTTTCAGTTACGCCTTTTGACGCTTCTCAAGCGAATGCTGTTGAAAAGGCTATTCGCGATTCTGATTTAGGTGTAAGCCCTAATCGTGATGGCAATGTTATTCGTGTTACTATGCCAGAGCTCACGGAAGAGCGTCGCAAGGAATACGTCAAGCTTGCTAAGAATAAAGCAGAAGAAGGCAAAGTTGCAGTTCGCAATATTCGTCGCAAAGCTAAGGAATCTATTGACAAGTCTGTTAAAGATGGTGAACTTGGCGAAGATGAAGGCGATCGTTTACAAAAAGAGCTTGATAAAGTAACTAAGCAAGTTACTGATTCTTTAGACGTTTTGCTTGAAGGTAAGCAAAAAGAAATTATGGAAGTCTGAGATTTTTGTAGTTTCAAACTGAATGGGTGCCGTATGAGTCAAATAAAACAGCATAATTTTGTCAATGAAGTCAGTAAAGCAAATGCTGAAAAAACTGCATCAGAAGTAGGATTGTCTTCTGACAAAGCAGATACTGCTACACATGGCACCCATGAAACTTTAAGTGATATTAATCGTCGCACAGGCAGGAATATGCCTCAGGCAGTTGCTACCGCCGCAATACTAGTTGTTGCAATTGTTTCTTGCTTAATTATTAGCATTGATGTCTTTATCGTGCTTATGGCCATTTTTATGGTTCTGGCATTGTGGGAATTACATGTTGATTTTGCAACTCTCGGTTTGCGTATTCCTTTCGTGACGTTATCAATATGTTCGCTTGTAACTATTTTTGCAACATACTATGCAAAATGGCATGCTGTTGCTATGGCTAGTGGAATTACTGCATCTTTGCTTCTTACAGTAATTTGTGCGACTCTTAGCAGTACTATTTCAGATAGAACGATGCAAGCTGTAGAAAAAAAGCTCGATGGTTCTAACCGCTCATCATACGAACATACTTTATTTACGAATACGTCTGTTTCGCTATTCGTGGTGTTGTACATTCCACTTTTAGCTTCTTGCATCGTATTAGCTCTTACAAATACAAAATACGCAGTTGCTCACGCTATGCTTTTGGTATTTTTACCTGCATTAAGTGACACTGGCGGATTATTTGCTGGTGCATGGTTGGGCAAACATAAGCTTTCTCCGCGAATCTCTCCTAAGAAGTCTGTAGAAGGCTTAATAGGCTCAATGCTTTTTGCAATTATAGGAGCATATGCAATTATTGCAGGTTTTTATGGTTCCTCTTGGTTCAATTTCTGGTGGATGCCATTAGTCATGGGTATTTCTTCTGGAATTATTGGCACATTCGGTGACTTGTGTGCTTCTATGCTTAAAAGAGATATTGGTATTAAAGACATGGGACATTTGCTAAAAGGTCATGGTGGTGTTCTTGACCGAGTAGATTCTATTTTGCTGTGCGGTCCTGTGCTGCTTGTGCTTTTGCAACTTGCTCATTTCTGAATTTATCTGTCGCAATCGTGGGCTTAGACTAATATCGACGCCATGACAGTCTGTTTTATTCCGTCGCCAAGTATTTCGCAATTTTCTCTTGGCTTTGTAAACATAAAGTTTTACGCTCTTAGTATTCTTGCCGGTATTTTGATGGCAATGTGGATTACTACGCGTCGATGGAAGCGTCTTGGAGGAGATTTTAACCAGATACTTGATCTTGTTTTAGTCAGTCTTCCTGCTGGAATAATTGGCGCGCGTTTGTATCACGTTATTACAACTCCAGAAAAGTTTTTTGGCTCTAATGGTGATTTTTTAGAAATTTTTAGAATTTGGAATGGTGGTCTAGGAATTTGGGGCGGTATATTCTTAGGCGCATTGGCTGCTTGTGTATTATGCAAGTATCGTAAATATCCTATTGGATTACTAGCTGATTGTGCAGCTCCTGCTGTGCTTATTGCTCAAGGTATAGGAAGATTGGGGAATTGGTTTAATCAAGAACTTTACGGAGCTCCTACTAACTTGCCGTGGGGTTTGAAGTTAAATTATGATACTACTCAAGCAATAGGTCATAGTGAAAGATGTTATGATGGGTTAACGTGCCCAGAAGGCACATTATTTCATCCAACATTTTTATATGAGATGATTTGGAATTTCATCGGTGCTGCATTGCTTATTTATTTTGGCAAAGTTATAGCTAAGAAGTTAAAAGCCGGTTCCGTATTCGCACTTTATGTTATGTGGTACACAATTGGACGCGTGTGGATTGAGGCATTGCGAATTGATTTTTCACATGTTTTCTTAGGTGTGCGCATTAATGTTTGGGTTTCTATTATCGTATTCATGTGTGCAACTATTGTTTTTGCTTTGCTGCAAAAGAGTACTAGTACTCGTGAGTCTCTTGTTGAACGACTTATAGATATAACTTCAGACGAAAGAGAACGTGAGTCTCAGAACACTTCTAGTAAGTAAGATTCAAGTATTTGAAAAAGCAATTTTAAAAATCTTGTTTTTATAAAACTAGTCGCTTGCATTTTCTAGAATAGTACACATGAATATACAAATAGCACCTAGCATTCTTTCCGCAGATTTTTGCAATCTTGAGCGTGACCTCGATGCAATATCTAATGCGGATCTTGTTCATGTCGATGTAATGGATCATCACTTTGTACCTAACTTGACTTTGGGTGAACCAATTGTTAAGCGAATTTGTGAGGTTACTAAACTTCCAGTTGACGTACATTTGATGATTGAGGATCCAGATCGTTGGGCTCCAGAATATGCTAGACTTGGAGCTGCTTCTGTGAGTTTTCATATGGGTGCTACTCATGCTCCAGTGAGATTAGCTCGTCAGCTTCGCGATATGGGTTGTAAAGCTTGCTTTGCTGTGCGCCCTGCGGAACCAGTTGAACCTATTTTCGATATTCTTGATGAATTCGATATGGTTCTTATTATGACTGTTGAGCCTGGTTTCGGTGGACAGAAGTTCTTAGCTAATCAAATGAATAAGGTTCGCCGTTTACGTGACGAAATTACTCGTCGTGGTCTCAATACTCATATTCAGGTTGATGGAGGAGTTAGCCCTTCAACTGCAGCAATAGTTGCTGAAGCTGGTGCTGATGTGCTTGTTGCAGGTTCTGCAGTTTATGGAGCAGAAAGTCCTAAAGAAGCGATTGAAGCTATTCGCAATACTGCAAAAGCTGCTTGGCGTGAATAAATATTAGATGTATGTTGGGGGCATGAAATATGTCCCCAACATATTAAGTATTGCACAACAAGCGAGTTTTTTTGATGCGAATATATGCTGATTAATTGTGTGATTTCGTATGAGGAAGATATTATGACTAAGTTCGTTATTAATCAGGAATATAGTCCTGAAGCAATGAATCGAGTTTTGACAATACCTAATCTAATCAGTTTTTTGCGCATATGTTCAATTCCCTATATTGCTTGGCTTATTACACAGCAACAGATGACTTTTGCTCTTATTGTTTTAGCAATATCTGCGTTTTCTGATTGTCTTGATGGTTATATTGCTCGTACTTTGAATCAAGTTAGTAAGTTGGGTCAAATTCTTGATCCTATAGCTGATCGTCTATTAATTTTTTGCAGTACGTTAGCTTTAGCTGTTGCAATGATTATCCCTTGGTGGGCACTTTTATTAGTAGTATTGCGTGATGCTATTATGGCTGTACTTGTAATAGTACTTGCGCAAAGAGATTATGGTCCTTTGCCTGTTAACTTTGTAGGTAAAGCTGGCACAGCACTTCTTATGCTTTCAATTGTTTCTTTAATGATTGTTTATGCTGTACCTACTGAGTCTATGCTCGTACTTTATGCTGCTGCACTTGCATGTGGAGTGTGGGGTATTGCTCTATATTGGTATGCTGGTCTGCTTTACTATATGCAAGCTTATTTGTTACTTGCTAAGTCAACAAAAACTAAATAAGGCGTGTACGCACATATGACTAAGCAAGATGAATTTGTTAGTTTAAAAGATAGTATCAAAGATTTAGATGTAAAACATACGTCTCATAAAAGCACTATGCCAATGTCTTTTGCTGCTCCTGATGGGATGTCGCTGACTAGGCGTAGGGCATTATTTTCGCACTCATTTACTGGTATTTCAACGCATCATGTTGTAATGTCTTCCAGTGGTTTTGCTCACAATCATGATCGTAGACGTTATATTGACGATTATGCTTTGCGTCTTATTGATGATTTAACTAATCGTCCAGTTGATCCAATGTTTATGGATGCAAGATTAAGTAAACAACCTGTTAAACCGTTTAATCTGTGGTTCACTAGAGCTATAGTATTTTTATTGTGTGTTTCTATTGGTACTGTTGGGAGCCAGTTTGTTCGCAAATTGCACACTGATCCTAGAAAAGCAATACGTTCTTCATTAGCTAATGAGTTGTCTGGCTATACGTCTCGTTTCGATAAGCTTGTAGAAGAAGTAACGTCATTGAGAAATAACGTAGATCATGAGTCGCAAAAAATTACTACGCCTGAAGAGGATGAAGTTAGTAAATCAGATGATATGGTTAATGGCACTCATGCTGTAGAAGGTTCTGGGATTACTTTGACTATTGCTAATCCTATTTCTGCTTCGAGCGATGTGAATAGCGGTTCTTTACCTCGCGAAAGTAATGGCGCAAGAATGCGATTAGTTACAGATCGTGATATTCAACAATTTGTGTCATTATTGTGGGAAGCAGGTGCTGAAGCTATTTCTGTTAACGGGCATAGACTTGGAGCGCAAACTTCTATTCGTGTTGCTGGTCAAACTATTCTTATTGGAGTTAATCAAACTCAAAGTCCATATGTTATTGAAGTTATTGGCGATTCTGATGATTTAATTAAACAATGTAATGATATGAAACGCATGAAATGGTACGCATCTTTAGTTAATGCAGGCATTAATCCACAGGTTTCACCTTCGAGAGTTATACGACTCAGTGCAGCAAACACAGGCGATATTAGTTTTGCCAATGAGAGAATTAGGAGATAAGCATGGCAGCGATTTTTGGATTAATTTTGGGAGTATTAATTGGAGTTGTTGTTCATCCAGATATTCCGATTGTCATTCAACCTTATTTACCTATTATGGTCGTTGCAGCACTAGATGCGTTGCTTGGTGCTGCACGTGCATATTTTGAAAGAAACTTTTCGGATAAAGTTTTTGTTATTTCATTCTTCTCAAACGTTATAGCAGCTACGTTGCTTGTTTTGCTTGGAAATCAGCTTGGCGTAGGTGCGCAATTACAAACTGCAGTTATCGTTGTTTTAGGAATTCGTATTTTCTCTAACGTTTCTGCAATTCGTCGTTTCATCTTCAGGAGTTAGCATATGGTTTCAATGTTTTCTCATTCTCCACAAGATGATGATATTCTTCATAAAATGCGTCGTCAAAAATCGCATGATCGTGAAAGTGATGAAACTCAAACTGGATCTTTCCCAGCAGTTCATCGTAAAGTAAAATCTTCACTAAGCGGTCACGTTACTCGAGCGCGTATATTTACGGGCTTTTTAATGATGTTGCTCTGCGCTTTATTAGGTTTTGCGTACATGATTCAAGTTAATCGTAGCAACTCACTTTTGTATGAAACAATGAGCGAAGAAGAATTGACTCGTCTTATTACAGAAACTCATTCTCAAATTCAGAGTTTGGAAAGCCGAAAAAGTGAATTAACAGGTCAGCTTAATTCGTTGCGTGAAGCAGTAGATAAACAAGATGAAGCTCGTCGTATTGCTCAGCAGAATGCTCAAGCAAATGGTCTTATTTCTGGACGTCTGCCGGCAGTAGGTAAAGGTATTGTAGTTCACATTACTGCAGGTGAAAAAGAGAATATTGATGCCGCTACGATGTTTCAGCTAATAGAGGAATTGCGAAATGCTGGCGTAGAAGTTATGTCTATTAACGATGTAAGAATAGTTACTTCAAGCTATATTTCGCAAACTAAACATGGTCTTATATGCGACAATATTATAATTGATCCTCCTTATATTGTGAAAGCAATTGGTGACCCTCAGAATTTGCAAAATGCTGTTAATATTGCAGGCGGTGTTGGGTCGCGTTTAAAAATTAAATTTGGTTCTTCTGTAATGGTTTCAGTGCCTGATGAAGTAGAAATTACTTCGACACGCGAACCAAAACAGTACGAATATGCAAAACCAGTCGAGTAACAAGGTAGAATAGCAAGTATGACTGAACCGATTCCTACAGCTGGCGAAACCACTATTATTGGTATGCCAGCTATTCATATTCCAATGAATACAACTTCAGATCGTCCTATGCAGCAGGATGATTTTGATACTATAGCGAAATTACTTCCTGGTACTGCGTTGTTGATTTCAACTAGGGGAGCAGTGTCTGGTTCTCGCTATCTTCTCGATGAAGATTTAGTAACAGTTGGACGTGATTCGCATGCTGATATTTTGTTAGACGATTCTACTGTTTCGCGTGCGCATGCAGTGTTTAAGCGCCATAATGGCGTGTTTAGCATTTCAGATTCTGGAAGCCTAAACGGTACGTATGTAAATCGTGAACGTGTTGATAAATCAGTGCTGCATAATGGCGATGAAATTATGATTGGCAAATTCAGACTGGTATTTTTCGCACATGACGCAGTCACAGTCCGATAATGTGATTAATGCAGTACAGGGGGAGCTTTTTAACTTTTCCTTGTCTGCTGATCACGCTTCAGGATACCGTGGTAGTGTCGCTATGAAGGTTGCCGGTATTACTTACCGGCAACTCGATTATTGGGCTCGTAAAAGCATTATAGAGCCTTCAATTCATGCATCTAGCGGTTCTGGTTCTCGTCGTTTGTATTCTTTTAAGGACATTGCGATTATGGCTGTAGCTAAAAGGCTGCTTGATGCTGGCGTTAATTTAGTTAATGTTACTACGGCTATTATTTTTCTTAATCGATACTCAGAAGAACGCTTAAGAAATATGACTATTATTTGTGATGGTCAATCTGTTCAAGAGTGCGATGAGAATCAAGATAATATGCGTCGTATGCTTGCTTCTGGTTTAGCAGTATTTGCTATTGCTGTTGGTCGCATTGTTTCTAGAGTGGAAGAGGACTTATCTTCTGAAAATTCTGTTGATGCTACGCAAGTTGAAGAAAAAAGTAGTAAGTCTACTCACAAATCTTATTCAAAACCTACTTCTCATACATCTTCAAACTCATGGAGTCTTGTTCAGGAAACGTGGGGATAATGGCATGTTCGTAGTTGTTATTATCGCTGTTATTTGCTGGTTTGCTTCAGTATCATTGTTTTTGTATAGTACATTTACTTGTGTGCGTTTTTTAGTAAAATTTCGAAAAAATGCTTATTTGAAATCAAATAGTATTAGCAATAGTAATAAGAGAAGTTCTATTGGTTTAATGCCTTGGAGTATTGTTATTACGCATTGTTGTGGGCTTCCTTGCGCAATGCTTGCATACATGCTTTTGCATATTGTTCGCGATTTTGGATTTGTTTGTGATGATTATTGGTTATTAATGAGATCAACGCTGATTGCGTCATATGCGATTATTATCGCGCTTATTTTTGCTAATATTTTTGCAATGCTATTTTGTGCGTACCGAAGTTGCAAGTCTTAGATTATTTAGCAAGAAGTATCGTAGGGATATTATTTGATAGTAGTGTGAGACTTTGTTGGTTGCGTTTGATTATTATCTCTAATTTGACATAACGTACATTATCGGATAAATATCAAGTAAATCTAGTCAAATAATAAGCTCAACCGGCAGAAACTGTGCAGCGTTGTAAAGAAACTGTCGTTTTCTCACTAAAAAACGACCGAAACTTTACGAGGGTGTAAAGAAAAAGCCGTTACGACAAAAATTCTGATTAGATTAAGCGAAATATTCGCAAATTGCAGTGTTTAATTCGTTTACGCTATCAATAATTCTGTAAGATCCGTGTGCTTCAAGCTCGCCAGGCTCAGCATAGCCCCAAGCGCATCCCAAGCAATCCAAGCCGCAATCTTTTGCTCCGTCAGCATCAGTCCAGCGGTCTCCAACCATCAAAGCTCTGTCGCCTTTTTCTGGATTGTAATCAATCACATCAAAAACATAACGAATAACTTGAGTTTTGCTAATACGCGACATATCTTTACTCGCGCCATAAATTCCGTCAAGATACTTCGTTAAACCAAAATAATCGCAAATAGGCTTTACTTGATATTCTGGCTTGCAAGATGCGGTTGCTAAATAATATCCAGCTTCACGAAGTTTTGTGAGTTGCTCAAGTATTCCATCGTATACTTTGTTAAGTAGGCATCCTGAAATTTTTGTACCAGGATTATTAGGATCATCAAAAGTTGCTACTTCAGAATAATACTTGCGATACGTAGCAAGTCCCTTTGCTAGCAGCGATTCAGGCACATTATTGCGTTGAAGAGATTCTAAAATTGAAGGACCTATAAAACGGTGCATTTCAGCATCGTCCGGAATAGGCTGTTTCAACTCTTTCAATGCAAGCTTTGCGCAAGTAATAATACCAGCATCTGACTTTGTTAATGTGCCATCAAGATCAAGCAGAATAATGTGACGACTAGTACATCCTGAAGACACTGAGAATTCACTCATAGTCAGGAATCCAGCCCTCATGATGCATTTTTAGACGCTTGTCTAGTAAAGTTTTTAATTCTTCTTCACTACGACGTTCAAGCAGCATATCCCAATGCGTCCTAGACGGCTTGTTGAAATCATCATCTGGGCGATCATCGTCGCCTTCGCGATGTGCAATCGTGCCGCAGCGGCATTCCCACTCTTCAGGAATTTCTGCGCCTTGAGCAAAAGGAAGAATCGTGCGATGCCCCTTTGGGCACACATACACAACATCATTTCGTGCAGCGAAATCTACATTATCGTCAGATTCCAATGATTTCGCACCAATGCTCATACCGCGTAAACTGCGTTCTGCCATAGTATCTCCTTGTGTAGTACTTTATAAAATTACCGAATTGCACGGACTATATATATAAAAACGATTTATATATACAAAATACATGCGTTTTATTTGTATACGCTCATACTTATACATCTGAGTATGCTACAACTCCACGGTTTAATAGTTTTGCAGCTTCATAAGCGCATGAAGCAAGATTTTTATCTACGCCATCTATAGCTTGTAAATATTCTCCTGTTGCAAAAAGTTGAGTAAGTAAATCAATAAGACGTTTAGTTTGACGCACAAAATCTCCTCCAGTGCTGTCGGTATTGCGCAAAATTTCAGCTAGATCAGCACCATTAGCCCAATCGTACATAATATCTACAGCACCAAATTCAAGCGGTCTTAACGCTGGCAAATGAGCGTCTGCGCATAATGCGCTAGTACGCATAAATAATTCTTTCATTCGCAATACTGTATTAAATATCGCGCCATCCTTGCCGCCTGGATATCGTCTAGGTTCTCCCCCTGCAGGTCCTCTAGATTCATAAACTAATGCAGACAAGCACGATAATAATTCAAGCGGCGAAAGATCATTAAAAATTCCTTCGCAAATAGCTTCAGCAAATACAATGTCTAGTTCGTTATACAACCTTCTTAACAATTGACCGCGCTCAGTAAGGTGCAAAATTTGGTTTTGTGAAGAATCTTCAGATTGTAAATAATCCAAACTGTACAATACGTCACAAATATGGTCAAAAGTTCTAGCAACAGAACCAGTACGAGATTCGTAGCGTTCACGTACTTGATCAAGTTCCTTATGTTCTCTAATCCAATGGTAGCCCCAACGCAAATGTTGTTGAATATCTGCACAACCTGCACACGGATTCGTTCGCTCAGCTTCTCTAAGATTTGCAATAACATCATCCAACGCTTTAAACGCTGCTGTGCGTTCTGCATCTGTGCGGAATAAAGTATGTTTAAGTTTACGGCGTTGATCGTGTTGAGCTTCTTTAAGCTTCATACGTAATTGTAAGAATTCAGCAAAATCCCCATGTTCGCAGTGGAATGCTTCTTCATAGCCTTTAAGAGCTGTTTCAAGTTCGTTCATGCGATTATGTAAACGTTCAGCAGAAGCATTAGCTTCCCATTGAGCAAAAGAACGATCTAGTGTTGTTCTAGCAGTGTCTGCATCGCTTGAGTTCAGCAAATTAACTGCCATATTAAACGTAGGAACGAAGCTGGAATGTAGCGGGTATACGCGTTTACTAGAAAGTGCTGCAGCTTGTTGAGGGACGAAATCAGCATGATCTACAAGAATTGCGTAACCAATATCGTCAATTCCACGTCTTCCAGCACGACCTGTAAGTTGCGTAAATTCTCCAGGCGTAAGAGGTACATGCCCAGTGCCGTCAAATTTTACTAGCTTTTCTACAACAACGCTTCGAGCTGGCATATTTAAGCCTAAAGCAAGTGTTTCTGTTGCAAAAACAACTTTAATAAGTCCGCGTTCAAATAGTGTTTCAACAATGTGACGGAATAATGCAATCATACCGGCATGATGTGCTGCAAATCCTTGTTCGAGAGCAAAACGAAAACGTTCAAAGCTTAAAGCGTGTAAATCTTCTTTAGAAAGTTGATTTGCAACCATACTGTCGACAATTTTACGTATTTCGTACATTTCTTCATCAGAGGTAAGTATTAATCCTGCGTTTAAACATTGTTGAACAGCTTGATCGCATCCGGAACGAGAGAAGATAAAATAAATTCCTGGCAGCATTCCTAGGTAATCTAATTCGTCAATAACAGCCCAGCGGCGAGGAGTATGTCGTTTCGCGCATTTATCTAACTGTGCAACTCCCCCGTTAACTCTGTGTTTCTTACCTTTTCTGTAACGGTATTTGCTATCGCTGTAAGATTCTTTACGGCGACGAGCTCGGTACTCAAATTCATTAAGTTTCCTAGTCAATGCAGGGTTAACGCGCTTAGTTACGTTTCCATTATTGTCATGGTCGTATAAATCGAGTAACTCAGGCTCAGTTGCAGAATCCTCTTGAACAACAACATGTCTTTCTAAAGGCACAGGTCTGTGTTCGTCGACAATCAAATGAGTTTCTCCACGCACTGATTCTAGCCATGCAGAAAAATCTTCAACATTTGAAACAGTTGCAGACAACCCAATAATTTTCACCGATTTCGGAAGGTGAATAATAACTTCCTCCCACACAGCTCCGCGGAATTTATCTGCAAGATAATGAATTTCGTCAAGAACGACAAAACCTAAGGATTGCAACGTAATCGAATGCTCGTAAAGCATATTTCTTAAAACTTCAGTAGTCATTACAACAATGTCTGCTTCAGGATTTACAGAAGTATCTCCAGTTAATAACCCTACTCTGTCTGAGCCGTATAGTTCGCAGAAATCGTGATATTTTTGATTACTTAAAGCTTTAATAGGCGTTGTGTAAAAAGCTTTTACATTACGATTTTGCGCAAGAAATACAGCAAAATCCGCAACAACAGTTTTACCAGCTCCAGTAGGAGCAGCAACTAAAACATTATTGCCATTTTCTAGTGCATCAATAGCTTCAAGTTGAAAATCATCAAGTTCAAAAGACAAAGAACGCTCAAATTTAGATGCCATTGAACGCTCGTGCTTCATTGTATTTTTAAAAGCTGCGAAACGTTGTGAAGGAGATAATACTACATCATTCTCATTGCAGTCAGTTGGATTGCCTGATTTATTTTTGCAGTCTTTTTTCTGTGATAAATGAGACATAAAAAGTATTAGTCGCTTTCTTATATGCTATAGCTGAATGTCTTCTTCGCGAAGAGATTTTTTATCCCAATGCTGCCATATTTTACGGTGATTTTCGCGAATTTTTTGATGACGCTCAATAACTTTTGTGTGCGTTCGCTCATATCGATTCGTTGCATCTTTAATAGGAAGTGTAAATAATGGATCTCGAGGATTTTCATTATCTTCTTTATTTGGTTCGTGCAAACGTTCAAATCTAGAAGAAACGTCTTCGGAAATACCAAAACAGACCTTAGCTATTTTTATTGCGCTTAAAATGACAATAACAACTCCTAGCGCTACCATTATCAGCATAAAAACTGTTATGAGTAGCCAAATCCACCAAGGCATTGTTATTCCTCTGTATTCGCATTATCAGCGTGATTAACGCTTAATTCACGTTGAGCGCGAGCAATAATCATACTGCGCAATGTTTCAGGAGCAACAGCTGTAATATGACGTGCGTGAGCAATGCAAAAAGCAACGAACCATGAATCAGAAGAAACAGTAAGATGGACTTTTACTCCGCTGCCACAAGTTTCCATAGTGGCTCCAGAAAGATTCTTCAAAAAGTTCAATTCTGTTTCATCGGTAATGAAGCAAGTTTCAGTTCCGTTATCAAAGCTCCACTTGCGAAGTTCACTAACTGGCACATCTGGAATTTTAACTTGAGATACAGGCTCTACAACTTCTGCACGTTCAATACGTGCTACGCGAAGAACTTGCCAAATGCGAGGCAATCCATTCGCTTTATTAATTGTCGTATCTTTAGCAACAAATTCACGTTTATCTTCTGGTGTTTGCTGCTCTACATCAGTCCATACTGCAACATAGTAAACGCCTTCATCAACGTAAATCTTCGACGGTGCAACAATCTTGCGACGAATACGTCCTGCCCCGTCAGTGTATTCCATATCTAGTAAAGATCCAGAGTTAATAGCACTGCGAACAATAGAACAATTTCGAGGCTCAATTTCGTAACCTGTTAAACTCAGCCATGGAGTTTGACCAGGAAGAACATGACGGCGAAGACGCTTATACAAGGATTCAGCTTGTGTGCGCTGTTCAATAGGCAAAAGCAAGGAATGCGCCAAATAATTAGCAGACGCAGTAAGCATGCTCAAATATTGCTGTGAAATTCCAGCAAGTCTTTCCAATCCTAAAGAGTTAGTAGCAGAAACAATTCCCTCGTTCTCAAGAAGAGTCCAATCTATATCAAAGAATTGGCTTCCGGCCATTTCCCCATCGTCAGAAACAGTAGTAAGAGTATTTATATCCTTGTGAAGAATTGTAACAAATCGACGAAGTTCATCATCGCTTTTTGGTCTACCAATAAAACGCTCAGCAAGCTCGTCTAATGGGAATTCCTCTCCAAGATGAGCAGACAAGAAAAGCATCAATCGAAGCCTACGATCTACTTCACTTCCAGTTTGGAATGAAGAGCCTTTTTTGGTATGCGATTTATCAGTGTTGCTATTTTGTTCTTCAATATTTTGCGCTTCTTGTATAGCACCTTCTTCATCTTTTTGCTCATTTTCGTCATATTGAGCAAAATTAACTGCTGCGTGCAAACGGCGATGGAAAGCATCAACTGCTTCTTGAGGGCTTACTACGCTAGATCCAGGATGTTCTAGTACAAACATCGCTAAATCGTCAGCATCAGTATAAGCAACGTTTAAATGTTCACCATCGACATCCACAGTTGCGGCAAATCTGCGAGAATCAATAACTTTTACCAATGAATCAGGTAGCATTTGTGTTCCAAGACCAGGTGCGATTGAATCTAATCCTAAGCCAGGAATAGGAGTTTGTGGAACTCTAGGAGCAGTGCGAGAAGTGCGCTGTTGCTCGTGTTGACCTGAATCAAGAGAAGAAATAGACATTGAACGAGCAAGATAATTTGCTGCAGCTAAAACTGGTAATTCAGATTGGTCGAAACGTAAACGTACGCGAGGCTCATCGCCTAATTGCAAACGATAAGACGCAAAGTCTTGACCTTCGGACTTCGAAGAATATTCTGGCTGCCTAGACTCTATTGCAATACCCATAGCAGCAAGCTTTGCGCGATCTCGCTGGAACTGTTTTGCGAATGCTGCTTTAGCTGCTTGATCTGCAAGCTCACCGTATGAATCTGCATATGCCTTTACGCGCTGTGCAATTTGACGCGAAGTCAGCCATTGCGGGAATGCGGAAGACAATACAGCGAGTACATCTAACTCGTGTTTGCCCCATTTGTCGGAAAAACGTCGCCTTCCGTTGCTTCCTTCTACCATTAGTCCTCACGTATCATGTTTGTATCAATTTACTTATGCGCCTTGCATACAAGCGACTACGAAATGCAGCAAAACTTGTGTTGCAATATTGCGCACACCTTTTCTATTTTAATGGTGTTTTGCGGTACGTGTGGACATTTTTTTAAAAAACTTCTAATAATTATATATTTTTTATTCACACGAACATCAACAACGTTGAAAATACGCCATTTTTTCGCGACACGCCATATAATTTTTTATAGATAATTTTATTTACTATCAATAAAAATCGCATATTTGCAAGAAATCTGCTTTAAACCCAAGAGTCTGGTTCAATTCCTTGCGGTCCCACGAATTCTCCATTTGGCACATAACTTGGTTCTCCTGTATCTTCTAAAACAGCGTCAGCAAACATTGAAACTTGGTTTCCAAATGTCCAATCTCCCCTAATAGTTACTGATTTTGCAGCAGCTAAAGCTGGAACAGAATATGGGAATCTTTCGTTGAAATCATTGATGTTTTTGTAATAACGTGGATCCAAATCAATATCAGGAAATATATAGTTACCATCTTCCATTTCATATGAATCAGTAAGATGGAATCTATCTGATCGCATAATAAATAAGTCATTGGTTGTTTTAACAGGCAAGAAACGCATGCGATCAACTTCTACGCAAATTGCGTCATCGAAAAGTGAAGCTATTGCTCCCATTGCTGTTTCCAATTGCACTACCGGAGTGCTGCTTTCGTCA
The DNA here is from genome assembly GCF_049244235.1 of Gardnerella sp. DNF01151. Lineage (NCBI taxonomy): Bacteria > Bacillati > Actinomycetota > Actinomycetes > Bifidobacteriales > Bifidobacteriaceae > Gardnerella > Gardnerella sp. DNF01151. The sequence goes on along the minus strand of NZ_CP058389.1, from coordinate 1,033,805 downwards.
GTTGGGTCAACAGTTTTGTGATTAAAAATAACAGGCAAAGGCAAAATCCCTTTGTGCTCTTTTAACTTTTTTTCTAGAGCATCTACACGAACCCAAATATTATTTGTGTTGAAGTATGGATGTTTTTTAATGCTTTGTGCGCTTCTACGATCCTCAGGATGAACCTGTGTCATTTCTCGTAGCATTAGTCTTCCTGTTTTCGCGTCCCTAACAATGTGACCGCCCTTACGATCTGCTTGAGTTCGCTTCGCAACCTCAATCATGATAGGTGCGCCAGTATTTTCAAAATGTTGAGCAAGAGTGCGCGACGGTCTAGCACCTAAATTGTCAGAATTTGAAATAAACAAATACTCAATTCCATTTTCTTTAAGAGTATGCAATAAATCAGATTCCCACAGAGTTGAAAAAATATCGCCGTGACCTGGAGGACACCATTCAAGAGATCGATCTTCCTTGTGAGAAACCGGTTCTCCAGTTTCCTCTGCTAATTTTGGTTCTTGATGTTGAATAATTTCTACAGGAATATTGTCTTGCACAAACTTGCGATTGCGTTTTAGTACTTGCAAAGTATCATGAGACGTGCGGAAAGAATTCATGAAAATAAGCGGAAGATTAACTCCTAATCGCTGACGAGCTGTAAGAACTTGTCCAATAATAATATCAATAAAGCGCATTTGGCGAGCTTTATGCCTACGAACTGGTAGTAAAGATTTTGCGCAAGACAAGCCCATAGATGTTCCCAAACCGCCATTTAATTTAATAAAAGCAGTTTTTGCGAATGCGTTAACAGCTTTGTCGTGATCAATAGTTTCGTAAATTTCGTGGAAAGTTGGAACGCTTTTAATAGGCTCAACCGTGCTCTCGCGAATAAACTCCGCAGACTTATCCCCTGATTTATCTAAATTCCAAGCATTATATAAGTGTTTAAATTGTTCAATAGCAATTTCGCTCATGCCTTGTTCGCGCATCTTTGCAGCGGACAACTCAAACGCGTCATCCATGTAAAAGCCTCCTCGTATGCATGTGACCTTAATAGTTTAGCGATTTGTGCGTTGCTGCGCAAATATTGCTTTTAACGGTTATTTTGAAATACTATTATGATTCTACCAAAGTTAGAAATTGCAAGATAGAAAATAATAAGCGCAGCCAATAATAAATACCGACTGCGCTTATGAGAAAATTTGCTACTAAACACCACTAAATATGAAATTTAGTTATTTTCTGCATTGTTGTCATCATTTTCTTCCGGTTCATCGCCAGTTTTTAGATGATGCTCGTCGTAGCCTTGCAAGTAACGAGTGTGGCGCCAATGGTGAATAGAAGCGTTCGTACCGCGATGATGTACGTGATACTTACGTGGAGTACCGCCATAAGGAAGCTCTTTAACTTCGCTAGCAACTGCCATTTGGTTCACATTAGAAGGATCCATAATAGCAATTGGAGCAACAGGCTCTGGTTCTGTTGGAGCGGCAGTTCGATTCTTCAAGTGCGATGGCAACCATTGTGCAAACCAAGACAATGCCAAGCAAATAAGGAAATATATTACTGCTGCAACACTTAATGTTTGCAAAATATTAAAGTACATTGATCCGAGTCTGCGCGATTCCTGAAGCAAATCAGTGTACATAATAATTGAACCAAGTGCAGTATCCTTCAAAACAACTACAAGCTGAGTTACTGCTGCAGGCATCATAGCAATAATTGCCTGAGGCATTTCAATTTGTGTCAATGATTGGTACTCGCTCAATCCTAATGCAAGTGAAGCTTCTCTTTGACCGTTTGGCAAGTTGCCAACACCTGATCTAACAAGTTCTGCAACAACAGAACCGTTATACATAATCAGTGCCAAAACAACAGCCCAGTATGATGATTCTTTCATACCAGAAAGTGCGAATGCTCTCCACAAGAAAATCATAAGCATCAATACTGGTACTGCGCGGCAAAATTCTACTACTATTGCGGAAATACTACGAATAATAAAATTAGGTAGTAAACGGCAAAGTCCGAAGAATAAGCCAAATACAATAGAACCAACTACTGCAAGTAACGATGCTTTTAGTGTCATCCATAATCCAGGAAGATAAAAATCAACCCAGGCCTCAGATTCGAGTGCAGGATTCCAAAGCGTCCAAGAAAGTTGGTTTTCTCCCTCTGGAGGATTGCTCAAACGAACGAGAATAGCAATAATGCAAATAACAAAAATGCAACCGGCAATAATATTAGCTATGCGAATTTTCTTAAGAGCTTTTGGACCTGGAGCATCGAATAATAATGATTGTTCACGTTGTTTAGCCATTGTTATCACCTTCTCACAGCAAGTTTATTTGACAAATAAGTAGTCAAAATGCCGATAGGAATGATGAGCATAATGTATCCGCAAGCGAAAATTAAGAAGATTGGAACAATCAAATCTGCATGTTTCTCAATCATTTCGCTCATCATTGTTGAAGTCTCAGTGGCAACTGATGCAGCAGCAGCAACTGTAGAATTCTTAAGCAAAGCAATAAATGTATTACCTAATGGTGCTACTGAACCGCAGAAAGTTTGTGGAAGAATTACTTGTGTTGCAGATTGGAAGAAATTTAATCCAAGGGCGCGGCAAGCTTCTGCTTGACCAACAGGTACGGTATTAAGACCAGATCTCAAAGATTCGCAAACAAATGCTGCAGTATAAAGCGACAATCCAGCAACTGCCAGCCAGAAGAAATTCACTTCAAAAATTGAGGAGAATCCTATCTTAAGCTGAGCGTAAACGCCTAAAACCATGAAAACCATAATGATGGTAAGTGGCATGTTTTTAAACAATTCAACATAAACTGTAGCAATCATGCGTAATGATGAAACAGGGCAAATGCGCATAGTAACAAGAATTACGCCAATAATTGATGAAAAAAGTACACTCCATAAAGTTATTTCAATATTAACCAAGAATGCTCCTGGAATATTGTAGGAGGTAAATAGCTGCATAAAATCTTGCATATTACTTCTCTCCTTCTTGAGGAATTGGCGGATTATACTTTGCGTTCGGCTTAAAGCCAGTGCCTCGTAAATTGTCGTCTAGAGCTCTTTTCCATGATCCGTTACGAATCATGTCTTTTAAGGCTGCATTAATTTTCTTAGCTAAGCCTGTATTTCCTTTTTTAATGCCAATTCCGTAATATTCTGCGGTAAATGGCTTGTTTACAAGCTTTAAACGACCTCGAGAAGCGGTTGCTAAACCAGCAAGAATAATGTCGTCGGTAGTTACAGCATCTACAATTCCTGAGAATAATGCAGTTGCACATTCTGCATAACCAGGCTGTTGCATAAGCTGTACTTTTGAAGAGTAACGCTCCTTAATAGCAATTGCAGATGTTGAGCCTGAAACTGAGCATAAACGCTTTCCGTCCAAATCATTTGGACCGCTTACTTTATGCTCATCTTTTCGAATTAGCAAATCCTGACCGGCAATAAAGTAAGGTCCTGCAAACGAAACCATTTTCTTGCGAGCGTCAGTAATGGAATATGTTGCAACAATCATATCTACATCACCGTTTTGAAGCATTGTTTCACGCTGTTTAGATGGTGATTCTTTCCATACGATTTGATCTTCTGAATAGCCGAGCTTTTTGGCAACGTACTTAGCAACATCAACGTCGAATCCAACGTAAGTTCCTGATTTTTTGAAACCCATACCAGGCTGATCGAATTTAATACCAATGCGTATGACTTTTTTACCATCGCTACGATCGCAAGCTGTAAGCGGCATAACGCAGCATACGGTACAAAGCATCGCTAGTATCGCACGAAAAATGCGATTTTGTAATATTTTCATATCTTTTCCCTTCGTAAGAACTGTTTTAAAGTTTCAGAATTTTTACTGAAAGATAAAACAAAAAAGCAGATTAATGCGTAAGAATCTTGGAAAGGAAATCTTTTGCACGATCAGTTTTTGGATGTTCAAAGAATTCTTCAGGAGTGCCTTGTTCAAGAATTTGACCATCTGCCATAAATACAATTCTGTCAGCTGCCTTGCGTGCAAATCCCATTTCGTGGGTAACACAAATCATAGTCATGCCTTCTTTTGCAAGCTCAACCATGACATCAAGAACTTCATTAACCATTTCCGGATCTAGTGCAGATGTAGGCTCGTCAAAAAGCATAACTTTTGGCTGCATAGCAAGAGCTCGAGCAATTGCAACACGCTGCTGCTGGCCGCCGGAAAGTTGTGAAGGCATTTTGTTTGCTTGATTATCAACTCCGACTCGAGTGAGCAATTCCATAGCAAGAGATTCAGCACTTTGCTGATCCATATGGCGCACTTTCATTGGAGCAAGAGTAACATTTTCCAAAATAGTCTTGTTAGCGAAAAGATTAAAGGACTGGAATACCATACCAACTTCTGCTCGCAAAGCTGCAAGTTCTTTTCCTTCTTGAGGAAGTGGCTCACCGTCAATACGTATGTCACCTGAATCAATAGTTTCGAGACGGTTAATTGTGCGACACATTGTCGATTTACCAGAACCAGATGGACCGATAATAACTAGTACTTCGCCTTTGTTAACAGTCAGATTGATGTCTTTAAGCACATGAAGTTTTCCATAATGCTTTTCGACATGACTTAGTTCTACGAGGGGATTTGCCGCTTTTTGCACTGAAATAGTGCGATTAGTCATATCCTCGGCGTTTGGATTTGACTTTGATACTTGCTTATCCATAACAAGAAGTTTAGCTAATCTGTGTTACAGCTATTTATCACTATCGTTACGTTTTGTAACTCTTACGTTACAAAAAAGCCGTTGATTGTGATTATAAAATCAACAATCAACGGCTTATCAATAACATTTTTTACAAGTATTTTTATTTACTCGTCTTCTTCTGGATCATAATCAACACCAGTTTCAGCACGCTGCTCGTCAGAAATTGGAGCAGGAGCACCGGTTAGAGGGTCTCTACCGCCGCCAGCCTTAGGGAATGCGATTACGTCGCGGATTGAGCTTGCACCTGCCAAAATTGCAGCAGTACGATCCCAACCCAAAGCAATACCAGCGTGAGGTGGAGCACCGTACTTGAAAGCTTCAAGCAAGAAGCCGAACTTTTCGTCAGCTTCAGCCTTGTCGATTCCAAGAACGTTAAGAACGCGGTCTTGGATATCGTCGCGGTGAATACGAACGGATCCGCCGCCCATTTCATTACCGTTGCACACAATATCGTAAGAATCGCTCATAGCGTGCTCTGGATCTTTATCAAACTTATCGATCCAATCAGCAGATGGCATTGTAAACGGATGGTGCATAGAAGTCCACTTTGAGTGGCCAACGGCGACGTCGTCATCATCTGGATCATCAGTGCGCTTAAATAGTGGGAAGTCAACAACCCAAGTGAAAGCAAACTCATCTGGGTGAAGCAATCCTGCGCGGTTAGCAAGTTCAACGCGCACTGCGCCGAGCAAAAGCTGCGAAGACTCGCGAGAACCTGCTGCGAAGAACACTGCATCGCCATCTTCTGCTCCAACAGCTTCCTTAAGACCTGCGCGCTCTTCTTCACTAAGATTCTTAGCAACAGGACCCTTTAACTCGCCATCTTCACCAAACACAACGTAAGCCAAACCTTTAGCTCCGCGCTGCTTAGCCCAATCCTGCCAAGCGTCAAATTGGCGACGAGGAGTTGCAGCACCGCCCTTAAAGAGCACAGCGCCAACGTATGAAGCTTGGAACACGCGGAATGGAGTGTTCTTAAAGTAGTCAGTCAACTCAATAAGTGGGTTTCCAAAACGCAAATCAGGCTTATCGGAACCATACTTATCCATTGCTTCCTGCCAAGTAATACGAGGCAAAGGAAGAGTAATCTCGTGACCGGCTTCCTTCCAAATAGCGGCAATAACGCGCTCTGCCATAGCCATAACGTCTTCCTGACTTGCAAAGCTCATTTCCATATCAAGCTGAGTGAACTCAGGCTGACGATCTGCACGGAAGTCTTCGTCGCGATAGCAACGAGCAAGCTGATAGTAGCGCTCGACGCCAGAAACCATGAGCAACTGCTTTAGAAGCTGAGGAGACTGTGGAAGTGCGTACCAAGAGCCTGGAACCAATCGTGCTGGAACAACGAAGTCGCGAGCACCTTCAGGAGTTGACTTAATGAAAGTTGGTGTTTCAACTTCAGTAAAGTTCATGTCTTCCAAAGCATGGCGGGCAGCCTTAGCCATATCAGAGCGAAGCTTCAAATTGCGCTGCATAGATGGGCGACGCAAATCAAGGTAACGATATTTCAAACGAACATCTTCGCTTGGAAGCTTGTTCTCGGACTCGTTTTCCAAAGCTGTTGAAACCTGGAATGGCAAAGCGTCTGACTTTGCGAGAATAGTAACAGTTTCTGCAACAATCTCAATTTTACCGGTTGCTAAATGATCGTTTTCGTTGCCATCTGGGCGCAAGCGAACTTCGCCGGTCACTTGCACAACGAATTCACTACGCAATGGTCGTGCAGTTTCTTCATCGTAAATAACAACTTGCACTAAGCCTGTGTTATCACGGACATCAACAAAGGCAACTCCACCATGATCGCGGCGACGATCAACCCAACCAGCGATGGTTACTTTTTGCCCGACTAATTCTTCAGTCACTTCAACGGCATGATGTGTGCGATACGCCGTCTGGCTCATAAGTCCACTTCCTCTACAATCTAATTGATATTCATTTGTTTCTATTGACATGATTTTGCGCACAATATTCAAGCAAATTTGCAAGACATTATTTAGCGCAAGAAACTGTCTGCCGGGCATAAACAGTATCCGGTTGCCAAGACGTGGCATCCGCGGTTTCCTGTTCGCCAGTAATAATATTTTTTACTTCATCGTGAGATGACTCTGATTCAGTGCTATCAGCAGGGAACCACACATAAGGAATGCCGAGCTTGTCAGCATATTTTATTTGCTTACCAAGCTTTGCTGCGCTAGGAGCAACATCTGCTGCAATGCCTCGATCTCGTAAAGTTTTAGCAATAGCATTGCATGCAGGGCGATCTTCTTCATTCCAAACTGCAACAAGTACTGCAGCAGGAGAAACTCGAGAAACAGTAGCACCTGCAGTGTGAAGCATATAAGAAAGCAGTCGAGACATGCCGATTGAAAGTCCTACGCCTGGATACTTCTTCTTGCCTTGTGAAACTAAATTATCGTAACGACCGCCAGAGCAAATTGAACCAAGAGATTCTGCGTTGTCAAGGAAAGTTTCGTAAACAGAACCAGTATAGTAGTCAAGTCCACGAGCAATCTTCAAATCAGCAACAACAGCACCTGGACGGATACGTGCTGCTTCGTCTACAATCATCGCAAGAGTTTCAACACCTTGAGAAGCTAAAACGTAAGACTCGTTATCATCGCTTCGAGAAATATTATGCTTATCGCATAATTCGTCGAAACGAGACTTCAACTCATCTCCTGTTTCAGCAGTAAGTTCAGCTAATTCTAAGCATGCATCAGCTTGAGAAGCCGTAGCGCCGCATTCTTTTACCAAAAGCTTAGATACTTCTTCAGCACCAATTTTGTCTAGCTTATCGATTTCTCGAAGAACTCCCTCAATATCGCTTAATCCAATACCGCGATAAAAACCTTCAGAAAGCTTTCGATTGTTAGCATGAACAGTTGCCTTAGGAAGACCAAATTTACGTAAACGTTCAAGAGCTTCAACCATAACAAGTGGAAGTTCAACTTCGTAGTGTGAAGGTAATTCGCCATTTCCTACTACATCGATATCTGCTTGAACAAACTCACGGAAACGACCTTCTTGTGGACGCTCCCCTCGCCAAACTTTTTGCATTTGCCAGCGCTTAAATGGGAACGTCAAATCACCAGTATGCTCAACGACGTAACGGCTGAGCGGAACTGTTAAATCGAAATGTAAACCAATGCGTTCTTCTACAGGAGTGTCGGATTCGTGACCAACTTCTTGTAAACGCGACAATAAATAAATTTCTTTACTGGTTTCGCCTTTTTTTAATAAGCTTGAACCCTGTTCTACTGCACGTGTTTCAATTCCAATAAAACCGTTGAGTTCAAACACTTCTCTTAGTGTGTCAATTACTTGCTGTTCAACAGCGCGTTCACTAGGAAGCCATTCAGGGAAACCCGATATTGATGAGCCTTGTACCATGTCCACTATAATAGGTGGTGTTGCGGAAAAATCATGGCTTACCGTCATACTTATTCGTAACAATGTTACCGTGCATCTGCTGTAAGGAGTCGTCCCGTGACCGAACAGACTAAACCTGAAGAAACTACTAAAACTACTACCGCGCCAAAGCCAGTTGCTCCATCTCCAGCAAGCTTCGCGCATAAGACTCGTGTTGTTGCTCAAGCACCAACCATTTCTTATAGTGAAGAGGATATTAAAGCCGCAAAAACCTTTGGCCGTGTTGATGAAAATGGCACTGTTTACGTTACTGAAAACGGTGCTGAGCGTGAGGTTGGTCAATACTCCACTGGCACTCCTGAAGAAGCGTTGACTTTCTATATTCATCGTTATCTTGATTTGAAGATTAAGCTTGATCTTTTCGCTAAGCGCTTGGAAGCTTCCAATGTAAAAGCAAAAGAAATTGACGAAACGCTTAATACTTTGAAAGCTGAATTGGAAAATCCTGCTGCCGTAGGCGATATTGCTGCTTTACGTGCGCGACACGCCGAATTGACTGCAAAAGGTAATAAAAAGAAAGAAGCAATCGCTAAAGCTCGAAAAGAAGCTCTAGAAAAAGCTTTGAAAGAACGTACAAATATTGTAGAACGTGCAGAATCGTTAGTAGCACAAATGAATGAATCTACAAACTGGCGTGAATTAAACGATAAGTTACGTGCTTTATTTGACGAATGGCAGGAGCATCAGCGTACTACTATTCACTTAAATAAGTCTGATGCCGATGCTTTGTGGCAGCGTTTTTCAAAGGCTCGTTCTGCATTCTCTCAGGCTCGTAACTCTTGGGTTAAAGAACGTGAGCACGTGCGTAATACTGCTAAGCAGCTTAAGGAAGCTATTATTGCAGAAGCTGAAAGCTTAAAAGATTCAAAAGATTGGCGTGAAACTTCTATGAAGTTCAATGCTTTGATGGATCGTTGGAAGAAAGCTGGCAATGCTGGTCGTCAGCACGATGATGCTTTGTGGACTAAGTTCCGCGAAGCTGCTGATGCTTTCTATCATGCTCGTCAAAATGACCGTGAAAAGGTTAATGCTGGAGAACACGAAAATCTTGCTAAGAAGGAAGCTTTGCTCGTAAAAGCAGAGGCTTTGTTGCCAGTAGAAAATGAAGAAGCTGCTAAGAAGGCTCGTAAGGCTTTGTCTCAGATTCAGGAAGAATGGGATGCTATTGGTTTCGTTCCTCGTGAAGATATGCGTCGTATTGAGTCTCGCTTGAACGACGTTGATAAAAAGATTAAGGCTGTTGAAGACGCTGCTTGGCGTGAGGCTGATCCTGAAGCTAATGCTCGTAAATCCAGTTTTGCTTTACAGTTGGAAGCGCAACTCGAAGAGCTTAACGCTGCTATTGCTAAGGAAACCGATAATAAGCGTAAAGCTAAGTTGGAAGCTGAAAAGGCTACTAAAGAGCAGTGGCTTAACGCTGTTAAGTAAATTAGTTTTATAACTAATTAAAAGTATGGGGTTGCTTAAAAATCAAGCGACCCCATACTTATTTTTCGGCTGTATTTTAAGATTTATTTGCTTTTAAGAGTTTTTTATTAAAGATTTAGCTAAATGAATAAAAGTATTAGCTAAATTAGAATCTGCCAATTTTCCATCTTCGGTTAGAACAGCAGGTCGCCCTGCTTCACCAGTTTCTCTAAGCGCAGGATCTAAAGGAAGTTGAGCTAAAAGAGGCACATTAGTGTCAAGAGCGTTACAAAGTTGTTCGCTTACTCTCTTTCCTCCTCCTGAACCAAACAATTCTAAGCGCTCGCCGTTATTTTCAAACCAGCTCATGTTCTCAACAACTCCGCGAACTTTTACAGGAATTTGCAAAGCCATAAGACCTGATCTAACTGCCACATCTGATGCACTAGGCTGTGGAGTTGTTACTACAACAAGCTCTACATTTGGTAAGGATTGTGCTACAGCTAATGCCATATCTCCTGTGCCTGGAGCTAAATCAAGAAGTAAAACATCGGGGTTGCCCCACCAAACATCGGAAAGAAACTGTTCTAAAGAACGTTGTAATCGTGGTCCTCTCCACAAAATAGCACGATCGGTTCCAGCAAACATTCCAATAGAAATAAGCTTTACTCCCCAAGCAACTACAGGCATAAGCATTCCGTTTAAATTTGTTGGTTGAGAATTAACTCCAAACATTCGCGGTAAAGAAAAGCCGTAAATATCGGCGTCGATAGCTGCAGTATCGTAACCTAATGCTGCAAAAGTTGCAGCTAAATTAGCAGTTATAGAAGATTTTCCCACTCCGCCTTTCCCAGAAGCTATAGCAAAAATTCTCGTGCGAGTGCCAGCTTTATTAAATGGATTTTCTTTGCGTTCAGCTTTTAAATCTGCAACTAACTTTTCTAATTTAGTTTTACTCATTGCAGTAGCGTTAACGTGCGGTATGAGTATTGCTTGAGGATATTTAGATATAGCTTCTTGAACTCGTCCTGTAATCACTTCTGCAAGAGGGCAATTTGGCACAGTAAGTTCAAGATTTATTTCTACATCATAAGCAAACTTTGTTGCATCAATAGTTTCAGCTTTTTTTATCACATGCACTCCAGTTACCATATTTAATTCGGTAACAGAGCGACCTAATTCTGGATCAATAACGCTACCCAGCAAATCGTAAACTTGTTTTTCGAGTTCACTTGTATTCATGCGTTATGATTCCTCAGCAATGAGATTTGACACAGTATTATTTGCAATTTGTAGTATTTCTTCTAAGTTCCCAGTTTTTAAAAGAGCATTAAACTGTTGTTCGTTAAGCATAGGAATGCCGAGTTCTTGCGCTTTAGTTGCCTTGGATCCTGCATTTTCGCCTAGAATAACGCAATATGTGTTCTTGCTTACTGATCCTGATGCTTTGCCGCCTCTTGAGACTATAGCCTCTTTTGCGCTGTCTCGTGTAAATCCTTGCAAAGATCCTGTAACAACTATTGTTTTACCTACTAATGTTTGAGCGAAAGATGATGTTTCAACTTTCCCTACTACACCTGCTTCTTGCCACGATTTTAATACTTCAAATTGCCAATTAGCAGGGTCTTTAGCTTGCTGGAACCAGTTGTATACTGCTTGCGCAATTTCAGGACCAACTCCATCAATTTGTGTAAGTTCTTCAATAGATGCTTTGGAAATATTGTCTAAAGATCCAAAATTTGCCGCTATAAGACGTGCAGTTGGTGGACCTAGTCTACGAATAGATAAAGCAACCAAAACTCGCCACAGTGCTGCATTTTTGCCTTTTTGAGCTATTTCTTCAAGCATGCTACGAGTAGTTTCAGAAGGTCTTGTATACCATGGCACATTTATTGTTTCTTTAGCGTTGTCGCTAGTTTTAGCATTTCTAGTAATGCGCTTATTTTTCCAAAGTACCACTTTAGCGTCAATTGGAACTTGGAATTTAGGATATTGAGGATCCCATTGTTCGTTTGGTGAAGTAGTTTTTTCGGGAGTTCCTTCTGCTTCGTAATTTGTAGATAACTTTGCTTCGATTGTGCGAGTCCAAAATGCTCTAACTTGATGCCAAAGACCAGATCCGCCTATTTTGCGTGTACGCTTTTTAAAGCTACCGTCTTTACTAACTTCTTTCCACTCTTCAACAAGAGGAATTTCTTTCCAAACCATTACATTTTGCAAATCGTCGGCAGTAATACTAAATAATCCAGCTTCATTTCTAAGTACTGGAGTTTGTGGTTCAGGTAGCGTTAAATCTGGTGCCGGTATATATGATTGTTGAGTTGCTCCTCGCTGAATTATAATTTTATCCATATCTGGGCAGTAAACTTCTGCAGTTGTAGGCCTGCAATCCTCAGGATTTGTAAGAGCTAGCGCAGCGTTATCGCCCAAATTTTCAATATCAAAAGCTTGTCTGGAAGCCAAGTGAATTATTCGTTCTGTAAGTTGAGCTGGGCAGTTTTCTACATTTGGGCAACGAATGTCTTTATCTCCCTCTTTTGCAGGAGCTAGCTTAGTTCCACAAGATGGGCAGTATTCTGGCATAACAAACTTTCTAAGTTCATTTTCTCGCCCTTCCCTAGCTTTAAGTACCGGTCCGACTAATTCTGGAATAACATCCCCAGCTTTACGAACTACGACAGTATCGCCAATTAGCACACCTTTATGTTCAACTTCGTAAGCATTATGAAGAGTTGTGCGAGAAATTGTCGATCCTGCTACAGTAACAGGTTCAAGAACAGCTACAGGAGTTACTCTTCCAGTTCTTCCAACCTGGACAATAATATCCTTCAAATAAGTATTAACTTCTTCAGGAGGATACTTGTATGCAATAGCCCATCGTGGAGCTCTAGAAGTAGCTCCTAGTTGATGCTGTAATGCTCTGTCATCAACTTTTACAACTATGCCGTCTAAAGCGTGCAAAATATTTGCTCTATGCTTTCCGTAATAGTCAATCATTTCTTCTATTTCAGAAAAATTTGTGACTTTTCTTGTGTACGGAGAAACAGGTATTCCCCACTGTTGATAGAGCTTATATGCGTCAGACTGATTAAATTTTGTTTCACTATTGTTATGGCTTGTATTTTCTTTCCAACGAAGCTCACCTAGTCCGTGTGCAAAAAAGCTTAATCGACGCGTGGCTGTAATTCGTGGGTCTTTTTGGCGCAAAGAGCCAGCTGCAGCGTTACGAGGGTTTGCAAAAGCAACTCGTCCAGCATTTTCTTGTTCATCATTTAATTTTCTAAAGTCTTCCCATTTCATAAAAACTTCGCCACGAATTTCCACGAACTCAGGAATATCGTCAGGATTATCAGAATGAAGCTGTGTTGGTATTGCTTCAATCGTTCTTACGTTTAATGTAATATCCTCGCCAGTTACGCCATCGCCTCTAGTAAGACCTTGTTCAAGAGTACCGTTGCGATAAATAAGATTTAAAGCAAGACCATCAATTTTTACTTCGCAAGTCATAGGAAGAGGCTTAGACTCATCCCATTGTAAATCGCGAATTACGCTGTTATACCAATCATGTAATTCTTCAATTGAAAATACGTCATCCAAACTCATCATTCGAGACGGATGCTTTACAGAAGTAAAATCGTTAGAAAAAGTTCCACCTACGCGATGTGTTGGAGATTGAGGTGTGTCTAAAGTTGGGAAGGCAGCTTCTAAAGCGCTTAGCGCTCGCATTCTTGCATCATATGCTGCGTCTGAACTAGTCGGAGAATCTTCTACGTAATAAGCAATTTGATCAGATTGTGCCCAAGCTGCCAATTTCGCCCAAAGTTTCGCAGCTTGCTCTATAGTAAGCGTCGCTGGCTGCAAGTTTCCAAGAGTCAACGCATCAGTGTCTGTTGGTTTCAAGTTTGCAATCCACTTTTCGGTGTCTATTGTAGAGTTCCACTCATTCGCTTCATACATGTCAGTTTTGTTATCAGTTTTGCTATCAGCCTGAGTAACAGTCCCTGTTTTAACTGTACTTATGCTATTAGTTTCGTTTTTTGGCGCTTCATGAGATATAGTTTGCTCGTCAAAATCGTAAAAAAGCGATAACTGTTCGCTCTCTGTTGACTCTTCGCGAATACTATTTTCACTCATGAATATTCCCTTCAGCTACGTTTTACTAATGCCTATAAACAGTATCTAATAAGACTGTATAAGCACAGTAAAAACTATTCAATGATGTATTGAGTATTAAGCTAATAAATTTTAAAACTGCTTGCTCTATTTCTTAAGCGTTTAAAGATCTTAAGAACTGTGTTTGTACTGTGCTACTTAGATCTTCGTTAGAAGTCATTCGAATATTTGCAACACATAAAGTTCTTGCAATTACAAACATTCCATCGTTCACAGTTAATTTTGCTGCTTTATCAATAATCTCTTCTGCTTCAATATCAGGCCAAGCTGGTACGTCTTCAGAAAGAAGAGCCATCTGTGCTTCATGTATATTGCTCGGTATTAGCTTGCACTGCGATCTCATTCTAGAAAGAAGCTCATCAAGTTCCATTTCTAGCGGCTCAATCTTTCCTGGAGCTAAGTATTGTGCCATTCTATATGAAGATGCAGCAATGAGGAAATTATTCTGCATCCATTCCGCATAAGCGAGCTTATAGTAAGCAAAAGCAGCGTCATCCCTATCGAGAGACACATTCAAAGCGTTAATGCAAGCTGCAATAACAGATGACCAATCCTCTTTTTGCGCAAGTATATCAGCTAATCTTAAATGAGAAAGAGCGTAAGTAGGAGCGTACGAAACCATAATATTTAAATGGCGTAAAGCTTCGTCATGTTGGTTTAATTGCGAAAGTAAATCAGCAAGTTCCATATGCGCGTAGAAAAGACCGTCAGGAATAAGTCTTGTTCGTTCTTCTTTAGTTGCAAATAGATGATTATAAATTACTCTCTCAGCGTAGGAATTAAAGTATCTTGGTACAGCTTCGCTGCTAGTAAACATAGTATCGAATTGTGCTACAGAATTTTCGTACTCTTTTAAAGCCTCGCTAAGGTCCCCATTCATAAACTGTTCGTGAGCTTTTGTGCGAATATCTCTTATACGTTTTGCTGTAGTAAATGAAAGATTGGGTAAATCTGTTTCGTCAATTAGTGCTCGCGTTATTGAATCTGCTTGAGCGTTAAGTTCAGGATCGTCAATGCTTTCAATAATACTCATAGCTTCGTGAGCTTTTTGTGCAGTTGTTGGCATAAGTTCTGAAGCAATATGATGGAAGTCGGCAACAGCTTGTTGCAGAAGATCTTCACGTTGTATAGAAAGCCCTTGTGCGTATTGTGTTCCCAGTATGCTTTCCTGATCTGCTGTAAAAATTTTGTCAGAAAATTCAGGTTCTTCTTGTGATCCATGAGGAGAAAAGCGGCTACTGTGAACATCAAAATCTGGTTCGATGGTATTTAATTTTCCATGAGAATCAATGTTTAATTTGGCATTAAATTTTTCGTATGTTTTTATAGGATTATTTAATCCGTTTTGGTGAATAAGTTTTATAAATCTGTCTCTGCTAAACGTAACTGTAGTTAGAGCTCGTATGGATGGTGCTGTAGTAAAAGCTGCAAATGAATTTTCTTCTTTAGACTTATCCATGCTGTTTTCGGACAGTTGATTTTCGTTAGAATCTGCGTTTGTGTCTGTTTCTGAGTTTAATTCTTGGCTGCTTGCGCTCGCATGTATTGATATGACATTATTGTTTGTCTTGTTTGCGTTACTAATATTAGTCTGCTGCATTTCTTGCAATTTAGACGGGTCTCCATGAATGTCACCGTCTTTTGGATCTCCTTTTGGCTTGGATGAATCATTATTTGCAGCGTCACTATTCATAACGTTAAGCGCATTAAGAGTACGATTTACAAGATTGTTCATAGCATTGTTTTGTGCTGTAACCATCTCTTCTAAGCCTATTGAATCTAAGCGTATAGAAACATTTTTTACTTTACCGCTTGCTCCAAAAGCTAGAGTAGACATTATCATTCCAACTTGAAGATTGTAGTTTGTAGCTAGTTTTTCTTTATCGTCGTCGTTCAGATTTTTCCAAGATTTATCCTCATTAGCGTAAGCTACAGATGGCATAAGTGCAGCTCCAGCTGTAGTAAGGTTTATTGCCACGTTACCATCTTCTAAATTAGATCGGAATTCCGCGTCAAAACGGAACGGCAAATATACGCTTCTAATAAGATTAGAAAGACGCTGCCTATAGGACCATTCACTGTCGTTATCTATCTTATTGAAATACTTATCGTTATTTTTTACCTGCTTTGCTCTTCTCCACATGTGCAAAATAGGTCTTATTTTGTCGTCCATCAGAGGATTGCCAAAAAATTGCATACCTATTGAACCGCTTGCTGCAAAAGCAATATCTTTAATCATTGCCATGTCGATTTGTGATGCCTGCTCTTCTTTTATAGTATTTTCGCAAGTTTTTCCTCCCATAATGGAGTTAATTTGCAGACAATCATAAATTGAATATAAACGGTTAATAGCGCCTTCTATTTTAAGTACTTTGAGTGCAGCATTTGGTTCCAAAGCATCATCCCAAAGTAAGTAGTTTGCTTCTGTTTGCTGAGATTTTTGCATGTGTAGGCGTTCTGCACCATGCACTGCTTCCAGGCTGCGTTCTGTTTCTAAAGCTCCAGTTGAGCGCATTAATTTTTCGAAATATTCTTCTAAACCTGAAACTCTTAAATTTTCTTTTTTCGCTATTTTTATGTCTTCTACACTTCTTCGTATTGCTCCTAAAGGTGCTTCGTGTTCTAGTCTGCGAAGTACATTGCTGTAACCAAATCCAGTTAAAGACTTGTGCATGTCTGGAATGAATAATGCTGCAAAGAATGCTATTGTTATTGCATTTCTGTATGTAAGATTGCATCGTAAGTTTTCTGGAAGTTTAGTTCGTAACTCTTCGAGAGTATAAGTTTTTTTAGTTCCGAACCCGTGTGAGATCCATGATCCGATTTTAATTAAACCGTCATCTTCTGAAAGTTGTAAAACTAAGTCTCCGTTTGATACGCAAAATACGTTTTCTTTTCTAATTTTTGAAAAAGTTTTAGAAAAGTGGTTTATTTTTCCGGCAAAAGTTTTAGAGCGTTGTTCTGGTTTTAACGCGCTTTTAGACTTACTGCTTTCTAAAGAAGCGAGAAAATCTTCTACGGTTGCGTCGCCATTTAAATAGGATTCTACGATATTATCCATATCATAGTCTGTATGTTTGGTGTATGTTTCGTCAAACGCTTCCGAAAATGCACATTTTAGAGTAATTTTTGTTTTTTTATATTGTTTTCCATAAAAACGGTGTAAATCTTTCAGTGAAGAATTATTTTTTTCTACAAATGAAAGTTGCGGTCTCATGTCTTGAATATCTTCGTAGCTAAGTTTGCTGCCGAGAAATATTCGCCCTTCTGAATCTGCTACTGCTAGTTGAAGGAATTTTCTTCCGTCTTCTTTAAATAATCCAATTGACGTGTATTCTTTTTTCTTGTTAAGTTGAACCCAGCCTAATTGATTGTTGATATTTGTTTGTGGAAAATCTTTAATAACGTACTTTTTAGCGCGCGACGAAATATCTATTGGATTGCCTTCTGACCACAACGAGTTAAGAGATTCTTGTAGTTGCAACATACTATCTTCCTGAGATTCTGAATTTTCAGTAGTTTGCATGTTGTTAGTCATAATCCCCATTCTTTCACTTTGCTTTGTGGCATGTGAGTTTTTGTTTTATATTTTTAGCGCACATAATGTGGCGTTTAATCACATTATTTTAGTATATAAGAAATTATGCATGTTATAAAATGCGCGACATTATTTATCGAAATTATTTCATCAATAGATTGCTAATAAGAGAATACGACGGCTTCGAATATTGAGAAAAAATGGAGCGGACAACGGGACTCGAACCCGCGGTCTCAACCTTGGCAAGGTTGCGCTTTACCAACTAAGCTATGTCCGCAAACAAGTGAATACCTTATATCATTTTCATAAAAAGTGCAAATTAGGTATGTCGCAAGCCTTACAAGTACTGGCTGTACTTGTAAGGCTTACTTGTTTCAGATTTTCAGTGTTTTAAGTTGAAGACTTATTTTATTTGTTTGCTTACTTGCTTTCGTCATCGCGCTTTGGAGAAGATGGTGTTGCACCCTTTTCAAGCACTCGACCAGGGCCTGCAAGATAAGCTGCGCGGCCTGCCTCAATACCAAGCTTGAAAGCTTTAGCCATAAGCACAATATCGTTTGCAGTAGCAACTCCAGTATTTGCCATTACAGCTGCAGCACCCATTTCCATTGCTTCAGCAGCCTGGCTTGGAACGCCAATGCCGGCATCGACAATAACAGGAAGATCGATTTCGTCGATAATAAGCTGAATAAACTTCTTAGTTTCAAGACCCTTGTTAGAGCCAATCAAAGAGCCGAGAGGCATAATTGCGGCAGCTCCAGCGTCGCGCATTGCCTTAGCAAAGTACAAATCTGGATACATGTAAGGAAGAACAGTAAAACCTTCGTCAGCCAAAATCTTTGTTGCTTGCAAAGTAGCTTCATTGTTTGGCAACAAATACTTGCGATCAGGAATAATCTCAAGCTTGATGAAGTTTCCGCAACCCATTTCGCGAGCAATATGTGCAGTGTTAACTGCTTCCTCTACAGTTACGCATCCGCTAGTATTAGGCAAAATGGTAACGCCTTCTGGAATATGCTTTAAAATTCCTGCAGCTTTCTCGCTATAGCGAATTGCTACAGTAATCATTTCAGCTTTAGCACTATTTACTGCGGCATCAATAAGCTCCTCAGAATACTTTCCAGAACCCAAAATGTATCGAGAAGTAAACTTCTTACCACCTAATTCTAAATAATCTTCATTCTCCATAATTTCCTCCATTTTTTATCCATTTCAACGCTTCTAACGCTTCTAAACTTGCGATAATCGAAACATAAGGCAAATACAAGCCTTCTTCAGGAGAAGACTTAAAATCACCTACTAAGCACACGTTTGAAAGATGCTTAATTTTTACGTTCTTAATATCTCCTAGTCCAGATAAGCCAGAAGCGGTAATAACATATTTGTTAGGATGATTCATGAAATAGTCAAGAACCATTGCTTTCGATTCGCGATTGTCGAATGCTTCAATAAACAAGTCGGAGCGCTCAGCAATCTCATCTAACGATTCCGGCGTAACTTTTTGTACGAAAGCTTCTACTTCAACGTACGGCAAAGTTTCATTAAGCCGTGCTTTAGTAGCAGATACTTTGTGTTGTCCAATTTCGTTAATCGTATAATTTTGACGGTTTAAATTCGAATACTCGATACTGTCAAAATCGTAAATGTACAACTTTTTTACGCCGGCTCGCGCAAGCATCAACGCGATATTTGATCCCAAACCGCCGCAGCCAAGTATTGAAACTGATTGTTGAGCAAACAAATCATTATCTTCCTTTAGCTGACGTTTAAGAACTTTTGCGCGAATATCGTCACTTTCCATTCATCCTCCTCCCATAATGCTAAATACTTCAATTTTTGCGTTATCTTTAATTATGAAAGTTTCAAAATCTTTGCGTTTTACTAATTCACCATCAACTTCTATTGCAACAAAAGTACTGTCGTAGCCTTCGCGCTTAAGTAGTTCAAGTAAATTCTCGTTCTCAACATAATCCACAGTATCGTGATTAAGTTTCAGCACACTTACCTCCTTTCTGTAGAATATGCTTTAAGTTTTAAATATTACGTTTAAAGATTCTACCTAATCCTTAGCTGGATGAAGAATAAACTTGCCCTTGAAGCCTTTGCAAACGCCATTTTCTTGGCTGTAAATTTCTTCGCCGCGAAGCAAAGTTCTTACCACCTGGCAGCCAATAGTGCGACCAACGTATGGGCTGAACTTGTTTCGATACTCAAGGTCTTCAGCTTTAAGAACATAAGGAGCGTTTGGCTTAATGAATGCAAGATCTGCGTCGTAACCCAAACGTATGCTGCCTTTTCCTTTCAAATCGAAGCGTTTTGCAGAATTGCTAGAATTCAATGCCACAAATTGAGTTAATGACATTCCGCGCTTTTGCACAGCTTCATCAAAGAACACATCAACATCGTTTTGAACGCTACCAATACCACCCCAAGCTGTGAAAGCATCATCAGTTTGCTTCAAACTCAAAGGAGCTGGCGAATGGTCGGAAACAATGAAGTTAATAGAACCGTCAAAAACCTTTTCCCACAAGCCATTCTGGTTTTCCTTGTCACGAATTGGCGGAGTGCACTTAGCGATATTTCCAATCTCGTCAAGCTCAGAAGTGTCGAAATACAGGTAATGGTTGCAAGTTTCGCAGCTTACGTCAACGCCATTCTTACGAGCGTCAGCAACAGCTTGAGCACCTTCTGGTGAAGAAACATGAACAATATGAATTCTGCATCCAGTTTCTTTAGCAAAAAGACAAGCGCGCTCAATAGCTTCAACTTCAGTGAAAACAGGTCTGGTTGCTACGAACTCAGAAAGTTTTCTAGCTCCCATTTGATGAGCTTTCTTTCCAAGCTGATCTGTAATAGGAGCGTTTTCGCAATGCATAATCAAAATTTTGCCTGTTTTAGCAATCTGCTGCATACCTGTATACAAGGAGTAATCGTCGCAATTGTATAAATCAACTTGCAAATCCTTGTCGCCTGTAGTTCCAAGGAATGCCTTGTAATTAACAACACCTTGCTTATCTTGCTCGCATATTCCACCGTTTAGATTTTGTGGCTCCAAACCACCAGTTTGACCAACGTCAACTTTTAGTTTTCCTTCAGCCTCTTTTAAAACTGCCTCAAATGATTTTCCATCAGTAGTAGCAGGAATTTGATTGCAAGGCATTTGCAGCATTGTAGTAATACCGCCTTTTGCACCGGCAGAAGTTGCGGTTACAAAACCTTCCCAATCGTCGCGAACGCCGCCGCCTGGAGCGTTAATATGAACATGAGAATCAACTTTTCCAGGAACAACTATTAAATCAGTTGCGTCAATAGTTTTTTCTGCTGCAAAGTTGCTTCCAAAAGCGGCAAACTTGCCGTCTTTAATTGCTATATCGGCTTTGGTTGCTTCATTATCGAATACAACCAAACCATTTGTGATTACTACATCGTAGTTCATATTATTTCCTTTCTTTAGCCATTGTTGGCTGAAAAACTTTTGATAGTAATATTTGACACACGAAACCTACAGCGCATCCCACAATCCATGAGATTTGAGTAAGCGGTGAAAGTAGAGGAATTATCTGCCCGGAAAGAGCAAATAAAAGTCCAAGTATCGTAGAAGTATAAGATATCCAGTTAGTTCCAGAATAAGCAGATTTTGATGAACTATTTGTATCGTAATAAATTTGATCAAGATCAATATGCGTGCGCTTTACTACGTAATAGTCAGCAAGTAGAACACCTGCAATAGGGCCTAAAAGCATACCAATAAGATTCAAGAAGCCTGTAATATTAGCCATAAACTTCCACGGCATTAACACAGTGCTTACAAGAGCTGCAATAACTACGCCACGCTTATAATTTACAAATCGCGGAGCTAAAGCAGTTAGCTGGTATGCTGCAGGAACAATATTGCCAGTAGCATTTGTACAAACTGTAGTAAGTAGAAGCAACCCAGTAGCTATTGCAATTGCAGGAAGACTATCCCACTTGTTTATGATAACAAGAACATCTGTAATGGTTTCATGGTAAAAAAGCGATCCGCCTACTAAAATAACTACGCTCGTAAAAGCAAAAAGCGCGTAACTCAGCAAGAAGCTAGCAATTTGACCTTTTAGTTGAGCCATAGTTGACTTTGCGTTTTGCGTAAAATCAGCAATAGAAACGGCAGGAGCAGCCCAAACACCCAGCACAGAATTTACAGCCATCATCATGAAAAGCCCAAGACCGTAATTAGTTGGAGCTTGAACAGTAGCATGATATTGCATGATTGCAGATAAACCACCAGCACAGCTAATAGCCCATACGCTCATGCAACCAAAAACAACGTAAATAAGCGGGCTTAATACTACAGTTAGCTTATTAAGAGTCTTTCCTCCACCTAAGCCAATCGCCAAATTAAGCAACCAAAATATTGCGAAGGAAATAATAATAGGTATGTGCGAACCAACAAATGGTATTTTGCTTCCAAACGTAAGAAACTCAGGGCAAATTTTGCCAACTAGAACCTCTAAAGCTTTCGCACCTATATATGTTTGAATGCCATACCAGCAGATTGCAGCAACTACTCCCCTAAGGAATCCTGGTAGCTGAGCGCCTGCTTTTCCGTATGTTGCGCGCAAATGCATAGAAAACGGTATGCCGTATTTGGAACCTACAACACCGTTAGCAACCATGACAATTGCTGTAAGAATTGCGCCAAGCATGATACCAATCATTACGTAAATTGGAGAGTATCCCATCAAAAGGAACGCGCCAACTGCAGCATAATTAGGAATATTGTGTACAGACTGCATCCACAAAGTGCAAAAATTAAGAGCACTCATTGTGCGTTTTTCTTGCGGCTTTGGCAGTAAATCTTCATTAGTGTAGCCGCGCTCGCGGTAACATTCCAAGTTTTTACTATCTACTGGCTCATCTTTTAGCAGTTTACTAATTTGCATGCGCACCTCCTTACTTTTCTTGTTTGTAAATTTGATTCTTTTTTGTGTTTTGTGTTTTGAGTTTTTTGAAAGTAATAATCGCAACTTTGCTCAAAAATAAAAAAGATACGAAAGGATGTCGTACCCGTGGTGGTGCGCCCCTTCGTATCAGCCTCTTATTCGTGAATAAGCGTTGTACTCTCATTCGATATTCACTTTTCTTCGCTGCGGTTAACTAAGCAGTGAAGTTTGCATAGTATATGCCTTTTGCGTCCTTCCTAAATTTCCATTTCTTTTTGGTTTTCGTTTGGTTTTCGTTATCTTTTAGTTGGTTTTCGTTAGTCCTCATAAGCCAAACTATGCAGAGCATCTCGTAAAAGCTTTACCCCGTGAACAGCGTCTTGTGGATCTGTGTACTCTTCTGGAGCGTGACTAATACCATCTTTCGAAGGAACGAAAATCATTCCGGATTTTACAAACGGAGCAAAAATTTGCGTATCTTGACCAGCACCTGAATGCATGACCCTGTATGCATAACCTTGCTTATTAGCTTGATCTTTCAAAAGATTAATAATATCGTCGCTAAGTGGTGTAGGATCGTCAGACATCCACTTATCAATCTGCGCTGTAATGCCATAAGACTTGGCAGTTTCGTGAATGTCCTCGTCGAGTTCCTGCAAGAATTTATCAAGAAAAGCTTTATCTGTATGACGGCAGTTCATTGAAAAAGTAACTTCTCCAGGAACAATATTTACTTGATTTGGAACTACGCTGATTCTACCGAAAGTAAGTACCAGTGGGTCGCCTGCTTGCTTAGCTTTGTCAAGATTCTTGGCGATTATATGAGACATGCAATCTACTGCATCGTGCCTGTAGGACATCATTGTTGTGCCAGCGTGATTTTGTACGCCTTTAAGATGAATATCCCAACGATGCTGACCAGCAATGCTAGTGATAATACCTAAATCTTCGTGATTGCTGTAAAGCGTTGGTCCCTGCTCAATGTGTAGCTCAATCCAGGCTTCAAGATTTGCGAACTTAGGTTGAGTTGTTTGATAATTGAACCCAGCTTCACGCATTGCTGTTTCGAAAGGAACACCTTCACTGTCGCAAATATTTTCTACGTCCTCTTTTTTGGCTAGTCCGAAGAAATTCTTTGAACCCCAGAATACGTATGGGAAACGTGAGCCTTCCTCTTCTGCTAAGCAGATAATGCGAAGACTTTTCTTTGGCTTTCCATATCTAGTAAGTAAATTCTTAATTGCTAAATATGCTGCAACTATTCCAAGTTGACCGTCAAAACGACCTCCTCTTGAAACTGTGTCAATATGCGATCCACAAGCTATTATGCTTTCTGGCTTTTCGCATCCTTCAACAGTTGCAATTAGGTTTCCAACTTGGTCGAATTCTACAGTCATACCGAGTTTTTCAAATCGTTGACGAAGAGCAAAAAGAGCCTGTTTCCAAGATTTTGTGTAAAGAGGTCGAGTAACTCCTTGTTCTCCTGGTTTTTCTGTGAATCCTGCAAGCCAGCTTATGGCTGATTCTATAGTTTCAGCACTTATGCTGCTATTAATCATCTGCAGTATTCCTCCTCACTTGTGCAAGTTTCCCCAAAAGTGACATTCAGGCGGATATTTTTTGGTTTTGGTTTTGGTTGTTTAGTTTTTTTTAATTGTTTAGTTGATACTCGTGTAATTGCTACTACTTTGTGGCAACGCAAGATATCACGAAAATCGTGATAGAAAGAAATCACTTACTGTAATTGCTCCCTACGCATGTCTTAACAAAACAGGTTCAAAGGGTGTTTCTCAACTGTTTCCAGTACCCCTGCAATTTTCACTTGTACTCGGATGAGTATAGCACGATATTAAATGAACTCAAAATGAACATTATCATGTGTGTTTCTGTGAAGAAATGATTGGTTGGTTGACTGATTGGTTGACTGCTATGAGATATTGCTTCCATTTGTGGTTGCATGTGTGTTCGGCTGCGAAAAATTTTCATATGAAGGTTAGCAAATAAAAAATAGCCAGATAACAAAAAACGCAGTGCTTCTACACTGCGAACATATTGTGGGTGATATAGGAATCGAACCTATGACCCCTTCCGTGTGAAGGAAGTGCGCTAGCCGCTGCGCCAATCACCCAAAATTTTTTAATTATGCGTGAAAGGCAATCCTTTCGAGTGGGCGATACAAGGTTCGAACTTGTGACCCCTTCCGTGTCAGGGAAGTGCGCTACCACTGCGCCAACCGCCCAGGTTGTTAATTAAGCTTGAAGCTTAATCGAGGTGGGTACGAGAGTCGAACTCATCTATACGGCTTTGCAGGCCGCTGCCTAACCGCTTGGCTAACCCACCGTAAGGTCGAATAACTCATCGGACCTAGAGCGGACAACGGGACTCGAACCCGCGGTCTCAACCTTGGCAAGGTTGCGCTTTACCAACTAAGCTATGTCCGCAATGCAACTTTACTGAACAATGTCAGCGCCGAAGCACGAGTAACTACTATACCCGAAATATTCTCAAATGCAAGCCTTCGCCTATTTGGCGTGTCGTTTTGTGGTGTTTGCGCGTGTTGGTTGGAAGTTTGTTATGCGTATGGTATTGGAGCATTTGCGAGCGCAAGTGTTACTTTCCCAGTTTGTTAGCTGAGTTTTTAACAGTGTTTGGGTGATTACAGTTACTTTCTCCGATACTTTACTAAGTTTTTAACAGTGTTTGGATTGTGGCTTATAGACCAGAGTATTCACAAGATTATCTTTACGGACTCTTTCTGATTACCCTACATTTTTAAATTAAATAATTTAGTAAATAAGATTATATATGATACAATGATGGAACAAATGGATTGGGAGTACTCGGTCAGCGAAAGCTTTAGGTGTTATGCCTAGAGCTTTTTGCTTTTTATTCTCGCTCAATCAATAAGGTTCCTTTTCTGGATAGACTTTTACGCCATAACCTTTAATTTCTCCATGTCATGCTTCCCAACTCTCATATTTTGTATTCACCAAAATAGTAAATACTGCAAAATATTATACCTGTAACATAAATTGTACTAATAATTTTTTATTGAAAAAATAAGTATAAATATAGAAGATGTAGTTTATTTCAGTCGTTTTTTTATTTATATCTTGTATCAAAATTGTTGCGTTAAGGAAACAGTTTTGATACGCGCTTATTGCGTATGATAAATCTAGCTAAACAATAACAAGAATATGGGTGACTCTTTGCGTATAAGGAAGGCGCCCATATATATGATAGAACCGAATTGAGAGCTGGGGCTCCCCCTACCCTTGACCCTTCACGGGGTAGGTTTGGGGGAATGACCAGCTCTTTTGTAATAGTTAATTTTCCTGTTTTAGCCTGACATAATAGGCTACTTTATTTTTTCTTACTGTTGCCTGTTAAGCCAGCGATGCCAGTGGCTAGAGTGAATCTAATACTAGTGAATGGTACTACTTGCAGGATAGCGTTTGTTGCAGCTTTAATAACGCATATTGACGGAATAACGACTAATGCTCTTGCTTTGCTTATAATCGTGTGGAAAGATTGAGGACTAGGGGTTCTAGCCAGCACAATTGGTTGGAACCCTCGTTTTAATATAATATTTATTCATCTTCGTCGTAGTCTGCAGAATGTTGGCGACGCGGAATCCCTAGTTTATCTGCCATTTCGTTATATGAATCAAGATAGTCATCGTCAATAAGATTGTATGCTTCAATAATAAGTTTGCGAGGAGTATTTTGGTGTTCCCATGCAAAGCTTAAGTAATCTGCTAACGCTTCATAAGGCTCTCCTGCGCATGTAGCATTACTAGCAGCTTCTTTGCAAAGTTTATCCATGTATGGCTCAGCATAAGGTCGAAGTTTCTCAACCATGTCATAACAAATTTCATCATGTTCATCAGCTTTTGACTCCTCTCTTATCTTCTACAACTGTGAACGCAGTATTAACACGCACACTTTTTCTTTTCTTCATTCAACCTTTGAAGAAAATATTGAAAATGGTACTCCTCAGACTAATGTTCCAGTCTTAAAAGCTGGTTGTCGAGGATCACACGCGCATTAAGATCACCCCATAGGTGAAAAAGACGATTCCAGTCAACCTAGATGGCTATAACTTCTAGGAATCACACACATATTCAGAAAGGATCTAAAGTGCCATGGCGCGTCATTGTCAAGAGGATGAAAAGGAAAACCGCCCTTGCGTCACGGCTTTGCTAGGCTATCACTATACATATCGAATGTAAACACATTTGCATAAATCTTTGTGTAGAACAACTGACTTTGTTAGTTTTACGAAGTCAGTCCTCGCTTGCATTGAAAGCGCACTGTGCTTTCGACTTTGAGCACGCTCGGCATTCTAAAGTGCTTTCGCGTGCTTTGCAGGAGCTTGAAATCAATGGGATTGCAAGCTCCCAAATCAGCCGCTACGAAGCCGTGAGGAATAATCGCTCAAGCAGGTCGTATAGTGTTTGAGATTTATATGTTGTGTTTTACAGTAATTGTTAAAGTGTTCGCACTTTATTACGCTCGCTATAAGACACGCATTGCCTTCGCGAGCTATGCTTTAACTATTCAGTTATGTCATAGCGCTCAGCAATGCGTGAAAGACCATACTCACAATTATTGACGTCACTTATAAAATATTCGCAATTATTGGCGTCATAATTACTTCAATGGTCGCACTATATGCCATAAAGAAAGGCAAGTAGCGGATTGCATGGAGCGTAGCTAGCCCCTACGCTCTGTGCTTTCCTTTAGTATATCATAGAAAATGTAGAAATGAAATTTTTTAATAAAAACCCTTATGGTGTTGATATCACCCCGCGTATGTGGGAAAGACTACTACTGCAACCGCACTTGCTGCATGTGTAGGGGATCACCCCCGCGTATGCGGGAAAGACCTTGTGTACTCTACTAGCAGAAGTAAACAGTGAGGATCACCCCCGCGTATGCGGGAAAGACGCTACTATCGTGCATTCGTTTCCTTTACTATTTTTTCTTATCTTCAATTGGATTATTGTTTTCATCGAGTCGTAGGATACGTTGCCCGAGTTCACTGTGTGGTTTGCAATGGAGCAAGTCATAGATCCAAGCCGCAAATCCAAATATCAACATTGCAATGAATAGTATTATGCTGATTACCATTATTGTGCCCATCATGAGCTGTTCCTTTCTTTCTGTTTATTGATGCTCTTCTTATTGTACTCTTCGATGCTTTTATTTACTGTATCTTGCCATTGTTTTAGCGCGTGCGATGTCCAACACCAAGGATTAGGATCACCCCCGCGTATGCGGGAAAGACTGATACGCTACTTCTCATCGCACGCAATGTTTAGGATCACCCCCGCGTATGCGGGAAAGACCTAGCGTTATTTTTAGTAGTGTTCGCAATATTAGGATCACCCCCGCGTATGCGGGAAAGACGCGGCTGTGAGTTCACCCCACATCGAGCCGGTGGGATCACCCCCGCGTATGCGGGAAAGACATCGTTTGCAAGGTGTGAAAAAAGGTGACATTGGGATCACCCCCGCGTATGCGGGAAAGACTTTTCTAATATCAGTGGTGTTAATATTTTTCCAGGATCACCCCCGCGTATGCGGGAAAGACGAATTTACAAATATTGCTATTTTGTAGAAGATGGGATCACCCCCGCGTATGCGGGAAAGACTACGCGATTACTTAAAAAAACACTTGCGTTTTGGGATCACCCCCGCGTATGCGGGAAAGACCTACTAAAGTGTGCGCGCCTGAAGCAAAGGCTAGGATCACCCCCGCGTATGCGGGAAAGACACTCTTTATCTTCTACATAATGTAATAGAAAAGGGATCACCCCCGCGTATGCGGGAAAGACTGTTTGGGGTGAACCGTTGTGGTTGTGGGACTAGGATCACCCCCGCGTATGCGGGAAAGACAATTAAAACAGTATAATGATGTTGATACAGAAAGGATCACCCCCGCGTATGCGGGAAAGACCTGAAACTTACGGATCTTTTAAGGGAAATAACAGGATCACCCCCGCGTATGCGGGAAAGACGTTGCTGTTTGACCTTGCACACGGTTAATCATGGGATCACCCCCGCGTATGCGGGAAAGACCATTCTCGCAACAAGGGTGCATATGTCCATAAAGGATCACCCCCGCGTATGCGGGAAAGACGCCATTTCTAAAGCCAAAATTAACCGGTACCCAGGATCACCCCCGCGTATGCGGGAAAGACCATTCTCGCAACAAGGGTGCATATGTCCATAAAGGATCACCCCCGCGTATGCGGGAAAGACGCCATTTCTAAAGCCAAAATTAACCGGTACCCAGGATCACCCCCGCGTATGCGGGAAAGACTACTATTGGCATGTGCATGTTGTTTACTGCTTGGGATCACCCCCGCGTATGCGGGAAAGACTGTTTAACGCGTGCCCAGGAACCTCGAATATCGGGATCACCCCCGCGTATGCGGGAAAGACTTGTTTTTGTTTGGTTTGCGGACTAGGAGACTGGGATCACCCCCGCGTATGCGGGAAAGACTGCTGTCTGTTCGTGGTTTGGAAAACTCTTTAAGGATCACCCCCGCGTATGCGGGAAAGACCAGCTTTCAACCCAATTGGTGTACTCAGCTGCAGGATCACCCCCGCGTATGCGGGAAAGACCTTTTGCATAATGCGCGCATGAAACACAAAGCGGGATCACCCCCGCGTATGCGGGAAAGACAGGGGACGGTGTTGGTGCCGTCCCCTTTGTTGGGGATCACCCCCGCGTATGCGGGAAAGACGCATAATCCTTTGTGTGCTTTGCATCCTTTGCAGGATCACCCCCGCGTATGCGGGAAAGACTGTCTTTCTGTGACTGTTCGTCTAGCACTTTGAGGATCACCCCCGCGTATGCGGGAAAGACACTTAAAAATCCTAATAAAATGGCCATTTCTATAACAGAAACAGTCAAATCTCATTTACTTTTCAAATTCAAACTATCACATAGAGTAGTACAATAGTGCTTTATTTTTATGAAATAAATTTTAACAATCCTTTCAAGTGAAAAACAAGACGCGCCGTTAGCCTAGCATCTATGAGAGCTCTATGAGGAACTGACTCAGAAATGTTGTACTCCTGAAGAACCGTCTTCAACTGATAATTTTTCAAAAATCTCCTATCATGCTTCACAAAACGTGAAATATCAATAACTTTATTAATAGAAAAAGCGCTGCTGAACTTCTCACCTAATGAGAATAAAGCCGAATTAAAAAAACCAATATCAAACGATACGTTATATCCTAATAGTGGTAATTTCCCTATAAAATCGATAAATTCTTTTAATGCTAAGTCTAAACTTACGCCATTAGACTCAAGCATGTCGCACGTAATACCAGTTAACTCGGTAATTTCATTGGGAATTATATTATTTTTTCTACAAATATTATTGTTGCAATCATTAATATTTATTAAAGTCTGAAATTCTTCAATTCTTCCATCTATAAACTTGACAGCCCCAATTTCAATAATTTTATCAACTTTGCTATCTAAACCTGTAGTTTCACAATCTAACACAACAAATTTTTTACTTGTTTTGCCTATATAATCTTTCCAATAGTCATTACAAGTAATTTCTTCATCATTCACGGACAATATCGTAGATTGCATAGAATTATCAGAACTTACAGAACTAATATTTTCATTTACTAAATCATTTTCAATTAAATTAGAAGAAGTATTAATATTTTTTCTACTACTATCATTTGAAAATTTCCTTGCATTATGAAACTTAGCAGCATCGCTAAATCCATGTTTAATATCGTTTTCTAATGTATCAACTGTTGGAATACGTACCAGAGGTAATCCATCCGAATAAACCACCTCACGATGCGAATGTATAGTCTTAAAATCATAGCCAATTTCATTTCTGGAAGAAAAACTCATTGTTACAGCACCATTTCCAACACTGTCTTCTATACGCTTCCATAATTCCTCTCGAACTTTACTATTGAAATTGCCGACGTAAACGCCTGTAGCGATTTCTTGCATCCACTTGGTTAAATCACCTCTTAAAGATAATGGGCAATTAGTCATCGTAATCACAGTTAACGGCATATCAATTCACCTCACTGTAATTTACGCCAGAAGCTACTAGAAGTTCCTTATCGTCCCAAAGATGTATTACATCAACAGTAATTTGGTTGTCAATCGGGATTTCAAGAAGATTTTGTATATCATTAACGATACGAGACATTATGTTGCAATTTGCGAAGCAATCGCGCATCTTCAAACGCATTAACTGTTCAATGTCATCGTTGGATTCACACCGAGCGGCAATTTCAAAAGATGCAGGAATAGTTAATTCAGCTTTATATAAGTCTGCAATATCGTATACAAGAGAAAGATCATGTCCAGTATGCACGAAACCTAATCCAGGTGCTAAACCTAAGGCAGATATTACGCTATGAACTAAACCGTAAAGACATACGTTGCCTACAGACAATGCTTGATTAACGACAGTACCACTTTCAAAATCATCGACTTTATAATCGCGACCATTCCATTGGACATTGTATTTATTAGACATCTCCCTATATATGCTTCTTACGCGAGCTCCTTCTCGACCTCTTAATTGTTGCATAGTATATGAGGATACATCTTCATTAGGGAAACGCATTTGATACATTTTTCTTGCAACGCTCAATCTTGATCTACTATTAGTAACAAGTTTTGCCTGTTTTTCCAACAATCTTGAGCTCCTTGACAATGCTCTACTATGAGCATAATTGCGAACACCATGCTCGCCAACCCAAACTATGCTTGCGCCAACATCTCCAAGTAATTCCATAGCTCTATGAGTAATCTCAGTGCCAGGTCCTAAAAGTAAAACGCCAATCATTGCAGCGGGAACTCTCACAGTTCCGTTTGCATCAAAGACTGTAATAGCACTATCAAGACGATTGATTTTTGCATGCTCTATGTATATAAAGCTTACTCTATCACTTATGCGCGGAAGCTCTTGAATTTCAGCCTTCTTAGCACCACACTTCTTCTTCATACTCCTACAGCCTTTGACACAAAAGATTCATTAACTCAAGCTATTCCAATGGAATAACAGTCATCATTCCGAAACCATATGCTTTCTTTTTACCGATACCGTCTAGTAAAGTTTTACGCATAACATCCTCATCACTAATTGTTAAAACGCCTTGATAAACAGCTTTACTCAAACGAATAGGTTTTTTTGACTTTGTGAATAAGCTATACCCGCGCTCAACAATAGTAAATTCACTTTCATTCAATGAAAAACCTAATTTTTGCGCACGATTAAGCAAAAAATTCATCTGCTGATCATAAGTAACATGTGGTACTACCCTACCTCTAGTAGTGCGAGTTTCAGAAGTATCAGAAATAGAAACAACAGGATTAAGAGTTACTCTAAATTGCATTTTCATACCATTTTTTAAAGACGACAAGAACTTATCATAATTCTTGCTTGAAGCTGTTCCAGCAACTCCATACATCTCTAAACGTTGTAAATTAGGTTCTGAATCACTCACTATAAGTAAGTAATGTTTCCCATTCAAAGAATCTATTCTCCACAATTTTCTGCTTCGCTCATGATTTATCCATTCATCTGGAAAACTTTGTTCAACCCAGTTATGAAAAGCTCCTACAGATTTAAGATCTAGCTGCGATTTAGGTTTTTTATAATCAATTTCAACTCTACTCAAATAAGACATTTAATCCTCCAATCCAGAAAAAGCATCATGCTCAAAACTAAAAGTTTCAGAATCTTTTAGATGTTCACTATCTGATTTGCTGCTTTCTGAATCCGAATTATTGTGCGAAATCTTCTCAATAGGAATTTCCATTTTTGACTCGTATCGAAATCCAAATTTTCTTTCCTTATTTGAGAAAGAATTAACGTAATCCTTTCGTAGCTTACGAACATACGACTGAATTTTATAAGTATAAGTATTATCTTTAGCTAATTCGCATTCTGCTTTATCTACTAAATCTGAATCAGCATATAAAGATATAAATCCTGCATTACATGATTCATTAGAAGATTGCGAGAGCATAGATAATTTAGAAACTTGTACTTGGTTTTTACCTGCTTTTCTTGCAAGCCACTTATACTTTAATGATGCTTGAATTACTCCGCAATCTTCTACGCCTAAAATAAAATCAGCTGTAGGAGGCAGCGATCTTCTACCCAAACTAGATTGAAAATATGGCGAGCGCAAAACATCGTTAATGCTATCGATAAGTTTCTCATTATCGGATCCTATTGCAACTAAGAATATGGCATCTTCTAGATAGTAACGATTTGTAACGTAATTTTTTTCAAAGTCACCGTTAGACTTATATTTTGCAGCAATATGATAATCTCTAAGCAAATTTCCTTGCTGATCTATTCGTACTGCAAAGTCTAAATCATTAAGCTTTGCAATCTCTTCATCACAATCTGCGCTTCTTCTATATCCAAAAGCTGCAGCAATCATGCCTACTACCGCACTTTTAGATGGATAGTAGTCTGTGTGACGAGTTTCAAAATGAGAATCTGTACCCCATGATTGCAAAGGTCCAGCGAACTTCAGTAATAAACTTTTCATAAGCTTCCTAACTGTTAAACACTAAACATCAACCAATAAGTGTTATTTATTAAGAAATTTACTGAAGCAATTCGGAGACTTTGGAAGAAAAATCATCCAATAATTGCTGCATACTTTGCTCTTCCACTCCTAATTTAATCTCCTCATTTGAAGAATCCGTTGTCACATAGAATGATGCAAGCGGCTTATGAACAAATTTTTGAACTTTCTCGTATTCTTGAGATAATTTCTCAATAGATTTTGAAACATATCCGTCTTTTGCTTTTACTGGATCTTCAAATGCGCTAACTAAATTCACTGGTCTGTCATCTCTCAAAGTTACTACAAGCATTTGCGGCAAAGTTTGATTCGCAAAAGTATTTGCTTTTCCAATAGGCATAGCATTAGCGAAAGCTTCAATAAAAAGTTTAAGAGCATTAATTGTAGATTCTTTGTTATCACTCAACTGATGACTAAATTCATGTATTGCAACATTTGCATAACGATACAGTGTTGAAGAATTATATTCTATTGTGCCCAGCATCCCAGCTCCAGCATTATCATCCGCAGATAAATCATCAACAGCAGTATAGTAATCAAATTCAGCACGAACAGCGTGAGTGGAAATTGCGTGAGCAACTTGAGAAGAAGCATCCTCATTAAGCGATGGATCGTCTGCAAGCATGCGACCAAATAAAGCAATATCAATAGGTGGATTATCTTTCAAGATTTCTTGCAGTTGCTTCTTGTCAGTAACATTATTGATTGCTGCTTGCGCTAGAGAATTTGCTTGAGTCTCTCCTAAGAAGAATAAAGCTTTTGCTGTAGGAACTATTTCATCATTATCTTTTTTAGTTTTAACGCCAGCATTATTTAACGTTTTATTTGCTAAATCTAATGCTTCTTGCTCAGATAATTCTGGTTTTAATGCAATAACTTTATCTGCAACGTACTTAACAATGTTTTTGCTTCGTATTCCAACATTAGAATCTCCGCTGTGTTCTTTGAAATATTCGCGCATTGAGTGCTTCCAGCATTGAGAGCTTACTCTAGCTCTAGTTACACCGCCATATTGAGCAGTTTTTGGACTACCTGCATCATCGCGATTAATATTGCATGGTGGAACAGCTTGGATTGCTTGAATATCTAAGAATAAATGAGTGTTCATTGTTTTGCCTTTCTAAATTTTAGTTAATTGTTTAATAACGTTGTTTTTGAAATATGTAATTTTTAAAATATGTGATATTGCTAAAAAGTTATTGCTACTTGCTTAAGCGATAATATTCTTGCGCCCAGGAAAGTCTTACTTTTTCTGAATCTTCAAACTGAAGCAAATATAAATCGCCTGCTAGTTTAGAATAATCAATCGCTTGTTGATTTTCTTTTGTTCTGCTTTTTAGTAGTCGAACTAGTTGACGAAGGTAATAGTAAAAACTTTCGTAATCGCTTGCAGTAATCATAACACTAAAGCGTCTATCCATCGCTCCACGCACACCTTCGTCACTTCTTAGTGCTCTTAAAGCTGTTCCCATATTGTTATAAGATTTTTCATTTTCTGAATCTTCAGATTTGTTCAAATCCTTATAACTTGATTTTTCTACACTACCTTGTTCATACAATGCGTATATTTGCAAAGTATTTATAACAGATCGCATTTGATAGCTAACTTCACCATATTTATTGATAAAGCTTTCTGGAACATTGCTTAGTATCCATGGCCATATTTCTACAGACTGACTTAATGGCTTACCAATTGTGTGACGCAGTTGAGCAAGCATAGCTCGCCTTGATGCAATATCTGAGCCATTCAAAAATTGATTGATAATTTTTCTAACAGCATTAGATACTTCAACAGATTTGCTTTGATTTTCAGCCATAATAGCCTCCTTTCTATGTCTTTATTTTTTTGATAATTTTTTTAAGCGACTAGTAAAAATGCTGTAAGCCGTAACTATATTTTTTGTAGTTTCTTTCTCACTTTGCATAGCAGACCTACCTGTAAAATCACGCAATGTAGCATTTTCCAACATGCCTTTTGCTTCATTTATAAGTATGCTATGCAAAGTATTTCTCCATTGAGTACATCGTTCATTCATTAAATCTTTTGGTTTAATATTTGCTAACCATTGTCTAAACGGCTTATCGACTAAGAAATAAATATGACTAATACACTTATCAGCATATTTAGTTGCATCATCTTTATTTCTATTACGTATTTCACATATGTCTAGAAGAAATTGCCTGTAAATAAATCCTATGGCAGATCTTGTATACTCGACTTCATTGTTAATTCTGCCCACCCATCCGTTGTCAGAATTATCAGTTACTACAACTTCATCAATATGCAGAGTATCGCATATTTCATCTGTAGGAACCCAAGATGTAGCATTACCATCATCTTTCATACTCACAGCCTGTAATGAAATAGAAGAACCTTCAATATCTTTACTAATTTTGTTTAACCATTCCATAATGCATGGTTTGTGATTTTTTAGGATCCCATCATCTGATTCTTGCAATGTAAGTAACCCAAATGATCTCCACATAGATTCTTCTACTTTATGCTTCCTTGGAGTGTATTTGTCCTTGTTTTCACGTTCCTTGTTGTACTGCCATACTGTCATTGGCTCAATAAAAGCATTTTGATGATTAATATCAGGAAGTTTCACTATAGAAACCGATATTGGCTTATCAATGCTAATATCAGGATTTATATATATTGCTCTACTCCATCGAGTGTAAAGTTGAGAAATATTGTCAATAAATGTTTCATAAAACGAATTTTCAATATTTTCCGCTCCTGAATATTCCCAACATGGTTTTTGTTTTTTCTCAGGAGATTGCATTTCGCCAACAAGTACACAGTTGAGCATAAGAGTTTCAAATAGGTTTTCGCCTTCTATGTAAATGCCACCAAGGTCAAAAAGCCATCCTTTAGAAGCTTTATATTTTTCCGTACCAAAAATGGTCTTATCTGCCAATCCAACGTATGACTGTAACACAATAATCCATCTTGCTAATTGTGCTTCAGTAAGTGACGATTTGTTGTTATCAACATTATCTTTTGGAGAAAATACAGCTATTTTATTGTTACTTTCAGAAATCAATCGATTTATATTTTTACCAGATATCTCACTAGGAGATTTGCCACCAAGCTTTTTACTATCTATATCTTGTTTAAGTACTTGCAAAAATGGATACTTGTCATCAAAAAGGTAGAAACGATCATGCCATTGTTCTAAATATTTGAAAACTGCGTCTGGAAACTTTTTGAATTCCAAACTTCGCGCCAAATATTCATTGTTTCTTTATTGAAATAATATTCATCATCTTCACCTGAATCAAATTCACGAGAATTTCCATGAATATCGTACCTAGAAAAAACAGTATGAAGCACAGCAAGCAAAATGCGAAGCAATGCAAAATCCTGTGTTTTCATATCTCCCGCAAGAGCTTTATATTCTGATGCATGATTAAACACGTCTGTAATTGATACGAGTTTATTGTGGCCTTTTTCGTCTACAATGACGGAAATCCAAGGCTCATCTAATAAATTAAATCTGCTCACCCTTTATTCCTTTCTGTCTTCTTCTGAACTCTTAATACACACAATACCACTTTTCTCAGAATACGCAACTCTGTATTTCGATAATTCGCAAATATTATTTTCATCGAATAGAAGCACCAAAGAACCTCGCAACCAAGGCTGATTATCCCAGTCTTTGAATTGCTTTTGTTTTCGTATTCTTTCCAGCTCTGCAATTGTTTCATCAACACGATTGCTGTTTAGTGTAAACATCCACGGCAATCCTACTGTTTCTTGAGCAAGTTTTATTGCAACTTCCGCATCATCAATATTTTGTGAAATATCTTCACAATCATGGAAAGTTCCATAACCAAACCCAACTTTTTTCACAGCAATAACTTCTATAGATTCACCACTATTGCGAACTTGAGCACATGCAAATTCATCAGATTCATTTGTAATTGGATTCTTCAACAAGCCGACAATAGATCTTTCACCAATTTCTGATTCTGGATTTTCAATTCTATATGTTTTTGCAGCACTTTCATTACTATTTCTTACTGAATCATGTTCTCTTTTTGCAACAGCATACACATCTTTCAAATCTTCTTGTAACTCTAAAGGATTATCGCCATAAACTATTTGCACTAATCGAGAAATATCTTTAGGCATGTTTATAACATCTGGCAAATAGTATTGGGTTCTCATAAGTAAATATTTGCTGTAAATAGACTCTGAACCTTTATCAAATTCATAACGATCGTTGGTTCCCAACACATATAAAATTGGCTCTGTGAAATTTTCTGGGCGTTCTATCGTATGCCTGTGTAATCTACCAGCACGCTGAAGTAATAAATCTATAGGAGCAAGATCAGTAAACAAAACATCAAAATCAATATCAAGTGACTGTTCTAATACTTGCGTACCAATAATTATTGCACAAGCAGGTCTATGAGCATTCTTGCCAATCATATTACAAATCTGCTGTTCTTTTCTAACTCTATCAGTAGCAATAAATTGCGAATGAACAAGTATAACTTCGTCATCACTAAATTCATCAACGCAAGCATTATAAATTTCTTGCGCTCTCTTAACGGTGTTTACTATAATTCCAGCAATACCGCCATTATTTAACAAAGATTTAAGCTTACTAACAAGCGATTCATGTAAGTTATCGTCTGTTATTTTTCTTACAGAAATAGATTT
Source organism: Gardnerella sp. DNF01151 (assembly GCF_049244235.1). Lineage (NCBI taxonomy): Bacteria > Bacillati > Actinomycetota > Actinomycetes > Bifidobacteriales > Bifidobacteriaceae > Gardnerella > Gardnerella sp. DNF01151. The sequence continues at coordinate 996,317 of NZ_CP058389.1, read as the reverse complement.
ATTATCACTTTTATCATTTTCAATAAATTTTTGTTTTACACAGTTTTTATCACTGTATGTAATTAAAGGATAACCATTTGTTTCAAAATCAACATTAGACTTATTGCATTCACTCCATTTAAATCCCAACCCGCGCAGCAGATAAGATTTTATAAGTTCTTTTCTACGCTTTGCAGGTAAGGTGGCAGAAAGCAACACTACAGGAACACCATATGCTGCCATCCAAATAAGAGATTCTTCAAGATACTTATTCATATAAGCGTCATATGCGTGCACTTCGTCAATAATTACAACTTTTTTACTTAAACCCAAATGACGAAGCATAAGATGTTTTTGTTTTAGAGAAGCTAACAAAAATTGATCTACTGTACCAACTACAAAATCATCCAACATTGCGGTTTTTCGCCCCGTAAACCAATCATTAAGTATTACTCCATTGTTATTTGCATCGTTATTACTTGAAGTACTTTCACAACCATCATTCATATTTTGCATTCCACGAGGCAAATGGGCATAATCTGCATTCAGTTCAGCTTTACCATGAACTAAACGTAAACCAATTTCGCCCTGAAAATCACTATTCACACTTTTAAGCCAATTCTCAACTCGCCTAAACATTCCGTTAGAAGTGGCTTGAGTAGGAAGACCAAAGAACACTCCGCTTCTTCCAGTTAGATTTGCCAATTGCTCAGCAGCAATTAAAGAAGCTTCTGTTTTACCTGAACCCATTGCCGATTCAAGAATAAAAATTCCAGGCTCTTTAGATTGAGAAATTACGTCGTACAACGCTATCTGAACATCATTTGGCAAAAAACCAAAATGATGCTTATATAGTTCTGAAACACTGCTACAACAATTTAATGATTCCCATACGTCTTTAGAACCATGCTGTAACCACTTTTCCCAGCCTTTTTTATATCTTTCTTCCTGATTCTCAATCAAATCTTTCTCTATTGGAATAAGCGGAAAATAGTTTTCATTACTAGCAATCCAATCAGCCATAATTACTAATCCGCACAACAAAACTTGCGCAGGTTCACTTATTTCAGGAAGATCATTCACATTAGAAAAATCATTCCTTTCTAAAGCCCAGCCTAAAATATCATTCTGCAATTTTTGCCATAATTTACTATTTTCACTCTCAGATTCACTTTGATAATAATGATCAATATATTTAGACATATTATTTTTATAAACAGAATCATCATCTAAAGGCCTACCATGATGAGCGCCAACGATTGCACAAATTCCTTCAGGAACTCCAGCCTTAGAAAGAATAGCTTGACCTGTTATAGTGTGATGACTACTTGAGCAATCTGTTGCCTTAAGAATAAAATCATCGATATTTGTAAAACCAACAGTAGCTAACTTATTTTTTAACGCAATATCTAAATCTTCTGAATTTGAATACGATTTTCGAAACTGAAAAACGGGAGTAGCCTTACCAATATCATGTATGCATCCTAAAAATTGAGATAATTTTTTTGCATCAACATGTTTACTTAATGAGAATTCAATTAATCTTCGCTGACCATCACTAAGCCAATGATCCCATAATTGACCAATAACATTTCCAGTATCTTCAAGGTGTTGAGCAAGAGGAAGCCATTGCATAGTACCATTGACTTCTCTCTTTTTACCCCATAATGCAGGATTAATAATATGATTACAATTCATACCTACTATCCCCTTAATCCACAATGATTACTAAATAATGGTAAATATACTCTCAATAAGAGCTTTAAGAAAGATTGTGTTGCATATTCGTTACTAAACTAATTGGGCTTCAAACGTATTGCATGCATTTGAAGCCCAAATAATTGCCTCGCCAATGCGAGAAAGACGATAGAACACGAAACACAGAAGGATCACACCCGCGCATGCGGGAAGCTCTATCAAAAGCGATTATACATCAACAGCATTGTTATTGTGATTCCTTTAATCTAGATCTTGTACGCATTCGGTTAATCCGTTTGTAGTATAAATTTAAAATTGTTCAAAGTGGTATAACTCTTACAAAAGTAAAGCAGATGTAGATGTTTAATGCTTAAGAAGAGTATCATTCACAAAAATAGATATAACGCAAGTGTATCAAAATTGTTGCGTTAAGGAAACAGTTTTGATACGCGGGTGTGTGATGTCTTTAAATATTTTGCGGTTAGATTAAAGCAATTTTCTGAATAAAATTTCCAGTTTGTTAGTTTATTGTATGTTGTTACACATAAGAATCTAAGCTTATTTGTCTCATTATTGAATAGATTTGTAACATACGTGAGAGCAGCTTTCTTATTAATACATTTCCATACGTAAAATGCTATACGAAATTGGTAAGAACTTAATATATCTTCGGATTTTGAAATGTATTTAATTTTTGCCGCATAAATTTTTTCAATATCTTCTAAATGTTTAAGGCTAATGAATTGTGTTATAGACAAAAATTGTGTTTATTAATCAAATGTCTTGTTGTAAAAGGCAAAAAGTATGGGTAAGCATAATGACCCATACTTAAACTTAAATCTTTAGTTCTTATTAGACTTATATAGAGAGCAGATGATTGCGCAGCAGACATATTTGAGAAGAAGGAAGCTTTGGTAAAAAATCATTTTATGCGAAGTCTCATGAAATTATCTGGTAAGTACTCTTTTTATGCTGATTCGCGTTTTGTTGCAGATTCTATTGATATCTCAAGGTCTCATAGCTTTAAGAATTGCATTGTTACAACTGAATGTAAAGATGAAGAAAAATATATAATTGTAAAAAATGGTTATGGAAATATAATTTTTGAGACAAAAAATGTATTAACAGAAGCTAACAATGTATTAATGCCATTAGTAGGTAATAGACTAGAATATTTTTCTTACAAGCCCAAAACGTCTTCTAATAGCAGTTCTAGTTTGATTCAATTTAGTTTAAAGGTTGAGATGAATACTGTTAGCATTCCATGTGAAGATATAATTCCAAGAATTGTTTTGGATACAGAAACTACAGGTTTGGATCCTGAATATGATGAAATACTGCAGTTGTCTATAATTGATGGGAATGGCAATGTCTTATGGAATAAGCTATATAAACCAGAATATGTTACTCATTGGCCTCAAGCTGAAGCAATAAATCATATAAATCCTTTTGATGTTAGAAAATGTGAATGTATTACTAAAGATGTGGAGGCTATACAAAATATCATTAATAGAGCTAGAGAAATATGTGCATTCAATGCTAAGTTTGATTTGGCTTTTCTCGCTGAGATTGGTATACGCCTTAACAGGAACAAAGTTACTGATACTATGCGTGAATATGCCGAAACTTTCTATGGTTCAAAAACAATTGCGTTAAAATGGGCTGCCGAAGAGTGTAAATTTTCTTATAATGCGCATGATGCGTTAGAGGATTGTAAAGCTACGTTACATGTTCAAAATAAAGTTGATAAAAAACGTAAGCGCAATGTATTGATAAACAAAAAAATTGATTCAGAAAAATGTTTAACAGGGTATCTGCCATTTGAGGTTCACAGGATGCCACCTAGTAGTAATAAGAAATCTGATGAATTGAATTCCAAATCTTATGTACACTTTATGTTGACTTTAATGTTTGTTGCGATATGTCTTGTTTTTCTGTTCAATTCGTGCAATGACTATCATAATAAAGATTATTATTCAAATGCCATACCAACTACTAGTAATGTTTATCCTGCGAGATAATTAGAGTAGTTGTCTCATTTTATAGTTTTATCCATGTATTTATTATCATAAGGGCGAAGTTTCTCGTACATATAATAATAAATTTTCTGCATGTATGATAGTTTTTTCATTTCTCTTTTTACTGTCCATCTTATTGGATGCATTAGAATACATAGTTTATGTCCCTCCCCCTTAGCTACACCTAATTTATTCTTCAATTCATAAAAGAACAAACTGATTAAATTGTTCTTGTCGGAATAATTCCATGGTGAGAATTTAATAACTATTGGATAATGACATTGATCTTCTTCTTCAGTTTTTTGTGAAGTAAAAATTTTTTTGATTCTTTTGTATACTTTTGAATACCATTTTTCTTTCTCTACTCTTTTGGCTTTGTCTTCGTTTATTGGAATCTCAGATATTGCCATGTTAATAATAGATGTCTTGCCACTACCCCACTTTTTGCCGCTTACCCCACATTTTGGGAAATAAACCTAAATTGCCGCTTATCCTTAATGCGCATTGTTTTGGGAAAGTAAATATGCTAGAGGGTCGCACAAAACCGCGACCCTCTGCTAACAGCAATCAACACTTCCTATAGTGAAGTGAGCTTGTCGTACATACAAGAATATACAAATTTGGTTATTTTTACAAATTTTAGGACTACGTGTTGCATTGATAATTTTTGAATACAAAAACATGTTATAAACATAGAAGAATATATTCGCCATATTTTAGCACGAATATGAAGTTGTTTTTAATATCGTTAATATTTTATGCAACAATTTGTAGTAAATAGAGAAGTAATTCATATTAGTTATGCACATTATTTTTCTAGTTCGATGGTTGGAATAATTATGTGTGATAATAATTCTATGTTAACTGCTTATATTGATGAATCTCATTCGCCTGTAGATAGAAAAATTGGCGGAGATATATATTATATTGGTGCGTTAATTGTTGACGAGCAGCAAAAAGAATTTATAGAACATGAGCTTGCAAAATTAAAAGAAAGCGTTATACAAAAATTTAATGTTCCAAGTAATGTTGAATTTCATGGTCATTGTATGTTCCAGTTTAAGGGTGATTGGAAATGCATGAATGGGCTATATACACAATCCACTGGTATTTATAGATCTGCAATGCGTATATTGGCAAAATCATGTGCAAAAGTTATTATTCGCGGTGTTGCTGCTACTGAATTAAAACAACGATATAAAGAACATGCTCATACACCTCACGATGTTGCACTTCAATATTGTCTCGAGAGAGTTAATTTTATTGCTGAATTATATAGAACTGATATAACTATTGTTGCTGATAAAGTGGCTGATCCTGAAGCACATGAAGGTCGCATTAAGCAATATCAGAATAATGGTAATACAGAGGGTTTTTATAATTCAAATCTTTCTCATATTGTGATGCCATTCCATTGGGAAGATTCAAGACAATACTTTGGATTGCAAATGATTGATATGGCATTATTTATCGCTTCGCGCGCTGCAATGATTGATAAATCATTAGAATCATCTCAACTTTCTCGTGGAGATAAAGCAGTATTAAAAACAGCTCATATAATTGACGATATTATTTGTAACAGTGGTGTATATTTCCCAATGAAGCATCTTATACAAAACGACATTTTCTAATGTAAATATGCTAGAGGGTCGCACAAAACTTGTGACCCTCTGCTAACAGCAATCAACGCTTCCTAATATAAATCCTGACTTGTAGAAACTACAGATTGGTTTTTCGTTTTATAGGTTTGCTTATATTAAATTCATTCCTTAGTCATGCGAATATAGGATTTGAAAAGAATTTCTAGACGTTCGTCGTTATTAGAGCAAGGCTTTGCAGAACCAAAAGCAACATCTACTACTTTATCTAGCTCGTCATGAGCTTTGCGCAAATCTTGAGGCATGCATTTTGGATCATACAAGTCTGCTAGAGATTGGCCTGGGTGATTCGCACGCGCTTTAAGTATGGCTTTACCTGCTTCAATAACTTTCTCTCGCATATCACTTGTAAGCTCTGGAAGCGGAAGATTGTCGGAATATCTTACGGCTTGCTCAGCTGGAGTAACAGAATCACCTTGACGTTCTTCAGGCTTATCAAGATCAACATTCTTACTTTTTTGCTCAACAAGAAAACGAGAATCAGGGCACAACATGTCAATGTACCCACGGTTAGCGGTACGATACTCAAACTCGGTATTGTTTATTGCGTCTGGAATGCCCAAAACGTTTTGCATAAGGTTCAAGCCAAAACTTCTGCGTTTCCTGCTTTTCATCGCCGCGACCTTGCCAGCGCTCAATAAACTCTGCTGCCTTTTTGTGCTGATCTGCAATATTCATGAGTATATTATCTAACTTGCTAGGGATTATGTGCTTATTGTTTAACTTGACAGTCAAATACTGCATGTCCTGCTAGAATTGAAGTGATTGAAAATGGTGAAATATATCTAAAATGGGCTCTACTTGATAATAAATTAAATGATAAAAAAGAGATTTTGCTGTGCTAAAAGAAATATAGGGGAGGATAAGGAAGTTTATTATGCAAATAGTTGAAGGAATACCAGAATATTTATATCATTACACTAGTTTGAAATCGGCAAAGCTAATTTTAATGAATAAAACTTTGAGACTAACTTCACTTGAATGTATGGATGATAAAACTGAAGCAATTACCGGTGAAGGTCGCAATTTGGGGAAATTTATTTTTTCAAGCTGCTGGAGTGAGAATAGAGACAGCATACCACAATGGTCTATGTATGGAGATTCTAGCAGAGGCGTTTGCATAAAATTAAGAAGTTTTCCTTTTAAAAAATAATTATGATGATTACGTTGAGCATTGCATTAATAAAGAAGATCAACCATCGGAAAAGTCAACGGATGAAACTTTTATAGTACCTGCGCAATATTGTTTTGGATGTAGATTTAAGCTAATGCCGCAATTTATTATAAGTGACAAAGATAGAGACATTCTTACCCAGCGCTTAAATGCAAAAGTAACATATACAGACGATGAATCACTTATCTATCCTAGATGTTTGAGACAGGATGGTGAATTTTTTTGTTTTGACGCGAATGTGTTAGGGAAATATAAAAGTACTGAGTGGGAGTTCCAAAAAGAATGGAGATATTCAGTAATGTATATTCCATTTGATCAAATAAAATTTCTTAGGGATGAGAAATATAGTGCTAATGTTGGTCAAGAAATTGTTAATGATTTATTATCAAATAATCAACCCATCGTTCATTATGCAGACTTTAACATTGATGGTAAATATTTTGACGACATGGAATTGATATGCGGCCCAATGATGGAAGAATTTGATTATCAAGAATTAGTGTATTTTGCAAAAGGCATTAATCCCAATATACGTGTTGTTAGAAGTAGATTGTATAACAAATGGAAAAGTAAAATCTGAATCGAAGTGACTTATGTTTATTGACCTTGTATTTATGCTAAAAAATAAGGATAGCGAAAATGATATTGATTCATTTAAGGAAAATTTCGCAGACCTGATTTCTTTTAAAGAAAAAACATTATGCTTACACAACGATGATCAAGAATTTAATTATAATATTCAGAAAATAGGCGAAGAAATTAGGCTAAAAATTTTAACTATTAATAAGAAAACTACAAGAAAAGAAGCAATTTCAATCGAGTCTTTGAAGTTCGCTTTTATAAAAAATAATCTAAGATGCAAATATAACGTTGTTGTCATTTTTGATGGAGCTTCAGATTATTACTGCAATAACCTGTCTAAGTATATATTCACATTTGAAAGGAAATTAAGACAATTTGTATACCTTACTGTGTTAAGCGCATATGGTACAGAATGGACTAAAAAAACTTTAGTCGACGAAGAAATTAAGAATGATGTTGCAGAGAATATAAGGAATAAAAATCGTTATATTGAGATTGCTTTAGATTGTTTTACTTTTCAAAATTATATTGATTATTTATTTAAGGAACAATCTATTGAAGATGCAAATGAGGTAATTGAAGATGCAAAATTAGCTTTGAAAAAACGGGAATCTTCAAATAATATTATTAATATATTAAATAAGGGTGAAAAGATATCATTATGGGAAAGACTTTTTAGTAAAAGAAATATAGATTTAACTAGAAATAGTCTTGATGAAATTAGAAAAATAAGAAACAAAGTAGTGCACAACAAAGAAATTTCTGATACTGAATTTTGCAAATATAGAAATATACTTAAGCAATATATAAAGAAGTTAGATATTGCCGTTGCTGATTTTGAGAACAGAAAGCATTTGAGCGTTACAGATTTAGAAAATGTTTTATCTTCGTTTACTAGAATCATTCAAACGAATAGAATCAATGAGCATTTTATCAAAGCTGTTTCGCCCGCTTTGAGTGAAATTTCAAATTCATTATCTAAAGAAGCTGTAAAAAATATTTCCGCTTCAATAAGCGATATGATTCATTTGGATAATAAATCATTTAGTGCAATAACTGAAGCATTTGCTAAATTTTATAGACAAAATCTTGAAATAAAAAATGCCAAAAATTTTTCCTAATAACATTCCTACGCCAAAATTAAATATAAAGAACCCTTTGTTTTGAAAGATATATAAAAATGCCAAATCTATCTTATTTTCTGAAAATAAACAATGAAATTAATCTAATTTTGTTAGTTCTGAAGATTGAATATTGTAATTGTTGTGTGAATAATCAATGTGTTCTAAATATTTGATATATTTAGTTGAAAGTCGGCTTCACGCCGTCGGCTGATTTACTCACCTTAGGTGTTGTGCGGTCTCCATTATTTTTTGGCTTATAGCACATGAATCATGAGTAATCGGCAAAATGTGTAGAGAAAAGCTTGTGAATATCCGGGGATATAATCCAAGATCTAAACACCGTTACTAACTCGGTCAACGAACTGAGAAAATAACGGTGTCTAACGATTGCTACATACTGCTTTCTGAATCAACCAGCTTAAAGCCGCAGTGCACTAAACTTTTTAGCGATAGTCTTCACTAAGTACGAACAACAGCCTAAAGCACGCAAAACCGTCTGATCCTAATACCCAATCACATCTTTCTCAACTTCGCGTATAACGTCCTCGGATATGTTTTCAACAGCAATACGATAGACCTTATTCATGCGAGGATTATAAATACCCAAGTACTTAATATTCTGAAACTCTGGATGAATAGAATGCAAACCCATACGCCAATACATAAGCAGTTGAAGAGTCTGATTCTTATCCAACTTTTCTTTAGAAACTTTAAAATCCCACAAAGTATCAGCTGTTATAAAATCACCATCACCAGCACTTACCGTATTAGTGTAACCGCCCTCTAGCGTAAAACCGTCAAGCACTTTCGGACCGTAACACTCAAGAAAATGAAGCGAGCGCTGAACCATAACTCTGATGTTTTGGATTGTGTGCTCATCGGGATTGATTTCATCAAAAGGCCTGTAGCCAATAGGATCATATCTAAAGCATACGTCGAATCCAACAAGTTTGACGGCGTTAACTATATCTTCATCGCTAAGTCCTTTAATGCCGGACATAAGTTTCAACGCATTATCGCGTTCGTTTATAATCATTGCGCCCAGTAAAGAAATTTTAAACGCGTCTATTGCACTCGATCCAGACATTAAACGAGTCATGTAGTCAACTACTATACCAACTAAACTTGGGTGAATGTTCCCTTTATCATATAAGTCTTCTATTCCTTCACCTAATGATTTTTCAACAAAATCTTTTCGTGGCAAATATCCACCATAAGGTTGTTTAATGCTCTTAATGCGTTGTGTAACTGAAGATCCCATAACTAAACACTCTCCTCATTAAAAGTGCGTACAGATTATGAAAATAATTTAATAGAAACAACGTACGTACGAATTTGTTGAGACAAAAACTGATATGTAATTCTTTTGTACTACCCCACTGCAATTTTTAACGTGTTAACAAAAGTCTCAAGTAGCGTGATACTTGCGAAACATATAATACAGAAAGCAATAGTTTCAGAGTGCAAAAGGAAAAGTTTCATTGCATACAAGAGTTAAGAAACTAGACCTGCCTATTTACTACTTATTACAAGGCTAAGCAACCTCATAAATTCCTTATCTCCAAATCTCCAATAAAGTCTATGAGGAATTTGCCAAATGAAGTATTTAACACGAGAACAGGTGATTAAACTTTTGCTTTCATCTGCTTGCGTATGCTTGCAACTATTTTGTAAAATAAGCACAGAAAGGATGCGAACACAATGTCAAATACGAATGCTGTATATGCAAGAATCGATACAAATCTTAAAGAAAACGCTGAAAGCATATTGAACCAGCTTGGCATAACACCGTCTTCTGCGATTCAAATGCTTTACAGCCAGATTGTTTTACAAAAAGGCATGCCATTTGAACTTCGCTTGCCAACTAATAAGCAAGAAAAGCCGCTTGCTTTAGGCAGCTTAACAAGAGATGAGTTGGATAAGGAATTGCAAAAAGGCATCGACTCTATTTCGACTGGCAAACAATATAGTGCAGATGAAGTAGATCAGTTCTTTGCAAAGGAATATGGTGCATGAGTACAACTTATAACATCATCTATTCTCCGCAAGCGTTCCTTGATCTTACAGAGCTATACGAATACATTTGTTTTACATTACAAGTTCCAAGAACGGCGGAAAAACAAGTCAACCGCATTAAGCATGCTATACGTTCTCTTGAGACTATGCCTATACGATATACACTTGTTAATTGGGATCCGTGGTGTTCTAAAGGAATACGCAGAGTTCCCATAGATAACTACACAGTTTTTTACCAAGTAGACGAAAACCAAATGACTGTAACAGTTATTCGTATCTTCTACTCAGGCAGAAATATTGAAAACATTGTTAACGACTCAAACAATTAATGCGCGATTTGGGATAGAAAAGTACTGGCAACGTATTCACACTTTTTAGTGCACACTATGGATATTGGGTGCACTTTTTAACGATAGGAAAATATCGCAAAAAGGTTTAAGATTGACTTAATAGCTTGATTTTTGGGAATGCAACCAGCCTAGAAGCCCTCCTAGGCTGGTTGCAACGTTTCGTCGATTGACACTCATTTAACTTTTGCCCTAGTTTATTTCTATATCTTCTAATCGTTCACTTTTTTAATTATCTTTCTTTATCAATCGTTCTCTTTCAGAGCAAGTTCTATAAGCTTATCCGTGTAATCAGCCATAAATAACGGAATATTCAACATATCATCGTCTAGTTTGAGATTATTCAGCGAGAATCGTATACGTAATTTCGTTTGATTAGGGAATAATTCTTTAAACTTTTTCAAACTTCTACTATTAATATTTGCTTCAGATTTAACTTCAATAGGGAAAATATCATTTTCTCGTTGAATAAGAAAATCCACTTCATACGGCGGATTCGTTTGAGACCAGTATCTAGGCATCACTTCAAATTGAGTAAGCAGCGCTTGCAAAACATAATTTTCTGTTAAAGCACCCTTAAACTCAGTAAACAGTCTATTGCCTTCCGCAAACGCAGTCGGAGCAAGTTGAGATAATCGCCTTAACAAACCAACATCTGCCAAATAAATCTTAAAAGCAGATACATCATCATAAGCAGCAATAGGTAAACTCGGCGCAGTATTTCTATAAATTTTATACACCAATTGTGCTGATACCAACCATTGCAAAGCATCTTCATATTCTCTTGCTCGCGCACCATTTTTAACAACTTTATACAAGAATTTTTTGTTTTCACGCGCAAGTTGAGACGGAATAGAATTCCAAATCATTGATATTTTAGGAAACTCACCAACACTAGGATGTTTCGCAAAATCTCGTTCATAAGCTGTTATGATCTCAAACAACGTTTCTTGCATTGCGTTTACATCTCGCGCTTTAGTCCACATTAAAACCGATTCAGGCATTCCCCCCGTAACATAATACATTTTTAATTTCTCGTATAGAGGATTAAAAAATGCGTCTGGAATCTGTTCTATTTTATCGATTTGTTCAATATACTTCGCTAGATTTTCATCTCCATTAGCAAGCAAAAACTCCGTGAAATTCATTGGGTTTATTTGCATAAAATTAACTTTTCCAACTGGGAATGAAGATGGTTTTGCAAGCGTTATTCCAAGCAACGATCCAGCGCAAGCAATATGATATTGCGGAGCGTTTTCACAAAAATATTTCATCGAGTTTATTACTTCTGGGCAATCCTGAACCTCATCAAATATAACCAACGTGTTTTCTGCTTCGATTTTTTGACCACTTGCAAGCATTAGATTTTGTAAAATTCGCTCCACGTTTTTAGTGGTTTCAAAGAATTGCTTATATTCTTTGTTTTCATCGAAGTTAAAATAAGCAATATTTTTGTAGTAAAGCTTACCAAATTCTTTTAATACCCAAGTTTTACCAACTTGTCGCACACCTTTTAATATCAACGGTTTACGATACGGTGAGTTCTTCCATGCTAAAAGTTTACTCATAATCAGCCTTTTCATGACTACCACCTTTCGCTTGACGCTACGCTATTAAATATTGCAACCGTATTAACGCTTGACTATTTCTACGCGAGTTGCACTGTTGTTCTGTTATATTTTGCGGTATCTTTTATCGTATATCACATTATTATATACGTTTTGGTGCATTTAATCACATTATTATACGTATTTTAGTGTTTTTTATCACATAATTATACGCATTGAGCAATGCTGAGCATAAAAACACGTAAAAACACGCAGCAAAAATTACTTCACACGCACTAAATATCTTGCCCTTTATGACTCGATAACATGTATTTCACATACCGTGCTTTCCAATCATCTTCACGAACGCAAGCAAACGCATTCGTCACAGACTGCAAGCCTAAACTTTTAACATACTTACAAGCAATACTAAAACTATTATCAACGCTAATCTCTTCATTCACTAGCAAACTATACTCTTTCATAAACAGCAAGATTTACAGAAACAGAAGAACCAATATCATCGCGCGCGTTTAACGCCTCCAACAACATTCCCTCATAAACGAAGCAATCACATGCAAATCTTCACACTCATAATACTCAACAAGCAACTTCTTAAACTCAGGAACCTTATTTTCTGGAATAACCAACAAGCCCCTGCCATGAGAAATCAAATAATGTAGAGAACTTTTTTACAATTTTTACACCGTTTTGTTCTCCAAAACATAAGCAACTAGAGTACACAACTATGGATGCTACTATCTGGCAATCTTCCGATAGTCTTATATTCCTACATATAACCACTCTGCCCCACTACCAATATGCCCTACTGCTCTCTGCAATTACTCCAGTGCTATATTCATACGTGTAGGTGCTCTGCATATGAGCATCACTCGGCGACCAGCTTCCATTTGAAGATTTTGAAGCCTTAAACAGAATATAAAGACCACATTTTCCATCCTGAGAGTCCCTGTTATACTGCAGATAAGTAATGTCCGAACGGCTTTCACTCAGAACAAAGTACATATCTCCCTTGGCGGTATAGTTCTCCTTGAACGCAAAGCCTTTCGCCGCAAAATACTTATCAAATATCTTAAGCGCTGCATTTCTTTCCTTCTTTGATTCTAAATCATGCTCAGCGGAATCATGCAAATCGTAATTTTTATCTGGCTCTTCAACCTTTAATCTTGTATCTTTTAATCTTGTATCTTTCCTGTTATTACGATCAATTCTGCTATACCACTCAGATTCACTTATTTTTGGATCAGTATCAGTTGAATCTTTCATTGGTCGAAGATACTTAAGGAAAAACGGGCCTTCAGACTTATAAAGATAATACTCAAAAGGAGCATACATATCGTCCACGTGCTCTGTGTATGTACCATTATCATTTTGTTTCACAGAATATCTGCCAACAATAAACAAAACGTCAAAAAATCCAAGACCTAAGATAATCAATACACAAAGCAGAACATGTAGACAACGAAGTACAATTCTTATACCTATCTTCCGTACACGCGAAATAAGATAGAGATTATAGAAGACACATACAAGAGCAATCGTAATCATCCAAACAACTGGCATTGCCGCGCATATAACATATACCCAAGTCTGCAAAAGCCACTGATTTGGAAGACGTACTGCAGTTATTCCAAAGAATGCAGTTAGAATACCACTTAACACAAAAAAGCAATAAAGAACCAGCGAGATTCTACCCTTCCACTGTTGCTTGCCATAGCTAAGAAAAGATTTGTTACGCTCTACATTTGCACTACTAAAACGGCTGTGTATATTGCGCTGCCAAATAACACCAATAACCCAAATAAGAGAAACTACAACAAGAAGCAGAATTGCAAAACAATAGGTGATCCATCCAAAAAGCTGTAGCTTATTGGATGCCATAAAAACAGTTCCAATAATCATTAAGATGGAAAAGATTTCCGCACTCGGCTGCAAAACCTTATACTTGGATAATTCCTTATTTGCACTGTTAAGGTTTTCACATATTTGCTCATGTGATTCACAATATAGAGGATTTTTCTCATCTGTGGGAGTATGTTCCTGCTTTTCTTTCTCTTTCTCTCTTCCCCCTTGTAGATTATCTTTCTTTCTCAATTATTCTCCTTCAGCGCAAGTTCTATAAGTTTATCTGTATAATCAGCCTTTTCATGATTACTCACCTTTCATCTTGCATTACACTATTAGATATTGCAGCCGTATTAACGCTCGGCTGTTTCTACGCTTAGTTTCACTGCTGTTCTGTTATATTTTGCGTTATCTTTTATCGTGTATCACATGTTTTGGTGCATTTAATCACATAATTATACATATTTTAGTGTTTTTTATCACATAATTCTACACATTGAACAGTGCACAACGCAGTGAGCACATCCATCTGTTTTGCACACAATATTATGCAACCAAGATTTACTTTATTCTTATCAGAAACCTCGGTAATACCATTTTCCAGTTAATCATTCAACTCACCTTAAGTTCGCATCACTCAAGGTCTTATAAAACAATCTACCTTAAGAAAATAAACCTCAAAAACCGTTTCTATAAACTTTTCTCATCAAATAGATAGATTCTTGTTACGATCTTCAATACAATTGCAAATTAAATCTACAGCTTTAATACTTCCAACATTTTAGCAACCCCTCAATCATTTTCCCATCCACTCGCGCCTTCCACATACCTACTTGTTGCCTTTGTTTCTACATTGAAGTATGTTATCAGCAATAGGAGGTGCAAATTTATGGATAAAAATGAAAATATTACTTTACCTACGAAGGTCACCATTACTTTAGATCTTGACAAATTATACAACGAACTAAAAGAAAATGGTTGGAAACCCAATAGTACGGCTAAATACTACAAGCATTACATACTTAAACATATTGACAAAGAAGATACTATTCTTGGGTCTGATGAAAGCGTGAGATATCTAATTGATCTGATGACCACAATTTCATCCCGTCATTTCTTATCAATGATTGAACCAGGCTCTGGTAAAGACGCTCTTATAAAACGTGTTATACACGAATATGAAAAATAGGGATATACAAATATTATTTTTTCTTATAGCCTATAGCAGCTTTACTTATTTTCTTACGTAAAATTATCAAATACCCCCTATTTTTTCAAACACAAAAGTCTAACTTTTTTGTGGGGTACATCACATTTACATCTGATAACTATTTCTTAGTTCTAAGTAATATTATTTATTCAACTCCTATGGAATTTAAAAAATCAATAAGTGTTTTTCCTAGTTCTTCGTTTTCTTTTACTGGTTTTATGCATTTTTTAGGAATGTAGCGTAATTTATTGGCTTCATCTCTTAAAATTATGAAATTTTTTTCTTCGCCTTTAGGGCAATTATTGTCGTATAAAACTCCGTAGTGAGACCCCTTTTTGTAGGTATAGGTATTTCTTACTAGCATGATCTGTTTAATTTCTTTTCCTTTTATTACTACCTTCAAAGCATCATGCGGGTGAAAATTACCTGTAGTTATATCTACGTTATAATTGTTAGAATGTATTTTAGCTTTTTTATATTTTTCTTTTCTATTTTCCTTACTTATGATATCAAATAAGCGATTATCTCCCAAGAAATCATCTTCTTCATAATTTTTCAAATTTATTTCCGTACTTGTATTTGTATTTAAATCATCTTCTGTAAGTCCAAAAGTATATGGCATTAAAAGAATTTTGTTATATTTAATCTCGTAAATATCCACATTATTTTTTAGTTCTATTTCCCACCAATATAAATTTTTTAATAATTTTCCTCTACCTCTACGCATCTTAATTTTATTTTTAATTGTTTTAAATTTACTTAAATACTTATTCAATGTTTTTATCTCAGAATATGCTTCTCTAGCATTATTTATGTCAGCAGCTAACTCTTCTTTCGAACTACCATTACCCATAATAAACTCTCTTTCCTTCTGCGTAAAAAGCGGTTGCAAAGCCAGGTGCAAAGGGTGTGCATTTTTCTTACATCAATCTTGTACACTCAGCTCGTTTCGATACTAGTCTTTGACATCAATACTATACAACACTCTCAACGTACGTAGAGCCCTTTGCTCAAAAGAGAAGAAAACAGTCTTATAAAATCTTATGCTGCTACTGCGGTTCTTTTCCATGGGTGCTGCTTGATAACGAGAACAATATCGGTAAGCACAATACCAACAACTACGCTTACCCATGCCAAACTCGGCGTAAGAAGCCAAGCGAGAACACCGAAAATCAGCAGCCGAAGCAGTACAACAATAACCAAGAAAGGCAAACTTTTTGTTAGGCATTTCTGTTGATCAGCCTTCAATGCACCCATCAGAACCATAACCGCAGCCGCCACGCAAGAAAATAGCATATTGCCCAAGAATATGACGAGTAGCGTGCGCCAGCCATCGATAGTACAAAGCATCCACCATTGCAGTATCAATGCAAGCAAAAATGTGACAACATCGCATACTGCTTCCATCAGCATATTCGCAACGATTAACGAGGAGAATGTTAAAGACGTACTTCTAGGAGTGCCTGTTTTACCTGCGCTCGCATGCTGTAATGCAATCATGTTTCTCGCCTCGGCGCGCTTTACGCGCTCTTCTTCAAGCATTTGAACGCCAAGCTCAACCGATTTCTTTGAAGCTTCCTGTAATTGCGCATCCGTCATACCTGGCTGCCAAGACTTTTCAAAAACAAACAGCAACACACTAGTAATCGCTGCGCCAATAATAATGCTTAGCAGCGTAGTATTGGAAACAAGCAATGAAGCAATACCAGAGGTCACCAGAAGCCTGAGCACAAAATCGATGATTCCGATGAGCAAATCACCAGACCTGTCATCTGGTCTACGATGCCTGTCCCACTGCAGATACGCTGTGCTTAGCAGCGAAAACACCACAACACTCAGCGCGAGTATGACCACAGTTTCCCAACCTAGTACGCGGTGCCCTACGAACTGTTGTACGAGCAGCGCAATAATAAGCGTGCAAATACCAGCAACAGTTTCTGTAATCACATGACCCCAAAAAGCATGCTTGAAAAGCACTGGCCTTACATTCATCTCACTCATCATCTAACCCTAGGAAAGGCAATTACGAGTAATTGGCTCGATACCGAGAATACTTTCCAAAAACTTAGCTCCATCAGAACCAAGATGAGCTAGAAGCTCTCCTCGCTTAAATGCTTTCCAGATAGCCGACACAGTTCCATATATTTGCTTCGCTCGCTTCAGCCAACCAAGTGCCTTAGCAATAGACACACCATATTGAAATACAAATGAAGCTATCGCTAATGCACATCCGACCCAATTAACCATCGGTGCATAATGTCCAAACATAGAAACCCTATTCCTACGCATCAGTGACTTAAACGTTAAGCCATGCAATGCTGCATTTAAGCGTGCTTCATAATTTGAAGTTGTACGTGGATTAGCATACTGCAAATCAGCAGGCACTGATTCAAATGCACGGATCAACGCATCCAAGTCTGCATCTGTCATAGTTGTAGTAGAAGATAGGCTACCAGCAGCATATGTGAAGTTACCGCGCTCTGTCAATGTGTTAGCGGAAGACACTTCAGCTGAACACAATACTAGTGAGACACTAACAATCGGTACAGATAACATTTTCATTGCTTTACGCATCATTCTCTCTCCTCAAAAATCAGAAAACCCGAATTGATCCGCATTGTTAAGATGCGCGTCGGGTACTGTTATTTGCGTATGCTACACCAATGAGAGTATTTTATTAAATATTGCAAACTAAAACAAATTTTTCTTTCTAACAAGATTATTTAGTCTTACACTCACCTTTATGAACACAAATAAATGTCAGAACGAAAACGCTACAACAGGCTGCAGGCACAGTAGAAATCATCAAAACGCTATTGCGATTCAGTGAGATTTGCAAAGAAGCGCTACTGATTCTGTATGGATTGAGAGAACTCCTAGTATATCTACACTTTTTTGAGTGCACACTATGAATAGTGGGTGCACTTTTTAACGATAGGGAGGGCTATCGTTAAATTGTTTAATCCATATATAACAAATCAGTGTCTAGCAGCAACTTGATTTATTATTTCCTCATCAGTTCTTTCATCTTCTGATTTATCAGAAAAGATGAAACTAAGATTTTTATCTTCTTTATATTTTTCATACAAACTTTTTCTTAGAGTATAAGCCTTATTACTATTCGCCTTTGATCTGATATTTTTTCTTCCATCAGTCTCTCCATTCCTTCTTACATCATAGCAGTATATTGCATTAGGATTGTTTTCCTCACATCTTGAACCTTGAAGCTGTCGAATCAAACCTTGCTTTTCCTCATGCTTTTCATCTGGTATAAATTTTGAAAAAATTTCAGAGAAATCTACAAATAAATCTCTATTTGCATTACCTCTTTTTATCTTAAAGAAATTCGCAAATTCATCTAAAGAATGGAAGTGAACCTCGTAAAAATCCGCATACGCTTGTATAGATTCATTGGTATTATTAGCCCTAATGAATTCTAATTTTACCTTAGCATATTTAGATGGCTTTCTTTCTATATCACTATATAGCTTTAATATTACAACATAATTCTCATTTTTATACTTGAATAAAAAGCTATCAATAATCCATGCTTTCTTCTCCATACTACTTAACAACTTAGGTAGATTTTTAAATCTAATTTCAGCCATATAATCACCTCATATTATTTTTATATTCTTTCCGTTCTTTATTGTATTTATCTACTGGTTCCTGTACATCTTTTATATAGCCAATACAATGCATTATCTCGACAAACAGGAATTATATACCACATATCTTCTTGACCGTAGGTCAATCTAAATTTATCAAACTGATTTCTGCTTACTTATTATAATATATTCCTTAAAGCCCAAAAACCACAAAAAAGGCAGAACTAAGATCCTGCCTTACATCACAGTATTTATCTAATTATCTCAACTTCAAGTTTTGACTTGAAACAAATCGTAAGCTTGTCCTCATATACTCTTATCTCCTCAATGTATTCTCTCACCATCCCCTCATCATATTCTGTCAAGTGATGATTTTTTCCTTTGAAGAAAGTTTATTAATTTTTCTATTCGTTTTTTCATACCTTCTGTCTCTGCTCTTTTTACCAAAAGTTCCTGCTTCTTATCTCTAAGAATATCAATCTCATCAGCTAGTATAAAGTAATCTTTCTTAGCATGAGCAGGCTTTACCTGTTCCTTCTGTTTTTCCTTAAGGATAACCTTTAGCTTTTCCATCTCCTCTGAATTATCATCTGAAATAACCATGGCTATATTTTCTTTCAGAATTTGCATCATACTATCCGAACATCTTAGGATCTGATTGATTGACTTGACTGTTGCAACTTGCAATTCCGACTCTTGAATGGTAGGAGCATCACAGGCTGATGGACCATGCTCTACTCTGGTGCAACACCTCCATACTGTAGATTTCTTTCCTCTGTTATTCCATGCAATTCTCCTAAAAACATCACCGCATTTTGTGCAGGTACAAATACTTGAGAGGGCATATTTACTGGAATAGACTCTTTTCTTTTTGCTGCCTACTCTTCTTGTTAGGTTCGCCCTTCTGACCATTTCTTCCTGCACGAACATGAATATATCCCTAGCTACGATTGGCTCCTGAGTATCCTTTACATAATGTTGTGGCACTGTTCCATCATTCTTGATTCGTATTTTCTCAATGAAGTCTGTTGTGATTGCCTTTTGTAAAAGTGCATCGTCAATGTACTTTTCATTTCTAAGTATCCCTCGAATTGTGCTTATATGCCATTTATATCTTTTGCGCCCAGTCCTTATTTTGTCTTTTTCCAGTCAATTTGCAATATCCCTAAAACTTGCACCCTCTAGGTACTCTCTGAAAATTCGTTTTACAACCTTCGATTTACTTCATTGAAATCTCTATTTCTTGAAACTGTCCGACCTATATCAAAAATATAGTCCACTTTTTTGTATGTGCCATAGTTCTCTAAAATGGGGATATCCTTCTGTCCTCGCATTACTGTTCGATTAAAGCGTTCCCTCCAGCAATCAAACTTGGCACAGGCTGTCGCTTCAGGATTTTTGTCATATATACTTAATTGACTTTTAAAATTGTATCTTTGATTATTTCCGACAACCTTTAAGAGCTTCAGATATTCTACTTTGCTTTGCAAAATATCTTGTTTTACAAGCTCCAAAATGTTATGAAAATCATTTATTCGCATTTTTACCTCCTTCGTTTTTTCCAAACAAAAAAGGCGGTTAGATTTTACTCTAATCACTTTTTAATTCTGTGTATTGCAACTTACCACTATTTCATAATTACCCACTGACCTAATTTTGTTGAGCCTTCATATCGAATAAGTCCTGCTTTCCTCATTTTGTTTAAATGATAACGTACATCATCAACAGTAAGGTTTAATTTTTCTGCCATTTCTTTCGCGCTTATGTGAGGATTTCAGCTATTATCTTAATAATCTCTTCCTGTTTCATAGTAGTTTTCGTGGTAGTTTTTTCATCATTACTACCATTAAACTCTTTCAAAAATTCTTTATTCACACCCATAACTGCATTGGTATAGTTATCTTCTTCATATCCGGATAAAACTTAAGCTCAGGAGAACCATTTTCCAATAGTGCATCCTTTGCACGCCTTATACCTGAATAAGACTCTATTAAGTTAAGAGAAAAGAACATATCTTTAAGTTCTTTGTTAAGATACTGCCTTCTATCAAAACTTCTGTCCCTGTTAAGAGTCTCAATGGTTACAGGAGGGAGCGACCTATTATGATTCATAAAAGAAATTCTGTCCTTGTAAATGTTATATCCCGACATATTCAGGCGTATCGTATTCCTTATGCAAAATGGCATTTGTAGCAAGTTCCTCAAATGCTGTAAGAGGATAGTTATAGACAATCTTATGCTCGATTTTATCCGCTTCCCTTATGGTATATGAAGCCATAATATTATCTTCAAAATATTTGCTGACTTGCTTTGCCTGTATCCAAACCGAACCATCAAATTTCTTTGATTCCATTTTATCAGTTCCATCAATTTCTCTTATGATTTCAACATGGGCATTTGGAATAAATTTATTTGGTGTATCTACAAACATCAGCACAGCAAAATTTTTAGCTCTATAACCACCATACTCACTTTCACTGATAAGCCCCATACTCTTTGCTATATCCAGCTTAGACATTTCCCTAATATATTTCTTTGCTCCTGTTTGAAGCAGATATTCTTTCATATATTCATAGCTTAAATCATCTATGGTAGCTGTATCGTTCAAGTTTGAGCTAAAAGAAAAGTTTGCAAATTTCTTCAAAAATTCAAATTCTTCGGTTGGATTTGGAAGTCTTGAATCTCTACCGACTCTAATATATCTTCCTGCCTTTAATCGAATATCTTTATCTTTTTCTGCCTTTTCACTTGTTTGAAACGGATCGTTACTACTACTTTCTACCACAACTACGATATAGTATTTATCATCAATTTGATTCGTAATAATGTGATAGTTGATTTTAGGATGGATATCGGCAAGGAGTGATTTAATTTCATTTTCAATTCCCTCTAACTTTGCTTCCTTTATCCCTTCAATCGGTCTTTTAGGAATTGCTTTTTCTCCCGTTTCTTTATCATCGACTTCTTCAATACCAACAAACAACAAGCCTATCTCATTGTTCATATAGTTATTGGCAAAGGCACAAGCAGTTTTTAGAATTTTATCCAAGAATTGTAGGCATATATTCCGTTTCCATACAGTTCCACTTGTTGGTCGTATAAGTTCTTTACCCAGAAAGCTTCACCTGCATTTGAATAAAATAAACCGAAAGCAGCAGCACTGATTGCTATGCATGAAATGATTATGCTTAAGACTCTGTCTGTTTTCTCTTTCATCATATGCTAAATGTGTCCTTTTCGTATTTATTGCGTTTGTGAACATATTCAATAAAGAATTCCATTTACTTATCTATATACCATTCAGTTCATTTCGCAAAATAAAGACAAAGGCAATTTCGACAGCTGCAGCTGTTCCTGCAACAACAAATCCACCAAAAAAATTTCCTAAAACAAGCGATAAAACAGGAATGATAATTGCGAAAACCCGGTAGGCTTTTGATGTGTACAGCCATGAATACGGCAGTAAATGTGCGCCAAAGACCATTGCATACACCATAATCATTTTATCAGGTACGGTGTTAAACACCCATATTACAATGAGAAGATATAAAATCTGATTCATTGTAAATAAAAACCCTAAATTTCCCAGCTCGTTGTCCTTTGAAAATATATCCACGCCAATTTTCTTCCCTATCAGCCATGACAGCGGAAGCATAGGCGTTGAACAACAAAACACCAAGATATTTTTCATCGCAATATTTATATCCAATGCTGCGACAACCGTAATCAATAACCATATTACGACGGAGGTAAGAATAAACGGCAGACCTTTTTTCTGCTTTATGATGATATCATTCCTCAATTCATCTAAGCTCATTGATTTCTCCTTTCTAATCAACACAAAAATAAACGTAATAATTTTTTACGCGTATTCTTCTAAAACCCAGCTTTACCCCCACAGCTTCCAATCAACGTTCAAGCTCTTCAAAAACCTCATCTATCGAATAACTATCACTTTGAACCGCCTGATCATAACCTTTAGCCATCAACGCGTTAAACGTTTTCTCATCCATATCATCTTGTGCCGGAAGCGACTTCGGAATAGTAAGCGAAAACGGAATACCCTTATTAAGAATGATTTGACGATAAAACATGTCAATAGCAGTAGCCCTAGAAATTCCAATAGTTTCCAAAATCTTCTCCGCCTGCTGCTTAATATTTTCTTGTATTCTCACATTCACATTCGCACTTTTAGTAACTGCCATATCAACCAACCTCCATAAACACACCATAAAATACTGTGTCGCATATTGCAACACAATTTACATGAATAGGATTCCTCGACTGATATAAACACTTTCAACATTCACACTAAGCATTTAGCGCAAAATACTACTATTTCTTCTTATAACCTATAGCAACATTACCTGTTTTATCAATACCTGGTACTTTAAGAACACAAGAGCTTGACTTGTCTTTTAAATCAAATTTCCCAACTAAAAATAAAGCTTTAAGTCCTGAACTAGGCAAATTAAACTGTGAGTCAACTAATTTGATTGGCTTATCTCCAAGAGTAACTTTAGACAAATCATAATGAGAATCCAGAATATCTCGTGACACAAAGAGATACAACTCATCCTTATTCATATAGTTATCTGGTATACGAAACTCTTCCCGAGACACCGCCACCGTTTCCCAATGATACGACGCAAGCGCCGCCTTCTCCTTATCGTCAGCACATGCAGAAAGAGAAAAGAGAGAGCCTAGCAGCAGAAGCATAACAAGACAACTTTGAAAAATGTTTTTACAAAAAATAATTTTACTTCTCATAACACCATTACCTTCCTTTTCTATAACACGACTCTGTATCAAATGATCATAAAACAGATTATTAAGTAAACAAGATCTCCCATTCTCTCTGATTACTGTAATAATCTTAATAAATATTCTATTTTTTTTATTAATTTGTCTATACTATCGACGCTAATCTCTTCACTTACTAGCAAACTATACTCTTTCATAAATAGCAAGATTCGAAGAAACAGAAGAACCAATATCATCGCGAGCGTTTAATGCTTCCAACAATATTCCCTCATAAACGAAGCAATCACCTGCAAATCTTCACCCTCATAATACTCAACAAGCAACTTCTTAAACTCAGGAACTAGACTATACGCAAGTAGGTGTCATCAAAACGATATCTTGAAACAGTCACGATTTGTAAAGGAGCGCCACTGATTCTGTATGGATTGAGAGAACGGGTAGTATATCTACACTTTTTTGAGTGCACACTATGGATAGTGGGTGCACCTTTTAACGATAGGAAAAGCTATCGTTAAAAAGTTTAAGAATCTATTTTCTACAAAACAATTTTTTATTCTGGTAGAAAATTAAAGCACCTTTTTGCAATGATCCCAAAAGTTAGATTTTTGGTCCAACTTTTGGGAGCATTACATTAGTTAATTAGGTGTTTTTAATCAATAATTCGATTATAAAACTTACTTGCAATAATATTCGATTGCCTTGTTGACAAATACTGATGTCCCTTCGCCTGCAAACGCATCTATATTTTTCGTAAAATCACCACCAGAAGCATACGTCTTCCCAAGTCCGTATAAAATCTCATTCGAGCACTTATAGAAATTAGCTGTAATAAAGTCCTGCAGTTTCTTTACCAAAGCCTGAACTTCAACTGAATCGCTGGGTTGTGATTTTACTTTGGCAAATTCTGCAAAAATCAGCATGAGTTGTTGATGGAGCATTTTTGTTTCCTCGCTGTTTCTCCTTTGTTCTTTAGCTTCAAATTCCTTGAATTCCGGTGTATCTCCCCAATACTCTTTTGCCTGTTTGGCATACTCATCAATTTTGCTTGTGTCAAATGCTGTAAAGTTCATATAGTTACCTCCTAATGCTTTTAATCCCTTTGCAAAAAGAATTAAATTTTCCAAATGCTCTTTTTTCAGGATTAATAATTTGATTTGTTGTTCCAGCGCTAAATCTTTGTCGAAATGCTCACTGGTTATTATTTCTTTAATTTCTTTGAGCGGAAATTCCAAAGCTTTAAACAGCAAAATGGATTGTAGTACCTTTAGATCCTCATCACCATACAACCTATATCCTGACTCCGAATAAGCGGACGGTTTTAACAAACCGATTTTGTCGTAATACTGAAGAGTACGAATACTAATTCCTGCTATCTTGCTGACTTCATTCACTGTTTTCACTATCTCACCTCCTTCCTTATCACTAGAATAAAGTATTACGCAACGTCATAGTCAAGTATTTTAGTCAAGTATTTTTTACTAGCGTTGTCGTCTAATGCTCAACCTAAGACTGTTGTATTTATACAGCTTCAATCGACAAACCATGAGTTCCGATTGACACCTGCCACATCTTTTCTGAGTTAATAGTTATGACGTAGATTTGAAATACTTAGGATTTATTTATCCTAAAATATATGCTATAATCCTCCTAAAAATGGAGGCTATCGTTATGAATGTAAATACAGACACACTTGTTTCTATTTCCGAAGCAAATCAAAACTTTTCTAAAGTTGCGCGACTTGTTGACACATACGGATCAGCTGTTATTTTGAAAAACAACGCTCCTCGCTACGTAATTTTAAAATTCCCGAAAGCCAAAACTGAAAAAGTTACTGTTCCAACAGACGATGAAGTTATGGCTTTATCCAACATGTTCATAAAAAAGAACAAAAAAGTCTATGAGGAACTTGCCAAATGAAGTATTTAAAGCGAGAACAAGTGATTAAACTTCACCAAGCTCTGATTGAAACAAGCGTATCTGCACACATATCATGCTAATCTTTCTAGCACTCAACAACATTATGTTGTCTTATAAAGATGAAGAACTGATTGATATTATTCTCAAAGTTGCATCAGGCAAAGCAAATGAAAATGACCTTTACACTTGGATTAAAAACCACCAAGCCTAATACTCCAACATTCCGAAGCATTTTTAGAACATGCCAAACTCTATTTCGTGCGATTGGTCAAAGTAGCGGACATAAAACACCACAACAGTATTACTTCACTACAGCTTTCCCATTAAGACAGTGCACCATGTAATGCGCAAACCCATCGTTTTTACAATTTACCTTCTTCTTATCAGAAACCTCGGTGACACAATTCTCACAAACTACTTCAAGGCTTGCATCCTTGGTGATTGTTCCTTCTAAAATACTCATGCCATTTAACGTATCAAGTGTACAAACATGAGTTACTTCTAGTTTCATTACGTGTTGGATACAATGAAACCTTGACCTTGAACTCTGAAACTATTGCTCTGTACTCTGAAACTTTAACTTTGAACTCTGAAACTTTAGAGCTTGGAGCACCATACTGTTTTTTATTGAGAATAAGAAAGCTTATATCTCAAATAACACTTAAAAAATAGCATACAAAAAGATGGCTCTAACATATCGCTAGGGCCATCTTCTAATAAACAATGCTAGTTACTTAAAACAAGCGTGCTTACTTATTGTTTTCTTCCGTCATTTTCTTCTTAAGAAGAATTGCAAGTCCGGCAATCGAGAAACCAAGTGCTGCAAGCAAGCC
This sequence comes from Gardnerella sp. DNF01151, assembly GCF_049244235.1. Lineage (NCBI taxonomy): Bacteria > Bacillati > Actinomycetota > Actinomycetes > Bifidobacteriales > Bifidobacteriaceae > Gardnerella > Gardnerella sp. DNF01151. The sequence continues at coordinate 969,977 of NZ_CP058389.1, read as the reverse complement.
TGCAAACGACGCCGATTCACCCGTCTTAGGAATCATGCCAATACGCTTTTCAGGCTGCGGCTTAGGAGCTGGCGTCGGTGTTGGAGTTGGAGCCGGTGTCGGAGTTGGTGTTGGAGCCGGTGTTGGAGTTGGTGCAGAATCTTTCGCGTAAATGGCATACACAGTCATATCACCATTAACTACGCTTTCTCCCGTAAACGTCTTACCCTTACCATTTTCCTTCGTATTCCACTCCTTGAAGGTATAACCGTCCTTCGTTGGATTCTTCGGCATGGACTCATTAGTCAACGCATCAGTATTAATAGCCTTACCAGTTTCCACTTTCACTTTTGCACGAGTCTTATTGCCATCCTTGAAAGTAACTGTTCTTTGAATCCGCTTCCACTGAGCGACGTATGTTACGTTAGCAGTCACCTTATCTGCAACGGTAGGAGTCCAGCCTGTAAAAACATAATCTGTTCTGCTTGGAGCGGTTCCCTCAAAAGCAGGAGTAGGCATGTCGACGAGTATGTTTTGATGTACCTGGTCTTGGAAGATTTCTTCTCCCTCAACACCGTCGGTATAAGTAACTGTGAAGTGATCTTCCTGATCATCAGGAGTGCCATTGTTGTTCTTGTCGTCCTTCCACTGAGCGACGTATGTTACGTCACGAGTTACCTTATTCGCAACGGTAGGAGTCCAGCCTGTAAAAACATAATCTGTTCTGCTTGGAGCGGTTCCCTCAAAAGCAGGAGTATCGGAACCCGAAGCAGCTTTGTAAACCTGATCGGTAAAAATTGCTTCGTTGTCAACGCCATCAGTATAAGTTATCGTGTATTCTCTTACAAAGCTTACTTCTATAGTGTGAGGCGATTTTACAGCCTTGAATTCATATGAACCCGAAGCTGTATGTTCGACGGTCTGTTCTACTCCGTCTATCTTCAGCGAAGCTATTATGTATCCTTTGTTGGCTGTAAAATTGTATTTCTGATTTTCTCCGTATGTGACTTCTGTCTTTCCGGCAGGAGTTATCGATCCGCCTTCACCGGCAGTTGCCGTGATAGTAGGATTAAGGTTTGCATAGACCTTATAAATTCGCTTAATTAATGTTGATTCTCCTATAGTCCCCGTTCTGTTTACGGAAATCACATTTCCCGATGTATAAGGAATGCTCTTGTTGTTGTGATCTTTCGAAAATGAATAGAAAACACCTTTGTAGTTTCCGTAGTCCTTGTCTTTAAAAAACTGCTCGTACGTCCAATTCTTAAAAACCCAACCTTCTTTTGCAGCGGCAGTGTACTCCCTTACGCCTGTAAGCTGAGGGTCAACTCCACCCGAATTTTTGTGAGTGATAGTTATCGCGGCTGCAGGCGAGCCGTTATCGTCTTTTACAGAATAAACATGCAGCTCTGCGTCTTTTATATACGGTTCCTGCATGTCTATTTCCGTATATTTGTCGGCTTGCTTAGATGCTACCGCATCGCCACCAGCAAATGCCTGCGTAGTTCCAGCTACTACGCCAAATGCTACTAATGTTGCCAGCAGTAGCCCCATTGTCTTTTTTGCTAACAATTTCATCTTATTCACATTTCCTTATTAATCTAAAAATGTTCTTTTTATTACTTTGAAAAAACTGCATAAAAATAGGCAGAAACACATACCTATCCATCAGGTATATAATTCTGCAAATTAAAAAATTCTACGTGAAAATAGACAGAGTTATGCTGTCTGTCTGTTTATCTGTCAAGGATTTTGTCAGTCTTTTCATGGCTTGCCAACCTTTTATGCTAAGACGTTATTCACAAGCCTTCATTTTTTTGTAAAGTACTCCAAGACCAGCTAAAGATAGTCCCAATGCAGAAAGAAATGCGCCAAGAGAGCTGGATTCACCAGTCTTAGGTAATGTTGATGGTGGTGTTGGAACTTCTTTCAGTTTGTCTACCATCACTATCGTATTTCCTGTTACAGCTATACCTTTCACTATTGCTTTTCCATTTTTTACTTCAAATGTTATTGCTGTCGCTACTTGATATTTAGCTGGTGCAGATGTTTCTGTGAATGTGTACTTACCGTCTTTTAATTCAAACTCTGTTACCGTTCCATCTGTTACCCATTTTTTGACTAAGCTTCCATCTGCTTTTGTCAATTGGATAGTTGCGCCCTTAAGATCTTCTCCATTCTCTGTTAATGCTTTCTTAGAAAACTTAACTTTTGTTGGTGTTGGAACTTCTTTCAGTTTGTCTACCATCACTATCGTATTTCCTGTTACAGCTATACCTTTCACTATTGCTTTTCCATTTTTTACTTCAAATGTTATTGCTGTCGCTACTTGATATTTAGCTGGTGCAGATGTTTCTGTGAATGTGTACTTACCGTCTTTTAATTCAAACTCTGTTACCGTTCCATCTGTTACCCATTTTTTGACTAAGCTTCCATCTGCTTTTGTCAATTGGATAGTTGCGCCCTTAAGATCTTCTCCATTCTCTGTTAATGCTTTCTTAGAAAACTTAACTTTTGTTGGTGTTGGAACTTCTTTCAGCTTCGCGCTAATTAAATTTTGCATCTCTGGGTTTTTTGATTTATAAATAAAAACTTCCATTGTGCTATTAATCTCATCATCATGAGAAGAATCCTCAGCAAAAGTTCTTAAGTCTTGTTTTTGCTTGTTCAATTCTGGGATTTGACTATAATCTGTATCATAAATTTTTTTATTGTCTTGCTGATAGTAATATTCATTTTGTAAGACTGTATAATTAAGTTGCGGATGTTTTAATTTATAAAATAGCATCCTTTTGATTTTCTGAAAATCTCCTTTTCCACCGTTACTAGCATACGTATCATTCGTAGCATTTTCGTTTTTTGAATATTTCCCTGTGGCTTTATCGGTTTTTCCTGGAGATTGTTTATGATGATCCATACATAAGGACCATTCTGAATCTGTTGTCCCATTTTCACTTATAACTTTTCTATGCTGACTAGCATCATATGCCTGATAAGTCTTATCAGTTTCACTTGCACTTGCACTTGCACTCACATTTAATGGAGCCATGCTTATAAGCATGACCACCGCCAGTAATAGGATCATCCATTTTTTTATTATTCTTGCTGTCATATTTATTCACCCCGCATTTTCATGTTGATGGCAACTAAAGTAGGGTTTAATTTACACAGTGGCTTTTTGTCAGCAAGCGTAGTAAAATCAAGGAAAAGGTAGGGTTGATTTGCAATATTTATTTGTAAATTAATTCCTAGATTTATTTACAAATTTTTTCAATTTTTCTTGCATGTAGCCACTTAGAAAAGGTAGTATGCGAAACAGAAAGCATTTCTGCACCCTCACGCAAATTTACCTGTCCACGCTGCCACCTAGTCGCCACAGCATAAAAATCATCAGGAAGCTCAATCTTTGCCCTACCAAACACCACACCTCTTTGTCTGGCAACACGAATCCCTTCCATCTGTCTTTGATGAATATTTTCTCGCTCAACTTGAGCAACATACGATAAAATCTGCAATACAAGATCGGCAATAAACTTACCTGTTACACCATTTACATGTTTTCTCGTATCCAGCAAAGGACAATCCAACACTACAATATTTGCTTCTTTTTCTTTCGTGATTTTGTTCCACTGCTCAATAATCTCATCATAGTTTCTACCTAAACGGTCAATCGACTTCACAAACAACTCATCACCAGATCTCAAACGTCTAAACAATCTCAAATAATTTCTACGGTTGAAATCCTTCCCTGATGCCTTGTCAACATAAATACAGCCTTTTCTAATGCCATTGTCTTCCAAGGCCTTAAACTGTCTGTCTACACACTGATCCTTTGTAGACACCCTCGCATACCCATAGCGCATACTTATTATCTACTCCTTTTTTGAACACCATTATTTCAAAAAAGAAAAGAATAATTCAGCATGAAGAATTATAAAACCCCACTTCATCAGCTGGGTGCAAAGTGGGTGCACTTTTTAACGTTAACATCCTGTGCACTCGACCCTAGAGCGTTGATATCTTCCCTCATACAGAAAACTCGCACTCAAAAATCACGAGAACACAGCTTAAAGCTGCTTCGCATTAAACCTTTTAACAATAGCCCTCGCTAAACCCTGTTACACAAGGGCAAACTTGCACCCACCTAATCAGCCCTTGACATCAATACGACAGTCTCACGTGTATCAAGACTACCCTGATGATAACCATGCATCAATAAAAGAGCCTTAACGTTCATTGCAGGAGAGAAACTGGCAAGGGGAATGTCGTATGATGATAAAAGTCTAAGGCACTACAAACTGGGATTTGGATTTTACTTAAAATTGTATTATTTTATTAGCGATATCTTCTACAAATCGCTTATCGTGTTCCACAAATATGAGTGTAGGCTTTGCTTCTTTTATAATTTCCTCAATCTGTATTCTTGATATTACATCTATATAATTCAGTGGTTCGTCCCAAACAAACATATGAGCTGGCTTTGAGAAACTTACAGCAATTAAAACTTTCTTTTTTTGTCCATCACTATAATTCTTCATATCCATTTCAAATAATTCTCTTGAAAAATCTAATTTTCTTAGAATTGTTTTACACAATGTTTCATCAACATCTTGCTTGTGAATATATTCATTTAGGCTACCTGTTAAATTAGATGTATCTTGAGGAATATACGAGATTTTTAAATTACCTGCTAATTTTATCTCACCTGTATACTCGTGATTTATACCTAATAAAATTTTAATCAAGGTTGATTTTCCGCTACCATTACCCCCATATATAGCCACTATATCGCCTTGCTTTATCTCAAAACTTACATTGCTTAATATCTGTCTCTCTCCATAGCATGATGATAAATTGCTAACCGATATTAGAGGATTTTTATGATGATGTAGCGGATGCAGTAATAGGCTTTCCTTTATTTCGATATCTTTTAGTAAACTCTGTTTTTCTTCTATTGCCTTGTTTTGTCTATTCTCCAAATTCTTAGATTTTTTCATCATCTTGGCTGATTGATGACCTATATGTCCTTTGTCTGGTTTTACACCTGATACTTTCACACCATTTTTAGTATTCTCAATTTTATCAGACCAAATTTGACTTTGTCTTGCAGCCTCTTTTAATCGTTTAATATCTTTTCTTAATCTCTCATTTTGACTAATTTCAAATTGGTCTTTCATCACTTTGTTTTCATACCATGATGTAAAATTTCCCGATTGGATATCAATAGAATTCCTGTTAATAGAAATAACATGATTGATACAACCATCTAAAAAATCTCTATCATGAGATATAAGCAAAAATCCTTTTTTACTTTTCAGATATTCACTTACAATTTTTCTTCCGTCCATATCTAAATGGTTTGTTGGTTCATCAATAAGTAAAAAGCCATCTTCTCTTGTAAACAAAATAGCTAAAAGGATTTTTGTTTGTTCCCCTTTAGAAAGCGTCTCAAACTCTCTGTAAACAAGGTTCTCATCTACATTTAGCAAATTAAGTTCTCTAAATAATTTCCATTCTTCCTCATCTGATATTAGTTCTTTATATAACTCAATTCCTAATTTTGAAGTATCGCTTATATTTGGTGGAAATTTAATAAATTCAACATCCTTGCTTATTTTACCTTGATAAGTTTCTTGATTTAAAAGTAACTTAAATAGAGTTGATTTACCAATTCCATTTCTTCCTATCAAACCCGTTTTCCAGTTTGTATCAAAGGAAAACGATACATTTTTAAATATCGGTTTTACATATCCATAATATGAGAAAGTGAGGTTTTCAATTTTAATTACTGACATAAAACGCCTCCCTAAATTATCATTTACCGCCCGGGTACAAAGTGAGTGCACCTTTTAACGTTTAGTTTTCCCTGTATTACTACGCTTATCACTGCTTTGCTTTTTCAGTTATTTCAATTCTCGATTAGGTAATTTTCCAGTTCTCAAAGCGACAGTAACAAACTCAACCTCTTGCAAGCACTTCTCGCAAAGTTCATAACCTTCATTGAAGTTCACTCTTGACCTAAATGTGCTAGCAATGAATTCGCATGGTGAGGTGATCCTTTCAACCACACCGCACCGTTCGCACTCAGCATACACATTTCCATCCTTAATTGGAATAAACATTCCATGGTCTTTCTCATTTCCCATGACGCTAACATCTTCGAAATCATCAAATTTTACATAGAGCATATACGGCTTCCTCCTTTATCGGTATGTCTATATACGCTCTAATTCCAACTTATATCAAGTTTTATTGCTTCTTTTTTGATCTATATGTCTGCTACTTTGCAATAGCTTTCCCATTAAGGCAGTGCACCATGTAATGCGCAAATCCATCGTTTTTACAGTTTACCTTCTTCTTATCTGAAACCTCGGTGACACCATTCTCACAATCTACTTCAAGGCTTGCATCCTTGGTGATTGTTCCTTCTAAAATACTCATGCCATTTAACGTATCAAGCGTACAAACATGAGTTACTTCTACGTTTGTTGCTGAAGCCAACCCATTATAACATTTAAGAAAGACATCATCCGCTTTCAAATTAACAACTTCTACCTTGCCATTGTTCACTTCTACATAAAGCTTACCAATCTCAATATCCGTGATGAGCACTTGATTAGAGTCAGATTCAACCTCACAAACTTCCACATCATGTGGCAAACTCACAACAATTTCAGGCATACCCTGAGTAAGCCACCTCAGCCAATTCGAAGCTGAGACTTTTTTAGTTTGAATAAGCCTTATAACATTTTGCGATTCCTCAACCCTCAATATATCTTGTTCACAGTTAACAAAGCTCACGCCAAAAGTATCAGCACGTTTCACCGTTAAACGAACATCTTTCGTCTCTGCGATAAACTTCTTATTATCCATTCCTTAAAAACCTCCTCGTGCACATACTAACAATCAGATTTCATTTTACCTTTTGAGCTATATTTCTTAGACTTGCGTTTAACCGTTCCGTCCTCTCCAACTTCCAAATTACTGCGAGCCGCCATCTCAAGCTCAACGGCTTCAAACTTCTCTTTAGAAATAATTCCGGAATGATGATCCGAATACAAATATTGCCTGTCAGAACCGCCTGAATCAGCTATAGCCACATCACCTGTATATTTACGCCTAGTCAAAGTGCTCTCAACAGCCCGTTTACTCCAAATATCTTTTCCCTTTGGAGACTTAACACCTTTACTTTTTAATCTTTCAATAATTCCAACAACGCTTAAACCTTCCAGATACCAATCAAAGATAGCTCTCACTACCTTCGCTTGCTCTTCATCAATAATAAGCATTCCATGCTTATCTTTTTTATAACCATAACAAGCCCTACTATAAAGACCTGACGTGCCATCTTCAGCTCTATGTTTTAAGCCAAAGCGTATATTTTCACTACGCCAATCATTCTCTGCTTGACTACAAGCCTGAACCACACTGATTAAAAGTTCATCATCGACAGTTTCTGTATCAATCTTATCAGCCTCAAAAATAATCCTTGTACCACACGATCGAATCTTTCTAATAGCCTCTAAGCCTTCTTTCGTATCACGACCAAAACGGCTCACACTTTTCGTAAGAATAATATCAAGATTACCTTTCTCACACTCATCAATCATTCGATTAAACTCGTTTCTTGAAGATCCAACCTTAGCTGAAGCAACATCAAGAAAAATATCAGCAACAAACCAAGTCATGTGAGAAGCAGCAAGACGAGTAAGACCAGACACTTGAGTCGAAAGACTATCCAGCTGCTCTTTACGATTTGTGCTCACACGAGCATAAACCCCAACCGCATAATCCTTAACAACCCGCTTAGGTTTGATGACTATCACATCTTTATTTAGCTCATCTATCTTATCCATAGCCATCTCTCCTTATTATTAGACTAACGAAACCTAAATTTCTTCTCCATGATAATTAGCCTAAACCTTATTTTCCCACTCCACAAGGTGGGTGCAGGGTGGGTGCAAAAGGAGTGTTCAGTAAGGGATTAAAAGAAAACCAACTGAAAGCCTTTAAGCGGGAACATAAGAAATAAAACGACCATACAAGAGTAGAGATACTCTGTGTGGCCGTTTTCTTATACTCAGATACCGAAATAGTATTTGAGATTTTTAGAACAAACCTTGTATTTGAGCTTGTATTAACACTGCAGTAACGCTGGCACCTGTATTAATTAAAAAGTCTTTTAGTCCAACCAATGCTGATTTTAAAATATGCGGTTTCTTCTCTTCTTCAATTTTTAATTTGATGTCAGCTAATAATTCTGTTGCGGTTTCTATATCCTCTTTTGATAAATCAGATTCACTAATACTTTTTTCAACGGCATCAACTACATCCTTAACTTTATCATAGGAAAATGTAACTGTATTCTCACTTCCAGACACTATCTGTACATTATCGGATGGCGAATTGATCACACTTGTATTCCCGTAATAATTATTCACGGTTTGCGGCATGTTCACTGCGGATTCTTTTTCAGTCTCAGAGAAAACCATATTTTCCCCTACAATACCTTCCGATTCTAATTTCAATGTCCATTCTAAAATAGTATTTTTGACTTTTTCTTCAATGTCTTTAACTGCAGTTGTAGGTACATGTAATGCATAATCCATTGGAAGTAGCGAATCAGCCATTTTATCAAACAATGCAAGTTGTTCGCCTGAAAAATCTAAAGTTAATACATTTCCTGAGGACTGACATAAAGAAATGATTTCAGAAATTGAATTTACTAACTTTCTTTCACAAATCTTTTTTTCGTATTCATTATCCTGTATTGAGGTTGGAATCCAACCGCGATAAGGATTGAAAGTTTTTAAACTTCCACGAACCTTTCTATACTCAGGGCAAGATTCTGGGTCAGGATAACCATTTAATTCGTGTTGAATCCATTGATCAAAATCAGCAAGCTTTAATTTTGATGCAATCAAATGTGCTTTGCGTAATATATTAACAACATCGCAATTTGATGACACAATTTCATTCTGTAATTCTAAAACAATACTTCCCATGTTATTCACCATCCTTCTTTCTACCATATAGGGCACTATTCTCAGCAAACATCATAGTTCTTCACATAGAAGCAATAAGGAAAAGGAATAATCTAACTTTCTGAAGTTGTTTCAGAATGCTCCTCAAAATTTTCTACCTGCTCCATCACCTTTGTGAACACTTCAGGACTATACTGTGGCGGATAGCCGTTCTTAACCAAACAAATCTTTATCTTCAATTTTAACTGATTACGCACATTCTGATTGTTGAGCCAGTCCACAAATGAAGACTCGGTATCTATTATTTCCTTAACTTTTTTAGCAAGTGTCTTGCATTTATCGTTTATCACAACACCGTTAACTTCTTTGTCAATGCCATATTCAAACTTATACTGGTCACGAAGAGCAATCAAAATATCATAGAATGCCTTTTCTTCAAAGGTTAATCCTATTTTACGGAAACTCTCACGATTTTCGTTCATCTGACGAAGTATCACTAAAGCTTGTTCAGTTGCAGCCTTAATAATATCTTCTGAGGCAGCTTCCTGTGTTGCCCCGGCTTCTTCAGCAGTAAGGTGCTTACGTCTTTCATGGTACTCATCAATAGTCTTTTCAATCATTTCTTGGAAAGATTTCGCTGCTAATTGGTTAACCCTGCCATATTCCTTTATTTGCTTACGGAGCATTTTGATAAGTAATTCTAACTTTGTAGCAGGCATTTCTACATCTGATAATTTTTCAAAGTATTCAGGAGAGAAGATATCTTCTTCCTCGCCACTTTCAAGAACACTTTCTACCTTATTGTATTTTAATGCCTCTTCAACCATCTTTGATACCACAAGATTCATAGTTTCAGCATCAACATCGCTGGTTCCACTCATTTTACGAACGAAGCCTGCTATAGCCATAAAGCACTGTGCAAGCGCAGATTCTTCTTCGCCCAGATTTCCAGAAGGTTGGCAAATATCAAAAGCACTTCTCATTCTCTTAACAGACTTTAAGAAATATGTCTTAAATGAGACCTGATTAGTTTTTCCGTTTCCTTCTGTCTGCAAGACCTGTGCTGATGTAAAGACATACTCAGCCGCTTTGGAAAGTAATTTATATCTTTCAACAGGGTCACATTTCGTATTAAGGAATGGAGCTAAGTCATAATCTGTAAACAGTGCTTTAAGTATTTCAATCTCCTCCCTGAATGCAGAGGTAGCCTGCTCAACGTCATCCGATGTGGGAGCAACTGATGTATCACCACCGTAAACCTTCATGGCCTCACGCATATTATCGCGAATGCCAATATAGTCGATAACCATACCATATTCTTTGCCGGGATATTTTCTGTTTACACGACTGATAGTTTGAATCAGCAAGTGCTTCTTCAAAGGCTTATCGTTATATAAATATGTAAGTGACGGAACATCAAATCCCGTAATCCACATATCAACTACGATAACAATATGGAAATTAGACTTTTCCTGTTTAAAGGCTGCATCCAGTTCTTCGCAACGTTTATCATTTTTAACTCCACCAAGATAGTTATACATCTCAGCTTCATCATTACTTCCAACACTCGATACCATAGCCATAAATGGCATAGGCTTTAATTCTTTAAGTTCTTCATCTGTTGCAGTAACTCCGTCAGGAGTTTTCTTTTCTTCAAACCATTCCGGATATTTATCCTTGAATTTCAAAAGAAGTGAATATGCAATTTTTCTGCTAGAGCAGACAATCATTGCTTTCTGAATTCTATCTGGGTCACTATCACAAGATGAAATATAATGGTCATGAATATCTATAGCAAGCCTCTCCAAGCGAGAAGGCTCGCCAAGGATAACTTCCATAGAACTCATTGCACGTTTACTGGCTTCAATATCATCATACGTTGCACCATCATCGGCACACTTTTTATAGTAATTTTCAATTTCTTTAGCTTTGGTCTTATCAAGTAACACCTTGGCAATACGAGGATGATACTTAATAGAAACAGTTAGTCCATCTGCGACCGCCTGATCCATAGTGTATCTATCAATTTCCTGACCAAAGGTCTGATATGTTTCGGCAATAGGAGTTCCTGTGAAACCTACAAACGTAGCATGTTGAGGCGGTAAGTTTGCTAGTCAAGGAGTAAAACGACGAAGATTAGCATTTACTTCCGCCCATGCGATAGCTGTCCGTGATTGACAAGTGCTAGCACGCAGACAGAACGGAGATAGCGAACCGCTGAGTGTGTCGCTCTGCTCGTAAAAGCTTAGAAACCTTTGAACGAAAGGGATAATGAAAGCCTTGATTGCAAGGCTTTTTGCTTTATGGTGGGTAAGTATCAGAGTGAGAAAATTTTTGGAATGAGTAGAAGTGATAGCTAGAAATTATCAGTTTCTATTTCCATTTACCCTGTGGGTACGTGTTTGTTTCCATTGACAAGGAGTTTGTGGGAATAGAAATGTACCCACCTTGTTTGAATCAAGTGAAGTGTAGTTGAAGGAAATCTGTTGAAAGCAATACTTCATTTTACCGAATAAGTAATAATTTAGGCAACTTCAAATCGATTAAAAAAAAAACTATTTTAAAGGTTAAGAGTAGACAAAAATTGTCCACTCTTTTTTGCAAACTCAATTTATCAATAAATGAAATGAGGGAATGTAAAATGAAATATTTTGAGGTTGAGTTAGAAAATCCTGATGAATTTTTAAAACTACAAACAGAAGATTTTGTGAAAGCTAATCGCTTGCTACTAAGGAAGATAATCCAGAGCGTTACAGTCTATGAAGAAAACTTCGTCATATCCTTTAAATCTGGCATCGAATTGGAAGTATGAGTCTCATTCCATAACTTTTATATTGAACATATCATCTTGTTGTGTTATACTATAAATTGATATAAACAAAGATGTAGGAGGAACCGAAACTATGACAGCCTCAATGCGTTTAAGATAAGCTGGCAATAAAAAAAGCAGAATCTATACCCGATGATAGGCTTTTTTGTTGTGCTTATTTATACGATATTGAGCATTCATTAGTTACGGTGAGGATATTGGTTATTTAACTATACCTTTATTTAACTATGTCTTTAATATGAATGTTTCCAAATTGTATGTATGCAGACCAAAAGCCACATTGTGGGGTTTGGCCTGCATTTTTTATTGCCTAGAATGCTATTCAAAATAGAAATTCAAGCAAAATAATATGCAGGAGATAATATAAATGGAAAAATACAACAATTGGAAACGAAAATTTTATGCAATATGGGCAGGGCAAGCAGTATCATTAATCACTAGTGCCATCCTGCAAATGGCGATTATTTTTTACCTTACAGAAAAAACAGGATCTGCGATGGTCTTGTCTATGGCTTCATTAGTAGGTTTTTTACCCTATGCGATTTTGGGACCTGCCATTGGTGTGCTAGTGGATCGTCATGATAGGAAGAAGATAATGATTGGTGCCGATTTAATTATCGCAGCAGCTGGTGCAGTGCTTGCTATTGTTGCATTCTGTATGGAGCTACCTGTCTGGATGATTATGATAGTATTGTTTATCCGTAGCATTGGAACAGCTTTTCATACCCCAGCACTCAATGCGGTTACACCACTTTTAGTACCAGAAGAACAGCTAACGAAATGCGCAGGCTATAGTCAGTCTTTGCAGTCTATAAGCTATATTGTTAGTCCGGCAGTTGCAGCACTCTTATACTCCGTTTGGGATTTAAATGCTATTATTGCCATCGACGTATTGGGTGCTGTGATTGCATCTATTACGGTAGCAATTGTACGTATACCTAAGCTGGGTAATCAAGTGCAAAGTTTAGAACCAAATTTCATAAGGGAGATGAAAGAAGGAGTTGTGGTTCTGAGACAAAACAAAGGATTGTTTGCCTTATTACTCTTAGGAACACTATATACTTTTGTTTATATGCCAATCAATGCACTATTTCCTTTAATAAGCATGGAACACTTTAATGGAACGCCTGTGCATATTTCTATTACGGAAATTTCCTTTGCATTTGGGATGCTAGCAGGAGGCTTATTATTAGGAAGATTAGGGGGCTTCGAAAAGCATGTATTACTAATAACAAGTTCATTTTTTATAATGGGGACCAGTTTAGCCGTTTCGGGAATACTTCCTCCAAATGGATTTGTAATATTCGTAGTTTGCTGTGCAATAATGGGGCTTTCGGTGCCATTTTATAGCGGTGTGCAAACAGCTCTTTTTCAGGAGAAAATTAAGCCTGAATATTTAGGACGTGTATTTTCTTTGATCGGAAGTATCATGTCACTTGCTATGCCAATTGGGTTAATTCTTTCTGGATTCTTTGCTGATAAAATCGGTGTAAATCATTGGTTTTTACTATCAGGTATTTTAATTATTGGCATTGCTATAGTTTGCCAAATGATAACTGAGGTTAGAAAATTAGATTTAAAATAAACAATATTGGAGGAATATTTATGTATCTTATTTTCATGTAACTCTTCCTGCTAAAATCGCAGGGTTTTCCCTGCATACAAGCAAATGAAAGCATGCGATTATAGACAGGAGGAAATGTTATGGAATTAATATTAAAAGCAAAAGACATTCGTGTGGAATTCAAAGGACGCGATGTTTTAGATATAAATGAATTAGAAGTATATGATTATGACCGTATTGGTTTAGTAGGAGCAAATGGTGCTGGAAAAAGCACTTTACTCAGGGTACTTTTAGGAGAATTAACTCCCCCAGGATGTAAAATGAATCGTCTGGGTGAACTTGCCTATATTCCCCAGTTGGACGAAGTAACTCTGCAGGAGGAAAAAGATTTTGCACTTGTAGGCAAGCTAGGTGTTGAGCAATTAAATATACAGACTATGAGCGGTGGTGAAGAAACAAGGCTTAAAATAGCACAGGCCTTATCGGCACAGGTTCATGGTATTTTAGCGGATGAACCTACGAGCCATTTAGACCGTGAAGGAATTGATTTTCTAATAGGACAGCTAAAATATTTTACAGGTGCACTGTTAGTTATTAGCCATGACCGCTATTTTCTTGATGAAATAGTAGATAAAATATGGGAACTGAAAGATGGCAAAATCACTGAGTATTGGGGAAACTATTCTGATTATCTTCGTCAGAAAGAGGAAGAACGTAAGAGCCAAGCTGCAGAATACGAACAATTTATTGCGGAACGTGCCCGATTGGAAAGGGCTGCGGAGGAAAAGCGAAAACAGGCTCGTAAAATAGAACAGAAGGCAAAAGGTTCTTCAAAGAAAAAAAGTACTGAAGACGGAGGGCGTTTAGCTCATCAAAAATCAATAGGAAGTAAGGAAAAAAAGATGTATAATGCTGCTAAAACCCTAGAGCACAGGATTGCGGCCTTAGGAAAAGTAGAAGCTCCGGAAGGCATTCGCAGAATTCGTTTCAGGCAAAGTAAAGCATTGGAGCTCCATAATCCATACCCTATAGTCGGTGCAGAAATTAATAAAGTATTTGGGGATAAGGCTCTGTTTGAAAATGCATCTTTTCAAATTCCGTTAGGAGCAAAAGTGGCGTTAACTGGTGGTAATGGAATCGGAAAAACAACTTTAATCCAAATGATCTTAAACCATGAAGAAGGAATTTCTATTTCGCCTAAGGCAAAAATAGGTTACTTTGCACAGAATGGTTACAAGTACAACAGTAATCAGAATGTTATGGAGTTTATGCAGAAGGATTGTGACTACAATATATCAGAAATTCGTTCAGTGCTAGCATCTATGGGGTTCAAACAGAACGATATTGGAAAAAGTTTATCTGTTTTAAGCGGTGGAGAAATTATAAAATTGTTGCTTGCTAAAATGCTCATGGGTAGATATAACATCCTAATAATGGATGAACCCAGTAACTTCCTTGACATACCAAGTTTAGAGGCTTTGGAAATACTAATGAAGGAGTACACCGGAACTATCGTGTTTATCACCCACGATAAACGATTACTCGAAAATGTAGCAGATGTAGTTTATGAAATTAGAGATAAGAAAATAAATCTGAAACATTAAATTTAAGGTAGTCGCTGGTCAGTATAGTCTGTTCTGGTTGGCGACTCCATTGTTAAAGAGTATAAAGACTTTAGATTTTATGAATATTAAAAATAGGAACAGTCAATTGAACTGCTCCTATTTTTCTGCTAAATATATTGTAGTTTTCTTATATGTATAATGATAGATTAGCGGATTCTCATCTACGGTACTTACTTCAAATATGAAGAAGTGATCGCGGTTACCTGCATATTTGTTTTCTAACGCTTTTAGTGCGAGTAGGTTATCTCCATGTATGAGCATGTTTTCTGTATTAGGATCATTTTTGCAGTTTGATTTTTCTTTATCCTCAACTAGAATCCTAGGCTCTATTTTGATTTCTTTATCCTTACCAAGCCACGTAAGTTCCAGTTTTTGATTATTAGCCATTACTTTTCATCCTCCGCTATAAATTCCAAAATATCGTTGGGCGTGCAGTGTAAAGCTGTGCAGATACCTTCCACTTTTTCCAGTGATATATATTGCCCAGTGCGTAGTTTCGTAATAATGTTGGCGGAAATATTGCTCATTCTCATTAAGTCCTGATTGGAAATATCTTCTTCAATCATGCGATGTAATAGTTTTTTATAACTAACAGCCATAATTCCCTCCTTATTTTAATAGTTAAATATTATCACGATTCTGTGAGTATATCAACGATATAAAGAGCTAGCCACTCCGGAATATAGCAGATTAAAAAAGTCTCCTTTGCTATTCATTCAAGGCAAATGCCTAATGAATGCTTAGGAGATTTTTATTGTCAAAAATTTTTTCTAAAACCGTCAGATTACACCCTCTTTCATGGCTACCAAGTAGAAGACCAAAAAAACTTTTTAAGACAGGTTAAAAAGTCGGCTTTTTCTTTTGCCTGTGATGTAGAAGGGATAAGCCTTCTAGAAAAGGAGGATCAAATATGGATCTAGAGAAACTGCCAAAAGCACTAAAGAACAAGAATATCTTTTGTTCATGGAAGTACGAGCAGCAAGAAAACGGTAGGCTCACTAAGCCGCCTTATAACCCCATAACGGGAAAGAAAGCAGCTACAGACAACTTAAGCGATTTCACCTCGCTTGATGATGCCATGAAAGTAAAAGACCAATACGACGGAATTGGTATAAAGCTTGTTGATAACCTCTTAGGCATCGATTTAGACCACTGCATCGATAATGGCATCATTAAAGACTGGGCAAAAGAGATTATTGCCCATTTCAAGCACGCTTATATCGAATACAGCCCAAGTAAGCATGGCTTTCATATCTTGCTTCTGTTTAACGGCGCATACGATAAAAAGTCTTATTACATCAAGCATGGGGATATTGAGGTTTACAGCGCTCTAGCTACGAATCGCTATCTAACAGTTACGGGCGACGTGTATCAGGAAGGCGAGCTTTTAGAAGACGATGAAGCCATCATGTGGCTTTTAGACACGTACATGAAGCGAAACATAAACACTCATGAAAAAGAAAATAACGCGTGTACAAGGTCATATTTAAGCGATACATCTGTTATTGAAAAAGCTGGCAACGCCATAAATGGAGCTAAATTTACAGCACTTTGGCATGGTGACATTTCGGCTTACCCTTCTCATAGCGAAGCAGATGCCGCGCTTGTGTCTATTCTTGCCTTTTACTGTGGCGGTAACAAGGAGCAAATAGACCGACTTTTTCGTAAGTCTGCTTTATTCCGTCCTAAGTGGGATGAACACCGTGGCGCGGATACTTATGGCAACACAACCATTCAGAAAGCTGTTTCTAAATGTCATACCTTCTATGAGCCTTTCCATAATGCAAGTGCTGAGGAAGACTTTGATGATCTCTTATCTAAATTACAGGAACTAAAGCCTGATGAAAATATACGATATCGCAACGGTGATTTAGGTAATGGCAGATTGTTTGCTGATATTTTCCAAAACATTCTGCACTATGTACCGGAGCGCAAAATGTGGTTCATCTTCGATGGTGTACGTTGGACTTGCGATATTGGAACGCTTAAAACGATGGAACTATGCAAGGATTTAGCTCTTTCTCTTATACGTTATGCTGGTGTCATTAAAGACGAGAGAACCCGTTCCATGCTTGTTGAGTATTGGAACAAATGGAGCAGCCGTCGTAACCGTGAGATTTATATCAAGGAAGCTCAAAGCGTTTACCCCATTTCGATGGAAGCGTTCGATAAGAACATTTATCTATTTAACTGCCAAAACGGAACTTTAGACCTTCAGCACGGTGTATTTCGCAAGCACTTAGCAACAGATCTTATTACCAAAGTATCACCTGTGTTTTATGACCCGAAGGCAAGAAGTGAACGTTTTCGCCAGTTTGTCGATGAAATTATGAGCGGAGATTGTGAGAAAGCCTTGTATCTTCAAAAGTCATTAGGCTATGCGTTAAGCGGTGATACACGCTATGAGTGCATGTTCTTTCTTTTTGGAGAAAGCACAAGAAACGGTAAAGGCACACTCATGGAAAGCGTTCTGTCTGTGATGGGCGATTACGGAAAAGCGGTACGCGCGGAAACCATTGCTCTAAAGAAGAACCCTAATAGCTCACAGCCGACCGAGGATGTAGCACGCCTTGCCGGTGTTCGCTTTGCCAATATATCTGAGCCGAGCCGAGGACTATTCCTTAATTCAGCCCAAGTTAAATACATGACGGGAAGTGATACCTTAAACGCTCGATTCCTGCATGAGAACAGTTTTGACTTTAAACCACAGTTCAAACTGTACGTGAACACCAATTATCTGCCCGTCATCAGCGATATGACAGTGTTTAGTAGCGACCGCATGCAGATTATTCCCTTTAACAGGCATTTTGAAGCGTGGGAACAGGATAAAACCTTAAAGGCGGAGTTTTCTAAAAAAGAGGTGCAAAGTGCCATTTTAAACTGGCTTCTTGAAGGCTTTACCCACCTCCGAGATGAAGGCTTTAAGCCGCCTAATAGCGTTCTTGATGCCATTTTTAGTTATGCCCACGACAGTGACAAGATGGCACAGTTTGCTGAAGATGTACTCGTTAAAGACCAGAGCTCTGAGATTCGAACGGCAGTTGTATACGACCACTACAAGAAGTGGTGCATTGATAACGGCTGTTTTTCTGAGAACAGCAGAAACTTCAATCAGGAATTAAGAAAATTTGCCGAGGTTGTAAGAAAGCGTCCCAAGACAGGCGGAGAAAAAACCACGCTTCTTAAAGGCTACAGGCTTAAAAGTGAGTTTAGCGATTTTTTAAGTGGCAACTAGTGGCAGTTAATAACCTATATCCCCATATAACCCTATAAGGCAATAACGAAATTTAACTGCCACATCATGCCACGTTTAAGGAGGTGGTGCCTATGATTGCGTAATTCGTATCGCAAACCTGTGTTGAACATGAAGAAGAAATACTATCATGCACAAATCAAAATACTGAAATGATTTCAGCTTTTTGACAACATTGAAGAAAGAAAACCTGCCTAGGTACTGTGCTGTTAGAAATTTATTCGCATACTACTTTCTGAACCTAACCCCCTAGGGGGGGTCAAATCTCTAAAGAGTACCCCTTCGGGAACGGGCGCAGGGTCTTGCGTGCAAAAACAGCGAATTCAAAAGGGTAAATGGGCAAAATCAAGCAAATTACTGCAGTAATTGCAGAAAACAGTAATGAAAGGAACTAACAATTATGATTAACAGAGATATTGAAAAAGAAATGAAACTAGCAAGTCAGGACTACCACAACACGTTTTGGAACGTACTGCGCGACGCAAATGGTAATGCGAACAATATTGCAGGAAAACTGCGCCACATTCATACAGGTGCCTATGATTTGCCGACTTCTTCTCTAGCAAAACTCGAAGCAAAACTTGCAAACAAAAGTAATCTTAGAAAACTGTGTACAGTGGTAAAAGCACACTCGCAATCAAGCAAATTGTTCATCTATGAAGGTACACCGTTCACTAAATGGATGAAAGATTATGATGCGAATATCATTACGCATATGCCTATTAAAGATGGCTTTAAGCGTATTGATGTAACGGATTATACCCTAGTTAACCTTATTCGTTTGGGTACGGATTTTACAGCTGATCTTGACTTTGATATCGAAGAGTTCATCACAAGCGAACTGACAAAGCAATTTACATTGAGTGAGTCGGAAGCTTTTATAAATGGCGATGGGATAACTAAGCCGACAGGAATTTTATCAGATACATCAGGTGCTGAGGTTGCTGTGCAAGCAAAAGAGATTTCCGCAGATACCATCAAACATTTATTCTTCTCGCTAGATAGTAAGTATCGAGAAAATGCCACGTGGCTTATGAATGATGAAACTGCTCTTTATCTTCAAACCTTAAAGGACACTACCGGAGCATACATCCTACCTGATTTTGATGGCAACTTAATGGGCAGACCTGTGGTCATTGACAATGCCATGCCTTCTTCGCAAAAGGGAGCAAAAGTTATCGCCTTTGGTGATTTTTCCAACTATTGGATTATCGAACGCCATAACCCAACCATCAAGGTTCTAAACGAAATATTTTCTCTTATAGACCAGATAGGTTACCTCTCTTTTGAGTATTTGGATGGGAAACTGGTACATCCTGAAGCAATTAAAGTATTGCAACTTTCTTAAACAAGGAGGTCAAAATGCATGGATGAACAAATTAAGGATACACCGGTAAAAACCGAAGTGTTAAGAATCGGAAATACTGAATTTACGGTTAACTCTCTTGAAAGCAAGAGTGCTCAGAAAGGTGTCAAAGACCTAATCAAACACCTTATTTTAAGCAATTTAAACCATGTAATAGAAGCTAAATAACTTGATAAATTCTGAGTTATACGGGAATATATACTGACCGCTTGAAGGCTGTCGGAAAGGAGGAAAAACAGATGAATAAACTAAATAGACAGCCTTCTTATACTCTAGATAATGTAGGCAAGATAACGGCACTTTACTGCCGTTTATCCAAAGACGATGAATTACAAGGTGACAGCAATTCCATTATCAATCAAAAGAGCATGCTGAAAAAGTATGCCGAGGATAATCATTTCAACAATCTTATGTTCTTTGTAGACGATGGCTACTCGGGTACTAATTTCCAGCGACCTGATTGGCTTAAATTAACTGCTCTCATTGACGAAGGAAAGATTGGAACCATTATCGTCAAGGACATGTCACGCTTGGGTAGAGATTATCTGCAAGTTGGTATGTATACAGAGATGGTATTCCCTAACGCTGATATTCGCTTTATTGCAATAAATAACGGCGTAGATAGCAATAATCAGTCAGACAACGACATGACACCTTTCATCAACATCTTCAATGAGTTTTATGCTAAAGACACAAGCAGAAAAATAAAAGCTGTGTTTAAAGCAAAAGGACAAAGTGGGAAGCCGCTCTGCATCAATCCTCCTTACGGATATCTTAAGGATCCTGAAGATAAAAATCATTGGATTGTAGATGAAGAAGCTGCCAGTGTAGTGCGTGAAATCTTTAGACTCTGCGTTAATGGGTATGGGCCTAGCCAGATTGCCAATGAGCTAATCAAAAGGAATATTCCAACACCTTCTGAGCATTTTTTCTCTCTTGGTATTAAAATTCCTTCCGCGAAATCGGAGATTAAGGGAGTCTGGAATCAAAAAACTATCTCTAATATGCTTGAAAAGCAAGAATATCTTGGGCATACGGTCAATTTCAAAACAAGAAAGAAATCGTACAAGTGCAAGAAAACATTATTGAATCCCAAAGAAGACTGGCTAATTTTCAAAAACACACACGAAGCAATTATTGACCAGGAAACTTTTGATATTGTTCAACGTATAAGAGATGGTAGACGAGTGCGTACCAATCTTGGAGAGATGCCGGTGTTATCGGGAATGCTATTTTGTGCGGATTGTGGTAACAAGCTTTATCAGGTTCGAGGAAAAGGTTGGAGCCATGATAAAGAATACTTTGTCTGTGCTACATATCGTAAGCAAAAAGGCAAATGCTCATCACATCAAATTAGAAATATTCAGATCGAAGCAATACTGCTTCACGAGCTACGAATGATTACTTCATTTGCCAAACAGCACGAAGAAGAGTTCGTGGGACTTGTGATGAAGAAAAGCGAGAAAGAACTAACCCAAAAGTTAAAGTCCTCTAATAGGGAACTCGAGCAAGCAAAAGCAAGAATTAGCAAACTTGACACAATTGTTCAGCATCTCTATGAAGACAACTTAGACGGTAAAATTTCTGATGAACGATTTAAGAGCATGTCTGAGTCCTACGACAAGGAACAAGCTGAACTGAAAAGCAAGATTGAATCCCTTGAAGCCTTTATTTCTAAAGCGCAAGAGGAATGTCTCAACGTGGATTCTTTCTTGAAATTAGTACGACAATACACAGATATACAAGAACTTAATGCAGAGATCATTCGAACCTTTGTAGATAAGATTTATGTTGAAAAATCTGAAAAGGTAGCAGGTACAAGAACCAAGAAACAAACCATATGGATACAGTGGAATTACATAGGTGCAGTTGATATTCCACTCCATAAGTAAAATCGGCGTAGCCGGTAGTAATACCGATTACGCCGATAATTTTTTAGGAATTAAATCCCTAAGTGAATGCCCCTAAGTGGGTGCACTTTTTAACGTTATCCATCCTGTGCACTCGACCCTAGAGCGTTGATATGTTTCCTCAAACAGCAAAATCGCACTCAAAAACCGCAAGAACCCAGCTTAAAGCTGCTTCGCATTAAACCTTTTAACGATAGCCCTCGCGAACCCCTGCTACACAAGGGCAAAAATGCACCCACCTATTAAGCCCTAGACATCAATACAACACTCTCGACGTGGATTGAGAGAACGGGTAGTATAGCTACACTTTTTTGAGTGCACACTATGGATAGTGTGTGCACTTTTTAACGATAGGAAAAGCTATCGTTAAAAGGTTTACGTTTGCTTAATAGCTTGAGTTTAGCATAAAAAACAGCCTAGAGATGATCCCCCCCCCCCCCTAGGCTGACTTTTGTAACATTTCAAATGCTCACATTCTTTTGGTTTTTATGATGCTCTTTCAATATTCACACTAATCTCTGATTTAAAAGTTACGCTGAACCTGTCCTCGTAAACTTTTATTTTCTTGATGTACTTTCTTACCAGCTTCTCGTCATACTCACTAATATCGTGACGCTCACTTTTCAGAAAATCTTCCATTTCTCTGATTCGTCTTTTAGCATCTTCTTGACCTGCTTTTTCTATAAGAAGCTGCTGTTTCTTAACCTTAAGCTCATCAATCTCGTTGGCAGTTTTCGTGTAGTCTTTTTTAGCTTTAAGCAAGGTTAATAGTATCGCTTGTTTGTCTGCGATTTTTTTATCAACCGTTTCAATCTCGTTTAAGTTATTGCCCGCGATAATTTCTCTAATATTATTCTTCAACGTATCCAATACTTCATCCGATATACTAAACACCTTGTTTATGGCTTTCACTATGGCAGATTGCAGTTCGTTCTCTTGTACTGTCGGAGCATCGCAAGCACTAGGACCATTTTCCACTCTGGTGCAACAACGCCAGACAACAGAATGCACTCCTCGGTTGTTCCAAGCAATTCTTCTGTAAACATCCCCGCATTTAGCACAAACACATAGGCTGGATAGAGCGTACTTACTGGAATAAACTCTCCTTTTTTTATTCTCCTCACCGCTAAACATGTTGGCTCGTCTTAACATTTCTTCTTGAACTTTAAAGAAAATATCTCTTGGAATAATAGACGCGTGACTATCTTTGACATAATACTGTGGTTCTGTTCCATCATTTTTTATACGAACATGGTTAATAAAATCTGTCGTAATAGTTTTTTGTAAAAGAGCATCACCAATATATTTTTCGTTTTGCAAAATGGTTTTAATATTAGACAAGTGCCATTTTAAATGCCCGGCACCGTTTTTAATGCCGTCTTTTTCAAGGCCCTCCGCTATGTCTCTAAGACTTGCTCCTTCTAAATATTCTCTATAAATTCTTCTTACGACTTTTGCTTCCTGTTCAAGAATTACAAGATTCCCTTCATCGTCTTTTGTGTATCCTAAAAACCAGTTATGGTTGATTTGCACTTTGCCTTCCTGGTAGCGGAACTTAAGTCCAAGCTTCACATTCTGAGAAAGCGACGCGGATTCCTGTTGAGCTAAAGAAGCCATGATAGTAAGCAATAGTTCTCCGCTTGCTTCCATGGTGTTGATGTTTTCTTTTTCAAAAATGATCGGAATGTTTTTGTCTTTCAACTGTCTAACAAATTTTAAACAGTCGATAGTGTTTCTCGCAAAACGGCTAATCGACTTAGTGATAACCATGTCTACTTTGCCACTCATGCAATCGTGGATCATGTCGTTGAAACCGACACGTTTTTTCGTGCTGGTTCCTGAAATACCGTCATCAGCGTAAATACCGGCAAACTCCCAGAGAGGATTTCTCGAAATATAATCCGTATAATGCTGAACTTGCGTGTCATAACTTGTTGCCTGTTCTTCACTGTCAGTACTGACACGACAATACGCTACTACTCTTAACTTCGGCTTATCTTTATGCTTATCTACCGTATTCCCCGCTATTTTTCTTGGTGGAATAATTGTAACGTTGGCATTCATTTTACACCTCCTTGATTTGACTGTACGCGTATACTGCTTGACGATAAGGATCATCGTATTTCTTTTCTACCTTTTCTAACTGGTAGCTTGTAATAAGCCGAATTTCCTTTATTGGCTTAGGCTCTTTATAACGATGATTCCTGATAGCATTCTCATGCCTTATTTGTTGCACTTGTCTAAACATATCCTCATCGATAATCTGAGGATAAAACTCTGTTCCTAAATACAATTTCTTGCTAAGAATTTTGCCCGTGACTGGCCAAGCCCTTTTTATACCTGATTTTTTAGCAGCTTGAGAAATATTTTTAAATTCAAGATAGAAACGAAAAAACTCTCTTACTTCTTGAGCTTTTACTTCATCTATAACCGCTTTACCGTCTACTATTCTGTAACCATATGGGATGCGTGCCATGTTTCTTTCACCTCTTCTTCTAATTCCAATCCGCATTTCAAAATAAAAAGAAATCTTGTTCTGCTTTTAACTACGACATCGTCTACAAAATCCAGAAAATCCTCATCCTTAAACTCGCTAAATACTTCTGTGACGCTTACGAACCGTTGAAGTTTTTGTGCCTCGTTTAAGTGCGTTAAGTTACCGTTTAAACTGTTGGAAAGCTTAAGTTTTTCCTTAAGACAAGTATCTATTTCCGTTTTAAGCTGATTGCTTTCTAGATAGTAGGAATCCATCTCAATGTATCCACCGGCTAAAAGCTTACTGAGTACTTGCTCTTGTTCTTGCAGCTTAAGCTTTTTTTCTTCGAGTTCGATAACTTTGTTCAAACCGTCTTTATTATTCACACCTCTCAAACTTTCTACGAGAGGAGTCAACATTTGAACGTATCCTGCTTTTAACTTGTTTAACATTTGCAGGAAGGAAATTTTAAGATAACTTTCCATAACAGACTTTTGTGAACAAGCATGAATATCTTCAAGATGCGTTATACAAACCCATATGCCATACGCCTTATTATGTTGATAAATTATTCGTCTTTTACACTTGCTTCCACACTCACCACAACGAATTTTACCTGAAAACGCATAAAGCTTATTGTACTTACCACTACCACATACTATGTTATTTTCACTTCTTCTCCACGCGATAATCTCTTTTACAAGATTAAAAGTTTCATGACTGATGATAGCCTCGTGATGGTTTTCAATAACATACTGTTTTTTCTCGCCACAGTTTTTATGGCGGTTAAAACTATCATCCGTGTATGTTTTCTGAAATATGACATCACCTGTGTATGTTTTATTAGTCAAAATAGCATTCACGGTACTTGAAGTCCAACTTCCGCCCTTTTTAGTTGGAATCTTTTTATCGGTCAATACTCGTGCTATTGCTTCTCCACCCATGCCGGAAAGAGCCATGTTGAAAATTTCTTTTACTACCCTGGCTTGCTCGGGAACTATAATCATTTTCTTATTCTCGTTTTTATACCCATACGCAGGGCAGGAAATGACGAAGCTTCCATTTTCGAACCTTTTTTGAATTGACCACATGCTGTTTTCCGAGATGGATCTTGACTCGCTTTGCGCAATAGAACTCAGAATAGAAAGCATAAGCTCCGAACTCATATGCTCGGTATCAATGTTTTCTTTCTCAAAATACAAATAAATACCAAGACCGGTAAGTTTTCTAACTATTTCAAGACAGTCAACCGTGTTTCTTGCAAGCCTACTAATAGACTTTGTAATAATCCTGTCTATCTGACCGCTCTGACAGTCTTTAAGCAGTTGTTTAAGACTTTCACGCTTACCGATTTTCGTGCCGCTAATACCCTCGTCAAAGTAAAGCCCCGCATACTCCCAGCAGGGATTAGACTTAATATAGTTTTCGTAATGCTCCTTTTGCACTTCTAGACTGAGAAGCTGCTCATCACTATCACTAGAAACTCTCGCATACGCTGCAACCCGCGTCTTTTTCTCAAAACCAGTTTTTCGCATTGTAGAGTCTATTTTTATTATTTCTTTCACTATTCCCCCTCACTTTCAGCTAATACTATTCATCACTCTAAAAGCAGTGTTTATCAAGCTTTTAGCCCAATAATTCCTTGTAAAACGGGTGAAATTTTTCCCTGTTAAGACGGCTTATTTTTTCTTTTTCTTGCTCGCTGATAAGCCCTTTTTCAAAGAGTGAAGCGGTAAGTTTTTCGGCTATTTCAAAACGAAAATCCGCCTGCATACTCTCTTTTGTCCAATCTCTAGCTTTAACATCCTTTAGCCCGTGAACATCATTACTTATTTGCATGATGCTCACCTCCAAAACGATGTTCTATATAGCAGGCGTGGCAGCAGTATTTTCTGGTTTTATTACCGTAAGAGATAAAAGAATTTTTGCAGTTAAGACAAGCACACTCATAGTTTGCCTGTCTTTTTACCAACTGTGTATGCTTACTCCACCACGTGTTTCTACACGCGTCAGAGCAGAAACGTTTAACTTTACGACCAGCATTCTGTTTAACAGGCTTAGCGCATAAATCACATAATTGAACGCTATTGCCAACATTTACGCCGCCAAGATTGTTGCGCTTACAGTAGCTTTTAACCGTATCAACTGAAAGATTTAACTGTTTAGCTATTTTCGTATAACCCAAGCCTTCACTACGAAGTTTCATTACTTGCTGTTTTTCTTCCACATTCATTTGCCTGTGCCTCCTTACATCACAGGCAAAGAAAAAAACAGTGTTTTTTAACCTCTTGGCTTGACAATTTAACCTTAAAAATAAAAAAAGCCCGAGGATTGCTCCAATGTAGGAACAAGCCTCGGGCTTTATAATTGTTTCAAACTGTTTTACAAGAGTTCGTTTACTCGTTTTTGTACCGTATCATAATCGTATCCAGCAGAAGTTAAACGCTGTTTACGCGTGCTACCGTTACCCCACGTGCCTCGGATTACTTCACGTGCAAGCTCATCAACTGACTTTCTACGAGTCTTAACACCAAGAAGCTTATTAACTTTATTTTGCACGCTCGCATAATCGTATCCGGCTGAAGTTAAACGCTGTTTACGCTCATTTCCGTTACCCCAAGCGCCGTTAATAACTTCTCGCGCCACCTCATCAATACTCGAGGTGCGCGTAGCTTGGTCAGAGCCGCCGTTTTTACATCCGTTTAATCCAGCGTTTTTAATAATGCTCGGATAATCCTTGTAAGCATAGTCCATGTCAACTCTGCCGGCTACTCCAGGAACGCTGCCGTTTGACGAGTATTGCCAAAGACCATACGAGCCTTGATAACTGCAGTGCGTGTTCCACTGTGCTATCCACAAAGCGTAACGGTTTCTAACATGAGATGACACAAGATTATTAGCAGTTGAAAGCGAAGTGTAAAAACCTGCATAATACCCGCAAGCTTCCAGTTTGCTGCAAAAGCTTGTAATTAGCGAATCGCAGAAAGCTCGCCCACGGTTAAGCTGGCTTTTTTCTTCCAAATCAAAGTAAACAGGATACTCAAAACTCTTACCTGAAAGCATGTTCGCACAGCTTTGAGCCTCTAAAGCCGCCTCAGAACTGGAGTTTGCGTACGAATACCAGTAGGCTCCCACGTCAAGACCAGCTGTTTTTGCTTTACGATAGTTCTGTTCAAACCACTTGTCTTTGCATCCGATACCGTATCCTGCTCGAATGATCACAAACTCAATGCCGGATGCTTTCACCGCGTTGAAATCAATGTCACCCTGCCAAACTGATACGTCTATTCCTTTTTTACTCATGAGTATTGTCCTTCCTGTTCTTGTCGTGTAATTGTTCTAAAACGTTTTTTAATTTCTCAGGCACGGGAAGCCCCAGGTGAGACGCGTTTTCGGTTAAAGATAATCCTTCGTTAGATAGGTAGAAGAAAATTACTGCGGTTCTAATCACGCTTCCTTGCTTTAAAACATGAAAATCTATAATGTTTGCTATGCCAACAAGCATAAAAATGAGCACCTTTCTAAAGATGCCCTTAAAACCAATGCTGCTAGACAGTTTCTTATCCGTGACCGCACACATCACGCCTGTAATATAATCCGCAACCACAAATAAAACGAGTGCGAGGATAAGCCCGTCGCACCCGCCTAAAAAGTATCCCAGCCAGCCGCCTACTAGTGTGAAAGCCAGTTGAGCACTATTCCAAAATCCTCTCATAATTCTCCTTACAAGTTTTCCTAACATTTGCCAGTACTCTTATAAAAACAAAAAATAAAAAGTAATAAAAAATGGCAGGCATGGTTTAACCCACACCTGCCCTAACATTTCAGCATTTCAGCATTTCAGCTTTTCAGTATTTCAACTGATATTATTTTTTCAACACATGACTGCTACTTAACACATTCTTCAGCATCTTCACCTTTCCCAGCCGTTTCAGTTTTTTCAGTTTTTTCGGCTTTTATTTTCAAAATTTCGTCGTTAAGTTCGCGTTCTCTAGAGTTAAAATAGTCTTCTAACTGTTTCACATACGCTTCATATTCCATCGAGTTTTCCGCGATCACCGCCGAACGCATATCAGATAATACGCTTGCAACAATGCCTTCTATCATGTAAGTAGGTATTGGTATTTGCTTATTCAACTCGACTATTTTTTCGTTTAACTCAGCCTTATATTTTTGCACAGCTACCGCGTAGCTAATTGTCGGTTTTACCACTACTCTCCTCCAATCTTTTTAGAATAATATCCAGCTTGTGGCTGATTTCGCATAAAATTTTCGTATTATCAACTACAGGCGTTGTAATACTTTCTGTCACATCTTTTAAGCGCGTACCCTTATTAGCCACTATTTTGTTTGTGTGAATAATTAGTTTCTCCATAACAAATTCTCCCTTTATTCTCCCTATAACAAATTCTCCGCCAACGTTCACTTCCACGCTTCCATCAACGCTTCCACCACGTTCACTTCCGCGCTTCACTTCCGCGTTTTTAATAGTATTTAACTTTCATGAGTATCCCGTTTTTAAACACCATGTGAGCGTTAGAACCCCATTTTGAAGCTTTCCCATCCTGGTTCATCTCAATAATCTGCACATAGTTAATATCCGCGTCTACTCCTGCACCATCTTGCCAAACAGGATCTATAATCTTGTTACCATGCATGTAAAAGTTGCATCCAGCGTGAATACCATACTCTTTATAAATGCTTTGCGAACGTGAAAAACACAGCATAGTAGCGTATGTTTCTTCATCAGCCGTTTTACGTTGCGCGAAAGCCATATACTTTCCGTCGTTAGTAAGATGAAAAACTAGACCCTTGTGAGAATTATCTTCTTCCCACTCGCCAGTTCCAACATAGCCAATATACACGCCGTTACGGTAGAAGTTGTTCCCATTTTTATCAAAAACAGCTCTTTTATGATCCTCATCAACTTCACCATCGTAAAGCTCTATCTGCCCGGGTGTTATTTGCACGTATTTACTCGAATGGTTAAACCCGAGAAGGAAACTGTTATAGTTTTGCTGCATGAAACTACCAAAATCACCTTTTTTAACCATTGAAGATATGGAATCTTCTACTATGGTTAGTTTAGAAATAGCCTTATCAGCCGTGGATTTAGCAGCCTCAATGTCTTTATCTTTAACTCTCAGCCAATCGAACGTTCTAAAACTACTTATACTGTCAGCTGAAACGTAATGCCATAGTTTGCTTGTTCCACCTTTATACGGGTGTTCAGACTCAGGATAATTTTCACCTTCAACCTCAATAATGTTAATATCTTCAGGCAGTTTAGACACGTATCCTGAAATTTCTCCTGAATACTCTTTTTTAATGCTATCAATCTTAAAACCATAATTGTCAAACGGAGACCAGTTAGTTCTAAAATGTAGCCAAAACTCACTTGATGGAATAAACACTGTTGCGCCAGAAATTTTTTCACCAGTTAAACCCGGTATAGCGTAAATTTTATCCTCATGCTTGTAAAAAATGTCTACAAAATCGTCAAAAGCTGATTCCGTGTGCGACTTCTCATTAAATTTTACGGCTAAACTTTCCTGCTTAACAATAAGCCTGTAAGCGTAGCCGGTTGACGTGTCGTAGAAAAAATCACCAACATGCTGCATTTTTTCACTATCAGTCAGCCACAAGCTCATAGGAGCGTTAAAATGGCTTGGAGTATACGAGCCGTAATAGTTACCGTTTTTCTGTTTAAGACTATGGTTAACGCTTTCAACACCAGCCTCAATCTTACCGTCTGTAACATTCAGTTTCGTGTTGATTTCACTTATCGTGTAATAGTTTTCAAGCCTCCTACCAGTGTCTTTTATAGCCTCGTTTTTTGCTTTACTAATCTGCTTTTCTACCTGGGAAGTGTAAGAAACTGAAAGTTTTTCCGCGTCAATCGAATGCCCGATAATCCTGTCACCATACACCATGCCGTCAAGAGTCATCGCAGTACTGTAAGGGCCTGAAAAACCGTTATGGCTTCCAGCAATACCATTCATGTTAACCTGTAAAACTTTCGTAGCAGTGTTCTTATCAGGCGTATCCATGTAAAGGTCACGAACCCACATGCCTTTACTATCGTATTCGCTTATCTTATAGCCGCTTTGAGAATTACCCATTTGCGCTTTAATATTATCGATCGCAGCTTTAACACGCTCGTTATCAATTTTTCTAGCTTCAACCGCTTCTTCTTTTAACGTTTGAACAGCATGCGACACGTTTTGCACATACCCTTTAGAAATCCTGCTCGCAAGCACGATTCTAACTTCGCCTGGTTTTTGAATCGGTATAGTCTGTTTTACTACAGGAAACACACGATCCATGCCAAATTGTGGAGCGAGACAACGAACCCTATCCCCACACTCAATCGTCGCATAATATAAACCTAACTCGGATAAGTCAACCGCGCTAAGGCTTATTTCTACATGCTCAAACTGGTTATCCTGTAACCATTTAACAGCTTTACGCATAAGATTAGTTGGAACTGTCACATTATTGAAATTAACAACTTTACAAACCCAGCCGAATGTTTTTTGTGCTTCACGAGATACTATATAGTTTTTTCCATTGTTTATTGAAGTAATATCAACATGCTTTTTAAGAACCTCGTTTTCACCATTCTCGTTTTCCAACTCTTTGCCGAGAGGAATAACCGCTGTAGTAACATCCTCTGCTGAAAGGTTTTCCGCGTATTCAAGCAGGTTCAAGCCGAAACTAATATGCTGGCTTGTAGCTTTACCTATTTCTTCTAAACGTAGGTAGTCTAAGTAAAGTTTCCCGTCTTCTTTTCTAAGCCGCAAATATCCGCCAAGTTTTTCAACCATTTTTCCCATAATCGCTTCAAGCGTGGTTTCAAAATTAGTAAACCTGTAGAGTGAATCATTCGAGTCAGATACTGTGACGAAACCAATTCTTATTTTCTTATAATCATCTACCTGACTGTTATGAGCTTGTAAAAGTTTTTCTAAAAGCTGGTAGGAACTCTGATCATGGTATTCTTTCTGAGGTTGAATACTATCAGCTAAGTAAGTTAACAACCCTACGCAAGTTACTTTCTTACTACCATACAAGTCTTTTACTTGTTCTCTAACCTCGCCGAAGAAAATCTCCTCATCGTCACGCCACACGCTTACTATTGATTTCCGGTTTTTAATAAGCTCATAGCAAGGGTTTTGACTAGGGCAAGTAAACGTTAACGTTCCTGCAGTATTAAGTTCCAAGTTTAACGTAATATCATCAAGTACCGCTTTGTCATCATTTGGATAGTAAATCGTATTATTATCAAGCATGATCCTGTACACTCACAACCACCCCCTTTTATAGGAAATATTTACCATCCCGTTTCCAACGAATGTTAAACTCATGTTTATTTTTGAACGAAGCTGTGGGAAACGGTTAACACCTGTTTTAATCTCATAGTTTTTACCATTAGAATCCAGTAGCATACTGTTAGATGACAGGTTGTTAAATTCTGGAATCAGCGTCATGTCAAAATCGTGAACGAGTGTTATTTCACGCTTATCATCTACTTGCACACCCCATATTGTGTGAACCCCATCCGAATCATCTACACTATACTTATATGGTTGCAGCTTATAGTTGAGTGTGAGAGTTGAATAGTTTTTATCCGATTTAAAATCACTAACCCACACTCGACCCTGATAGTAGAACAATGGTTCATCATCAAGAGACAGTTTCACACTCTTGCCGTGGATTAACGTTTTAACACTATGGCATGTTTCACTCCACTTGTTTTTGTTTGCGACAATGAATTCAAAACAGCCTTCACGCATCTCGTATAACACTTCACCGGCAAGACTTTCACTAATATCAATACTTTCCTGCCTGCCTGGTATTTGCAAATACTCTAATTTAGGTTCTGGAAGTTGAACTAGTGGACGGCTTGTAGCAACAAGCCCTAGATCGTTAAAACTATGCAACCCGTTTATTAGCATCCCATACACTTTTACCACCCCCTTGCTTTTCTTGTTTGAAGCTTGAAAAGCTCACTGTCCATCCTGTGCGCGATACCACCCACTAGTTCGCCAGTGTCGAGCACAATACTCTGGTTGGAAAACTGTGGGAAATACGCGTCCATAATCGCTAGAATCTGGTTCATAACACTAAGCATTTGCGTGTTCGCTCCCGCGCTCATATTCTGCAAAGTATCAAGCCCCATAATCACTTCCGGACCTTTCTCACCGCCGCCAAGCATACGCCCGTTTTTCTCACCGAAAATAGTCGCCCCGTTTAACAGCATCGGCTTGTTCATTGCTTTCTTATACCAGTCGATAGCAAGATACGGTACAGACGGTGGCGTAAGAGAGAATTGTCCTTTAATACTAAAATGCGGCAGTTTAATATGAGGAAGACTAAGTTTTATGCCAGAGAAAAACCCTGTTATAGCGTCGATTACTGCTTTAACCTTGTTTTTCGCCGCTTCTATCGGAGTGATGATAGCGTTTTTAATACCATTCCAAACTGACACAACCGTGTTTTTAATACCGTTAAACACAGACTTAACCATGTTTGCTACTGAATTAAACACTGTTGAAATGCTTGTTTTAATACCGTTTACCACGCTCATGATCGCAGTTTTAATACCATTCCAAACACTTGTTGCCGTGTTTTTAATACCGTTTAAAACGTTAGTGAAAAACGATACGATACTATTCCAAACATTCATGAAAAAGTTTTTCACACTCAACCACAGTTTGTTCCAACTAGTGCCAAAGAAAGACAAAAACACGTTAAAAACATTTTTTAACGTGTTCAATACTGTCATGAACGTGTTTTTAACCGCGTTCCAAACAGCAGTAAAAATTTCTTTTACACCATCCCAAAGCTGAGACCAGTTACCGGTAAACAAGCCTATAAAAACGTCTAAAACGCCTGTGATTAAATCAAGAACAGTTTTGAAACTAGTAAAACTTAAATTTAAAGCGCCTTCAAACAGTGGAGCTAGAATAGCACACAAACCATTCCACACTGTTTTAAGACCTTCAACAATACTCGTAAAATCAATACCAAGGCTTGACAGTTTTTCTTTAACACCATTAACAAAACCGGTGAAAGTTTCCTTAATTTTCTCCCAAACAGCAATAACACTGTTTCTAAACTCTTCATTCGTGTTCCATAAGGTTACAAAAGCTGCTACCAGAACACCAATAACCGCAACAACCGCGAGTATTGGCGCAGATACTCCACCTAAAACAGCGCCTAACCCTTCAAGAATACTAGAGCCGGAAGTAAAACTTGCGAACATTTTACCTATAAACAAAGCTAGTTTAGAAAACCCTTGTATAGCAACACCTATTTTAGAAATACACGTTCCAAGAACCACTAAAAAAGGGCCGACTGCCGCAGCAATCAGCCCAAGTGTCACTATAAGTTTTTGGCTTTCTGGAGAAAGCTGTTTAAATTTAGAAAGCCATGCTGAAATTTTCTGCATTAATGGTGTTATGACGGGAAGTAAAACATTACCAATAGTCGCAGCAATATTCTGCAACTCTGTTTTTAGAATCTTCATAGAACCCGAAGCGCCCGCAGCTTCACGCCCAGCCTGCCCTTGAGCGTCAGCAGTCTGCTCCATAATAAGAGCCAAAGTAGCAGCCTGTTTCGCTTGCAAGCTCATCGCGCCTCTACCATCATGCAAACCCATGGCAAGAGCTTTAGCTTTAATAGTCGCCTCGTTAACACCCATACCATAATTGTCAAGCATCGCATTATTACCTTTAAGCGCGCCTGTTAAAGCAAGAACAGCAGACTCGGTTGTGCCACCAAACATAGCAGACAAGTCGCCTGCAAGAGCAACCAGCTTCTGACTCATCTCAGCTGCTTCAGCATC
The DNA here is from genome assembly GCF_049244235.1 of Gardnerella sp. DNF01151. Lineage (NCBI taxonomy): Bacteria > Bacillati > Actinomycetota > Actinomycetes > Bifidobacteriales > Bifidobacteriaceae > Gardnerella > Gardnerella sp. DNF01151. Next base: position 936,140 of record NZ_CP058389.1, on the reverse strand, counting down.
ACTTTTCCCACCAATATTTTTCAACATCGCGCCCATAGTATTCGCATACTCTAAAGCTTGACCTTGAGCAATACCATAATAGGATTTCAAACTTCCTGACCATTTAAGCATTCTGTTAGCAGACTTACCGTAAATCTGCTCTGTAGCCCCCATAGCATCCTGTAAGTCTGCTGCAGCAGTAAAACCAGCAGTACCAATAGCAGCAATCGGCAGCGTAACTTTCGTGCTTAAACTTTGACCAAGAGATGACATACCATCTCCTAGTTTCTTTATCTTTTTGCTCGTACTATCAAACTGGCTACTAAGCTTGGTTAAACTAACACTACCTACCTGTTTTAATTTTTCTTTTAAACTATCAAGATTATTTTCTGTCTCAACAATCTCACGCTGCAACGCATCATACTTGTCTCTGCCAAGCTCCCCGTTTTCCAACTGTACTTTAGCCTGCTTATCCGCCTGTTTCAAAACGTTAAGCTTATTAGACGTTTCTTGGATTTCTTTCTGCAAAAAAGCCTGCTTTTGGCTTAAAAGCTGCGTGCTTGTCGGATCAAGTTTCAAAAGCCTATTAACATCACGAAGCGACTGCTCGGTTGAGCGAATAGTCGAATTCACCTGTTGTAAAGACTTATCTAAGCCTGTAGTATCCCCACCAATTTCAACAGTAATACCTTTAATCCTGTTTGCCATAACTTCACCTCCCTTTTTCTCTTAATTTACGCGTGAAAAAATAGATATTTTAACGTCAGGTATAAGAACGTTTGGTTCTCGTTTAGAACCTATCAAATTCTGTTTGGCTTGCGAGCTTATCGTATTTCACACTATCGTTTGCTTTCTCCGTCCACATGTCTAAAACCATGCCGATGGTTAAAAGATCCAGTTCGCCAATACTAATCCCAATTTCGGTGCATCTAAGAAGAAACAACGCGGTTGTCATTTGCCGTGTTGTTGCTTTAAATTTTTTTAGATTTTACTTCAGTTTCCAAGTTTGCTCCCCAAAGTTCTAGAATTTCAGGAAGAATCTCGTAGATAGAAAACATTTCAAACTCGTCAAGCCACTCATCAATACTTGCTGGAATACTATTATCCGCATGGTAAGCCATGATATAGGCTACGTTTTCAAAAATTTCAAGATCCGATATTTCAAAAACACCCTCGTTGATTTTGAAAGACTGCTCTAATTTTGACAGGTCTTTGAAAATATCACGCTTGAATTTAATACGATACAGTCTTGGAATAGTGGCGGAAGAACGAAACTTCACGTCTTTACCATTTACTTTTACTGTTTTTTCTAACACTTTTACCCCTTTAAAACTTATTTGATTTCCGTGTTAACTTGCGGAACGTACACGCTCTTATACCATTTCTCATAGGTTTCTTTTGAAGTAGTGTCACCACTCCTAGATTTCACTAAACCATCTTCTCTAGGATCAGCCGTAAGCGACAAAGTTTCCGTACCCGGTTCTATAGTGTCTTCCTTAGTTTCTGACTCGATAGACGGTCGTGTTGCTGAACAGTTATATAAAACGTGTCTGATCGCGTTCACGTCACCATCAAACTCAAACAGGAGCGCGAATTTTTCTGTTTCACTAATCTTCGCGTTTTCAACCAGCACACCGTTTTTATCTAGTTCTTCTCGTAGTATTTCCGTCCTAAACCATTCAGGTATAAGAGCAATTTCCAAGTCGCCACTGTAACCGTTGTTAGCAGTCGACCTGAAGTAAACAATCCCGTCAGCGTAAAACGGTGAGGATTCACCCTCAGCCTCAAGGCTTATACTCACCGCCCCCGGAATCGGCTTAGGCTCATCGTAGGAGAAACCACTCGAATCTTTTTTAAGTTTTGCCGCGTACACGTTTTTAAGATTGTATTTAACCTTGTTTCCCATTTATTGTTACCTCCATTTCAAAAATGTAGAGTGTTTCATAAAGCTGTTCCGACTCTATGAACGCTTCTGTTTTGTTATAAAAAATGCCGTGCCTGTCAAGCACGGCCTCAACTTGTTCTTCCAGCACGGGGTTCTTATAGTCCGCGTATAGTTCAATATGAACTTCGTTTGCTTTAAAATACGCTTTCCCGTCTGCAGAAAAATTACTGCTCGCAGGCGTAAGAAACAGGAGGAAAGGCGGATTAGGTGATTCTCCTTCAGCAAAATGATGGTAAGCGAAAGGAAAACCTATCTCCCTCATAATGTTTAAAAGATTACCCATTTTTAACCGCCTCCTCTATTTCTTTTTCAAAACTTCGTACTGCTTTACTTTCAGCCTCAGCAATGTGTGCTCTAGCTTCCACGCGTCCGCCGCCTCGTTTAGCATGACCGTACTCTAACAAGTGTGTAAGCTGATACTTGTTTCTAGAATGCACTACGAGAACTAGTCTGCTGCCTGTTTCGTTTAATGTTTTAACAGCCCAACTTTTCGCATACGCTCCAGTTCGTTTAGGAGCTGTCATGTTAATTTCTTCTTTTGCTGTTTTACCAGCGTTTTTTACTGCTTCTTTTACTTTCCCGGTTGTAACTTTCGCGTAAGTTTTAAGCTCTCTAATAACTTCTTTAGAGAGGCTTCCAATACTTACTTTGCTCACTTTTTACACCTCTTACAGTGAAGTTTCAGGCTTTTCTTCTTATAATTCATGTGGTCAACACCTAAAATCTCATAAACCGTATCACGGAAAACAATCCTGTAACCAAGCGATGAGACTACAGCGGTTTCTTTCGAATATCGGATAGTAAAATCTATTTTTGACTCATCCCACACGTTTCCTGCATTAGTCTGCTCAGATGGGCTTTCAGCACTCACCGTAGCGTAACACTCGTAATATTTACTCCACTTAATCTTATGATTACCAACCTCATCAACCTCTACACTGTTTTTAAGCAGCACAATACGCTCGTTTAATAAACTTATTCTCATTTAAAACCCCGTTTTTCTAACAGTAAAAAGCATCGAACGTAAGGTGAGAGTTAGCGCGTGATGGTCTGCTTCTTCCCGATGCTCATACAAGTAGCCTGTAGCGTATAAGACTGCGAGCCGATACTCGTCAAAGTTTTCACTAATCAAACTAGTATCGTTTTTACGAGCTACTCCCTGGCAGAGTTTTTCAGCAGAATGAATAAGGGTGTTGATAAGCTCATCATCTTCTTTACTATCCACCCTAAGATAGTTTTTTGCTTCCTCGACTGTAACTATCATCAACACCCCTCCTTAACTTTTAGTCGTCTTTTAAGCTGCTACGCTTGTTTTAACAGGCAGAATCTGTACTGCTTCTTTAAGCACGAGTTTGCCGTCTACACGCTCTTTAGCGACGAAACCTATCATGCCGTTTCCAGCGAAAAGTTCGGTAAGTTCTTTAAACGAGCGTGAACCACGGTCGCCAATGTTGTAGTACGAGTAGTCGCCAAAAGCCACCATGTTTTCAGGCGCGTAAGCAGACGTGTATACCGGGTATCCGAGAATCCTGTTCGGCTCATCATCCTGGTATGAAGGCTGCCAAACGTACGCGCCATTATTGTCTTTAAGTTTTCGTATGCTCGCGACTGTTTTATCGTTCATAATAAAACTCGCGTTTTTACGGTATGGTCGCCTCAAAGCGTGAATAAGATCAATCAGATCATCAGTTTTAATACTGGTAGTTTCTTTAAGGAACGTGCCGCCGTCTTTCTTGTTGAAAATACCAGTTGGTTTTCCAACGCCATCCCCGTTAAGAAAAGCGTCTTCCTCAGCGTTAGCCAGCGCCATGCCGAAGGATGTGAGAAGATGATTCTCGAGGTTAAACGCATTATCATGCAAGAGTTCTTCAGTAACTTTTACTGCAACGTGAAGCTTATGAGCGTCAAGCAGGATTTGCGCGAACTTGGAATCCCCAAAGTTAAGGCTTGCGCCTTCTTCAATCCAAGCTGCTGCAGGATCACTCATCGCAACATTAATCTTATGCTCTCCACTAGTGGTAATCGTGGTAGCAAGAGAGCGAATAATGTTTTCTTCTTTCAACGTTTCAATCAGACGATTATCGTACTCTTCCGGCACAAGATACCCGCCGTCAGCGTCCACGCCTTCCTGCAACACGTTATCGACTCGTTTAAAATTACTTCTAAGAGCTGTAAGCATCGCCTGCTTATACTCGTCACGCGCACGACCTTGTTTTTCAAGGTTCACACCTGTTTTCATAGGTTTTGCAACAATCGCCTCAGATGTTGGTTTTGAAAGCTCCTTATCCATTTTTTCCATCTGTTCCAAGCGTTCAATTTCCTTACTGTAAGCTTTCACTTTCGCTTCCATCTCATCATAGGTTTTCGCGTCTTCTTCTGAAATAAGCCCGTCCTTGTCACGTTTAGACTCAAGGAAAGCTTTTGCACCCTGCCAAGCCTTATTACGTTTCTCAACCATGTTTGAAATAGTGTTCATCATGTTTACCTCCAATTTTTGATTAAAAAAAGACGATCCATAAGATCGTCTGCACTAATATTGTTTGTTTCCTTACCGCTTATCCGGCAGGCTTTACATATTTTTTCCAATAACGTGTTTTGCACGCTTAATTTCGAATACAATGTTGAAACCTGCGGTATGCCAATATCAGCGGTTTCACCTCTAGTTAAAACACCGTCCGCGAACCCGAGTTCTACCGCCTTGTTAGCATCCATCCATGTTTCCGAATCCATTAAATGCGACAGTTTCACACGGTTAAGCCCTGTTTTAATCTCGTAAGCGTTAATAATGGACTCTTTTACCTCATCAAGCATTGATATTGCTTTTTCCATTTCGCTTCTGTTGCCAAAAGCAACAGTCATAGGATTATGAATCATAAGCATTGACACCGGACTCATATAAACCTTTGTGCCAGCCATCGCAATAACCGATGCCGCTGACGCAGCAATCCCGTCAATCTTGACCGTCACACAACCCTTGTAATCCATGAGCATGTTATAGATTTGTGCCGCAGCCACACAATCGCCGCCAGGTGAGTTAATCCACACGGTAATATTTCCACTACCAGCGTTTAACTCGTCTTTAAAAAGTTGTGGTGTAATATCATCATCAAACCATGATTCTTCAGCAATCGTACCGTTAAGAAACAGTGTCCTCTCAAAAATCTCATTATTCTCATTAGTCTCATTGTTTTCCTTTTGGTTTTTCCACTGCCAAAACTTCCTCATTACCTTTTTCCTCCTCTCTTATATAAAGAAGCGACCAAGATTTTCTTGGTCGCTTCATGTTCGTATAACACTCATATAATACCTAAAGAACTAGCTTTACAGTTAAATAATCCACCTTACTTGTATGCTCTTCCATTTAAGGAAACTAGAGAATCAAATAATTGTGTTTCATCTAGAATACTCTCAGTTGGAGTTCTTTCCGTTATTGCAAGTTCTTTATACTTACTAGTAATTCCCTTAACAGCTTCTAATATCGATGGTTTAGAAACTTTGGAATCACTTTTCCTATACTCTTTAATTAAATCAGAAACTGCAAAAATCCCTAATTCCTTAAATTTCTGAGTTCGGTCATGATCATTCAAAGTTTCATTATTACTGATTCTTTCAACATTAAACCTTGTATTGTTTACTTTTTCGTCATAAGCCATCCTAAACTCTAACGAATTTTTCCAACCATAGTCAGAATTGTAAACAAACTTTTCGCCAGTTATGTCTTCAATAGCCATAGCTAGAATATATTCATAGCATCCAGCATCTCTACTATCATAAATAGCATCGTAAAGAGGTTTAATTGCCTTCAGTCCCAGTTTCAATATTCTTTGATAGTTTTTAGAATTCCTAATAAACTTTCCTGGATGTGCCTGCATAGCCACTTGTGGATTAGTCTTCGTCTCAGTTTCTAATTCCACCATCAACTTATTCATGGATCCCTTTATATCATCTAACGTTTCAGCATAAGCTACGTTTACTGGCATCAATTTATGAGCTATATTCCCACTATTCTTTGATGCTGGATTATTTCCAATAATAAAAATTCCAGTAAATACAAATAGAACCAATAAAAGTAAAGTTCCTAGCGAAATATACATTTTTTTCTTAGACATAGTATTACACCTCCTAGAATTCTAATTCGCAGTGTATTTGTGTTGCAAAGAACCATAAACAGAATTAGGGTAATAAGGATCATGACTACCATGGTTAAACAGCTCCAATTGTCCCCATTTAGCACGGCACCACTTAAGACCAGTAACCTTTGCAAAATGAACAATTTTATCAGGAGAATGACCATACGCTAGAATAAATGGATCATATTTATAAGGTCTATAACCTTTCTTTGCCAGATAATTATCCAATTGCGCTTTAGTAGCACCATCATCACCAAAGTCACTAGGCCATTCGTACGTCATACTACCAGTTGCAAATCCTAGACAATTATATGCTGGCGTAGCCTTATCGCTATAAAACCATGTCCATGAAATACTATCATAAAACGATTTTGGTTGAGATAAAGTATACGCATAAGCAACAGAATTGGATGTGAAAAACAACATTCCAACAACCATTACATAAGTGGTTATTGCTGATAACATCTTTCTTTTTCTAATCATTTGTAAGCACCTCCTTAAAAACAACATCTTTAACTAAGATTGAGATTAATCAGATTTTATCTCGAATGATCACTATTCTTGTACATTTTATGATTTTTTTATAATGTCACATAAATTATTCCATCCTTTCTGCTATTATTAATTTGTTGTATACTCTCATAGTGTAGGATATTATCTTAGCTAAGTATCCATAGAGATTAAATTCTATTTTTCGCTTAACGTTAAGATAATTCGTTATGTCTTCGTTGCCTAAATGATTCATCCACTGTCTAAACAGTTATACTATAATAATATTAATATAACATGTTATATTAATATTATCAAGACACAAATTCATCTTAATCACCTAACTTATTTCTACCAATTACAGTGAACGCTCCAGCACGGTTAAGCGGGAGCATGTTACCGTTAATCAAATACAAGTCACCACCCTCACAGGCGGGAATCTTATCCAAGTTTTCTAACTGTCTAATATCGTTTGCGCTCATCCAACCGTTTTGACGAGCGGTAGCATAACCATTCATACGACTCTGATAGTCTCCTCGAAGAAGACCATCCACGTTAAACTTCACATAATAGGTTTCTTTCTCCTTATCAGTAAAAAGCCGCCTCGTAATAGACTGTTCAAAACGAGCCACCCAAGGATCCAGCGTGTATTTAACAAACTCCAGCGACTGCTGCTCAATATTAGAAAAACTCGATTTTTCCAAATCACCAACCATGTGTGGCGGGACTCTAAAAATACGAGCGATCTCGTTAATCTGAAACTTACGAGTTTCAAGAAACTGTGCTTCGTTAGGCGAAATAGAAATAGGCGTATACTTCATGCCTTCCTCTAAAATCGCTATCTTATGCGAGTTAGAACCCGAGAACCCCTTATTCCAACTATCCCTCATACCAGACGGATCTTTTACTGTCCCGGGGTATTCCAAGATTCCGCTTGGTGTAGCACCGTTAGCGAAAAACGATGCACCATACTCTTCCGTAGCTATCGCCATACCGATAGCGTTTTTTGCCATCGCAATAGGCGAATAGCCAACAAGACCGTCAAAACCAAGACCGGGAATATGAAGCACGTCAAAAGGTTTAAGTTTCACACTCGTTTCTTTACCCGCTAAAACATCACTATCATTTAACGTATACTCGTAAAAAATTTGACCACTCTCATCACGGTCAACTCTCATACGATCAGGCATTAAAGGGTATAAGCCTAAAACCTCGCCTTTACCGTTTCGAATAATCTGTGCGTAAGCATTACCCCATAACAGTAGATGCGTCATCAAGGTTTCTCTAAACACGAAGCTTGTCATTTCAAGATTCGGCTCATCATGAAGCACCTTATACAAAGGATGTTTAACCGCTTTAGCCGTACCCGTACTCGTGCGCTCATACACGTGAAGCGGCAGGCTCGCCACCGCCTCAGACAGGATACGCACACACGAGTAGACAGCCGTCATCTGCATCGCCGAACGCTCATTCACCCTCTTACCGGACGAGGACGCGCCCATTAAGAAACGATAACCGCCGCCTAACATCTTGTTTTCAGGCTTATCTCTGCTCTTAAAAATTTTACTAAAAATATTCACGACCCACCTCCTTACATGAATAGGATTCCTCGAGCGTCATACACACTCTCCGTGTTCGCGTTACCGCATCTGATGGCACGGTCAAGTGCCATGATGGTTGCGATAGCACCGTCTATTTTCTCGGTTGATTTTTCCTTATCTGCCTTAATGTTTCCTGCAGGATCGGTGCGGATGAAAATGTTATCCATATTCCAGCGAAGCACCGGATGCCCTGCGTGTGCGATTTTCTGCTCGAGCACAAGCTTCATAAGCTCCTTGGTAGGCGGACTCATATCCTTGAACCCTTGTCCGAACGGAACCACGGTAAACCCCATGTTTTCAAGGTTTTGCACCATTTGCACCGCACCCCAACGGTCGAAAGCAATCTCACGAATATTGAAACGTTCACCTAAAGTTTCGATGAATTTTTCAATAAACCCATAGTGAACAACGTTTCCTTCCGTAGTCTTAATAAACCCTTGTTTTTCCCACACGTCATAAGGCACATGATCACGATTCACTCGAAGGGTAAGTGTGTCTTCAGGCACCCAAAAATAAGGTAGGATACGAAACTTATCCGACTCATCTAAAGGCGGAAACACAAGCGAAAAAGCCGTAAGATCGGTAGTGCTTGAAAGGTCAAGACCCCCGTAGCAAACCCTGCCCTCAAGTTCTTCCTCGTTCACCTGAAAACCGCAAGCATCCCATTTTTCCATCGGCATCCAACGAATAGACTGTTTCACCCACTGGTTAAGACGAAGCTGACGGAAAGCATTCTCTTCACCAGGATTTTGCCGGGCTGACTCGAAAGCAGCTTTAACTTTCTCCATTTGAACCGTCACTCCAAGAGAAGGATTAGCTTTCTTCCACACCTTAGGATCCGTCCAATCATCCGAATCTTTTGCACCATAAATCACGGGGTAAAAAGTTGGATCAATTTTCCTGCCCTCGAGAATATCCACTGCTTTCTGATGCGTCTCATAGCAGATCGAATGCGTATCCGTACCAGCCGTGGTAATCAGAAAATACAGTGGCTGCATGCGAGCGTCCCCGGAGCCTTTAGTCATCACGTCAAAAAGTTTACGGTTTGGCTGCGTGTGAAGCTCATCAAACACGACACCGTGAATGTTAAACCCGTGTTTAGAGTACGCTTCAGCAGACAATACTTGGTAGAAACTGTTAGTTGGTAGGAAAATAATACGTTTTTGCGAAGCTAAAATTTTAACCCTACGGTTAAGAGCCGGACACATTCTAACCATGTCAGCCGCCACATCAAACACGATCGTTGCCTGCTGACGGTCCGCCGCACAACCATAAACTTCCGCTCGCTCCTCATTATCCCCACAGCATAAAAGCAAGGCTACTGCCGCGGCAAGCTCACTTTTACCCATTTTCTTAGGTATTTCAATATACGCGGTATTAAACTGACGGTAACCATTCGGTTTCACCACGCCAAACAAGTCCCTAATAATCTGCTCCTGCCAGTCAAGGAGCTTAAAAGGCTTACCAGCCCACGTTCCTTTCGTGTGTGTTAAACATTCGATAAAACTTACAGCATAATCCGCTAAATCCTTACTATACGTTGAATCTTCTTTTTTAAACTTAGTAACCTCGTATTTTTCCAACTTAAGCTCCTCCTTTCTTTAGGCATAAAAAAAGACGCTTACTTGCGTCCACATCATTTCTTAGTTTTTCTTAACGAGAAACAGGGCCTAAAAGCCCTGCTACTTTTAACTAAACTTAAAGTTTTTAGTTTCTAGCGTCGAGGATCATTTCTAAAGCCTCGTTTGCAAGCTTGCTTGTTGGCATCATGTCCCAGCCTCTATCGTAGTTTGCGATAACCTTGTTATTGTTTTTCAAAGTAAGCTTGGAAATTCTTCCCTGGTTAATCCCATATTCGCTTGGCTCTTCAAAAACCTTCATACTGTAGCTTACAACCTGATCTTCAACTTTAAGCGTATCTTGTTCCCACATGATTTTTTCTCCTTTTTCTGTGTTTTTTGCTGATACTATATATCACTCTAAAAGCACGCAATAGCAAGCCATAAACGAGAAAAAATCGCGGATAATTCCACGATTTTTCTCCAGCCTTCCAACCCTATGGCTGACTATCCCCCCTTCTTTTAGCTTCTTGCTTGTTGAATCGCTTGATAAGCTTTCTGAATATCCTTGTCCAAGGTTTCAGCATCCGCAAACAGTTCAAACTCCGTATCGTTTAGTTTTCCTCCGCTTACCTTCCAAAGCTCCTCGTGAGCTTTACTGGCGCAGGTTTTTGCTGTTTGCGCAATATCGAGCATGCTGATAGCCGAACTAATTTTCCCTTCTTCAGCTTTTTTGACCGCGTTTAGCGCGTAGCGTCTGCATGTTTTAACTTCGTTTGCGAGGTTTTGTAAAATTTCTTTTTTCACAGGTTTTCTCCTTTGCGCACGTGTTTTTGCTGATACTATATATCACTCTAAAAGCGCGCAATAGCAAGCTTTTAAGCCAAGAAACACCGGGTATTTACACGTTTTTCCCCACCAGTTTTCGCTAATTTTTTTACTCTTAAAAACCGTTAAAATGTTTCTAAAATCATGCGGAAATAATAATCACCCAAAAATCATCTACTACAGTCAAACATGCTTTTACAAAAACCTCGTTCTCTTGCTCTAAAATCGCGAAAATTTCTTCAACCAAAGAACCCGTAGGACAGTCTTCACTCAACTCGTACGCCTGGTCTTCACTCGCATACAGCATTACGCTCACCCCCGTTTCTAAAAGCGCAGGAGCCTTCTAAACGGGAAAGCATAATTTTCCTGTCTTGTTTAAACTCGTCTCCTATAAACCCGAGTCTAAGAAGAAAACATCTGAAAGCATACTTATCGTTAACCTGCTTATGCTTACTATTATTTACGCGTTTAATTTCCACGCTCATTTTACAAAGACTGTTTATAAACTTCGCATAGGATGCCAAGCCTGGTTGGTTAGCCTGCTCAAACCAAGGAAAAATAAGCTTATCATCTTCTTCCTTAATATTAAGACTGTTCACTCCTAACGCTTTTTTAATAAGATCACCCTTATTATCAAGAATTTTCCTAAGCTTTACCACATCAGCCTTATCTTTAGGAAACTCAACACTAAAACATTGCGTACCATCACACGCGCAGACTGGAAGACTTATACCATAGTCAGCGTCTAACATGTTTTTTAAATCATCTAAATTTTCTTCACTACTACACGTGACCGTACCATCTTTACTAATGTTGAAAACACCTATCTTGTAAGACATACTCGGAGTTTTTAAGTAAACAGCCTTTACTCCCGTAGAATCCTCTATAGCTTTAATAAGCGGCTGCCTATCTTTTCCTTTTAACCCGTATTTTAATTCCATTTTGCCTCCTTTAGATTTTTTCGGGTACATATATAAATCACTCTAAAGAAGGTTTTTAGCAAGCGTTTGCAAACTATTTTTCATATAAAATACGAGTCTTACTTGTTAGTAAATACTTCAGTAAACGAGTATTCTTTACCGCCTCTTAAAACTTTCACACTCTTATCATTTCCAACCTGCTCAATATAACGTTTCACGATCACGTCACAATATTTCTCGTCAAGCTCGATAGCGTAGCAGATTCTACCCGTCTGCTCGCAGGCTATAAGCGTGCTACCACTTCCAGCAAACGGATCTAACACAAGCGAGTTCGTCATACTCGAGTTTTTAATCGGATACGCTAAAAGAGCTATTGGTTTCATGGTTGGATGATCAGCGTTTTTCTTAGGCTTTTCAAACTCCCAAACTGAAGTTTCTTTCCTACCCGCGTACCACTTGTGTTTACCTTTTTTCTTCCACCCATACAAACATGGTTCATGCTGCCACTGGTAAGGGCTTCTACCCAACACCAGAGACGGTTTCTTCCAAATACAACAACCTGAAAGATAAAACCCCGCGTCCTGGAATGCTTTTCTAAAATTCAACCCCTCCGTGTCAGCATGAAACACGTAGATAGACGCATCATCTGCCATCGCCTGCTCCATGTTCACGAACGAGTTGAAAAGAAACTGGTAAAACTTATCATCCTCCATATTATCGTTTTTGATTTTCCCAGCAGAACCCTCATAGTTCACGTTATAAGGCGGATCAGTAACCACCAGATTCACTTTAGTATCCTCAAGAAGCGTCTTAAATGTTTCTAACTTAGTAGCATCACCGCAAATAACATGATGCTTACCAAGCGTCCACATGTCACCCGTTTTAGAAAAACACGGTTCTTCCAGCTCTTTTTCAACATCAAAATCATCATCACTCACGTCTTTATCAGCATCGAAAATACTGGAAAGCTCCGCCTCGTCAAACCCGAGAAGATCAAGATTAAAATCAGCTCCTTCGAGCTCCGACAACTCAACAGCTAATAGCTCATTGTCCCAGCCTGCGTTAAGTGAAAGCTTATTATCCGCAATAATATAAGCACGCTTTTGTGTTTCAGTTAAATGATTTTCTTTCACACACGGAACTTTTTTAAGACCCAGTTTTAATGCCGCGGCAAGCCTGCCATGCCCTGCGAGAATCGTATTATCCTCAGCCACTAGAATCGGGGATAGAAAACCAAACTCGCGAATACTTGCCGCTATCTGAGCTACCTGCGCCTCAGAGTGAGTGCGAGCGTTTCTCACATACGGGATAAGCTCACTTACGTCAGCCAAATAATACTGCATTTCTTTTTCCATAAGCTTTCCTCCCGTTAGAAAAGACCCCAGCAAGCCAGCTTTTCAAAACCACCCACCGAGTCAATATAATCTTTCGCAATTTTCACAATCTGCGCATACGGTTTACCATCAACCATTTCATCCCCGATAGCACAAGAAAACTCAACCACCCGACCGGTCTCCTGCGCTTTCAAAAACGCGTAAATATTAACCGACACATCAGCTTTCGTAAGATCCTTACCATGAAGACCGCCGCCCGTAACAGCATCAGCCATATCTGACCCGAGTTTTCGGTTAACCGCTCCCGTATCCACGTTGATACCGCCCGTCCAGTCGCCTAAAGGATTAACAAACGCATTCGGATACTCTTTCAATAAGTCTTCTCGTTTAGCGTGAGACTGGCAGATGATAAGCTTTTCACCATCAAGAACATACTTGCCGTCATACGGATACTTTTCATAAACCTTTCGAGCAATAGCAGAAAGTTTCTTCTGCTCGCCTGTTAGTGGTACGCCTTTAAAAATCCCGTTATCAGCGCAGCGAACCATACCATCCTGGTTTCGGCTTAAATGCTTATCCTGCGGCACGACCGTAATATCAATCTTTACTTTCCCAGGGCTTAAACGGTGGATAATATTTTTAATATCCTTAAACTTAAACATCACCGTGCTTTCAATACACACGGCACACTTACCATGCCCGAGCATCACTTCAACAGCAATCTTCGGATTCTCATCCAGCTTGTAAGCCAGATCAACAATTGCTCCAGCAATACGATCCGCAATCTTGTCCGGGTGACTTGGGTTTACTTTTTCTATCATAATTTTTCTCCTTATAAGTTTTTACGTGTAATAAGCAGGCGTTCCATTAAATCGTTTTGGGGTGAAACGCCATCAAACTCAGTCGAACAGTTTTCTTTCACAATTTGGAAAATCTCATTCCAAAGCCTGACCGCTTGATTCATGTAGTTAATACCAATATTGATAAAAGGCGATGGTATCGGTTTACCTGTGGTCGGATGCTTGGAAAGAAACCCGAGTTTACTGGTTACTTCCTCACATTGAATCCAACGAGCACAACTCATCGCATACCGTTCAATAAGAGGAGACGGGACTTTACTGCTAACACCAATGTCTTTTAGCCACTTCCACGTTTCAGCGAAAATTTCTCTAGCCTGAAGCTGAGTACCGTCTTTTTGCGTGGCGGATAAAAACTCGTGAGGCTGAGGCATTTCAGCACCTTCAAGCTCCGGAATATCAAGAACGCTTAAAGGCCTGCCACCAGGGTTTCCTTCACTCGCTTTTTCAACAACCGCTTTCTTTTTACGCCCGGCACCCACGCGTCTGCCGCCACGACCGCCGATATTATTTGATTTTGTAGGCAAACTTTCCGCCTCCTTCCCACGTGAGTTTTAACTACTAAAAAATTTCGTGTCTGATTTTCCCTATTGCCCTTTTGATTTCGCTGTTTTTACGCAAAATACCCTGCGCCCGTTCCCCATGGGGTAGGCTCGTAGAGATTTAAACCCCCCTAGGGGGTGGGTTATTTGTTATGCCAGCGATCTCCACGCTTAGCGTGAATTTTAGAATGACAGGATTTGCATAGAGAAATAAGATTATTCCTCTCATGCGTTCCGCCTTCAGCAATCGGTTTAATATGATGAACCTGCTCAACAGGCACAAGCATATGGTTCTTAAAGCAAAGCTCACAGAAAGGATGCTCTCTCACATAAGAATCCCTGACTTTCTGCCATGCTCTGCCGTAACGCTTGTGAGCATCATAAGGACGCTCGTATTTTTCGTAGCGCCGGTTCTCTTGTTTTAAGTGTTTCTCACAAAACCTGCCGTCAGTTAGGTTCGGACAGCCTTGATAAGAACACGGTCTTTTAGGTTTTCTTGGCAAGACTCATCCTCCCTTCGGGAAGCTTACACTTGTGATACAATTGTTAAAATAAAATAGTTTACAGGTAGTTGTTATGAAAAAATGTAAAACCGTAGCAAATATCCTTTGGGCATTAGGCGTTTTCTCATTACTTTTAGTGATTTTAGAAGAAAGAAACATTACGCATTTTCTTCCCATATACTCAGTCCATAAGCCTACAACTACAGAGCAAATTAACCTATCCAATACGCTAACGCTATCCATTTGCTGTATAGGCTATCTTCTTTTAGGCATATCACTAGTTCTTAAAATCGTTACCGCTACATCAACAAAGAAACTGCCTCAAACTAACAAGCCAATATATATAAAGATCATACTTATCTCATTAAAAGTAGTAGCAGTCATTTTCACACTGCTCATAATTGCCTTCTCCTTATTATTTGCTTTCTTTTCCTTCCTAGTTTTAGTTGTTGATTTTAATACTCCGCAATAAGTAACTCAAAATAAGAAGGAGTTCACAGCATTAAAATGCTATGAACTCCTTCTGCCTATAGAAATATGATAATTAGCTTGCCATAAACTCCGCATACATTTGACCTAATATCTTGGCTTCCGTCACCGTAGGCAAAACATCAGTTTTAGCAGCTTGTTTCAAAAGGTCTTTATTTACATTTTTTAACGGGCCAAAATCTATACCATCAGCTAGTTTCTTGAAGGCACTAATGACATTATCTTTAGACGAATTAAATCGTTCTTGATAAAACATCTTGATTCTTTCACGCTTACTATGCTGATATAGCTGTGATATAGATTTTGAAAACCTTGTATCACTATTATCTTTCTTCATGGAAGAAACAATGAGATAGGCATCTGCGTCTGCAACCACGTCATCGTAACCAAATCCTTGTCCATCAGTTTTGCTACCCAAATGCTCCTTTAACCACTCCGATAAATCTTGATCTTTGGCAACCCTCCTATAATTTCCAAACATTTGTAGTAAATCTAACGACCATCCACCTAAATCACCTAAGCTGTAATCACCTTTATTTTCTGGTATTCCCCAGCAAATATAGCCTAAGGCAGTAGCAGCCATATGAGCAATATCTATAGTTGATACTTTGTCCTTAATAGAAGGCTGTTTTGAACATACAGCATGACATACAGACCGAGACTCCATATCGTTTTTGTCGATATTAGGTTCTGGAGTGTAAAGCCTCCACAATCCAAAGTATTTGTCACCCCAATATTCTGGTTTTCGCAGGTATTCAAGAATATATTGGCCAACCGCAAATCGATATGCAATCAATGGGTTAAAAATACCTTCAAACGCTTTCAAACACTCTTTTTCTGTTGTAGTCACCCATTTAATAAATTGAGTTTCGTCTTGCTGATATTTCTGAGATGATAGCACACTATTACAGGCTGGTATTTTCCCATTGTAAGCAACTTTGTCTAAGTCCCATTTACCGCCATATCCTGAGATTTCATGGAATTGATCATAGTTCCAGTTTTTAGGAATTGGGAATCCCAGATTGCCACTAAAACCAGTAGACATATCTGATACGAAACTAGAAACAGACAACCCTACATTAGATATCCTTGTACACACATTACGTGACGCATAAATGCCCACTGAGTAACGAGAATCAATAGTTTCATTAATACCTTTAAAATAAGGAATAATGTTACTATCAATCTGATAATCATAAATATCCATGTCTACCGCAAAATAGATTACTGTTGCTGGTACGCCTTTAGATAATGCTGCTTCACTAGCTTTCTTACCGTGTTCAAGACCTTTTTGATACGTAAAGTCGCTAAGGTTACGACCATTTTCTTGGAAAATAGGGAAATATTTCAAGCCTCCGTCAACAATACGTTTCAGCTCACCTTCACGGATTTCTTTAAACGAGCCACCTGTTAAATAACGTCCAACAATTTCATATCCATCACGTTTAAGAGTATTGAGTAATTCCGAAGTAATTTCAAAACGTGTGTCGCATGCTTTTGCTTTTCTGTCTGGATTGCCTTTACTAGTTAACAATGACATCCACGTGTTAACATCAAGTGCTCCGCTGACTGGAAGCTTATAGTCTTTCTGGAATTTGGTGAGTTGCTCAGCAAAATCATCATCCCAATTCTCATTTTGAAGACAATCATATCTAATACAATTAAGTACAGCTTTTGCTAACCACACCCACTTACCATAGGAAGAAGCGTTTTGCCTGCTAATAGTTTTCAAATTACGTCGTGTACCATGTCCAAAATTGCCCGTGGCATCATCAGGCGAATAACCCTCTAACGACTGTAAAATCTGAATAAGTGCAGTGTTCATTTCTCGACCATACAAGCCGTCACAAGGAATGATACCAGTATAATCCTTATAGGTTCGATTAACAGTTTGTTGAATAATTCTAACAACGCCAGTACCACCGTAACGATTTAGTAAAACAAACTGTTGCATAGAAAGAAGAGCTTTCATTACATCAATTGTGACTGTAGAATCACCACCAATACCCATATCATTCTTCAACTCTTTAACAGCACGCCCCGTTCCACTATAAAAGTGTTGCGTAATATTATTACTTGTCGAATAACCCTTACACCATAAAGCACCCTGAATAATAGAGTAAACATTACTTTTCGACTCATCACTATCATCTTGTTGTTTAACACCGTGCGGATAACGTTCGTTAAATTTCCGTGTTGTATCAGCACCAAAATTATTTGCTGTTGCTGTTATACCAAGCTCAATCTGCAAAGCACGAATAAGCCCATTAATTGTATCCCAACCAGTATTCCCATCAGTAATAACTGAACCAAACCCAGGCTTATCACCATAGGTTTTGTTTAACCATTGCTGTGTTTGCAATACCATCTGATCCATGTTGTGCCCTCCTTTTAGGCATGAAAAAAGCCCTGAAAGATTACTCTTTCAAGGCTTAGTATTTACAGTTTTTGCTAACTATATACTACCATATAGAAGGCTGTAACATCTCGTATCAGAGCGTACCAAACCGTACCATTTTTTCAGATTTGGATTAGATTATCTGGTAAAACTATGTGCTCTAACGCTTTCCCATGCCCTCTTATAATCGTCATTCTGCTAGCATGGAGTTCTTTACCAATATCCTCCCACGTCATGTTACTCATGTAACGGTAGCGTAAAATCATCTGCTCATCCACGCTTTCAAGTTTAGAAATCACATCCAAAATCTGCTCTTTCAAACTGATAAGCAGCGTGATCTCCATGTTAATCTTTGCTTCTAAATCCATAACCCTTATAAGAGCTTTCACAAACGGAGCTTCCACGCTTCGAGTCGTCTGCACATACTCTCGGTCGTATCTTAATGAAGAAACACTTGTAGCAAGCTCACGCAGTCTTACTACCTCATCCATGTCAGCTTTAATCCGCTTATCAAGAAGATAGGCTTGCCGTAAGTATTCTTTTTTGTTCATTCTTACCTCCATTTTGAGGTAAGTTCTCTCTAGAACCCCTTTCCCTCACTTCGTTAATTGATAGTCTTGCTTTAACCGACTCGATTAAAGCATCCTGCACTTTAGCCTTCATGCTTAAAGCCCTCATCACATCCTCATCAATCGTGTTCTTAGTGATGATGTGATGGATTACAACCGTGTCGGTTTGACCCTGACGGTTAAGCCTGGCGTTTGTTTGTTGGTAAAGTTCCAAACTCCAAGTCAGGGAAAACCAGATAAGAGTTGAACCGCCAGCCTGTAGGTTAAGACCATGACCTGCAGAAGCCGGGTGAATCAACGCCACAGGAATCATGCCGGCATTCCAGTCAGCAATATCAGCACTCGTTTTAATCTCACGCACGTTAAAACGATTCTTAATCCGCTCAAGATCATGCTTAAACCAGTAAGCTACAAGCACCGGTTTACCGTTAGCAGCCTCGATTAAATCCTCTAAAGCATCAAGCTTACGATCATGAATATGAACGCTTTCTTTTTTCTCGTTATAAACCGCGCCGCCTGCCATTTGAAGAAGCTTATTTGAAAGAGACGCTGCGTTAATCGCATCAATCTCTTTACCCTCCAACGACACCACCATATCCTGTTTCAGCTCATCATAGAGTTTTCGCTCCTTACCGGATAACTCTACTTTCACCTCGTTTATCACACACGCTGGCATTTTCAAATAGTCTTTTGACTTCATCGAAATCGTAATATCAGCTATCTGCTTATAGATTAAACTCTCAGCACCATCTTTAGGCTTGTAGGAAAAAATCATGTGCTGGTTACGCTTATCAGGATTAAAAAAGTTCTGCCGATAATACGTAATATAACGGCCTAGCCTTTGACCCATATCAAGCAGCCTAAACTCAGCCCACAAATCCATCAGCCCGTTAGAAGAAGGCGTGCCTGTAAGACCTACAATCCTTTTAACTTTCGGCCTAGCCTTCAGTAATGCTTTGAAACGTTTCGCCTGGTACGATTTAAAACTTGAAAGCTCATCTATCACAACCATGTCGAAATTAAACGGCAGGCCGCTTTTCATTATCAGCCACTCCACGTTTTCACGGTTAATAATATAAACGTGAGCAGGCGTTTTTAGTGCTTGAATCCGCTCCTTCTCACTGCCCGTCACAATAGAATAAGTCAGGTGTTTTAAATGCTCCCACTTTTCTAATTCTAAAGGCCATGTAGTGTTTGCAACCCTAAGAGGAGCGATAACCAGTGTGCTAGAAACATCAAACGAGTCAAGCATCAGGTCGTTAATCGCTGTAAGACTTATCACACTCTTACCAAGTCCCATTTCAAGCAAAACCGCTGACACTGGGTGTGTGATAATAAAATCAGTCGCATACTTTTGATACTCATGTGGCTCGTATCGCATCAATCATACCTCCAATCTGACTTGTCTCATCAACCACGAAAACCTTAAAACCTAAAGCCTGTAAATCCTTCATCCGTTTCAGCTGTAAAACTCTAGGCTTTTTACCTGGTGCTTTAAGCTCTACAAAACCAATCTTGCCGCCGTTGAGTAAAACCAGCCTGTCAGGAAGCCCGTCAACAGAAGGACTCGTAAGCTTTAAACAAAGTCCTCCCGCAGCTTTAACATCACGGACGAGTTTTCGCTCAGTTTCCTTTTCTCGTAAAAAGCCCATCAGATACCTCTTTTGCCATCTCAATTATTTTCTTATCAACTTCGTTTCTCGGCTCATCGGAAACATCACCGTAAAACACGTCAATATAGTGATTGTTTAACTGTGGGTGATCTTTGAACATGTTGTCCTCAGCATGCGAAGATACTTCATCAATCATGTTCATGGCTTTTAACAGTCTGTCTTGATCTTTCGCTAAAAGCAGCGGACTGATATCAACCACTAATTGGTTAATCAGACTCTTAGTCAGTCGCATTGCTGCTCCTGCTTGCTTGTAGGTTTCTACTGTTCTCTCTTGTTTGTTAATCATGGTTTATTCCACCTTTCTCAAATCTTATTTTTCATTTATTGGATAGTGTTGTTTCATTCGTTGGTTTTGCCCGTTTACATCAGGCGAATGTTATTTGTGTAGCCATGTATGCTTTAGACCCATCTTTTACTTTTCTCTATATATACTTATATTTCTTTTATTTTTTTCTTCTTATATAAAAAGTAAAGAAAAAGGGTACACTACAATACAAAACCCCTATTTATCAGGCTTTTCTTTCTTGAAAACGTGCATGGTAGCGTGTAGGCAAAGACTATTTTCGTGTATGAAAAAATCCTATAGAACATTTTTCTCTGAACCCGGTTTTTACCATACGAAACATTTGCCTACACGCCAATACATTTTTCAGGAAGTATCTTTCAGTTTTACCGTGCTTTACATCAAAGAAAATCCTCCTGTGCCTGCAAATTCGGATTAATGGAAAGCCCACACCACTGATAGCCTTTACCCGTCCGCTTTTTGCTATAACCCGCTAACAGTAAAGCCTTAGAAAAATCCCTATCGTTTCTAACATATTCACCGTTAAGGTTTGCCCACTGACGGTAAGACAAGTAAAGACTCCTACTCATCTCCGTTTCATTCACGCCCTTAATGCAATAATCAGTGATGAAATGGCCTATCCAGTCGTTTTCAGCCCGATAAGCGTCCTTAGCCTGCTCTACCACCTTACAAGTAGGGAATTTATAACTGTTTTGGATATAAAGCTTGGCTCCTTCAATCATCCATTGAAGTATTGCACCACCCGCTTTTTGCAAAAGTTCATCAACATAGTCTGTTTTCGGATTCTTGATTTCTTTCGTAAACGGTGCGACAAAGATTCTCCGCCACGTTCCCTTATCGTTCGAACCGACTTTCGGCAGATGGTTCGTGTAGAGAATAGTTGAGTGACTTGGTGTAAACGTAAAAGGAGCATAATATTTCCTCTCAGCTGAAATATCATCCACGCTTGCTATCTGTTTCAGCATGGAAATAGAAAGCCTTTGTCCTTCCTCAGTTTCAGAGGCAAGAATAAACCTTTTACCGCAAAGCTCCGCTAAATCCACTTTCACGTTTTTAGCCCGAGTGGTTAAAGACTCTGCAGGTATTTTCCCCGCATAATCTCCAAGCACATGTGCTTCCGCGTTAAACACGGTCGACTTACCGTTACCGCCTGACCCGTACACTAGCAAAAGCGATTCTTCAAACACTTGACCTATAAGCGTACTACCCGCATGGCTTTGAAGAAATGTTTGAAACTCTTTATCACCTGCGGTAACCATATCAAGCGTTGTCTGCCACAATCCCACGTTGTCCCGTGAAGGGCAAACAGCGGTCATTTTCGTGCAGTACGAACACGGATCATGTGCTTTTAGCTCTCCAGTCTTTAAATCCACGATTCCGCAAGGCGTGTTTAGAATGAAAGCATCACGGTCCAGTTCTTCGTTTGCAACTTCCAGCATGGATTTAGCAAGCTTTAATATTCCGGACACTTTACTGTGATCATTCATCTTCTTAGCAAACGAAAGATACTGTTTTGCTCGATTCACTTCACTCTTTGCTTTATCCGCCTGCTCTTTATCACCTGATGATTCGGCTTGAATGAACTGTTCGTAAGCTGTCTTAAACTCAACACCGGCATTCTTCAAAACCTTTTTAGCAATAAGCATGTAAAGTTTCATAACTTTAAGCTCAGACGCTTCCCACTTTTTGCCCGTCCAGTAAAGCCAGCCTGCAGACATCGTATAAACAGCCTTATTCTTGTTATGTTTGGCAAAAACCTCAGCCATCGCAATATCCGTTAAATCATCCGGCTTATACTCCTCATAGCTTTTGCCATACTCGCTAGGCGGAATATAACCTTCCTGACTTGCTACTTTAAGCCCGAACTTTTTAGCCGAATACCAGATTTTAGATAATTCTGCATCAGGCAAAGGAGGATTACACCGCTCAGCTTCCCTCAAAAACTTCTCATGCGCTTCATCTGTCGCACCATAACGTTTGATGAGTTTTCCTGCAATATGACTAAGCCTAGAGTTTCTCTGCCCTGATGGTATTTCTTCTGTTCCTGCATCAAATTCACCAAAAGCTTCTTCCGAGAGAAAATCAACGACTGTTTTTTCACCCTCATAAAGTTCTACCAGCGGAGTTTTAACACCGTAGAGAAAACGTGCAGCATCAAGAGCATTACTGTCAAAATACGGGAATACTGATTGAATCCTTGTTTTAAGCTCCACATAAGCTTTAGCATCGCTTACTTCTTCAATTGGAAAATAAACGTGAAAACGTGGTCTTGCACACTTCCCATGCTTGTCTTTCATGTGGTTTCTACTATAAGACGCGTAAAAGCACACGTTCGGAAACGCTAAAGCAACATCAAAAGGTGTCACCCAGTCTTTACCAACATCAGAATGGTCGTTATCACAGTCCATCGGAATACAGGTAGATGAAATGAAATTATCTTTAGACCTATAACTGTTAGTAAACTGTGCTGTGACATGGTCAAAAGAGATAGCCTTATTAAAACTATCTCGATCACAGACTTTTACTTCGTCAGGATACAAGCAGTTACTACTGTTTCCAACACAGGAAGCTGTATAAATTTTGCACTCAAGCATCAACATTCACCTCCAAATCCTTATCCGTAAAATACTTAATCGGCTGCTTGCGTTTTTCAGCCAGATTGATTTCTACTTGCATGCCGCCTGTGATTTTCTCCCCGAACACCCACAGCTCGTTGCACTTGCCTAAGAGAATAATGTCCATAAACATCGCATCCCCTCTATGCTTTTGATTCTCATCATCCATAAACGGGAAAAGCAGGTGTGGAGTGATAGGGATTGCTCCATGCAAATACGCGTAAGCCGCACACCGGATAGCATGCTTAACGTTTCTTTCCTTATCTCCACGGTAGGGAGCACAAATGTAGACGATAGGCTTAAAATTCGGTGTTGTTTCTAAATGTTTTTTATAAGACTTACTCATCTTTAGCCTCCTGTTCAATCAACGGGTAGATACCGTGTTGTGTCATGAGGTGATAGATGAAAAGCCTGCCTTTCTGAGTCCAATAAGTATGCATTTTTGAGTGTGTAACACCATTAGAATCCTCGTATGTATTTGTGCGAGATTTCGTATATTCCTGATTGGCATACTTTTGATATAAAAGCCAGATATCAGACTGCTTATACTGCACACCGAGTTCATGCAAAAAGTTATTCATCCACTGTGCTGACTTGCCATAATCTTTTGCAATCACACGCATAGAGATTATGTCTTTGCATTTAAGCACAACATCGTAATAGCTGGCTTTCGGCTTAAGCTCAGCTATCTGCTGTTTTTGCACAGCAGTCGTAAGCTCTAACGCTTCTCTTTTAGAACGCTCTTCTTTCAATGCGTTAAAAACAGCGATAGCCATATCAGGATTGTTGATAAGCTCATCTGTCGCATACATGCCGTGCTTACGGATACTTGGAAGAACCTGTGATGTAACCCATCGTTTAAACTGACACGCTTTAGGGAGCTGACTTCTAAGAATAAGACTGTATAAACCAGACTCGTTAATAACATACATTTCTCGGTTCTGACCTGAGTCGGTGAAACACCGAGTCAGCTTATCATCTTCATCTACATGCCTTTTCAGTGCATCAGATGTATCACGATAACCAAGAATCTCAGCCACGTCCTTGCCCACGAAATATGGGATACCATCTACTACTGTTGTGCGAACAGAGCCAAGCTCTACATTCTTAAATACTTGTAATTCATTCATAAAATTACCTCCTATGATTTTTTCTGAAGGCGGTATTACCTTCTAAATCACAGGCAAAGAAAAAGAGCAGGTTTTTAACCCTGCTCCTAAAATTTTTTTAATCTTTTTTGTAAAACTCGCACTCGTAGCCGTCAGCTCTAAGAAGTAAACCTTCTGCCCAAGGTGGTGTTCTTCCCATTAGCTCACACACGCTTTGAACACTCACGCTTTTATCGGTTTCGATAATGGCTTCATCATGCACGTGCGCGACGATGCGATATTCTTTCAGTGTTTGCATGGCGTAAAGTAGAATGTCACGAGCTATAGCTTGCGTAATGTTTTCTACGAATTTAGGCCCGTAGCTTTCCAGCCGCTCCCATTTTTTAGTAGATCCCACACCCTCATAGGTGACCGATTCGCCACCGTACTTGTTTTCTTCCACACGTGGTTTCACATAGTAAAGGCATCTTTTTGAAGGCAGTTTGATGATAAGAAACCCACTTTTGTAAGTGAACATAATATTGTGTGTTCGAACAGATGCGTGTTCGTGTACGCACTGTTTTACCGCTCTGTCCACATCCCACCACAATGAAACAATATGTGGATTAGCAGATCTCCAATCATTAACTAACTGTTGCAAATCATCTTCATGTAAACCCATATCAAGAGCACCCATTGCCTTTAATGCTCCTACTGCACCACCGTAGCCACAGTTATGCACGAGCTTTCCCGATACGGTAAAACGATGATTTGGTCCGGCATTTCGTATGTCATAAACTCGAGCCTTGCTTCGATTAAACGCCAGTTTTTTCTGTGTTGCACTACAGCTGTATTTGCTCTTGATATGATTTCTTCTCTGCCCATTCCTTTCGATAACATTCTTGTAACTACCGATCTTGCGTATGGCCAATATTGTTGCTCCCACCGTGTTAGGATAGCGTTCTGCTTGTTGTTTTGATTGACTATTCTTGGAACAAAGCGGATATTTCCTTTTTCGTAGTTGCCGTTTGTATTTATCCGATCTAATTCCCAGTCTTTTTGCACATTGTCTACCTCTTGTAAAATCCACAAGCCTGCTTCTAAAACAGAATGGAAGCACCACTTTATCCCTCTTGCACCATAGTTTTTGTAATTTGGATCTCTTGGATTGATGCATCGCTGTTTCGCAGCACTTAGCCGCTTTTCTAGCCATATTGGTATTTGTTTCGGCTGCGAGCAAGCTTGACACCCTTTTGATTTGCCCGACTTTAGACTGTTTAAGTCCTGCCATTGAACGCTTCCGCACCCTACGCATTGTGTCAATACATAACAGTGGTTTTGCTTTTGATTCCAGTGTTTCTCTGCACTGATGATTTTCACCCAGCCGTATTGTTCTCCGACCATCTCCGGTTTGTATGAGATGTGTTTTGCAGATGGCGGATTCAATAAACCGTATTGGCTTCGGTTTCCCTTTAACCCAGACGAGATGGTCCGGTGTTGCTCTAAGTCCTTCATACTCGATTACCTCCTTTACACCCTTAAAAACAACTCCGTTATGGTTGACCCAGTTTTCTCCGTCCCACACTTTTTGTTTTGTAGTGACTTCTTCAATTGGAACAAGCCCTTCATCTGTGAGTACAAGTTCACCTTCAGCAATACAAGCAAGTTCCGCTATCTTACCTTTCTGCCGCAAATGCCCGTTTACTCCATGCTTTTCAACAGGTACGCCAAACATTTGAGAGGCTGACGAGCAGTAAATGTCTTTACCTTCCTCGAATACTCGCATACGCCATTTTTCACCTGCAAGCCAAGCCAAGACTCTCGCTTCGATCGCTGAAAAGTCCGCGACAATAAACTTAAATCCCGTGCGTGGAATAAAAGCAGTGCGAATAAGCTGGGATAAAGTATCCGGAATATCCTCATAAAGCATTTCCAACGCTTCAACATTTCCTTGTTTAACAAGACTTCTAGCCTCCGCTAGATCAGGAAAATGGTTTTGTGGCAGGTTTTGTAATTGCACGAGCCTTCCCGCAAACCTTCCTGTACGGTTTGCACCATAGAAGCGAAACATGCCACGCTCCCGATAATCCATGCATGCAGCGTTTTTCATCACCGTATACTTTTTCACCGATGATTTAGCAAGCTGCTGACGAAGCCGCAACACTTCCGCCAACTCTTTACCCACTGTTTTAAGCTCTTTAGCGACTTCTTTTTTACCAAGCGACTCCATTTCAAGACCATGCTTTTTAAGCCAAGAGCGCATTTGTAACACTGAATTCGGGTTTTCTAAACCTGTAACATGTTTAATCTCACTCACGAGATGCGTTTTCACCTCCTGGTCGAGTTTTATAGCTGAATCAACGAAAAGAGAATCTATTTCAATCCCACGATCGTTAATAGTTTGGTCGAGATAAAACTCCTGCCATAAAAAGTCTGGCACGGGAAAGCGTGAGAGCTTTTCTTGAATACTCATCTCAACTTCCACATCACGCTTGTTATACGATTTAAACTGCTCCCATTTTTCCTTATCGTGGAAATACTTGTTTCTTGTTCTTCCACCGTTTACTTTCGTAGGATTACACGGCAGGCAGAAGTATTTAATAAGATTCTTACCCGAAGTTAGTTTCTGCTTATCAAGCCCCAGTACTGTTCCCACGTTTTCAAGCGACATGGGAAGTCCCAGTGTGGCTGACCAGATCATTGTGCAATGCCAGGAGCAGGGGTTTAAAAACAAGCCTTCACTTTTCACTGTCTTACCAGGGTTAACATTGATGCCTTTATCTCGCAGGTAGCGTGATAGGCAGACTCTTTCAAACTGAGCGTTAAACGCCCACTTGGTCACCGTTTCATCCGTTAAAGCAGAAAGCACAACCTCGGGTATGGTTTCACCTTGTGCTAAGTCAACGACCTGAACTTCACTACCGTCCACACTGTAGCCAAAGAGCAGTATTTCAAAATCCTCTGATTCTGCGTACTTGTAAACCCCACATTTACCAAGATTTACACTCGAAAACGTTTCCAAATCCACACTCAAATTTTCCAAATTACATCACCTCCAAGCTTATAAAAGAGGTGACAGAAAACCTGCCACCCCACTTATAGAATCTTCTAAATCCTATTTTCAGGAATCTTCTAATTCCTATTTAGAATGTGTTTAATATCAACGTAAAGACTCACGAGTTTCTTTACCGTGAAATCAAGAAGTAATACTCCTATAAACACTGAAATAAAAACCGCTATAACAATTTCCATAATTAACTCACGCTCCTTATGCTAGAAAATCATCATCTTCTAAAGTCGTAAAATCATCAGTTGCGAGACTACGTCCGCCGAGCGGCTCACCGTCTCGAATTTTTTGAATATTGCCAAGACCGCAAGCGATACCCTTATTACCGTTAGAGTTAAAAGCGTAGAAGTTGATGGAAACCCTCGCATAGCAGCCTGAATACACTTCACTACGGTCCATGATTGGTTTTACCTGTTTGTCTACAATCTGCGGAGCCGTGGTTGAGTTCGCGTTAATGAAGTAATGTCCTTTATACGCTTCATCATCACGCTCAATATCCCCGTCCCTCAGTGGTGTTTTAAGAGCAGCCTTGTTTGGTTTCTTACCGCCGAACTTGCCGACACCTTCCTCAATCGCAGCATCAATAGCTTTCTCAATAGCGTTTACTGTTTCAACATCACTTTTAGGGATAAGCAGTGAAACACTATATTTTTCAGGGCCGCCGTTAATAGACTTTGGCTCCCAACCATTGAAATAGGAAAGACGCGTGTTCTTACCAGTGATAACCTTCGTGTTATTTAATTTAGACATAGTACTAATTCTCCTTTTTGAATTCTTGATTTACATTTGTTACATTGACTTTTGCCCGCTTATCCGAATCGGGTACGAGCGTAAGTTTTCCAGACGGTTTTATAACGAGGTCGCCCAGAATATCCTCAAATTTTTTCTTGCCCATCAGCTTTTGCATTTCCGTTAAACCGATAAGACTAGTTTTGAAAATGTCGGTAAAGCCATGAGCTTTCGCTTTCTCAATAACAGCTGTCTCATCCTTAAACTTGCGAACTGAACGTCCTTCCACGAGTTTGAAACCGCTCCACTCTTTACCATGGTTTATAGCGGAATCTGTGGCGTACGCTAAAACATCATCAGCCCACTTAGTTAACTGTGGGATAAGCGTGAGTACTTCTTCAATCTCACTATCTGTTAAAACAGAAGGCGGTTTGAACTCAAATTCTGCAAGTTTAAGGTTTTCTTCCGCCCGTTTACGGCACGTGGCTTTTGCCCTGCAAAACCTGCACCAGTCACCGGCTTCAAATTCACCTTCGCCTTTAATAGCAAGCTCTGCTTTAGGTTTAAGCACGCTTTCAGCCCAAGAAATAAGCTCCGCGACAGGTAGTGTGAAAGTTGATACGTTGTCACGTCTTGGCTGAAAAATACTCATCTCAACAGTTTGAATCTCGTACAAGCTGTCGAAAAGCGTTAAAGCTCCAAGAGCGTAGCATTTCATCTGAGGATTCTCGTAAGCATCAACCAGCACGCCTTGACCGTACTTAAAGTCGATAACCTGCAGAGTTTTTTCGCCTACAATAATGCAGTCCGCTGTACCAAACCCACTAGGCACGTAAGCTGAAAAATCAACTTTCTGCTCTATGAGAAGGATAGGATCTTGGCAGTTAAGTTTTGCCTGCTCGTATTTTTCCATTACGAAATCCACGTAAGCATCCGAGCATTCCTGCATCTCGTTTGAGTCATACTCTGTTGACGGTTTTTCACACGGACGGTTAAGAAGCTTATTCAGCTTGTACTCACACCACGCGTGTGCCGCCGTTCCTTCCTCAGCCGCCACAGAAGTAGTGTTTTCAAACTTTTCTTCTAAAACAGCACTCGGAGTACACTTAATCCACCTATGAGCAGAAGATGGGGAAAGTAAAGCATGCTTAGTCACTTGTCATACCTTTCGCCTCTTCAAGAAGCTCAGCGTACTTACTTTCATCAAGTTCTGAAAGCTTGTTAGCTCCGAACTTGACGATAAGCGCTTTTACTTCCGCGGTTTTACCATGTTGGCTAAGCTTTGCTAAAACCGCTCGCACCTGCTCAAGACTGACTGTATTCTGCTTTGGTTTCTCTACTGGTTTAGATGGTTTTTCCTTACCAACGCTAGGCTCATCAAACAGTGCTTTAAGATGAGCTGTTAAGTTTTCCAAGTCTTTGATGACTTCTTTCATGATTTCGTTTTTCACGGTTTTTCCTCCTTAAACTTCTTTGACATCAACTGACTGAACACTCTTCCCAGGATCTAATAGGTAGACTTGCGAGTAATCACCAAACAGCCAGCGGATAAACCGTTGAGGTAATCGCATCACAGCTCCACGTAGAACCTGTTTCTTCTCACCGTTTTCACCGGTGACGTTAATAACGATCTTGTGTTTCATGGTTTGCCTCCTTTCTATAAGGGGTTTCTTCCTTACACATCACAGGCAAAGAAAAAGGAGGAGTTTTTAACCTCCTCCTAAAAAATTTCTAGAATTTTTTTAACGCGTTTTTCTAAGCTTTTCGAGAGCCTTATCAAGATGCTTTTTCACGCCAGCAGACGAGATACCAAGCATGCTTGCAATCTCTGACTGAGTGTATCCTCCAAAAAACATCAGTTTTACTACTTGACTCTGCTTATCTGTCAGCACTGAAAGCATGGATTCTGTTCTCTCTGACATTTCAAAACCATGATCATCAGCACTAAAACCATAATCATCAGTAGTACTGAGAGCTTCAGCAAGATGACTTTTATCTACTTCAAGCTCACCTTCATCGTCAAAATCGAGCGAGAAATTATAGTTGGATGGGAAATGCTCTTCAGCAGCATACTCCACGTCATCCTTGTTAGGCTCATAACCATGCTTAAGATTAAAACTCCGGATATATTCTTCTTTCCACGCCTTAATTTCAGCTTTTTCTTCAGCAGTTCTACCTGGACGCAGATTCTTATTGTTGTAGTAAACCTCGCTATCATCCATTGAGTGAAGCATCTTAATATCCGCTTCAGTGACACCATTTTCGCCTGGCTTGATTTCGATAGTTTCTTCACTATAACTACCATCTTCATTACGAACACAACTTGTATACTTATATGTTGCTCGATCGTTGCTACTAGTTTTACGAGTCTTCATACTCGCTCCTTTCCGCCTGCAGCGGTTGGAGCGATGAGAAGACGCATACAAAAAGAGCTGGCACTTTGTGAAGTACCAGCTCTTAAGGCATGAAAATAGCCATAGGAAAATAGAGGTACTTCACATAGCACCCCACGGAATAAATCCGTGAAGCTCTATGCTGTATCTCATCGCCCTATAGCTAATCAGGCTTTGATTCATGTTTCTGTTGCAGCGGATTGTTAAATCAGCCGCAACGATTGTTTAAATTTTTAAACGGTTACTTTCAGTTCTTCTTTGTTTGTGCGAGAGCACTACCAGCTACAGACTTAGCTGTCTTGCTATAGCGTCCATCACGCAAAACTTTGCTAGCCTTAGAAGCTACAAGCTTCGAGGTTTGCTTACTGTTCTTATGCATTTTCATCACCTCCTTTTCGCATCATCTTTTTACGAAACGAAAGGTTCTCTTTTAAGAGCAATTCGTGTATAATAAAGACGTGCTTTATGCACGAATACAGCTCTCCGTTTCGTTAATTAAATTATCTAAAATCTGATTTCGATTGGCTTTAGCGGAGACTTGTTGGAGTCTTGTTGAAGACTTTCAAATTTTGCGTACGGAAGGAGGAAAAATATGACTCAGCTTTGTTTTGGAACATTTGCAGCTACGATGCAACATGCTCTAAAAGAACAGCTTTCTTGGTGGAATAACCATGTTGGTACTGCGTTAACGCCTACAAATAAAACGATTCCTACGCAAAGTATGGCTGGGCAGCATTACACAGTACTAAGATTGTTATCCTGGTTAATTGATAGAGATGATATTACTGATCGCAAAGGTAAAGTTCTCTTCATCGATGATAGTGTTGCCAGTAAGCTTATAAATCAAACGGTCGAAGTGAATGCGGTAATAGTGAAACGAATCCAAGAAGGCGATTTAGACAATGCTGCACTTGCTGAATTTAAAGATATAGAAAAAGAACTCATAGAATATAAAGTCAATGACCTCCTCCAAGAAATGCATGACCTTATTCAAGATGATCCCGAGGTTTCTGCGGCACAAAAGAATGAATTGCTTTTACTATGCAAAAAAGAAACTCTAGCTCAATTCCTTTCAAACACATTTCTATATGCGTGCTGTTTGAAAAATAAGCTAAGATCTGTTGATTTAGATTCTAATGATGGATGGCTCATTCACATTTCAGATAACACTTGCCCTATTTGCCATACCAATAATTTAACGATTGGTTACGGAACAAGTACTACTGCTCTCTATGATCCTGTTGAGTTTTCTGAAACACCCGATTCTAATGAAATGGAACGAATACTGATTTGTGTCACTTGCTATCGAAAAGAAAACTATAAAAAAGGAAAAGGTGGTTCAGAGCCAGAAAGTTGGGAAACGCTGAGAAAAATTTATAAAGACTACATGTTGAAGCAAGAAATCGAACAGGTTTTTGAAAACAATAATCT
This sequence comes from Gardnerella sp. DNF01151, assembly GCF_049244235.1. Taxonomy (NCBI): domain Bacteria; kingdom Bacillati; phylum Actinomycetota; class Actinomycetes; order Bifidobacteriales; family Bifidobacteriaceae; genus Gardnerella; species Gardnerella sp. DNF01151. The sequence goes on along the minus strand of NZ_CP058389.1, from coordinate 904,697 downwards.
CGCTTCTCAAATAAAAGATGTTCTTAATGAGCTCGTAAAAAAACCGAAGGATGAGACATTAAAGGAGAATAGACCTGAAAACTGGAGTCCAAAGAAGGTTACACAAAAAATCAAAAAAGAAGAATGGGTTCTGGCTACATCCATCAAGTCATTAGCTGACACATATTATTTTTATGTGCAGTCTGTTTTTGAAAGCCTTGATAACGGTTCTACTAGACGGTTTAGCAAAATTTGTGATCAAGTATCTTCTTGTTACAAAGAATTGGCTGAAAAAACAGATGATCAACGCCAAATTTTCTATGGTATTAGAAACTGGATTGCAAGGCATGCCGGGGTATCTGAAAACTCGCAAGAGGCATTAGTTATTGCGGCGTTTTTTGTACAGAATTGTGAGGTGTTTGATGAAATATCCGAGTAAGGCAGTGCCTTTTGAAAAATCCACTTTTTCATATTTCGTACCAATACTAACGGCTTTAGGTGGTCATCAATACACCCCGTTGAGTCTTTACACAAAAATTCCTCTAAATAAACGACCATCCACAGATGAGTATATTGACACACTTATTTGCTTATATGCTTTAGGAAAGATTAAATTAGACGAAAAACTGGGAGTTTTGTATCGTGTTAACTGAATTATACTGTGACAAATTTAAGGAAAGCGCTCCACAGCCGATTAGATTTAATAATGGTCTTAACGTTGTGCTCGGCACTGAAGGTGCTACAAACTCTATCGGCAAAAGCACATTCCTAATGATTCTAGATTTCGTTTTTGGTGGAGATGACTACTTAAACCTTTCCAAAGACGTTAAAACCCATATAGGTGATCATAGTTTCAGTTTCGCTTTTAACTTCAACGGTAAAAAGCACTACTACATTCGTGGAACAAAAGATCATAATGAGGTATTAGTTTGCAATGAAAATTATCAACCGTTGAACTCTATGTCAATCAGAGACTATCGCGAAATGCTATCCCACGCATACGAAATAGACTCAATAGGAATTAGCTGGCGTGACGCAGTAAGCCCAACATTTAGAATTTGGCAAAGAGATAACGACAAGCCCACACTTCCGCTGTCAAGACATAGGACAGACACTCACCGCAGCGGCATTGTTAGACTGCTAGCTCTTTTTGATAGTTTAATTCCTGTAAAAAATGCGTTAGAAAACGAAGAAAACGCTAGAAATGCGCTCACTGCAGCCAAAACAGCATCTTCTGTTTATCAGTTGAATATTGCTTCTAGTAAGAATGATTTTGAAAACAATGCTAAAAAAATCCAGGAATTAGAAGAACAACTAAAAGAGGTTCAGAATTCTTTTGGAGAAAAGTTACCATCAGAATTAACCGAGGAACAAGCAAAAATTGTCGCTGAGTTAAAACGAGAACAAACACCTATATACAGGCAACGAACCATTTTAACTAATCGGTTAAACGCTCTCATTAATAATCATGCTATTGGAAGTGAACGTTTTAATAAAGCAGACTTTGAACAATTAAAAGAGTTTGTACCTGAATTGGACATTGATTATCTTACTAAAATTGAAGGTTTTCATGCTGGCATTAAGAAACTACTCACTAAGCAAGTAACTGATGAAATCAAAGCTACTAGAGAAAAATTGACAATTGTTAACGCCAGGCTCAACCATCTAGATGAGCAAATAATTAATATCACTACTGCTCCTAGCATTACGGCAGCAACTGCTCAAACCTACCATGAGTTAAAAGCTGAAATTTCAAGTCTTCAGAATGCGAACAAAAACTATTTGGTAAAGGAAGAAAATAGAGAAACTCTCAAAAAAACTCAAGGTATCGTAGAAGAAACCACAAAAAATCTTCTTAATCAAATAGAAAGGTCAATTAATAATTACTTGAAAAAGGTTGATGAAAGTTTTACTGATGAGAAAAGGAATCCCCCAAAACTTAGTCTGAAAAATATTGATTCGTATAGTTATGCGATTTCTGATGATACTGGTACTGGTTCAGGTTATAGAAGTCTTTTAAGTTTCGATCTTGCGTTGTTAGAACATTCAAAACTACCTGTCATAATGGAGGACTCTTTCCTGTTTAAGCAAATAGAAACAGAAGCTGTAAATCGAATACTCGCACACTATAACACGATTAAGAATAAGCAAATCTTCATCGCGCTTGATGAAATTGACAAATACAACGGTAATGCAAAAGAGATTATAAAAAACAGCAGATGCCTACGCCTTGACAGCAACGCAGAAGCATTATTCGGAAAAGAGTGGGGAAAGAAATAATATGACAAATACTAACAAAAAACAATTACAGATTGAACTTGATTACACGCATTTGTGGAAGCTGCTTATTGATAGGCAGAAAAAGAAAGAGGACTTAAAACGTGATGCTGGAATATCATCAGCTTCCATAGCTAGAATTAGCAAAGGCGAAAACGTGAATACAGAGACACTACTACGCATCTGTCAATACTTGGAATGCGACATCAAAGACATTTGCGAAGTAAAACAGGTAAAAACGAAGTAGTTCGTATGGACGTACTCATGAAAATAGCCACTGCACTTGACTGCAAAGTTGAAGATTTATTCGAGACAGTTACAGAAAACAAAAATTGAGCAGTATGAATATTGCATAATATGACCTATTGGAGATTAAATTTTAATGGCAGACAAATCAAAAGCTACTCTCGGCTTTGAGAAACAAATCTGGGATGCAGCATGCGTGCTGTGGGGACACATCCCAGCATCAGAATACAGAAACGTAATTATCGGACTTATTTTCTTGAAGTACATTTCTACGGCATTTGACAGGAAATATCAACAGCTTATTGCCGAAGGAGATGGATTTGAGAATGATCCGGATGCATATCTTGAAGATAACGTATTCTTCGTACCGGAGGATGCCCGTTGGGAAAATATTGCAAAAGCAGCACATGAGCCGGAAATTGGAAAAGTTATTGATGAAGCTATGCGCGCAATCGAGGCCGATAATAAAAAACTCAAGAACGTACTTCCAAAGAATTATGCCAGTCCAGATCTTGATAAGAAAATCCTCGGCAATGTAGTTGACCTCTTTACCAACATGGATATGAGCGATACGGAAGGCAACCGTGATGTTCTCGGCAGAACCTACGAATACTGCATCGCTCAATTTGCTGAAAAAGAAGGCAAAGGTGGTGGCGAATTCTATACGCCGTCAAGCATTGTAAATACGCTGGTATCAATTTTGAAGCCGTATTCAAACTGTCGTGTATACGACTGCTGCTGTGGCAGTGGCGGCATGTTCGTACAAAGTGCAAAGTTTATTCAAGCACACGCCGGTAACAGAGGTTCCATTTCAATTTATGGTCAGGAAGCCAATCCGGATACATGGAAAATGGCAATTATGAATCTTACGATTCGTGGTCTTGATGCAAACCTTGGGGATCATCATGCCGACACATTTACAAATGACCTGCACCCTACACTGAAAGCAGACTTCATTCTGGCAAATCCTCCGTTCAATTACAATCCTTGGGGACAGGAAGATCTGAAGGACGACGTTCGCTGGAAATATGGCGTACCTCCTGCAAATAACGCTAACTTTGCATGGATTCAACATATGATTCATCACCTTGCGCCGAACGGAAAAATCGGGTTGGTTCTTGCAAACGGAGCATTGTCTTCCCAAAGTGGTGGCGAGGGTGATATCAGAAAGAAGATCATCGAAGATGACTTAATAGAAGGTATCATCGCTATGCCTCCCCAACTCTTCTATAGCGTGACTATCCCAGCGACACTTTGGTTCATTACAAAGGGCAAGAAACAAAAAGGCAAAACAGTCTTTATCGATGCACGAAAAATGGGACACATGGTAGACCGTAAGCATCGAGACTTTACCGAAGAAGATATTCAAAAGCTCGCAGATACATTTGAGGCTTTCCAGAACGGCACGCTTGAAGACGAAAAAGGCTTCTGCTCTGTAGCAACGATTCAGGATATAGCAAAGCAGGATTACGTTTTGACTCCGGGACGCTATGTTGGTATTGAAGAGCAGGAAGATGATGGTGAACCGTTTGATGAGAAAATGACCAGACTGACATCAGAACTTTCCGACATGTTCGAACGCTCTCATGAGCTTGAAGACGAGATTCGTAAGAAGTTGGGGGCAATTGGGTATGAAATATAAACTTTGCACACTCGGAGAGCTTGTCAAAATAAAATATGGCAAAAATCAGAAAAAAGTTCAGTCTGAAGATGGGACAATTCCAATCTATGGAACAGGCGGCCTTATGGGATATGCTACTGATGCATTATATGATAAGCCTTCGGTACTGATTGGTAGAAAAGGGACAATTAATAAGGTCCACTATGTTGATCATCCGTTCTGGACAGTAGATACTCTGTTTTATACAAAGGTAAATGAGAAACTTGTAATTCCGAAGTACCTCTACTATCTCATGTCCTTACTTGATTTGGATTCCTATAACGAAGGAACAACAATTCCAAGCCTACGGACAGAAACGCTCAATCGGCTGAAGTTTGACATTCCAGGCCTTGATTACCAAGGAAAGGTACTGTCCGTGCTTGAGCCTATTGATAAAAAAATAAAACTGAATGAGGAGGTAAACAAGAATTTAGCAACTTAAAATGTCAATGTTGGATACATCCAATTCACCGGACATCAACTTTGGTAGGATAGAATCTCTGAGTTGTGCAAGCCTTTGATTTTCACAGATGTTTGCAGAAATGGTATCGTACATCGGCGTTACAATAGAGCAAAAATCTGTAATTGTTTTCTCATCAGGCAGTGCTACTTGAAATTCCAGCGTTGCACTTGGAGTGGTTCGTTGTCGACTGTTTGTAGATCCAGTAGTATGGGCACACATCCAATCGGAGAAAGCAGCACTATCAATAATAGAAAATACAAAATCTTTGTATGCCGGATTAAAAGCTTCAAAGATAATAAATTCAGTTGAACTGACTGCAAGATCTGACAGACACATAGGACGCCATGCTCTTTTTGTGTCAGGATTCAGTTTGGAAATCATAACTGAATTTTTGCTTAATATGTATTTATTGCTTTTAACACCTTCAGCTGATTCAAAAACAGGATATTTTTGTTCGTCATATGCTGGAATACTATAATGCTCCAGCTGTGCGTCAGGATTTTTGACAGGAGAAAAGCTATTAGTTTTGATGGATGCAATATCTCCGAGTTTGGAAACTATCCAGTTGGCTGGCATTTTTTCATCAAATGGTTCAAAGTCAACAAACCATGCCTTGAAGATAGCTTGTGCCTGCTGCTCTAAATTCTTGTTTAATGTAAAACTATAACTCTTGCGAGTGGCGAGAGTGAAAAATAGGGATTGCCACTCCGTAGTCTTTCTCTACGATAGAAAAGGAGAATAGACTATGAAACAGAAAGTGATCAATGAGGTTATGCAGGGCATGCTCTGCTACCTCAACAATATGCAGTTAGAAAAGCTGCAGGAAGTGCTGGAACACGCATTGTTCCATAAGCAAGTAAGCGAAACGAAGGAAGAAGTCAATGCGGAGCTAACAAATGAACAGTTTCTGAATAATTTTCTCGCAGCCAAGCGGATCGAGGGATGCTCTGAAAAGTCGTTGACTTATTATCGGGCAACAATTGAATGTATGACAACAAGAATTAAAAAGAATGTCCGAGAGATTGAAACAGATGATCTGCGTACATATTTGACAGAATATCAGCATGAGAAAAACTCAAGCAAGGTTACTGTGGACAATATTAGAAGAATTCTATCGAGCTTCTTCTCTTGGTTGGAGGATGAGAATTATATTCTAAAGAGTCCAGCACGTCGTATCCATAAGGTTAAAGCGGCTTTGACCATCAAAGAAACATATACCGATGAAGCCTTGGAGAAAATGCGCGATAATTGCGAAGAAGCAAGAGATCTGGCACTAATAGATATGCTTGCCTCAACGGGAATGCGTGTTGGTGAGCTGGTTCTCCTTAACAGGAATGATATCAACTTTGAGGAACGGGAATGTGTGGTGTTCGGCAAAGGTAGTAAGGAGCGAATGGTGTACTTTGATGCACGAACGAAGATTCATTTGCTTAACTACTTGCAAGAACGCACTGATGATAATCCGGCACTATTCGTCACTTTGCGTTCTCCGCATGAGAGAATTAAAATTGGTGGTATAGAATCACGCCTGCGAGAAATGGGTAAACATCTGGGTATTCCGAAAGTTCATCCGCATAAGTTCCGCCGCACGCTTGCTACGATGGCGATTGACAAAGGTATGCCGATCGAACAATTGCAACAACTGCTTGGCCATAAGCGGATTGATACTACACTGCAATACGCAATGGTAAAACAAAGCAATGTAAAATTAGCACATAGGAAATATGTAGGTTAGGACGGTGAAAATATGACTGAATGGGTTGAATGCACTATTGGAGATTTATGCGATACTATTTCGGACACATATAACGGAAATGATGAAAAGGTTATCCTTGTAAATACATCTGATGTTCTCGAAGGAAAAGTATTAAATCATATCAAAGTACCGAACAAAAATTTAAAAGGTCAGTTCAAAAAGAAATTTAGGAAAAATGACATTCTGTTTTCAGAAATTCGGCCAGCAAATAAGAGGTTTGCATTTATTGATTTTGAGAACACATCAAATTATATTGCATCTACAAAGTTAATGGTGTTGCGACATAATGAAAAAGTTTTGCCAGAATATTTGTATGCAATATTAAAATCAAATTACATATTGGCAGAGTTACAACATTTAGCCGAAACTCGTTCTGGGACTTTCCCTCAGATAACTTTCACATCGGAACTTGCTCCTATGAAAGTAAATTTACCTGATAAGAAAACTCAAAAGCAGATAGTAAGTATTTTATCAAGCATTGAGCAAAAAATAGATGCTAATAAGTCAATAAACAAGAATTTAGAGCAACAAGCTCAGGCAATTTATCAACAAATGTTTATCGACAATCCTGACCCTGATTGTATTGAAGGCTCTCTAAGCGACATCGCTAATATTACTATGGGGCAATCTCCAAGTGGCAGTAGCTATAATGAGGACGGAATAGGCACAATCTTCTTTCAAGGTCGTGCTGAATTTGGTTTCAGATTTCCAACTATCCGCCTTTATACCACCGAGCCAAAGCGAATGGCTTATGCAAATGACATCTTAATGAGTGTTCGAGCACCGGTTGGCGATCTTAATGTTTCTCATAACGACTGTTGTATTGGTCGCGGGCTTGCCGCTATTCACTCTAAAACTAACCATCAGTCTTTTGTGCTTTACACGATGTTCTCGCTCAAAAAGCAGTTGGATGTATTCAATGGCGAAGGTACAGTTTTCGGTTCTATCAATCGCAATTCGCTGAATGATACGCCAATTCTTATTCCCGACGATGAGCAAATTGAGAAATTTGAACTGATAGTTGCCCCTATGGACGCTACAATTCGCAATAATTATGATGAAATTTGCCGTTTGCAGGCGGTACGAGACTCTTTACTTCCTCGCCTCATGTCTGGCGAACTAGACGTTTCAGATATCGACCTTTAAGCCACTAAATTCTTGTTTGAACCAGAGTATAGATGAGTGAAAAATACTCCGAATAGGAGGATAATGTAAGAGATAAATAAAGGAGTAAAACTCATGCCAGGATTTTATACAGAAGCGGACTATGAAAGTTCGATAATAGAATTATTCCAAAACATGGGATACAGGTATATTTATGCACCAGATTTGGAGCGTGACTTTCGTAGCCCATTATATGAAGAGGAATTACTGTCAGCGTTACATAGGCTAAATCCAAAAATGCCGGAAGATGCTATCACTGATGCACTGTTCAAATTGAAAAATTTTGAAAACGCTGAACTTGTCCAGAAGAATGAACTCTTTATGGACTATCTTCAACACGGAATTGAAGTTAGGTACTTCGTGGATGGCGAGGAACGCTTCGGCCTCGTATATGTTGTCGACTATAAAAACCCTGATAATAACTCCTTTGTTGTAGCAAATCAGTGGACGTTTATTGAAAACAGCAATAAACGCCCGGATGTAATTCTGTTCTTAAATGGCATGCCGGTTGTACTTGTTGAGCTGAAGTCACCATCTCGTGAAGAAACCGATGCTTCAGAGGGATATCTCCAGATTAGAAATTACATGCAGGAAATACCATCGATGTTTATTTATAACTGCATTTGTGTAATTAGCGATCATCTTACTAGCAAAGCTGGAACCATCACTTCCGGTGAAGATCGCTTCATGGAATGGAAAACAAAAGACGGTAGTTATGAGAATACGCAATACGCTCAGTTTGACACATTCTTTGAGGGAATGTTTGAAAAAGAGCGCTTACTTGACATCATCAAAAACTTTATTTGTTTCTCCAATGACGGATTGAATAAATTTAAGATTCTGGCAGGTTATCACCAATATTTTGCAGTTCGAAAGGCTATCGAATCTACAAAAAACGCAACAGTCACCGATGGTAAAGGTGGCGTATTCTGGCATACACAGGGCAGCGGAAAATCTCTATCTATGGTTTTTTATGCTCATCTTCTGCAGGAAGTATTGGATAGCCCAACTATCGTAGTAATTACAGACCGTAACGATCTTGATGATCAGCTTTACGGACAGTTTGCTAAGTGCAAAGATTTTCTACGTCAGAATCCGGTACATGCTACCTGTAGGAAATTGACAGAGACTTCCAGTAAGAATGATATCGGATTGAAGGACTGGCTGGAAGGCAGGCAGGCAAACGGCATCATTTTTACAACGATGCAAAAATTTGAAGAATCATCAGAGCCACTTTCTAAGCGCCGTAACATCATCGTTATGGCCGATGAAGCGCATCGTAGCCAGTATGGGTTGAAAGAAAAAATTGACGCTAAGACTGGTGAGATAAAAACAGGAACGGCACGTATCATCCGTGACAGTCTTCCAAATGCTACATATATTGGTTTTACTGGAACACCTATTGCCGCAAAGGATAGAAATACCCGCGAAGTTTTCGGTGACTACATCGATATTTACGATATGACGCAAGCTGTAGAAGACGGTGCTACGAGACCAGTCTATTACGAAAGCCGTGTTATTAAGCTGAAATTTGATGAGCCTACACTCCATCTAATCGATCAAGAATACGACATTATGGCAAATAATGCTGACCCTGAAGTGATTGAGAAAAGCAAGAAAGAGCTTAGCCAGATGGATGCTGTTCTAGGCAATGACGCTACTATTGATTCTCTTACTAATGACATTATCAGCCACTATGAAAACTATCGAGAAAATCTGCTGACCGGAAAAGCAATGATAGTTGCCTACTCTCGCGAAATAGCGATGAAAATTTACAAGCGTATGCTTGAGGTCCGCCCAAGCTGGCAAAAAAAGGTTAAGGTCGTAATGACCGAGAGTAATAAGGATCCTGAAGAGTGGCGTGCTGTTATTGGAAATAAGCATCACAGGGATGAGCTTGCTAAAGAATTCAAAGATAATAATAGCGAGATGAAAATCGCCATAGTTGTTGATATGTGGCTTACAGGATTTGATGTTCCTTCGCTTGCAACTATGTATGTCTATAAGCCAATGCAGGGTTATAACTTGATGCAAGCTATTGCCCGCGTCAATCGTGTCTTTAAAGATAAAGAAGGTGGTTTGATTGTTGACTACGTGGGCATAGCGTCAGCATTGAAGCAAGCAATGAATGACTATACAGCTCGCGATAAAAAGAACTATGGTGATACCGATATTGCTAAAGTTGCATATCCCAAGTTCCTTGAAAAGCTTTCCATTTGCCGTGATCTATTCCATGGATATGATTATTCCAAGTTTACAAATGGTACCGATCTTGAACGCTCAAAGACTATCACCGGTGCAGTTAACTTTATTGTAGGCACTGACAAGGAAAGAGAACGTGAAGACTTCATCAAAGAGGCACTGCTATTGCATCAGGCTTTGTCTCTCTGCTCATCACTTGTAGAAAGAGACCTTCGAGTAGAGGCAGCATTCTTTGAATCTGTCCGCGTGCTTGTTATGCGCCTAATGAATCAGGGCGAAGGTAAAAAAATATCTCTACCTGAAATGAATGCTCGTATCAATGAACTTCTGAAATCCAGCATCAAGAGCGATGGTGTTATCAATTTGTTCTCTGATGTTAAAGAAGAATTCTCCCTATTTGATCCTAAATTTCTTGAGGAAATTTCAAAGATGAAGGAGAAAAACCTTGCTGTTGAACTTTTGAAAAAGTTGATTGCTGAGCAGATACAAATCTATAGACGATCAAATATAGTCAAATCCGAGAAGTTCAGCGAAATTATTCAAGGCGTGATGAATCGATATCTTAATGGGATGCTGACAAATGAAGAGGTTATTGAAGAGCTTTTGAAAATGGCACAGCAAATTCAAGATGCCCGCAAAGCTGGAGATGAACTTGGCCTTTCTGAAGATGAGCTAGCCTTTTATGACGCATTAACTAGACCACAAGCTGTTAAGGATTTCTATGAAAATGATGAACTGATTGCCATCGCTAAAGAACTTACTGAAGCACTTCGTAAGAATCGTACGATTGATTGGCAAAAGCGTGATTCCGCACGTGCTAAAATGCGCATGATGATTAAAAGACTTCTTAAACAGCACCACTATCCTCCTGAGGGTATGAAGGATGCTGTCAAAACAGTAATGACTCAGTGTGAACTGTGGACTGATAGAACAGATCTATAGTTTTGCATAATTATCGTAATTGAACCACTTCGATAATTAGCCTAAACCTTATTTTCCCACTTCACACCCTGGGTGCAAAGTGTGTGCACCTTTTAACGTTAACATCCTGTGCACTCGACCCCAGAGCGTTGATATCTTCCCTCATACAGCCAAACTGCGCTCAAAGACCGCAAGAACCCAGCTTAAAACTGCCACGCATTAAACCTTTTAACGATAGCCCTCGCTAAGCCTTGCTACACAAGGGCAAAAATGCACCCACCTAATCAGCCTTTGACATCAATACGACAGTCTCGACGTGGTGAGTGTTGGGATATATAACACAGAAAGCAATAGTTTCAGAGTACAAAAAGAAAAGTTTCATTGCACACAAGAGTTAAGAAACTAGACCAAACATACATGCCTCCAGATTTGCGCAAAGCTCACAACGAGCTAGATAAAATAGTAGATGTTGCTTTTGGTGCTACAAAGCCTTGCACTAATAACGACGAGCGCCTAGAAATTCTCTTCAAATCCTATATTCACATGACTAAGGAATGAATTTAATATAAACAAACCCACAAAACTAAAAACAAATCTGTAGTTTCTACAAGTCAGGATTTATATTAAGAAGTGTTGATTGCTGTTAGCAGAGGGTCACAAGTTTTGTGTGACCTTCTAGCATATTCATTCTTCTGAAACAATACGCAGTTGAATTGTGAAACTCGTAACTGAACCTTTTATCCTCATAGTTCGAAAAAAATATTGCTTTTTTTTTTAAGTGAATAAACTTTATTGTGATGTATGCAAATTTTGGGGCTGACTCTAATTTTGCATAATTTTCAAATCGAATTAAGAAAGGAAGAAAGATGAATGGGGAGAATATGGAAATGCCTCCAGTGAATAATGATAACAATAACAAGCATTTGAGTGGGCTTGGAGTATCTGCGCTTGTATTGGGTATTATTAGCATTGTATTTTCTGTAGTTCCAATTATTAACAATTTGTGCATAGTGTTGGGAGTTCTAGCAATAGTTTTTGCTGGATGCTCTTGGAAATCAACTGGTAAAAAAGGACACAAGCGTGGTCATGGAATGGTAATCGCTGGTCTTGTTCTAGGTATCCTTTCAATAGTAATTACTTTATCTATGCAAGCAAGTTTTAGTGCTTCTATAGATAAAGCTAAGTCTGGCTTAGATAAAGCAAGTAAAAAGCTAGACAATATGGCAAAAGGTATTGCCAATGAGAATGCTAAAGAGATGAAGATTCAAGTTAAGGGCACTGCTCCAACTGATATTAACTTATTAGTTTCTGGTTCTAACAGCAATGAAAGCACAAATAATGGTGTTTGGGAGAAAGTCTTTACTGGCAAGGATGCTCAAAAGGATTGGACAATCATGGCATCGCCAAAAATAGACGTTGATAATCCAACGGCAGACAATTACAAAGTTGAATGTTCAATTACTGTTGATGGCAAAGAAGTGTCTCATAAGAGCGCAACTGGAACTTCTGCTAATGTAATGTGCACTGCGTCTGACATAACTGCTAAGTAATTTATACGTTTTTATAAAATTTATTCAAACAAAAGCCCGACGAGTTTACGCGCCGGGCTTTTAGTGTATTCAGTTAGTTATTGTGTAACTTTACTTATTCTTATTGCTATCTTCTTTAGCTGCGCTATCTTCTTTTTCGCTATCTTCAGACTTATTATCCTCAGATTTATTTTCTTCAGTAGCAACAGCAGCAGTTGTGTCTATTGTCTCAAACTTTTCGCCTTTAATTGTGAACTCCCCCAGCAATCCTTCGCCTTCAGCATCCACCTTAATGTGTTCGCCGTCAGAAAGTTCACCAAGCAAAATCTTTTCAGAAATAGTATCCTCAATATCTCGCTGAATTACGCGACGCAACGGACGTGCACCAAGCAAAGGATCGAAGCCTTTCTGTGCAAGCAAATTCTTAGCGGCATCCGTAATTTCTAGAGACATGTGACGATCAAACAGCCTGTCGTTAAGCAACTTCACGTCCATGTCAACAATTTGACGAACTTCTGGCTCCGTAAGCTGACGGAACACAATAGTGTCGTCCAAACGGTTTAAGAACTCTGGACGGAAATGACGCTTAAGCTCAGAATTAACCTGATCTTTCATGCGCTGATACGTGGAATCAGCGTTATTTCCAAGTGTAAAGCCAGTATTTGCAGCCTTCGCAATATCGCGAGTACCAAGATTGGTGGTAAGAATAATAATCGTATTCTTAAAGTCCACTTTTCTACCCTGACCGTCTGTTAAGTGACCGTCATCGAGTACTTGCAAAAGCGTGTTGAAAATATCTGGATGAGCTTTTTCAATCTCGTCGAAAAGCACCACAGAGAATGGCTTTCTGCGAACTTTTTCAGTAAGCTCGCCACCTTCTTCATATCCAACATATCCAGGAGGAGCACCGAAAAGCCTAGACGCAGCATACTTTTCTGCAAACTCTGACATGTCAACTCTGATTAAGGCATTATCGTCATCAAACAAGAAGTTTGCAAGCGCCTTGGCAAGCTCAGTTTTACCAACTCCAGTAGGACCAGCAAAAATAAACGATCCAGAAGGACGTTTAGGATCCTTCAAACCAACTCGAGCACGACGAATCGAGCGAGCTAAAGCAGACACAGCTTCATCTTGACCAACAATACGCTTGTGAAGTTCAGATTCCATTTGAAGAAGCTTCTGTGATTCCGCTTGAGTAAGCTTTACTACAGGAATGCCTGTAGTGCTTGAAACAACGGAAGCAATCATGTCTTCATCAACAACCATCTTGACATTAGACTCGCCTTCGCGCCAAGCCTTTTCCTTCTCTGCAGCTTCATTCTCAAGCTTTTCTTGATCGTCGCGAAGATTGGCAGCTTCTTCAAAATCTTGCTGCTTGATTGCTTCATCTTTCTTTTCAGAAATCTTAGCAATCTTATGGTTTAATTCTTTGAGCTCAGGCGGCTGAGTCAAGCGCTTAATACGCAAGCGCGCACCAGCTTCATCAATAAGATCAATAGCCTTATCTGGAAGGTGACGATCTTGAATGTAACGATCAGAAAGCTCAGCAGAAGACTGTAAAGCTCCATCGGTAATAGTTACATGATGGTGATTTTCGTAGCGAGAACGCAATCCTTTAAGAATCTCGATAGTTTCAGCAATTGTAGGTTCTGGAACTTGAATCGGCTGGAAACGACGCTCCAAAGCAGCATCTTTTTCAATATACTTGCGATACTCGTCAGTAGTAGTAGCACCAATTGTCTGTAGCTCTCCACGCGCAAGCATTGGTTTAAGCATATCGGATGCACCAAGAGCTCCATCAGCAGAACCTGCTCCAACAATAGTGTGAATCTCATCAATAAAAAGCACAATATCGCCGCGTGTTTTAATTTCTTTAAGCACTTTTTTCAAGCGCTCTTCGAAATCGCCACGGTAGCGAGATCCTGCAATCATTGAACCTAAGTCTAGAGAATAAACTTGCTTATTTTTTAACGTTTCCGGCACATCGCCTTCAACGATTTTCTGTGCGAGACCTTCTACAACTGCAGTCTTACCAACTCCAGGCTCTCCAATAAGCACAGGATTATTCTTCGTGCGTCGGCTAAGTACAACCATAACGCGTTCAATTTCTTCAGAACGACCTATAACAGGATCAAGCTTTCCTTCTTGAGCTTCAAATGTTAAATTGCGTCCAAATTGATCAAGAAGAGCAGAGCCGGATTGATTTCGCTTATCTTGCACACTTCCAGCATTAGCTAACTCGCCCTTCTCGCTACCATTAGGAGCATTATCTCCACGAATTAAATCAACAGTAGTGCTTCGCAAGTCTCCAAGATCAACTTCCATCTTTATAAGTACTTGCGTGCCCACACCTTCGCCTTCGCGTATAAGCCCTAGCAAAATATGCTCAGTACCAATATAACTGTGACCAAGCTGAAGAGCTTCGCGCAAACTCAGTTCAAGCACTTGCTTAGCGTGAGGCGTAAAAGGAATATGACCAGCAGGCGAAACAGTGCCTTTGCCGATCATCTCTTCAACCTGTTTGCGAGTGCCTTCTAGGCCTACGCCTTTTGAGCTTAACGCTTTCGCGGCAATGCCCTCACCTTCGCGAATAAGCCCGAGCAAAATATGCTCAGTACCAATATAATTGTGCTGAAGTGAGCGAGCCTCTTCCTGAGCTAGCACAATCACGCGTCGTGCGCGATCAGTGAACCGTTCAAACATAACTACCTTCCGTTCTTTTCTTTCATTCCATGGTAACGAGTCGCCATGACGCGAAGCGTCGTATATATTTATTCATTCGTACAGCATTCCATAGCATCACAATAATCATGAATGATGAACCTAAATATTCATATTCTCGTTTCTTGCATAATTACTTATGTTGTCTGCGAGATTTTCTTTTATATAATCGCATTGATGTGGATGCTGTAGTTTTTGAAGTGTCTTCAGATTCTTGTGACTCTTCCACTTTTCCTGTTAACGGTATTTCTTCTGTAACAGAATTTTCGTCTACTAAGTTTACTTCTGAAGAATCAGGATAATCTGTATCTTTTTGGGATTTTTCAAATTTTTCAGATTCATTAGCTACAGTCTCTTCAATTTTTTCAGTTTGATTTTCAACTTCAATTTCGCGATTTTTGTCATCATTATTTTCATATGATTTTTCGTCAATAGTTGAATTGTTTATTAAATCAGATTCAGATAAATTATTTTGTTCATCTTTGTCTGTTGAGGCTTCTTTTTTGTTGCGCAATTTTGAATCTAATTTTCTGCGCTTACGACGATGCATCTTACTGTCTTCGATTGCTTCCTCAATAAGCTCAACGTCTGCTCGCTCATCTCGTGGAGCTTGTTGCAAAATGTCAATATGATAATCGTCGTATGCAGGTTCAGATTGAATCCAAAGCTGCGATGGCTCAGGTGGTTCAATGTCAGAATGCTCACCACAAGCATGATCAAGCGATACAACTCGCCCATCGTCTGGGCTCCACATGTTTGCGCATACGCCAAACATAGAGCCTAAACTTCCAGCTAGAGGAATGAGGAATCCGCATGATGAACATGCTTTGCCATCGGCAATTTTTGTAGATAACGACTTTGGGCCATGTTGACCTGCGTACCAGCGTTTAGCTGTTTGCGAAATTGCTTCCGCAGTCATTACTCGTCTGCGAGACAGTCTTAGCGTTGAAACAGCTTCTTCAAGATCTTCGTCAAAATCATTATTTGCATCGCAAGATTCTTGATTTTGATTAATATCTTTTTCTGCGTTTGCGTTTGTGTCTGCATCTTCTTCGCTAGTATTAGCTTTAGCGTCATCTTCAGTTTTAGACTCAGAATAATCATCTGAATTTGCTGATTCTATATTCTTTTCAGAATTATTATCATCAATATTATTTACTTGACGGAAGCCATCTTCTAGTCGAGAATCGTCTTCAGATGTGCCAATAGAGTCCATTACAGAAAGATCACTTGGTTTCAAGCGGTCTTTCCACGGAATCCATGGTGGTGAAAGCAAAGAATTTTCAGTAGGAACAAGCGTTGATTCGTTCACGGTCCAACGTTGCGTTTCTTCATCATGATACAACGTAACTGACCACTGCCAGCCTTCATACCCAACTAAATTGCTTACGAAACGAAAGTCTGTAACTCCGTTGCCAAGCTCTATAGAAGATACAAAATCTCCTACTGCATCAGTACGTTCTGAAGTTTCCACAGCTATACTTCTAGCTAGTTCTTGTGGATCCATCACTTCATCAGTCATAAATAATATTCCAGACACTATTCCTGAACGTCAAAATTATCTGCCACTGCACGCAACAATGTAGCAAGTTTTTTGCTTTCAGCAGTTGATGGGTAATGACGTCGACGCAAACCATTACCAGCAGAATCAAGAAGCTTAATAAGATCTTCTACAATAGCTGCCATATCTTCGGCTTTAGGACGAGTAGCCTTTACAAGCGATGGTGCTGTTGCAATAACATTCAAGCCCATAGCCTGTGGTCCTTTGCGACCTTCAATTACAGAAAACTCAACTCGTGTACCCTTGTGTAAACTTTTTACAGTAACTGGCAATGCTGCTGCTGGCAAGAAAACATCCTTACCATCATCTCCAACAATAAAGCCGTACCCCTTCTGCGTATCGTACCAACGCACGCGCCCATTGGGCATAACACACCTCACTCCAAATAATTCTCATTTCGCACGCTGAAGTGCACAAGGCATAAAGTATCAGCATATGCGATAGGTTTATAGATAGTGTACCAAATATTGTTATTACTTGTTTCCTTATTACATTGTAGCGCATACACGCGGGCAATAAAATTTTTTAACCTACGCAAGTGTTGCTAATGCCAATATTTTAATCGCTAACAATTTTAGAAGGCTCATCGATTTCATTAACTGGCAGAACTACAGTAAGAGTTAGGCCATGAGCTTTAACATCTATTTGCTCAGACCCATCCATAGTGTCATCAAGATTAGTTTTAGAATTGGTCGATGCTTCTAATGGAGAAGATATAGTTGCGCAAATAAAACCATGATGTGCTTTTACTACAGATTGCGCAATTGCCATACCCAAGCCAGTTCCACCTTTTTCTCTAGCTCTTGATGGGTCAGCAATATAGAAACGCTCGAAAATTCTAGACAATGATTCTTCTGGAACTCCAGGGCCATGGTCAACAACTCGAATTACAGCATACTTATGACCCGTATCAGTAGATTGGCTGACTTCCGCTGCTTCCAAAAACTCCTTCAGTGATTCTTTTACAGAAGGTAATTTAGATAATTCATTTGGAGTTATAGACGCCTTCATAACTCCTACTGCAATTTCTACAGGAGAATCAACAGGGGTGTATCTATGAATATTTCCTACGATATTTGTCATTACTTGGCGTAATCTAGCACCATCACCGAGTAGCGTAACAGTTGGAAGTGTACCAACATGGAATTGGAGCTTACGCTCAAAATCGCAATTTGTGCAACTCATAAGCTTCCACTCATCCGAAATAGTTAAATAGCCTTGTTGAACGGATCTAGCAGGATCAAGAGCATGTAGATCATTAGCCGCGTCAGAAAGTATTGGAGATAAGCTAACTTGCTGTGAAATATTAATTCCACGACCCTCATCAAAACGCGCCAAAGAAAGCAAATCTTCTACTAGTTCAGTCATTCTCTCGCTAGAAGCCTTAATGTGGGCAATAGAGTCATCTGCTCTCTCCTGCTCTCCTGGCATGTTGCGCCACATTGTATATAACTCAGCATATCCATGAATTGCAGCTAATGGAGTACGTAATTCATGACTTGCATCTGAAACGAATCGCTTCATTTTTTCTGTCATATCTTCTTGCTCATTAAATCCTCTTTCAATACGAGCAAGCATAGAGTTAAGAGAAGCTGCTAAAGATCCAACCTCAGTATTTTCAGGAGCAGATGGAACTCGTTTGCTTAAATCTCCAGAAGCAATTTTTGAAGCTGTTTTTTCAATTCGTTTTAACGGTCTTAAAGCTGATTGAATAATAATTGCTGAAAATACTGCTCCAAACAAAATAACTGCAATACTCACCATTATACAGTAACGAGTAAGTGTGCTAACGGTATCAATTTGATCGCTAAGAGATAAAGCAATATAGACATAACCGCTAACACTTAACTCTGAATTATAGCTATTTTTTTGACCCCACGTTAATACTAAAACTCTCCATGGAGCTGTTGCAGCCTTTTTAGTGATTGCATCGACTTTATTAGCATTCCCCTTGACGATTGCAGGTGCTGTGTAAGGCTTGTGGGTAACAATTTTTTTACTATCAAAACCGTCTGCAGGAAGTTTAGGAACCGAAACAACCGATCCTTTAATTGGTATTAATGGAGTAGAAATAATTTTATTATGCGTATCTCTAACTTGCATAAAGTAATTATTTGGACCTACTGAAGATTGATTTGAGTTTTTCATGCGCAATGAATCAACATTGTCATAAACAAATTGCGCTTGACTTGCTAATTGTACATCAGTTTTTTCTAGCAAATAATTTCCTACGAGCTGCTGAATTGATAGTGATATGCAAAAAGCGGCTACAGTTAAAATAGCGAGAGTACATGCAACTAAACGCGTACTCAGTGGTATTGCATTTATGCGACGACGTAGCCAGCAGGTTTTACGAGGCTTTTTGTTTTTTTTGTTATTTTCACTTAGCTCTATCGCAACACTTTTTCCAGCAGTTCTAACATCTGAATCATCTTTAGAGTTATTATTTGTGCTGTTGCTAATAGTTGATTCAGCGTTATTGTAGTTATTATTACTAGATTGCATGATCAGGCTTGACCTGCCTTAGGCTCTCGAATCATATAACCGATGCCACGTTTAGTTTCAATAAGAGGAACTACTTTTTGCTGTTTTCCTGAATCATCAGTAATTTCAATGCCATCAATCTTCTTTCTTAAATAAGAAATATAAGATTCAACGATTGCTGCGTCTCCGCCCCAATCGTACTGCCATACGTGATTCAAAATCTGGCTTTTTGACAGAACTCGACCTTCATTGTCCATAAGATAATGAAGTAGTTTGTATTCAGTTGGGCTAAGTTCGATTGGCACGCCACATCGAGTCACGTCATGAGAATCCTCGTTAATCTCAAGATCCGCAACTTTTATAATATGAGTTTCTTCATCAGGTTCTTGTGTTCTGCGAAGAATTGCTCGTATTCTTGCCACTACTTCTTCCAAGCTGAATGGCTTTGTAACGTAGTCATCTCCACCAACGGTTAGACCCATAATTTTATCTTGTGTATCGTCTCTTGCAGTTAGGAACAATACAGGAACTTTAATTCCATTTTGACGAATACGCCTCGTAACAGTAAAACCATCAATATCTGGGAGCATAACATCCATAACGATAAGATTTGGATTTACTCGTTCAATTACTTCAACAGCTTCTGAGCCGGATGCAGCAGTTTCTACTTCAAACCCAGCAAAATGCAAAGATGCTACCAAAAGTTCACGGATTGATGGCTCGTCATCGACCACGACAATAGATGCTTCAACGTTCTTACTCATATTGATTAGCATCACTTATCAAGCTGAATGTTTCCTGAATAATTGCTGAAAATAAAACAAGTTATCGAATATTTTTGTCTACCTGTGACGAGCGTGCCTTCTACGAGCTTTTCTAACACCAGCAAGTATTTGACGTTGTATGCGATTCTTTCTAAACAGAATAATCGCGACTATTGAGAATAATGCCAACAATATTAATAGCATAATAATTGTAGAAATAAGACTTGCAGAAGAAGTTGTTGACGTACGTTTTGCACGCATTATTTGTTTCATCATCATTATTGCAGATTGATCCCAATGCGTTCCAGTTGTGCTTACTAATGGCTTATAAGCTGCATCGGATAACGAGTCTACAGTATTTTTATTTTTGAGCCATTCATCGGAATTAGGCGAAACAGCTACAACTAATCTTCCATCATGAGTTGCTACTGCAAGCAGCACAGTATTTTTAGCTGGAAGCGTACTAATCAACAAATCACTAGCCCATTTTGATGGATTTTTTGTATTTCCAAAAGTAGACAAATATAAGAGCCTAACATTTACTCCTGTACGCTTTTTTGTTGTCTCAATCATGTCAGCAACTTTACTGACAGAATCCCCAAGCAAATTTTCTGTGTCTGTTATTGAGTCTGTTGCAACTATTCCAGAATTTTGCTCATTACTTTCAGCATATGCATTAATTGTATTTACTCTATTTAAAGGTAAAAATATGAGCGAATTTATTGGAAGAGTTGGAAGAATAAAAGAAAAACTAAATAAAAATGCCATTAATAAAAGCAATACGCGTTTAGCTAAAAATAGTTTTGAATGAGAATGCTGGTAGTTAAAATTTGCAATACGCGTGCAAGTTAAGCTTTTAACCACATTGGTGCATGAATCTTTTTCGTAGTTTTTTGATGGCATATATTCATAATAGCGTGACATCACACAAGTAAAAGTAGCATTATAAAAATCCTTGCTTAATTTATTTGGAATGTTTCGCAAAATAATTTATAAAAAGCGTTTATTTAGACGCAAAACAAATGGAGGGGAAATATGGCACAATTTCGAGTTGATTCAGAGCAAATTCAGCAGGCTGCGGCAGCCGTTGGAACCTCGGTTAGTGCAATTAGAGATGCAGTCAACGGGATGTATACCAATTTACAGCAATTGCAGAGCGTGTGGACTGGATCGGCGGCTACACAATTTGCGTCGACCGCTCAGCAGTGGCGAGCGGCGCAACAACAAATGGAACAATCATTAGAAGCAATTCAGCAAGCTATGCAACATGCGTCAGGAGTGTATCTTGATGCGGAAGCTCAAGCTACTTCCCTATTTGGAATGGGCTGAATAGTCTGAATAATCTAATGAAATATAAATGGCGGTATACTTTACTTGTGAGCATACCGCCATTTACTATGAGCTATTCAGCTATAAAATTTTTACAACTTTTAATTTAGTAGCCCATGTCGGCACCAGCTTGTGGTGCTGCAGCTGGTTTTTCTGGCTTGTTAGCAACCACAGCTTCAGTGGTTAAGAACAAACCTGCAATAGAAGCAGCGTTCTGTAGAGCAGAACGAGTTACCTTAACTGGGTCAGTAACGCCAGCAGCCATCAAATCTTCGTAAGTGTTGGTTGCAGCGTTGAAGCCTTCGCCTTCTGGAAGCTCACGCACCTTGTTGAGCACAACATCTCCAGAAACGCCAGAGTTCTGAGCAATCTGCTTGATTGGAGCTTCTACAGCGCGGAACACGATTGCAGCACCCGTCGCTTCTTCGCCCTTAAGCTCTGTGATTGCTTGAGACTTTTCAATCTTTGCAGCAGCCTGAACCAAAGCTACGCCACCGCCTGGAAGCAAACCTTCCTCAATAGCAGCCTTAGCGTTACGAACTGCATCTTCAATACGATGCTTACGCTCCTTAGCTTCAACTTCAGTAGCAGCGCCAACCTTAATAACAGCAACGCCGCCAGCAAGCTTAGCAAGACGCTCCTGAAGCTTTTCGCGATCGTAATCGGAATCAGTGTTCTCGATTTCTGCGCGAATCTGAGCCACGCGAGCATCAACATCTTCCTTAGATCCAGCACCAGAAACGATAGTTGTTTCATCCTTAGAAACAATAACCTTAGCTGCGTGACCAAACACAGAAGCGTCGATAGAATCGAGCTTTAAGCCAAGGTCGTCAGAAACAACCTGTGCACCGGTCAAAATAGCCATATCTTGAAGCATAGCCTTACGACGATCGCCGAATCCTGGAGCCTTAACAGCAACAGTGTTGAAAGTGCCACGAATCTTGTTCAAAACAAGTGTTGGCAATGCTTCACCATCAACATCTTCAGCAATAATAAGCAATGGCTTGCCAGACTTCATAACAAGCTCAGCGATGTGGACGATATCCTGCTGGCTTGAAACCTTGCCAGAAGTGAGCAAAATGTATGGATCTTCAAGAACAGCAGTTTGATCGTCAGCGTTAGTGACGAAGTAAGGGGAAATATAGCCCTTATCAAAGCGCATACCTTCAGTGAAGTCCAAGTCAAGACCAAACTTGTTGTTGTCTTCAACTGTGACAACACCATCCTGACCGACCTTATCCAAAGCTTCAGCAATCTTTTCGCCAACTTCAGGATCAGCTGCAGAAATCGTAGCAGTAGCAGCAATCTGTTCCTTGGTCTCAACATCCTTTGCAGAAGCAAGCAATTCCTTGACGATTGCTTCAGCAGCCTTTTCGATGCCGCGGCGAAGAGCGATTGGGTTGCTTCCTGCAACAACATTCTTCAAACCTTCATGCACCAAAGACTGTGCCAAAACAGTAGCAGTTGTAGTACCGTCGCCTGCAACATCATCAGTCTTCTTAGCTACTTCCTTAACAAGTTCGGCGCCAATACGCTCGTATGGATCTTCAAGATCGATTTCCTTAGCGATAGAAACGCCATCATTTGTGATAGTTGGTGCACCGTAAGTCTTATCTAATACAACGTTGCGACCCTTTGGACCAAGTGTAACTTTAACAGTGTCTGCAAGCTTATCCAAACCGGCGAGCATACCCTGGCGGGCGTCTTCCTGGTAGGCAATAATCTTTGCCATAGTTCCTCCACATACGTTATTTATGAACTTTTCACTGCAATCTTGAGTAATAAGCCGTCAGCTGCTTATTATCACTCTCAAGGCTTGAGTGCTAATTTGAAGATTAGCACTCTATGTACCCGAGTGCCAACTTTTTTGGCGTTTATACATAAAAACCGGTTAGAAAATAATTCTAACCGGTTATTTTTATGCGAAAAATATTACTTGCAAAGCACAACTACAATCGGAGAAACGATTTGTTTTTCATTTTCGACAGCACTAATACCTAAAGTCTTTGCAATATCTTCAGCTGCAGCTTTTTGTGAATCGTCTTTATACCAAACAACAGACTCGCCTGGGACTTTACCAGTTGGATTTCCAGCTGTCACATTTGCGTATCCCGCTTGCTTTAACTTATCTGCGCCAGCAGCAGCATGACCGCTTATCTTGGTTGCGTTAAGAACTTTCACAGCAACTGATTTATCTAGTGAAGTTTGCGTCTTAGAATCATTTGCTGAATTATCCTTAGAGTCACCAGCATCTTTCCTATCTGATTTATTTTCTTCAGATTTATTATCGTCGTCATCTTCGCCTTCAGAAGATTTATCTTCGTCGCTTTTAACCGACTTTTTGTTTTCAGAAGTCTTAGAAGGCGATGCTGATTGAGATGATTGTTGCTGATGATTCCAAGGCAACGGAAGATGTGAGATTTCGCCAGAAGCGATAGCCCAAACCAAAACACCAACAACCGCTGCAACAATTAATGCAACAAAATAAGGAAGTATTACGGCATACCACGCAGGATTTCCACGATGAACTCCAATCGGTCCCTCTGGTGGCTCATCAAAAGCATCAGGCGTATACGACACGTTCTGATTATTTCGCGCCATAATTGCACTCCTTATAAAATCATTTAAACAATAATGAATCTATACTATCTAATGCTTAGCACAAAGCACAAATTTAGAAAATTTGATTGGTTTCCTTTTATGGTATGCCTTGACATACAGTAGCAATATGAATCCTCAAAATATTAAACCTTTAAACGAGCTAATGGATCCTGATTGGGCTGAAGCATTAAAGCCAGTTGAGCCACAAATACGCGCAATGGGAGTATTTTTGCGAGAGCAGATAGAAAGCGGACATCATATTCTTCCTGCTAGCCACAACATTTTGCGTGCTTTTTCTATTCCACTAAAAAGCATTAAAGTTTTAATTGTTGGCCAGGATCCATATCCAACGCCGGGCCATCCAGTAGGCTTAAGTTTTTGCACAGCTGCAAAAGTGCGCCCACTGCCAAAAAGTCTCATAAACATTTATAAAGAATTAGTAAACGATTTAGGTGTAGAAACTCCAAAAAGTGGAGATCTAACACCGTGGACCAGGCAGGGTGTGATGCTTCTTAACAGATGTTTAACTGTTGAGGCCGGTAAGGCAAATAGCCACCAAGGAAAAGGTTGGGAGCCTGTAACCGATGCAGCTATTCGAGCATTAAACAATAGAACTGATTGCAATGGTAATCCATTGCCGCTTGTAGCTATTTTATGGGGTCGTAATGCGCAAAGTTTGGCTCCTTTGCTGACGAATGCAACTCTTATTACTTCAGCGCACCCAAGTCCTCTTTCTGCAATGCGAGGATTCTTTGGATCGCATCCATTTTCAAGAGCTAATCAGGCCTTAATTAATATGGGAGTTTCGCCAATTAATTGGTCCCTAGATTCTCAAGAAATCTAATTGTCTTAAATATTGCAAATTATCTTATAAAGACAATAAAAATGCCATTTTTGAACATGTCAGTACTGCATATCGGTTAAAATGTCTCTTATGGCATTATTTCCACCGCAACCACAGAAGAAACCGTTAACCGATAAAACTTCAATTGCTTCTAAGCTTGGCATTGGATCAGCTGTACCTCAACCGTCTGCTGTTTCTAATGCAAGTGCGCAAGTCACTGCAACTATTTCGAGTGATGACATACGTCGTTGTCAGCAAATTGCAAATATTTTGCGCGCACGTTTTGCACAAACTTTAGTCGGTCAAGACGCTTTACGAGAGTCTCTTATTCTTACTCTTATTGCAGGCGGACACATTCTTATTGAATCAGTACCAGGTCTCGCAAAAACTACTGCTGCTCAAACTCTTGCAACAGCTATGTCAGGTAGTTTCCGTCGTGTGCAGTGTACTCCGGATTTAATGCCAGCAGATTTAGTTGGTACTCAAGTTTTTGATTTTGCTTCTCAACATTTTACTACGCAAATTGGTCCTATCCATGCAAATGTTATTTTGTTGGATGAGATTAATCGCTCAAATGCAAAAACTCAATCTGCAATGCTTGAAGCTATGGCAGAAGGAGCAACAACTATTGGAGGCGAAAGAATTCCTCTGCCTCAACCATTTATGGTTATTGCTACGCAAAATCCAATTGAGGAAGAAGGAACATTTAATCTTCCAGAAGCCCAAATGGATCGTTTTATGGTAAAGGCAGTTATGACTTACCCTAATCCTGAAGAGGAAGTTCGTATGCTGCAATTACTTACTCAACGCGGATTGGATGTCGTTGATCCTTCAAAGCTAAATACTCAACGCATAAGTTTGCAGGATGTTGTTTTTATGCGTACTGCAGCGCGTCGCATACACGTTTCTGAAGCAGTTATGAAATATGTAGTTGATTTTGTTGCAACTTCTCGCGGTGAAGGTACGCATCCACTTCCTACAATTAATTCATTGGTTCGTATGGGAGCTAGCCCGCGTGCATCAATTGCACTTATTCGTATTGCTCAAGCTCACGCTTTACTTTCTGGACGCGATTATGTGATACCTGAAGATATTAAATTGTTTGCGCATGAAGTGTTAAGGCATCGCATACTTTTAACTTTTGAAGCTTTAGCTGATTCTATTACTACAGATCAAGTAATTGATGCATTAGTTAAGACGGTTCCTGTGCCATGATGCGTACGAAGCGGTTAGTATTATCTGAACCTGCTAAAGCCGTGCGTCGCAAAATTGAGCTTTTGGATCAGCGAATTGATTTGCCTATTGCGCGTAAAGCTTTAGGCTTATTAGAGGGAGACCATCCTTCGCACAGACGTTTTGGCACAGGTGATGTTATTGACATACACGCGTGGCAGCCAGGAGATGAAGCTCGCATGATGAATTGGTCTGCGAGTGCTCGAACTGGACAACCTATGGTGTCTTCTAGAGAGCGTACTTCGTCTTCTCATACTTGGATTGCTTTAGATACAAGCATCAATATGAATGGAGCTTGTGTTTCTGGAGAATCTCTGTATGAAGTTGCGTCTAACTCTGCATGCTTTTTTGCATCTTTGAGTTTAAAACGTCATGATGCTGTTTCTTTGTTGTGTGCAGATGGAAAAAACGTTATCAATGTTCATTCTGCTAGTAATCTTTCTGATTTTGAGCGAAATCTAGATTATACGTTGCTTAATACTCGTAGGAATACCAGAGACATTGATGCGTTGCTTACTTCGTTACTAAAAAATATTGACAATAATGGTCTGGTAGTTTTAATAACTGATGAGTATGCATTACAAGCTCATAACTCTGAATCTTTGCGTAAAATTACGCAAAATCATAAGCTTGTAGTTATTGTTGTCTCTCCTATTAATCCTTTTGATTCTGCAATTGATTTGCAAATATTTGATGGAATTACTTTACGTAAAGTACCGGCGTTTTTGAAAAAAGAATCAAATAAAAATGAAGTCGAAGCTCGTAGAAATTTTAGAATAAACGCTTTATACGATATGCTGCTTGGTGTTCAATCTTCAATAATTTATGGTTCTTCAAGTGAAGAAGTTTTCCATATTTCTGCACAAAAAGTGAGCCGTACAAATTATCTTGCTGACTCATTTAACAAGGAGGTTGAATAGAATGAGCCTGGAAGATATTCAAAAGCCTTTACATGATGAAACGCTTTTTTTAATACTACTTTCTGCATCGCTTGTTGTTATCTTTATTGCTTTTGCGGTTTTATATTTTTCTTTTAAAAAGCCAAAAAAATTAACTGAAAGTAGCAACTCTACAGAAGCAGTTCACGTTCATAATGTAAACAAACAAGCTTGGCGTAAAGATATTGATGCGATTGTTGAGAAGTATCATAACAATGAACTTACTAAAGATCAGGCTTGTGCAGAATTGGCTTCTATTGCTAGATCTTATGTTTCGAAGATGAGCGGTGAAGATATTCAAACTCACACTTTGGGAGAATTGGCTTCTTTGCGTTTGAAATGGCGCAATAAAAAAGGTGCTGATATGTTACGCCAAACAATATCTGCTTTGTATCCTCCAGAATTTGCTGATCGCAAAGCAAACGAGCAAGCGCGAAATACTACTGTTGAGCAGGCTGCTGAATGGGTTTTAGTATTGCTTGAAGGCTGGCAAACGAAGGACAAACGTTGATGAGTAATAATGTTTGGGAATACATATGGCCATGGAGATGGCAATGGCCTTTGCTTTTTGTTGCAGGCGTTGTTGTTTCTGCATCAATTTTTGCTATCTTACTAATTTTAGATTCCATTCGTAGCAATATTTTAAAAAAGAAGTATAAGAGTCAAACTAGTAATATTACGCGAAAATTCTATACTTTTACTTTTGACAATGATCTACAAGGAACTACTACTAGTCATTCATGGTATATGTGGCGAATGTTTAGAAGGTTTGCTGCGGCTGCATTGGTAGTATCTTTATGCAGTTCGCTTGCTGTTGCTTCTAGACCAGCCCGAGTGTTTAATGCGAACGAGCAAGTTAGTTCTAGAGACATTGTTTTATGCTTAGACGTTTCAGGTTCTGCTTTACCATATGATCGCGAAGTAATTCAAGCGTATCTTAATTTTATTGAGCATTTTCAGGGTGAACGCATTGGATTAAGCATTTTTAACTCCACATCTAGAACAGTTTTTCCACTGACTGACGATTATCGACTAGCTAAAAAACAATTGCAATATGCTGCAAATTTGCTTGGCGGAGTTCAATCGCAAAGTCGTATTAATCGTTTACAACAACGCCAATATCAGGAAATTTCTGACTGGCTTGAAGGAACTCAAAATCGCAAAAACGCAACATCTCTTATTGGAGACGGTTTAGTTAGTTGCGCAGCAATGCTTCCAGGTTTTATTTATGGTTCTGCTCATAATAACCATAAAATACAAAGCCGTTTTAATAGAAGTTCTTCCATTGTTCTTGCTACAGATAATGTTGTTTCTGGAAAACAAACTTACTCATTAAAGCAAGCTTTAGATTTAACAAAGCAAGCTAAAATTACTGTCGACGGGTTATATTCTGGCGCAAAACAGAATGAGAATGATGATGCTACGTTAGAAATGAAACAGCTTATTGAATCTCATGGCGGAATTTTCCTTTCTCAACGCAATTCTGATTCTGTTATTAATTTAGTAAAAGAAATTGAAAAAAGACATACTGCAATTCCTCAAGGCGCTGCTCAGTCTGCATTTAGCGACGATCCTGGTCTTTGGGTTTTGCTTACTGTGTTTAGCGTTGTGATTTGGCTAGCTATTGCAAAGAGGATGAAGCGATGACAACAACACTATTTTCTGCTACTACCCTACTGTTTGCACACGCTAAAATTGAAGCTTCTGACACTTCTCAAGCAGGTCAGTTGGTTTTTTCTCCATCATATGGCTGGATTATTGCGATTATTGCAATATTAGTTTTGTTGGCAGCAATGTTTTTTGAAATTGTGCCTATACGTAGGAAACCAGGATCAAGTGATGAAACTTTTTGCATGAGATTAAGACGTATTGGCATATGCATAATGCTAATAATTTGCGTGCTATCTCCAAGTATTATGCGTTCAACTTTACAAAGAGCAGTAAATGCAACAAACGTGATTATTGCTCTAGATATAACAGGTTCAATGAGAGCAAAAGACGCTGATTATGCAAAAAATAGTAAGATTGAGCGTATTGATGCAGCAAGGAATATTATTCGTCAAATAACAAAATCCTATGCTAACTCAAGTTTTGCTGCTATTTCTTTTGGTGCTTCTACGTCTGTCGATGTTCCATTAACGCCTGATGCTAGAGCAGTTGACAATTGGATAAATACTTTACGAACTGAACCAACTAGCGTAGCTACTGGAACTAGTCTTGACGCTCCTATAGATCAAACTTTGCTTACTGCAAAAGCTATACATGATGCTCATCCAGATGATACAACAGTTTTGTATGTTTTAAGCGATGGTGAGGAAACAACACAACGAAAGCGCCGCACATTTTCATCGCTCAGAGCTTATATTACTAACGCATTTGTTATTGGAATAGGCTCATCTAAAGGAGCTAAAATACCTTTGGAAAAAACACAGCTGCAACTTGACGACTACAGCGAAGACAATACCTCTAATCAATGGGTTATTGATCCTGCTACAGGAAATCCTGGAATTTCAAAGCTTGATGAAAAGAACTTGCGAAATATTGCCGATGAGCTTAGCGGCAAGTATATGCACTCATCTTTAAACGTAACATTTGGAGACGAAGCAAAACCAATTCTTTCACACCAATGGAGAATGAACGAGACAGCAAAACCTCGTTTGAGACCTGAACCAATTATTTGGCCGTTTGCAATATTTGCGTCGATACTTTTAATTTGGGAATTAATGTCGTGGTTTATAACTTCAAGGAAATTAGTATGAAGCACATGTCTAGTCGCACAATTATTCGCATTGTTACATTCTTATTCTTGATTATTGCGATATTCGTAGCGTATTTTGCTATCGTAAATTGGAGAGCACAATACACATATAATGCTGCTACTGATAGCCTTATTTCCAACATAAAATCTTCCAAGAGTATAGATAGCGACAAGAATGTGCTTTTAACTCAGCAACAGCAAACTGATGCGCAATTTGATGATGCTAAATCTCAAGAAATGATACTGCTTCCTCAACTTCGAAATAGTATTGACAAAAATGCTGAATTATCACGAAAGTTAACAGAAAAATTAAAGCAGAATCAAAACAATACTAATAAGCAGCAGAAACCGAAAAAGCATAACAATCATTTTAAAAACGATAATTCTAACAATTCTTCTAAAGATAAAAAGCAGTCAGATTCGTCTAAGCCTCAGT
Source organism: Gardnerella sp. DNF01151 (assembly GCF_049244235.1). Taxonomy (NCBI): domain Bacteria; kingdom Bacillati; phylum Actinomycetota; class Actinomycetes; order Bifidobacteriales; family Bifidobacteriaceae; genus Gardnerella; species Gardnerella sp. DNF01151. The sequence continues at coordinate 874,831 of NZ_CP058389.1, read as the reverse complement.
TGGACAATACTCAGCGCAATAAAGTTGAAAACTTGCTAAAACAGAACGATCATGTGGATTCTCAATCTTCACAGAATCAAGAAGACCAGCAAGGTTTAGAAAAGACAGAAAAACGTACTAAAACTGATGAAAGCAGCAATAAGCCTTGGTAATTAAATCTTCAACGATTATCTATAAGCGAAGCAATAAGCATTAATAACCTTTTAACCACATTGAATATTTTTTAGTGACTTTTCATTAATAAACGTGTGTAATAACGATTATGCACACATATTACGAATGGCAATGGCTTATACAACGCACTCAAGAGTGCGTTCGCTGCGTTATGGCAGAATCCGCAGCGACTGAATTAGAAGATTGGCAAGGGCTTGCAGCCGAACATTTTCGTCATAGTATGAAAAATATTTCTGCACAAGCGTATGCGTTATATAACATTCGCGGAGGAATATAGTATGTCTTGGAAAGTTAAGTCCTCTGTTGTAGGTGGAATGACGCTTAGCGTTGCTGATAGAGAAGCGTATATTAGTTTTTCCAGAAAACTCAATAATATTGCTAAAGAATTACTTACGCTAAAAAATTTATGGCTTAATGCAGCGATGGTTATTGCCGGTCAAAATTATGGTATACAAAAAGAATCAGGAGCATATATTCATGATTCTTCGCAATCATTTTTAACTGAAAGCATATGTCATGAATATGCTCATAAATGTTATTTAATGTCTCAAAATTTAGAAAATCTTGCTTTTCTTATTGCAAGAGCAAATAATTTGTATGAAGATGCAGAATTTCGTGCAAAAGACGAGTTAGACAATAAAATTTCTTTCTTGGCTCTTGCAAACCCTATTTTTGCTTTACATGTTTTATTCTCCGCAGGTCTCGCCGTTAATCAAGATAATAAAAATCATTCAGGTTTCCAAAATCTTGCTAGATGGTCCTACGCAACTAAGAATATACAACAAGGAATTATTCGAGGTCTATCGCAGCACCTTATTTTAAATCCTATTACAAGTTTGCCAATATTTATTGCCGGAAATGCGAAAGGCCCCATAAATAAAAAAGAGCGTGAAACCTCACTAAACTTTTTATCCAATGCTCAAAAATATTTATCACAAGCTATTCCATTTATTTCTAGTGCTCTTAGCTTCGTAAGCGCGCCTATTAATGATCGAAAGCAAGGTAATAATTTACTTCTCACTAAAGTAAATGAGATGTGGAGAAAACCTGAATCTGTTCTTGCTAGACCTGGACGTAATCTGCTTGAAACTTTAGAAAATTTAACGGAACTTGGAAGCGAAAATTTGGGCGTTAGACCACCACTTGTTAATCCAGATGCTGCTACTATTGCAATTCAACGTTTTAGGCGCAGCGATGGCAGTTCGTCATGGTTAGTAATAATTCCAGGAACTGACGGTAAAGCACACTCTCCTTTTGGTTGGGCACAAAACGCAGAAGTAATGAGTCATAGTTCTTTAGTTAGAAAACAAGCTGATAGCACTCGAATGGTTGTAGAAGCTATGAAACGTTCTGGAATTAAATCTAACGAGCCTGTTGCTTTAGTAGGACATTCTCAAGGAGGTATTGTTGCAGCAAGCATTGCAAGCGATTACGCTAAGCAATACAACATACAGCATGTTGTTACTGCTGGATCTCCTATTGCAAATCATCCAATTCCTAAGAAAACTTGGGTTACTAGTATTGAGATGGACGATGAGATTGTGCCTTCTTTAGATGGCAAAGAGAATCCTCGTAGAAATAATTGGGTGACTATTCACGGTCATGCAATTCATGTTAAAGAATCTAAGTGTTCTTTACCTCCTGGAGTCACGCGTTTTTCTGGCAAACAATATTCGACTAAAAAATTCGATAATGACGGAATATTCGTTAATGACGTTCCAGAAGAAGGAACTTTAACTCATGATTTGCATTACCATACTGCAGCTTATGAAGATGCTCTTCAACTCGGATCTAAAAGTGTGCGCGAGCAAGATCGACATTTTCAGAATACTATTAATGGCAAATTGCAAAGTACTACATTGTGGCAAGGAGTAATGAAAAAATAAAATAATTAAATTCTTATTGAGTAAAATTAAGCTAATTCGCAGCATGATGTAACCTTAAAACTATGAAGCTTACCGATATTTCTCCTGCAATAGCTCTGACTCCTCTCGATGGGCGTTATCATAATCAAACATCCGCACTCGTTGAATATTTAAGCGAACCTGCGTTAAATCGCGAGCGCATGCGTGTAGAAGTTGAGTGGATGATTCTTCTCGCAAATGGTTATGAAGCTAATCAATTCCAGCCAATTGTTAAGGGTGTTAATCCTTTAACTGATGAAGAATGCTCATATTTGCGTTCTATTCCTGAAAATTTTGATGCTGAAGGAATTGCTCGTCATGCTGCGCATGAGGCTATTACTCATCACGATGTTAAAGCTGTTGAATACTACATTGACGATGCGTTAGACGAAGCAGAAAATAAGCTTGGTCGTGCTACTGAGCTTTCAAATTTAAAAACTTTAGTACATTTTTCATGCACAAGTGAAGATATTAATAATCTTTCTATTGCGCGTTGCGTAAAGCAAGCTGTTTTAAACGTTTATCGTCCGAATTTAGAAGCGATAGTTGATTATTTAGTTAAGAATGCTAACGAATATAGAGATTTATCTATGCTTTCGTTAACTCATGGCCAGCCTGCTACTCCAACTACTTTAGGTAAGGAATTGGCAGTGTTTGCATATCGTTTGCGTCGTCAACTTCGTCATCTTGATACTCAAGAGTATTTAGGAAAGTTGAATGGTGCTACAGGAACTTTTGGAGCTCATTTAGCTGCTTTCCCAGAAGTTGATTGGATTAGCGTATCTCAAGAGTTTGTTGAAAATAGAATGGGTCTTCAATGGAATCCATTAACGACTCAAATTGAAAGCCACGATTGGCAGGCTGAACTTTATAGCACTGTAAGTCACATAAACCATATTCTGCATAATCTTGCAGTTGACGTATGGATGTATATTTCTAGAGGTATTTTTGTGCAAGTTCCTGTGAAGGGAGCTACAGGATCTTCTACTATGCCTCATAAGGTTAATCCTATTCGTTTTGAGAACGCTGAAGCTAATCTTGAGATTTCTTGCTCACTGTTTGACACATTATGTGCAACTCTTACTGAAAGCCGCTGGCAGCGTGATCTTACAGATTCTACTACTCAAAGGAATGTTGGCTCAGCTTTCGGTTATGCTCTTCTTGCTTTGAATAATCTTTTAGGCGGTTTGAAGTCTATTCATCCTAATAAAGAATTTATGGCAAAAGAATTAGACGAAAATTGGGAAGTTCTTGGAGAGCCAATTCAAACAGCAATGCGTGCTGAAGAAATTGCTGGCGTACCTGGTATGGAACGACCATATGAGCAAGTAAAAGAATTAATGCGTGGTCACCATATTTCACAAAGTGACGTAGAAGAATTCATTAAATCTCGTAACTTTGATGCCAATACTGCAGCTCGTTTGCAAGCAATGACACCAGAATCTTACACTGGATTTGCTTCACAATTGGTGGACTTTATTGATTAAGTAGACGGTAAAGCCATGCAATCTAGCATAAATCCAAATCTTGTTATTGAAGATACTCAGCCTAGCTTAGTACGTAGTTGGGCTGATTTGTTGTATGCAATATCATCAGTTGTAATTGGCGTTTTTACTTTGTTGTCGTCAATGTGTTTATCAGCAACGGCTGATGCTATGAAGATTGATGCACGAAGTGCTACTCAAATTATAGGATTATCTTTTAATAATCTTTCATTTGTTCTGATACAGCAAGGTCTTACTCTTATTGTTGTTGCAGAAGTTATTGCACACACGGTTTCTGACAGGCGTTGGATTGATACCGCTATTTCTGTTATTACGCTGTTTATAAGTTATGGTTCAGTATGGCTGTTATCTATTGCGATATTTTCTACACACAATATAGCTTTGATTGAATCTTTACAAATGCGGTCTAATAACACTTGGGCTGATTTGCTTCCAGACATGTATGCTGTTCTGGTTGCTTTTCTTACAGTTAGTGGTCCTAGACGCGAATATAAGCATGTAATGTGGGGCTGGAATGCTTTATTCATTGTTACAGCAATACTTCTATTTTCATCTTGGGATTCCTACTCTGCTATTCTTGTATCATGTTGCTTAGGAAGAGCAATTGGTACGCTTATTCGTTTCGCAAAAGGCACACGCAGTAAGGGTGCTTGGGGTGACGATATTGTTCTTGCTTTAAAAAATATTGGCATAGATAATCTTACTCAATTAACTCGTAGAACTCAGCAAGCTGATCATACTGGAGTTCTTCGTTCAAGTCTTGATGACGATTTAATTGAAAATTCAAGATTGTATGATGCAACAGACATCCACGGCATACGTTATGTAATTTCAGTATTAGATAATCAAGTTCATTTACCAGGTTATTTAAATCAATTATGGCAGTGGGTGCGTTTAGTAGATATACCAACTCGTAGAGATCGTTCTGCTAGACATTCTGTTCATCACCACCTTTCTATGCTTCTTGTTTTACGAAATATGCATTTGCCAACAGCGAATGTTTATGGAGTAAGCGACAGTGATAAATCTTCAATAATGGTTTTTCACGCTTCTAACGCTCTACTGCCTTGCAATTTGAACACTTTAACTATTGATGATGCAGCAAAATTAATGCGTTATGTAGATGCTGCTAACACTCGCGGTATTACGCATAGACGCATCACTCCTGAAACTATTGCTAGGCTTGAAGACGGAACACCAGTTATTGCAGGTTGGCAAAACGGCGACGTTGCCAGCGATGATACAAATATTGCACTTGATAAAGTTCAGCTTTTAACGCTTATTGCATCTTGCACAGATATTGACACTGCTCTTAAAGCTGCTATTAACACATGGGGTGCAGAAAAGTTATCTGCACTATTGCCTTTTATGCAGAAAGCTGCTATTCCTGCTTCCACGAGATCTTTGCCATCTTGGAATAAAAAAGTTTTCCAAAATCTTTGCAATAAGTTAAGTCAAATAGTTGCTTTACACACAGATGAAGAAGATTATGATACTGTGCGTTTAGCGCGCTTCAATATACGTTTCTTTGTTAGCTTGGTTCTTTCGATTGTTGCTGTCGCTGTTATTGCTACACAGTGGCATCCTCAGGAAGTATTTGCTGCCTTGCGTCACGCAGATAATGTAATGGTATTTATGTGCTTTGCTTGCAGCATGTTTGCTTGGATTGGATCTGCAATTACTCTCGGCTCATTCATGGATGATCAAAAACCTTCTGCACATGTTTTGTTTGCATCTCAAGCAGCTACTGGTTTCACAGCAGTTTCTATGCCTGCTGGTGTTGGTCCTGCATTTGTAAATATGCAATTATTAAAGAAAAGCGGGTACACTTCAGCTCAAGCTACAGCAATTACTAGTGCAGTATGGCTTATTCAAGCATTAATGACAACTTTAGTATTACTTTCTATAGGCGTTTTCACTGGTAAAAATGTGCTTTCTGGAATGATTCCTACTCATATGCTCATTACTTTCATTGGAATAATCACACTTATAGTTTGTGTTTTAATGGTTATTCCGTCCGCTCGTAAAGCAATTCGAAAGCATTATTTGCCAATATTATCTGATTACGGCCATCAAATTAAGGAACTTATTTCACATCCTATGCAACTTATTGCAGGCTCTTTTGGTGCTATTGTGCTTGTTTCATGCATTGGATTGGGTTATTGGATTTCTTTGCTTGCATTTGGATATTACGCAAATCCTTGGGAAACAATCTTACTATTCTTACTTGCTAACGCTGCTGGATCGGCAGTGCCTACGCCAGGCGGCTTGGGTGCTGTTGAAGCTTCTCTTACTTTCGCATTTACATCTGTAGGTGTTCCTCCAACAGTTGCTTTGTCTGCCACTCTTCTGTATAGGCTTATGTTCTACTGGTTGAGAATTCCGTTAGGCGCGTTTGCAATGAAGTGGCTCAGCAATAATGAGCTTATATAAGTGAGATTTACAAACATTTGTGTATTTTTATTAGCAAATATCGTATCTGTTTCTATGCAAGTGCGTTTTAAATAAAAAACAGCAAAAAATAAATAAAAAATATTAAGAAAAAATGCAAAAATGGCTACATTTGTAGGGAAAATGTACTAATATCTAGTATGAACGTGACCTTTGAAGAGAAGGTCCCCTGACACAAAGGATGCTGCATGGCATACAACAAGTCTGATCTCGTTTCTAAGATCGCACAGAAGTCCAACCTGACCAAGGCACAGGCCGAAGCCGCCGTCAACGCATTCCAGGATGTGTTCGTTGAGGCTTTACAGTCCGGTGAAGGTTTGAAGCTTACTGGTCTGTTCTCCGCAGAACGCGTAAAGCGTGCTGAGCGCACTGGCCGCAACCCGCGTACCGGTGAAACCATCAAGATTCCAGCTTCTTACGGTGTACGTATTTCCGCTGGCTCCTTGTTGAAGAAGGCTGTTACTGCCTGAAATTAAGCGTTTTTCGTATTTATTACATTAAACAAATACTATTTGCGCAAAAACAAAGATGGGCACTCCAAAGCTGGGGTGCCCATCTTTTATAGATTTCCTCGTTCCATTTTTCGCAAACGCGGCTCTGCGCTATCTTTTGCTCCCGTAATGCGGTAAACGTCAAAAACGCCTTCAATTTTACGGATAGCAGCAAGTAGAGTTGCTAAGTGCTGAGGATCTGCCATTTCAAAGGTAAATTGACTTGTTGCAACACGGTCATCGCCTGTAGCAATAGTTCCGGAAAGAATATTTACTCCATGATCTGAAAGAACGCGAGTAACATCCGAAAGAAGATGTTGTCGATCCAATGCTTCAACTTGGACCTTAACCAAGAACAAGCCTTTATCGCTAGTCCATTGAACAGGAATAACGCGCTCTGATTGAGTTTTTTGCAAATCGAGCATGTTCTGGCAGTCAGTCCTATGCACAGACACACCTTGGTTTCGTGTTATAAAACCAATAATCATATCTCCTGGAACTGGCATGCAACATTTTGCAAGCTTGACCCAAACGTCTCCAACACCCTTAACTGATACTCCCAAAGCACCGTTAGACTTATGGCTGCGCTCAACATGGCGTAAAGGCAATGCTTCTTGTTCTACTTCTTCTGCAACTTCATCAGCGCCCGCATCTTTTACTAAACGCGAAATAACATTCTGTGTAGAAACTTGACCTTCGCCAATAGCCGCATATAAAGACTCAACATTAGTAGGCAAATTCAATTCATCAGCAACGCCAATTAATGCCTGCTGCGTCATCAAAGTAGTTAAAGGCAAGTTACGTTTACGCATAGCGCGAGTTAGCTCATCCTTGCCCTCTTCAATCGCCTCAGAGCGGCGTTCCTTGCTAAACCATTGACGTATTTTATTTCGAGCACGAGGAGATTTTACAAAACTCAGCCAATCGCGAGATGGTCCAGCTGTATCCGACTTTGAAGTAAGCACCTCTACAGTGTCACCGTTTGAAAGTTTCGTATCAAGAGGAACCAAGCGTCCATTTACACGCGCACCCATCATGCGGTGACCAACTTCAGTATGCACAGAATATGCAAAATCAACAGGAGTTGCATCCTGCGGAAGCGCAACAATACTCCCCTTTGGAGTAAAAACATAAACTTCAGAAGCACCAAGATCTTGTTTTAATGAACCTAAGAATTCATCTGAATCTGGAGTCTCACTAGTCCAATCAGCAAGCTGTTGAATCCACTTAAGATTATCTGCTTCGCTAAGCTCTTTTTTGTCATCAATATTATTTTCGCGTTTTAAATCATCATTATCAGGCTTACTTAAAGCGCGACCAGCCTGACCATTAGCTTTGTACTTCCAATGAGCTGCGATGCCGAATTCAGCACGCCTATGCATATCCCATGTGCGTATTTGAATCTCTACTGGCTTTCCACCAGGGCCTACAACTGTAGTATGCAAGCTTTGATACATATTCAACTTTGGAGTTGCAATGTAATCCTTAAAACGTCCTGGAACAGGGCTCCATCGAGCATGCACTGCACCTAATGCTGCATAACAGTCACGAATAGAATCGACTATTATTCTCACACCAACTAAATCGTAAATATTAGCAAAATCATGACCTCGAACGATCATCTTTTGGTAAATAGAGAAATAATCTTTTGGTCGACCTTTTACCGATGCTTTAACATGTTGTTCTGCAAGATCTGCATTAATTTCTTCGAGAATTTGTCGTAAATAAACTTCACGCTGACCTGCTCTACGAGCAACTAAAACAACAATTTCATTATAAATTTTTGGATACAATACTTTAAAACTCAGCTCTTCAAGTTCAGTTTTAATTGCATTCATGCCTAAACGGTTAGCAAGAGGCGCATATACGTCAAGAGTTTCTCTTGCTTTTTTATGTGAACTTGATGGCTTAACATACCTCCAAGTACGAGCATTATGCAAACGATCCGCAAGCTTTACTACAAGCACTCGCACATCGCGGCTCATTGCAACAACCATCTTACGAATAGTTTCTGCTTGAGCACTTTCGCCATATTCCATGTTGGATATTTTTGTAACACCATCTACAAGACCTGCTACAGTATCGCCAAATTCAGCTCGACATTCTTCTAGCGTGTAATCTGTATCTTCTACAGTGTCGTGTAATAATCCTGAAGCAACAACAATTGGTCCCATTCCAAGATCTGCAAGAATTTGAGCTACAGCAAGAGGATGAATAATGTATGGCTCACCAGATTTGCGTCTTTGACCTGTATGCTGCTTTACAGCACGATCATAAGCTCTATGAAGAATGCTCATATCCTCATTAGGATGATGCCATTTGCACATGCTCAATATTGGCAATAATGGATTTTGAGAATCTTCGCTGATTTCACATCCGAGCCTATTGGATCCTTTTATATCCTCTTGAAGTTCACCCATTTGGCACCTCCTGGTACTTTTTACTATCCTACCTGCAATTCGCTCAATACACTACCAAAACAAAAAATACATACAATAAATCCGACTCAGTTTTAAAAACCGGTCGGATATTTATAAAAAGATTATTGTACGCCAGTGGAGCCAAAACCTTTATCAGAGCGATCAGATTCAGGTAATTTAGATGCGGGAATAAATCGTGCTTCTACATAACGTTGTATAACCATTTGAGCGATACGATCACCTTTATGGAATTGCACTGTGTTCTCAGGATCTAAATTAATAAGAGGAACCTTAATTTCACCACGATACCCGGCATCAACTGTTCCAGGTGCATTTAGCACAGTCACACCCTGTTTTGCTGCTAAACCAGAACGAGGATGCACTAAAGCAACATAACCTGCAGGTAAAGCTATAGCAACTCCAGTAGGAACAAGCGCTCTCTGGAAAGGACGCAAAGTAAAATCTTGGGTAGTTCTTAAATCGGCACCTGCATCACCTGCATGCGCGTAGCAAAGCGGCTGTAATGTAGATGTTTCATCATCGAGATACTTAATTAATACCTCAACCTGTTCGGGGCCAGTATAGGTCTCGTCATATGCCATTTAAGCTGCGCACTCCTTGCAAACAGGCTGACCATCAGCATTAGTTTCAGCTAACTGGCTGCGATGCTTAACTAAGAAGCATTCAGAACAAATAAATTCATCGCCTTGCATAGGGATAACAGTTACGGATGCATCTTCGTTACTTAAATCAGCACCTGGCAACTCGTAGTCTTCAGCAATAGCATTTTCATCATCGTCAATATCGCTGTTTGAATTTTGAGAACCTTTACTCAAAGCTTCCAACGACTCTTCGTCCTCATCTTTGCTACGAGGAGAATCATAATCCTGTGCCATTATGGTCCTTTCGTTTTTAAAGCTACTTACGCGCATAGCATACACGAATGCTACCCCGTATATTACACATTTTTTATTTTAAATAAAATGGTAAAGAATGCAGTGTATGGACTAAAGTATATAAATAGTATTGTTAAAAGCGAAGAAAGTGGTGCATAATGCTTGAAAATCCGCCAAAAGAGGCGAGTTTCGACCATATTGACGCAGACGGTAATTTGATTTTCATTTGTGAAAACACGCCGTTACGTATTCAAGTGGACGACACGCTGGAACGCGCCATCGCTGGTTCACATAAAATTACGAGTAAAAACAGCGATGAACATAACTCAGCAGATGCTGGCACAAATTCTATACAATCTAATGCAACATTGCCTATTTCGCAAATTCAGGCATTGATTCGCGCAGGAGTTGCACCTTCACATGTGGCGCAAAGATACAACGTTAGTGAAGCACAAGTTAGGCGTTTTTCTGCAGGCGTTGAAACCGAAAAGCAGTATGCAATTGAGCAGTTCCTTCTAGTACCTGCTCCTAAACAAAGCAATATGCGCACTATTGCAGATTTAATTGAAAGAACATTAGCTAAAGCACATATTGGCATGGAAACAGTGCAATGGAAAGCAACGCGCAGAGGATTAGAGCCATGGCGAATTACTGCTACTTTCAAAACTGCTACTCGCACTATTAAAGCTGAGTGGACATGGAACATGCATGACAACTCTGTTACATGCGCGAACCCTTCGTCTAGATTATTGCTTGGTGAAGATGTTAATGCAGCGGATACTTCTAAACAATCTCCATATGGTGGAGCTTATAGAGACACTGTAAGCATTAATTTCCCATTCAACACTGAAGAGCTTCCAGGAAATTCTATTCGTTCTGCCAGAATCGAACGAGCTGTTTCTCAATGGGAACTTAGAAACAGTGACAAACTTGCAGATGCACAAGCCCAATCTTCCTTCGAAAATCAGGACAATAATTCTGACATACAGCAAGTATTAGAAAAAGGCTATTCTAAGCGTTCTACTGAAACAAATACGCAATTTATTAAAGAAGATAATCCTCAGCAGACTTCGCTAATACAACCAGATGCTGAATTTATTAATAGAAACGAAACGAATAGCAAAATCGTCAATGCGTCTAATGAAGCACAAAAATCATTGGCTGCGAAAGTTCAAAATGCTGAAAAAGCAGATATTGTTAGTACGAATTTGCAAAAAAATGCTGCTGAAAGTAATCAAAATTCTGCTAAAAATAATCAAGAAATTAATACTAATGGCCAAGAAAAATCATCTTCTGAGCACAATAAACGTAAAGCTGGAAGAGCAGCAGTACCAAGCTGGGATGAAATATTATTTGGCGAAAGCTAAATAAGAAGTTTAAAAATAAATTTTTCGCTTATTAACAATATGTGTGACACTCTTAGTAAAATTTGAGTGTCACACATTTTATTTGCTAAGTTACGATTTATAAAATATTTTCAATAATAGAAGCAAAAATCGCTTACACTAAATCTATGAGGCACGGAATATCCATTTCCATATGAGTCATCGATCCATGAACGCTAGGTAAACTCATAGCTTTATCAGATTGAATGCGAGAATCAACAATTGTGTAAGCTCCACAAGCTTGCACAATAACATCGCCAATAACATCCTCTGCCCTGTTGTTTACTAAACCAAAAATACCATCGTCAATGGCTTGTTTTTTACTGCGTACAATTGCATTAGTTCCAAAATATTCACGCCAACGGTAAATAATATCTTCAGGATTTGCGTCACTGTTAGCATACAACATTACAGAACGAGGTTCACCGCCAACCATCGATACGCCTTTTATCAGCTCATCATGTTTAGCAATATCAATTCGCTTATTGGGATCGGATTTAATCATCCCATGATCTGCAGTAATAACAATTAATGTTCCAGGAGCACAATTTGCTCGCAAAAGACGCAACTGCTCGTCAATTTGCTCAAAAACAGAAACCCACTGCTGAGAATCCCAACCATAATTATGACCGGTTTTATCAGCGTCACGTAAATACATATAAGTTAAACCTGGAGTTTTACTGTTATTAGCAGCCTTAAGAATGCGAGCTCTAGGAGTTCCAGCAGTAATATAATTTGCTCCACGAAAAGCAGCTTTGGTAAGAGGAGTATTTTCAAACTTTGGTAATCCCACGCTATCTGCACGGACTCCATTAGAAACTAAACTTTCAAATATAGTCGGCTCTTGCTGCAAAACTAGCGGATCAGGCGCATCATTAAATTGAATAAGCTGCGCAAGTTTACCAGTTTGAGAATTCTTTTGCGTGTAACCGGTCATGCAAGTAAGACCAGGACATGTGCCTGTTCCAAAAGTAGCCATTGCAGCAACAGTTGTGCTTGGAACGCACGTGCTAATTGGTCGTTGATTTATTGATTCGTTAAGCAAGGATCGTAAATAAGGAGCGTGACCTTTGCGCATAAGAATATTCCAGTATCCTAAACCATCTATTAACACTACAATTGCAGAATTAGATTTAGGGAAACCAAGACTTTCTCGCAAAGCGTGTGGATCGTTATGAATAGCTGTTTTAACAGGAGCATCTATTGCATCACTTAAAGCTGGAAGAACCGAAGATATATGTAACGCTCCACCAAGATTTTTTTCATTAAAATCGTAAGAAAAATTTTCATTAACTGCGGAATTAGAAAAATCACCGTACTTAACATTACCAACAAATTGCAAAAGATCATTTTCAGACGGTATTTCAGCACTCATACTTACTATTGAACCACTTATATTGCATTGAACAAAACGCGAATAACAAATATTTATATAAATAACTAGTCAAATTGCTGAAAAATTCAGCAAAAACATGCTGTTTGTGCATATAAATTGGTAAGATTGATAGCCGTAATGTCATTCAAGGAGTTCTAAATATGCCCTCACGCCATCACTCAACACAGCAAGCTTTCGACCCAAGAAAAGTTAAAGAGCATATTGTTGAAACACCATTAAACGAAGAAATGAGCAAATCCTTCTTGGAATATGCTTATTCAGTTATTTATGCTCGAGCTTTACCGGACGCACGAGACGGAATGAAACCAGTGCAGCGACGCATTGTGTATCAAATGGGCAATATGAATTTGAGTCCTGATCATGCTTATATGAAATCAGCGCGTGTTGTTGGTGAAGTAATGGGTAAACTTCATCCTCACGGTGATTCTGCAATCTATGAGGCAATGGTTCGTCTAGCTCAACCATTTTCCCTACGCTTGCCACTTGTTGACGGACACGGTAATTTTGGCTCTCTTGACGACGGTCCAGCAGCTTCTCGATACACCGAAGCGCGTTTAGCTCCTGCATCACTAGGTATGAACGCGGATATCAACGAAGACACAGTTGATTTTGTACCAAATTACGACAATAAACTAAAAGAACCTACTGTGCTTCCTGCAGCTATTCCAAATCTTTTAGTAAATGGCGCTTCTGGAATTGCTGTAGGCATGGCAACAAATATGGCAACGCATAATCTAGGCGAAGTAGTTGCTGCAGCAAAATATGTTATGAAACATCCTGATGCAACCCTAGATGATCTTATGAAACTAGTTCCAGGACCTGACTGGCCTAGCGGAGGAATTATCATTGGTCGAAGTGGCATTCGCGAAGCTTACGCAACAGGTCGCGGAGCATTCACTACAAGATCTACAACACATATCGAAAATATTACTGCTCGCAAAAAAGCTATTATTGTTACAGAACTTCCGTTTATGGTTGGCCCAGAGCGCGTTTTGGAAAGAATTTCTCAAGGAGTTAAATCAAGAAAATTAGACGGTATTTCAGGTGCTATTGATTTAACAGATCGACATAACGGAACTCGTATTGTTATTGAGATTAAGACAGGTTTTGATCCTAACGCTGTGCTTGCTCAACTTTTTAAGCACACTCCTTTGCAAGAGAGCTTTACTATTAACAATGTTGCACTTGTTGACGGTAGACCTCACACAATGGGCTTGCGAGAGCTATTAGACGTTTGGATTTCTCACCGCAGAACCGTGGTACGCAGACGCAGCGAATTTAGGCGCAAAAAAGCTCAAGAACGCTTACATTTGGTTGATGGCTTGCTTCTTGCACTTCTTGATATTGATGAAGTAATTCAGGTCATTCGTTCATCTGAAGATGCAGATAGTGCAAAAACTAAGTTAATTAAAGTATTCGATCTTGATGAAATTCAAGCACAGTATATTCTTGACTTACGTCTTCGCAGACTTACTAAAATGAGCCGAATAGAGCTCGAAGCTGAACGCGACGATTTGCTCAAAAAAATTGAAGAGCTAAATCAAATATTAAGTTCTGAAGCTAAACTCGACAACGTCGTAATAGCAGATATGGATTCTGCAGTTAAACAATGGGATACTCCACGCAGAACAATTTTGCTTGACGAAAATGAAGATGGTAGTTTTACTCCAGTAGCCTCCAGCATAAATAAAAACAGTGAGGATATTGCGATTAAAGCTGTGCAATCAGCAAATAAAATTACTTCAACTCAAGCAGATTTGGCTGCAGCAGCTAATGCAGCTCGTAAAACTGGAGAAGCTGACGCATCTTCTGTTGCAATGCAATTAAGTGACGAACCTTGCGCAGTAGCATTAAGCACTTCAGGGTTAATTGCCAGAACAAGCATTGCAGTGTTAGAACATTGGAATTCGCACAACAACAACGTATTTAACACTCCTTGTAAAACAATGTTTGCAACAACAACGCGTTCAACTTGTGCTCTTGTTACTTCATCTGGTCGACTAGTTCTAGCTCATGTTGCAGATTTGCCACAACTTAACTATGAAGAAGGAAAACCTGCGCTGCTCAACCACGGAGTAAAAGCACAAGAACTGCTAACTTCCACGCAAAGCACGGATCCAGTAAGAGGAGAACGCGTAGTTTCAGCAATAGCATTTGATGCCTCACAAAACGCTACTCCACTTGCAATTGGAACACGAAACGGTGTAGTTAAAAGATGGAATTTTGAAGCTCCAACTACCATGGATTCATGGAGCATAATTGACTTAAAAGACGACGACACCGTTATTGCCGCAGCTCCAGCAAAAGACAACGACAGACTCGTGTTCATTAGTAGTGATTCTTCATTACTTACCTTTGACGCTAAACAAGTTAGACCTCAAGGGCGCACAGCAGGCGGAATGGCAGGCATTCGTTTAGCAGAAGGTGCTAAAGTTGCAACCTTCGCAGTAGTGCCAGAAAAATCAATAGAGTGGCATTACGAAGAAGGTGAAAATGGTTTATTCTCCGCTTCTGGAACAGTTGTATTCACCGTTGCTGGAGACAGTGAAGCTCTTCCTGGAACCGAAAACGGTTCTGCAAAGATTACTCCATTTGACATGTACCCAACAAAAGGTCGCGCAACTGGTGGCGTGCGCTCGCAAAGATTCCTTAAAGGTCAAGATACGTTGATACACGCGTACGTTGGATACTATCCATTGCAAGCCGTTACAGAAGGCGGAAGCAATGTTGAGTTACCTAAGCCAGATATGCGTAGGGATGCTTCTGGAACTGAACTCGTTTCCCCAATTGCGCACATTGGGTAGTAATGTTTTTGCTTGCTAGTTTTACACTTTTTAAAGCTAGTTTTTGCGAGCATGCTTGGAATATCTGCGAAGTGATTTTCTAGCTTCTACAAGTGCAAAAATTCCTGCAGTCACAGATGCAAACAAATAATTTATTACCATAGCTACTGAAGAGCCAGTTTTAGGAAGATGCTTAACAACGCGCTTAGCTTCCGGTTGCTCGGGTTGCGAAAGAGCTGGAGCTGACTCAGGTTCTGTCTCAGACTCAGAGGGTGTCAGAATCGGACCTGGAGCGACAGGGGCCGACGACTCAGGAAGTGGAACAGGAGTTGGAGTTAGCTCCGGCTCCGGCGCAGGAGCTGGTGGAATTAGAGGCGTTGGCTTCTTATTAACAGTTACTGTTGCAACTGTTGTTGCAGTAGCACCGCCATTGTCCGTTACGCTAAACGTGATAGTGTAAACACCTGGAACATTGTTATTAAAACCACCGTCACTAATACGCTTAACCTTAGTTGCTATAGAATTATCCTCAATATCACTAACAGACACAACAAGACTATTCAAATCGAGTGAATCACCCTCAGTAATAGTCTTATTCTGAACTGTAATAACTGGTAAGTAATTCTTAAAAATAGAGTAAACTTTCAAATTTTTGTTTACACTAGTGCTGGCAAGGAACACTGCACCAGTACCGTCTTGATCTTCATTCCACCCTTCAAAAGTGTACCCAATCTTCGTAGGATCTTTAGGCATAGACTGACTATCAACACTCTTATCGTTTATGCTTTTGCCTTCCTTAACTTGCACAGAAGCATAATGAGAATTAGCGCCATTTACAAAAGTAACTGTGTAAATCGTAGCTTTAGGAACAATGTTGTACGTAAAATGCGATCTACCAATCATCCTAGGCACACGCTGAACAAAGTCATAAAAAATGCACTGACCTTCAAGTGTGCCAGTTTTTACAGCTACATATTTGCCATCAGCATTTTTCTTAAAATATGGTGAGAGGTCAATCGTTACAGGATTTCCATTCTCCTCAAAACCCTCCATAACACTGATTGTATGACCAGCGCTTTCTTGCGTAATTTTGATAGGACTTTTGTATTCCTCTCCCACTTCAATAGTGAAAGGTCCAGGATTTTGATTGTCAAACGGTGAATCATTTTCCCCTGAGCGAAACTTATATTGTCCTAAATTACCTTTTACGACAATTTCAGAAATTTTATTACCTTGGAAAGCAACACTACCAACTCCAGCAAGATAATACGGATTAGTATCTGTATCGTGCTCTTTTCCCTTATCATCAAGCACGCCTTCAAACACAACTTTTTCAATTTCATTAGCAACAAAGGCTGCATCGCTTACTGAAGCCACATTTTTTGGAATAACAACGGTTCCTTTAATTTTATTCCAACCAAAAGCTCCATATTCTATTATTCTAAGAGATTGCGGAAGAGTGACACCCTCAATATAAGTCTTGCCGTCAACGTGTTTATGCTTATTCCCGACTTTGTCAGCCTGACCGGTAAAAGCACATTCATGAATTACCTCAATACCCTCAGGAATCACAACATGATGATTTTTCTTAAGTTTCTCCTTGCCTTTGGCACTAAGTCCGTCCACATACTCATTTACCGTTTGACCGGTCTCCGGATAATAAACATTTTTCCTACCTCCAATAGTTTTACCATCGTCAGAAATGTTAAAGTCGTCCTTCGTCCAAGTTAAAGATGCATCATCTGTAGTACCCGAATCAGTTGATGCTGCTTTAGATTCTGCAGATGCGTGTACGCTTCTATCTTCACGATTATTTGTTTGAAGATTAGTATTGCTTACATCTATAAGAGTTTGTGTAAGTCTAGCATTTTCAGAATTTTCAGCATCAGTTACAGATTCAGAAGCTTTAGAAGATTTAGTAGATTTTGTGGTTTCGGCAGTTTTTGCAGTTTCGCTAGACTTGGAAGGTACAGTATTTCCAGAAGGTTTTGCGGAAGTGCTATCTAAAGCAGACCCCCCCATTGGGTGTATTAGAAGCTGCGTTATAAGAAGTTACGGAAGAAGAACCTTCTGTAGAGGAAGTTTCTGTATTAGAAGCTGTGGTAAAAGAATTATTTGTAGAAGAATTTACAGTCGTATTAACACCAGAAGAAGCTGAAGTTTCGGCAGCATTCGCACTTTGCGCCATGCAGAAAGCACAAGCAGCCGTAGCAATACCCATCATAGTGGCAGTCAACATAAGACCAGTTCTCTTATTCATTTACCCTCTTAAAAAATAGATAACGAGATAATGTAAAAACGTATACACATTGTACGCTTTATAGTCGAAATACAAATGCAAGCATGGTATATCACACAATCGTTTAATTTATTACAAAAGTCATGCATTAACACACATTTTAGAATTATGCATCTCATCAAGCAAATCTTGAACCAAATATCCGTCGCTCATACAATGCATATCCGAAATACCATTACGCATCAAATCGTAAGTAACAGAATGGTAAAACACGTCAAGCGCCTGCTCATAACTCAACCCAGCACGCTCAGCCAGAAGACTTACAACCCTAGCATACTTCTTTTGCAACAAAATAGGATTCGCCTTCAAAATCCATCACTCCCCTAAAAACTTACTATTTACACACTCGCTTTTTATGTATGTAAGACACAAATCAATAGCTTTTTGACTTCTAAAACATATTTGATTATTAGGTTTTTCATATTTTAGTCTGCCTAAAGCTTCAGACTTAGTAATTAAATCATCAAAAAACAATTCAAGTGTGTTATAAACCTTATCGTTTGCTACACCGCCAATTACTACATCAAAACTGCTTGCATCATTTCCAGAACGAGCATTAAGTATGAAATTAAGCCATTCTTCAGAATATGAATCAAACTTAAGAACAGATAATTCATTAAGAACATTATTGTCAAAATTATAAGAAGAAACAAAAGCATCTTTGTCCTTGCGAATAAATTTCTTCGCCCAATTATCAGCCTGGCTACATATTGATGTAACGTAGAATCCTGCGCCAAAATCAACATCTTTACGCGAATGCAATACATCTGGAAATTCAACAGGCATAAAAGAACCGTGATAAACAATCATACTTTTACACCTTTTTCGCGCATGAAGGAAATAATATCGTTTGTAATATACTCTTTGCCTTGAGTGTGCAAAACGTCATAAGATGGAACAATATAAGACATAAGAATATTACTCTTCTTAGTCAAAGCATCATACGTATCGCGAGGGTTTTGATTAAGCTTCTTAGCAACATTTTCAATACAAAATATTGCAAAATCAAGCTTATCTTTGTCAAAGACTTCTTGCTTAATATCATTCATAACCCCTCCTTTTGTAAAAACATTATTAGAAATACATCTACTAGATAATGCGTATACAACAAGTTCTAACACACCTAGCACACATAACACATCTAACACAAGTCTACATCAAAAAAATATAAGCAATCGCGCACACAAATACTTTCAGACTCGAGTTACGCAAGTTCGAAGCAAGCGCACGTGCATAAAAGTCATTACAGCGAGAAGAATAAGCAAATAAGCCGGAAGAAGCACCATAGAAACATTCTGCGCAATTAGTCCAAAAATCGCAGGCATTACCATAGACCCAATATATGCGCTTGCCATTTGCATGCCAACAATAGCTTGAGACTTATCTGCACCAAAATAATGCGGCGTGGAATGAATAATGCATGGGTAAACTGGAGCGCAGCCTAGTCCAATAATTACAAATCCTGCAATAAGCTCAATATGATTCGGCAAAGGCAGCAACAATACCAGAATGCCCATAAGCATTACGCACTGCCCAATACGAATCATCGTTGCATCGTTAAAACGCATAGTAAGAAATCCGCTTATAAAACGACCAACTGTAATGCCAACATAAAACAAGCTTGCCCAACCTGCCGCAACAATGCGGCTAACTCCTCCATGCAAAACCATGTAACTACTAGCCCACAATCCTGCAGTTTGTTCCAACGCACAATAGCAAAAGAACATAATAAGAATATTCTTAGCTCCTGGAATGCGCAAAACTTCCTTATAAGATAGCATCCCAGAAGATTGTTTCTTTACCTCAGTAAGATTATGCGTCTCTGCCTTTTTATTATTATTTTTCCACAGCGGCAAACTTATGAATAACACAAGAGTGAGAGCAATTTGTATAACAGCAATATACTGGTAGCCTGCAGGCCAACACTGACCGTGAGAAAGTGCGAAACCCATAACATAAGGACCTGCGGAAGCACCAATTCCCCACATGCAGTGAAGCCAGCTCATGTGCCAGCTTTCATAGTGAATTGCAACGTAATTATTAAGAGCCGCATCCACTCCTCCAGCACCTAAACCGTATGGTATAGCTAGAAAAATAAGCACAAGATAATTCGGAGCAAAAGAAAAACCTAGTAACGCTAAAGCTGTTAAAGCAACTGAAATAAGCGTAACCTTCCCAGGGCCAAACTTATGCGTAAACCTATTAGATAGCAGCGCAGAAACAATTGTTCCTGCAGAAATAACCATTGATATTCCGCCAGCCCAAGAAATTTGCGCACCAACATCATGACTCATCGTAGGCCACGCAGCTCCAAGAAGAGCATCAGGCAAACCCAAGCTTATAAAAGCAAGATAAATAACAGCAAGAAGAAGGTTAACCATAAAAATTCCCCAACCTTAGTACTTCATATTTGTAATACCAACGCGACTTTATAAAGCAATATAAAGGAATATAAATATACAAGGCAACATAAAGCAATGCAAACAACATGCCGATATCAGGTATCGATTTTGGAACGATCGAAGTCGTCTGCGTTATCAACAATAAACTGCTTGCGCGGAGGAACATCATCGCCCATTAGCAAATCAAATACTTCACTCGCTTGCTGAGCATCTTCCATACGAATCCTTCGAAGCATGCGAGTTCTAGGATCCATGGTTGTGTCTGCAAGCTGATCTGCATCCATCTCACCCAAGCCCTTGTAACGCTGAATATCGCTGTTAAAATCAATGCCCTTAGCTTGCAAATCATCAAGCTTTCCAGCCAATTCGTCGTCTGAATACGTGTAAATATACTCGCCCTTGCGCTTTCCAGCGAGCGCAATTCTGTGAAGAGGCGGCACTGCAGCATAAACATGACCGTGCTCAATAAGCGGACGCATATAACGATAGAACAGCGTCAGCAGCAAAATACGAATGTGCGCGCCGTCAACATCGGCATCAGTCATCATAACAATCTTGTTATAACGCGCTTGCGAAATATCGAAACTTGCGCCAGATCCTGCTCCAACAACCTGAATAATTGCAGCGCACTCTTTGTTGGAAAGCATTTGTGCAAGACTTGCCTTTTGCACGTTCAAAATCTTACCGCGAATTGGAAGAAGAGCTTGGAAAGCAGAGTTTCTAGCAGCTTTTGCAGTGCCAAGTGCAGAATCGCCCTCGACGATGAAAAGTTCTGCAACATCGTCGTTTCCAGGCTGGCAGTCAGAAAGTTTCGGCGGCATTGAAGCAGACTCAAGAGCGTTCTTTCTGCGGGTAACTTCCTTAGTTTTACGCGCTTGAATACGCGCATGCATTTCGGAAACAATTTTTTCCAAAACTCTAGAAGACTGCTCTTTGAATCCTCTCTTAGAACCGGTAATCATCTCACCGAATTGAGCGTCAGTCATTTTGGTAACGATTGGCTTAACTTGAGCAGTTCCAAGAACATCCTTAGTTTGACCTTGGAATTGAGGCTCAGCAATGCGAACAGTTACGACTGCTACCAATCCTGCTGTAATATCATCGCGCTCAATTTTCGTATTCGAATCTTTAAGATTTACTTTTAGTTTGCGCGCGTTGTCTTCAACAGCTTTACGAATTTGCTTAGTCAATCCTTGCAAGAATCCGTCTACGTGCATACCTCCGCCAGGAGTTTCAACAACGTTTACGAAACTAATAATCGTTGAATCGTAGCCGTTTACCCAACGCATTGCAATGTCAACGCCGCATTTTCGAGTTACTTGCTGCGCGTGTAAATCTCCTGCAGAATCAACAGCTTGCGTTTCTTCTACATATGTATCTTCGCCAGAAATACGCCAAATATCCGATACTGCTTCACCTTTTGAAAGAAAATCAACGAAATCTTTAACGCCACCATTATGCAAAAATTCAACTACTCGAGGATGATGCTTATTTTGCATTGAGTTAGCAGACTGAGCATTTGCAACAGATTGTGCAACTGATTCTTCAGATTCAGCATCTTCAACCTCATCTTCAGTCTCATCTTCATTCGCGATATTTTCAGTCTTATCTTCAGAATCATCTTCATCTTCTAATGTTGTTTCAGATTCTAATTCTTCAAATTCAGACACAGAGTTATCGCTATTATCAGACTGGTTTTCAAGAAGATTATCTTCTGCAACATCATCTTTAGTAGAATCAATTTCTTCAATATTTGCAGATTCGCCTTCAGGAACATGCTCGTCAATAACAGTAATTTTTAAGCCTGGAACCAGGAAACTTGTTTGACGCACGCGAGCAATAAGCTGCTCATAGCTGAAATGCGCAGTCGAATTAAAAATTTCTGGATCCGCCCAGTAGCGTACACGAGTTCCGGTAGTTTTTGGCGAAACAGTGCCGATAATTTCAAGCTCAGTAGGCTTGTTCTTACGCGTACGCTTAAATGGAGAGGCTGGAGATGGATGCTCTGGATCAGCATCGCTATACACACCAGGATGCCCTTGATGGAACGCCA
This sequence comes from Gardnerella sp. DNF01151, assembly GCF_049244235.1. NCBI lineage: Bacteria > Bacillati > Actinomycetota > Actinomycetes > Bifidobacteriales > Bifidobacteriaceae > Gardnerella > Gardnerella sp. DNF01151. Next base: position 852,672 of record NZ_CP058389.1, on the reverse strand, counting down.
TATGATGCGTTTTACCGTCTCTATCAACTTCAACATCTAAACGCAAGCTTAAAGCGTTTACAACAGAAGATCCAACACCATGCAAACCGCCTGCAGCATTATAAGAAGCGTTACCAAACTTTGCTCCAGCGTGAAGCTTAGTTAGAACAACTTCAACGCCAGTGAGCTTTGTTTTTGGCTCAACATCTACTGGAATACCACGACCGTTATCTGCAACTTCAATAGATCCATCATCGTGAAGAGTAACAATAATATGGTCACAAGCACCAGCCAAAGCCTCGTCAACCGCATTATCAATAATCTCCCAAAGGCAATGCATTAAGCCTTGACTGTCTGTAGTGCCAATATACATGCCTGGACGCTTTCTTACAGCATCCAAGCCTTCAAGCACAGTCAAGCTATCAGCATCATATTGCTCTTTATGAGAGACCACTTCTACCCCTTGCACTTATTAAACGTACAACCGATTATTTTAAGCAATAAGTGTCGTACTATCGCAAAAGCAACAATACGACACTTTGTAATATAACTTCACACAATCACTGATCTAAGAAGTCACGCAAAGTTTGCGATCTAGAAGGATGACGCAGCTTAGACATTGTTTTAGACTCAATTTGACGGATACGTTCACGAGTAACACCATAAACGCGACCAATATCGTCTAAAGTTTTTGGCTGACCATCTTCCAAGCCGTAGCGCATCTTAATAACTCCAGCCTCCCTAGGAGCCAAAGTTTCCAAAACTTGCCTGAACTGTTCTTGAAGGAGCGAGAACGCAACAGCATCAGACGGTGCGATTGCGTCAGTATCTTCAATCAAATCACCGAACTCGGAATCGCCATCCTCGCCCAGAGGAGTGTGCAAAGAAATTGGCTCACGACCGTATTTTTGTACTTCCTGAACCTTTTCTACTGGCATATCTAGTTCGCGAGCAAGCTCATCCGGCGTAGGTTCACGACCTAAATCTTGAAGCATTTGACGCTGAACCCTAGAAAGCTTATTAATAACCTCAACCATATGCACTGGAACTCGAATAGTACGAGCCTGATCTGCCATAGCACGCGTAATAGCCTGGCGAATCCACCAAGTTGCGTAGGTTGAGAACTTAAAGCCCTTCTTCCAGTCGAACTTTTCAACTGCACGAATCAAACCAAGGTTACCTTCCTGAATTAAATCAAGGAAAAGCATGCCTCGACCGGTATAACGCTTAGCAAGAGAAACAACAAGACGCAAGTTTGCTTCAAGAAGATGATCTTTAGCTTTCTTGCCATCTGCTGCAGCCCACTTAAGCTCACGTTTACGCTTAAACTCCATTTGATCAATTTGAGTATCAAGCAAATGCTGAGCATACAATCCAGCTTCAATACGCTCTGACAAATCAACTTCTTGCTCAGCATTAAGCAAACTAACTCTACCTATCTGCTTTAAATAATCCTTAACAGGATCCGCAGTAGCACCTGTAGCAATTACACGACGCTTAGGATTACCAGATGGAGTTAGATTATCGTCATCGTCATCATCACGTACAACAAATGCGCCTTTTGCTTGTGGCACTTGCGGAGCATCATGCTTAATTTCGTCGTGATCATCAATTTCATCAAGATCTTCAGACTCTTCATCATCAAGATCATCTGCAACGTCAATATCGCTTAAATCGTCAACATCAGATATATCTTCTGGCTGAATATCGTCCAAATCATCAAGATTCAAATGTTCATCATCAACATCAAGATGTGAATCGTCATCTAAAGGATCGTGAATAGATAATTGATCTTGAGATTCAATGTCTACGCTATCTTCAGTTTCGTCATGTTCAGCATCAGCCGATACTGATTCAGTATCAATCTTGTTGTCTTCAGTTTTCTTTGAGCGAGAACTGCGCGTCTTGCTATCAGCTGACGAAGTTCGAGTACTGGTTTTACGCGCAGCGCTAGCCTTGCGAGTTTTTACAGGCTTAGTATCATCTTGCATTTCGTCGCTGTCGACCGTTAATCCAACTTCACTCGTCAAACTGTTCCTCCTGTATTATCCCCTTGTAACGCATATAGGCATAGTTCATGCAAGGGCAAGTTTTACCTTAAGTAGTAAACCATTTAAGCAAGACGATTATTCCACAACTAATTTTTGCGGCGTGGCGAATTATTCAATCCATGCTGGCTCAAGACCATTTTCGAATGCTCCACACACTATTTTTGCCATAGAACAATCAGGATCAATGCGCAATGCACAATCACAATAATATTTTACTTCTCCGAGCCTAAACCACCAGCTGATATAAGCTAACAAAGCGTAAACTTGCACAGATAATTTTGGAATGCTTCTAGTAATAATAGCCATAGATTTTAAAATTTTGCACGCGAAAATAGCTCTCTTTATATCAGGCTTATTATTTGTTTGAGTGAATTTTGCTTCTAAACAATGCCGCAAATTACGAGATACTTCAGGTGTATGAGGGCACCAAGCAAATTCCGACAAAGTTTTTTCGTCATACCATTCTTGATTTTCATCCAGAATAGAAATAAGCATTGCATCACGAACATTAATATTATGCAACATTGCTATTGGCAGATTTACTAAATCATATCCAAACATTTTTTCATCGTAAGCAAACATGTTGTACCATCGCATAAGTGCTCTGCTTGCAATATCTCTAATAGCATATTGCTTGCCATTTTGATCAACATTTTCTATAAAAGCTTCCGAAACTGCCGGAACCCAATATTCTAATCCTTTAATCCATTGCGCACTATCACTACAGTTGTTGTAAATATATTCCTTAGAAAAAGTCATAAAAAAGCTGCACTCTTTGGAAGGATATATAGTCCCATTAATATCTGAAATTTCTCTTCCAGCAAAACTTTCAAAATCTTCTGAACCTGCAAAATCTAAACAACCATTAAAAGAATTAGCACTTTCACCATAAATTTGCATAAGACTTTGCATATCAAAGTCATCAATACAATTATGCGATATCTTCGTTTTCAAATCATCCTCTACAATTTCCATGCATACTCCCCCTCATTTTTTACATGATTTTTTATTTTGATAATCAAACTATGCAATAGCATTTTTGATATATTGAAGTTTCTCAAGATATGAGTCAGCATTCAATAAAAAACTATTTCCGCGGTGAAAAGCTTATTAAACCATAATAATAACTGCGTTTTGTAATGTTCAGCCCTGTGGATAACTTTCATAATATGAGCACATTTATAGGCAACAATTACAGTCTTAACGATATTGAATCTAGAATTACTTTTTTAATTTCTCAGCAATTTAATACGGGATTAGAAAATAATCTTTCATCCACATGTGCGCAAATACTACAGCAAGTAATAAAGCAAGCTATTGTTTCAAGCGAAGGCGGAAAACGTCTTAGAGCTCTTCTTACGATTTCAGCATTTTGCGCTGCATCAAAAGAAACCAATATTCAAAAAATCCATGAACAGTCTGTATTTGACATAGCTTGTGCTCTAGAAGTATTTCAAACAGCTGCATTAATTCATGATGATATTATTGACGAATCTTATTTAAGACGTGGAAAGCCTAGTGCGTATTGTGCATTAAGTAAAGCTTGCAATAATAAGCATATTGGCACAGGCTTAGGTTTAATGCTGGGAGATCTACTTGCCACAGAAAGTTTCGATATTGCAAGAAATCGTGCGAAGAATTTTACTTATGGCGAGGAATTGTTAGCAGCATTTGCGTCTATGCAAAGAAATGTTGGTATTGGTCAAGTATTGGATTTGTCAATAGAAATGATGCAACTAGATAATCCAATACAACTTGCGGAATCATCTTTGAATGTTTTTAGATGGAAAACAGCCAGTTACACTACTGTTGCTCCATTAACTCTCGGCTTTCTTGCAGCAAATATGCAACCAACTGAAGCATACAATCTTGCTAATTCTATTGGCAATTCGTTAGGTGTTGCTTTCCAAATTGCTGATGATTTGCTTGATATTGTTTCGGATAGCAAGATTACAGGTAAGCCTATTGGCGGTGATATTAGAGAAGGTAAGCGTGCGGTTCTTCTTGCAGATGCTTTGCAATACGGAAACGATAATGAAAGAGAAATACTATTAAAAGCTTACACGAGTAGTACTCGAAGCGAAGATGATGTAAATAAAATAATACAGATTTACCATACTTCTGGTGCTATTGAAAAATCAAAAAAGCGAATTGAGAATCTGTGGAATGATTCACAACAAGCAATCGAATCAAGTACATTGAGCGACAGTGGAAAAGCTATTTTGCATGAAATTAGCAAACGATTTATACCTGAAGCATGGCGTAATGTACAATAATATTTAGCAAATAACGCTCGAAATTAGCTTTCTTTACTATCTTGCTTGTACACTCGTAAGTAGTAAAAATGGTTTTACGCGTATAAGGATTGTGACAATGGATGAAGCTACGCAGGCGCAGCCAGGTATGCGCATTGAAAATCGCTATCGCATTGTGCGCAAAATAGCTCAGGGTGGCATGGCTACTGTGTATCAAGCAGAAGATGAACGCCTTGATAGACCTGTAGCAATTAAAATCATGCACACTCAACTTGCTCAAGGGGTGCATCGCCAGCAATTTATTGCTAGATTCCGCAGAGAAGCGACTTCTGCTGCAGCAATTGCAAATCCACATATTGTACAAGTTTATGATACAGGCGAATATGACGGGCTCGATTATCTCGTAATGGAATATGTTCATGGCGTTAATTTGCGTTATGAAATGAATATGCAAGGCACATTCAGTGTGCGAGATACGCTGCGTCTACTTGCAGAAACTTTGGATGGTCTCGCTTCTGCACATAATGCTGGAGTTGTACATAGAGATATTAAGCCGGAAAATATTTTAATTAACGATCGAGGTCATGTTCAAATTACTGATTTCGGTTTAGCTAGAGCAATTTCGCAAGCAACACTATCTTCTACAGGATTACTTCTTGGCACAGCAGCTTATCTTGCTCCTGAACTTATTGAGCATAATCTTGCGACTCCTCAAGGTGATTTGTATTCAGCAGGCATGATGGCTTGGGAAATGCTTGCAGGAAGAGTGCCTTTTACTGCAGATAATCCTGTTACGCTTGTTTTCAAGCATGTGCATGAAAACACTCCTTCAATTGCTACAGCTTGCCCTGGAATTAGCGAAAAAGTTGCACAATTCATAGCAAACCTCACTGCTCGCGACATGAACGAACGACCTAAAGATGCAAGTGAAGCATTAGCAAAATTACGTGCACTTTCTACACAATTAAACTCTGAAGATTGGCAATACAAAGCAGAAGAACCACAAGAGTTTTCAGAAGAAACAGACTTTTCTCCTATTAATAATTTGCGTGTTTCCCCTGAAGCAAATTATTCGGACAAATTGAATCCTAATAATGACTCAGATGCTACACGAGCAATAAATACTTCAGGCTCTAATTTTTCTGCTAATTCCAACTCTTTATTGCAAAATGCTACAGACGAAACTGTTGCAATACCTAGAGATAATTCTGTAAGTGAACTCGATTCACACACAAATAATGATCTACATAATCCTGAAGTCAATAATGTAGCAATAGACAATTCACTAGCGAAGTCCGACAGTGCTTTCGATGCGAATAATCTTCAAAAAACACAAGCTATGCAATGGCATGCTACTAATACAGAAGATGTGTCATACAATTCGCAAGATAATCCTTTAGAAGAATTTGACGATAGCAATATGCCAACAATTGCTATTAGCTCTCGCAATTTTAACAACAACTTAAATGCAGCAAAACCGTTTGGCATGTCAAATAAGGAAAAAAACTTAGGAAACAAGCCTAATCGTTCTTCTAAAAAGCGTGTTTTCCTTATTGTAGGTTTAAGCGCAGCTGGAGTATTGACAATTGCTGCTATTGGTGGTTTTTGGTATTTCTTAGGTCCTGGCAGTTATTGGACGCTGCCTAAGCCCGACGACCTTCAATGCAAAAATTATGCATCTTGCAAAATAACTGATGTCAATTGGCAACAATATGAGCACACGCTTAAAATTGCTGGAATTCCTTACAAAGTTTCAAAAGATTATAGTGACGATGTGCCAGAAGGAAAAGTAGTTTCAACAAATCCTGATGTCGTCGGCAGCCATATTCAAAAGCACAATAATAGCACTCTTAATGTTGTGATTTCGCGTGGAATTCGTAAGGCTACAATCCCGGACGATATTACAGATCCAAAGACTTACAATGGCAAAAATCCTTTGAAAACATTGCGTAAAGCAGGATTTACTAACATTGTTCACGATAAGTCAGGAGACACGTATTCTATAGACATACCAGCTGGCAGCTTAATTGATATTAACCCTAAACCTGGCACACGCATGAACCATAACGAAGAAGTAAGTGTTTTACTTTCCAAGGGACCTAAGCCTGTGCAAATGCCAGATATTGTTGGGAAAACAAAGAGTGAAGCTGACTTAGCTTTAACTGACGCTAAGCTGGATGTAAAGTACGAAGAAGAAAATAGCGATACTGTAGCAAAGGGTAAGATTATCCGCGCTTCCGTTGAAGCTGGTTCTGACTTACATTGGGGCGATAGTGTTAAAGTTGTTGTTTCAAAAGGTCCAAAAACTGTTACATTGCCAAACGTTTGCGGAAAGAACAGTAATGAAGCTAAAAGGATTATTGAAAATCTAGGGCTAAAAGTTCGTATTTCTGCTCCACTTGGTGATTTAATGCACGTAGTGCGCTTCCAATCCCCTGGAGCTGGAAGTGAAGTACCATTGAAGGATTCTAATGGAAATCCTTCTATTATCACTCTTACAGTAATATAAGCGTGTTTTAAGTATTATAAAAGCGGCGGAAGCTAAATGACTTTCGCCACTTACATATTTGAATATAAATAAAATTTAAATATCTAATAACGCTAGCCTAATAGCATTAGAATTATATTATTTATTTTCATTACTTTCTTCACGTTTTTTACGCATACGTTCTTTTACAGTTTGAGCATATTCATCAACGTATTCTTGACCACTCATTTGCTGAATAGACTTAGTTACTTTATCTGTAATTTCACGTAAACGCTCGTGGGTAATCTCGCTTTCGTCACAAACACGCTCTACTTGAATAGGCTCGCCATAAATCGCCTTAGTTTTACCTTTTGCAGGAATAACTTGACCATGCACTTGCAATTCTCTAGTTCCAATAATTGCAACTGGTATAATCGGGCAACCTGTTTCAAGAGCAAGACGTGCAGCACCAGTATGACCGCGATATAAACGACCGTCTGGACTTCTTGTACCTTCAATATGAATACCAAAAAGCTGACCTTTTTCTAATATTTCACGAGCATGATTCAAGGCGCCAAGCGATTTTGCGCCTCCAGAACGATCTACAGGAAAAACGCCAACAGAAGTAAACCACCACTTCTTGAAACGACCCTTTAAACCTTTGCCTTCAAAATATTCTGCTTTACCCATAAAGTGAATCATACGAGGACAAGTCAATGGCAGAAGCGCGTCATCAATAACAGCAAGATGATTTGCAGCAATAATAGCTCCACCCTTTTTAGGAACATTTTTAACACCTTGCGCTGATGGATGAATCCTCATGCAGGCAATACCCCCAAGTCCCTTCACGAAGAACCAGTACAACATACCATATCCTTTCTTGCAAGTCCAATTTCGAACATTTTAAGCATAGAATCAGGAAGACTTGCTACAGTATAGTTCATGACTTCTTCTAAGAATACCAACGACCCTCGCCGTGATGACGAGTTAACGTCAGAATCATTAAAGAATAATCAAAAACAAAACAATAGAAATTTTGATGACGATTGGTCATCTTTTATTGCAGAGCATTCTGACGATATGAATGATATTGCTAATTCACGTAGCGCAAAAAGCTTTGAAAAGCACGCTCAGAAAGAAGAAAAAAAGAAAAATCACAACAGCATAGCAAGCGATAATAATTCTAAAAATCAAAAAAATGCTATAAAAAATAAATTTAGCTTAAACAATCTAAGCAGCCATAAATCCTATATTATTCCTACTAGAATGCAAGACCCTCACACGATCATAACTGCTAAAGGTCCTCGGGATAATACACGCACAAGTTGGCTTGATTTAGATAAGACTATGGAAGACTATGGAGATGATTTTGTGCCCCCAAATCCACAATTTTATAACGTATCTTTAGTTAATGTGGTTTTGTGGATTCTATTTGTTATAGGTATCTTCGGTGTTATTGTAAGTGCTTTTATTCCTGCTATAGCAAACATTGTTGGTATTATATGCGGCCTATTAATGCTACTTAGTGGAGCAGGATTACTTATGAATCGCAAAAAACCTGATCCGTATAAAGAAGATTACAGCGATTATGGAGATGGTGCTCGAGTATAGCTAATAATCAATCGAATATAATAAAAAGGCGGCATGATTATAATCACACCGCCTTTTATTTATTTTACTTAGCAAGCTTTCAAGTTACTCAGCTTCATTTTCAGATTCGTTTTGACCATGGCAAAGCTTGTACTTACGACCAGAACCACATGGGCACTCGTCATTCTTATTTGTTCCTGGGAATGTACGACCATCAGACCATGGAGTCTTCCATTCTTCATTCTTTGGTCGCATGCTCAACGGAACATCTCCCTCAGCATGACTCAAAGGTGCAGGACCAACAATACCAGCAGCCTGATCTTCAGCATCTACCTCAGACGAAGCTTGTGCAACATCTTCATCAAGCTCATCGTCAGAAGAAATATCTTCAGTAGAAGCAATCTGATTGATATCAATGTGGAATAGAAGCTGAATGCTTTCTTCCTTAATTGCCTCAATCATCGAATTGTACATCTGGTAGCCTTCACGCTGATATTCAACGAGCGGATCACGCTGACCCATACCACGCAGACCAATACCATCCTTCAAATAATCCATCTCATAAAGATGTTCACGCCACTTGCGATCGAGAACAGAAAGAACAACGCGACGTTCAATTTGACGAAGTGGATCAGCGCCGAGACGATCTTCGATGAGAGAGTAAACCTTTACTACACTGTCGACAATCAAATCACGCAAAGCAGAAACAGCTTTTTCGCCCTTAAGATTGATAATCGTTTCACGCACCTGATCCCAATCAAGAAGTACAGGCATTACAGAGTTAAGAGCATCTTTTAAGCCGTCCAAATCCCAATTCTTTGGCTTATCAGAACCGTTCATTGCGCCACGCACATAACTTTCTACGGTGTCACTGATGAACTTCAAGATGTCCTCGTGAATATCTTCACCCTTAAGAACCATCTGACGCTCTGCATAAATCACAGTACGCTGCTTATTCATAACATCGTCATACTTCAAAACGTTCTTACGCATTTCAAAGTTACGAGCTTCAACAGTCTTCTGTGCCGTGCGCACACCGTTAGAAACGTACTTAGACTCAATTGGTTCGCCTTCTGGCAATCCCTTAGCCATAACACGAGCAACAAGCTGAGTGTTGAACAGGCGCATCAAATCATCTTCCAAACTTAAGTAGAAGCGGGACTCGCCAGGATCACCCTGGCGACCAGAACGACCTCGAAGCTGGTTATCAATACGACGAGATTCGTGACGCTCAGTACCAAGCACATACAAGCCACCAAGATTCTTAACTTCTTCGTGCTCGTCCTTAACTTGCTCTTTAACTTCAGCTAAAACGCCTGGCCAACGCTTCTCATACTCTTCAGGAGTATCGTCTGGAGAATATCCTTCAGCCTTCAACTTAGCATCTGCAAGGAACTCAACATTGCCGCCAAGCATAATATCGGTACCACGACCTGCCATGTTAGTAGCAACAGTTACAGCACCCTTACGACCTGCAACAGCAACAACAGCAGCTTCCTTAGCATTCTGCTTAGCATTCAAAACCTGGTGAGGAATGCGAGCAACGTCAAGAAGCGAAGAAAGAATCTCAGAAGATTCAACAGAAGCTGTACCAAGCAACACAGGCTGACCCTTTGCATGACGCTCAGCAACATCTCGCACAATAGCAGTAAGCTTTTCTTTCTTTGTGCGGAAGATCAAATCGTCCTTATCTTTACGAATTACTGGACGGTTGGAAGGGATTGGAAGAACACCAAGCTTGTAAGTTCCCATGAACTCTGCAGCTTCAGTCTCAGCAGTACCAGTCATACCAGCAATCTTGTCGTACATGCGGAAGTAGTTTTGCAAAGTAATAGTAGCAAAAGTCTGATTTTCTGCCTTGACTTCCACGTTTTCCTTAGCTTCAATTGCTTGATGCAAGCCCTCGCTATAACGACGACCTGGAAGAACACGACCAGTATGCTCATCGACAATCAAAACTTCGCCGTTTGTAACAACATAGTCACGATCTAGAAGGAAAAGCTCCTTAGCTTTCAAAGCGTTATTCAAATAACCAATAAGAGCTGTATTGCTTGGCTCATAAAGGTTATCGATGCCCAAGTAATCCTCAATTTTTGCGATGCCAGGATCAAGAATACCTGCGGTTTTCTTCTTTTCATCAATCTCGTAATCAACATCGCGAGTAAGCTTCAAAACAAGCTTTGCAAATTCACGATACCAATGAGTTACATCACCTTCAGCAGGACCTGAAATAATAAGTGGCGTACGAGCCTCATCGATAAGAATGGAATCGACCTCATCGACAATTGCATAGTGATGACCGCGCTGCACAAGCTCGCTCTTTTCCCACGCCATGTTATCACGCAAGTAATCGAAGCCAAACTCATTATTTGTACCGTAAGTAATATCAGCATTGTATTGCTTACGACGCTCTGGCGGCTGCTGGTCTGTAATAATGCATCCAACACTCATGCCAAGGAATCTATAAATACGACCCATAAGCTCGCTCTGGTAGCTAGCAAGGTAATCGTTGACTGTGACAACGTGCACACCTTTGCCTTCCAAAGCATTCAGATAGCTTGGCAAAGTAGCAACCAATGTTTTACCTTCACCAGTTTTCATTTCTGCAATATTGCCCCAATGCAATGCAGCGCCACCCATAAGCTGCACATCAAAATGACGCTGGCCAAGCGTACGCTTTGAAACCTCTCGCACAGTAGCGAAGGCTTCAGGCATCAAATCATCAAGCTTTGCACCATTGTCTAAACGCTGCTTGAATTTAGCAGTTTGACCCTTCAATTCTTCATCGGAAAGCGCGGAAATTTCATCTTCCAACGCATTCACAGCCTTTGCTACGTTCTCAAGGCGCTTCAATTGATGGCCTTCACCCATACGCAAGGCTTTATCGACGATATCTACCACGTTTTGCTCCCTTAGGTCATGTCTATGACGACGGCCTAGCCAACATAGACGTAAACTGTGCCTATATTACGCGACGGCTACGATTTTTATAAGTTAGCGAGTCTGATTACTACATAAAAATGCCCGCCCAACATTGTGCTAGACGGGCATGCGCACTTATTCGCGCATTTTAGATGTGTTTTAATTATTACTTTTGCTTAGCAACATTTTCAGGTGTATCAATTTCAAATACGCCATAGCTCCAACCATGTCTGCGATATACTACAGATGGTCTCATAGTTTCTTTGTTTACGAACAAGAAGAAATCATGCCCGATAAGCTCCATCTCATACAAAGCCTCATCTATGCTCATAGGCTCTGCAATATGTAACTTACGACGAATCACAATAGGAGTGTCGCCAACACTTACTTCCACAGATTCACCAGGACCTAAATCGGAAGCAACAGCAGCATCTGCGCTATTAACCTCATTTTCTTCTGGCTCTTCAACAGTAGTCTCAATCTCAGGCTCTACAGCACCCATGTCTACAGGAGTCATTTCCGTATATCCACGACGATGATCCTTACGACGATCGCGAGTGCGACGCAAACGAAGCGTCAACTTATCAAGCGCCATATCTAATGCACTAAATTGATCAGTGCTAGAAGCTTCTGCGCGAATCACTGTGCTTCCTGCAACAACAGTAATTTCAACTCGCTTTGCTGTGTCAGCCTGCCTTGGATTGCCTTCATGAGTCAACACGATTTGCACGCGCTGCGCATCAGGCGCAATGGCGGTCACACGATTCATCTTACTTTCTACAACGTCACGGAACCTTTGATTAATCTGCGTACGACGACCAGTAATGACGATTTCCATGCGAAACCTCCCCATATAGACTCGAACCTTAAGCTCGATTTGTACAACCCGACTGCCACGATGCCGTCGGTTCTTCTATTATATCTGCTAAATCCATACAAACCTAGCGATTTATTAAATTAAAATAAAAAAATTAACGTTTATTACGGAATTTCTTATAAAATAACGAATTTTTTACGATATTAATATCATCTGCTATAATTGGGAAGGTTGAGGTTTCACGATGGCCGCGGTCACAATGTTCATTCGGAGTGGCTGAGGAACTTCCGGGCTCCACAGAGCACAATGGCGGATAACGTCCGCCCAGGGCGACCTGAGAGATAGCGCAACAGAGAATAGACCGCCTGAACGTTTCGTTCGGGTAAGGGTGAAACGGCGGTGTAAGAGACCACCGGACTTCTGGTAACAGTAAGCCGCATGGCAAGCCTCATTGGGAGCAAGGTCAAGCAGAAGACGCTTTAGAGCTGCTCGCTCAAGTCTTCGGGTAGACTGCTAGAGTTTGGCGGTAACGTCAAATCGAGATGGATGGCCATCCGCATGCACTTGTGTATGCGACAAAACCCGGGGTATGTGAAACCTCATCAACTCAACCAATAGCATATTTTCAACTTATATCGCTGATTCTTGGAGCGAAAGAAAAATCAGAAAATACTGCTAAGCATTTATTAAACGACGAATCTAAATCAATTTTTACGTTTGAATTATCAACTACCCCACATGTTTGCATACCAGCTTGCTGAGCTGAACATAAAGCTGTAGCAGAATCTTCAAAAACTACACATTTAGCTGGATCTACTTTAAGTTGATTAGCAATATCGATATACGTTTTAGGACTATGCTTACCTTTTTCAGATAAATCTTCTCCAAAATGAATAAAATCAAAACAATTAAAAATGCCAACTCTTTTTAAAGCTGGAATACACAAGCGTTTAGAAAGAGTTGTAACAAGAAAAAGCTTTATACCATTAGAACGCAAATAATACACATATTCATACGCGCCTTTTCTTAGCGGAAGATGATTAGCATAAGCGTCAAAAGCCATATCTGACCACTCCTTCATCAAATCTTCAGGAGCATCAGTAAATCCGTAATTTTTAATAACATATTCTGCAATTTGTCTAGGATTCATTATTGCAGTCGTATTCGCAAAAATTGAAGGAACGCTCATACCACGTTTCGCAAAACTTACTCGATCAATATCATCCCAAACACTTAAAGAATCAAGTAATGTGCCGTCAAAATCAAAAATCGCTGCAACAATAGACGAATTATTTTGTAAATCCATCAATGATCTTCCTACTTGCACTCAATAGCTCACGAGCATGTTCTAATGAAGTTTTTGATTCACTTCCATCAAGCATCCTAGCAATCTCTTGCTCACGCATCAAATCATTAAGCTCAATAACAGAAGTATCCGCAACTATAGCAGAAGAACTATTCTCACTATTCTCAACAAGATTTTTTTGTACTGCAAATTGTGCATCTGCAAAAGAAGCAACCTGAGCTAAATGAGTAACAACAATAACTTGAGCATGTTGAGAAAGTTGAGCCAAACGTTTACCGAGTTCTACTGCCGCAACACCACCAACACCAGAATCTACTTCGTCGAAAACAAATGTCATATTTTCTTCGTCGCAATCTGTCAACTTCGCAACAACAAGCTCAATTGCAAGCATAAGCCTACTTAATTCACCACCAGAAGCACTTTTGCTCATCGGCAAATCTGAAGAAGCAGGAAATGGTCGGAACAAAAACTCTACATCATCACATCCGTTAGAATCAAGCGGAATAGAACCAGATAAATCTTCGCAACGCCTATTTACACTGATAATTAATTGAGCACCTGGCATAGCCAAAGAATGTAATTCTTCACTAACTAAAGTGCCAAAATCATGAGCTGCATTTAAACGAGTTTTATATAATTCTTCAGCAAGTTTAAGAGCATCATCATATCGTTGAGCACACTTAGCACGCGCTTTGGCAATAGCTTCAGGAGAATCATCTAAATCTTCAAGTTCAAACTGAGCTTTTTCGGACCAATCAAGTACGTCATCTAATGTTGGACCCCACCTACGAGTTAAATCAGTAAGATCATGAATACGAGAATTTAAATCATCTAAATCTTTTTCACTTACATCGATATCCAACTGTTGAGCAAGCTGCATTACAATATCGTCAAGTTGAGCATGAATATCGTCAAGTTGATTTGCAATAGAATTGAAAGAATCATCTACACGAATATTTCGTAATGCTTGAGAAGCTTTATCTACAAGAAAACAAGCATCTTCAGATGATTCTGAAGCACCATAATCTATTTGACTGGAATCAAGGGATGCGAGCGCAATGCTCACTGCTTTAACAATTTGAGCAGAATTCTCAATTCTTTCTCTTTTTGCACGCAATTCCTTATCTTCATTAGGCAGCGGATTCACATCTCGTATTCTCGCTAACGATTCTCTAAGGTAATCTGCACGTTGTCGCGAAGAAGACGCTTGATTTTCTAGTCGATTACATGTTTCTTTAGCATCTTTCCACGCTTGATACGCACATGCGTATTGCTTAAGTAATTCACTATTTTTAGATACAGTATCAAGCAATTCGCGTTGTTTTGAATTTGTTGCTATACGTAATTGGTCACTTTGTCCATGAATAACTATCAATCGTGAGCATACTTGTTCAAGAACTGTTTTTGGTACTGCGAAACCAGAAATTGTTGCTCTTGAACGACCTTCTTGTGGTACTGTTCTAGAAACATACATATCTGATTTATTTTCGTCATTTTCTGAAGGCTCTAATTCAATACCGGATTTTCCAACAGCATCTATCAATTCACTTGTTTTAGGGATACTAAATATGCCTTGAACCCATGCTTCTTTAGCATTTGGAGAAATCCTTGCAACTTCTGCTTTGGATCCAGAAATAAGCTTGATAGCACTTAAAAGCATTGACTTTCCAGCGCCTGTTTCGCCCGTAATAGCTGTCATGTGAGACGAAGGAGTAATAAGCGCATGTGAAATTGGCCCAAGATTACGTATTTCTAACTCTTCAAGCACGCTGTACCTCGTTTTATAAATGCTATATTTAATATTATTTTCTACTTAAATAATTCAGTTTAAAGAATTATTATTGTGCTCACGCCACCCAACTATTGGCAAATCAAATTTTGTAACTAAACGCTTCGTAAAAGGAGCACCAGAAAGTCTAGCTAATAATAGCTCATCTTTTGATTGACGAACTTGAATCCTTGATCCTTGAGGAAGAGCGCGCTGTCTTCTACCGTCGCAACAAATCCAACCTCCAGAAGACGATTCATTAAGAATGTCAATAGTAAAAGTAGAACCGGCACCAATAATTAGAGGACGCGCAAAAAGAGCATGAGCAGCTAATGGCACTAATTGCAATGCCTCTACATTTGGCCACATGATTGATCCACCTGCTGAAAATGCGTAAGCTGTGGAACCAGTAGGAGTTGAAACTATTACACCATCGCAACCAAAAGATGACATTTCAACATCGTCTACTCGTATTGAAAGTTCTACCATTCGACCTCTGTCTTCGCGATCAAGAGTTATATCGTTCAACGCCCAATCACTTAAAGGCTCACTTTCGCCAGGAAGCCACACATCTACATGAGCTTCCATTCTCCTGTCAATAGTGTAATCCTTGTTTGCAATCCTACGAATAGCATCATTAATTTGAAAACTTTCAAATTCTGCCAAAAAACCAACATGACCAAGATTTATGCCGATAATTGGAACAGTAGTACAATGCACTAACTCAGCAGCCTGAAGCATGGTGCCATCTCCCCCAAGCACCACAACTATTTCCGTATTTTCATCAACTATACGAGTAGTTTTTTTAGCAAAATCAGACACAGAAGCACTGTTGAATACGTCAACAACGAATCCAGCTTTAATAAGTTGAGTCTTGACTTGATTTACCACATCACTATGAACATCGATTCTAGCGTGAGTAACTACAAGAGCACGACGAGCCGACGAAGCGGAATTAGTATCGAAATGTTCCTGCATATACAGCCCCTTCGTACTGTTTAAACACAACTACTACTATTGTAATTGTTAGGATACATATTGAAAAATGCTAAACATTCAATAATTAACTTACTTCTCGTAACGCACATAAAGAAGATACTCCGTATTGCCATGCGTTCCTTCAATAGGAGATTCGCAAGAGGAGATAACCTTTAGACCGTTTTGATTTGCACAACTTTTTATTGTTTCTAAAGCTTTAATTCTTAAAGTCTCGTCAGTTACTATTCCACCTTTTCCAAGGTTTCCTTTTCCTACTTCAAATTGCGGCTTAACTAAAAGCACAATATCTGCATGCAATTGAGCTATTCTAGAAATTACTGGAATAACAAACGTTAGAGAAATAAAAGAAACATCCGAAACTATAAGATTTGGCTTATATGGCAAGTTCTCTTCGTACACATCTCGAATATTTACGCCACTCATTTCAATTACATGTGAATTGTTAGCTATTTTTGGATGCAATTGACCATGACCAACATCTAAAGCTATTACAGAATGAACACCTCTTTGCAAAAGAACGTCGCAAAAACCACCCGTTGATGCACCTATATCTAGAGCTTTAGTTGATTTGGAAGTAGTTAAACCATTTTTAGAAAACGCTTCGAAAGCACCTTCTAACTTAAGTGCTCCACGAGAAACGTATCTAATACAAGATTGCGTATTTTTTGATTCGTCGATTGTTATTGTATGTGAATCGTTTACTAAAAATGAGGATTTCGTAATATTCCGACTGTCAACACTCACTACGCCAGCATGAATTAAACGCTGAGCAGTTGTCCTACTTTCTGCTAAACCACGACTAACCAAAGCGCAATCTAAGCGTTGTGAAATATTGCTATTTGAAAGTTTACTTAAATCCTCATTCAAAGTCATAAGGAAAACTCCGGAAGAGTATAATTTCCCATATTTTCACCGCAATCTTGCAAGCTCCATGCCAGCGCGCAAGCAGCTCTTAAAGCATTGCAATCGTTAGTGTTATTAACTTCAATAATATTATTATTCACAACTCTTGCTATAGCATCTTCACAAGTAAAAGTACTACCGTTAACGCGTTCAGGAGCGTTATGAGATTCGTTTAATCCTCGCAAGTCTTTAGAAACAAAACTTGGACGCAAATGTTTTGGCGCAAGCATAAGCATGCGAGGATCTGTAACTCCAGTAAGAACAAGTAATGAAGCATAGCCTCCTCTTGTTCCAGCCTCAATATCAGTATCTAAACGATCTCCAACTGCTAATGAATGCTCAATACTAATTACAGGATTCCCATACTCGTCTTTTTCAGTGTATTCTTCACATTCAGAATCATCATGCTTAGCATTAGCAGCAACCAAAAACCTTGCTTCATCATACATTGCAGATTCTGGTTTTCCAGCAGACGAAATAGGCTCTACACCCGTAGCATTAATAACAGCTTGAATCATGGAACCGCATCCAGGAGCAATACCATGCTCTCTTGGAATAGTTAAGTCGCGGTTAGTAACGAAATATTTTGCACCATGCTCAACAGCGAAAGAAACTTCCGCCATTTCTTGCCAAGTCATTTGAGGATACCAGCCTTGAATAACAGCTTTAGGATTATCTTCGCACGAATCTACGAGTTGTAATCCTACGCGTTGCACTTCTTGACGCAAATGTTCAGTGCCGAGAACAAGAACTTGAGATCCTTTCTCAACATTGCGAGCTACCATCCTTGCTGCAACAACAGAAGACGTTATAATCTGCCATGGTTCTACTTTTAAGCCAAAACTTTCCAGTTGTTTTGCAACAACAGATTGGAAACGCGAAGAATTATTAGTTGTATATTCAATTGCCATTCCATTTTTTTGCGCAAACAAAATGGAATCAGACGCATATTCAACAGCATTTCCACCACGATATACAACACCATCTAAATCAAGCAGTGCTAAACGAAATGCATCGCTTAACGGACGATTACATGAAGAAAAATTCTTTTTCGTTTCAACTTGCATACTATACCTCATTTAAGTTTGCTAAACACTGCACTTAATTTAGATTCAAATTTTTCAAATATATTTTATAAATATCAACTCTCAAAGCAGCAAGTGCCCGGCTTACTTAAAAGCAGCCGGGCGCAAATATTCAAATGTTACGAACTACTCTTCGTCAGCGTGAACAGCACTCATCTCGATTGTATCCGTATTATCCGCATTCTCAGAGTTACTTGTCTCTTCTGAGTCTTCTGAGTCTTCTAAATCTTCAGAATCTTCAGTTGCTTCAGATTCTTCATCAGCATATTCATCAGATTCTTCATCAGGAGCAAATTGAGCATCATCTTCACTCATGCCAATTTCATCCATCATGTCATCATTCAAATGCTCTAAATCATAGTCGATAACAATATCATCAGGATTTATATCTTCGTCATCAACATCAGCATACTGTTGCTCAAGCTTATCAAGCAAAGACTCTAATTCAATTGCTTCGTCACTACGACCAGCTTCTTCCAAGAAGTATTGTTCTGCTTGAACTGCACGCATACGATACTCCCCAGGAAGACCCTTTGAACGACCCATTGCATGAACCAATTCAATAGCCTTATCAGCATGACCAGTATCAGCCAAAACGCCTGCATAAACGAGGAACATTTCGGCTTTTACTTCTCCCCTTAAGGTTTTTGCTTCATCTGACATGCAAATTTCTAAAGCCTTATCTAGATTGCCCATACCGCGCTCGCAATCGGCAATAAATGGCAAATAATCAAGGTAACCATTCATTCGCATTGCAGTGCGGAATTCCTTAGAAGCAAGCTTGTAATCGCCCTGACGATAGGCCACAAAAGCTAAAGTTTCGCGAGCAAAATCAATACGAGAAGCTTGCTTAGCAGCCCACTTTGCATGTTCTAATGCAAGTTCAGGATTTTCTTCTTGCAAAGTATAAGCTGCAAGAATATGAAGACCAATATTTTCAGCGTGTTCCTTTGAAAGACCGCGCAAACGCTCGCGATCTTCTTTAGAAAGCATTGCCCATTCCAAACCTTTTGGCATCTTAGGTTCACCAGGGCGACGTGCTGTATAAGGATTTTGAGATGGATAAGAAACAGTTCCGTCAGAATTGCGGCGTGGACCATCTTCAAAGCGGAAGTTACTACGCGAATTTGCGTGACGATCATCTCTGCGATCGTCACGACGATCAAAACGACGCTCATTATCTCTGCGCTCATCGCGACGATCGTCTCTGCGGTCATCACGGAAGCCACCCTTAGAGCCTTTATGGAAATCTTTATGGAAATCGCCATTGCGATGGTTCTCACGACGACTATCCCTGCGATCGTCACGACGATCAAAACGATGTTCACCATCAAACTTCTTGTAGCGTGGGTTGCCACCTTCTTCACCAGAATGTTCAAAATCTCTAGAGCGACGGTCATCTTTACGATCATCTATACGATCAAAATGACGGTTACGATCAAAGCGACGATCATTATCGCGATTCTCTGAGCGGAATCCGTCCTTCTTAAAACCATTCTTCTTAAAACCACCGCGACGGTCATCTTTACGATCGTCATGACGGTTAAAACGACGATCACCATCACGCTTTACGCCAGAGTGGAAGCTCTCTTCACGGTCATCATCATTACGGCGGAAACCACCCTTCTTAAAACCGCCTTTATGGAAACCATCCTTATGGAAACCACCGCGACGCTCGCTACTTTTACCACCATTGCGATGACCAAATCCACCACGTTCACCAAAAGATTTCTTACCACTCCGCGAGTGTTCGCGTTCTTCGCCCATTCTGGCATACCTCTCATCTATGTGCAATTTTATTACAAAATCACATTTTAATTATATTCATAAAACAACTAAACATCTGCTGAAGCAAGCTATAGCATACATCAAGCAGCAAGCTTACAACAGATGTATTTTTTAATAAATCACAAACATTTATTAAGCGCGCTCTACGGCACCGATAGCTTTCTTGCCACGGCGAAGCAAAGCGAAACGACCGTGCAAGAAAGAGCCCTCACTTAACACATCGTCGACACCACTTACACGTTCATTATTCAGATACAAACCGCCTGCTTCAATAGCACGACGAGCTTCAGAAACAGTGCGGAACAGACCAGCGGCAACTGCAGCCTCAACAACACGATCTGCAACTTTAGCCTTAGCGAAATCTAAACTACCGTCTTCAGCCTTAACCTTAACACCATCTAAAGCAGCTTCAAGAGTCTGCTCATCAATATTGCAAAGATCACCACGTCCAAACAAAGCGGAAGAAGCTTCAATAGCCTGGTTTGTTAAATCTTCACCGTGAACGAAACTTGTAACTTCCCACGCAAGCACGCGCTGAGCTTCACGACTTCCAGGATCATCCTGAATTTGCTGAGCTAAACGCTCAATTTCATCTTTTGGCAAGAAAGTGAACACCTTAAGCAACTTAACAACTTCATCATCAGGCTGATTGAACCAGAACTGGTAGAAGCGATAAGGGCTAAGCATAGAAGGATCAAGCCACATGGCATTACCTTCTGACTTACCAAACTTACGACCTTGATTATCTGTAATAATCGGGCTAGTAAACACGTTTACGGATGTGCCACGAACCTTACGAATCAAATCCATGCCGGAAGTGAGATTACCCCACTGATCCGAACCGCCAAGTTGCAAAGTTACGTTGTAATTATCAAACAAGTACAAGAAGTCGTTGCCTTGCAAAACTTGATAACTAAACTCAGCAAAAGAAATACCTTCATCGGAATTTAAGCGACGAGCCACAATATCCTTAGAAAGCATTGTTCCAACTCGGAAGTTCTTACCAACATCGCGCAAAAAGTCGATAGCAGACATCTTAGAAACCCAGTCGTAATTGCTGACAAAACGAACAGGATTTTCACCATCAAGAGGCAAGATTCGACCAATCTGCTTACGCAAGCGTTCAGCCCAGCCAGCCACAATATCCTTAGAATTAAGAGTGCGTTCTCCGCTTTGACGAGGGTCACCAATCAAACCAGTAGCACCACCAACTAAAGCAATAGGATGATGACCTGCAGCCTGCAAGTGACGCATATTAATAAGCTGCACAAGATTACCAATATGCAATGAAGCAGCAGTAGGATCGTAACCGCAATAATACGTTAATGGTTCTCCGTCAAGCGCTTGAGCAAGCTGCTGCTCATCAGTAGATTGTGAAATTAATCCACGCCACTTAAGCTCTTCAAACAAAGAAGCAAAACCTGCTTCCTTGTAGTTCCTGACCTGAGCCATTCGTATCTCCTTAATACAGAATACCGATAAATATCGGGCGCTTTGCGCGTCCACAAGCCTTTCAATTTTTGCAGCACATGGCGACACGCATAATAAAAAAGTGCCAAATATTATAAAGTACAATATTTGGCACTATAACGTGACAGCTAATAATCTAATTTTAAAATTATTTTATAGGCGAGATATAAGCAGAACCATCGCTTTTTGAATTTGCAAATTTATAATAATTATCCATTGCATTTTCAGCCTCTACAATTTGCTCTTTAACTCGCGCGAAGGCTGTACCGCCACGACCGCATCTGGCAGACACAGATCCAGCACTAGTCAATATTGTTCTGATATTCGCAATTTCTGCGCTATCAACAAAACCGCTTAGAATATTTGAAAAATCATCATCGCTTAAATCAGCAAGATCTCCCCCAATTCCCTCAGCTCGCTTTACACACAAACCAGACAAAGTATGAGCGTTACGGAATGGAACGCCCTTTTTTACAAGCCATTCTGCAATATCTGTAGCAAGAGCGAAACCAGTAGAAGACTGTTCATAAAGTCTATTTAGATCAAATTTCATAGTTTCTACCATTCCAGCAAAAGCTGGAAGAAGCACTTCTAAAGTGTTAATTTGATCAAAAACAGCTTCTTTATCTTCTTGCAAATCGCGAGCATAAGCAGTAGGAAGACCTTTAAGAGTTGCCATTAAACCAGTTAAATCGCCTATTAATCTACCAGCTTTACCGCGAGCAAGTTCAGCAATATCTGGATTCTTTTTTTGAGGCATAATCGATGAGCCAGTTGAATAAGCATCATCTAAACGAACAAATGCAAATTCTTGAGTATTCCAAATAATAATTTCTTCACTTAATCGTGATATATCAACGCCAATCATTGCTGCGATGAATGAAAATTCTGCGACTAAGTCTCTACTTGCAGTTGCGTCTATAGAATTAGCGCAAACTTTAGAAAAACCAAGCTCTTTAGCTACTTCTTCTGGATTAAGACCAAGAGTATTGCCTGCCAAAGCTCCTGCTCCATAAGGGCTTTCATCTGCACGCAAATCCCAATCTATGAAGCGATTTACATCTCGTAAAAGCGGCCAAACATGTGCCATTAACTGATGCGCAAGCAAAATTGGTTGAGCATGTTGCATGTGAGTGCGACCCGGCATCACCGCGTCTTTTGCATTTTTTGATTGATTCAGCAACGCTTGGCAAACTGACAACAATAATGATGCAATAACGCGCGCATGCCTACGCAAAAACATACGTATTAAAGCTGCAATTTGATCATTCCTAGATCGACCTGCACGAAGCTTTCCACCAAGCTCATTTCCAGCAATTTCAAGTAAACCGCGCTCTAATGCTGTAGCTTCATCTTCATCTTCCTCAATGGGTGCAAAAGTTTCATCATCTACACGCTTTTGCAATTCATCTAATGCACAAGATAAATCAGCATACTCTTTTTCGTTAAGAAGACCTGCACGATGCAACGCATGCGCATGAGCTCTAGAACCAGCAATATCATCATCCGCTAATCGCCAATCAAATTGTGTGGACTTGCTTAGTTTCGCCAGCTCTGCTGAAGGACCTGAACTAAATCGTCCACCCCACAATGCAATAGGGTGATTAGTATTATTACTTTCATTATTTTCTAGTTCTGCGGCTGCTGCTTTTGTTGCATCGTGCATAGTTTATTACCTTTATATCTTTTTTATATATATCGTATTAGTTGTTGTCTGCAACGCGCATATCTCTTGCTGCTGCAACCTTGCTAGACAATCCGTAGATTTCAATGAATCCATTGGAAGCACGCTGATCAAATGTATCTGAAGAATCATACGTTGCTAAATTAAAGTCATACAATGATTCCTCAGAACGACGTCCAGTAACTACAGCTTTGCCAGCATACATAGTCATTCGAATCTCTCCAGAAACATGCTCTTGAGTTTCATTAATAAATGCGTTAAGAGAACGCACAACTGGAGAGAACCACTGACCATCATAGACAAATTCAGCCCACTTTTTATCAAGAGCACGCTTTAACCTATGCTGCTCACGCTCCAGGCAGCAATTTTCAAGCTCTTGGTGTGCAACAATTAAAGCTTGAGCACCTGGAACTTCGTACAATTCACGAGATTTAATTCCTACAAGACGATCTTCAATAATATCGATTCGTCCAATTCCTTGCGCTCCAGCTCTTGCATTCATTTCTTCAATTGCTTGCAAAGGCGTTACGCTATGACCGTCAATTGCGACTGGAATACCTTTTTCAAAAGTAATTGTAACTTCATCCGGTTCTTGAGATTCAAGAGGATTTTGCGTATAAGAATAGCACTCTTCAGTCGGAGCATTCCATGGATCTTCTAGGAAACCGGTTTCAATTGCACGACCCCACACGTTTTGGTCAATCGAATATGGGCTTTTCTTGCTTTGTTCAATTGGAAGCTTGTGCTCGTTAGCGAATTCTATTTCAACATCACGAGTAAGTGACAAGTCTCGAATTGGGCTAATAGCTTTTAATTCTGGATCCAAAGATTGGATTGCAACTTCAAAACGAACCTGATCGTTTCCTTTGCCGGTGCAACCATGCGCAATTGTGTCTGCATCAAATTGATGAGCTGCATTCACTAAGTGGCGAGTAATCAAAGGCCTAGAAAGAGCAGAAACCAATGGATACACGTCTTCATACATTGCGTTAGCTTTTAATGCAAGCATGCAATAGTTATCTGCGAATTCTTCGCGAGCATCGACAACATATGCTTCAACTGCACCACAAGCCAAAGCACGATTCTTAATTACTTCAAGCGCTTCACCGCCTTGACCAACGTTTAGCGACACAGCTACAACGTCTTGACCTGTTTGCTCTTTAAGGTATGGAATTGCTACCGAAGTATCGAGACCACCTGAATACGCCAAGACAATACGTTTTTTATTAGTCATTGTGACCTCCCAGGTCATGTATTGAATAAATAAACAATAAAGAGCATATTATACATCTAAAATAAAATCAACAGATGCGCCAAAAAATTATTATATTTTTACCATCTTCGAAGAGTTATTATAAAATATAAAAAATATATCAATTATAGTTATACATATAAAAACGCGCGCAGCTCAACAATGCACTGCACGCGTATAAATCTTTTCGTTACTGCAAAATTATTTTTTTAATACAATATTTAATTAAATAGCCACAATATTTTTTAATAAATTGTTTAACGAGAAGCTACTGAAAGCATCCAATTTGCTCGATTTTCAGCTTCTTCATTTGAAACGCAAACCATAATAACTGTATCATCTCCAGCAACTGATCCTAAAATACCTTTCAAAGGCTGACGATCTATAACACTTGCAACGTACTGTGCTGCACCAGATGGAGTATGAATAACAACAATATTATTTGCATGCCCAACTTCAGTGACAAGACCCGCTAAAGTGCGAGCAACTTGCTGATCAATTCGCACAGTATCCATAGCATGACGATTGCCAGTACCATCGCCAAGCACATACGCAATCCTGCCATCCGTTAATCGAATTTTAACAGCATTTAACTCATCTAAATCTCGGCTCAAAGTAGCTTGAGTAACATTAAAACCATGACGCGCCAACACTTTAGCGAGTTGAGATTGAGAAGTAATCACTTCTGCCAGTAACGCTTGTTCAATAGCGTTTAAACGCGCTGCTTTTGTTGCAGGACGTTGCTGTTTTATTGACACTTCGTTATTTGATTCTGCATCCGTTTCTGGATTCATCATAGTTTTATCAAAACCTTTCATAAACATATTTTCAATTAAATATATACGAATATGTGTATACATATCTACATGCATAAAAAATTATTTGTGTGTTCTTCGTCACACATATCTATTATGCATGAAAATGCTATATTTTATTTAAAAAATAGATGTTACTTTACATAAAAAGAAAAAGAGTTAATAATACAATAAATGCGATTATGCATACTATTATTAGAACGTATGCACAATCGCATTAACTAAAATATATTATGTTTTACACTCGCAAAGTTGCGTGCAAGACTTCAGCAGCATCCGTAATCTTCTTACGAACTTCTTCCATCTCTTCGCCAGAAAGTGTTCTATCATTTGCTCGGAACGTTACGGAATAAGCAAGAGAACGCAAGCCTTCTCCAAGCTGCTCACCCTCATACACATCGAACAACTCAACAGATTCAAGCAAATCTCCAGCAGACTTTTCAATAGCAGACTGCAATTCATTCGCTTTCAACTCAATTGGTGCAGTGAAAGCGAAATCTTGCTTTACAGGAGGGAAAGTCGAAATTGGTTTAGCTTGAACAGGCTTCATAAGCATATTCTTAAACAATTCAGTTAAATCAAGCTCGAATGCTGCAGAATGCTTAGGTAAATCTAATGCTTCACAAACATGTGGATGCAATTCGCCAACAACACCGAGATTGACGCTTGAACCATCTTCAGCAAGAACACAAACTTGAGCACTACGACCAGGATGCCAAGAAGATGGAGCATCTTGAGCTTTAAACTGTTCGAGAATGAACTTAACACCAATTCTCTTACCAACTCGCTGGAGTGCTTCAACAGCATCGCTCCAATCAACATCTCTATGAGTACCAAGCCAACCAGTTTCTTCAGCATGACCAGTTAGCAAAGCAGCAACATGCAAAGGTTGTTCCGGTAATCCAGCATCCAACGCAGCAAGCTCAGCATTAGAAGGTCTAACAGAACCAGGTAATGCAGGAATTGCAGGAGCATTTGGATCGCTAAAGTACACATGACCAAGCTCATACATGGAAATATCTGTTAAACCACGATGAAGATTGCGTCGAACAGTACCAGCCAAAGTCATCAAAACAGAACGACGAAGCCAAGGCCTGTCTCCAGCTAAAGGATTAGCAATACGAACACTTACTTCAGCAACTTCATCCACATTTTGACGGAAAGCTTTAATATCTTCCTCACCAACAAATGGATAGCTTAAAGATTCAACAAAACCAGTTTCCGCTAACTCATAAGCAATAGCTCGTCTAGTTTGCTGTTGCGCAGTTAAGCCAGTTCGACCAGTAACAGGAACAGCAGGAACCTTAACAGGAATCTCATCATATCCAACAAGTCGAGCAATTTCCTCTACTAGATCGCAAGGCTCATTCAAATCAGGACGCCAAGTTGGAGGAAGAACGGAGAAGGATCCATTTCCACCACCAGCAACAGAGCAACCAATATCGGTAAGAATATCGCTAATGCGATTCAAATCAACATCCAAACCGGCAACTCGCTGCACTTCATTAGCTTTAAACACAATCACATTTCGCGACTGAGTATTATTGACATCACACGGCGATGTAGATGACTTAGCTCCACCAAACTGTTCCAAAAGATTTGCAGCCATTTGTGCAGCTGCTGGCTGCAATTGAGTATCAACGCCACGCTCAAAACGACGAGAAGCCTCAGAAGGAATCTTATGACGACGAGCAGTACGAGCAATTGAAACGGGATCAAAGTGAGCTGCCTCAATCAAAATATTTTTCGTTTCACTCGTAACTTCGCCATACATGCCGCCCATAACACCTGCCAAGCCAAGCACGCGTGAACCATGGTTTCCACGAGGAGAATCGCAAATAACTAAATCCTCAACATGCAATTCATGATCTTTGCCATCCAAAGTCGTAAGATGTTCGCCCTCATGTGCACGACGAACTACAATTGGACCTTCAATTTTGTCTAAATCATAAGCATGAAGAGGTTGACCCAAATCAAGCATGACATAATTAGTGATATCAACAGCAAGAGAGATACTGCGCATACCTGCACGCGTTAAACGACGCTGCATCCAACGTGGGCTTGCACAAGTGGAGTCAAAACCGTGTACAGCACGCGCATAATATCGATCACAACCAGGTACACCATGAATTGGATTAGTATCTTCAATACTCACGTCAATATCTGAAGTCTTGTGACCTTCATCATTAATTTGCGATACCTGCTCATTCAACTTTGAAACAGGATCCGTATAAACAGCACCAGTTGAATGATGATATTCGCGAGCAACACCACGATAAGAGAAAGCATATCCACGATCAGGTGTTATGTTAATCTCCAAAATCGGCTTATTAAGATGCAACAACTCCATTACGTCGTCGCCAGACTTCAACTCATCGTATTCAGCCTTAGAGAAGCCATATTCACGCAACAAAATAATGCCATTGTGGCTATCTCCCAAACCAAGCTCACGCTCTGAAGCACACATACCGTCAGAAATATGACCGTAAGTCTTACGCGGCTCAATCTTAAAATCTCCAGGCAGAACAGCACCAGGAAGAGTTACAACAACCTTTTCACCAGCAGCCATATTAGGAGCACCGCAAACAATGCCACGAGGAACTTTCTTGCCGTTCTCGTCAACATCGTTGTATTTATCTCCAACATCAACATGGCACCAATTAATAGTTTTGCCATTTTTCTGCGGTTCAGGAGTTGCATCAACTACGTAACCGACAACAATTGGACCGGTAACTTGAGAAGTATGAATTTCTTCTTCCTCTAAACCAACACGAACTAAATCTTTAGCAAGCTGTTCGTAAGTTAAACCTTCTGGCACTTCAACATGATCTTTGAGCCAGTCAATATCTACCATTGGCATGAGTTTTACTCCCCCATTACAAACTGTTCACTGAAGCGCTTATCGCCTTCAACCAAATCATGCATATCGTTAATATCGTGACGAAGAAGCAGAGTCCTCTCCAAGCCGACACCAAAAGCAAAACCGGTATACACTTGTGGATCTAAACCTGCAGACTTCAACACATTAGGGTTAACCATTCCGCAACCGCCCCATTCAATCCAGCCTGGACCGCCCTTTTTATCTGGGAACCAAAGATCCAGCTCAGCACTAGGCTCAGTAAATGGGAAGTAGCTTGGTCGCAAGCGGCTCTTTGCATCTGGACCAAACATCGCAACAGCTAAACGATCGAGAACACCCTTTAAATCAGCCATTGTTAAATGCTTATCTACAGCCAAAGCTTCACATTGATGGAAAACTGGAGTATGCGTTGCATCCAGTTCATCAGTGCGGAACACTCTACCAGGAGAAGCAATATACAGAGGAACTCCACGCTCAATTAACGCACGTACTTGATCAGAAGAAGTTTGCGTGCGCAAAACCATATTTGAACCGACAAAGCCTGCAGCATCCTTGGCTTGATTACCCTGAACGTAGAAAGTATCTTGCATTTGACGCGCAGGATGATCCGGACCAAAGTTCAATGCATCGAAATCAAACCATTCAGTTTCAACTTCTGGACCTGCAGAAATCTGCCAACCCATAGACACAAAGAAGTCTTCAAAATCCTCAATAATACGAGCAATAGGATGACGAGCACCTAAAGGCTTACGATTAATTGGAAGAGTCATATCTACAGTTTCTGCAGAAAGCATGTTAGCCTCTTCAACAGCTTTAATTCGCTCTGTAGCTTCTGCAAAAGCTCGACCAAAATCAGCTCGCAAAGTTGACATCACCTTGCCAACTTCCTTCTTTTGATCCGCAAGCAAAGAACCAATTGCTTTACTTGCAACAGTCATCACTGACTGCGCGCCAGCATACTTAGTTTTAACAGCCTTCAGCTCTTCCATAGTTTGAGCAGCTGTAACGCTAGCAATACCTTCTTTTACTGCTTTACTTACAGCTTTAATATCGAATGGCTTATTATCGGTCACAGCACCTTTCCTATCTGTGTTATACGTATATTCATTGTTTATATACGCTATTGCAAAATATTGCCCAAAGCTATATTTTTCGCTCATGACTCGACATAGCCAAGCCCATAAGCATTACTGCTGCACTTGTTGCAAGGTTCATTGATTCCGCTTTTCCATATATTGGAATTATTGAAATATCGTCAACCTGCTGTAATACTTCTTTAGGTAAGCCTCTAGCTTCATTACCAAATAAAATAGCCAAAGAACTGCTAATAACCTCGGAATTGACTAAAATTTTTGGAAATGGCACAGGTTTAATCTTGTCAGTTCCGTAAATATCAGCTGCAATAACTCGAATATTTGCTTTTGCAGCGCATTCGAACCAGTCTTGAACGCTTAATTGCACTACAGGAAGATGAAATAGTGAGCCAGCAGTCGAACGCACAAGCTTAGCATTCCAACGACTTACGCAATCATCAACAAAAACAACAGCATCGCATCCAGCAACATCTGCAACACGAATAATAGCACCAGCGTTGCCAGGATCTCTTACCTGCCAGCAAGCTGCAATACGAAGAGGCTTAAAATCGTTTTTTACTTTTACTTGTGCTGATTGCTGTAAATTTTTAAACTCACTAAAATAAATATCGTCCAAAGATTTCGAATTAGCAACCGCAACAATTCCCTGTGAATCAGCACTAATTTTTTGCATAATATTCGACTCAACAGGATGAACATAACAAGATCGGGATAAAGCTTCTTTAACTATTTCCCGCAAAGAAGAAAATTGTGAACTTTCCTTTTCATTACCTTCACAAGCATCTTTAGTAACATAAATATCACATAACGAATCTGTTACATAACGTACAGCTTCGCGCACACTTTGCGGACCTTCAACTAAAAAACGCTGCAAATCATGCGACTTTGCGCGACCTAAAGAAACGAGTCTGCGCACGCGCTCACTGTGAGTATTATCAATTAGTTCTTTTAACGGCATAAATATAACTTTACTTCAAAAACAATTACGACACAGGAAATACGCATTCACGTATTTATGCAAACTTGTCACGTTCTTTGCAACAAGACTTATAAGCAAAACCTTATAAACTCTATTCATGATGCTCTGAAGCACTAGAAGTGGTATAACCCTTAGGCTCAAGCTGGAAAGTAGTGTGAGACACAGAAACAGGAAAATGCTCGCGCAAGCAGTCCTGAAGCTGGGAAAGCACCTGAGAGCATTGAGACATTGTCATATTAGGATCCACAACAACATGTGCCATAAAAATCGGCATACCAGTAGAGACAGTACTAGCGTGCAAATCATGAACTGCAAGAACATGAGGAACATGCTCTAGATGTTCACGAACTTTGTTTAAATCAAGACCTTCAGGAGTCTGCTCAAGAAGAACCTTAACAGCATTCTTAAGAAGCTTTAACGCACGAGGAATCATAAGAAGCGCAATAATACCGCCAGCTAAAGCATCAAAACCTGCCCAACCTGTACTCATCATTACAATAGCTGAGACTACAACTGCAACAGATCCAAGAGCATCGTTCATAACCTCAAGAAAAGCAGCACGCATATTCATATTGTCTTGCGATTGAGACATAAGAATTACAAGAGAACCTAAATTCGCAGCTAAACCAAGTATACCAAAGAATAGCAGCTGATTTACATCGTGAATGCCTTGATGACCACTACCAAAAAGACGCATTCCAGCTTCAACAAGAGCATACACTCCTACAAGCAGTAAAATAAGAGCTCCCGCAGCAGCTGTAATAACTTCAAGACGCGCCCAACCCCACGTGCGCTTACTATTTGGACGACGACGCATAAGAATTGCAGTAACTGTTGAAGCTGCAAGAACGGAAATGTCTGTAAGCATATGACCTGCGTCTATAAGCAGCGACAAAGAATTGGTTATGAAAGAACCAATTACCTCAGCAAAAAACACAATTGCAGTAAGAGAAAGCGTAAGAAGCAAACGATGCTGATGCGCATGACTTGCGTGAATTGCTTCTGCTTGGGAAGCTGCGTTGGCATTGTTGTAATTAGTATCGAAAGAGTTGGCATTTGCATTCGCACTGCTTGAGTGTGAATCAGTGTCACTAGTTCGAATTACATCGTTATGATTATGCACTTTCCAGTCTCCTAAAATATTAAAATATTTGGACGATATTGTTTCTCAATATCATTCGCATTTTGCCTTATACGTAATGAACCCCAGCCTAAGCCGGGGTTCACTATTATCAATTACTTTGTCTATGACTATGTAATCACAAGCTGTCAACATGCATGCATTATGAGTTATAGGTAAAACCAACAGAAAAGCAAAAGCGCCACACAGCTAAAAACTGTGCAGCGCTTTGTTTGTGCCTCCGGTGGGACTCGGACCCACAAGCCCGTAAGGGCGTCAGATTTTAAGTCTGATGCGTATGCCAATTCCGCCACAGAGGCAGCAATCACTTATTATGCCATATATCTAAGCAAAGAACAAGCTCAGCGTGTGGCGAGTAACTTTCTTCCCAAATCAATCGTAATTCCGTCAAGCAAACCATGCTCACTTGCAACAAACGTATCCAAAACCCCACCGTGATCCTCATACGCAGCTTTTGCTAATCTCTCCAACACACGGCTCCAAATCACTGCTCCACCGCCGACAACATCCACACGCCCTGGGTGAATCGTCGCATACGTGCGCCTGCAGTCCCTAGGCATACGCAAAAATCGATTATTAACAGCATAAGCCTGCTCTAACCCAATACGCACACCATCGACAGCAGTATGATCATAATGCTGTAATCCCATAGTCAAAGCAGCCATAGTTGTCACAGTTCCAGAAACGCCAATAATAGTACGAGCTCGCCCTGCAGGGACAACTTTGAAAGCATCATCAATATGCTTGTCAATATCTTCAATCGCAGCTTGAATTTCCTCTTCAGTAGGAGGATCAGTATGCAAATGCCTTTCCGTCATTCTAACGGAACCAACATTCATGGAGTACGCCGCAGAAACCTTGTGCGTTGGCAAGCAGTCCCCATCCCCTCCAAGCACTAACTCAGTAGAACCTCCACCTAAATCAACTACGAGATACGGTGGCTGCAACTCATCGCGAGACACAACGCTTGTTGCACCAAGGAAGCTAAGAGCTGCCTCTTCAGTACCACTAATAACTTCAGGACGAACACCAAGCTCATCAATCATCATTTGTTCAAAAATCTCACGATTTTCAGCATCTCGTGTAGCTGAAGTTGCCACAAAACGAATCGCATCAACTGGATGTTCTTTCAAAACTTGCGCAAATTCGTGCGCAGCCTCCCTCACTCGTTCCAAAGCGTCATCTGCGAAACGATGAGTTTCGTCAATTCCCTGACCTAGTCTAACGACGCGAAGCATACGAGGCACAATATCTTTCATTCCATGCTCAGAAACTTGCGCAATTTTTAGTCGAATAGAATTCGTACCACAGTCAATTGCGGCAACCTGTACTGTTTTTTCTGCACAAGTAGTCGTGTCACTTTTCACAGCTTCGCCCTCTGCAGTTTTATCTTTTGCAACCGTTTCGTCTTCCACAACAACTTCCGTTTCAGTAGCATATGCATCATCGCTCCACGGAGTAGTACAGCGGCACACGCTAGGATCAAACTCATCTTTAATGCGCTCTAACACCATATCACCAATAGGATTTACACCTTTGCCCATTACCAATGTTTGCGCAAGCAAAGCATGCAAGCATTTAGCACGAACTGGCATTCCACCAGCGCTCATCTGACTAATATGCTCTTCACTATCCCCCAAAGACACAGCTAATTCATGACGGAATTCCAAATAATACTTATGCGCACGCTCATATTGTTTCTTCAGATCTTCGTCCGATTGCAATAGCTCGTTATATTCTCGCATAATACCGTCTGCTTCTACGCGAGACACCGCTTTTACAGCTTCAGGACAGGTAAGGTAGCATGTAGTTGGGAATGGTGTGCCATCTTCTAAACATGGTCTAGTAATAACAGCAAGAGGTCTACCACAAACGCAACGCGCACCAACAGCTACCATTCCTCTAGGGAATCTTCCAAGTTGCTTTTCAACAATTGTACGCTCAGCATCACTTGCAGGTGTAGTAAATAAACGTTTCACAGCTTCTTCTGGAATATATTTCTTATTACTGTTCTGCATTTTATCTGAACTTTCTTGGCTGCTAGCCATGCGTTTCTACTCCTGTTAAAGCTGTTTTACAAATAAATAATCTTTTACTTTATCAGTTTATATGTTATAAGGATGGCACAGTATCTGGTTTGTCTGCTTTATGTATTGCATACATTAAGTCACTATACCAAGGCAAGACTGAATGAGTCTTAGTTTCGCTATTTTCTTGAGCAAATTCATTCGGAACTTTTCCAGTTACTGCTTCAGGATGCTCTACGCGAACAGCCTGCTCACCGGGAAAAATAAAGCCGAGACGATCTCTAGCTTGAGCGGTAACGTATGCTTTGTCTTTCCATCGGTCAATATTATTATCCAACGTACGTTTTTGTTCACGTAAATCACTTTCTTCACGCTGAAGTGCATGAAGCTCAGACAAGCTTAACGCATAATTTCTAACTGTTGAAATGCATTCAATTGAACTAACGGTAACTACAAAAACCATAAATAAAAACACGAGCGGTCCTGAAAGTAGTCGACGCTGTTGCAATGGTGCTACATCTTCACCTAATGCTGTTTTACGACGCTTTTTCATAACCATACTCTCTAAATTACTTGATGTATTCGACGTGAAAACATCATACATTCCGCTAATATCTTACGCGCTTTTAGATGCAAAATGCTGTTGTGCCACATTTACAGTCACGCTACATTTACAGTAACTCACATTTATTCGTTATTAAAATTAAAAAAACTGACGAACAAAACTGCAAAAAAAATATTCAAATTTTTCTACTTAAACCAGTAATTTCTATTAATAACATCGATCATTTCAACTAATTGCTTTGTTTCTGCAATATCATGAGCACGTATTACACGTCCACCAGCCATA
The DNA here is from genome assembly GCF_049244235.1 of Gardnerella sp. DNF01151. Lineage (NCBI taxonomy): Bacteria > Bacillati > Actinomycetota > Actinomycetes > Bifidobacteriales > Bifidobacteriaceae > Gardnerella > Gardnerella sp. DNF01151. Next base: position 818,570 of record NZ_CP058389.1, on the reverse strand, counting down.
AACATCGCTGTTTCTGCAACTAAAGTGACAGGCAAACGATCTTCTTTATCTAAATTAAAAAGCTTCTTACCAAAGCCTTTTCTAGAAATCGCAACCAGTATTGGTCGACCAAAACGATGCAATTGATTAATATTGCGCATCATTGCATAATCTTGTTCACCATCAGCAACCTTTGCATAGCCAATTCCTTGATCAAGAATAATCCTATTTAAGTCAACTCCTCCATCAACAAGCATTTTTAAATTATCACTAAAGAATTGACACATAACCTTTGTTAAATTGTCATATTCTGTATCTCTATTGCTATGCATTGTTACTAATCCAACGTTAGAATCTGCCATAAGCTTTACTTTTTCTGGAGAATCAAACGCACGAACATCATTTATAATATCTACGCCAGCTTCAATTGCAGCTTCCATTACAGGTAACTTGTAAGTGTCTACTGCTACAGCAATTTGAGGATAATTTTTGTGAATATACTTAATAGCAGGTATAACGCGCCTTATTTCCTCTTCTGGAGTAATTTCTAAATAACCGCCAGGTTTTGTAGTTTGACCGCCTACTTCTATAACAGCAGCACCAGCTTCAACTATTTCTTTAATATGGCTATTTACCTCGTCTTCACTTTGGTACTTGCCACCATCATAGAATGAGTCAGGAGTAATATTCAAAATCGCGTAAACTATCGGCTTGTCAAGTGTATCAAAGCAGAATCGCCCTGCATTCCACACAATTGCTTTTTGCTTTAATAGCGAGCGCAAACTTGCAAGTAATTCTTGATCTTCGTACCATGCTTTTTCGCACTCTTGCATAAAAGGTTTAAGAGCAATAAGCGGCAAAATAAAGTCAATAGAAGACTCGGAAACTTTGATAGCTGTATCAAAATGATCGAGAAAATCAGCTACTTTGTTTAAATCGTTTTCACTAATATTTTCCCACGTGCATAAAATTTTTTGATTTACGCAAAGATCCTGCAGTAACGCTATATCTGCAATATTTTTAGAAGATACATTCTCCAAATTACTTTCAATAATTCGCATTTGTATTCTTTCTTTCTAAAACCTCATATTTAAAACTAAATTTATATTCCAAACTAATTAAAAACTTCGCTACTTTCAATAATATTAATCCAATTAGTGTCGCTAGTTTTATTAAGCTTATCTTGGATAAGCTCATGATAATTAGCATCGTCTGCGCTTATTTCAAGCAAAGGAACTAATACGAATCTGCGATTATCTCTTTCTTTGTGCGGAATCGTAAGATTTTCACTTTTTATAGTTTGACCACCAAAATCAATAATATCTAAATCGATTGTTCGAGGACCCCAACGAACTATGCGCTTTCTGTGAAGACGCTGTTCAATATCATGAATAAAATCAAGCAATTCAAAAGCTGTTAAATCAGTGTCCAAGCGTAAAGCAATGTTATAAAAACTGTCTTGCACTACGTCACCAACTGGTTCAGTTTCATACACTGAAGAAACGATAATATTGCTTATATGCGAATTTTGCTTCAATAGCGAAACAGCTTGACGCAAATTAAGTAATCTATCACCTATATTACTTCCAACACTTATGTATGCACTAGAAATCATATTTCCCCCAAAAAAAATAATTCAATTTATAGTTAAAAGTATATATCATGAACAGTTAGGACTAGCCAACTTTATGAATTCAAACAATAAATAATCTAATATCAAAAATTTTTATAACAAAAATGTCGCTGTAAATTCAATACTCTTGAAGAGCAATCAAACCTACAACGACATTTTCCAATACGCTTTTATCTAAAATCTGTAAAATATTTTAGATTCAAAAGTAGTATTTTTTAGTTATTTTATTTTTTGACTTATCTATTCTGCTTGAGCTTTACTCAAAATTGTATCTGCAGAATGTTGCAATTTTTGCAACTCTTCTTGAGTCAAATCAAGCTGGCATTGTTTAACAATTCCTTCTCTACCAACAATTGCTGGGTAAGAAAGATAAGAATGGTATTCTTCGCGATAGTTTGAAACAGGCATTTGCTCTTTAGAATCCGAAAGAACTGCATCCACTAAACGAACTGCAGCAGCAGCAATACCGTAGTTTGTGTACTTCTTTCCGTAGAACACAGTAAAACCGCCTTCACGAGTTTCCTCATCAATAGCGTCTAAATTCATGTTCTTTTCTTTAATAAGCTCTGTTATAGGCTGCTCAAAGACTTTAACAGTAGACCACGCAACGAATTGCGAATCACCGTGCTCTCCTAAGCTATATCCCTTAACAGCCTTTGGATGCACGCCAAAGAACTTGCCTACTGCACGATGCAAGCGCGCAGAATCAAGCAAAGTGCCAGTTCCAATAATCTTTTCGTAAGGAAGACCAGTAGCTTCCTTGTAAAGCTGGCAAATAGCGTCGCAAGGATTTGTTATGTCGATTAAAACACCGTGGAATCCAGAAGCCTTAATCTTTGCACCAACTTCTGCAACTTCCTTACGATTATACTTAAGCTCTGCAAAACGATCTGGATGAGGAACGTCCAAAAGCTTTATGTGACCCAAGGCGCTTACGATTACCTCTACGTCTTTTAATGCTTCATAATCATTAACCGTAATATTAACGTTAAAAGGCACATTATCCATTGAATCTTCAAAATCCAATGCGTCGGCATTCACCTTTGCCTCGTTTGTATCATAAAGGTACAAATCATCAGCGTGACCGCCAACAACAAGTTGATGCGCTACTGCTGCACCAACGTTTCCCATGCCTATAACTGCGACTTTTCTCATATGAAACATCTCCTTCCGTTTTTAGTTTTCCATAAAAAATAGCACTATTTTGATGAGAATAAAAGTAATGTTAGAAAAATTTATATATTTTTTCAAAAAATCGCTAAAATATACGAAAAACGGTCAGCCATAAACACGACTGACCGTTAAAACTCAAAGACTCAAGAAGCCACTAAGTTACTTAAAACTAAAAGTTACTTCATATACTTCTTGCAAGCCTTGAATGCGCTGTAACCAGCATACTGAGCGGTAGAACCAAGCTCTTCCTCAATCTCAAGCAAGCGGTTGTACTTAGCAATACGCTCGCCACGAGCAGGAGCACCAGTCTTGATTTGGCCAGTGTTCTTAGCAACAGCAAGATCAGAAATGGTGGTATCTGGAGTCTCGCCAGAACGATGGGAAACCATAGAAGTGAAGCCGTTCTTAGTTGCAAGCTCAATAGCGTCGAGGGTTTCGGTAACGGAACCAATCTGGTTCAACTTCACGAGCAAGGAGTTAGCTGCACCAAGCTCAATACCCTTAGCCAAACGCTTTGGATTGGTGACGAGCAAGTCATCGCCAACGAACTGCAAGCGATCACCAAGACGCTTGGTGATTTCTGCCCAATCATCCCATCCTTCTTCCTGGAATGGATCTTCAATGGAAACGATTGGATACTCGTTGATGAGCTTCTCGTAGTAATCAAGCATGTAAGCAGATTCGCGCTCTTCGCCATCGAAACGATACTTACCAGTTTCCTTGTTGTAGAACTCAGAAGAAGCAACGTCAAGAGAAATACCAATCTGCTTGCCTGGCTCGTAGCCAGCGGCTGCAATTGCATCCATGATGTACTTCAAGGAATCCTCATTGGACTTCATCTTTGGAGCGAAGCCACCTTCGTCGCCAAGACCAGTAGCCAAGCCTTCCTTCTTCAAAACATTCTTCAAGGTGTGATAAACCTCAACACCAGCGCGCAAAGCATCGCTGTAGGTTGCGAAACCGTAAGGAGAAATCATGTACTCCTGAATATCGGTTGCGAAATCAGCGTGAGCACCACCGTTCATGATGTTCATGTTTGGAACTGGAAGAATGTGACCATTGGTGCCGCCAATGTAGCGGTACAACGGAAGCTGAGCGGATTCAGCAGCAGCGTAGAGAGCAGCGAGGGAAACGCCGAGAATTGCGTTAGCACCAAGCTTGCCCTTGTTTGGCGTGCCATCAAGCTCAATCATCGTCTCATCAAGAGCGCGCTGATCGGTGGCATCCATGCCAATAACCTTAGGTGCAATTACCTCGTTGACAGCCTTAACAGCTTCCAACGTGCCCTTGCCTTGATAACGGGACTTGTCGCCATCGCGACGTTCCCAAGCTTCAGCCTCACCAGTAGAAGCACCAGAAGGCACTAAACCAATACCCTGAGCGCCATCTTCGGTCTCCAAATAAACCTGAACAGTAGGATTTCCACGAGAATCCAAAATTTCGCGTGCATATACGCTTTCAATAGCTGCCACAACTACTCCTTTATACCTATGGGTTGTGATGACTCTTTTAAGATTAGTGCGTTTTATGGACGTTATATTGAATACCAGCGTATTTATGCCGTGAACGTTCACAATATTTTGATTCAACTCGAGTCATATGAGCCAATTGTATATTTTTAAGCAATATTGTTTATAAATATCGATTTAAAATATACTTGTCCATACCCTTAAGTGATAATGACCTCAGACACGGGGTGCGCAACTACATCGTGCCAAACAACAATACATATAGTGTTGCGCTGAGAATACACTCGTTGAACCTGATATAGCTAAAACTATCGAAGGGATTGTCGCATGACTTACAGTTCGCCTAATAAAGCGAAGAACATATTGAAGATTGCATTTAAAGCGGTATCTTCATGTAAAGTGTGGATTTCAACTATCCTCATTTTGGTTTTGTGGTTTTTCACAACTCTTTCTCCAACCGAAGACCGTTCTTTGCCATCCCCATATGAAGTAATACAAGCTTTTATTGATTTAAACAACGAAGGCATATTATTAAAATCCTTAGGAATAAGTATTTTACGAGTTCTTTTAGGACTTTTGTTAGGAATTATTTTTGCTGTTCCAGCAGGAATACTTGCAGGAGGCAGTAAGCTTGGCAATATTGTAGTTGATAAACCAAGCCACATGTTGAGGTCAATCCCATTCCCGGCTTTAGCTCCAATATTAATAATTTTCCTCGGAATAGATGAAACGATGAAAATAGCACTTATAGCTGTCGGTGTTTTTGGACCTATGTACGTTAATATTCGCGACGGAGTTCGTAATATTGATTCAAAACTTCTTGAATTAGCGCAGGTTTATCACGTTAAAAAATCTACTATTTTTATATCTATTTTGCTTCGCGGCACACTTCCAAGTTTTATGACAGGTTTGCGATTTGCAATATCTGTAGCATGGGTTGCATTAGTGACTTGCGAAACAGTTAATTCTTCTATTGGAATTGGATACATTCTTTCAAGAGCACAAGAATTCTTTAGACCAGATCAAATGATGGCATGCGTTATTATGTACGCAATTGCAGGTCTTGGATCTGAGCTTACTGCAAACATATTAGAGTATCTTCTTATACCTGAACGCAGATTAAATAAAAAATCACGCCAATAATCTAGTAATATCAACATTTTTCTAAAGTTAACTACTTTTTAAAATGCATTAAATTGCTTTTTAAGAATTAGTCAATATTTAGATTCAACAACCAAACAATAACAACCAAACAAACAACAGATAAACAAAACAACAAACAAAACAACAAACAAAAGGAGCTGTATATCATGGCCAATTTAAAAATGCGATTTTCTAAAAAGAGCATTATTGCGTTAATCTGCGCTGCTTGTGCAACTGTATCTCTTGCAGCTTGCGGAAGCTCACAAAAATCATCAAACGCTTCTTCAAAAGAAGATGCTGGAACTATGAGAGTTGCTTATCTTTCTACAGCAAATTATCTAACTACTTTGAAAAATGAGAAATTCCTTCAAGAAGAATTTGGAAAATCTAAAGTAACTTACACTGGTCCTTACACTCCAGTTGACGGTCTTACTGCTGTGATGAGCGGAAATGCAGATGCTACAACTACTGGAACTGGACGCTTCATTGATTTGATTGCTGAAGGACAGCCATGGGTAGCTTTTGCGCTCGAATATTACAATGGTGATTCTCAAGGAATCGTTGCATCCGCAAAAAGCGGAGTGAAAACACTAAAAGACTTATATGGTAAGAAAGTTGCTATTATTCACAACGGCGACACTGGCGATTACATGCTTCACCGCGCATTTGATAAAAGCGGTTTAGACGTTTCTAAAGTTAACAAAGTTGAGATGAGCCCTAAGAACTTCCAGGCAGCATTTACTTCTGGACAGATTGACGCAATTTCCTCATTCGATCAGAATCTTGCTGCAGCAATGACAACTCCAGGCGCAAAATTGCTTGTAAATGCTAAAAAGTACGGCAATATGAACGTTACTATTCACATTGTTTCTAAGAGCTTTGCCAAAAAGCATCCAGATCTTGTTAAGAAGATGTACAAGGCTCTTGTTCGCGAAGCAGAAAAGTCTCATAAAGAAAACAATGTTATTGGAAACGCATACAAGCAGCTCGGAGCAAGCGAAACTATTATTAAGCAAATTGAAAAGTTTGACAATCCAACTATTCGTCCAATCGATGAAAAAGGTTTGAAAATGATGGAAACTCAGGCTAAAGAATACGTGAAATATGGTTTAATTAAGCAAGCTCCAAAGAATTTGAAAGATTCTGTAATGGATTGCGCAAAGTAAATTAATTCATTTATCATTTATCCATAAAACACATATTCATAAAAAACAAAATTAAATATCAAAATAAAATAATATATAACTGATTAATCAAAATTAAAACAAAGTTATATAACAAGATTATATAAACATGATTTAAAGCAACGCAGTAGGAGTAAATATGAACACTCAAATAGAAGAAAACTATGAGACTAAAGATAACTCTTACTGCGTTACTCTAGAACATATTGGCGTGACTTTTAAAAATAACGCTAAAATATTACGAGATATAAATCTAAATATTAAAAAAGGCGAATTCGTATCTCTAATAGGACGCTCAGGATGCGGAAAAACCACTCTTCTTAAAGTTATTTCAGGATTAATCAAACCTGATTCTGGAACAATAAACGTCACACAACATCAAGCAATAGGTTTCCAAGATGCAAGATTAATACCATGGCTAACAGTAAGTAAGAACGTAGTTTTCGGCATGCAAGGAAACAAATCAGAACTAAAATCTATTGCAGAAAAAGCTCTTAACGATATGCAACTTAATAATTATGGTTCGAAATGGCCATCAGAACTTTCAGGTGGTCAAGCCCAACGAGTCTCATTAGCTAGAGCTTTAGTTCATAATCCTGAATTACTACTTTTAGACGAGCCTTTCGGAGCATTAGACGCTTTAACTCGTTTAGACATGCAAGATTTGCTTGATAATCTAAGGCAAAAACATGGCTGGACCACGATAATGGTCACGCACGATATTTCCGAAGCAGTAAGACTTTCTGACAGAATTCTTATGATCAAAGACGGAATTATTGAGAAAAACTGGAATATTGATCGAAGCCAACTTGATGCACAAAAGCGTCCAAATAATCACGTTGAAATAGAAGACGAACTACGCATGGCATTGCAATAAATATTTTTAACACTTATATTGCAACAGATATTACAAATCACCACGCTAAGTCTTCAAGTAATTGCTTAGACCACTTAAGAATATCTGATTCACTCATTGAACCAGACCCGAGTGAAGATTCAAAAGGAGCTGGAACAATAAGCATATGAGTAAGAGGACGATACTGCAATCCTTTATAAATACGCTTCAAACGCATCATCACAGACTCTTTTGGATCGATGCCAACAACTCGCACTGATTTTCCTTGAGAGCTGATTTGCGTAATACCAATCTCGCGTGCTTTAAAACGCAAACGAGCAACATCACACAAAGACTCAAACTCTTCAGGTGGATTACCAAAGCGATCAAGAAGCTCATCGTGAAGTTCTTGCAAATCACTATTATCCTTAGCAGCAGCAAGCTTCCTGTACGCTTCCAAACGAAGCTTGTCAGAGGCAATATAATCAACTGGAAGAGAAGCTTCAACAGGAAGATCAATAGTTACGCAAACAGGCTCAACTCTTTCAGGTTCCTTATATTTTTCAACAGCTTCAGAAACCATACGAACATACAAATCAAATCCAACACCCTCAATGTGTCCACTTTGCTCATCTCCAAGCAAATTTCCAGTTCCGCGCAATTCCAAATCTTTCATCGCAACATCAAAACCAGAACCAAGCGCAGTATGCTGAGCAATTGTTGAGAGCCTATCGTGAGATTGTTGTGTCATAGGCTTAGACGGATCATACAAAAAGTAAGCGTAAGCACGCTCATGACCTCTACCTACTCGACCACGAAGCTGATGCAACTGGCTTAAACCGAATCTATCTGCGTGATCGACAATAAGTGTATTCGCATTAGAAATATCAAGACCTGTTTCAATAATCGTTGTACAAACAAGCACATCAATATCTCTATGCCAAAAATCACGAATAACAGCATCGAGCTGCTTCTCACCCATTTTTCCATGAGCAATAGCAACACGAACATCTGGCACAAGCTCCTGAATCTTACTTGCAACAGAACTAATATCTTCAACGCGATTATGGACGTAAAAAACCTGACCCCCACGCAACAATTCACGCTTAATGCATGCAGCAACTTGAGAATTATCATACGCACCAACGTATGTAAGCACTGGAAGCCTATCTTCTGGAGGAGTTGCAAGAGTAGACATTTCACGAATCCCAGTTACAGCCATTTCAAGAGTTCTAGGAATTGGCGTTGCCGAAAGACTTAATACGTCAACGTTTGTGCGCAAAGCTTTAAGCGTTTCCTTATGTTCCACACCAAAACGCTGCTCTTCGTCAATAATAACCAAACCTAAATCTTTGAACTTTATACTAGGATTCAAAAGCTTATGCGTTCCAATAACAACGTCAATGCTTCCATCTTGCAATCCAGCTAAAGTTTCTTCAATCTCTTTAGAAGTTTGGAATCTACTCATTGCAGCAACTTTTACAGGGAATCCTTCAAAGCGATTTGTAAAAGTCTCGTAATGCTGCTGAACAAGCAAGGTCGTTGGAACTAAAACAACAACTTGCTTGGAATCCTGCACAGCTTTAAAAGCTGCACGTAACGCAATTTCAGTTTTACCAAAACCAACATCTCCACAAATTAAGCGATCCATTGGGATTGGGTTTTCCATATCTGCTTTTACTTCATCAATAGTTGTAAGCTGATCAGCAGTTTCTTGATAAGGAAATGCGTCTTCCAACTCTTTTTGCCAAGGAGTATCTTTACTAAATGCAAATCCGCGAGATTGCTGCCGTGCTGAATAAAGTTTAATAAGATTTTCAGCAATTTCATGAACATGCTTTTTAGCCTTTGCTTTAGTTTGAGCCCAGTCGGAACCTCCGAGCTTGTTAAGCTTTGGTATTTCTGCACCTATATATTTACTCACTAAATCAAGCTGATCAGTTGGAATAAAAAGCTTATCGTTAGGAGCGTTACGTTTGCTAGGAGCATATTCAATGACTAAATATTCGCGAGTTGCACTGCCACCCGAAACAGCAATATTACGTTGTTTCATGCCAACAAAACGTCCAATACCATGCTGCTCGTGCACAACGAAATCACCAGGCTTTAGTTCCATTAGGTCGATTGCTTTGCGCCTGCGTTTTGGAGTTTTTAGTTGAGCTGATGCAGAAGATTTACCTGTCAGATCACGCTCTGTAAGAATCGCGATACGCGCAACATTATCAATGAAGCCATCCGAAATACTTGAGCGCACTGTAGTAAATTCATGTACACCAGTCGCATATATAGCGCGCCTCAAGCGTGCAAGAGTACCAGAAGCAGCTGCAGTAATAGTTACAGCAAAACCATTGTCAACAAGAGAAGTGATGCCGCCAGAAACTTTCGATTCATCTCCTCGAAACTCTTGTGGCGCCGATGCTGGCAAAGTAATATTTCCATAAATTTGATTGTCAACACCAAAAGATGTTAATTTCCATACGTCATGATTAGACAATTCTAACGATGAAATCGTTTCATCAAAATCCAAGAAATTAGCTTGATCGAATGTTATTGGAGCTCCAGAACCGTGACCAGAAGCAGCAACATGCCAACTAGCTGCTAAGAATTCGTTAGCTGTAGCAGTTACATCATCTGCAGCTCTACGGCATTTTTCGGGATCAGATAGAATAATAACAGATTCCTTTGGAAGCATATTTTGCACTGATTCCATGCGATCAACTAGTGCAGGCAACAAAGACTCCATACCTTCTACAGGTATAGAATTTGCGATTGATTCAAGCATATCGTCAGCATTTGGAATTGAGCCAATAAGAGAACGCGCACGCTTGCAAATTTTTTCTGTAATCTGAAGCTCACGACAAGGCGTAGCCCAAATACTTGCAATATTATTGCCATAAGTGCGCTGATCAGAAGCATGAAATTGCTTTATAGTATCAATTTCATCACCAAAAAATTCAATTCTCACAGGATGTGTCATCGTTGGCGCAAAAACGTCAATAATTCCACCGCGAACAGCAAACTCTCCGCGTTCCATAACCAAATCAACACGAGTATATGCGTTTTCTACCAAACGTTTCACAGCATATTCAAGAGTTAATTCTTTTCCGCACTCAAATAACAGAGGATCTATATCACCAATGCCTTCAACTATAGGCTGAATAAGCGATCGCACAGGCATAACCAACACGCGAATCGGACCAAAAAGTGATGTGTTATTTTCAGGATGGCAAAGCCTACGAAACACTGCAATCCTGCTAGCAACAGTATCTGCCCTAGGCGAAAGCCTTTCATGAGGTAACGTTTCCCACGCTTCTAATTTAGCAACGTCTTGAGCATCACCATCGTACCAATCACGCACAGACGCAATAAAATCTTCAGCATCTCTACTCGATGGAACAATAACAACAACTGGCTTTTTCTTAGCTAATGCAGCAACAATAGCAGAACGAATTCCAATAGGAGAAGAAATTGTTAAATCTTCACTTATTGAATCTAAATCTTTACGATTTTTATTTGCACTTTCGCAACAATAATCAGATATCGCATCAAGATCATATTCAGATAAAGCTTTAAAAAGTGAGTCCTTAGTTGATAAATCATTAAGAATATCTCTCAAGCTTATTACTGAAATATCATCAGTCTTATCATTCTTGTTATTTTTGATATTAGACCTGCTATCAGCGGCCATTAAACTTCTCCTGCGTTGCTACTAATCCATGGAAAATAATACTTTCTGCAGCATCAGCACCATCTGCTAAAAAGTTTGGAAGATCGGATTTTTGAGCTGCAGCAAAACCTCCAAGAACCCAATTGACTGTATTATCGTGCGCGTGAGCACCACGCTGCGCATGACCAACACCCATTCTCACTCGAGAATATTGAGGAGTACCAAGAGAGCGATCGATAGAACGAATACCGTTATGTCCTCCCGCAGAGCCTCCTGCTTTTACTTTAATACGCCCAAAATCTAAATCCATATCATCATGAATTATCACAATATGATCTGGTTCTATTTGATAATAGGAGCTTATAGAAGATACTGCAGCACCAGAATCATTCATAAAAGTCAACGGTTTAGCAAGGAAAAACTTTGCTACGCGACCATCAAGATTCATAACACCTTTGCCAAGTTTAGCTAAACCTTTGTGATCTGAAAGAGATACTGACCAACGTTGTGCCAAAACGTCTGCAACCATAAAACCCATGTTGTGTCGAGTACCCTCATATTTTGTACCAGGATTTCCCAAGCCAGCAATAAGCCAAAAATCCGATGCCATGGCAGACCACTCCCCATTCAAATATTTAGCAAAACAACAAAACGGGCGCATCGATTGTAGCTGAACGTAAAATCACAACTACTCGATACGCCCTTATATACTTCAGCCTATTCTATCAAGACTCAAGTCATTATGTTATTTATTTCAAAAATTCGTCAGTAGACAATTCTTTTGCTTGCGGAGTTTTATGAGTTACTTTGCCTTTAGAATCAGTGTAAGCACCTTCCTTACTTAAGAAGTTAAAGTAAGCTTGAGCGCCTTTAACATCAGTGGTTCCGAACACAAATTTTCCGCTCTTAATATCCGCGCGATTGCCCCAATATTGACCGTCAACAATCATCTTCATGCTACGCTGAACAAACTTTATGTCGAGATTAGCATCTTTTGCTTCTTTCACAAGAATTTCAGAAGCCTCATCAGGATGTTCATAAGCATACTCATATCCGCGCTTTGCAGCTTTAACAAATGCTCGAACAAGCTTAGGGTCTTTAGCTACAGTACGCTTATTTGCGATTATTCCAATAGTATCTGGCTGACCTGGTACACCGTAGTCGCCCTCCATGAAGCAGCGAAGCTTTGGCCCAAACATTTCAGACTGTACACCTTCCCAAGTGCCGTAGAAACCACCAAAATCAGCTTTGCCAGATTCAAGAGTTCTAAAAGTTGAAGTTCCAACAGTCACTTTGTCGAACTTACCTTGACCACCATCGTGTTGAATCATCCTACGAATTACAGCATCACCTTCAGCTGAACCAAAAGTTGCAAAAGTACGACCATCAAAATCTTTTGGAGAATGAATTTTATTGTTCGAAGCAAGTGAACACCAAATAGCACTTGGCTTTTGCTGAACTTGCATAACTTGCTCAAGATTTGCTCCCTTTGTTGAAAAATCAGCAGCATTTGTCAAAGTACTAAGAGCAAAATCAGCAACACCACTATCAACTGCGTGTTCCGAACCAGTCTGAGCAACAGCAAGTATATTGACATCTAATCCAGCATCTTTAAACCATCCTTTATGCTTAGCAACATAAATACCAATATGATTAGTATCCGGTGCCCAAAATAGCATAAACGACACTTTACGAAGATTTGCATTCTTACTACTACTTGCAGATCCACATGCCGAGAAAGAAAATACGCAGCACGCAGAAAGAACAAACGCAAGAGTACGCTTTACAATACGCATATTCATGAGTTCCCTACTTTGTTTCTTGTACCGTTCTTCTGGGAAAGTGACACGAACTCGGCAGAAAACGGTAACAAAGGGCCTAGCTCGCGCCGTTCAATGCCCCTGCGCAGATTCAACCTGCTACAGTTTGCCACACATTGACTCACGAAACATTTAGATTATGCACGGTTAAAGAGACAAATAAAAATCATGTACACTATTAAATTCACAGAAGTTGTGCGCTTCTAATAGAATGGAATGTACATGCTATTTGTAGTCTTAAATAATTCGGTTGGGGCAGCAATCGAAGTCATTTACAGAAAGGAATCGAGTTTTCATGACGCAATCGCGTTTTAAACGTATGCTAATTAAATATCTGCCAACTGTATTTTCTGTAATAGTTTTACTTGTTTTTTGGCAGTACGCATGCGAATATTATAAAATTTCGGAAAATTTGATTCCAACACCATCTTCAATTGCTCAATCAACAGCTGACTCTTTGCCAACTCTATTACCTGCAGCATTAATTACAACACAAGAAACAGTTATCGGTTTTTCTATTGCAATAGTAGTTGGAATTCTTTTAGGTGTTATTTTCCATGTTTGTAAGCTTGTTAAATCTGCTTTATTCCCGCTTTTATGCGCAGCGCAAACTATGCCATTAATTTCTATTGCGCCAATTTTTTTGATTTGGTTTGGTTTTGAAATATCTGGAAAAATTGTAATAGTAATGGTTTTCAGCATGTTCCCTATTGCTGTGCAAACTATACGAGGTCTTGACGCTGTTCCAAGTTTTTATACAGATGTTGCTTTAACTTGTGGAGCAAGCAGAACTTGGACTTTGTGGCATGTTAAATTAAGAGTTGCAGCTCGCCAAATTTTTGGTGGCATACGCATTAGTGCAGCTTATGTTTTTGGAACTGCTTCAACTGCAGAATATTTGGGAGCCAAAGATGGGCTAGGAATTTGGCTTCAATTCGCTTATAACTCATTTAGAACACCACTTATTTTTTCTGCAACAATAGTAATAATAATTCTTACTGCGCTTTTTATGTGCATCGTTAACGTTTGTGAAAGAATTCTGCTTGGCTCAGCAGACGAAGATGAGGATCCAGATAACCAATTGTGAAATGAATTAAAATAGCCCATGTGAGCTACAAAAGTAACGAAAATAACGTAACATTCGCTACTTTTGTAACTCACAAACTGATATATTAACGAAAACCTACTTACTTACCTGATTCTTCTTTCATTGCTTCATTAATAGCATCGCTCAACTCTTTTTGTGCCTTTCCGTAAGCTTCCCAGTTTCCGGATCGCATAGCAGAATCAGAATCTTTTAATGCTTGAGCCGCACGTTTAAGTGCTTCTTTAGCTTTTTGGCTCATAGAATGAGATTTTTCTGAATTCGTAGACTCATTTTCCTTAGAAGTACCTTCTTTAGAATCAGCATCCTTAGATTCATTATTTTCAGCAGCATTGTTTGAAGAAGAATTATTAGAAGCATCTCCAGCCAAAGCGCCCGAGTTTCCGCCAAATACTTGATTAAGTGCTTCATCTAACGTATCTGCAAATCCAACTTGATCTCCAAACGCAACTAACACCTTCTTAAGCAAAGGATAGCTAGTAGAACCGCTAGATTGCACATAAACGGGCTCTACATAAACCAGCCCACCGCCAAGAGGCAATGTAATCAAATTGCCGCGCTTAACTTTAGTAGAACCGGATTCAAGCAAATTCAATTCTTTAGAAACATTTGCATTAGCGTTGAAATTATTCTGAGCTTGACCAGGTCCTGGAACATTAGATATTTTAGGTAATTCTTGCAAACGAATCTTACCGTAATTTGGACCAATCTTTCCAGGAGTATCCCCCGCATCTGAATCAACAGACAAGAAACCAGTTAATATTTCACGAGTACTTTTACCTGCCGGAATATAAGTAGAAACAAGCGAAAATACTGGTTTCTTTGCGTCTCCAGTTTGCAAAGTCAAATAGTATGGAGGTTGCAAAATATCTTCTTTTTGTGCTTTTTGAGATTCAGTTGGATCAACAGGAATCTGCCAGAAGTCTTCTCCAGAGAAGAATTGGCTTGCTGTATCGACGTGATACTTTGCTAATAAGTGACGTTGAACTTTAAACAAGCTTTCTGGGTAACGCAAATGCTTCATCAAATCGCCAGAAATCTTAGAAATGTCATGATAATGACCTGGGAAAATTGAACGCCATGCTTTAATCACAGGGTCTTTCGTATCCCACACATACAAATCAACAGATCCATCATAAGCATCAACTGTAGCTTTCACAGAATTACGAATGTAGTTTGCGCGCTGATTTGTCAACCCTTTAATAGAATGAGAAGTTGTTGTTGTGGAATCTTGAGTTACCTTACCAAAATCAGTCATTTGAGAATAAGGGTAAGAATCAGAAGTAGTATAGCCATCAACAATCCACTTAACGCGACCGTCTACTACTGCAGGATAAACTCGACCATCCAAAGTTAAGTAAGGAGCAACCTTAGACACGCGTGTCTTAGGATCACGATCATACAAAATTTGAGATTCAGAAGTCACACGGTCAGAAAAAAGAATCTGATCAGACTCAAATCTAATTGCATGCAAAAGTTTAGAGAAGAAGTTTCCTAAACTTGGACCACCATTGCCTTTGAAAGTAGTTAAAGCACCTTGAGAGCCAGTCGGATAATCAAACTCCCATGGAGATGTCCCTTTTGGAGAACCAACGATAGAATACTCAGGAGCATTTGGTGAGAAGTAAATACGCGGTTCATACTTTTGTGACTTAGTAAGTTTGCCTTGAGCAGGAATACCATACTCCATAAATTGTGGCTGTCCATCTGTTGTTACTTTATTTCCGTAAGCTGCAACAATTCCATAGCCATGCGTATAAACTGTATGATCATTAACCCAGTTTCGATTATCGTTGCCAGCTAAATCAAGCTCGCGCGCAGCAATAACCGTATCTTGACTTACACCGTCAATATCGTATTTATCAACTGAAAGCGTATCTGCGAAAGTGTAATATTGCTTCGATTGCTGCAATTGACGGAACGTTGGAGACGTAACTTGTGGATCTAACAAACGAATTTGCGCAGTTGACTCTGCTTCTTTTGATAATGCACCTGATTTACCTTTAGAAGTAGCGTTATACGATTCTTTCTTTACGTTATTTAGCCCGTAAGCAAACTTTGTTGCATCGATATTACGCTGAATATAAGTAGCTTCCAATTCCTGAGCATTAGGAGCAACTTTAAATCGCTGCACAAGTGCCGGCCAAGCGAAAGATATAACAATTGAGCAAACAATCATAAAAGCTAAAGCAATAATTGGTGTTTTCCATGCCTTAATTGCTGTTTTAAAACGCACTGAAATTGGTGCTTCTACAGATAAAGCATGAGATTTCATAAACCAAAATGCAATAACAGAACCAACTAACACTGTTATCACTGCCATTGCTATGCTTCCAGGAACACCAGCATTCATGTCAGTGTATGAGCCACCTGTAATTCGAGATCCATCAAGAGTTACTAAAGCGAACATGTCTAAAATCTGTTGAAGTGCCCATGTCAAAATCACAAGCATAAACCATACAGAAATTTGTCTACGTGCTCGTTTTGTAATACTTAATATGCCTTTACCATCGATAGGCATACTAAAACGAATTGCTCCCATAAGAATGTGCGTAATAATAGAGAAAACAAGAGATATTACCAATAAAAGCACAAATGCATTTATAAATAACCTTAATCCTGGAAGCACAAATACATAGAAGCCATTGTCAATTCCAAATTGCGGATCTTTAATGCCAAAAGGTTGGGCGTTAAACATTAACAAAATTTGCGCCCAATGATTGTAGAATTTAAATCCAAATACTGCGCCTACAATCAATGAAAAAATTCCTGCAACATGCAAAGCAAGCTTTGAACTAATTCCCTGCTTTAAATCAATAACATTGCCTTTAATTCGAATATAAGTTCCATCTGCATTGCTTGGACGCGCTTTTATTGCCAAAGCTGCAGACAAGTATCCAAAAGCAGACATTAATATTGCATAAAGCACCCAAACGCCCACTTTTGCTGCAAGCTGAATCCAAATAACACTTTCAAATCCAAGCTGTGAATACCACATGCAATCAGTTATGAACCTTGCGAGAGCAAATATTGCAGCTACAGCAAACGCGACGATTAACACTACTATCGCAAGAATCCACTTCCACTTTTTTGCAGTATAAGTAAATTTTGCAAAATTCAGATTAACTTTCATAGAACAATTTCTTCCATTCTTAAGCTTATTGTTGTTATCTTTCTCATCATCATTGAGAATATAGTCTGTACATTTTTGTTACTTTTATTGCTCGCACTGCTCTTACTATTTTTATTATTTTTAGCCATATATGCACCAGCAACAACCCACATAATGCCAATAATTACTTCTATGATGAGCTTCAACATAAGGTTAATGATACTATACTAATTATTCCCAATCTATATATTATGTAATCAAAATTAATTACAAAAAGCGCACCCGCAAGTTAATGCGAACGCGCTTAAAGCGATTAAATTAAATCAAATTGGAGTATTTAAGCTAGGCAACATCAGGATCATCTTTAGCAATCGTACCAGTAAGCTTTCCAATAGCCTTCAGTAAGTGGTATACAACCAACACCACAACGGTTCCGATTGCAATACCGTTGAACTGAATTCCAGAAATAGCAAACTGGAAGTTAGCAATACCAATAATCATAACGATTGCAGCAATCATAATATTCACTGGTTTATCGAAGTTAACTTTGTTTTCTACCCAGATTCTTACGCCAATCATGCCAATCATGCCGTAAAGCAAAGTGGTCACGCCACCAAGAACACCAGCTGGGATTGAATTTACAACAGCGCCAAACTTTGGGCAAAGGCTCAATATAAAAGCAAAAGCTGCAGCACACCAATAAGCTGCAGTAGAATAAACCTTTGTTGCAGCCATAACACCGATATTTTCACCGTATGTGGTGGTACCACAGCCGCCAAATAAACCAGCAATAGCTGTACCAAAACCATCTGCGAATAATGCAGTTCCAATCTTAGAGTCATAGTCGCGACCAGTCATTTGAGCTACAGACTTTACGTGACCAACATTTTCTGCAATAAGAACAAGTACTACCGGCAAGAACATAAGTAGAACAGAGAAATCAACTTGTGGCGTGTGGAATCTAGGAAAACCAATCCAAGAAGCTTCTTCAATCTTTTTAAAATCGACTTGACCTTGGAAGCATGCATAAGCGTAACCAACGAGAACACCTAAAAGAATATTTAAACGACCAAGAAGACCGCGAAATACTACAGCAATAAGCATTACAGCAACTAATGTCACAAGAGCTGTATCTGGAGCTTTCTGGAAGTTAGTCCAAACTGCAGGTCCTAAATTAAAACCAATAATTGCAACGATTGCACCGTTTACAACAGGCGGCATAATAATGTCAATCCACTTAGCTCCTGCAAAATGTACAAGCACACCTATAAGAGCAAGAAGCAAACCTGTGCACATAATGCCAAAGCTTGCAACTGCAATACCTTTATGAGCTGTTGTTACAGCCATAACAGGTGCTATAAGACCAAAAGAGCTTCCCAGATAACTAGGAAGCTTATTTGCGTTAATAAGTAAGAACAGTGCTGTAGAAATAGCAGTGAACATCAATGTTGTTGATGGATCAAAGCCCGTAAGAATAGGCACCAAGAACGTAGCACCAAACATTGCAATAACATGCTGAGCACCAATTCCAGCAGTACGAGTCCAAGTCAAACGCTCGTCTGGCTCTACAACTTCACCAGGCTTTAACGTTTTGCCATTACCGTGAAGCTGCCACGTGAATAATGAATTCATTTCTTCTCCTTGCAAAAACAAGCTATGCAAAATGTTGTGTAAACAAGTGTCGCTAAAAAACAAGCACTCATTGAGCGCTGGGATGGCAGCTTCTGGGAGGTCCATTGCACCACCGACCCATATGCCAAAGGGACATTCTAATGTCGCAAAACGAAAGTGTCGAGCATAAGAAAAAAATTACAGCTTTGTTTTTTATTTTTGTTGGAATATCAAGCAAGGTCGGCGTGTTGAAAAGAATGCAATGAACACCAACTAAAGTTGATACTTACTAACTTATGTTTATAAAATAATTAAAGTTAGGCAAAGTTAAACAATCGCAAAATTAGTAAACACATACTCAAGCAAGTAATTTTTGTAAATATTCTTGCAAAACTAATGCGTGATTTACTTTTGGATTTTTTGCAGCATACAACAAAGTTATAGTTTGATACTTATTAAACAAATCCATAATCACACCAACAGCTTCATGATTTGAATCAAGTTCTTCAACATAACGATGTGAAAATTCTTCAAAATGCTCCGGGTCATGATTAAACCACTTGCGTAACTGCGAAGTAGGAGCAATATCTTTAAGCCATTTGTCAATATGAGCATATTCTTTGCTTATACCACGCGGCCAAAGTCTATCAACCAAGACTCTCACACCATCATCTTCACTAACCGTTTCATACACACGCTTAATCTTCACAGTGCACTTGTTCATAAAATCTCCTTTATACGTTTACCATAATCGCAGCTTTATTTATTTTTTCAAGGAATTATTTACTAGCAAAAGATATCTGCGATATAAATTGAGTTATTATGTTCGATTATGTGATTTTATGTCGGCGTGTCGCGTTTATTTGCAGCAAAATTATATAAAATTTGCTTAATTTTTTTAATTTATGTTCGTTTTTGTCCGATTATGGGAGAATACTTGGCTAAATGGTTAATTTCTTTGATACATGGAAAAAGAAAATCTGCACCATCGATATGGCTCTTATTGCTGTATTGACACTTCTAGCATCCTTTATTGGCAGCTGGCTTAAGCAGTACCCAGGTTTCCAATTACTTGGTGCTCTTATTATTGCGTTGCTTGTTGGCATGGCTCTGCAGCTGCCATTGCACGTGTACAAAATGAATAATGATTCAAGGCGAGCAGGCGTTAAAAGCGCTGCTGGTTTGATTGCAAACAAACTTCTTCGTCTAGGTATTATTCTCCTCGGATTTAAGCTGAATTTGCATGATTTGTTTACCAAGGGCATTAAATGCTTGCCTATTGCAGCTGTGTTAGTTGCAATAATGGTTTGCGTAACTTATAACATTGCTAAACTCTTGAAAGTAAATCCTCAGCTTGCAATGCTTACAGCAGGAGGCACAAGTATTTGTGGAGCTGCTGCAGTTATGGGTCTTTCTGGCTCAATGCCAGTTCTTCCAGAAGAGGAAGATGAGAAAGAACAGAACGAAGTTATGGCTGTTGCAACAGTTGCAATTATGGGCACTATTTACGCTCTTGCTGAAATCTTCATCCTGCCTAACTTTGGCATGACTAAGCAGCAGCTTGGCATTACAGCAGGTGCATCACTTCACGAAATTGCACATGCTGTTGCAGCTGGCGGAGCGTTCAATAGTATCGATGTTGCAACAATCATGAAGCTCTCGCGAGTTCTTATGCTCGTTCCAGCCTCCATCTTTATTGCAATTTGGTGGAATGCTCGTCATAGCAAAGTTGAAAATGGCGGAAAGCATAAGATTAGCTTCCCATGGTTTATGCTTGGCTTTATTGCAGCATCTGTTATTGGAACTTACGTTCCTTTCGTAGCAGCACACGCATCAACTCTTGTAGAAGCAGGATACGTTTTCCTTGGCATGGCTATGGCTGCACTTGGAATTAACGTAAACTTCCGAGCCATTTTCAAGCAAGGTCGCGCAGCATTTGCAGCAAGCTTCCTAGCTTCTATTGTTTTAGTTGCTTTGGCTTATGCAGCTGCAGTACTGTTCTTCTAAATAAAACATTACAAAATAGTTTTGCTTAACAAATGAGGGTCTTCGTTTGAAGACCCTCATTTTATATTCTCGATAATTTATTTTCGTGTATTCTTGAAAAATCTATCTAATATGCACAGCCGTTCCATCAGGAATATTTTTATAAAACCATTTGGCATCCGCAACACTTAAACGCACACAGCCATGCGATGCAGGCTTTCCAAGCTTCATGCCTTCCGATGGAATATATTCACCAAAGTTGTAGCGCGTTGGAACCGAATGGAATAAGTATTCTCCACCAATAAAACCAACCCAATAATCAGCACCAACTTTTTCCTCATCATTAAAGAAATGTTTTCCGCGCATATTAATGTGATAATCACCATGAGGAGTGGAATCACCCATTCCAGAACTCATAATCATTGTATATACAGTTTTACCATTGGCAAGAATATGCACTCGTTGCTTTTTTAAGTCCACATTAACTTTTAAGTCAGAAACTTTAACTCCTGAAAGATTTGGATATTCACCACCAGTAGGATGTTTCCAAAAACATGATTAACCGTTGATTTATCTAACTTTTGTTTGCAATATTTATCGAAATATTTTTCAAACGACTTATTATCAGCAACCTCATTGTTTTTATTACCAAGATTGTTACTATAAGCATTTTTTTCGCGCTGAATTAATACAGAATTCTGCAATTTTGCGCTGTATCTAGACGAGTAAGAAACCATATTAACAGTTTCGAAAATAATAAAGCACAACCATGCAATCAGCAAAGAAGCTAATAAAACAGAAGACGTAATACGAGCAGCTTTAGAGCTTCTCCTCCACCAGTTGCGCATTTTCGCAGCAATGCGAATGCACTTTTTAATGTCATTCATTATGTTACGAATAAACTGCATTATGTCTCCTATATAAATGCAAAAGCGTTGCATCCAATAGTTTAGCAGGAAATTATTAGATGCAACGCGCAAAAAGCAATATTTTTCACTTATTAATTCAGCAATATTAAATATGAATCATACTGCTTTTATTTTCGCAAACAATCTCATACGTTGAACTTAAATTCAACAATATCGCCGTCTTGCATAACATAATCACGGCCTTCAAGACGAAGCTTGCCTTCCTCTTTAATTTTGACCATAGATCCTTCAGCAGCAACAAAATCATCATATGACACAATTTCTGCCTTAATAAATCCACGCTCAAAATCAGTGTGAATCACACCAGCAGCTTGTGGAGCAGTCCAGCCTTTATGAATCTGCCAGGCGTGAACTTCCTTAACACCGGCAGTTAAATAGGTTTGAAGACCTAAAATATCGAATCCTACGCGAGCAAGCTGATCCAAACCAGATTCCTTCAAACCAGCATCTTCAAGCATTTCACGAGCATCTGCTTCGTCGAGCTCAGTAAGTTCGGACTCAAATTGAGCATTAAGGAATATTGCTTTTGCAGGAGCGACAGATGCAGAAAGTTTAGACTTTAAATCTTCATCAGCCAACTCCGAATCATCCACGTTAAACACGTAAATAAATGGCTTAGCAGTTAGCAAGTGCAAATCATACACGTCGTTTTTATCAATAAGCTTTTCGTTATGAGCCTGGTCAATAGTTTTGCCAGATTCAAGAATTTCCTTAGCTTTATTTACAGCGTCTACGTATTCTTGCGTAACTTTCTTACCGCGCAAATCTTTTTCAAGCTTTGGCAAAGCATTATCAATAGTTTGCATATCGGCAAGAATTAGCTCAGTATTAATCGTGTCAATATCGTCAGCAGGATCTACTTTTCCGTTAACATGCACAATATCGTCGTCATTAAACGCGCGAACAACTTCGCAAATAGCGTCTGCTTCGCGAATATTAGCAAGGAACTTATTGCCCAAGCCTTCACCCTCGGAGGCACCCTTAACAATTCCTGCAATATCAACGAAAGTAACTGTTGCTGGAACAATTTTTTCAGTATTAACTAATTTAGCTAAAACTGGAAGACGATGATCCGGAAGCGGAACAATACCAGTATTAGGCTCAATAGTTGCAAACGGATAATTCTCCGCCAAAACGTTGTTGCGGGTTAAAGCATTAAACATAGTGGACTTACCAACGTTTGGCAATCCAACAATTCCAATAGTTAAAGACATATTTACCTAGTTTAGACCAGCGCCGGGAAAGCCGACACAACTTGATTTTATTTACTATTTATTTTCAATAGCATCAACTGCAGCAATCACATCTCCCCTAAATCCGCGAGATTCTAGCTCAGCAACGCCACGAATAGTTGTTCCTCCAGGAGAGCACACTGCATCTTTCATAATCCCTGGATGAGTGCGCGAATCCATATATAACGCACCTACTCCTTCAATCATTTTTGCAGCCAAACGGTAAGCACAATCACGTTGCAAACCATATTTCACACCAGCATCGCCCAATGCTTCCATATACATTGCTGTAAAAGCTGGAGCACAGCTAGAAATACACATTGCAATATTCATATGATCACTATTCACTCGCTCTACCAAAGAAATTGGCTCAAATAAAGCACTAAACATTGAAAGTTGACTATCACTAAGCGTATGAGTAGTTTCAGCTAAAGTCACGCCTTGGCAGACCGCAATAGGAGTATTCGGAATAATGCACTGAACATGAGCATTCTTGCCAAGCAGTTCCATGTAACGCTCAAGCGTCCAACCGGCTGCAACGGAAATAACAGCAATACCTCGTTCATTAATAACTTCACAAATTGGCTTAAGCACTTCAGCAACCTGATACGGCTTTACAGCAATAATAATCACATCACTTGCTTCACACACTTCTTGAGCAGTACGCATAGCGCGAGCGCCAATTAGTGAAGTATTACGCTCGAGTTTTTCAAAATTATGCGCGCACGCAACAATATTTTCACCTTGCAATACTCCTGCATTCAGCGCACCTTTAGCGATTGCTTGTGCCATATTGCCATAGCCTATAAAACCAACAGTTCCAGATACACAAGTACCCATACATGACTCCCTTTAGCGCATTGATAAAACAGTAGTGCACTCATTACTAAGCAAACAGATGTATAGCATAGCAAAGAGTGCACTATAATCATTGCGCATATTAAAATTATTACCTTTGTATACGGCTTATCTCTTGTAAATTCCCTCTAAATCGCCGCGATTCAACGCCTCATCAAACAAATGACGGAAAACAATATCTCCATGTAAACCATCATGCTCAAACTCGTTCGTCGTCCAATAGTGAGAGTTGGCAATATGAGAAAGAGTGTCAAGCTGAAGACCAGAATCTACGTACATGTCATCAAAGTAAACTGCAGATTGCAATGGAACTTCGTTATTAGCAAGTTGATCTTGATCGTAAATTTTGCCAAACTGCTTATCTTTCATCAAGCAGTCAACAGCTGGAAGGAATGGTTGCAAAGCAAGCTCTTGATCATACATCCAAGGAAACATTGCTTCGCCAGTGAAAAGAAGAGGACGAGCAGAACCAGAAAACTCTGGCATTGTTTCCCTAACCTGCTGGGCAGCCCACAAAATTGGATGCTCTAATTCGCCATCAGCATAAATAAACTCTTGCAACGGCCAGTACAGCGGGCTCGAAGCAGTAGCATCCATTACACCGTAAACAAACTCGTCGCTTAAACTACCAGCAACAGAACCGCCAGCGTGTTTGAAAGCTTTAAGCGAACCGTCACCGTCAGAAAAAGCGGAATCAAGAAGCCAGTGCACTCGCTCAAAACTTGGTTTCATACCAAAGGAAGAGCCCAACATTTGGAATCGTTCAACCGTAAGTTTTTCGCCATTTGGAAGCATAACGTCTCCTTGAGCAATACGGTCTGCAATAGCAGCGGCGCGAGCCACATCCTGCGGATAACGCTCATAGAATTGCTCTGTTTTGCGAGCCATACGCGGGAACGTGTGTTCGTAAACTTCACGCGCATTCGCCGGAACATGAGGAATACCGCCGGTTGTGAAGCTTGCAATTAATCCTTGCGGGAACAGTGACAAATATGTAAGCGTAAGGAAACCGCCGTAGCTTTGTCCCAAAGACACCCACGGCTTCGCATCAAACTCAGTAAGTCGCAAATGCTCAAAATCGCGAATAATTGAATCAGCTAAGAAACGCTTCAAATACCATGCTTGACGCTCAACACTAACGCCGTCATCCAACATACGCTTCATGGTTGAAGCATCTACCCTTGAGGAACGTCCAACACCGCGCTGATCCGGCAAAACTACGCGAAAATGCTTAATAGCCTCTTGAATCCAACCATCGCTAGAAGGTGAAAGCGGACGTGGGCACTGCCCGCCTGGGCCTCCTTGCAAGAACACAAGCAGCGGCAAATCGTCATGCACATGCTCAGGAGCGCAAACTACTCTGCAGAATAAGCGAATAGTCTCACCTTTGATAGCACCACCCGGAGTGTTACCCTCCCAATCAAGCGGCACATCAATCGCTCGTTCTTCAATATGCAATCCCGGAACATAATAGCTTGTAAGCAATGCCATCTTGCCATCCCTTTCTTTATTTTCGTGCTACATTGCAACTATCAATTACACACTCTATTTATAAATCATACTCAAGTTTGATTGTTCTATAAAGTACTATGCACTAGCCTAGTAATTATGAAAGTACCTAATATGTTTCAAAGTGTTATACAGCGCTTACGAAAAGAGCTCTCATTAAACGACATATTATGGGGTATTATTCCGTTTATTCTTTTTATGCTTTCAAGCGATCGCTACGTTATAAGCAACGTTGATGGCTTTTTGACTCAAGGTTCGCTTATTACAGTAACGCTTATCAATATTGTTGTTGCATTACTACTTTCAGTCCGAAAACTATGGCCTGAACAATCGGCTACTATTTTTATTGTTATTTGCATTGTGCAAGTAGCATTTGGCTCTACTCAACTTTTCGCTGATTTCTTTGGTTTCGTGCTACTTGTTAATGCTATTGCGCGCGGAAATCCAGAACATTCAAAAGCTTTTGTTATTGCAGCTTACGTAACAACAGTATTATCTTGCGCAATAATATCGTGGAATATCGTAATGGGGCCAATATATGGCAACAATCATTCAAAAGCTAGTTATACTTGTAGTGTACAAAATATAAATAGTAGTAACATAAAAAATTGCGTTTCAAATATACTTAATTTTGCAATTCCTTCAATAATTTTTGCGATTATTATTACTACTATTACGGTTATTATTGGCTACTGGCAGCGCACTCACGTGCATACTATTCAACTTTTGCAAGATCACAATAATGCTATTCGCGCGTACCGCCGAAAAGCTCAACACATTGCTGTTACTGCAGAGCGCGCAAGAATTGCAAGAGATATGCACGATATTGTTGCCCACACGCTTTCTATTATTATTGTTCAAGCAGATGGTGGTCGTTATGCAGCAACCAAAGATATTTCTCTTGCTAAAAAAACAATGTATATTATTAAAAACGAAGCCGAGCGCGCCGTTCATGACATGCGCCGACTTCTAGAAGCTTTAACAGACGCTCCATCGGGTCAGTTGGATTTCAATCACATACCTTCGCTTATTGAGCAAGCAAAAATTGCATCTCCTAAAAATATTTTTTGGCATACTGTTGATGGCATAAATTCTCAAAATAGGTTTAACACTGACGCACAAACCGTTGCATACCGCGTTGTTCAGGAATCTCTTACTAATATTCGAAAGCACGCAGGAGATGGCGTTAAAATAAACATTCATGAACAGTGGAAGAACCAAGGCTTAACACTAAAAATCACGAATGAAATACACAAAACCGAAGCTAACCAAACGCAAAATAGCAATGCGCAACATAAAAACGGTTATGGCTTAATTGGTATGAAAGAGCGACTTGAAAATCTTCACGGAACGCTTGATTATGGGAAACTCAATGATGGAACGTTTAGTATTGTTGCTTTTATTCCATATTCTTACAGCACAGACCAATCAAACACTACTGCTTCTGTATTAAATAGTATTCCTAACGTTACTCATAAAAATCTAAAAGTTAATAATGAATCGGCGGCGCAAGCAGAACCGGCAAATGTGAAACCAGCAGATGTAAATGTTCCAACCTCATCAAAAGTTTTGCCAAAAGTTTTACCAGAAACAAATGCTTCACAAAATAGGATTGAGAAAGTATCTCAATGGTTTGAACAACATTGGCTTATTGGAGACATTATTTATGCATCACCTTGGGTTGTTATGATGCTTTTTATACCAACTTACGATTTTACTGTTGGAACTGGAATGACTTCACAATATTCAAGCTCGCTTTCATCACAAATACTTTATAGAGTATTTACTCTTACAACCATGATTCCATTCATGTTACGTAGAAAATCTCCAACTACGTGCGCAATTGTTGCAGCAGTATTTTCTGCAATACAGCTTATATTCCTGCCTAACATTTTATTCGCTAATTTTTTCATACCAAATATTATTTACGCTGCGGTTCTCTACGGCAAAAAACGCGCATGGCAATGGGTTAGCGCAGTAGTGCTTGCCGAATCTGCTATTTTCGCAGTAAAAATTGGTATTGTTACAAGAAATATTCCACAAAATGAAACTCCAATACGATTCTTTACATCGAATATTGTCACAACCAATTTTTATGACATTATGCAAATGGCGTCCGTTGGATTAGTTTTTGGTTTCATAGTTGCAATAATTTGTTTTACAGTTATTGCGTTTGCTTATTCCCGAAGAAATGATGACAATAATTTACTGCTTCTAAAATCGCGCAGAACGGAACTTGAGAAAGAACAAAAACAGCTAGCAATTCTTGCAGCAAACGCAGAAAGGCAACGACTTAGCGCAAATATTCAGCAAAAAGTTGCCGTTACACTACACAAAGTAATTGATGCCGCAAATAGCGGTATCGATATGCTCAACGAATACGAAGAAGCAAGAAATAATATAGAAAATCAAAACTGCGTAAAACCAGAGCAAGCACTTGAACAAAGTGAAGCAATTAGAGAATCTTTCAAAAATATTAGCGACGAAGGTCGTTCAGCACTTAAATACATGCGAAAGCTGCTTGGAATCTTACGAGAAACCGGCTCCAGCGTTAATTCAACGAATAATGCTGCGAATGTAACTGAAATTGCAGTTCGCCCTGCTCCTTCGCTCGATGAGCAAATTCAACACAGTGCATTAAATAAGCAAGAGTAAGTTGATACTATGGAAAATATGGAAAACAATGAAGTAATTCGCGTTGCAATAGCAGACGATCAGGAGCTTGTGCGAGCAGGATTTGCGATGGTAATAAATTCGCAGCAAGATATGCACGTTGTATATCAGGCTTCTAACGGATCACAAATTGTAGAGCTTTCTAAAAGCCAGAATCCAGACATTATTCTTATGGACGTTCGCATGCCTGTAATGGACGGATTGGAAGCAACTCGCAAAATTCTGCAGCAAAAAACTAACGAAAATACTAAAATTATTATTCTAACAACTTTTGATTTAGACGAATATGTTATGGCTGCAATTCATGCTGGTGCTTCCGGGTTCCTTTTGAAAGATACTGAACCTGAAACTTTGCTTAATTCAATACGAACAGTGTATCAAGGAAACGCAATTATTGCTCCGACTGCTACGAAGCGTTTGATTGAAAATATGATTCAGCAAGGCAAAGTAGCAACAAATACTACAGAAAACAGTGCTGCGAATTACACTGCACAAGTAAGTTACGACGTACAAGCAAATCCGGCTGCGCAAGAAACACAAAGTTGCGCGTACACAAATTCAGCTATTACAGAACTTACTGATAGAGAACGCGAAGTTCTTGTTGAAATTGCTCACGGACTTTCAAATCAGGAAATTGCTGACAAACTATTTATTAGCTTACCAACAGTTAAAACTCATGTTGCGCATATTTTAGGAAAAATCGGTGCTCGAGACCGCGTGCAGGCTGTAGTTTTCGCTTACGAAAATGGCTTAGTTAAGTCGTAAGCATATAAAAATGCGGCTATTTATGCATAGACACAAATAGCCGCAAATTCAGATTATCAACGTACCGAGTAGTTTTTTTAATTTATGCTCTCGGAAGGCGACGGTGACGCATAACAGTAACGCCGGCAGCAGCAGCTCCAGAAATGGTTAGCACACCCAAAACACCCAGCATTATAGTGCTAAGCATATTGCCAGAAGACTTGTTCTCGGCTGTAGCACTAGCTTGAGCTTGTGGCTTATTGCTTTCAACAGGAGTCTTTTCTTCAACTTCCTCAGTTTCACCATTATTATCTTCAGGCTTCTTCGAGTTTTCTTCTGAAACTTGAGATTCAGTTGACTTATCTGCTTGCGAAGTATTGTTCGACGGAGCCACAGCAGCTGAAGTACTAGCAGCAGCTGGAGCATGAGATGCAGCTGCGGAAGAAACACTTTTAACCAATTCAGCAGCTGGAGTTACTGCCTTCTGAGTATTTGCAACAGTAGGATTTTCTGCAGGTGCTACAGGAACTACAGATGCAGAAGGCGTTGCAGGAGCTGAATTATCTTCAACCTGAACTGCTGGCACTACTGGGGTAGCAGGAACAACAGAAGCAGGTGGCATAGCTGGAGCTTTAATAGACGGAGCTGGAATCTTAGATTCAGGCACTGTAGGAACTGGAGCAGTTACTTTCGGAGCAGATGCTTCAGGAGGTACAGGTACTGGAGCAACATGCTCTTTAGATTCAGAATCAGAAGGTACTGGAGCAACAGGATTAGTCTGTTTTTCAGATTCTTTGGCATTATTATTACCATCAGAGCTGCTACCACTTTGCTGATTCTTTTGAACTTTTTCCTGTTCCAATTGAGCTTTGAGGGCAGCAACTTTAACTCTAGCTTCCTCAAGATTCTTTTCTGCGTCCTTTAAAGAATCCTCAGCTTTCTTCTTTAAATCACTTTTCTCAGTTTTCTGCTGAATCTGATTGTTTTTAAATGTTTTAGCGCCTTCAAAGCCATTTCTTAATGATTTAATTTTTTCATCTAGTTTCTTTTTGTCGTCAACTAACTTATAGTTCTCAATAATATTATTAAGAAGCTTTGTTTCAGACTCTGCTTTCTTTACTTCAGAATCTTTA
This sequence comes from Gardnerella sp. DNF01151, assembly GCF_049244235.1. NCBI lineage: Bacteria > Bacillati > Actinomycetota > Actinomycetes > Bifidobacteriales > Bifidobacteriaceae > Gardnerella > Gardnerella sp. DNF01151. The sequence continues at coordinate 788,775 of NZ_CP058389.1, read as the reverse complement.
CTGTTAGAAGCTTCAAGCTTACTAGCTACATTTTTCTTAGACTCATCAATTTGATCTTTAATCTTTTGAAGTTCTTCATCTGCTTTTTCAAATTCTTGCTTTGCTGTTGTGAAAAGAGTCTCTAATTCGTTCAAAGCTCTTTCTTTATCAGCAACAAGTTTCTTATTTTCTTCAACTTTTTTGCTAAGCGAAACTTGATCATTAGAGACTTTTCTAAACTGGTCCGCTAGAGAATAAATATTACCGGCATCGTTTTGATCAACTTTTTCTAACGCAGTTTCTAATTCACTGATTTTTGTATCATACTCTTTAATTTGAGCAGAATCGCTTGCAATAGATTCCTTAAGATTATCTACTTCTTTGTGAAGATTTGAAATCTGTGATTCATATTGTTTTATGTTAGCTGTAGCTCTTTCTTTTGTTTGACTTTTTTCTTCTTCGTCACTTTGCAAAGCATCAAGAGCTAATTTTGCATTATCATATTGCTCTTTTAAAAGTTCATATGCGGCTTTTAATCCAATAAGTTCGTTATCCTTTTCTTCTTTGGATTTTTCAAATTCTGCAATTTTTACTTTTGCAGCTTCGGAATCCATTTTCAATGCATTTTCAGCTTCTAAAAGTTCCTTTTCCTTATCTTTCTCAACGTTTTCAAATCTTTTTTCAGTTTCAGAGATTTTATTTAAAAGATCGTCAAATTCTGCAACTTTTTTCTTATACTCTTCAATTTGAGCTTCTAATTGCTGAACCTGCTCTTCAGCTTTTTCAATTGCTTCTTCAGTAGATGCTTTTGCAGTCACCTCTGTTTGAGCTTGCGTATTTTGTACAACCTCAGCAGCTTCTTGCGCCCATGCTGGCATTGGACCTTGCAGGAACAAAACAAATCCTGCGATTGCTGCGGCAGATTTTTTCTTGACCGTTACCATATTTGTTACTCCTTGCTCGTAGCGGCCTTCATGTCTAACTTATGTCAGCAGTCATTTTGAGCATAACAAAGAAATAAATACATTTTCAATGCCATTTATTCGGAATATTTCCGATAAAACTTGTCATGATGAATAATAATCGTATTATTTTTGAATATTACTAATAAAAAATGCTCTTTTTTTTACATAATATTATGCTAGTCGCATAATTATACGCACGTTTTAATAAAAAAATAATAACAATATTACAAATTTTTTCAGAGTGTCGAAAAAGCCTAAGAAAAAGATAATGCCGATAAGTAAAATTTACATACCGGCACTATCTCTATTTTTTCTGCAACTTAACTTCTACAGACTATCTTTTCACATATGTTCTTACGAAATTTAGTCCTCCGCGAGCGCAACTACTGGCGAAGACTTCACTGCTCTACGAGCTGGAAGCACGCTGGAAAGAAGAGCTGCAAGCAAAGCGATGAGAGCAAGAACCGCGTAAATAGTCCAATCAACTACAAACGGAACTTTGCCAATTGTGCTAAATACCATGTAGGATCCAATCCAACCAAATGCTGTTCCAACAATCAAGCCTGAAACAGTGCTTGTTAAGGAAATCAACGTTGCTTCCAATGCAAGAGACCTTCTAACCTGTCCCCTTGTCATGCCGATTGCGCGCAAAGTTGCAGATTCTTTGGTTCGCTCAATAACAGACAAGCTTAATGTGTTTGCAACGCCTATTAAAGCAATCACAACAGCTACTGCTATTAAGCCAACAAGCGCCATCATCATTGCGTCGATAGTACTCTCCCACTTTGCTCGCTCAAACACGCTTCCAGTAGACACAACCTCCGCATAACTAGATGTAACATTTCGAATGTTTTTAGCAATATCTACAAGATTAGCTTTGCTAGAGTCTACCGAAATGAGCAAAATATGCGTTGTGGGCTTAAGGTAGTTATTGAAGTAGGATTTGCTCACAAAAGCAGTATTATTTGAATACACACCAACATTTCGATACTTCTTAAACTGAACTTGCTTTACAGTAATGCTCTTATCGTTATTACTAGAGTCTGTATTCATGCCAGTAAATGGCGTAATATTATCACTGTCTGTTTCACCAGAACTGTACTTTTCTACATAAGCCTGCAGATTAAGACTTCCTTTTTTAAGATCAAAAGGCTCTCCACCTTCATCATTAAACTTAGGCAAAAGCACAGAATCTTTGTTTATATTAACGCCATCAAGGTCAGTGTGCATTACATTTCTAAGTTGATTTACATTATCAACTCCAGCTGCCATAGCGTACTCAGTTTTGCCCTTAGCGTTCTTAAAAGTCATAGGAACTGCAGGAAGCAACTCAGTATGCTTTATTCCACTAATCTTTGAAATGTCGGCAGCTAAAGATTCATCAACATTCTTGCCTTGAATAATAATGTCAACACTGTAACGGTCATCAACAACACCTTTAAGAGTTGCTTTACCGCAGATTGCGCCAGTTACTACTGTTGAAACAAGAGTTACGCCAATAAGCAAAGCTGTTCCAGTTGCTGCAACTCTTCTAGGGTTTCGTTGCACGTTTGCGTTAGCAACTTTAGAAGCAGGCCCACAAAGTGCCATAACTGCGCCAGTTGCCTTCATAGCAAACGGCATCCAGAATGTTGCTGTAATAATAATTCCAATAAACACAAGCGCGCATCCAAAAACTGCTCCAATCAAAGTCCTCCAAGAGTCAGCACCAGCATTAGGTGACTGCTGAGCAATCATGCTTGCCAAAGAAGTAGAACTTAAAGCCGTAAATAAAATACCTACAACAATAAATAGAACGCCAAAAACAGCGCGAATAATGCTTGCACGCTTATCTTTCATCAAATCCATTGGTCGCAACGCTTCCATAGGCGTTACTTTTGTAGCAGATCGCGCAGCACCCATAGATGCAAGAACTGTTACAATCGCGCCAATTACTATTGGCCACACAATCGCCGGAAGTGAAACAATCAAAGGAATTTTAGATAATGGTCCAGAATTAATATTCAAGTTACTAATTGCGCCCATAAATCCTATTGCGCAAAGCACGCCAATAGCCGCAGAAATAACTCCAAGTATTGCAGCTTCAAGCAAAACTGCTGTATAAAGCTGATGCGATTGTGCACCGATTACGCGCAAAAGCGCAAGAGTGCGTCTGCGTTGAGCAACCAAAACTTGGAATGTGTTTGCTATAACAAGCGAAGAAATAAGCAACGCTAGAACACCAAACGATAGCAAGAACATAGTCACAAAATTTGTGCCGTTTGACACACTTCGAACAGCTCTTACACCAACTTCGTGCCTAGACATAAGAGAAAATTGCTCTGGAAGCAAAGCGTTAATCTTAGGAGATAAATCGTTTATTTTAGATTCATCAATACTCATGTACACTTTGCTTTGCACAACTTGATTGTCAAAATTTTTAAGATTGTTGAGTTTTGCACAAAAATCATTCGTTATGCCACCAAGATACGTGCCGCGATTTGAAATTGGTATTTGAGAATGTTCTCCATCGTCAACAAGACCAACCACACGAACATCGTACGATTTTTCTTTATTTCCGCCAGCTTCATCTACTTTAACCAAGGTTATAGTATCGCCAATATTTGCATGTATGGATTTAGCAATACTTTTAATAAGCGTAATTTCGCCTATTTTTTGCGGATCTCTACCTTCTGTTGATTTATACACAGGAAGATTTCCATACAAACCACTAGACCAAGCAATACTTGTAACTGATTTATCACCTTTTTCTACTCCTACAAGCGCAGTCGCATCGTCACTACGAATACCGTTGACACCAGGCATCTTCGATATTTCGTCTAAATGAAGGTCTTTATAATGAATTCCACTATTCGGAGAACTGTTAGAGCTTTTAGATGAGATTGCATAATTTGCGCTATGGAATTCTTCCGTTGCATTGCGAACCATCAAGTCGTCAACACTGTTTACAAAAAGCAAAGTAGCGCTCATAAACATGCTGCCTATAAGAATTGCAATTCCAGAGGCGATTAGCATGCGCACGCTTTTACGCATAAGTTTTAGCGCGATTTTCCACATTCTAACTTCACCACCTTTTATTGCAATTGAGCAGACTGATTACTAATACCAGCCTCGCTGCGTTCCATAAGCATCTTGCTCATGCCTTCCGCAGTAGGATTTTGCACATCTTCAACGATTTGGCCATCTGCAAACACGATTGCTCGATCCGCGTAAGAGGCTGCAACAGCGTCGTGAGTAACCATAATCACAGTTTGACCAAGCTCCGTTACGGACTTCTTCAAGAAATGCAAAACTTCTGAGCTGGAAGCAGAGTCAAGATTTCCGGTAGGCTCGTCTGCAAAAACTACGGAAGGCTTAGAGATTAAAGCTCGAGCAATTGCAACACGTTGACGCTGACCGCCTGAAAGCTCAGCAGGTCTGTGATGTAATCGATTTTGCAATCCAAGAGTTAAAACCAAAGTATTAAACCATTGCTTATCTGGCTTTTTGCCCGCCAAAGTAAGAGGCATGAGAATATTTTGCTCAGCGCTAAACATTGGAAGAAGATTAAAACTTTGGAAAATAAATCCGACCATTTCGCGTCGCATAAGCGTAAGCTGCTTATCGCTCATGCCTGTAATATCTAGGCCATCTACCAAAACTTTTCCAGAATTAACGCTGTCAAGACCAGCCAAAGAGTGCATTAAAGTTGACTTTCCGGAACCAGAAGGACCCATAATCGCCGTAAACTTGCCGCGTTCAAAACTTACGCTTACATCTCGCAAAGCGTGAACAATGCCTGCACCCTTGCCAAAATCTTTAACAACATGCAAAGCTGCAACTGCAGTCTCACCAATCAAGTTTTGGTTAAAATCTGCTCTAAAATCTAAAGCATTTTCTTGCTCGTATGAGCTTGTTTCGTACGGACTGTTCATAACTGCTCCTTTTCTTAAAAAGTAGTAATCGCATAGTTATCTACTGCTAATACTTAAATTTACGGAAAAATACAGCTGATTACCATCGTGCGTAAGGCGGAAATTATTGAGAAAAAATTAGCGTCTCATCCTAAAGTATGATGCACAAATTTACAAAATGTATAAAAATCGGAGCACATACAAATACAATATGCGCTCCGAATAAAATGGTAATGGATCTTCAGGAATATTTTTAATTGATAATTTTTGCTTTGCTTTCTCTTTTCTATTTAAGCAAGTCCTGCTTTACGAACTGCATCAAACCCGCGCTGTAAATCAGCAAGAATATCGTCAATATGTTCAGTTCCAATAGACAAACGAATAGTGCCTTCATGAATGCCTTGATCTTCCAATTCTTCAGGAGTTTCCTGAGAGTGCGTAGTAGATGCAGGATGAATAACCAATGACTTCACGTCAGCAACATTTGCAAGCAATGAGAAAAGCTGTAAATTGTCAATAAATACGCGAGCTGCATCCCTTCCACCTTTAATATCAAACGTAAAAATAGAGCCTCCACCATTCGGGAAGTAACGCTTATAAAGCTCGTGATCAGAACGACCTTCAATAGAAGGATGACTTACAGATTCAACCTCTGGCACAGTTTGCAAATATTGAACAACCTTCAACGCATTCTCAACGTGACGCTCAACACGCAAGCTCAAGGTTTCCGTGCCTTGCAAAAGCAAGAATGCTGCAAATGGGCTAATGCAAGCACCAGTATCGCGCAAAATAATCGCACGAATACGCGTCACAAAAGCCACAGGTCCTAAAGCTTCATAGAAGTTCAAACCGTGGTAACTTGGGTCAGCTTCTGTAAGAGTTGGGAATTTTCCAGGGACTTTAGCCCAATCAAAATTGCCGCCTTCAACAATAATGCCACCAAGAGTTGTACCATGACCGCCAATAAATTTCGTAGCAGATTCGACTACAATATCTGCACCATGCTCAAGCGGACGGAAAAGATATGGAGTTGCGAAAGTATTGTCAACAAAAACAGGAAGATTGTGGCGATGAGCAATCTCGGAAATAGTCTCAAAATCAGGCAAATCTGCGTTAGGATTACCGAAAGTTTCAAAGTATACAAGCTTTGTATTTGGTTGAATAGCATCCTCGAAGTTTTGAGGATGCTTAGGATCGACAAAAGTAGTTGTTACACCATCTCGAGGAAGAGTGTGACGAAGAAGGTTATAAGTTCCACCATACACATTCTTTGAAGACACGATGTGATCGCCCTGCTGCGTAATGTTACGAATAGCATAGTCGACAGCGGCCGCGCCAGAAGCAACAGCCAAAGCTGCAGTACCACTTTCAAGAGCTGCAATTCTGCGCTCAAAAACATCTTGAGTAGAATTCGTTAAACGACCATAAATGTTTCCAGCGTCACGCAAATCAAAACGAGCTGCAGCATGGTCAAAATCATGGAATACGTAGCTTGTTGTTTGATAAATAGGAACTGCACGAGAATCAGTTGCCGGATCCGCCTGCTCTTGACCTACATGCAATTGCAAGGTCTCAAAATGATACTTTCCTTGCGTTTCTTCAATATCGCTCATAATACCCCTCCAGTTTTGCGACTTTTTAAACAGTAGATTAGTTTGCTTCAGCTTACTTTGCGCATCCGCTTACTTTTCCGTTTTCTGTTTACATATTTATTTAAGTGATAACGACAATATGCCACTATGGTTCATTCGTACATACCTGTGGTTATCAAAATTAGCTATAACGAATTAACAGTTTGCAAAAAATAGCGAAATTTGTTTTAGAAAAATACGGAAAATATACTGAATTTCTAATACAACACGCCGTATGCAGCTTTTATCCACAATGCTTAAAAAATCTGGATTACTGCTCAATAAGCACAGAAAATAGCAGCATGATTACACAAAAACACATTATTGACGATGAAATTATCTCGCTTGCCGAGATTGACAACGCTGAAACTGCTCAAGTATTTTTGCAAGAAAAACTTGAACAAGTGTCCAACGAGCTTCAAGATGATTCTCTTGAAAGTAAAGAGTTGGGAAAACTGGGAGAAACATACGCCGCTTTGCGACTTATGCAAAAAGGGTGGCACGTTATTGACCGAAACTGGCATTGCCGCAATGGAGAGCTAGATTTGGTGATGATTACTCCAGAACAAAAATTGGTATTCGTGGAAGTAAAAACTCGAAGAAGCGTACGTTGTGGCACTCCACTTGAAGCAATTACTCAAGAAAAACGTAGCAAATTACGTACAACTGGTATGAAATGGCTGGAAGAATTCGGAAGCGACATACCTCATTACCGTATTCGATTTGACGCTGTATCAATTCTTATTATTAACAAATACACTTATCCAGATTCTGCATATGAATTGCAATCTTTGGAAGAAATTGAAGATAATTCATCAATCCAATTCAAGCATGTTCAAGGAGCATTCTAATGCATATTGGAAACGCAACGTCAATAGGGCTTATTGGTCTTAAAGCTTTTACTATTCAGCTGCAAGCTTTTATATCTGGAAATATGCCAAACTTTTCTATTATCGGCTTACCTGACACTTCATTAAGCGAAGCAAGAGAGCGCGTTAAATCAGCTCATTTTGCGTTGCATTGCAAATGGCCTGAAGGAAGGGTAACAGTAAACTTATCACCTGCTTCAATGCCAAAAAGCGGAGCATCATACGATTTAGCTATCGCAGCAAGCATACTAAGCGCAGAAAAGTATATTCCACTTACAGAATTAGAAAATACAATTATTTTAGGAGAACTAAATCTTGACGGGACAGTATTACCTATTCAAGGCATTCTTCCTATTGCACTTTACGCAAAAAAGATGCATTTTAAACGAATGATTATTCCACAAGAAAATCTTGCCGAAGCACAACTTGTAGATGGAATTGAATCTATTGGAATACACCATATTTTAGATTTAGTGACGCAATTGCATGGCAGTTTGAGCGAGGAATCATTAAAGCTTATTGAAGAAGACCCTGCGTATAAACATATGCAAGTTCTTGAACGAAATGGAAATTATAACAATGGAGAAGAAGATTATAATCCGTCAATTCACGAAGAAAGCACTTCCCCACTACAAATTGAACCAAAACATGAAATTGGAGATATGTCTGAAGTAATAGGGCAAGAACATACAAAATGGGCTCTACAAGTTGCTGCAGCTGGAGGACATCACGTGATGATGATTGGACCTCCAGGATCTGGAAAAACCATGCTAGCTTCACGAATACCAAGCATTATGTGTCCACTTAACGAACAAGAACAGCTTGAGGTTGCTTCAATTCGTTCACTTTGTGGCACACTTCCCTACTACGGAATTAGCAATATTCCACCATTTGAAGCACCTCACCATACTGCTTCAGCAGCTTCTCTTATTGGAGGAGGAACAGGAGTTGCAAAACCTGGGATTATTACTAGAGCACATTGCGGAGTGCTGTTTATGGATGAGGCTCCAGAGTTTTCTCCTAGAGTATTGCAAACCCTAAGAGAACCATTGGAATCAGGGCATATTGCTATTTCTCGTTCAAAAGGGACAACTCTTTATCCAGCTAAATTCCAGCTTGTTGTTGCTGCAAATCCTTGTCCTTGCGGATACGCATACGGAAATGGAGAACGATGCACTTGCAAAGAGCGCGAAAGAGCACGATATTTTTCACGCCTTTCAGGTCCAATTCTTGACCGTATCGATATTCAAATGGATGTGCCTCCAGTAGAACGAATTATTATTTCAAACCATCATCACGACAATGCACAAAACTCAGTTAAAAACACGTATCTGAATAGCAAAACAATGCGAGATAACGTAATAGAAGCTCGTAAAATTGCTCGCGACCGTTTTATAAAACAAGGCTGGGATTGCAACGCACAAGCATCTGGAACATGGCTTAGAAAATACACTTCACAGCAAGCTGTAGGACTTATCAACCGTGCATTAGAAAAGCATCAACTGAGTTTGCGCGGAGCAGATAGAGCATTGCGACTCGCGTGGACGCTTGCTGATCTTTCTGGACACACTTCACCAGACATGACAGACATTGCACAAGCTATCAGTTTAAGGACACGAATATGAATACTAAGAGCATAAACAACACGGATAACACTAAAGAAACCATTAGTACATCTAGCGATTTTTCTTCACCAGACGAAGAAACAATATCTCGTGCAATACTTACATTCTGCCTTGAAGGAGCGGATGCAATTATGTACACACTACTATTGGGATCTAAAAGCGCTAAAGAAATTGTTTCTCTATTAAAAACAATTGTGAAAAATTATACGAAACAACAATCAGCATGCTCAGCTCAACAAATGCAACTTCCAATTATTAGTGAAGTAGCAGATCAAGAAAACGATGCCAATTCTAAAACTTTTACCTCAAGAAAACGTAACAAAAATCAAGAATTAGTATCTACAATGTTAAGTTTCATAAAAAAACATAAAGAGCTTGCTCTCTTAGAAAATTATTTCAAGAAGGGCTTAACAGCGTGGGGTTATCACAACAATAATGCGCCTAAATCTTTAGAAGTGCTACACAATTCTATTTCAACATGGTGCGTTCGATTATTGCATTTGCCGACATGGAATAGTGAATCACTATGTCAATGGTTCACTTGTGGCGGAAAGCAATGGATTATTGCACCACACAGCAAATATTGGCCGAAACAATTACAAGATTTGGCTTTTCAGAGTCATTTCTCACCACCTTTATGCTTGTGGGGCGTAGGGAATCCACAAACATTAACACAATGTCATAATCCACTTGCTATTGTTGGTTCACGCTCTTGCACAGACTACGGAAGAGAACTCGCATATCAATTTGCTTATGATTGCGCTTCGAAAGGTCATACTGTTATTTCTGGTGGAGCGTACGGAATTGATGCAGCAGCACATTGGGGCGCATTAGATGCACAAGATATAGATGAAAATAAGCCTACAGGAAAAACCATTGCTGTATTTGCAGGAGGATTAAATCATATGGGCCCCAGATGCAATTATCAGCTTTTTGAACAAATTATTGCAAAAGGCGGAGTGTGTATTAGCGAACTATGCCCAGATACAACACCAGTAGGCCACAGATTTTTATTGCGAAATAGAATTATTGCAGCTCTAGCATCAAAAATTATAGTTGCTCAAGCAAGATTACAATCCGGAGCGCTAAATACTGCAACATGGGCAACGGATTTAAATCGCGAACTATACGCTATACCAGGAGATATCAATCAGCCTAATAATGCGGGATGCAACAAGCTAATACACGATTCACAAGCTATAATATTGTGTTCAACTCAAGATATAGATATTCTGTTTCCTCAATCTCATCACTACTTTGCTTATTCTCAACCTAAACCAGAAAAATTAAGTATAGACTATAAAAATTATGACAATACACAAAAACTAATTATCGACGCAATTACAACGTGCAAACGCAAACACGAACTTGCAAATGTTGACAGAATATACGAAATAATAAAAACTTCTTACAAAGAAAAACAATTAGATTACATACCATCTATTGCTGAAATTTCTGGAAAAATTGCATTGCTAGAATTGGAAGGAATTATTGTACAAAATAAAGAAAATTTAACATTATCACAGCAAAAAGTAGCGTAAAATAACGCGCTCAATACAAGATATGTGAGAAAATAAAAGTATGCAATCAAGCGAATACTACGATGTTATTATTGTTGGCGCTGGAGCTGCAGGATTATCTGCAGCACTAGGATTAATTAAATCCGAAGAATACGCATGCATGAAAAAAGAAGGAAAAACACCATCAATTTTAGTGATTTCTAAAGTGCCAGCATTGCGTTCACACACGGGTTCTGCTGAAGGAGGTATAGCAGCAAGCCTTGGGAATGTAGAGCACGACAAATGGCAATGGCATTATTATGACACAGTTCATGGCGGAGATTGGCTAAGCGATCAAGATGCAGCAAAGCTACTTGCAAAAGAAGCACCAAAAACAGTTATTCAGCTTGAACATGATGGCGTAGCATTTTCTCGAACACAAAATGGATATATTAACCAACGCCGTTTTGGTGGACATACTGCTAATTTTGGAAAGAATCCAATTGAACGTGCAGCTTTTGCTGCAGATCGTATTGGTCACCAAATTTTACATAGCTTATGGCAACAATGTGTTTCCGAGAATATTGTATTTGCTGAAGATTGTTACGTAACAGATGTTGCTATAAACGATCAAACTATGAGCGTTGAAGGAATTGTTGCATTTGATTTATCTGCAGGAAACTTGCGAGCAATAAAGTCTAGATTCCTACTTTTAGCTACAGGCGGATCGGGAAGATTATTTGCAACAACATCTAATTCGTGGGATTTAACAGGCGATGGCATGGCTTTAGCTTTAAAAGCAGGATTACAACTTGAAGACTGCGAGTTCATTCAATTCCACCCTACTGGACTAGCTCATACTGGTATTCTGCTTTCAGAAGCAGCAAGAGCTGAAGGCGGCGTGCTTAGGAACTCAAATGGCGAAGCTTTTATGAAAAAATACGATGAAGTACATGCAGATTTAGCTCCAAGAGATGTTGTTTCTCGTGCAATTGCCCAAGAAATTCGCGAAGGCAGAGGTGTAAACGATTCAACAACTACGCAACAAAGCAATTCACATAACGATTGCATTTGGCTAGATATGACACATATCAGCCGAGAAAATATGTTAGAATACTTGCCACAAGTCACAGAAACTATTGAAAAATATGCTCATCTTGACCCAACTTGCGATTTAGTCCCAATTCGTCCTACAGCTCACTACACAATGGGCGGAATACCGATAACTTTGGATGGAAAAGTATATAGATGGCAAAATAACAACCAAACTATTGTTTATGGTTTATACGCTGCCGGAGAATGCTCATGCGTAGGAGTGCACGGAGCTAATCGATTAGGAGGAAACTCCTTGCTTGACGCATGCCTTTTTGGAAATCGCGCGGGAGCAACAATAGCAAAAGAATTGAAAAACTTAAACAAGGATGACGAAACTAACAGTAACAAAACCAACGAAACCAACGAAACCAATAAAACTTTCTCAAATAATACTGCGCTACAAGTCTTATATAAACAAAGAAATAATGAGCTTAATCAGCTTATGAAAACAAGTGCGAATCAAGCTACAGATTTTACAGACAACAGCTATAACGACGAATTTTCACAAATAGAAGAAGAATATAATCCTTATAAATTATTTGCAGATTTAGGAAAAATCATGGAAAACGCTGTTGCAATATCATGTGACGAGCAATCAATTAAGGAAGCACTTAATGAAATACAAGAATTTATAGATCCTAAAATTCAGTCATTACACATCCATAGCAATAATTTAGTTTTTAACCAAGAAATTACTGCAATATGGGAAATAAAGAACATGTCACTACTTGCAAAGGCAGTATTGCAATCTTCACTTGCTAGACATGAATCTAGAGGTGCTTTCTTTAGAAGAGACTATCCAAAACATGATATTTCTTCATTGCCACAACACTCGTTCATTGACTTTGATGGAAACTTGGCAAAAAAGTCAGTGAATATTATTGATTTTAAACAAGATAGTAAAGGAGATTTTTATACTGAAAATAGCATAATTTAAAACTATTATTACTATTTTCATATATAAATATTTTGAAAATTCGTAATTTTTTCAACACGCCGAAGCGAAGAAGAAAAAAAGATGTTATAGTCTTATCTGTTGTCTAAAACACCTGTCCGGGTGGCGGAATGGTAGACGCGCTAGCTTGAGGTGCTAGTGCCTATTTGTTACAGGCGTGCGGGTTCAACTCCCGCTCCGGACACGAAAAAACCTTGCTGGAAAACCAGCAAGGTTTTATTGTTTTTTAACACAAAAATGGGCTAGCTAAGACATTCTTAGTTAGCCCTAAAGTTTAATTAAGCAGCATTTGAATGCAGGTGGAAACGAATCTCACCAGAATTTGGCGCATAAACAGATGCACCAAAAGCAATAATCGTACCAAACTTATCTTTTACAGTAGAATAAGCTGTAATTGCAGGAGTTCCAACTTCAAGGTTAAGTACTGCTGCAAGCCTGTCACATAGATTTTCTATATGCACAGACACTTCATTTTCTACAAGTTGAACAGCGTACGCTTTAAGCAAAAAATCAGATAACGACTCATCTGAAAAATCATGCGTCAAAATTTTAGGAAAACGAGAAGCAGGCAAATAGAGCACACTATAACGCGATAAAACATCGTCAACATAACGCAAGCGTTTCAAACATATCAATTCATCTACTGGATCAAGGCCTAAACGAGCAGCAGCATCTTCATCATGAATAACATCGTTTTCAATAACTTTTATTCTAATTTTTGCATCATTAGAATAAGTCTGCTCGTAAAATCCTTGCGCACGATCAGAAATTACTTCTTGACTATAACTAGGAATAATTGAAGAAGCTCGAAATGTTCCTCTACCCTGCTCACGAACAAGTAATCCTTCAGTAATAAGGTTATCGACTGCATGCCTCAAAGTAATACGGCTCACATTGTATTGTTTGCACAATTCAATTTCAGGAGGTAATTGTTCGTTCGCTTCCATAGAATCAATGCGAGCGCGTAGATTATCTCGCACAGCAATGTATTTAGGCACACCTTCGACCATTATCACTCTCCCCTAGCTAAACGCTAATATGAAAAAGCCGTTGATACTAGTTTGTGTAAAACACAGCATAGTAACAACGGCTCATGCAAAACTAATAACTCTGTTATCCTACCAGTCATACAATAAAATGTACAAATAAATAAGAAAATGAGTAAAAAAATTTTTAATTTTTATATGTATATACAATTATTTAATTGTATTTTTATTTTCTTTACTTATTTTATTTCTTCAACCTTTTCAAAATTATTAGAATCGCGTTTATTCATCAATATCGAAACAGAATAGAACAATATTAGTGCAATAAGTATTACAGAAATTAAAACAGTACGACCACCGACAATATTTGCGTGACCAAGTATTACACCAAATACACCATAATCCGCATCAGAATATGTAGAATTTGCGCTTCCCAAATCGCCAAGCACTGGCAAAAGGAACAACGGAAGGAAAGTAATAAAAAGACCATTAATAAATGATGCAGTCAAGCAACCACGTATTCCACCTTGACCATTACCGAATACTCCTGCAGCACCACCAGCCATGAAATGCGCAACAATTCCAGGAATAATAATTGTCGTTCCCAAAATCGCCATAAGCGTCATTCCAAGCAAACCGCCAAAGAAACTAGCTAAGAAACCAATAAGAACAGCATTAGGAGCAAAGCCAAAAGTCATTGGTGCATCTAAAGCAGGACGCGCATTTTTAACAAGCTTTTCCGATATTCCCTTAAAAGCTGGAACAATTTCGTCAAGAACAATCTGCACGCCTGCAAGAATAATATAAACACCTGCAGCAAAAGTTGCAGCCTTCAACATAACGAAAACAATGAAGTTTTGACCATTAGATAAATGTGTTTCGACATACGAAGATCCAGCAAAAAGTGCCACTACTATATAAATAACAGCCATAGAAAGCGTGATAAGAACTGTTGTATCACGCAAGAATCCCAATGCTGCTGGGAATTTAATATCCTCAGTTGACTTAGAAGGACGCTTTTTTGAAGCAGTAAGCTTTGCAATTAACGCACCTAAAGCAACACCAGTACCAGCAGGATGTCCTAAAGCAACATCATCTTTGCCTGAAGCTTTCTTCATAAACGGCTGCACCAGTGCTGGAGAAATTGTCGTAAACAATCCTTGAGCAATTGAACCCCATAAAAGAACTTCCCACATGCTAAATCCTGCAACATTAAATATAACTGCAAGCATACTTGCCATATAGAAAGCTACGTGACCCGTTAAATAGATAAATTTAAAACGAGAAGTAATAGAAAGAATAATATTAACAATCATTCCAAAGAAGAAAATAAGCGCAGATTCAGAGCCATACTTCAATAAAACAGTTCCAATAATTGCTTCATTATTCGGCACTACGCCTTGCACATGAAATGCGTATTGAAACATTTTGCCAAAGGGGTTCAACGCTTCAGTAATAACTCCAGAACCAGCTGCTAAAACAAGAAAACCAACAAGAGTACGGATTGATCCTTGCAAAATATCCGAGAATTTCTTTCTTTGCACTGCAAGCCCAATAAAAGAAATAAGCGCAACTATAACAGATGGCTGTCTGAAAATATCGAGCAGTACTGACAGAATTCCGTCCACGTAACTCTCCTTACCATATTAATCGATATAGTTTGAGCGGCTTACGCAATTATTGGCGGCAAAAATATCTTACAAACTTCGCAAACGATACCGTAGGCGAAACTATTCAAAATACACGATTAGTTTCGTAGCACAGTAAAACTACACATACAAAATTCACGGTTCCGCAATGAAGCAAAGTAGTAAGAGCTACTACGAGCAGTAGTTTTTATACCCAGCCAACAACTACTGTTACAGCTCATACTGTTGTTTCATGTCAAATTCATTATATCGTTAAACATTATAAACAATTAAAATAACACTATTTATAACTAAAATATTTATTAAATATCAATAAAATTCGAAATTTTTACCTGTTTTTAGAAAATTCGACACACCAATATACAGAAAAAAGCACTCCATTTTCACGAAGTGCTTTATAAAATCAGTAATTATTACAGTTTTTAATGAAAATAAACATATGTTTTACTGTATAAACATATGTTTATATTTCGGTCAATAATTCTCATCAAAAACTGTCACTCCCACTTTTTCAAATATACAATACATATAAAACTGCTGAGTAAAATATTTTTAATTTTTAGCACAGTTCATACCACATAATTGTTTTTATCGTTTTTGAGTGCAAAACTATTAAATTTTTCGATTTATTTCGTAAATGTGAATTGTCTTACATATGTCTAATTAGAGTATGACTTTTATTTTTACTCAATTAGAAGTTTTTATCCATTCTATAGCTAGTTGCACGCGATCACGCATCCCCAGTTTTGCAAGAATACGAGAGACAGCTTTTTTGGCTGAATCAGGTTCAATAAAAAGCTTCTCAGCAATTTCTGCATTATTGAGACCACATGACACAAGGCTTACTATTTCAATTTCATGTTCTGTTAGAGCATCAAATTTAGCTCTAGCTATTTGCACATCTTGACTTGCACTGATTTGAGAAACATGACGAGCTAATATCTTTCCTGTTATTCTTGGAGTTAGCACAGCATCTCCTGCATTAATAGCTTCAATAGCAGATATAAGTTGCGGTCCGCGCACATCCTTTAGTAGGAAACCGGAAGCTCCAGAACTTAGCATTTTAAATGCATAGTCGTCATAATCATAAGTAGTAAGTGCAAGAATCTTAATATTTCTGTATTTAGTTTTAATATGTTTTGTCGCAATGATCCCATTCATAACAGGCATCCTAATATCCATAATTATTATTTCCGGCAACTGCTCACCCGATGCAGATAACCTTTCAAGCATATCTAATGCAACTAGCCCGTTTTCACAAGATCCTATGACAGTACATGTAGCAGATTTGTTAATTATCATTGAAAATCCATAACGGATAGCTTTCTGATCATCGACAATAATAACTCGGATTTTTTTGCGATCAATCATAGATATTTTCCTTTGGTATAATTGCATGCACTCTCCAGCCACCTCTAGCATAGACCCCTGCAGTAATAGAGCCTCCAATACTGACTAAATCAGCAGCGATATGAGCAAGACCATAACCAGTAGACGGAGTCTGTTCATGAATACCCATCTGTTTGCCATTATCAATTACAACAACTTCGAGTTCTCCTTCCAACGTTATGGTGATTTGAACACTAATTTCTGTAGCATGTGTAGCATGTTTCAAAGTATTCGTTATAGATTCGCGAATAATCCTGTATGCCCATTGAATTTGAACCCCCACTTCTGGAACTACTGGTGTTATTTCTAGCTGTGCGCGTATTCCAAGTTTATTGATTCCTGCAACCAGTTCTTCAATATCGGTAATAGAATGTTCCTTATTACTATCTTGTTCTCCACCAGATATCGAGTTAACTAGAGTTCTTGTTTGCCGTAAGCCACTTCTAGCGTATTCGTTGATAAGTTTCACTATTTCATGCTGTTTCACATCTAAATCATCATCTACTTGCAGACCCTCAGTGAGGCTAATAATTGCAGTAAGACAATGTCCAACAGAATCGTGTAGCACAGTTGCCATTCTCGTAGCTTTCTCATTAACTCGTGCTTGGGATTCACTCTCATGTAGTTCAGATAATATGGCTTGTTCTTGTTGTTTCTCTCTGACCTGATTTGCTCTCATTCGTATTAGAGCAGCAGTTAGAGATGTAAATACAAAAACAGAAATGGCAGGAATAATTAATTTCCTGCCGAAGACTACATATCCATAAAGAGTTGATAAGACAACTCCAGCACCTAAGGCTAATATACCTATTAACATTTTTCGCATATCAAGCAAACATATACCTGAAGAAGCCAGAATATACATGGTAAGCAATCCAATATTTACATCTCCACAATAGGCAGATATACTAGCGGCCATAAGAGATAAAGCAACAGAAATATGCCAATATCGGCGCCTACCAAATACTGCAATAGAAGTTAGCACAACCGTCATCCACACTATAATCGGATCAGCATCACTACGTAATCCAATTATTATTTGATAGATAGTCGAAAGTATTCCAATAATCCATACCGGCTCAGAGTTATTTATCCAAGCTGCATATATTTGGTCAAAGAACCCAAGCCGGTAACTACTTGAGGATATTCGTCTAGCGTTATAATCGTGATGAAATAAAGCTTTCTCACGCATATAAGTGCTCATAGCCTTGCTCGTTTGAATTGAACCTTTATGAATATCATTCCCAAAATTATCCACATTAGATTCATCATAACAGAGATAACAATCGAACCTACCGCATAAAAATCACCTATACAACGTACAGCACTTGCATACGCAAGAAGAGCCGGTGGATAAACAACAGATAATGCGGGTGCAACAATAGCCATTCCAAATCCTATGAGTGATGAAACCAACACAACTGTAACAATTGAAGAAAATCCTGAAAGGCGAACCCCAATACCCACTACAATCAGTTGCCAAGCTGTCATCGCTAATGCAATCGCAAATAAACGAGGAACTAGAGAAAATACATCAGAAATATGAAAATGAAGAAATATGCCAGCAACAAGTTGTAAAGTGCCAAACAGCAATACAGAAAACATAGAAATAACAAAGGAATGAAGCGTCAATGTTGTAATATACTTATTAACAACTCCAATAGCCTTTAAACGAGCAATATTACGGCCATTATGCTCATTAGACATTTTCTGCGCTTGCAGTGCACCAAGCAATATAGGAAAGAATAATGTCGTTGGCAACAACGCAGACTGACCCCATACTGCTAAATAGGTAACTCCTTGAGCCTTGAACTCTGCTTCATATGACTCATATTGACTAATTCCCATAAGCAATCCAAGAAAAGACGTACACAATAAAGCAATCCAATACCAAGTAATGTTATTTTTCCTACATTCCCAAGCAAATGTTTTTTTTATCATTGTTCCACCTTTCTAATTTTAATCAAAAACATGCACACACTAGACCAGAAAATCCCAACAATCACTGCTACTACGCCAAACAGTAGTGCTTCGGAGCTAATAGTAACCACGCCACCAGTTGAACCAAGTACCGGATTCGCAGCACTAACAATACCCCAAGGCAAAATCCAAGATAAATAATTTAAACCAGCAAATGGAAGTGCAGATGTACCTATAGCAGCAACCACAGCCATTCCAAGAGTCACACCTTGTTGTGAAAATTGTGTAGCAGCCCATGTATGTATAGCACTTACAGCAATCGCATCTCCTACCAGTGCAAGTAAAGCAGATAATGATATTATTGTAATGTTGTTTGGTCTATTAAATCCATATATTAACGATGATACGAGCGCTAATGCCAAAATGAAAACAGCAACTAGCGTAGTAATCATTATAGTTACAACAAGATTTGCACCAAACTGGCGACTAGCAGAAATTCCCATAGAACGCAGTTTAGTATCCATACCACCATCACGCGATGTGGTTACCACCCTAGAGGCGACAATTGCAGCAATAATCGGTAACACGTAGATAGCTAACATCATCACCTCATTCAATGCTAGCAAATAAAGGTGAATCTCTTTGGGGCCACGAGCACGTTTAGCAAGCGCTGCACCCAACCATAAGCCAACAACAGCAATGAATAATAATGTAATCAGCAAAATCTGTCGATGACGCAAACTTTTTAGCGTTAAAATAAACTGCTTCATTTTGCGACCACCTTTGATGTGTAAATTGGATCTGTTAGTTCTAAGAATGCTTCTTCCAAAGATTGACGAACCATTTGTACCCTATATACTTTCACATTTTGATTCACAAGATGTGCAACCAAATTTGCTACTACTTCATTAGATATAATTGGCAATATTAGGGATCTACTAGCCTCTTCCACTTTATAATCAATACCACAATTAGATAATAGAACTACTGCAGATTGCATATCAGAAACTTGTAGTTGCAAGTACCCTGCAGAACAAATATCCTGCATACGCCCCTCAAAGCGTAAAGTTCCTGCTGAGATAATCCCCACATAATCAGCCATCTGTTCAATTTCAGAAAGTATATGAGATGAAATCATCACCGTCGTACCACGGTTATGCGCCCAATTAACAATTAGCTGACGCATTTCTACTACACCAGCAGGATCTAAACCATTTGTTGGCTCATCTAAAATCAACACAGGTGGATTCGCTGCCAAAGCTAGCGCTATACCTAGACGCTGCTTCATTCCTAAAGAAAACGCTTTCACTGGTTTTTTACCAGTTATACCTGAAAGCCCAACCATGTCGAGTGCTTCTCGACCTTGAGCACGAACAATGCCAAGATAATCGCAAACCAAATCAACGTTCTCTAAGGCACTTAAATTAGGATAAAATGCCGGACCTTCTATCAACGATCCCACCAATAACCCCGGCAACACTTTCTTAGAGCTACCATTACTTGCAGAATTCCGAAACTCTACAATCTGACCACTTGAAGGTTTAACAAGACCAAGCAACATCTTCATAGTTGTTGATTTGCCAGCACCATTTGGTCCAAGAAAACCATAGATGCTTCCACGTGGAACATGAATAGACAAATCCCGCACTACAGCCTGATCACCATAGACTTTTGATAGTCTACAAGTTTCAATTGCGTACTTAGACATTAATATCTCCATTCATTTGTGATTTGTAATAATTTCGATACATTTCGCTACTATTCAATAGCTGCGAATGTGTACCAATTTCTGGTGATGCAATATCACTGAAAAATATAACTTTGTCTTGCGGTTTCAACATTCGCAAGTTGTGCGTAACTAACATAATTGATAATTGTTTGTTGTTTTTAAGATTCGAATGAATAGTTTTTATAAGTTCTTGATTTAACCCAATATAAGGCTCATCCAAAAAAACCCATCCGTTTTGAGCCGAAACAAGAGCGCGAGCAATAGCTAATCTCTTTTTTTCTCCACTTGACAAATTAGAAGCATTTTCCAACAATAAGGAATCCAATTTTAAAGGAAATTCTTTTATACGTTGATCTAAAGAAACTATTTCCAGTGCCGACCAAAGTAAGTTAGCATCTTTTTTATCATATTCACCCACAAGAAATTCTCGGATGGTAGATCCGCCTAAAGGTGTATCAGCTAACGAAACTCCAACTTTATCGTTAAAACTACTCGGCTGATACAACAGACCTTGATGAGGTATTAAACCAAGCAGAGTCTTAATAAAGGTTGTTTTTCCAATACCAGATCTGCCTATTAGAAATACCTTCTCTCCAGGAGTGAAATGAATAGTCCCATAATCTAAATGTTTATTTCCTGGTAAAGTTACGCTCAAATTTGTAGCAACTAATTCAGAGCTAGAAGAATCTTCGACAAATAATTGTTTAGGTTGCGTAGCAGTAAGGTCATTATTCCTATCTAGATTTTGTCGTACAGTTACATATCCAGTAAACGAGTTAAGCACATCTTTTAATCCTGATACAGATAGTGCTGCACATGATTGTATCATTAGCATTTCACCCAGGTTAACACTGCCCATTTTGAAACAAAATGCTAGATAAACGGCCAGAAAAATATTTGAAGCATATGTGAAAAAAGAAGAGAACGACTGAGCTAACGTAACTAGTTTTGTTAGCGATAGATAACTAGACGTTAGTGAATCATTTAATTGAATCCATTTATCTGCAATATAATTGGTTTTACGAGTAGAAATAAGAACAGCAATATCTTCAATATCATGTTGAATTCTAGTTGATAAGTTTTGCTGAGATTGAATAAAATCAAACGTCAATTCTTTTTGTCTATTAACAATGAAATAGTTAATGGTTGCAAAAAAAGCTAACCCTAAAAGTAGAACGACTGAAATAATAGGGGTAAAATAGGCTATGAATCCAAGAAGGACAGTAGAAGATATAGCTGAAAACAGTTGAGGAATGATTGCCTTTTGTAGCGTATCACGCACCGTAGTGCGTAAAGCTAACTTCTCGATTAAAGCACCTATGCTGGAACGTTCGAAATAAGATAATGGCTGTTGTGTCATTGATTTGATTAGACGATTTGAATAAGCCCTATCAAAATCTCTAGCCCCTTTTTCTAATGCTTTTACCTGCACAAAATAATTCAATACAGTAATTAGCCCTATACACCCTACTGCTATAAACAAATAGTTAAAACTATTGTTTTTCTCAACTATACAACGCAATAACGCAGCGTATAATAATGAAACACCTTGAATACAAATAAAAGAAAGCAGCATCCACAAAAAACCAGTTTTTGAAAATAAAGAAAAAACATTAGTTTTTTTCACAGGATCTTTTTTATCGATTTTCACTTTTGATGAAGAATCTTTAGAAATCGACAACACTGTTCCTGAAAAAATTCTACTAAGTTCATCAATACGAATACGTCTTATACCGTATGCTGGATCGTTTATAACTAAAAACTCTTTTTTTACTTTTGATAGCACAACATAATGATTGTTGATCAAATGTAAAATCAAGATTGAATCACTTTGCTTGGCATATTCCAACAACTCTAAAGAATTAATACGATATGCTTTTAACAGTAGACCATATTTTTCACATAAAGATCGCAAACTAGATGCTCGTAATCCATCAGACTCAAATAGGTAGTGTTCAGGATTAATCGAATATGGATCTCTGCTAATCCCATAAACAGACAAAACCATGGCAAAACATGCGAGTAAACAATCTTTTTCTGACTGTTGTTTAATCATTTTCATTTGCATCACTCCTTACTGGAATAAGAGGAAACAAAGTTGCTTTGTCATTAGAGAGTTCATCGAGGAACAATTTAATCCCGGCTAGTCCTGTCATAAGTCCTAAAGATTGAAAACGATTATTACCGAACCCACATCCAAAATCAACAATATAACGTAGGAATAGTTTAATCTGACGACTCAATTCAACACTTTGATTTACAGATAAAAGACCTTGCTTATCAAGAAATATTAGCAACTTAAGGTTACCTGAAATGCCATGGCACATAGAAAAACTTGTTAATGAATAAAAGCTAGAAAGAATATGTTGAATCCCTAAATGAATTTCTTCACGAGCTTTTTGACGTTCAAAATAATCTAGAAATCCTACTGTTTTATCCAATTCCAATAATAAATATCGGCTAAGAACCATACCAGTTGTTCCATTACACCAGTTAGCAGTTGGAATTGATGGAATATGACGCGTATCCACCCATAAACCACTTGCATTTATAAATGAATCATCTGTCTTTATAGCTTTTAATCCAAGATCGACGTATTCTTCGTTATGGAGAACTATTCCAGCCTTAAGAAGCGACAATCCTATGCCAGCATTACCATGCGCAAAGCTGGCATTAGCTTTTCTTACTTCATTTCCGATAGGCCATCGCAAAATCCCTTCTTCACAGATCATTTTTTTCTTTAAACTGTATGCAGCTTCTTGAATAAGAACATGCGTATAATCAGTGTTCATATCAGCCAAAGAAAAAATAAAACCCGCGTTCCCTCCAAGAACATCATGAACACTATCTTTTCGAACACAATTCAAGATTTCATTAATATTGCACGATAAAAATCGATTACGATCTTCACCAACAATCAAACGAGACATATAACTCAAATAAACTGAACTAGATGTAAATTGACCATTCTTATCATCGGGAAGACTATTTTTAAGAACAGTCTCAATACCGTCTCTTCCAGAATATAAATTACTGGAAACAACATCAATAACTAGATTGTCCCGATCATCAACATTGGCTCCAAACCAATATCTATTCTTCGAATTATGTTTATCAATTACAGCATACTTTGTAAAGAATTCTTCAATACTAAAAGATAAATCGGAAGCTATCTGTGTTTGTGACTTTAGCGCAATTAAACTATTTTTTTTGCAAGTCTCACAATAGGTTAACCATTGCGTGTTTTGCACTGTAGCTACACCTTTAAGAGAAAACTCAATCACATCAACTTGAAATTTAAGATCTTTTGTATTCAGCCTTTCAAGTTGTTGTTTCATTAAAGTAATGGGAGTCAAAGAAAGCTCACATAGTAGCTGTTTATTTCCACCATAAAGATCTTTTGAATTTGCTCTACAGTAAAAGGACGGAATAAGTCCAACTTCTAGAACCGAACGCTCGTAGTCAACTAAATTTGAAGATAAAATACCATACTTCTTTTCGCAAAAAATCTTCCAAATATATTCCTTACGTTCTTGAAAACGATATGATTTCAACGCCTCTATAACAGCAGCATATTCTCGGGTATTACGTAATAAAATTCTACTTTCGATAGATGTAGCAACACTTTCTAACTTAGCAATCAACTCCTTACGCACTTTAAGAATAGCTGTATACGTATAATGAAAACCATCTAATATATCATCGTAATAATCTTCCCATGCCAAATTTTCTTCACCATCATATTTACTTAAGAAGGGAGAGGCAGTGTTAGTAGAGACTATTCTATCTTTTCTCTCAAACCTCATATCTAAAGTTCCTATATCAACCAGTTCCTTAACAGATCTAAGTATTCTCTTTGAAGATATAGCACCAACATCATCACGCTCAGATTGATTTGCAGCTAGTGGAAGCATTCCTGTCATAAGAACACTGTTATTTATCCGCTTCAATAGTTTATAATTAAAACTAACATCATTCTTGCGATAACTTTCATTTATATTTAACGCACCTAGTGTCTCATAATCAATAATTACAGGATATTCTCCATGAGCAATAATATTTTCATAATGCAAATCGCTCATACGCAACGCATAAGCCAAACACATAATTTGTCCAAATCTCCGGTAGTATCTTGAAGCCTGTTCTTTTGATGATAATGGTTTGCGATCAATAGATTCATACCAAGAATGATCCCCCAAATTTAAACTTTTTGGCCAAACCAAATCCAATATTTTCTCATCTTCAGATATTAAGCTCCATAGAACTTCCAATACTTGTAAATTACCATTTGAGCCACGCTTCAAATACAACTTAAAGTCTTTTGATTCTACTAGGAAAGAAGGAGGTGTTTCATGTAAATCACCGCAAACTTTAGTTAATATTTTATTATTCTTATTGAAAGAATAATTGAAAACCTTGTTTATCTGATGAACATCACTATGCAAACAACCTGTAACCCATTTTTTATATTCTTTCTTTTTTAATTCTAGTTTTGCTACATTTTCTAGCCTATGCCTTGCTAAATGCATGAATTCTGAAAAGAAAGTATCATCATGCTCTAAACGACTGATGAAATCAGCAAAAGACGGTTTCCCATTCTTGGCTTTATAGTTCGCTAGGAACAGTACTATCGTTGGCCCAAGCACATGCTCCAGCTCCAGATTAGAAGTATCTATAAGACGAATATCAGCACTTCTAACTTTTTCGAATACACCATTAAACTGATATAGCTCATTGGTTTCATCAGTAACCATTTTAGGTGAAATCCTTCCTAACTTCTTTATGGTCTTAACAGCAGGTTAACAAGAATTGCCAAGTGTTCATATGGCATTCATGAGTCAATGTATGCATGACTCCATCTCCAGCACCGAGAATTTCATCTAATTCAGCATCTGTAATCTCAACAAGTACATCTTTCATGTTCGTCTCCTTTGAGGTATCCAAATAAAATAATGTAGTCAATAGAGATTAGGAAGAACTTCACCTATTCCTAGTTACTTAGGACAATTTAATAATCACAAATATAAAAGTGCCTATCCATCAACATGCATATTTTGTCCACTATAGGGTACATGTAGTTCTATGCATAAGATATATATCTTCATGTTAGTTTTTGATACATGCAACTCACCTAGGCTATTGAATACACAGCATCATAAACATTCCTCATACTAAAATGATAGCTTTTAAAACATATCTACAAATAACTTCACCACTCAACAACGTTAGGGATCCTCTTCAAACAATACAGGAATAGCTAAGTTTGTCATAGCCTATGTCTTTGCAAAATAAAAACCTCTAGAGTAAAACACCAACTATTAATGATCCGTGCACACAACTCGGATTATAGGCGAAAAAAATTCGATGAGGACCAGACAAAAGACAACTTTTATTGAAAACTCCCATTTATAAGAGTATAAAAAACTTTTCATATTACTTTTGCAAAACAGCAAACAAAGAATCATAATATTTAAACAACAAATATAAACAATAATTCAATCTATAGATTATAGATAAATATCTATTAATTGATACGTATTATCCAAGATCTTTACCAATACAGAACTAATTATAATCATGATACATCAAATAAGAAATGAAAAAGTTACAATACAAAATCATTAACAGATATACTTTCTGCAACTCACTCTGATACTACATGTGCCCCTTTTCTAAACATTTATAGGAAAGGGGCACACATATCCACGTCATTTTAAAAACACACTGGTAATAGTAAACGCGACTCATAAAATAAAACTTCTAAAATTAAGCATGCTACTTTTGAAAGTCATTGACAATCTATTTCAGTTATAAACAAATTAATTTATATAATCTTAATTTAAGAAGACTTAAATAATCGTTACAGATTACATATTTACTTTGACGGTCACTCCCACTCAATCGTGGCAGGCGGCTTAGAAGTTACATCAAGCACTACACGATTAATTTGACGACATTCATTCGTGATTCGAGTAGAAATATTTGCCAATACATCGTAAGGCACACGAGACCAATCAGCTGTCATGGCATCCTCAGAGCTCACAGGACGCAAAACAATTGGAGAACCATATGTGCGCTCATCACCCTGAACACCAACAGAATGAACATCAGCAAGCAAAACAACTGGGCATTGCCAAATATCGCGATCCAATCCAGCTTTAGAGAGCTCTTCGCGCGCAATAGCATCTGCTTCACGAAGAACAGCTAAGCGTTCGCGTGTAATCTCACCCACAATACGAATACCTAAACCAGGACCCGGGAATGGCTGACGCCAAACAATTTCATCTGGAAGTCCAAGCTCAGTTCCAATAGCACGAACTTCATCCTTAAACAAAGTACGCAAAGGTTCAATAAGCTTAAACTTCAAATCTTTTGGCAAACCTCCAACATTGTGATGAGATTTGATATTTGCAGCACCATCACCACCACCGGACTCAACTACATCCGGGTAAAGTGTGCCTTGCACAAGGAACTTAACTTCAGCTCCAGTTTTACCAGCTTCTTCAATAACTTGACGCTGAGCTTTTTCAAAAGTGCGTATAAACTTTTCGCCAATAATCTTGCGCTTGCGCTCCGGCTCACTCACGCCTTTAAGTGCGTTCAAAAAGTCATCTTCTGCATCAACTGCAATAAGTTTAATGCCTGTTGCTTCAACAAAATCATGCTTAACCTGCTCAACTTCGCCTTTACGAAGCAAACCGTGGTCAACAAAAACGCAAGTAAGCTGATTGCCAATTGCTTTATGCACCAATGCTGCAGCAACAGCAGAATCTACGCCACCAGAAAGACCACAAATAACTTGTGCATTCCCAACTTCTGCGCGAATCTTAGCAACCTGATCTTCAATAATGTTAGAAGGATTCCAATTATTATCTAATCCTGCACACTTATGTAAGAATGTAGATATAAGTTCCTGACCCAATGGAGTGTGTTTAACTTCTGGATGCCATTGCACACCGTAAAGTTTGCGACTTTCGTCTTGCATTGCTGCAACTGGAGCACCTTCTGTGTGAGCCAAGACCGTAAAACCTTCTGGAGCACGCTTAACAGCAACACCGTGACTCATCCAAGTATTCTGCGCAGATGGAGATCCGGAAAGTAAACCTTCAGAATCATCAATAGTTGCAGCAGTCTTGCCATACTCACCAAGTGCAGCTTTATCGACATCGCCACCAAGCTCATGAGCCATTACCTGGAAGCCATAGCAAATACCAAGAACCGGTACACCTGCTTCAAAAATCTTTGGATCAATGTCAGGAGCACCTGGTTCATAAACAGAAGCAGGACCACCTGAAAGAATAATAGCTTGAGGATCCTTAGCAAGCATTTCGTCAACTGGCATAGAGTGAGGAACAAGTTCTGAATACACATTTGCTTCGCGCACTCGACGAGCAATAAGCTGAGCGTATTGAGCGCCAAAATCAACGACAAGCACTGGTCCTTTTGCCATGATTCTCCTTATATATAAGTTCTAATACGATTCAACTTATAATAGTGAAACTTTGCGACGTTACGTAATTACAAAACGCCGAAAATTAAACACAAAAGTTACACGTACAGTCTAACACTGCAAAATAACGTTGACAGATTTTTGTGCGAAACGCTTAACTATAAAGTATAAAATGAACATTAAATATAACATAATCTATACAAATGGCTCATTTTTTACGCACATAATCACACATTTTTTCAACACAAATGCACGAAGAAGTAACCAAACGAACAAAAGTCAGACGCTGGCACTATACTGAAACGGATGGAAAAAGAGCTGTAATACATTTGTTTTCCAGTCTCTATAACCAAATGGTAATGATCAAATTGCACTGAAAAGTGCTTGAGTACAGGAGTACACATGACGAGTCCTGTTATTGGCACACCTTGGAAGAAGCTCAACGCTCCAGTTTCCGAGGCAGCTATCGAAGGCGTAGACAAGTACTGGCGCGTTGCCAACTATCTTGCAATTGGCCAAATTTATCTTCGCAGCAACCCTCTAATGAAGGAGCCGTTCACTCGCGAAGACGTTAAGCATCGTCTGGTGGGCCACTGGGGCACCACTCCAGGTCTTAACTTCCTTATTGGCCACATCAACCGTTTCATTGCTGACCACCAGCAGAATACCGTGATTATCATGGGTCCAGGCCACGGCGGCCCAGCTGGTACTGCTCAGTCCTACCTCGACGGTACTTACACTGAGTACTATCCAAAGATTACAAAGGACGAAGCTGGTTTGCAGAAGTTCTTCCGCCAGTTCTCTTACCCAGGCGGTATTCCTTCTCACTTCGCTCCTGAAACCCCAGGCTCCATCCACGAAGGTGGCGAGCTTGGTTATGCACTCTCCCACGCTTACGGCGCTGTTATGAACAACCCAAGCTTGTTCGTTCCAGCAATCGTTGGCGATGGTGAAGCTGAGACCGGTCCTTTGGCTACCGGTTGGCAGTCCAACAAGCTTGTGAACCCACGTACCGATGGTATCGTGCTTCCAATCTTGCACTTGAATGGCTATAAGATCGCTAACCCAACAATTCTTTCCCGTATTTCCGATGAGGAGCTTCATGAGTTCTTCCACGGCATGGGTTATGAACCATACGAGTTCGTTGCTGGCTTCGACGATGAGGATCATATGTCCATCCACCGTCGCTTTGCTGACATGTTCGAAACTATCTTCGATGAAATTTGCGATATTAAGGCTGAGGCTCAGACTAACGATGTAACTCGTCCTTACTACCCGATGATTATCTTCCGCACTCCAAAGGGTTGGACCTGCCCGAAGTTCATCGATGGCAAGAAGACCGAAGGTTCTTGGCGTGCACACCAGGTGCCACTGGCATCTGCTCGCGATACCGAAGCTCACTTCGAGGTTTTGAAGAACTGGATGAAGTCCTACAAGCCTGAAGAGCTCTTCGATGAAAAGGGCGCTGTGAAGGAAGACGTTCTTTCCTTCATGCCAAAGGGCGAACTCCGCATTGGTGAAAATCCAAACGCCAACGGTGGTCGTATTCGTGAAGATTTGAAGCTTCCAAAGCTTGAGGATTACGAAGTCAAGGAAGTTAAGGAATTCGGTCACGGCTGGGGTCAGCTCGAAGCTACCCGTCGTCTTGGCGTTTACACTCGTGACATCATCAAGAACAACCCAGATTCCTTCCGTATCTTCGGACCAGATGAGACTGCTTCCAACCGTTTGCAGGCTGCTTACGAAGTAACCAACAAGCAGTGGGATGCTGGCTATCTCTCCGGCTTAGTCGATGAGCACATGGCTGTTACCGGTCAGGTCACCGAGCAGCTTTCCGAGCATCAGATGGAAGGCTTCCTCGAAGGTTACTTGCTCACCGGTCGTCACGGCATCTGGAGCTCCTACGAGTCCTTCGTACACGTTATCGACTCCATGTTGAACCAGCACGCAAAGTGGCTTGAGGCTACCGTTCGTGAGATCCCATGGCGTAAGCCAATCTCCTCTGTGAACTTGTTGGTGTCCTCTCACGTATGGCGTCAGGATCACAACGGCTTCTCGCACCAGGATCCAGGCGTAACCTCCGTGCTCTTGAACAAGACCTTCAACAACGATCACGTAATCGGCATTTACTTCCCAGTAGATTCCAACATGTTGCTTGCTGTTGCTGAAAAGGCTTACAAGTCCACCAACATGATTAATGCTATCTTCGCTGGTAAGCAGCCAGCTGCTACTTGGTTGACTCTCGACGAAGCTCGCGAAGAGCTCGAGAAGGGTGCTGCTGAGTGGAAGTGGGCTTCCAACGCTAAGAACAATGACGAAGTTCAGGTTGTTCTCGCTGGTGTTGGCGATGTTCCACAGCAGGAATTGATGGCAGCTGCCGACAAGTTGAACAAGCTTGGCGTTAAGTTCAAGGTTGTTAACGTTGTTGACTTGCTCAAGTTGCAGTCCGCTAAGGAAAACAACGAAGCTTTGACTGACGAAGAGTTCACTGAGCTCTTCACTGCTGACAAGCCAGTCCTCTTCGCTTATCACTCCTATGCACATGACGTTCGCGGCTTGATTTATGATCGTCCAAACCACGATAACTTCAACGTTCATGGCTACAAGGAGCAGGGCTCCACCACAACGCCATACGATATGGTTCGTGTGAACGACATGGATCGTTACGAGCTTACCGCTGAAGCATTGCGCATGGTTGACGCCGCTAAGTATGCCGACGAAATCAAGAAGCTCGAGGACTTCCGCCTCGAAGCCTTCCAGTATGCAGTCGACAAGGGTCTTGATCACCCAGACTACACCGATTGGGTATGGCCAGGCGTTAAGACCGATAAGCCAGGCGCTGTCACCGCTACCGCTGCAACCGCAGGCGATAACGAGTAGTTTTAAGCTGATAAAGCTAAAATTGGTTAGCTAAAACATTTCGGGAGTCAATCGAAAGATTGGCTCCCGTTTTGTGTATTAAAACAAACAATGCAATAAAACTAGTTATATGCAAAATAAATTACATTTATAATTACTATTTTGTGCGTGTACAACATAGATAAGCCGTACAATAGAAAAAGTTTGTTTATATTGCAAAATGCAAAACTTACATTAACAATATAAACCTAGCAGTAACACGAAGTATCAAAGGAGAACGCATCGTGTCGCATATTAATGTAACAATTATCGGCAACGAAGATATGTACGGCAGAAATGCTGTTGCATTCGGAATAACACATATTCTGTCTAATAACTACAGCACTACTGTTTTTCGTCCATGCGCTCAACCAAATGACACTTTTACTAAACAACTTTTGGGTATCACAAATACTTCAACGAAATTAGAGCAAGTTATTGCAACAACTCCAGAAATAGTTAGAACAAATAAAGACACAGTGCGAGGAGATATCGTTGCGCGCTATAACGAATTGTTGCAATCCACCTCTGCTCAAGCTTCTATTATTGTTTCTAGTGACGCAAACCCAGCATATGATCCAGAACTGTTTTCTTTCGACGCAACTGTTGCAGCTGACTTGGCATCACCTGTTTTTCTCACAGTTTCAGCTCAAGGCAGAAACTCACAACAAATTTTACAAACTATAGATTCTGCAAATGCTTGTGTTCTTAAATCATGCACACAAGTTTTAGGAGTATTTGTTACAAACTGCGATCCAGAACTTGGAGCTGAGTTAATGCGTGACTATAGCTCTAGGAATTATGCAAACTCAAACGACGAAGCATCCCGAGTAAGCCAAACTCCATTATGGGTTTTGCCATCAATAGATGAAGAAACTAAAAATTCTTCATTAGAAACATTCGTAAATTGCGTTCGAGAAAATGATGTTCTTAATGCTCTCCACCAACCATTTAAAGTTCCAACTACACCTTATGCTTTCCAATACAGTTTATTAGGGAAAGCAAAAGAAAATAAGAAAACTATAGTTCTTCCGGAAGGAGAAGAAGATCGTATTCTTAAAGCAGCAAACTATTTGCTAGAACGTGATATTGTAAATCTAATTATCATTGGAGAACGCGAATCTATTCTTGCTCGAGCAGAAGAACTAAATCTCAATTCTCTTTGCAAGGCTAGTTTCCAATCTATGCACGATGAGGCAATGCTAAGCCATATGATTACAAAACTTTGCGAATTAAGAGCAAAGAAAGGAATGACAGAAAAGCAAGCGCGTGAACAATTAACAGATGCAAGCTACTTCGGCACCATGCTAGTAGTACTAGGTCAAGCAGACGGTCTTGTTTCTGGTTCAGTTAATTCAACCGCTAACACTGTACGTCCTGCTCTTCAAGTTATCAAAACTAAGCCTGGTTCTAAGCTGGTTTCTGGAGCATTTCTTATGTGCTTCAAAGATCACGTATCTGTATTTGCAGATTGTGCAATCAACCCAAATCCTAGTGCAGAACAGCTTGCTGATATTGCTATTCAGTCTGCACACACTGCTGAGACTTTCGGACTCAACCCTAAAGTTGGAATGCTATCCTATTCAACGCTTGGTTCAGGAAAAGGGCCAGATGTTGATACTGTAGAGGAAGCAACACGCATTGCGAAAGAAAAAGCACCTGATTTAGCAATTGTTGGATCTATACAGTTTGATGCAGCATGGTCTCCTACAGTTGCTGCAGCAAAAGCAAAAAATAATAGTATTGCTGGTCATGTGAATGTATTTGTATTCCCTGATTTATGCGCAGGAAATATCGCTTATAAAGCCGTGCAACGCTCTAGCGGAGCACTGGCTGTTGGTCCAATTTTGCAAGGATTAAATAAGCCTGTAAATGATTTGTCTAGAGGAGCTTTAGTACAAGATATTATTAATACCGTTGCTTTAACCGCGTTAGAAGCACAATCAGAATAAACATAATAAAGCTCCTAAAACAGCACCACAGTGCATACACGATTTTTAGGTATTGCATTGCACTCAATATCTTTAAGTTTGTAGGAACTTAACGCTAAACTAGAGCGTGGCAATTTATAAGCCTTATCAATACTTATGGAGGATGCCCACATGGCAAAAACCGTTCTTGTTATCAATTCTGGTTCCAGTTCGATTAAGTATCAACTCGTTGACTTGGAAAGCGGTGAAGGTATCGCTTCCGGCATCGTTGAGAAGATTGGCGAGCCAGTTGACGGACACTACAAGCACGTATTCAATAGCGAAAAGCATGAGTTCGATGAGCCAGTTCACGACCACGAGCAGGGCTTGAAGCGCGTACTTGGATTCTTCGAAGAATATGGTCCAAAGCTTTCAGAGTCTGGCATTGTTGCTGTCGGTCACCGCGTTGTTCAGGGTGGCTTAACATTCCCTAAGCCTGCATTAGTCAATGAAAAGACAATCAATAAGGTTAAGGATTTGGCAGTTTTGGCTCCACTTCACAACGGCCCAGAAGCTGTTGGCGCTGAAGTCATGACTGAACTTTTGCCAGATGTTCCGCAGATTATGGTATTCGATTCTTCCTTCTTCCATGCTTTGCCACAGGTTGCAGCAACTTATGCTTTGAATAAGGAAATTGCAGACCGCTATCATATTCGTCGTTATGGTGCTCACGGCACTTCTCACGAATACATTGGCTCTGTTGTTCCAAGCGTTGTAGGTAAGCCTGCAGAAGGTTTGAAGCAGATTGTTTTGCACATTGGTAACGGTGCTTCTGCTTCTGCTCAGATTTCTGGTAAGCCAGTTGAAACTTCTATGGGCTTAACTCCACTCGAAGGCTTAATGATGGGCGGTCGCACTGGCGATATTGACCCAGCTGTAGTGTTCCACCTTATTCGCAACGCTCACATGAACGTGGACGAACTTGACACTCTCTTCAACAAGCGTTCCGGCATGATGGGCATGACTGGTCACGGCGATTTGCGTGATATTCACAAGCTCATCGCAGAAGGCGATGAAAACGCTAAGCTCGCTCTCGGCGTATACGTGCACCGCATTGTTGGATACATTGGCAACTACACTGCTCAAATGGGCGGCGTTGACGTCATTACCTTCACAGCTGGTGTCGGCGAAAACGACGAAATCGTGCGCGCTCGCGTATGCGAAAAGCTTGAGCCATTCGGCGTTAAGCTCGATAAGGAAAAGAATTTGGTTCGTTCTAAGGAGCCACGCGTTATTTCCACTCCAGACAGCTCTGTGATTATTGCTGTAATTCCAACGAACGAAGAGTTGGCTATCGCACGCAAGGCTGCAGCTATTGCTGAAGCTGGCGAAGATAGCTACGGCAACAAGTTCAAGCACTAAATTGTTTGCGCTTAACTGCGTAGAACAAACAAATAAATAGATATAAATAATCCCGGGTCAAAAAGGCTCGGGATTATTTGTTATTCAAGCATTTTATGCCACATGCCTGGAAAATCAGGAATCGTTTTGCGAGTAGTAGAAATATTTTTGATTCTCATATTTTCTATGCGCAATCCAAGCATTGCAGCAAAAGTTGCCATTCTGTGATCCGCATAAGTTTCCATTACTTCCCCATGCATATGATTACTTGGCTCAATACGAATTCCATCTTCGAGCTCTTTAGCGCCAATCCCAACTCGATTCAATTCATTAACTAACGCTTGCAAACGATTCGTTTCATGCCCTCTCAAATGCGCGATACCATGAAGTTCACTTGGACCGTCCGCAAAAGCGAGAATAGCTGCAATACTAGGAGCAATCTCCCCTGCTGCACTCAAATCAAGATATGGAATTGCTTTAATCGCACTATCGCTTTCCACATGCATTATTCCAGCATCATCACCTGTTTTTTCAAAATTAACTTTTGCACACATTTTTTCTAATATTCCAGGAAGCAATCCTCCAGGTTGAGTTGAAGAAAACGGCCAATTAGGCATACTGACACTTCCTCCAGCAATCAATGATGCTCCTAAAAATGGCGCAGCATTAGAAAGATCAGGCTCTATAGTAACAACGTTAGCTAGATTTATTTTACTCTCTTTAACATGCCACATTGCGTTGCTAGTCATATTTACAGACCCACCCGCTTTGCAAATATCGTCCATAGTCATGCGAATATGTGGCATACTTGGCAATGTGTCACCAATATGTTTAAGCTCTAATCCACCAGGAATACGTGAACCAATCAGAAGCAGCGCAGAAATAAATTGTGATGATGAAGAAGAATCAATTTGCACGATTTTTTCAGAAAAATTATTTATTTTAAATTCGACTGAAGGTGGCGTAATAGTAAAAGGTAAAAAACCCTCTTCTTCGTGATATTTTACGCGAGCACCAAGCTGCTCTAAACCGTCAAGAACTGGCTTCATAGGACGAGCATAAGCTTGCTTATCGCCATCAAATCGCACAGCTTTATTTGCAAATAAAGCTAATGCTGCAACGAAACGCATTACAGTTCCAGCTAAACCGCAATACACTTCAGCATTATCTGAAACCCTAAAAACTCCGTCTTCTGGAGGAATTACACGAAGCTTAGTTCCATCTTCATTTAATGACTCACATCTAACGCCAAATGTAGATAAAGCGTTAATCATAAGATCCGTGTCGCGCGAGCGCAATAATCCTTGTAAAACTACTGATTTTGTGCCCAAAGCTGCCAAAATTAAATAACGATTCGACAAAGATTTACTGCCAGGAACCTCAATATAAGCTTTTAATTGATGATTAGCATACGGTGCTTTCCAAGGAGTAGTGCAATCTGCAATATCGTTAATATCACTCATACTATGAATACTATCGATTAACATGTACTGCTAAATAAGAATAAAAAAGCAAAAATACGCATATTTCATTAGATATAAAAAGTCGGGGTGACAGGATTCGAACCTGCGACATCCTGCTCCCAAAGCAGGCGCGCTACCAAACTGCGCTACACCCCGAGACTTTTGAACTGATTACCAGTTCCAAGCACAATCAATTACAATAGCGCACTTTGCAGACAAATGCAAATTACGACACACGTATTATGAAAATTTTTTCTTCATTACAAAATTCAACTAGCAAAACTCATTACTAGCTACCAAACGATACAATAGAATTAGTTTGAAGAAAAAGGGGCTAAGTATGGGACGCTTCCAGCGAACAGAGGCAATGGGCTTAATATCATTCATAGTTTGCGCAGCTTGTGGAATGATTATTATGAGAATGTATATGGTAACAATGCCAGCGTTTTGGCAAATTAGTCAGCGACTATTCCTTACAGCTTCAACTATTGTGTCTTTGTGCAGCGTAGGCGCTTTTATTGTTGGATACTTGCGTACAAATAAAAAAGTTATCAGCCATCACTTAATTCGAGTAGCTAAGCATGCGTTTGAAATAACAGCACTTTCTACGATTTACGGCGCGACAATGTTTCTTATGTCTTTTGCTTTGCTATCTATTATTAATAGTATTATTGGCAGAGCAGCAATGAACAGTTATTTACCAGTATTATGCTCAGCATTATCTGGAATTGTTGGATACGCAACTCTTATTCAAGCTGAACTTCTCGAAGCTAAAACAGTGGCTTCTCTCCTGCCATTATTCGTTATTTCTGGAGCTGCAACTGCAGGTCTTACGACAGATGATCCGTACTGGTATAACAATAATTTCTCTCAACTTGGAGACCGCACAACATTTGCAGCTAGTATGTTTAATGCAACACTTGTTTTGTCAGGAATTTGCATTATTATAACGAGCTACTTTGCTATTACTGAATTCGTTGCAACGCAGCATGAAATGCTGCAACACAATAGCCAAAAACTAATTAAATACTTCAAGATGCGCACAACTGTTATGGCAGCTTTGCTGATTCTTGGAGGAATATCGTTTATTGGAATAGGAACTTTTAGATACACACCACATCCTTTCTTACATGATTTGTGTGCTCGAGGAGTAACAGGATTAATTTGCACAATGCTTGTATGTCTTCCATGGCTTGCGCCTAAGCTTTCTCGCACATTCTATATTGCTTCCGATTTAGCGGTTATTCTTACTGCGTGGGCAGGAAATCAGTGGATACATGGAAATAATACTCTTACAAATGTTGAAGCATTATCGTGTCTGCTATTTCTTGGATGGATTATTGTATTTTCACGACAAGTTGCGGCTATGCAAAGCGATCGTCTTCAATCAAAAATAAATCAAGCTTTAGTATTAAATAGAAGCTCAAAAGCACAAATAGAATAAGAACAAAAGATAATTAAACTAACAAAAGCAGCGTAGAAACTTAAATTTCTGCGCTGCTTTTAGTTTTTTACAAGTCACGAAATTCTTTACAAATAAAACATAATATTTAATGTTCTGGTTTATGCTCACTCATAAGAAGCAAGAAACTACGAGATTGTGCAACAATATTAAATCCTGCCTCATATAACAATTCTGGACCCTTTGGATTATATGTGTCCACAATCAACTTCCACTTCTCACCATAACGTTTATCTGGCAAAGTAAAAGTAATAGGTTCATAATGCGCATTAAAAATAAGAATAAAGTCATTATCAACCATTCTCGTTCCATACCAGTCAGTTTCTGGAATATCCGAACCATTCAAATAAATCATCACAGATAAAGCATGAGTATTTGACCAGTCCTCCATATCCATAACAGTACCGTTATGATCAAGCCATTCAACTTGTGGAATATCGCTTACATCATCTCCAGCAGAACGACCCGTAAAGAAACGACGACGATGCAACACAGGGTGCTTTAATCGCAAGTGAATAAGCTTGGAAACGAAATCGAACATATCTCGTTGAGTTTCGTTATAATCCCAACTTATCCACGAAATAGCGTTATCTTGACAATAAGCATTGTTATTGCCCTTCTGCGTACGCATGACTTCATCACCAGCGCATATCATAGGAATGCCCTGGCTCATTAAAAGAGTTGAGAACAAATTACGTATTTGACGTTCACGCAATTCATTAACATCGTGAATATTAGTAGGTCCTTCAACACCGCAATTCCACGAACGATTGTCGTTCGCACCATCGCAATTGCCTTCCTTATTAGCTTCATTATGCTTTTCGTTATAGCTAACTAAATCGTTCATAGTGAAGCCATCGTGAGCTGTAATAAAGTTCACGGAAGCTACAGGCTTTCGTCCATTTTGCTCATATAAATCTGAGCTACCCATAAGTCTACTGGCAAATTCAGGTAATGTAGATGGTTGTGAACGCCAAAAGTCGCGGACACAATCGCGATATCTTCCATTCCATTCGGACCAACTTGGAGGGAATCCACCAACTTGATATCCACCAACACCAATATCCCAAGGCTCAGCGATAAGTTTTACACTTGAAATAATAGGATCCTGCTCAATAATGTCAAAGAATGCAGAAAGTTTATCTACTTCTTGGAACTGACGCGCAAGAGTTGCTGCTAAATCGAAACGGAAGCCATCAACATGCATTTCAGTTACCCAATAACGCAAACTATCTGTGATCAATCGCAATGCTTTCGGAGAACGCATAAGTAAGGAATTACCAGTACCGGTAGTATCAAAATAGTGACGCTGGTCATTATCTACAAGGCGATAATATGCGCGATTATCAATACCACGGAAACTCAAAGTAGGGCCACGGTCATTGCCTTCAGCAGTGTGATTGTAAACCACGTCTAGAATAACTTCCATACCTGCAGCATGATATGCCTTAACCATTGATTTAAATTCGTTAACCTGCTCTCCGCGCTGACCAGAACTGGAGTAAGAATTTTGAGGAGCGAAGAAACCAATAGTATTGTATCCCCAGTAGTTACTTAATCCTTTATTTTGCAAGAAAGAATCATTTACAAACTGATGAATAGGCATCAATTCTATTGCAGTAACACCAAGCTTCCTTAAATAAGAAATAACGCTTGGATGTGCAAGTCCAGCATAAGTGCCTCTAATATCTGGAGGAACACGTTTATCAAGATTAGTCATTCCACGAACATGAGCTTCGTAAATAACAGAATCATGATACGGAATCATAGGATGCTGATCATTACCCCAATCAAAATACGGGTTAATAACTGCAGCCTTCATCGTATGGTCTGCAGAATCCAAAGTATTCATTGCTGAAATATCATCTGGATTATCAAACCAATACGAGAAAAGACTCTCATCACCGTCTATATTTCCTTCAATCGCCTTGGCATATGGGTCAAGCAACAACTTATGAGGATTACACCATAAACCATGAGAAGGATCATAAGGTCCGTGAACACGATAACCATAACGCTGACCAGGCTGTATGCCTGAAACATAGTTATGCCACACGTATGAGTTCTGCTCAGTCATATCAATACGTGTTTCGTTATCATGCTCATCAAATAAACATAATTCAACGCGCTTTGCAACTTCGGAAAACAGCGCAAAATTCACGCCAGCGCCATCATAGTTTGCGCCAAGCGGATACATGGAACCTGGTCGTATATGCATAATATAAGTATCTCATATATTCGAGTAGTTTTCACGTCATGTTGACGTTATTTAAAAAAAGATTGAATTTAAATGAAAGCCTCAATTAATAACGTAATTCCATGGATCGCAAGCTTCACCTAACCAAGCAACTTCTGGACGCTCTCCATACATTTCTTCTATGCAATCAGCAATATCATTAATCGCATAAGTAAACCACAATGATTCAATAGCACTATGAGAAGTGTTAATAATCATAGGATATGTGTGTTGAATGTAATCTTCACCAGAAGAAAGACGCAGTTTCGATTCATATTTAGCTCGCTCAATTGCATCAAGTGCAGGATGATGACGCAAATCGCTTGTAACATATACGTCAACTTTTTCCTTGCGAACTTCATCTAACAAGCTTTCCCCAGAACCAGGCAAAACAGCTACTGTACTAACTTTCGCATCAAGATTTCCAGCAACTTGAACACCAACTTTTGTATGAGGAAGAACGTTAAAAACACTTTGCGCAAAATCACGCAATGATATTGGCACATCCAAAACACCAATTCTGCCTAAGCCAATGTTACGTCCAGCAGAATCAATCTGTTTAGAAACAACAATTGGACGCAAATTATGAAGACCAAAATACTCTGCCGCAGCATGAGCAACTCCGCGCCACGCGACATCTGCATTAGTGTGACCAACCCATAGCGCACAATTATTACTAATTAAGCGCTGCACAATTTCGCCACGAACAGTTTCGTTTGAAACTCCATGCACAGCTTTGAAAAATAGCGGATGATGAGTCACTAATAGGTTTGCACCCATTGATAACGCTCGATCAACTGCGCTAATCGTAGGATCACTAACACATACGATTCGCTGAATTTGGGAATTCAAGTCTCCAACAATAAGACCAGGCTCATCCCACTCTTCAGCAAAGCTTAATGGGTACAATGTTTCTATAGCTTCAATTACTTTGCTTAATCTAATCATTTCTTCTACCTTTAAGCAGTGCTAATGCGCTGCTAGTTGCCAATCTACACCAACTCCAGTAGAAACATTAAGAGGAACATCTAAATGCACAGCATTTTCCATAGCTTTACGCACAATATTTTCTACCTGCGCTTGCTCACCATGTGAAATTTCCAGAATCAATTCATCATGTATTTGCAATATTACGCGGCTGCGCACTTTTGCTTCACGCAATCCCAAATCAACACGAAGCATAGCAAGTTTCATAATATCTGCGGCAGTACCTTGTATTGGAGCATTAAGAGCTCCGCGCTCAGCAGCTTCACGAGATGCACGATTATTGGAAGAAAGTTGCGGGAAATACCTACGTCGACCAAACATAGTTTCTGTGTACCCAAGTTCTTTTGCCTTCGACACAAGAGATTCCAAATAGTCATGAACATTGCCAAAAGTATCAAAATACTTATTCTTCAACATTTCAGCTTCAGCCGGACTAATAGAAAGTTGTTTTGCCAGCCCATAAGTACTCAATCCATATGCCAATCCATAGCTCATAGCTTTTACGTGAGAACGTTGATCCGGACTTACTTGTTCAACAGGAATCTTATAAACTAAGCTAGCAACATATTTATGAAAATCTACGCCGGAACGGAATGCTTCAATAAGAGTTTTATCATGAGATGCATGGGCCATAATACGAAGCTCAACTTGTGAATAATCACAACTCATTAAATATTCAAATTCTTCTCCTGGAACAAAAGCAGCACGAATTTCACGACCAGCAGCATTCCTATTAGGAATATTTTGAAGATTAGGATCAGCAGAACTTAAACGACCAGTTGCTGCAATAGTCTGCTCAAAAGTTGTATGGATGCGCCTATCGTCATAATGAGCTGCATCAATTAAACTTTGCACAATCTGTTTCAATTTATTAGTTTCGCGATGTTTAAGTAAAGCACCCAAGAATTGACTTGCAGGTTCTTCGGGATCGAGTTTAACGTACATAGCTTGCAAAGCTTCGGCATTAGTCGTGTACGAGCCATTCTTTGTGCGACGAGTAGGTTTAAGACCAAAATGCTCAAAAAGTATTTGTTGCAACTGCTTAGGGCTTTGTAAATTAACAGAACTACCTGCAACTTTCCAAGCCATATTTTGCGCAAACTCAGCATCTGCAGAAAATTGCTTAAGCATACTACTTAAACGTTGCATATCAACTGCAGCACCGACGTCTTCCATGCCACGCAAAACTCGCGAAATAGGCATTTCCAAATCAGTCATCAAACCAGTTTGTTTTCTATCATCAAGTGTTGAAGCAAAATGAAGAGCCAAAAGACGAATAAGAAGCGTAGTTCTTAAGAATTTAGCTTCACACGCTTGAGTTTGCTTTTCATTAGTTTCTTCTTCACTAGCTGGCATTCCATCGTCAATAAGAAGATCAAGCTCACCCTGCTTAGCTTCATTTTCACCCAAATTATCTTCATCTGACTGAATATCTAAATAATGTTCAGCCATATTTTCTAACGTTTCAGCTCGAAAATCAGGCTCCAATAAATATGATGCCAATCGAGTATCAAGAAGTGGAGTGCCAAATGAATTATTCGAATCGAATAATTTTAGCGATTTTAGCAATCCCAAATGCTTTTTATAATCATGCAATACTGTTATTGAGGAATTTTTTTGCAAGAACTTTCGTAACATCTCAAGCAAAGCTTGATCTGACGATTGCAAATCAGTCGTATATAATATTGCAGCTTTATTAGCAATAAGAATTATTAAACAATCTGCAATCAACTCAAAATGATGTTTTGAATTCTTATTGCACTCATGAGCGTATATTACAACTTCTTGATTTTTCAGTATAGGTTCGGCACATTTACGAGAATTATTTATAATTTTTTCGGAATTTAATTCTTCAAAAGTATCTTCAGTATTTTTTGAATCTTTCTTTATTTTTGTATAAAGCAAAGAAGAAACTGAATTCTCCCAATCAATAAAGTCCTCTACAGTTTTAACATGATGTAAGTCAATGCCTGCTAGCATTTCTTGAAAATTTTCTGCGTCAATATTTGATTGAGCACTTTGAGCTAGCTTATCGTTATTAGCGTCACCTTCATACGTAGACGAAAACATTATACGCATATTATTTTCGATAGATTGTTGCATACCGTTGCTAAAAGTTTTGAGAATCTTTCTCTTTTTTAATTCGCCAAATTCAAGTTGAGACAGCAAGATTCCTAATTTTACAGCATCAACATCACCAAAGCACAAATCATCTACAGTTACGCCTAGATCCAAATCGCAAACTAAAGCATTAACTTTACGGTTTAAACGAACTTGATCAATATTTTCTCTTAAAGCTTCTCCCTTTTTACCGCTAATCTCATTCGAATGTTCAATAATATTTTCTAGGCTGCCGAATTGATTAATCCATTTAGCAGCGTACCCATCTCCAACACCTGGAACTCCTGGAATATTATCTGCAGTTTCTCCTCTTAACGCTGCTAGATCAGGATATTGCTTAGGCGTAACATGATATTTTTCATAAACAGCATTCTTATCCATTTTTTTTAAGTCTTTAAAATGCTGTCCTGGATATAAAACAGTAATATTGTCATCTATAAGTTGGAATGCATCACGATCGCCAGAAAGTACTAAAGTTCTATAACCGGCATTCGAACCCATTACTGCAAGAGTGCCAATAACATCATCACCTTCATAACCGGGTTTCTCAATATAAGTGACACCAAGAGCTTTAAGCATCTGTTGAATGATAGGAAGCTGCGAAAGAAGCTCCTGTGGAGCAGCATCACGAGTACCTTTATATTGAGGCAGCATAGTATTTCTAAAAGTTCCACCTTTAACGTCAAAAGCAATAGCTAAGCGGTCAGGCTTCTCTTTTTTTACAACCTGTGAAAGCATAGTAATAAATCCCCAAATGGAATTTGTTGCTTGCCCAGAGCGAGTAGAAAAATTATCTGCAGATATTGCAAAAAAAGCACGGAACGCAAGAGAATGGCCATCGACAACCAACAACGTTCCTTTCTCATTCTTAAGTTCCGAAGAATGTTCTTCAACGATGTCGGTATTCACTGTTGACTACTCACCCACGTTCCGTAAATTACTAATAAATAACTATGCACTTATATAAAAATGAATAAATAT
Source organism: Gardnerella sp. DNF01151 (assembly GCF_049244235.1). Classification (NCBI taxonomy): domain Bacteria; kingdom Bacillati; phylum Actinomycetota; class Actinomycetes; order Bifidobacteriales; family Bifidobacteriaceae; genus Gardnerella; species Gardnerella sp. DNF01151. Next base: position 745,682 of record NZ_CP058389.1, on the reverse strand, counting down.
AACCCTACTAATTTTCAGATGAAGATTCTACTTTATCATCGCTATACTTTGCAATAATAGCCATTGCAAGACGCTTCTTAGGGATACGCTGATCCATAGAAGTTTTTTGAATCCAGCGGAAAGCACCCTGCTCAGAGAATCCAGCCTTATCCATAAGAAGACCTTTAGCACGGTCTACAAGCTTACGTTCTTCTAAAGTATCTTCAGCTTTCTTCAACTTTTCTTCTGTTTTCTTCAACTGATCTTCAGCATCGTGTAACTTGTTTTCTGCACGCTCAACACTATCTAATAAATCGTTGATTTCACTAAAGCGACCCATAGCAACTTCCAAAGCAGGAAGAAGTTTAGATTCTTCATATGGCTTAGTAACGTACGCCATCGCTCCAGCACCAGTTGCTTGTTTTACTAAATCTGACTGTGAAAAAGCAGTGAGCATTACTACAGGAGCAATATTCTCATCACAGATTGTTGCAGCGGCAGTAATGCCATCCATAACAGGCATCTTAACATCCATGCATACAACATCTGGATGATTTTCACGAGTCAACTCAATAGCTTCTTGACCGTTAGCAGCCTGACCTATAACTTGATATCCGTTATCTTCAAGCATTGCAACTAAATCCATACGATTAACTGATTCATCTTCTGCAACTACTACAGTACGAATATGATTGGCCTTTTTTTCTTTAGCTTCTCGCTGAACAGCTTCATCATCTGCAGCTTTGCGCAGCTCATCATCAGTAAGTACCTCAGGCATTGCTGGCTCTGTCCCTTCATTTTCATCCATACCTGGCATATCCAAAACCTCACTTCATTGCCACACATTCACAGGGCAACATCGCCATGCATCTTTAACATGGCGTTCGCGCAACGGCACACTCACAAACACTAGCGAAAATTGCGCATCATAACACAATCTGCAAGTCATTAAAATACCGCATGCGCACCATGTTCGTGTCAATTAATAATATCATAAGAATTGCAAGACGCGCGAACAAGCACATACAATTAGCACTATTTTGCTTATTTTATATAATCGCAGATAATAATACAGCCAACGCACCAAGTATTGCCTGAGCAACGCACATAGGAAAAGCATCCTTATAGTCACCCATAAGCACACATTTAGTAAATTTATAGGCTTTAATAATAATAACTAACAATAAAATCCACTGAAAAGTAGCAAAAAATAAATGCCACGAAGAATTGCATACAATTGCACTAAAACTGAGGAAAATTTCAACACTATAAAAGCGCCATATTGACGGCACTGCTGAAGGTAACGCAATAATCAAAACAGAATATGCAATCAAAAGAACAGCAGAAACAATGCTCATAGCAGCACATAAACGTCTGCCATTGCGCTCGCCAATTTTAACCATAGCAGTTATTTTTCCATGTTCTTTATCGCTTTTAATATCTCGAAGATTGTTTACCATCATTAAGCAAGCCGAATAAGCACCAGGAATGCAAGATATTAGCACACAAGCCAAAATCCTTTGCCTGTTATTGATAAATATGCTAGTTTCTGGAATACCAATTCCATATGTAATTGCGCATAACGAACCAATAAAAGGAACAGGGCCGAAAAATACAAACGCACTTACTTCTCCCCAACCCTTATAACCGTAAGGATGTTTACCTCCTGCATAAAACCATGCTGCAGCAAAGCACGCAATTCCAAGTAAAATAAACCAATATATTCCAGTTCGCAAAACAATAATCAAACCAAAAATACAAGAAATAAAAGCAGAAATTATTACGGCTTTAAGCACAGATTTCGCGGAAATTCCAGCATTTGCAAGGCGCCAAGATACATCGCACAAAGGTTTTGAATTATTGCTACTTAAAGCACGCAAACTACGATTCTCATCCAAGCCATTCAATCCGTCACAATAATCATTGGCATAATTGACGGCGATTTGTATAAACGCAGCAACCATGCAGCACAAGAAAAATTGTATAAAACATTGCTCTAGATGCATAACTGGTTCTTCAAAATACGAAAATCGTATCATTCTAAATGAAACCGCAAACGCCATAACAACAGGAACTAAGCCTATTGGAAGCGTGTAAATTCTTGCACCCTTAAGCCAAATTTTTACACTTTTCATCAAAAGCCTCATAAATTATTTATGATTTATTTATTTATGATTTACACAAATATTTTATACTAAATTTGGCAAAAAGATTGAAGTGCATATTGGTAAAGCAATAATAAGTGCAGAAATAACTAGAGACAAGAATCCACGCCATCCGAATGGGTATTTGTAATACGAAGACTTGCGTGTGCGCAAATAAAAACCGCGCTCTTCCGCTGCTAGTGCAGAACTATCTGCTTTACGCACTGAAGAAACCAAAAGAGGCACAATAAGAGGCATCATAAGTTTTAATTTTTTAAATGGATTTTTACTATCGTATTCAACTCCGCGAGCCATTTGAGCTTCTGTGATTTGAGACATTTCTTGCGCAAAAATAGGCACAAAACGAACCGCAGTAGTTATAGTAAAAGCGTAACAATATGGAATATGCAAATATTGGACTACAGCATTTGCAAGATCGTTTAATTTAGTTACTGTTAGTACGGTAACAAGAGGAAAAGCAAAGCAGAACAATCTCAAAGCAGCTTTTGCACCAATATCAATGCCGTGCAATGTGAACCACAAGAAAATATAGTTGCCACTTTGAGCAATAACAGTCTGCAGCAAAAACATTACGCAAGAAATTATTAACATAGCTTTAATAAGACCAGATAATGTTTTAACAACACGAGTAAAAGCCATGCCAATAAAAATAATAGCTGCAAGCGCAATAAGCGCGGAATACTGTTTAGCAATAAACACGCTTATTACAACACTCGTAGCAAGAATTAGTTTTGCAATAGGATTAGTGCGATGAAGAAAAGTGTTACCTGGCTGGTAAGTTAATAATCTCGTTTTCATAAATATCAGACGCCTTTACTTCTACTTTTATTTGCTACTTTTATTTGCTATTGCTTCTGTTAATTCTGCTGATTCTGTACAGTCTGTTTTGTGATTTTTTCGCCGCGCAACGCTTCTACTAATTCTTCGCGCACATACAAGCCATTGCACTTATTAAATCCATGCGCAACCAAGCCTTGAGAAACGGAACACAATAATGGTGGATACAATGCTGCAGCAGAGCACACTTCCGGTTTTTCAAACACATCGTACGCTGAACCATCAATAATAAGCTTTCCATCATTAATTGTTATAAGTCGAGTTGCATAATCAAGCACAACTTCCATATCGTGACAAACCATAATCACGCAACAACCGTTTTTTCTTAAACGCTCTACAACTTGCATAATTCTCATGCATTCCTTGTAATCAAGACCGCAAGTTGGCTCGTCAAGAAGAAGAATCTTAGGATTTGTTACAACTGTTGCAGCTAAAGCAACCATTTGACGCTGGCCACGAGAGAGCATAAACGGGCTAGCTTCAGAATCCAGCTCCAACTCATCAATAATTTCCATTGCGTGAGCTTTAGCTTCGTCCTCATTCTGACCAATCAAAATACAGCTTAAAGTAACTTCTTCAAGTACCGTTTCTTTGCATAATTGTCGGTCAGGATTTTGAAATAAGGTAGATACATATTTTGCTATTTGACTAATACGAAGAGACTTAGTGTCAACGCCATCAATTGTTACGTTGCCTTCTGTTGGTTTTAATAAACCATTAATAATTTTGGTAATAGTTGTTTTGCCAGCACCATTTCTACCAACAAGAGTTACGAGCTCTCCAGCGTAAGCTTCAAAAGACACGTTTTTTAGCGCACTAACGCCACTTTGATACAAAAAACTGACGTTTTTAAGCGAAAGACATGGTGAATCGTTTTTCGATTTATTTTGTGCGTAAGATTGTGTAGAGACTTGCGATTCGTGTGAAAAGTCGCAAGCAAGCGCCGATTTATTTGAATCGCATTCACGATTATCAAATTCACTATGTGAATCAACATGTGAAGTCAAAGATTTTTCACTATTAATCGTATTAACAATAGTATTTACTGTATCTTCTACAGACACAGGCAAATCGCTTTTAGAGCAAATATTCTCACGCTGTAAATCATTAACCAAATGCGTAGTACGCGGATAATTTATTCCAATAGAATAAAGCAAATCCATATTTTTCAACGCTTGGCTAACAGGCAAATCAAGCGACAAAATGCCATTAGAAAGCACAACTAAACGCTTGCAATACTCGCTTAAAAGCGCAACTTTTTGCTCAATTACAACAACCGTTATTCCAAAATTCTTATTCAAATCTTTAAGAATCGAAAAAATCATTTTAGAAGAAACAGGATCTAAAGCGCACGTCGGCTCATCTAACACCATAACTTTAGGCTTTAGCGCAAGAATAGCAGCAATTGCAACCTTCTGCTTTTGACCTCCAGACAAAGTGTCTAAATCACGGTTACGCAAATCACTAATGCCAACAATTTGCAAAGCTTCATCTATTCGACTTGGTATTTCGCTATGCGCAACGCCAAAATTTTCTAAGCCAAAAAGAATCTCATCTTCAACATTTGCGGCAACCATTTGCGCATCAATATCTTGAATAACAGATCCAACCAAGCAAGCAATGTTAGTTAAAGCAAGATTGTTAGTGTCTTGACCCGCAATCTTAACGCTTCCTAAAAGTTCGCCAGAATAATGATGCGGAATCGCGCCAGAAAAAAGCGAAGCAAGAGTTGTTTTTCCAGAGCCAGAAGGACCAATAATTCCCACAAATTCGCCAGATTCTACGCTAAGACTTACATCTTTTAGTGCAAAAGTGGAATCTTGTGCCTCTGAAGAGTCTAAAGAATCATCTTTATTCCGATTCACATACTTAAAAGACACATCTTTTAGCTCAAGCAAAGGCACAATAATTCCTAACTCTTAGAAACCTAACAATTACAATTACTAATGATATCTTACGATTATATTTATTCTGCGATTATATTCTTTGATGATTATATGACTTGCTGCATATTATCCAGCACAAACTATTCAACAAAATCATCAAATACATATTATCCAAAATACATATCATCTAAAATAAATCATCCAAAACAAATTCAAACACTTACTTATGCAGAACGAGTCGAATTGGGGTGTAAAGCACTTCAACAACAACAGCATTAAACACAGCAGTTCCAAAAATGATTGGAAGCATAACAAAAATCGTCTTAGGAGAATGAAGAACAAAGAAAGATGCAGTAGAAGCAAATATTAAACCAGAAACAACTGTAGTTATAAAAGTTGCTATAAGTGGGAAAATACTGAACTTTCTAGCAGCATCCTTAGGGAAAACGCGAACATAAGCCATAATCATCAAAGTCATAACAATCGCTGCCGGAATATCGCAAACATAATTAAGACCAGGAATAGATGCGTTAAATTGCATCAAAGTTGCAGCCAAAGCACCAATAATCGCGCCCTGAATAACATTTGGACGAACAAGCAAGATTGCAAGACAGAATGATGCGATTAAAAAGTTTGGTTTAATGTTTCCAATTGAAAGTGCTTTTGCAGCAGTAAAGTCAAGAATACATCCTGCTGCAAAAAGAACTGCAACCAACACTAAAGACGTAATATCTAAAGCATGCTTTTTAATGCTTACAGCATTAATCATGCTATCTGCATGTTCGCTAATTTCCTGATTCATAATCTTCTCCTTCATAATGCGATAATCAAATTTTAATTATCGACTTTTGATATTTATTTATGCTTACTTACATTCATTTATGTTTGTTTATATTTGTTTGCGTTTATTCAAGTTAATTTATTTACTTATTCTTCAATGTTGTTTTACTTGTGCAAAACAAGTCGAATTGGAGCGTAAAGCACTTCAACAACAACTGCATTAAATACTGCAGTTCCCAAAATAATTGGCAACATAACCATTACCATATTTGGAGAGTGAAGAATAAAGAAAGCTGCAATAAGAGCAAAAATGCAACCGGAAATTACTGTAGTAATGAAAGTAGCAATAAATGGGAATACGCTTACTTTACGAGCTGCATCCTTTGGGAACACGCGAATATAACCAATTAATATTGCAGTCATAATGATTGCAGCTGGAATATCACAAGCATACTCAAGGAACGGAATCGAAGTATTAAATTGAATTAACGTTGCAGCCAAAGCACCAATAATAGCACCCTGGTAAATCTTCGGTCTAACAAGCAAAATCGACAAGCAGAATGAAGCAATAACGAACTCAGGCTGAATATTTCCAATAGAAAGAGACTTTGCAACAGTAAAGTCAAGAATGCATCCTGCAGCAAAAAGCACTGCAACTAACACCAGTGAAGTAATATCTAATGCGTGATTCTTAACTTTCACATTTTGCATCATTGCAGCTGCAGCATCTGTAGTTGCGTTTGCACCATTGTTGTAAGCTTCCTTAACGGTTTCGTTAATTTCTTGAGCCATGATTTCTCTCCTTGTTTAAGCTTCATATTATTTGAATACAAAGCTATCGAATATTTTGTTGTTATTTGTGATTTGTGATTTGGTTATTTTTTAAAATTTAAGCTTATATACAAAAAGACCTCCGGGCTTACCCCGGAGGTCTTTTATAAGCTTTTATACGCAGCTTCTAAAACTTCAGAGTAAACTCACACCAAAGAGAAGACTGCCACCACCACATACGAGCAGCGTTAAGAGCATTGTGAGATTCAGCATTCATGTTCATGTTACGCATGATAACTGCCTCCTTAAGCTCATTAGCTGACTGTGGCTCACACACAAACCTCAACCGAAGTATTCGATATTTATTTGTGTTGGAAATGATGCTAACACTGCAAAAGTACAAATGCAAATATTGATTCGTAAAATATAATCATATTTTCAAAAATATAAGCAAAACATTACTTTTTAAAAATCTCCTATAAACCATTCTTACATAAGGAAAACAGCTACTATAATTTTAAAAAACGCCCGAAATTATTCAAAGCAAAAAATTTCTAAAAATAAGCGCAACACGCAAGCAAAAATAAAAAATGAGGGTAATAGCTTAGCAATTGCTACTACCCTCATTTTTTATTAAAACCTCAGTACTTAATCACAAAACACAAAATTATGCGAAAAGCACTTTGGATTTTAATAATTGCAAGACAGATGCTTAGAACGCCTTACTTTAATCAAGAAAGCACCTGCAACAGGCAACAATATTGCAATAATAAATGCGATTTGCGCTACACTACTGCCTGTTGAACTTAACGCATGAACATTCTTCTTAACAGCATTATTTACTACTGTTATTTCAGTCCAAGCAACTTGATTACCTTTTTCGTCAACCAAAACAACCGTATGCTTTCCGGTATATCCAGCTGGGAACTGAGCATCAAATTGAGGCTTGCCATTAACCATGCGAACAGTCACAAACTTTGAACCATCAGCACCCTTAAGCAAGCGTGGAGATGAATAGATATACGCGTAAGCATAAACTACTCCATCACGCTGCAAACGCTCGGTGAACTCTTTGTTTACAACATTAATTCTCACACTGTTAACAACACCTGCAGTTGCAACGTTATTGTTACCAACGCTAAGAGTTCCCTTTAATTCTGGATTAAGCTGCTGAACTGTTTTCGGAGCAACAGGTACAGGAGTAGATTCTGCTGGCTTAGCTGGAGCTGGTTTAGCAGAATCAGCTGGAGCCGGCTTTTCTGTTTTTTCCGACGGAACTGGCTTTTCCGACGGAACAGAAGGCTTAGACGGCTTTGATTGTTCACTGGACTCAGACGGAGTCGGCTTCGGAGCAGGAGCAGGAACTTGCTGATGCTCACCAGGTTTTGGAGCTGGAGCTGGCTTTGTGCCAGGCTGATCAGGTTTTGGCTTCTCAGGCTTCTTACTAGGATCCTCACCAGGCTTTGGCTTTTCACCAGGCTCAGACGGATTCTCAGGCTGTTTGCCAGGCTCATCACCAGGCTTTGCATCCGGAGGAATTGGCTTAGATTCCTTATCTTTACTAAGCAATACTGCTGTAGAAACAGGAGCAATCTTGTATGTGCCATCATCAGCAACAGTTGCATCTTGAGCAGTATCATTCACTTTGCCATTAGCAACAAGTGCAGAATACTTTCCTGCTGGAATCTTTACTTGAGTTTCAGCATTATTAGCATTGAACACTACAACATATTGCTTATCTGCATCGTTAAGTGTGTAAGCAATTACACCATCAGGAGTGCCATCAATCATCTTCATGTTCTTGTTAATTATTGCATAATCAAAATCACGAAGAGATTTAATGCTCTTACGTAGCTTCAACAATCCCTTGAAATAGTTCACGGAATCAGACTTGTCAGCAGCACGATTCCAATCAAGAGCATTGTCTTTATCGCCAGCATTGTAACTATTATCGTTACCATTCTTAGTTCGCAAGAATTCCTGACCAAGCTGAATAAACGGCATGCCGCGAGAAAGCAAAATCATTGAATTTGCAAGCTTTACTCGTCTCAATCGTACGTCTTCAGTGTCGTTAGGAGCAGAGACCTTTAGCTTATCATACAACGACAAGTTATCGTGAGCTTCAACATACTGAACAATTTGACCTGCATCAGCAAAGTGCGTTTCAGCATTACCATTCCAGCACTTAACAGTACTACTCGTGCCAAATTGGCAACCAAGCAAATTATGCTCAAGCAAAGCCTTAACACCTTTATCTGTATTGCCATTGACAAAACCAGTACCCTTAGCAGCAAACACAGAACCTTTTACAGAATCGCGGAATGAATCGTTAAAGAACGCTACTCCTGGAATCTTATAAGCATTTGGTTGAATAGTAGACTCGCTCTTAGGAAGCAGTTCATTCATATCCCAGCCTTCACCAAGCACAATAATTGAAGGATCAATCTTATTAAGCTCAGCACGCACTTCTTGCATAGTCTTCAGGTCAATTAAGCCCATCAAATCAAATCGGAAGCCGTCGAGGTTGTAATGCGTAGCCCAATACTTCACAGAATCCAAAATATACTTGCGCATCATTTGACGTTCAGACGCAGTATCGTTACCGCATCCAGAATTACCATTCAGAGCACCATCCTTATAGCGGAAGTAGTATCCAGGAACTGTCTTGTTAAACGAATGATTTTGTGCGTCGTAAACATGGTTGTAAACAACATCCATAATCACGCGCAAACCAGCCTTATGAAGGCCAGCAATCATTTGCTTAGCTTCCTGAACTCGCGTTGTTGGATTGGCAGGATTTGTAGAGTAAGATCCTTCAGGAACATTGTAGTTTTGCGGATCATAACCCCAGTTTTGAGCGCCTTGCTTTCCATAGCTCAAGTCACCAGTTTCATTCACAGAACCAAAATCATACATTGGCATGATTTGTACGTGAGTGACACCAAGCGACTTCAAATAATCAAAGCCAGAAACATTCTGCTTATCTTTAGTCTTAGTGCCTTCTTCTACTACGCCAAGATACTTGCCACGATGAGCATCGCTAATACCAGAGTTTGGATTGATCGAAAAGTCACGAACATCCATTTCTGCAATTGTTGCGTCACTTGGATTCGTAAACTTTGGCATACGATTTCCAGCACTGCCTGCGTCTTTATCTGCTAATACAACAGAACGCTCACCGTTTACTACTGCAGCTTTCGCATAAGGATCAGCAGAAACATTCACTGTGCCATCAGCAAAATGAACTTCATATGCGTAAGCTGTATTAGCTTTGTCACCTTCAAGCTTTACAGACCATACGCCACGATCTTCTGCTTTCATAGCTGTTTCTTTGTCTTTTTCAGCTTTTTCAGCAGTCGACTTATAAGTAATCAGCTTTACTTCAGTTGCTGTTGGAGCCCAAAGCTTGAAAGTAGTTGAAGAAGCAGAATACACAGCACCTAAATCATCACCATTGTACGCGTATTTCTTATCGAACTCATCGGTACGAATTACGCTAGCACCAGTTTTTGAGGAAGCAGAAAGCTTAATACCTGTAGCTAATCCTTTAATACTCAACTCATACTTATGCTTAATATTAAGGTCATTCTTGGTTTCGATAGTAATCTCTGAACCATTAGCTTTAGCAGAAGCAATTTCAACTTTCTTGCTAGGATTTTCACTAGTATCCAAAAGTGTTACGTCAGAATCTTTTACAGAAGACACGTCACCAGACACTTTTACAACTAACTTCTTTAAGCCAGCAATATCAGCAGACATCACGTGAGCTGTAAGTTGTGGCATAGTAGCGTTTAAGTACACTGTCATGTCATCTTGCATTAACCAGACTTCAGCACTACCCTTGTTTGGATTATTTGCATCTAGCTTAATCGCATTGTTTGGAATACTGCGATTGCTAGGATCTTGTTGATCCCAAGCGTTAATTGGCGTAGATTTTCTAACTTTGAAGCCAACACTGTCAATACCAGCATCATTCTTAGCAGTAAAGGTTGCAACTTTGCCATAATCGTCATGCGAAGTGAAGTAACGAGCAGTACCACCGGTTCCGTCATTCCAAGTCCACATGTTCCAGCCTTCATAATCGCCAGCATTCCTGCGATAATGAACTGTTACCTTTAGCTCTTTTGGCTTCTTCTTAAGGTTGTCTGGAGCAGCAAACTGCGTAGTATCCGATCCGCCTGTTACCCAAGCTTCAGCAAGACCACTTGCGCAGTTTTCAATAGCACGATCGCCACCGTCTTTATTCCAATCTTTTGTAGTAGTAATAAAGGAAAGTGACTTGTTTTCAAAAGAACCATCAACCGTAGTTTCAAAAACTTTTCCGAATTTATCAGTGCCATTAAATTTATGCCAAGCTCCAGGTAAATCTTTACCATCCTTGTCTTTGCCCCACAAATAAACGCCAATATCGCGAGTATCACCAGCTTTTGGCTTGTAGTGGATACGAACAGTAGTCTTTGGATTATATGCTACTGGGCAAGGATTTACTCCAACGCTACCCTTGTGATCTTGAGCTACATACGAATCAGTGTGAGCTGGAATCTTAAAGTTATTATTATCTCCTTCGTGATACCAGTAACCTTTGCCATCGTTAAACACTGCTTCATAAACTTTGCCATTGGTTCTAATTGTCTTCTTATACCAACTATCGCAAGCCTTTTGCATCTCATCGCCAGGAGCTTGAGTCCAGCTTGAGCCTATACCGTAGTGAACATATACTTTTTTACCGTTAAACTTTTCATCTGGCTTAAAGTAAATGGTCGTTGTAGGATCTTCTGGCATACCTGCATCAGGCTTTTCTTCACCATATTGAGGATCAGATGTGTCTGCGGCAGAGCCTGCCGGAGGATTAGCCTTTGTGGCATTAACATGTAAAGCTACTGCTTCGCGAGCGCCAATCTTGGTTCTAACTTCACCTTTTTCAACTTTAACAGTCTTAGAGCAGTCTCCTGCAGCATACACATTGCAGTACTCACCATCAGGCAAATCAGTCTTATAAGAAACTTCTTTTTCGTCAAGAGAATTGTTGATCGCTAAGAAGCCCTTCTTTTCGCGGCTAAAAGCAATGTTGTTATCGCCATCATCCTGCCAATTTGTGACTTTCGCACCTTGAACAGCATTGTAGAATCCAATCATTCCACGAATCGAAGTCCAACGCTGAGTGCACTGCCACTTTGAATTAGCACCACAAGTTACTTCCGGAACAGACGTTTCAGTTGCACCAGGAGCACCATCATCATTCTTATCGAACTTGTATCCGGAATACACGTTTGGAGTGCCGTATGGCCACGCGAGCATGAAAGCGTTTGCTAAAGCGTAACGACGACCGTCCTTATACGTAAGCACGCTGTTACCGCGCTCTGTATCCCAATTCGTAACGAAAATAGCAGCTTTATCGCTCTTAACCATTCCGTCTTGAACTTTGTTCAAAGGCTTACTTGCCTTCATCAGCGAGCCTTTGAAACTTTGCATAAGCTGGTAAGAGTAGCCAAACTCGTTAACTTCGCCTTCATTCAAATGCGCAGCTGGCTGAATTTGTTGAGCTTCTGAAGGATTGCCAATAGTTTCCTGCATCCACCAGATGTCATGAATCTTTTTGCTATCTTCAACACTTTCGTTGTATTGCCTTATAGCAGAAGCTTTAATGCCCCTCATATCTTCTGGCGAAATATGCTTTACAGCATCAACACGGAAACCAGCAACACCAAGCTTCAACAAATCTGCAAAATACTTACCTAAAACTTGCTGAACATGCGGCTTAGAAGTATCCAAATCAAGCAAACCAACAAGTCTGTGAGTCCAAACTTCTTCAGCATTCGTGTAATCTTTAATATTTTCAGTGCTCTTATGGAAATCATCCTTAGTGTATCCAGCGTCTTCAAAAGTCTGCGAAGCAGCATCATACTTACTACCACCAACGCCAACAGTATCCTTATTATCAACGCCAGCCATGTGATTAATTACAGCATCTGCAATAATTCCAACCTTTGCTGCTTTGCAAGTTTTAATCATATCTTTAAACTCAGCTTCAGTGCCAAGTTTAGAATCAAGCTTATAGCTCACAGGCTGGTAAGAAGTCCACCAAGCTTTACCTTTAATATGATCCTGAGAAGGCGAAATTTGCACATACTTCACACCTTCAGGGCCATAAGTTTTAGTGCACTCTTGAGCAATACTCTTCCAATTCTGCTGGAATGCAGTAACAATAACACCTTTACCTTTAAGAGTTACATTCGAAGAAGTTTCTTTGCTATTGCTAGACTCCCCGCTAGTCACAGCGTTTGCGCTAATTGTAACAGCAAAACCAGTTACAAGCATTGCAACAGACGCAACAATAGCAACCATCTTCGATGCAAAGTGTCGACGATGACTCATCAGTATCCTTTCCTCCATTGGTATTAACGCGCTCCTTCCTTGGACGCATTAATAGCTCTAATACACAAGCGATGGCTAGCACAACTATGATGCTAACCATCGCCTAATAATATGTACAATCAGCGGAGAAAATTATACCATCTACATACTGACAATATTGCAATAACTATACAAAAACTGTAATAATATCAATATAAATTTATTTCCAAATCGTCTTTTACTTCACATCCTACTTATTAGAACCTGCCTTATTTTTGCGCAAAATCAAAGCTAGTTCAATCAATAGCACAGCGAAAACAATTACAATCATCGTAACAGTACTAAACGTGGAAGTACTTCCAAAATGCTCTACAGCCTTAACATGCAAAGCAATAGCAGAATAAGCTGGAATAGTTGTCTCTACTTTCCCACCATTTACAGTAACTGTGCTAAAGCATTTACGTGAAGCATATACGTTGCAATACTCACCATCAGGCAAATCAGTTTTATAACTCACATTTTTAGGCTTGTCAGTATTGTTAATCGCCAAGAATCCCTTGTTTTCGCGACTAAAAGCAATGTTATTATCGTTGTCATCTTGCCATTGAGTCACTTTCGTGCCCTTAACAGCATTATAGAATCCAATCATTCCACGAATCGAAGTCCAACGCTGAGCGCATTGCCACTTTGAATTCTTGCCGCACTTTACATCTGGAATGTGCGTATCAGTTGCACCAGGAGCACCATCATCGCGCTGCGTGAACTTATATCCAGAATAAATATTTGGTGTTCCATAAGGATAAGCAAGCATAAAAGCATTAGCTAACTCGTACTTTGCTCCATCCTTATAAGTGAGAACTCGAGTCGAATTGTCACGCTCAGTATCCCAGTTAGTCACAAAAATAGCGGCTTTCTTATTAGGAATAAGCTGATCTGTAATATGAGACAAATTCTCAATTGAACCATAGAAATAATTACGCAAGCGATACGAGTATTCAAACTCATCTACTTCGCCTGTACCAACATATTGATCCGGCTGAATTTTAGGATCTTGTTCAGGGAAACCAATTGTTTCTTGCATCCACCAAATATTTTCAGGCTTCATTCCAGCAGCCTTAGCAGCAGCTTCTTTAATACCTTTTACATCCTCAGGACACATATGTTTTGCGGCATCAACTCTAAAGCCTGTAACACCCATTTTTAGCAATTTTGCAAAATAGTTACCAAGAATTTTTTGTACATGAGGCTTAGAAGTATCCAAATCAAGCAAACCAACTAAACGATAATTCCAAACGACTTGCGCATCTTTATATGTGTAAATATCTTTATCTATTTGGTGAAAATCATCTTTTGTGTAACCAGCATCCGGATAGCTTTGATTTGCCGCATCATACTTACTACCGCCAACACCTACAGTATCTTTATTGCTATCACCGGTTGTGTGATTAATTACAGCATCAACAACAACTCCAACACCAGCAGCCTTGCAAGTAATAATCATATTTTTAAACTCGTCTTCAGTGCCAAGCTTTGAATTTAGATTGTAACTAACTGGCTGGTAAGAAGTCCACCACGCTGTACCTTTAATATGATCCTGCGGCGGCGAAACCTGTACATAACTCACACCCTCAGGACCATAAGTTTGCTTACACTCTTTTGCAATACTTTTCCAATTTTGCTGAAAAGCAGTAACAATCACACCTTTTGGCGGAAGACCGTCTGTTGATTTAGTTGAAGCAAATGCCGAAGAGTTTGGGACAATAGCAAAAATACACATTAATACTGTTGCTACAGCAGCAATTGCAGCAATTGCAGTAAAAGAGCACATTACATTGCGCTTGTAATTATCGATTAATTCGCAAGCATAATTACTTTTTTTACGCTCACTTACTTGCAATTGTGCACTGTGGATCATCGTTGTTCCTTTCACATACGTACAGCACTTTTCATTGTGCGAGAATACTTTTATTATTATACGCTCATTGTTTATGTACAAAACATTAAAATACAAAATAAAAACGTCGCCTAGCAAGCTAAGCGACGTCGTGCACGTGCCCCCGGTGAGACTCGAACTCACACTGCACAGATTTTGAGGCTGTTTCCTCTACCAATTGGGATACAGGGGCATTTTTAATTTTCCGCATTTTTTTGCGACTTGTTGACTATAGCACACTTTAAGCCACATGCAAATAGTTAAAGCGTTTTGCGCGTGTCGCAAATCAACAATATTGATCATACATAACATAATGCGCGCAAACTGCAAAAACAGCTAGCGCGCATTATGCAAACTATACTACTGCGCAAATGCACTTAAACTAGAAGAACTAGCGTATTAGTACAAGAACGCAGAATCAAGCAATTAGTCGCAAGCACCGACGGTGTGAACGTAGATGGAGTCAGTGCGACCAGCCTGGCGTTCACCCTGAGCAGTGCTCAAGATAACAATCTGATCACCATCGGAAACCTTACCGGCTTCACGAAGAACCTTGTCGGTGAAGATCATCAAATCGTGACGATTCATGTCATGGTAATCTTCATCAATCAAGAAGCCTTCAGTGCCCCAGCTCAAAGCCAACCAACGATAAGTGTGCTCATTGTTAGTCAAGCCAAAGATTGGAGCGGTTGGGCGTTCACGAGAAATACGATGAACTGTGCGACCAGTCTGAGTGTAAGCAACAATAGCCTTAGCATTAAGCTTATCTGCCAAGTCAACAGCTGCAGAAGAAACAGCACCGGTGCTAGACATATCAAGCTCAACAGCAGGAATGCGATCATAGCCGTGCTCAGTTGCGTACTGAGAAATACGGGACATGGTCTTTACGGTAACATCTGGGTACTTACCAACAGCAGTTTCGTTAGAAGTCATTGTTGCGTCAGCACCGTCGAGAACAGCATTAGCGCAGTCAGAAGCTTCTGCACGGGTTGGAACTGGAGAGTTAACCATTGTGCCAAGAACTTCAGTAGCAACGATAACTGGCTTTGCATAGCGACGAGAAAGCTCGATGCAACGCTTGGTGACCAGTGGAACCTCTTCGAGAGGCATTTCAACAGCCATATCACCACGAGCAACCATAATGCCATCGAAGGTCTTAACAATCTCTTCCAAGTTTTCAACAGCCTGTGGCTTTTCAATCTTGGCGACGATTGGAATACGACGACCTTCTTCGTCCATGATTTCGTGAGCGCGATCAATATCGGTAGCGAAACGCACGAAGGACATAGCAATAATGTCAGCGCCGGTGCGAATAGCCCAACGAAGATCAGCCTCATCCTTTTCAGTCAAAGCTGGAAGAGAAACTGCAACACCTGGGAGGTTAATGCCCTTGTGGCTGGAAACTGGACCAGCAACAATAACCTTAGTGTGAACGTCGTTGCCTTCTACCTTGGTTACCTCAAGACGAACCTTACCGTCATCGATAAGGATTGGGTCGCCTGCGTGGCAATCTCCTGGCAAGCCCTTAAAAGTTGTAGAAGTGCGGTGCTCGTCACCTTCAACATCATCAGTAGTGATGATGAACTCCTGACCTTCTTCCAAATAAACCTTATCTTCGCCTTCAGCGTTCTTCTCGAACCAGCCGCAGCGAATCTTTGGACCTTGCAAATCAACAAGAGCAGCAACATTGCGGCCAGTGGACTTGGAAGCTGCACGAACGTTGTTGTAAACGCGCAAATGATCTTCAGGAGTGCCGTGAGAACGGTTCAAACGAGCAACATCCATACCGGCTTCAACAAGCTTGGTAATACCTTCCAAGGATTCGGTAGCTGGACCAATAGTATCAACGATTTTGGCTTTACGCATAATGCCTACCTATTTTCTATTTCTGTTTATTTTTTATGAGCGATTTAATGATAGAAACCATAAAACGCCCAATTCCGCTTTCCAGTGTATCAACGTATTGTGACCGCTTATTGTATTTATTCGGCGTTTTGTGAACGCTCACAAAAAATAACATAAAATCGCAGAAAATACTTGTATAACGCTCAGATAATGCTTGAACAATAGTTGAATAATAATTGAGAATAATAGTTATTTTCTAACTTTGAGCATCGCTTATTTGACGCAACTCTTTCTTTAGATCGCGTATCTCGTCGCGCAAACGCGCTGCAAGCTCGAATTGCAACTGCTCTGCAGCAACATGCATCTGCTCATTCAAATTTTTAATCAACGACATAATATCGTCTTGCGGCAACTCAGAAACATTCGCCATACGCTTTTCTTTGCTTTGCTGCCCAAGATTTGGCTCTTTTGGCACGCCATAATGCGAGTTCCCAGCCTTATTAGCATTCCTGTAACCGCCTGCTAGCAAAGTTTGAGTATCAACATCCTCTTTAGCAAGCATGTCGTTCACATCACTAATCTTCTTTCGCAAAGGCTTAGGATCAATTCCATGAGCCTTGTTATACGCGATTTGCTTTTCACGACGGCGCTCTGTCTCGCTAATCGCCTTGCTCATAGCATCAGTAACAGTATCCGCATACATAAGAACAGTTCCAGAAACGTTACGAGCAGCACGACCAATCGTCTGAATAAGCGAACGGTAAGATCTTAAGAAACCTTCCTTATCTGCATCCAAAATCGCAACAAGCGAAACTTCCGGCAAATCCAAACCCTCACGAAGTAAATTAATGCCAACAATCACGTCAATTTTTCCTTCGCGAAGCTCGCGCAAAAGCTCCACTCTGCGCAAAGTATCAACATCCGAATGCAAATACTCAACTTTAATACCAAGCTCAAGGAAGTAATCAGTTAAGTCTTCCGCCATTTTCTTCGTAAGCGTAGTAACAAGAACGCGCTCATCTTTTGCTACTCGCGCCTTGATTTCCGCAAGCAAATCGTCAACCTGCCCTTCCACAGGTCGAACCTCAATCTTAGGGTCAAGCAAGCCAGTTGGGCGAATAATCTGCTCAACTACGCCATCCGAAAGCCCAAGCTCGTAATCTCCAGGCGTTGCAGAAAGATACACAGTTTGACCAACATGCTCCAAAAATTCTTTCCACTTTAACGGGCGATTATCCATTGCAGAAGGCAGCCTAAAGCCATGCTCTACAAGCGTTCTTTTGCGCGAAGCGTCGCCTTCATACATGGCTCCAATTTGCGGAACTGTTACATGTGACTCGTCTAAAACAAGCAAAAAGTCATCTGGGAAAAAGTCAAGCAAAGTATGCGGAGGCGTGCCAGCTGCACGGCCGTCAAAATGCCTAGAATAATTTTCCACTCCTTGGCACACTCCAACCTGGCGGAGCATCTCCAAATCATACGTAGTTCGCATCTCTAAACGCTGAGCTTCCAGCAATTTATTTTGCTTTTTAAGCTGCGCTACTCTTTCATCACGCTCTTTTTCAATCGCCTTTAACGCGCACTCCATGCGCTCAGGTCCTGCAATATAGTGAGATGCTGGGAAAATATGAACGCTACTCTCCTGGCGAATTACTTCCCCCGTAAGCGGATGCAACATGGTAATTCTGTCAATTTCGTCGCCAAAGAACTCAATTCTCACAGCTAATTCTTCGTACACTGGAATAATCTCGACTGTGTCACCTCGCACTCTAAAAGTTCCGCGCGTAAACGCAATATCGTTGCGCTTGTATTGCATGCTCACAAATTGGCGTAATAAATCGTCTCGCTCAAGCTGATCACCAACGCTTAGCATAAGCATTCGCTCGGCATACTCCTCTGGAGTACCAAGGCCGTAAATGCAAGAAACAGTAGCCACAACAACGCAATCCCGTCGAGTAAGTAAATTTGCTGTAGCTGCGTGACGAAGACGCTCAACATCGTCGTTAATATTCGAGTCTTTTTCAATATACGTGTCTGTTTGCGGAATATACGCTTCTGGCTGGTAGTAATCGTAGTAAGACACAAAATAGCTCACAGCATTATCTGGCATAAGCTCACGAAACTCTGCGCAAAGCTGAGCTGCCAAAGTTTTATTCGGCTCAATAATAAGGGTAGGCCTTTGCAAACGCTCAATAAGCCAAGCGGTTGTAGCGGTTTTACCAGTTCCTGTAGCACCCATTAAAACAACGTCGTTTTCGCCGTTTTCAATGCGATTAGCCAGCTCGTCGATTGCTTGCGGCTGATCTCCTGAAGGCTTGTATGGCGCTTTTACTACAAAAGGCTTGTTTGTGCGCTGAATTTTATTCGACATGTATTTACTTCCCCAGTTTTTTACTTCCCCAGTTTTTTACTTCCCCAGTTTCGTCATTTCAGCACTTTTATTGTTTGCGTCACACAACCATGATTTTAGCGTATTGTCAACACTGTTAAGCATCGATTCCATTGGTTTAGTGGAATCAACTACAAAATCTGCGATATTTTTTCGCATTTTACTAGGAAGCTGACTATTTATGCGCGCCAAAGCCTGATCCTCAGTCATATTTCGCTCGCTTATCATTCGTTTAACGCGAATTTCTTGAGGCGCTTCAACAGTAATAATATGGTCAAAACTAAATGGAATGCTGTCGATTACTTGCGCAAGGAGCGGAATATCGTGCACAATAACTGAATTTATACTGTCCAACACGTTGCGATTTTCCTTAGAAATTTTACTAATATACTCGCTTTCATACTTGCTTTCTAAGAGCTTTGCGCAATCATAAATAGCAGGATGAATAAGCGACTCAAGCTTCTTACGATTTGCACAACTCTCATCGGAGTACCCAAAAACATGCTTTGCAATAAACTCGCGATTTAAAGAGCCATCATTCAAAACGACATTCTCCCCAAAAATGCTTACGATTTGCTGAAATACGTAACCTCCTGGCTTCACAACCTCGCGCGATAAAACATCGTAATCTATAACAAAAGCGCCAAGCGAACGCAAATGATTTACTACTGTAGATTTTCCGGCAGCAATTCCGCCCGTTACCGCAATACGCATTATTGTCATATATAAATTATAAGTAATGCCCCAGTAACTAATTACCGGAGCATTATACGCTAAATAATAATTGTAAAATTAGTCTTGAAGTTCAGCTCCATCGGCATCCTTATGCCACTTAGAACCAGGCTGAGAGCAAAGGATGCAAATTCCTTCAATAAATGCCCAAATTCCAGAAACAAAAGCCAGCAAGCCGAAAGAAAGAATAGAAATAAGCAGCTGAGCAACAGCCTTGCCTTTAAAACCAAGATAGAAATTGTGCACACCCAAAGCACCCAAGAAAATGGCTAACAGGCCTGCAGCAATCTTGTTACGAGAGCTTCTGTATGTGTTTGATGAATAATTAGACCCATAGTTAGAGTATGAAGATGCTTGATTGTACTGAGGAGTAGACTGAGAGTACTGACCATATTGCGGCTGAGCATTGTATTGCGGCTGAGCATATGAATTCTGATCATACTGAGTCTGACCATACTGTGGCTGAGCATTGTACTGAGACTGAGCACCGTACTGAGATTGGTTGTTATATTGTGGCTGAGCCTGGTTATACTGCTGGGACTGATCATTGTACTGTGGCTGTCCGTACTGAGTCTGTCCGTCAGAGCCGGAGTAATCTCCAGTTTGATTCTCTAAATCACTCACAATAATCACACTTTCTCTCGTAAGAAATTTATTTTCTTAAAAACTGTATAATAAAAAATTAATAAATCAAAGCGTTATTACTAAAGATATTAAAAGATGCCCCGATGATTACTCACCGAGGGCATCTTATTTATAAGCTTTTAGTAGAAAAATACTTCTTTTCGCTCAAAAGCTGTTCACACAAAGCTGCGAGCTGATCGGAATCAGCTAAAGCACCTTCGATAGAAGTTTCATTCACGCGCTAAAACATCGTAATCTATAGCAAACGCGCCAAGGGAACGCAAATGATTTACTACTGTAGATTTTCCAGCTGCAATTCCGCCCTTTACCGCAATCCGCATCATTGTCATATATGAATTATAAATAATGCCCCAGCAAATAATTACCAGGGCATTGTTTATTAACAATAATTATAAAACACTAATCCTTTAACTCGGCACCATCAGCATCTTTGTGCCACTTACTTCCAGGCTTTGAGCAAAGAATCAAAATACCCTCAACCAATGCCCATATTCCCGTAATAATCAACAGGAACCCAAAGGAAAGAACAGAAATAAGCAGCTGTGCAATCGCCTTTCCTTTAAAACCAAGGTAAAAATTGTGAATACCCAATGTGCCTAAGAAAATCGCTAGCAAACCTGCAACAATTTTCTTGCGCGAGCTTACTAAAGTTGCTTTAGTGTTCTCCTCACTATTTCCATCGTACGAAGGGAACTGAGCATTTTGCTGGTTGTTTTCCAAAGTGTTCATATTTTAACCATCCTTTTAGTAAATACGATTAGTAAATACGATTGACGTTTTACATCATATAATCACGATTATTAAAAGAAAATTGATTGTACCTATATTTAATTACAAAACTTGAGTTATAAAATACTTGTCAAATATACTCAAGATACTCGTAAAACATTATGAACAACAATACGCAAGATGCCCCCGATGATTAGTCACCGAGGGCATCTTACTGTTTTATTTACAAGCTTCTAGTAGAAAGTAGAAACTACTTCTTTTCGTTCAAAAGCTGTTCACGCAAAGCTGCGAGCTGATCGGAATCAGCTAAAGCACCTTCACTAGTTGCTTCAGAAGAATAGTTGGAAGCAACTTCTTCCTTCTTTTCTTCCTTAGCTGGCTTCTTTTCAGCTTCTTCGCTCTGACCGTCAGCAGCAGCAGATTCAGCTGCAGCCGCAAGTTCCTTAGCAGCGAATGCCTTGTGCTCTTCCCAAAGCTGGTGTGCTGCAGCATACTGAGCTTCCCACTCTTCGCGCTGCTGCTCGTAACCGACCATCCATTCGTTAGTGTTTGGATCGAAGCCTTCTGGGTACTTGTAGTTGCCTTCAGCATCATATTCAGCTGGCATACCGTAGAGAGCTGGATCAAAATCTTCAGAATTTGGATCTACAGCTTCAGTAGCTTGCTTCAAGGAGAGGGAGATGCGACGACGATCGAGATCAACGTCGATAACCTTCACGAATACTTCTTCGCCACCCTTAACAACAGTTTCTGGGTTCTCTACGTGACGGTTTGCAAGCTCAGAAATGTGAACCAAGCCCTCAATGCCATCTTCAACGGAGATGAACACACCGAACTGAACAATCTTTGTGACCTTGCCCTTAACTACCTGTCCAGGAACATGAGTGCGAGCGAAGCGCTGCCATGGATCTTCCTGAGTTGCCTTAAGGGAAAGGGAAATACGTTCGCGATCGAGATCAACGTCGAGAACTTCAACGGTAACCTTATCGCCAACCTTAACAACCTCAGATGGGTGATCGATGTGCTTCCAAGAAAGCTCAGACACGTGAATGAGACCGTCAACTCCGCCGAGATCAACAAACGCACCGAAGTTTACGATAGAAGACACAACGCCTTCGCGAATCTGACCCTTCTTAAGCTGCGAGAGGAAGGTCTCGCGAACTTCGGACTGGGTTTCCTCAAGGAACTGGCGACGAGAAAGCACAACATTGTTGCGGTTCTTATCGAGCTCGAGAATCTTAGCCTTAATCTTCTGGCCAATGTATGGAGAAAGATCGCGCACGCGACGCATCTCAACCAAGGAAGCTGGCAAGAAGCCGCGAAGACCGATATCAACAATCAAGCCGCCCTTAACAGCTTCAATAACGGTACCTTCAACGATACCGTCTGCATCCTTAATCTTCTCGATGTCACCCCAAGCACGCTCATACTGTGCACGCTTCTTGGAGAGAATAAGACGTCCTTCCTTGTCTTCCTTAGTTACAACAAGGGCTTCAATGGTGTCGCCAACCTCGACAACATCATCTGGATCAACGTCTTTTTTGATGGAAAGTTCACGGGAAGGAATTACACCTTCAGTTTTGTAGCCGATGTCCAGCAATACTTCGTCGTGATCAATCTTTACGACTGTACCTTCAACTAAATCACCATCATCAAAATTCTTGATGGTTGAATCGACTGCCTTGATGAAGTCTTCTTCGGTGCCAATATCATTAATCGCAACCTTGGCGACTTCGTTATTATTCTCTGCCATTAGTTATTAGTGGTTTCTTCTTGGGGTGGATATTACTCGATATTTAATTATGTATTTATGCTACGTGTGCATACTATGCACACGCTTTGTCGATTTTATATACAGGTATAGCCAAAATTTACGTTTTACTTCGGGCGTGTCGCATTTTATTTGCAATTAGCTGCTCGCTCAGCCATATCTACAACATTCGCCAGCAACATAGCTCGAGTCATCGGACCTACCCCACCAGGATTCGGAGAATACGCTCCAGCAACTTCTCGACAAGCTGAATCAACATCACCTTTTACACGATATCTGCCAGCCTCTTCATCAAAAACACGAGATACACCAACATCAACAAGAACAACGCCAGGTTTAATATCTTCAGGCTTAACAAAACCAGCACAACCCATTGCTGCAATTATTACATCAGAACGGCGCATAATCTCCTGAACATTCCGAGTATGAGTATGGCACAACGTAACAGTTGCATCTACTCCCCTGCGTGTTAACAGAAGACCAATAGTACGCCCAACCGTAATGCCACGACCAAGCACACAAACTTCCTTACCAGAAAGTTCAATACCATACTCATCAAGCAAAGCTAAAATTCCACGCGGCGTGCACGGCAAAGGTGTTGTAATATTACCGGAAATATGCGTAACAAGTTCACCCAAATTATATGGATGCATTCCATCACAATCTTTTGCAGGATCAATAGAAGAAATAACTTTTTGAGCATCAATACCTTTTGGCAATGGCAGTTGCACAATAAATCCAGTACAAAGAGGGTCATTATTTAATTTCTGTAAAGCAGCAAGAATCTCATCTTCACTAGCATCTTCTGGCAGATCGCAACGAATAGAATTAATCCCCACTTCTTCGCAATCACGATGCTTACCAGCAACATATTTCAACGAAGCAGGATCACTACCTACAAGCAACGTACCCAAACCTGGATTAATGCCTTTTTTATGTAAAATAGCAACGCGCGCTGCCAAATCTTTTTTAATTTTACTAGCTAAAGCCTTACCATCTAGCACAATAGTCATAAAAAATTCCTCCCAACTCGCACAATTCGTAAGGATAGGCTATCGTGAAGTATAGAAGATATGGGTCGACTAACAATTTTACGTGCGCCGACGCACCATTATCACGGGAGGAGTCACAGTGATGCGTACCGTTCTTTGTGCAGTAAAGAAGTTTGGAAAAACTGCCATAACATGCCTTATTGCTTCTGCAGTAATACTTGGATTTGCAGCTTGTGGAAAAACTGAGGAAAAACCAAAAGAAAAACCAAAAGCTGCAACAAATATTTCTGTTGTATCCACTGTTGACACCTGGGGTAGCTTAGCTCAAGAGATTGGTGGCTCTGACGTCAAAGTTGAATCAGTTATGACTGGTTCAGATACAGACATATCGTCGTTTAAACCTAGCTCAAAAGATTTAAAAAATATGCAGAATGCACAAGTATTAGTTACAAATGGTGCAGGCTACGATGATTGGGCAAACAAAGTACACCCAGCTAAAGCTGAAGTGCTTAGTGCAGCAGGTACTGTAGGAGCACTTAACGGAGACAATCCATATCTTTGGTTTTCTCACGATGCTAGGAATGCTATGGCATCTGCCATGACTGACACCTTCTCCAAAGTTTTGCCATCAAAAAAGCAAGCTTTTTCTAAGCGACTAGCACAATGGCAGGAAAAGGAAAAGAAATTAACCACCTACTTAAGTGATTTCTCTAAAGAAAATGGTAACGCAAAGTATGCTTCTACATCTCCTATTCTTTTCTGGCTAATGTCTGATGCCAATTTGAAAGATAGCTCACCTAAAGAATATGTTGACTCAGTAAATAACAATAATGAACCAGAACATTCAAGCGTTGAGGAGTTTCAGAAGCTTATTGAAGGTCGCAAAATTGATGTGTTGATTAGCGATAGCCAGCAAGGAAACGATGTTCTGAACTTGCTAAGCGGAATCGCAGGACGCAGCTACACGTCTACAGTACGAGTAAGCGAACTTATGCCAAAATACGCAGATCAGCTTGATAAATGGATTATGAAGATTTGTGACGACCTACATAATGCTGTAAAAGCAACAAAGGATATGCGTAAAGACATTGATGATAAAGAGCCTCAAAAAAAGCCAATCACTGAGAAGCCACATGTAGCAAAGAATACTAATCCTAAAAATTCTAACCAAGGTCAGCAAGATCCAGGCAAGTAAATTTAGGTGAATCTATAAACATAAAAATCCTTGTATTTTACAAATGCAAGGATTTTTTATTATCTGTTTTAAGCAAGAACAAAAGCAAAACATACAATAAATACGTAAGCAAATATATAAGCAAAAGCCCTTCTAACTC
Organism: Gardnerella sp. DNF01151; assembly: GCF_049244235.1. Lineage (NCBI taxonomy): Bacteria > Bacillati > Actinomycetota > Actinomycetes > Bifidobacteriales > Bifidobacteriaceae > Gardnerella > Gardnerella sp. DNF01151. Next base: position 720,540 of record NZ_CP058389.1, on the reverse strand, counting down.
GCCGATATACCGACATTTAGAAGGGCTTAAATAATATGAACAATTAATATTTATTTATTTTGCATATCGCAAATCATTTTTTCTTAGATTTCTTGCTACGCTCTTCTAACAGCGCTAAAGTTCGCGATGCAGGCTCTTCTGGAGCTACAGTATGGTGATTTTCATCGCCTTCTTGAGGCTCCTTGTATCCAAGATTCACATCTAAAAGTCGCTCCGCCTCAATCTCATCAATCTTTTCAGACAAAGCAATTTCGGAAATTAAAATACTGCGAGCGCGAGCAAGCATTCGCTTTTCTCCTGCAGATAAACCATGTTCATCAACATCTCGCTGAGATAAATCACGAACTACTTCAGCAATATTGTTAACATCGCCAGTAGCAATCTTCTCTACATTAAGCTTGTAGCGTCTAGACCAATTCATCTCTTTTTCAACTATTGGAGTACGCAAAATCTCAAAAACTTTTGCAACTTCTTGCGCTCCAACAATGTCTCGCACGCCAACTTTTTTAACATTATCGACAGGTACGTTAATTTCTAAACCATCAGATGATAACACTACCAATCGTAAATATTGACGAGTTACACCTTTTACGGTGCGCTCACTAATTTCTTCAACACGAGCCGCACCATGACGAGGATAGACGACCATATCGCCGACTTGATATTCCACAGAACCCTCCGTATGCACAGAAAAACTCATAACAGTTTCCCATAAGGTCACGACTTGAAAAAATTTTCATATTTTTTTCACAATAGCGCGAAACACACGCGACTTACAGCAATAAAGCATGTATGATAGTCAACATGAGTACAGTTACTAACATCAATGAAGATGCAGTCGCAGTTCCAGTCCGACAGGACGTATTAGCTGCGGTGAGCAATGCAGAATATTACAATCCACATGAGGTTCTTGGAGGTCACCTTGGAACTGGCAAAGGTGCCGACACTGTAACCGTCCGCGTATTGCGCCCTATGGCAAAGAAAGTTGTTATTCTTACTAAGAACGGTGAATACGAAGCTAAACACGAATATAACGGCATCTTTACAGCTGTTATTCCTGCAGTAAAGCATACAAAAACAAAGTCTTGGTCTGTTCCTAGTTATCGCGTTTACACTGTGGAAATAGACGGTTCTGAGTCCACAGATGATGATCCTTACCGTTATTTGCCTCAAGTTGGCGAACTTGACATGTACTTATTTGGAGAAGGTCGTCATGAGCGTCTTTGGGAAGCATTAGGCGCACACGTCAAAACGATAACAGATTCATGGGGACTTATATCTCCTGAAACTGGAAAGATGGTAAAGAAAGTTACTGGTACTGCTTTCTCAGTGTGGGCACCAAATGCTCGTGCAGTACGCGTAGTTGGTAACTTTAATTACTGGAATGGTCGTCGCCACGCTATGCGTTCACTCGGCTCTTCTGGCATTTGGGAACTTTTTATTCCAGGAGTTACAGCAGGAGAAGTATATAAGTACGAAATTCTTACACAATCTGGCAATTGGATTATGAAAGCCGATCCAATGGAGCGCTCTCATGAAGTTCCACCAAACACAGGATCTGTTGTTGTTGATTCTGAGTTTAAGTGGCACGATACTGATTGGATGGATGAGCGCGCAAAAACAGATGCTCACAATGGTCCAATAAGCATTTACGAAGTACAAGCTAACAGCTGGAATCGCGATTTGGGTAATTATCGCGAACTTGCTGATCATTTAGTTGATTATGTGCAAAGAGAAGGCTTTACTCACGTCGAGTTTATGCCGTTGACACAATATCCATTCTCTGGATCTTGGGGATATCAAGTAACGGGTTATTATGCAGTAGATTCTCGCCTTGGCTCCCCTGATGACTTTAAGTACTTGGTAGATAAACTCCACAAAGCAGGCATTGGCGTCATTATGGATTGGGTTCCAGCTCACTTCCCTAAGGATGACTTTGCACTCGGTCGTTTTGATGGCACAGCATTATATGAGGATCCTGATCCTATGCGAGGTGAGCATCCTGATTGGGGTACTTACATCTTCAACTTTGGTCGTCATGAAGTTCGTAACTTCTTGGTTGCTAATGCTTGCTTCTGGCTTGATGAATACCATGTTGACGCGTTACGCGTTGATGCAGTATCCTCAATGCTTTACTTGGATTACAGCCGTGAAGCAGGACAGTGGAGACCAAACATCTACGGCGGACGCGAAAATCTTGAAGCAATTGACTTCATTAAGGAAGCAAACGCAACTGCATATAAGAATAATCCTGGCATCATGATGATTGCTGAGGAATCCACTGCTTATCAAGGCGTAACTGCACCAACCGATATGGGCGGCTTAGGATTCGGCTTGAAGTGGAATATGGGCTGGATGCACGACACTTTGCAATATCTTAAAGAGGAACCAATTAATCGTCGTTGGCATCATAACGAAATTACATTCTCAATGGTTTATGCATACTCTGAGCATTATGTGTTGCCATTAAGCCACGATGAAGTTGTGTACGGTAAGGGTTCGTTACTTGGAAAGATGCCAGGAGACGAATGGCAACAGTTCGCAGGATTGCGAGCATTGCTTGCATACCAGTGGTCTCATCCAGGCAAGAACCTTCTGTTCATGGGTGGAGAAATTGGACAGTCCAGCGAATGGAACTTCAATACTTCGCTTAACTGGAATGAGCTGCAATGGCCGTTCCATCAAGGTATGCAAAAGCTTGTTGCAGATTTGAACACTCTATATAAGAGCTCTCGTGCATTCTGGAGTCAAGACTTTACTCCTGATGGTTTCCAGTGGCTTACAAGCGACGATTCCGATCACAATACTTTAAGCTACATGCGTATTGGCGACGACGGAGAAGAAATCGTTGTAGTAGTAAACTTCTCAGGTCAAGCTTGGCAAGACTATCAGGTTGCGTTACCAAAAGGCGGACAGTGGGAAGAGATACTCACAACTGATGATGCAAAGTATTGCGGATCTAATATTCACAACGGCACATTCACTGCTACTGCTGAAGAGTATCATTCTCGACCATACTCTGCAAGAATCACTGTTCCAGCGTTAGGTGCGGTATTCTTGAAGCCAGTACAACACTGAAAGGTCTTTTTAAAATATGCTAAACGCTCCATCAGCTGGCGTAAATGCTCGTACAATTCTCGTTGTTGAGGATGAGCCGGATCTTGCTACAGCAATTGCACAACGCATTACTGCACAAGGCTGGAGAGCAAGAGTCGCTACAGATGGAGCGTCTGCTGTTAGAGCTGCCGAACAACTAAAACCTGATCTCATAATTATGGATATTATGCTTCCTATTATGGATGGGATTGAAGCAACTCGACGAATTATCTCCAAAATGCCTGTTCCTATCCTCATGTTAACAGCACGCGACGCAGAAGCCGATAAAATTGTTGGCTTAAGCGCAGGCGCAGATGATTACATGACTAAACCATTTTCGCCACGTGAGTTAATTGCTCGTTGCGCAGCATTGCTGAGACGCGTAGAACGCGCATCGCAAATAGCAAAGACAATGGAACATGAACGCACAATTAATTTTGGGTCACTTATTATTAGACCTCGTCAAAGACTTGTAACTTTAAACGACAAAGAGGTACATTTTACACCAACTGAGTTTGACTTGCTCGCTACTCTAGCTCGTCATCCTCATACTGTATTTAAGCGTGAAAAGTTACTTGAAGAGGTGTGGGATTGGCCGGATGCTTCTGGAACTCGCACAGTAGATTCACACATTAAGTCTTTGAGACATAAAATTGGATCGGAATGGATTCGTACTGTACACGGAATAGGATACGCATTCGAGCCACCTATTAGTGATTACGACAAAGTTCTGCAATCACAAGTTTCATAAATAATTACTACTTTCATAAATAGTAAATAATTACAACACTTTAGCTTCGGAAAATTCGTAAATGGTATTAGAAAATAAAATAGATAATGCTAATTCTGAGCAATATAAAAATACTAAACAACGTAATTTATTAAATAAAAACTCAAATGCTCAACTTAAAAATAAGTCAAAAATGCGATTTACGAATTCTTCTGTAAAGCATAATTATCCAAATCGACCTGTCGGATTTTTTTCATCTCTAAAAATTGAACTTTCGGCAATTATTGTTTTTGCAACAGCAATTGCTTTCGTAATGGCATGGTTTTTACTTAAAACTGGTCTAAATGGCTGGATTGCAATGCCATTAACACTTATTGTTGCTCTGGGAATTACATACATTTTTTCTAGAGGACTTACAGCACCACTTCGTCAAATGAAAAATGCTGCAGAAGCTATGGCTGACGGAGACTATTCTGTGCGAGTTGCTGTAGAAAATCGTCGTGACGAAGTAGGTAAATTAACTCTTGCATTTAATGAAATGGCAGAAGAACTTGAACATGCAGATCAAATGCGTAGAGAGCTTATAGCAAACGTAAGTCACGAACTGCGCACTCCTGTTTCTGCTTTACAAGCGATGCTTGAAAATCTTGCAGATGGAGTTGTTGATCCTACTCCATCTAATATGGAAGCTATATTAAACCAAACTCATAGACTTGCTGATCTTATTACTTTCCTTCTTGATTTATCTAGAGTTGAAGCAGGCGCGGAAAGCCTTAATATAACTTCATTTAATTTCACAGACTTTATTGACGAAATTATCGAACCACTAGAAATAGCTGATTCAGGTCATAATCATAATATTGAAGTTCAAATTAATGATGAGATTGAATTAACAGGAGATCAAGCTCGCCTTTCGCAACTTTTTACTAATATTATTTCTAACGCTCTAAAACATTCAGATGATGGAACTCGTGTTCTTATAAGTGCTCATATTAATCACAGCCAAAACTCTGTAATATGCAATGTTGTGAATTTTGGAGAACAAATTCCTCAAGAAGATCGCGCCGATATTTTCAGAAGATTTGTTAAAGGAAATCAGCGAATTGGCACAGAATCAGGAGGAACAGGATTAGGATTATCAATTGCTCGTTGGGCTGCACAATTGCACCATGGAACTGTAAAAGTAGTAGACGATAAACGCGGTCCGAACTTTGAAATTGCGCTTCCACTAAACTATAGCAATACAATAGCAAACTAACATTCGTAATCTGCTGTACGATCATCCTTATTGCATACACATGCTAAAGAAAAGCATGCCAAAACAGTAATTCCACTACTCTGTAAAGTTGAAACGCAGCTATTCATAGTTGAGCCAGTAGTTACAATATCATCCAATACAATAGCTTTGTACTCGCGTTGATTTTCAAACTTTTGCTTTCTCAATTCTTTAAAATCGATGCTAAACGCCTTAGAAATTCTGTTAGACCTTCCGCGAAAACCGGAAGTTTGCACTGATTTCGCAGTAATTCTAGCATCCATACTTACAATATCTAAAACGTATGCTCTAATGCCACTATTACACAATCGTTTAGCAACACAATTTGCAACAGGCAACATATGCTTACGTCCACGATGCCTTGATGAATGCTTAGACGACGGGACTGGTATAACAAATATAGGTTTTTCACTTATATAACAAGAATGCGAGCGCAAAAATTTAGATATAACTTCTACTACTAAATCGCCAATAAGTTCACCAAATATTTTGTCACATGCAATATCGAAATGATCCTTCCACAATAATATTGAGCGGCGAACAACCGTAGAATACGAACCACACGCGTAGCGATATCCACATACTGTTCTGGCAAATGGTGCACGTTTCCAGCATTGCAACGCTTTCTTGCAGTTTTCACACAATATATAATCTGGAGTATCACAGCCTGCACATGCGCGAGGCAAAAATAAATTAAATAAAGCAATCGCTACATTCTTCCAACTAGCAAAACGCCAATTTATAAAATCAACATCCTTGTTTTCACATACACCACAAGGTACAGATGCGTGACATGCTAATCCCCCATGAGATGTCACGCTTCTATACTTCTTTTTGTTTTGGTGGTTTATAACCTTGCGTCTCCCAACCATAATGACAGCATATGCGATAGCTTATTGGCTATGCAAATAAAAAATGTTATTGTGGATAAAAGGTATCTTAAAATGAAAAATTAATAAAATTCTATATTTCTAAAATATTAAGTACCTTATTACAAAGCTCTAAAGTATCCGAAGGATTACTTACTTTAATAATTAAAGCTCCTGTAAAGGCAGTAGGATAATCGTTTCCTCCAGGATACATATGATCGCCAATAAAAGTAATTTTTTCAATATTAACATCACAATATTGAGACAGCATTCGCAAAGCTTGAGCTTTATCGTCACCGCGCCTGTATATATCGATGCTAGTATCTCCTCCAGCGCGTACAGCAAAATTAGGTAAAGCTTGAGAAATGCTTTGTGCAAGTTGAGCTTTCAAACAACCGCTAGGATCCCAAGTTTTTTTATATTCAATAGGAGCTAGTTGTCCTAGTGCCGAAAAAGTAATTTGACTACCGCGGTTCTCTATCTGTTCTCCCCACAGCATTGGATCGCCGGGTTCTTTCCAAACGCCTATATTTTTTGCACACTTGTGTATTGCATCAATAACGCATTGCGCTTGCTTAAAATCGATAGTATGCTCATAAACACATTGCAATGACATGTCATTATTCACCCGATAATAACTAGTTCCACTAGTAGGCATTATGTGAATATTTTTAAGATTAGTGCCAGTAGTTAGCATATCTAAAATTTGCTTCTTAACTAACTCTAAGCAGCCACCTGTTATTACAGCAACAGGAATTATATCAATCAGCTTACTTAATGATTCAGCCATCGATTTAAGCATAGGTTTTTTAGAACATGCCAGTGTGTTATCTAAATCAAAAGCAATAAGAGACGATTCAGCAATGCTCAAGTCAAGATTAAACTCATTCCAATCATGCACTATTGGTTTGAGCATTACAAATCCTCCTGACTTTTAAAACCATATATACAGTATTCTATAGTGTGAGCGTATTTCACACACCGCATATTAATTATTTACATATTATTGCCCTAGCCTTCTCGTAAAGTGGAAGCATGACAGGTCTAATTTGGGAAGAACGTCACTATAGGAATAGGCATGGTAGAGGTCTTAGGGCACCAATATTTGGTACTCGCCTGCCACAATATAGAACTGCTAGCGGAATGTTCGATGCTATGGTAGCGGCTCAAATTAGACGTCTTAACAGTGCTTGGAGAGCATTAACTAAAGACATTCAATTTGCAGTAGAAGATGTGCCACCTTCACAACCACTGTTATGGGAACAAAACCGCAGAATACTTTCACAAGCGTTTCCAGCTAGCCGTGGTATGCAATCTAGAATTGTATTGTATAGGCTTCCACTATGCACTCATGTAAGCAGCAGAAGTGAACTTCAATATGCTATCAGAGATGAGCTTGTGCAATGCTTAGCAGAACTATACGGTCGCAGACCAGAAGAAATTGATCCAGATTGGGGTTTGTAAACAATTTTTAAATTAATTAAAATTATTAAGTATTTTAATTAATTTATAGTCGCTTATAGCAATATTTTTATTCGTATTATTGCACAATATGATTGTCAGTTTTAACGTATACCTTCATTTCTTGCGGTTCCAAAGATTGCGCAGAAAGCCAAGAAATACCTGCTATACCAGCCTTATCGATTTCATCTTTATGAATACGGGCAGACAAAGCAACTTTGCTATGCGATTTCGCAATAAACATAACTGCATCGTGCGAAATTTCTGAAACAGGAATTCTTAAAGATGCATTCGCAGGAATCGTTACGTTTTTTGTAGCAGCTAATACACCATTTAAATCAAATCCTTGCAAACGCACAGCAGTATCTTTATCACTTGAAGAAGAAAGGTATAGAGCTGTTTCATTAGCAGAAACAGGCGATACAATTGCGCCACTACCTTGTACGTTAGATGGTGTAATAAAAGCTACATCTGATTGATTATCTTTGCCATCTTTAGTAATGGACATCATTACTTGAGTAGGAACATCTCCACTTACGCTCAAAGCATTAGCATGCTCCGGAACTTTTCCAAGATCGACAACTTGCAAATGGTGTGCTTTTAACGTCAAATTCTTTACTTCTTTAGAACCTGTATCATTCATCCATGAAAGCGTTACATTACCATCTTTATTTGGCCATACATATAACTTAGATTGATCGCCTTCACTAATACCTGAAAGAATATTTGTATTAGATTGAGTGCTTAATTCATGAACAATATCTACACCTTTTACAGATAAGCCACTCATATGAACGACTTTTACAAATGATGCTATAGGTGTCTGCTCGCTTTCAACTTGCACGTATAATCCAGAAGTCTTAGGAGAGGCAGCAGCAAGATCAAAATATGCATGAGAACGAGCAGGAACAGTAGAAGCACTTCCTGTAGAAAGATTTAACTGATTGCTGCCGTGCTCAGCAGACCAAGCTCTAACACGAACAACAGTGGATTTTGAAGCAGCATTAAACGCTTCTAAACGAATAGAAATTCCATCAGCAGATTCTGGAACTAGGAATGTCTGTTTCATAGACGGCATTGAACAGGTAGTTGCAGATAAACCTTTTACGTCACCTTTAGTAGCCCATGAAACCATGGAAGCAGATATTCCAGTGCCAGATCCAACTCGTGACAAATGTCCTTCTAGAACTTGAGCGTCATGATTTACATTATTGTTAGCAATAAAAGCTGACGTATCATCATCAGTTGATTTTGAATTCAACGTAATAGATTGATCATTGTTATCTCGTATGTTACGCAAGCTAGAACTATACACATCTCCAAAAGCACCATAACGAGCAGAAGATTGTAAATCGCCTTCTGATTCGTTATATTCGCTATCACCATATTGAGTCAAATCTGGAAGAGACAATCGAATAGGACAAATAGTTTGCAAACGAGTAGAACCAACACTACTTATAACGCCACTAGATGGAGTATTAGGATTGTCTACAAAGTGAGGCATTGGTAAGCATAATGCAACAACACATGCAGAAGCAATAAGTATTATTGCACTAAAAATAGCAAGTGAGACAATACTGACTATTTTGTTCTTGCGATTAATATCTACATCCGCATTTACTTCACCATGCTTAGAGCCCTCATGAGGATTTTTATGCCAGTTCATCTAATTCCTCCTCATGCCTGTCATCTGAACGTTCTATCATTGCATGTCTGCCAAATCGAGGCACGGCAACAATACAGTACAGCAGTAATACCATAGAAGAAACAATAATCCAAGGAACTCTCCACGCAAGAGGCCTAGATCGATAATACGGAGATGTAGAAGACAACGACTTAGAATCAGGCACACCATCAAATCTGCAATAAGTTCCTTGCGGTGATGAAACAACCAATTGTGTACCGTCAGAAGCGTTAACGTGTGCAATTAATTGTTCAGTAGCTTCTTTGTTAACATTACTCACTGTTTGCACAGAAGGATGTAACAATTGTTGTATTGACATAGAAGTTTTATGGGAAACCTGCTTATTTTCTGAACTATTAACAATATAAATACCGCCAATTCCAAGTTGCTTTAACGTCGAAATTGCGCCATTATCTGCATGAGATAACAATTGTGCTGAGGCACGATATATTGCTTTATTGCTTGATGAATCACCAAACATTACTTGTCTAACACGAAGTGCTGGAGATTCGTCTATTGCATCTCCCTTAGATGTTCGCATAATAGAGATTGACAAATCATGGCTACTTTGAGCTCTTAAAGCAAGTATTCGCCGAGTATCGTCTTTTCGCAAATAATCAGAAACAACCATAGGGAGCTCATTGTTATTTGCGCAAATAGATGTAGCAGGTCCGCTCAATACAGCAAAAAGACCCAAAAGAACCGCCATAGTCAACATGCTACTTGCAAGAACAGCGCGTGCTATGCGAATTATGCGCTGCAACAATTGTGCCGCAGAACGACGCATTGCAGCACGTCTACTTGCACGAGTTTTATAGTTATCAAAAATTTGAGACTCAGATTCCTTCGAAGTACGTAGTGGCTCAAAGCGTCGAACAGCTTGACCGGCAACCATGCACATACAAGATAAAATGCCGACAGTAGATAATGCGACTCCAGGCAAAACGCTTGCAGCAACAGGTCCTGAAATATCGGATGCAACTACAACACGAGCGGCAATAAGAGATAACAGCATTCCGGAAATAATCACAACCCACATCATTCGAGAAACTCGCAAAGCAAAAGGCAAAGTTAATGACGTAACAGCCATAACAACAGCTAGAATTGCAAAAATTACCATTATTATTGTTCTTAAGCTCATCAATGGCATATTAATTTCAACATTAGGAGAAGCCATATTAAAAGCGTGCAACAAAACATCAGCGTAATCGCTTACGCGTGGAGCACCTTGCACACTTCTCAATGGCAAAGCCATACTAGAGAACAATTGACGCCACATTCCAGATTCGCCATATCTAATAGCACTTCCTATTGTAGGAAGCAAAACAATTATCGATGGTATAGGCATAAGCGCGAACATAATACGATGAGAGCGCACCATAATAAACGACGCAATAAAAATAACAATAAGAGGCAAAACAAGCTGCGGTTCTGCAGCTACTGGAACCATAAAGCATAATGCTGCGCATGCTGCACATTGAGTGGATTTAACAGGACGCACAGGATCTTCTGTTACGTACATTCCAACAGCATGGAAGGCAAAAGCAAATGCTGCAGGCAAAAATGCCATAGTCATTAACATTGGCAAATCACCGCGTGCAAACAAACCAAAAGCAATAGCAATCATAGTCCAGCAAATACCAGCGCATACACGCACAGTATCCGAGCGCGTAAATACGCCAGCAAGAGCCCAAAAACTTAAACACATAGCTGGAGCAGCTAAGAAGAACATTAATGTGACAGCCAATAACGGGTTAGCACCAACCACAATTGATGCGATTGCCCAAATACTTAGCCATGGTGCTGGAGGAATTGCAGGTCCAAAACCATCATCAGGAACCCATGCACCAATAGCAGAATTCCATAGTTGATTGAAATCTGCACCCGTTGGTAACCATTGCTGCGCATTCCAAGAAGCACCACTTAAAATTTCACGCCATGGAGAGCCATATAAATTCAATATGACTGCAAAAAGAAGAAGAGACGCAAGAATAACAGCACTCCACCTACGCAACACTCGAATATGCAAATGCCGCTTCGCTAGAGGACTCAACAGCACGAAATGCTGTTGAGCTTGGAAAGCAGAACTACGATCACGCCAACGTGCAACTTGATGACGATCTGCGATAAGAGGAACAAGTCGTTTTAATGGAACACGAGTATTCCTTGCAACCCTTCTGCGAGCAAAAACTGCTCTAGGTAATTGCATAATAGCAAGCCATGGCAAAAGCAGACGAATCCACGCTATATAAGGATGTTTAGCAAACAGCGAATGCAAAGCGCCAACGAAACAAGCAGGCAAACTAAGAATCCATATAAGAGGCCACAAAAAAATACTAATATCAGTGTATTTGTAACGCTGCTTAGCTACGAGAGAAGCTGCTACACCATACTTAGATCCTGAATTATTATGATTTCTAGCATCACCGTTACGAGTACGGATACCTTCTAACCTTGCACGCCTGTGTGCGATACGAGCTGAAGGAACTACAACAACACGACCTCCAGATAGACATACTCTACGACAAAAATCTCTTGATTCGCCAAAAGTTGTCATCCATGGTTGCGTACCGCGTAAAGTCTGCCATGCAGTTAATGTGACTAAAGCACCTGCTAGCGATACTGCATACACATCTCCACGTCCATCATACTGTTCTTGATCTGGCTCGCCGTCAACAGTAAGAGTATGAACACCGTGACGCCAAGCATACATTCCAACGTTGTGCAAGATATTTCCTTGCCAATCAACTTGTTTAGCTCCCAATACTGATGCAGTCGGAGTATTGCGCCAAGTTTCACGCAAATATTCTAAGCAATGGAAGTCTGCAGGACGAGAATCATCATGCAAAAGCCATAATGCAGAAACTCCTGCACAAGGCAAAATCTTGCGCAAAGATTTTTCTATTGCATCTCCAAAAGAATGAGCATAAGAAATAGGAATAATAATTATGTGTACAGATTTATTTTCACTATTGTTTACGCGAGTATTATTTACGCGATTAGTATTTGGTCTATATTTTGAATCGCTATCAATTGCATTATTGGAATCGATATTATTAGCATTCTGCAATAATGATTTCCTAGTATTAATTGCTCCCGCAAGCTTAGATGAATTAATTTTTATTTGTAAATTCGTTTGCATAGTCTGCTTTACTCGACTAGCACAATCGACTATTACTAAAGTTCCAGGAAGAATTGATTGACTTAGTACTGCATGTAACGTATCAGCATAAAAACGAGTATCTCGCTCCACACACATCATTGCCATAATGGACGAATCCACATCATGAGGATGCGCATCTTTCGCAGATGACAGCACCTGTAAAACTTCGTCTTCAAATGTAAGATTATGAGCGGTTATCGAATCCATACTTACCAGTTTACGCAGGGGGTATGTATCCGCCAAAACACAAGTCGTAATTCTAAATAAATTTATACATATTTTATTAATATTTTTGCTCATATTAGCCAGTACGCTTCATACAAATTTAATTAGAATATTTGCGTAATCTTATTAAAATTTTCTTTAAAATATCAAATAATATTCAACATAACCAGATGTCATAAATCTCACTGCCGCATGCTATAATTACACGCTATATGTGTCCATTGAATATTGATTTATTTGATGACAAAAGAAATGATATTGCCACAACCTAAAAGGTTACTCATTATTGAGAAAGAAGGTACGATGACAACTTCACGGTATCCTGAAGGCATGCGGTACCAACCAGGCGAAGATTGGAACTCAACTCCTCATCATAGTCTTGGTTATAGAATGATTAACCGCACACGCAAGATACTGTGCATGTTTGTTATTTCAGTACTTACATTCTTTTCAACAATCATAGCTGCAGTGTGGTTAGATTTTTCTTCTGCTGTAAGTAACAGAGTCATAAACGTTATATCTAAAGATCCAGAAGCTAATCAAACACTTGATATTAACGCAGGCAAACCAGTAACTTTTCTTGTTTTAGGTCAAGATTCTCGAGATGGGAATAATCAGAGCTTTACACATGACGGCGAAACTGGTGATCATCAGTCAGATACTACTATGGTAGTTCAAATTAGCGCAGATAGATCATACATGAATATCGTTTCTATTCCACGAGATTCTATGGTAAACGCACCAGCATGCGACACTACAAAAGGACATATTCCTGCAAGAAAACATGTGATGTTTAATTCAATTTTCGCCTTAGGATATGCGCAAGGTGGAGATTTAGCTTCAGCAGCATCATGCTCGTTAAAAGCTGTTAATTCACTTACCGGTTTAAATATTCATCATTTTATAGTCGCTGATTTCAGTGGATTAAGCAATATGATTGATGCAGTTGGTGGAGTATCTGTGTGCATCCCAACAGCAACTCGCGATGCCTATACGGGCGTGAATTTCAAACAAGGAATGCAGCATCTTAATGGTCGACTTGCTACTCAATACGCTAGAATGCGCCACGATACAGCAAGCGATGGCTCTGACATAATGCGAACAACAAGACAGCAATACTTGATTAAACAGCTTTTACATCAAGCACTATCTAAAAACTTATTTACTCAGACAAGTGAGCTTTACCAGCTTGCAAAAGCATCGTTGGGAGCATTGAATATAAGTGAAGGCTTGGCCAATCCTACCACTTTGGTCGGTTTGGCATTAAGCATGCGTAAATTAGATTCTTCACATATTTATGCTCGTACTACTCCTGTTATTCCAGATCCTTATGATCCAAATCGTGTTGTGTGGTCTGATGAAGCAAACAATATTTGGGATTTGATGCGTGAAAATAAACCGCTATCGCTAAATCATAAAACTAACGGCACTAACAAAAAGAATGCCAATAATTCGTCTAAGAATACGAATAATCAAGACAATGAAGATACGGATGACGATAACAATATAAACGAAAACGACAAGCTTAATAAAACTACAGATCCAAAGAAGATGGGACGTGTTGATCCAAAAACAGGATTAATAAAAAATTCTCAAGGACAACTTATTGATCCAAATACTGGAGGAATTGTAAATCCTGAAAATGGAACTATTCACAATCCACAAACAGGACAATACGTTGGCTTTGCAGACAAGTATGCAAACAATGTACTTTGCGCTGTGCCTAGAAAAAAATAAACACTTAAGCAAGATGTAATCTATGAATATATAATGTACGAACATAAAATTTATATATTATGTATTCATAGTCGTTGAAGATACATGCTTATTTTGGAGGATGAATGAATTCGAGATTGTATGAGGACCCTTCTGAAGATAATATAAACCCACCTATCTTCACTCCTTCTCATAATAACGATTCATCTAACTCAAACGTGCCTCCTAGTTTCACTCCAAAACGCGTAAAAAGAGGCAAAATAGAGTCTAATGCGCTTCCATCACAAGCGCCGTCTTTTGCGCCTACAACTCAAAGAACAAGAATCTTAAAAAGTCCAGAACAATGTTCTTCTAGACCTGTTTCTTACACATCGCAATTGCAACCAAGACCAGCACCGCGCACAAGTTCTATTTCACAAATGCGTATTCCAACAACTATAAATAAAGCAGTTGGAAGTACAGCAAAAATACTACCGCACAAACCGCACAGAATTTTACATGCATTTATTGCATTTTTTGTTGTTCTGGCAATAGGTGTAACTGGTTTTGGGGTATATTCATGGAACTGGGTTGACTCAAGAATTAACCGCACTACTTGGCTTACTAGTACTCCTAGCACTCAAGGCAAAGCATGGCTTATTCTTGGTTCTGATCAACGAGAAGGCGAAGAAGCTAAAGAGATAACAGGATTTAGAACAGATACTATTCTTGTATTGACAAAGCCGAGCAATGGTCACAGCTCTCTAATTTCTATTCCTCGAGATTCTCTTGTTTCTTTAAATGGCGAACAAGTAAAAATTAATAGCGTTGCGCAAGCAGCTGGAAATAAAGCATTAACAGCAGCAATAGAAAAAATTACAGGTCATCGCATTGACCATGTTGCAGAAATACGTTTTGGCGGTCTTACTAATGTTGTTAACGCTATAGATGGCATTGATTTATGCTACAACCGTACAGTAAGTGATAAGTTTAGCGGGTTAAATTGGACTTCTGGATGCCATCACGTTGATGGGAATACAGCGTTGGCATTTTCGCGAATGCGATACGCAGATCCAGAATCTGATTTTGGACGAGCTGCACGTCAACGAATGGTTATTGCAGCTATTATGAAAAAAGCATTAGATCACAATACCTTATTGAATTTTGGAAAAGTAAAAAAACTTGCTGAAACGGGACTTGCTTCAGTTATTTTTGACGAGAAAACCAATCCAGAAACATTATGGGAAATGGCTCAAGCATTCAAAGAAGCAACTGGACCGTCAGGCATATCCGGAACAATATATTGGACGAATCCTGATTATCAAGTTCCAGGAGTTGGTTCATCCGTGCTTCTCGATGATGCTAAAAACTTAGATTTATTCAACCAACTTGCATCAGGAACTCATAAACCTGGATCAGTTGGAACTCTTGCAGAGCAACAATAATTTCGAAGTATTGTTGTGTAAACAACACTTCAATTAGATACCACAACTTAGAAAGCACTAAACTCGTATCTTTTAACCACAATCTTGCATAAGTATTGCACAAAAATCAAAAATATTGTCTCATACATTTATGAGTAACAAATCTAATACAGGAATGTCTACAACTAAAGTACTTATGCATGTACAGATGACAGCGAGTATAGTTCCCATATTCGCTCACGTAGCATTGGCTATAATGGCATTGATGCAAGATAATTGGATGATGCTAACCATGATTATTCCAAGCATTATGATGTACATAGCAAGTCTTATTCCACAAATTTTTCAATACATATCTGAGAAAAATTCTGTTCAAAATGTTCAACAAAATCAGCAAATTCAATTATTAAACACTACGCAATCGTCAAATAACGTAACTTATAATCAACAAACTGTAGAAAGTTTGCCAGATACTATTACACCAGTAAGTTTAGAAACATTACTTATGAGAAGAAATGCAATTTCTAATACGCAACATCACTGGAAAGAAGTATTGCAAACATGGCTAAAAAATGCAGGAACATACGACATAAAAAACAAATCCAATAGTATGAAGGAAAATCTAAATACAAATATTTATAACTACTTGCCTAATTCAAAAACTAAACACCTTATAACTCCACTTGGAATAAGTAATAATGGCTACTGCTATTTAGATTTAATTAACAATGGGCCACATGCTTTAGTTGCTGGAACAACTGGTTCTGGTAAATCAGTACTTCTTACGACTTGGTGTTTAGCTTTGGCTTTTCAATACGGTCCGCAGCAGCTACGGTTTGTTTTTATGGATTTTAAAGGAGGAGCAACTTTTGACATACTATCTAAACTCCCACATGCTATGGGAAATGTGGGAGATTTAAATCTTAAACACGCAATACGCGCTCTAAAAGGTCTCGAACTAGAACTAAATAGACGAGAAAGACTAGTAGCTCATCATGGATGTAATAATATTGCACAAGTAACCCCAGCTGAACCTTCATTGCTTATTGTTATTGACGAATTTCATGCTCTAAAAGATCAACTTCCCGACTACATGCCTCGTCTTATACGAATTGCATCAGTAGGCAGATCTTTGGGAATGCATATTATTGCTGGAACTCAAAATCCACTCGCACAAGTAAGCGCAGATATGAAAGCTAATATTTCTATTAATATTTGCTTGAGAGTTAGAGACGGAATGCAATCGCAAGAATTATTAGGAACAGCGCATGCAGCTAGAATAAGCCCAAATACGCCAGGAGCCGCATATTACAATATTGGAGAAGGAGTAGAAGCTTTGCGATGTGCTCAAAGCAGCAATCCCGCACATTTAGTACGAGCAATACAGTTAGCTGGTAGATTCTGCCATCATGATCATTCTCCAGAATTATTTAGCAAACCATTGCCGTCGATTCTTTCAGCAAAACAACTTGCAGAGTATTCAAATAATTACAAATACAAAAATTCGGAGCAAAAAATATCTCAAAGTTTACGTACTCAAGAATTTTATACGAAGCATATTATTATTGGGTTACAAGACGATACCATACACTTATATCCTGCTCTATTACCAATTCACCTTGGGAATATAGCTGTTATTGGTAGTAGGAAACAAGGCAAAACAACAATATTAAAAATAATCTCTAAAACTTTAAACCTGCCAATATATTCAGGAAAATCACTATATGAACAAAACATTAATAACATTTACAACGAAAATACGCCAATCATTATTGACGATGCAGATGAATTGCTTGATCCGCTAAATACGAGACAAACTGCTATTGCTTTTCAAAAAAGATTAAATAGTAAACAATGCCCAGTTATTATGAGCACTAGCACTTCTCGCTACTTACGTTTACCTGAGCAAGCACCAGTGAGGATAATATTTCCAACAGGAGATGTGGGCACAGATACAATGCTTGGAATACCTTCTGCTTTATCTAAAAGTTTTGATATTGAAGACTATCAACTTCCAGGACGATGTGTTTTAATCACTCCAGGATCAGCAAGTTTAACTCAAATAGTGCACCTAGAATAAAATTATCTATAGTGACGCATCTTGATTTTTACGTGCGCGCATTGCTCGACGCTTTAGAGTTCTACGCTCATCCTCGCTTAATCCTCCCCACACACCGTAATCTTGGTTAGTTTCTAATGCGCATTTTAAACACTCTGTTGCAACATCACATGAGCGACATACTGCTTTTGCCTCTTCAAGCTGTTGAACTGCTGTACCAGCACTTCCAAGAGGAAAGAACAGTTCAGGATCTTTGTCACTACATGCTGCTGTTGTGCGCCAATCAAACGAGTTGCTCATGAATTATTATCCTCATTTCTTACCTACAACGGTGAGCTTTAGAAGTTCCCTGAATGTAAGGAAATCATGAAAAGAAAGTTTTTTCAAGGTATTTTGCATCTTTATTAGCAATTTTAATTGTTCCTGTACTTTTTACACTAAAAGTATAACATTTAATGCACGTTGGAAAACAATTTTTACTAAAGCTACTCAATACCAGATACGCGCAATTTAATGTCTAACACTACCCTAGTTCCGCCCTCTCTTCGAGGAGACCAACGAACTGTACCACCAAAATCGTTAGTGACAAATGTGTTTATAATCTGCGTTCCAAGGCCAGAGCCAGATGGTTTAGCCATTCCATGAGAAGACTCGCTATCTATACCATCTCCATCATCTTCAACGACAATATTAAGATTGTCTCCGCCCCTACCAACTGCAATACGAATATGACCTTTTTCACGACCTTCAAAACCATGTTCAACTGCATTCGTCACTAGCTCAGTTAAAACAAGAGATAATGGTGTAGCATCCTGAGCTGCTAATCTGCCAAATTTTCCAACAAAATCAATATCAATATTTTGATTCTGAGACGCCAACTCAATTGACATCTTCAACAAACTCGAAATAACTTTGTCAAAATCAACAATTTCGTCAGCAGTTTGGCTCAAGCCTTCATGAACTAGTGCTATAGTTTGCACACGACGTTGAGCTTCCTCAAGTTCTTTTCTAACTTCAATAGATTTTGTCTTACGAGCTTGCAAACGCAAAAGAGCAGAAACAGCCTGTAAATTGTTTTTTACGCGATGATGTATTTCAGAAATAGTGGCATTTTTAGTACGCAATTCTTGTTCGCGCCGCAAAACTTCAGTAACATCACGGCATAACACTACAGCTCCAACACGATTATTTGGACCCCACAGAGGCAAGGAGCGCATGGAAACTATAGAATGGTTCGCTTCAAGTTCACAATCTACATCAGCTTTTCCAGTTAATACAAGAGGTAAACTTTCGGGAACATTATCGTTCGTATGCAACAACCTAGTGCCAAATTCGCTTAAATATTCACCTTGCATAGTGTTTAATCCGCCAAGTCTGCGGAAACAACTAATGGCATTAGGGGAAGCATAACGAACTATTCCATCGTCTTCTAGCACAATAAAACCATCGGATACTCGAGCATTATGTCGTTGATTTAATACAGATTCACGATATGGGAATTGTTCACGAGGAATCATGTCAAATAAAGTCTTACCAGCATTAATACTTTCAGTTTCATAACGACCATTAGATTCACGCGTTGCCAAATTAGTTTCGCGCATAACCAATCCGAGAGTTTTACCCCTATGACGAACTGGAGCATAAACGTAGCATACAGTAGCTCTACCAATAGAACGTAAGGTCGAAGAGTGGAAACTTGTCTCAGATTTCATCGCCTCATTAAGCTCAGGTACTAAAGAATCATCTAATTTTTTACCTAACAAATCATCAGTACGCAAAGTAATAGCTGTTGAAGGACGACATTGTTCAGCAACAACATAATCACCGTCACCATTTTGAATAATCAGCAGCAAATCTGCGAAACTCAAATCTGCAATAACCTGCCAATCGACCACCAAATGGTGAAGCCACTCACGATCACTGTCATTAAAATCAGGACGAGTAGCAAGAATGTTAGAAAAATCAGCCATAATGTAATAATATATCGAACTCACAGAAAATTCTGTGAGGTATGTTGTTGTTTTAAATAAGAAAAGCCGCTCCTCCTCAATTAAAAGAAGAAGCGGTTTAATAATTTATAAATTACTCTTTAAAACTAGAAACCAAACTTAGCAGCAGTTTCGCGCAAAGTTTCAGCAGAACGCTTCAAAGCAGCCAACTCACGATCAGAAACTGGAGTGTTTAGACGAGAGTTTACACCATTGCGATTAAGCAATGTTGGCACAGACATGCACACATCAGAAATGCCGTGGAAGTCATCGAGCAAAGAAGACACTGGAAGAATGCGGTTAGTATCGCGAAGAACAGCCTCAACAATATCTACACCAGACATAGCAATAGCATAGTTTGTTGCACCCTTACCGTTGATAATCTTGTAAGCAGCGTTAACAACTTCCTGATGGATTTCTTCGCGCTTAGCAGCATCAAGTGGCTCATGACCTGGAAGAGCGTTCCAATCGCACATTGGAACACCACCAATGGTTGCAGAAGCCCACAGTGGAACTTCAGAGTCACCGTGTTCGCCAGCAATGTATGCGTGAACGTTCTTAACATTAACGCCAGTGTGCTGAGCAATCAAGAAACGAAGACGAGCGGAATCAAGGTTGGTACCAGAACCAAACATTTGGTTTGCTGGAAGACCAGAAAGCTTCATAGAAACGTGCGTAACAACATCAACAGGATTAGTAATCAACATGTAAATTGCGTTAGGAGCAACCTTCACAACGTTCGGAATGATTGACTTCATGATGTTGATAGTGGCACCTGCAAGCTCCAAACGAGTCTGACCTGGCTTCTGGCGAGCGCCAGCAGTAATCACAACCATGTCAGCATCACGGCAAATTTCCACATCGTCAGAACCGGCAATAGAAACTGCAGGATAGAAGCTAGAACCATGCTGCATATCCAAAACTTCAGCTTCAACACGTTCCTTAGCAATATCTTCAAGCACAATCTCACGCGCAACACCACGCTGAGCAGCAGCGAAAGCGAGAGTAGATCCGACCGCGCCGGCACCAATAATTGCAAGCTTAGTTGGCTTAACCTGCGAACTCACCATGAGCAAAAACCTCTTTTCAACAACCTATCACACCCTTATAAGCACACAAAATACCACGATTTATGCATTACTAAGGGCTGCTCTCACATTAAGAGCTTTTGGTATGAACACCTTTACTCTAATCGCACCACCGGAATTTATTATTACAACGCTACTTTCATAAGTTTTGCAGCTAACGATGGTCCAACCCAAGCAATAAGTTCAACCCCCGAATCTACATATTCTGCTTTTTCAACTACACCATTTTCACGAACTTTTGATAATAATCCACCAAACTCGTACGGCAAAGTTACATCTACACGAACACGAGGAGACGGTAACAATTCTTCTAAACGATTGCGCAATATTTGCAAATTTTCGCCACTAAATGCAGAAACAATAACGGCATCAGGATAAAGAGAAGAAAAACGTTCTCGCGCAGCATCACTCATCATGTCTGATTTATTTAATGCCATAATTTGAGGTATATCTCCTACACCAGAAATATTGGCGAGAACTTCGTTTACTGCATTAATTTGCGAAATAGGATCTGGATGCGAACCGTCAACTACATGCAAAATAACATCTGCTTGTCCAACTTCTTCCAAAGTGGATTTAAATGCTTCAACTAGTTGAGTTGGAAGTCTGCGAACAAAACCAACAGTATCTACCAAAGTATAGCTTCTACCATCTTGAGTTTGAGAACGACGTACTGCAGTATCAAGAGTTGCAAACAGTGCATTTTCTACTAATTCTTGTGAACCAGTAAGGCGATTTATAATAGACGACTTGCCAGCATTCGTATATCCAACAACAGCTACAGTTGGAATATCTTGTCGTCTACGAGAACCACGTTTTACATCGCGCGCAGGTGCCATATTCGCAATATCGTGACGAAGTTTAGAAATACGATTGCGAATAGCTCGACGATCCATTTCGATTTTAGTTTCGCCAGGACCTCTAGAACCAATACCAGCATCTCCTGCAGCTCTACCACCAGCCTGCCTAGAAAGAGCAGCACCCCAGCCTCTTAACCTAGGTAGCATATATTGCAATTGAGCAAGCTCAACTTGAGCTTTACCTTCACGGCTTGTAGCGTGCTGAGCAAAAATATCCAAAATAACAGCAGTGCGATCGACAACCTTAACTTTGGTTGCATCTTCTAAAGCTCTACGCTGGCTAGGAGGTAAATCATCATCAACAATAATCGTATCCGCATCATGCTGAGCAACTACTGCTGCAAGCTCACGCGCTTTACCTGAACCAACATAAGTTGCAGCATCCGGCCTATATCTTTGTTGCAACATGCCATCGCAAACAACAGCACCAGCAGTCTGTGCCAACGCTGCAAGCTCACGCAACGATTCTTCAGCTTGAGCAAGAGTTCCTTTTGCGCTAGACCACACTCCTACCAGCACAACGCGCTCAAGACGAAGCTTTCTATACTCAACTTCGGTAACATCTTGTAATTCGCCAAGACCAGCTACTCGCTTTAAAGCATTACGAGATTCACGCTCCTGCCAAACTTCATCATGCTTTTCACTGTCAGAAGTAGTGTCTAGAAGCACATCCGAATGAGCATAAAGCACTGCATTATTGGTGAGATTATGCTCATTCATATTATTAGAATCATTTTCGAGGGAGGAAAAATCGTTTGAATTAAGCACATCATCTCGCCCGGATGCCACATTACTATCCGCCAACTGTCCCTCCTCTATTTCATTGTAAATAGCGTTTTACAACGTTTGTCTTATTATGGTAACTTGAGACGACAATATATGAACACAACATATATGTATGATATGTAAATAAAGATACAATAGAAAAAAGTATATTAATAAATCTAAATTTATAGGCGAAATACGGTATTTTTGAGCGAAATCATGGACAGTCATCAACAATTTAAACAATACGATAAAACCAAATCACCAAAATCAGAAAAAACGCAAAAAATCAGTGGCGAACAATACTTTTCTGCAACACCATCATCTTGCGATGAGCGAAGAACGTTACATGTAACTTTGAGAAATCATGAAACTGTTGTACAAGTTTCAAACGGAGTATTTAGTGCTTCTAAGCTTGATCTAGGCACGTCTGTGCTACTAAAACATGCTCCAAAACCACCGGAAAATGGCAAATTCCTTGATATTGGATGCGGATGGGGGCCTATCAGCATTGCAATGGGCTTAGAATCTCCAGAAGCTGAGATTGTAGCTGTAGATGTAAATGAGCGCGCGCTAGAGCTTACTGAGCTAAACGCAAAAAACGCTGGCTTAAAGCATATTCGCACTTCTTTAGTAGATGACGCTTTAAAAGAAAATAATACTTTGGAATTTAATAATTTTGATCTCATATGGTCCAATCCCCCAATTCGCGTTGGAAAAGAAATGTTGCACGACATTTTGATGACTTGGATTCCGCGTTTAAAAGTAGGAGGAGCAGCTTACTTAGTTGTGCAAAAAAATCTTGGCTCAGACTCACTTATTCCTTGGCTTGCTGCAAATCTTGGCGAAAACTACAACGTTGAAAAATATGCAAGTTCTAAAGGATACCGAATTATAGAAGTAATAAAAACGAAATAATAAAACGTACTAATACTAAAGAAGTACTAAAAAGCAAAAATCTACGAAAAGAAATATACACTATGAAATTCGACTACCCTGCTGAGCTTCCTATTTGCGCAGCACACGACGAAATAATAGAAGCAATTAAGTCTTCACAAGTCGTGATTGTTTCCGGACAGACTGGCTCCGGTAAAACTACGCAAATCCCAAAAATGGTGCTTGAGCTTGGAAGAGGCGGAAGAGGTAAGCAAATCGTGCACACTCAGCCTCGCCGTTTAGCTGCACGCACTGTTGCTGAGCGAATCGCAAACGAAATGGAAGTAAAACTAGGCGAAGAAATCGGCTATCAAGTGCGATTTACCGACGAAAGTTCACCTAAAACAAAGCTTCGAATTGTTACTGACGGTATTTTACTTGCGCAAATTCAGCGAGATCCTCTTCTTACTAAATACGACACGATTATTATTGACGAAGCTCACGAACGCAGTCTTAACATTGACTTTTTGCTAGGATATTTAACGACTTTACTTCCGCAAAGACGCGATTTGAAGCTGATTATTACTTCAGCAACAATAGATTCTGCAAAATTCCGTGAACATTTTGAGCAAGCTTTACACATAAAAGTTCCTGTTATTGAAGTTTCTGGACGCACTTACCCTGTGCGAGTTCTTTATGAGCCGCTTGGATCCGCGCCTTCACTTATGCAACACGTCCCCGGCTTTGCAGACATAACAATGGATGAGGAAACTGTTGCAGAAAGCCAATCTAACGAAAATAATCGAGACGATATTACAGATGAAGATATGACATCTGCAGTAGCTCGCGCATGTGCTCAATTAGTGATTCATTCAAACCACGAGCAAGGCGCGCGCGACATTATGGTTTTCGCTTCTGGCGAGCGCGATATTCGAGAGTTTGAAGCAGGATTACGCTCATATTTTGGCACTCGAGCAAGTGATATGAAGCGAGCTGATGCTATTGAAATAGTGCCGCTTTTTGCGCGTCTTTCTGCAAAAGATCAGCATCGAGTATTTGAACATCACTCTCATCAACGCATTGTTATTGCTACGAACGTTGCTGAAACTTCGCTTACTGTTCCTGGGATTCGATACGTTGTCGATCCTGGTTTTGCGAGAATTAGCAGATATTCTAAGTCTGCAAAAGTGCAAAGACTTCCTATAGAGCCAATTTCTCAAGCGAGCGCAGATCAGCGTTCTGGGCGATGCGGACGAATCGCGGACGGAATTGCTATTAGACTTTACTCGCGCGAAGATTACGAAACTCGCCCTCGTTTTACCGATCCTGAGATTCTTCGCACTTCGCTTGGAGCAGTAGTATTGCACATGCTTTCAGTAGGCGTTGCTAAAACTGGCGAAGATATTACAAATTTCGGTTTTATTGACCCTCCTGATATGAAAGCAGTAAGCGACGGCTTTAATGAGCTTAACGAGCTTGGCGCAATAAGTAGAAAATCAGGTTTCATCACTTTAACTCATATTGGCCGCGAGCTCTCTAAATTGCCGATTGACATTCGTTTAGGACGCATGATTATTGAAGCGGCGCATAAAACAACTCCGAATACTCTTGCAGCTGTGCTGGTAATTGTTGCGTTTTTGAGTTTGCAAGATCCTCGCGAGCGCCCCGAAGAACAGCGTGAAGAAGCGGATAGACTTCATAATCGTTATGCGGATGAAACAAGCGATTTCTTAACTGCTTTAAATATTTGGGATTATATTTTCCAAGCAGACGGAAATATGAGCAATAATGCTCTTCGCAAACTTTGTAAAGCGGAATTCTTCCACTTTTTGCGTTTAAAACAGTGGAAAGATTTAGTTAATCAACTTCAAGACTTGTGTAAAGAGTTGCATTATAAAGTTGGCGAGCCTATTCCATCTAAAAGAGTATCTTTGGAAATTCGTCAGCTTCCTAATAATCAACAGGCTGCTCACAGCTTGTGCTGCTCTTGGGATTCGCAAGGAATACACTCGTCGATGCTTGCAGGATTGCTTTCTATGTTGGGAATGCAAGTAGTGCGTGAACCAAAAGCTTCAGATTTTGCTAATTTGCATGGATCAGCAAAAATTCGAGCTATGAAACGCGCTCAAAAAATGGCTAAAAACGACTATCAAGGCGCACGCGGAGGAAGATTCGCAATATTCCCAGCTTCATCTGTTTCGAAAACAACTCCTTCATGGGTTATGTGTACGCAATTAGTTGAAACATCTAGACTTTGGGCAAGATATTGCGCACAAGTCGATCCTGCTTGGGCCGAGCCTCTTGCTAAAAATCTTACTAGAATCACGTATTCTGACGCTCATTGGAGTGCTTCTAAAGGTGCTGCTGTAGCAAAATCTAAAGTATTACTATACGGATTGCCTATTGTTCAAGATCGCACAGTTCAATGGACTAGAATTAATCCTTACGAAGCTCGAACGATTATGATTCGTCAAGGCTTAGTTGAAGCAGATGTGCAACAGCGTTTTGCACACGATGAGTTTATTGTAAATAATCACAATGTGCTTGAAGATGCAGATAATCAAGCAAATCGCACTCGTCAAATAAGCGAAACTGTAAACGACGAAGATTTATTTACTTTTTACGACACTCGCATTCCTCAAGAAGCAACTACTATTGCAGCTCTTGCAAAATGGTGGAAAGATAACCGCGAAGAAAATCCACACAAGTTAGACTTTAATCCCGATGAAGTTGAACGTTTACAAACTACGCAAAGTACTGATTTAGCTGACTATCCTGACCATTGGGATACAGTTGGTACAGATGGTCAGATTATAAGGTTGCGTTTAAGTTATGTGTATGATCCGGCTAATCCTTTGGACGGCGTAACTGTGCATGTGCCGCTTTACGTACTTTCGCGCTTAACTCCTGAAGAATTTACTTGGAATGTTCCAGGTTTATTAGATGAGCTTATTATTGGCATGATTAAATCTTTGCCTAAAGCTCTACGAGTACAGTTTGTTCCAGCTCCTGATACTGCTCAAAAAATTCGCTCTTGGATTGACGAACATTACGACGAGCTTCCTGGGACTGGAGAAACAGAAAGCAATATAAAAAGCGAATGGCAAGATTTTAGAGAAGTTTTCACTAAAGCTGCAATTTGTGTAGTTGGAGCGCAAATACATCCTGAAGTTTTCGACGACGAGCAAATAAGCAAACTCTCACCATACTTGCGCATGACGTTTAGTGTTGAAGAGAGAAAAGCTAACGAAAATCGCAATAAACCTGCAGGTCGTAACAAGTACTCTAATCGCGTAAAACCTACTATTCTTGGAACCGACAAATCATTAATTGCATTGCAACAGCGTTTTGCAAAAGAAGCACAAGAATCTGCACGAGAAGTTGTAAATTTCAAAGCAAATAAAGCTGCACAAGCCGGAAATGTAATTGAACGAGCAGATTTATTACACAAATCTGGTGCTACAAATCTTTCGCGCGCACAAATGGTTTGGCAAAGTGCATTGAATATGCTGCATTTAGACAATAAGCGTATTACTTCTCGCTGGCTTGGCGCTGAATCTTTAATGCTCGCAGCTGCACCTTATTCAACTTCTAACGCTTTAGCAGAAGACTTGCAAATGGCTGCAGTAAAACGACTAATTGCGGACACAGATAATATTACTGACGACAATTTATTACGCGAAACTGTTGCAAACGTATCTGAAATATACGAGGACACAGTATACGATATAGCGCACGATGTAATCGCAATATTGAAGCGTCAAGCAGAATCAAGTAAAGCTGTTTCTGGCAAGGCTGATTTGCCGTTGCTTTCAGTGTTGCAATCAATCCGCGAACACACTGCAAGTCTTGTATACGGAGGGTTTATTGCCAAAACTCCATCTGATTCTCTGCCTCGTATTGAACGCTACTTGCATGCAGACGTGATTCGTCTTACTAAAGCTAAGGCAGACAAAAACCGTGACGTACGTTGGGCTTGGCAGGCAGATGAAGCACATAAGCTTGTAGTAAAAGCTCAAGAAGACGCTCAGAAAATCCCATCAGGACCAGCACATGACGAGTCACAAATAATCGCTGAGAAATTACGTTGGATGTGCGAAGAATTCTATGTATCTCTTTGGGCGCAAGAATTGGGAACTGCATATCCGATTAGCATACAACGCATGCGAAAGATGATTGGCGGAAGGTGAAAGCTGTTTCGCATATATGCATATATTTTTTCTTAGCGCTTGCAATGTTGTAAACAATATTGCTCATAACGTTGCAAACAAACTTTATTTGCACAGTTGCTAAGCTATTGCCAATTATAATTCTATTGCTTTTGCTTTTACTATTATTTTGGTCTTATTCTTGATCTTCGTTTACTTCAATTGCATTGCTTTCTTTAGTAATAAAGTTTCTGAATGTAAATACGATAATTCCTAATAATGCAACAGCAGCACACATAAGAGATATGTTTGCAAATCCAGACGAAATACCAGAAGCACCCGTTATAGAATTTCCACTCAGCATGTTTTTATCTAATATTCCGTCAAAAATTACTACACCAACAGACGCAGAAACACTAATAACTAAATCATTCATTCCGCACCCTCTGCCAGATTCTTCAACTGGAAGAGATGAAAGAATTGTTGAGGCCAGTGGAGAATACACCATTCCACAACCTGCATAATAAATGCATGCACACAAAGCTATAGCCAAGAATCCAGAATTTATTAATACTGCAATACCAATCCATCCGCAAAGTATAAACAATATTGCTAATAATAAACCTGTTTTTCTTCCTATACGACTAATTATTAAGCCTGAGCATGAACCGAATATTGCAGCAACAATAAAAGCCCAAACTAAATAAGAAGCTACTTGTGAAGTAGTCATGTTATACAAAGTTTTTCCAACTCTATTGAACAGTGGGCTTATGCAATAATTTGTGAAGTATATTATGCCCATCAAAATTATGCCAGAAAGCCAACGAATATTTTTAAAGAAAGCTGGTGTAACAAACGGCTCTTTAGCTTTACTAATGTAAATACCAAAAATTATAAACAATATAATTGCTGAAATAAGCATCAACAAGTTTCTGTATGAAATGAACAATGTAAGAGATGCAACAGCAAATCCAAAGACTGTAAAACCAACAACATCAATTTTTTTACCATTGCCGTTTTTTGTTGGTAAATAATGCAATAATGCCGGCAATATTAGAATAGTTAATGCTGGAATTAAGAATAAATATTGCCAAGCAATAGAGCTTAACAATCCCGCTGAAAACACTCCAATACATGCAGAAAGCTGGTACGATGCTGTAAATAATCCGAAGAAGATAACTTTCAAATCATTTCGCAAATATTTTGTTGCAATTACTAAGAATGATGAACCTGCTACTTGTTCACCAGTTGTTTGCATAATACGAGCAGCAATAACTGTCCACAAATTTGGCTCAAAACAAGAATTAGCTACAAATCCAAAAACTGAGCCTATAAACAAAGATGTTAATCCAATAGTTACTAGCTTTTTTAATGACACAAAGTCGCCTAAAGAACCGTAAATAAAGCATACAATTCCTAAAATAATGCCAGGTAAACCAGTTATAAGAGGCGCTTGATCAACAGCTTTCACATCTATACCAACTTGTTTATAAACAAGATTGAAACCTTGCAAGCACAAGGTGCTAATAACAAATGTAATAAGCAGTAGTATTAACGCACGAACAGCAACCTTATCGCGCTTTTCTGGGTCATCATAAGGATCCACAGAAGAACAATCAAATCGTTTAGTCCCAATCATCACCGTCTTACTCCCCTACAACAGCCTAATAATTCCAAATATTTATGCAGAAAACTACTGCAAATAAATCAATCTGCTCTAACAATCTAAAGTTAATCGCAACAAATTCTTCGCGCGTAGCTACTCAATCGGATAATTCTACAGTTTGATAGTTACAATCAACAATAAAAGTTAGGAACAATTTTAAAAAATAATCACAATAATAAAATGATTCGCATATCACTTATAATGTAACAAGCTAAGTAGGAGGAAACATGGTGCAGAGAAGAAAGAAACATGATTCTATTCATGTCAACCTAAATAGTGGACATAATAGTGGTGCTCATCACAATAAAAACAACAGTTCATTAAAGCATAAGTTTTACTCCAATAAAATTTTACGAAACATTATTATTGCTGTCATAGGCATTGCTATTATCATTCCTGTTGTTCAGTGGATACGTTGGGAACAGACTGTTTCTAATCTTCGCAACAAACAAGAACAACTTGTGTCACGCTTCGATTTTAATCCAGGCAATATTATTTCTGATTCTCAATTTTTTGACGATAACGCAATGAGTAAAGACGAAGTACGCAATTTTATACGCAAAAAAGGAGCAAAATGCACTGGTAAAAATTGCTTAAAAAATGCGTACTTTAATACTCACACTATTCCTGCCGATTCACTATGCTCAAAGTATCAAAGTGTAAGCAAAGAATCTTCTGCAGACATAATATACAAATCAGCAAAAGCATGTCATATCAGTCAACGAGTATTACTTACCATGCTGCAAAAAGAACAACATCTTGTAACAGACACTGATCCTAGCGATTTCCAATACAAATCAGCTATGGGATTAGATTGTCCAGATGATTCTCATTGCAACCCACGTTTTGCAGGATTCTTTAAACAAGTAATTGGTTCCGCAAGAAGATATAGATATTATCTTCTTCATAACGATCAATATAACTACCACCCTAACACGATTAACACAATTCAATATTCGCCAAATAAATCATGCGGATCTAGCAATGTTTATATCGAAAATAAGGCTACTGCATTACTTTATATCTATACTCCTTATCAGCCAAATATAGAATCGTTAAAAGCTGGATACGGCGAAGGAAATTCGTGCTCAGCATATGGAAATCGCAATTTTTCATTGATTTATTCTGCATGGTTCGGAGATCCTCGCAAATAATATTCGTTAGATCAATATAGGAATACAATCTCGGTGTATAAGCTTCGAGGTATACTTAAATGCCTAATTTTTGGCACAATTGGTTAAAGATTACAAATTAACTGCTTCTATATTTAACAAAAACAACAAAGACTCACTTATTACAGATTTAATTTTTAATGCGAAAGTTGATGATGATTTTGTTTTAGGCAGAGAATCATGGTGGAAAGAAGTATTAAAAAGTGAGGATTTTGGCTATAACGGTAATTAATTTAAATAATCATTAGAAATAAGCTTCACCAATACAATATCAAAAGATTAGTATTCAGCGTATGAAAAAGATTTGATAGCGTGCAAGCAAAGTAATACAAAAATGGCCACTAACCAATCAGCCCAACACGACTGCAAGCTAGTGGCCACTAACATATTGAGTAAATAATAATTACTCTTTAACCATAAGACTACGAGCAATGTAAACTACTAAGCCAATAAAGGCTACAATAGCGCCCATCATAAGCAAGTTAGAATAACCTGCACCTAAGCCTTGGATTCCAGCAAAAGAGAATCCTTTTAGCAAGTTTCCGCCAAAGAAACCGCTGAAAATGGAAATACCGATTGATGCTGTAACATTCATAACTAAATCATTCATACCGCATCCACGACCCGATTCTTCAACAGGCAATGCGCTAAGAACCGTTGAAACGATTGGCGAATACATAAGTCCGCAACCAGCGTAGTAAACGCATGCGCACAAAGTTAGAACAAGGAATCCGCAATTGATGAATACAGCAGCTCCAACCCATCCAAGAATCATAAGAACAGCAGCTATAATAATGCCAGCTTTACGTCCAATGAAACCGATAATTGTTCCAGAGCATGTTCCAAACACTGCTGCTACAACGAATGCCCATACAAGGTAGGAAGAAACTGCCTCAGTGCTCATATGATACAAAGCTCCACCAATAACATTGTAAATTGGAGGCATGCAATAGTTAGTAAAGTAGAAGATGAATATTAAGACAATGCCCGAAAGCCAACGCTTATTCTTAAAGAATGCAGGAGTTACAAACGGGTTCTTTGCCTTCATAATATAGCCAGCAAACACAACAAACAGCACGATGGATCCAAGCAACAATCCCCATGCCTTGTACGAGAAGAACAAAGTCAGCAATGCAACAGCAATACCAAACACTGTAAAGCCAAGCTTATCTATCTTCCCACCAATACCATTCTTTGTAGGCAAGCACTTAACAAGAACTGGCAAGAACAGAATAGTAATTGCAGGAATCAAGAACAAATACTGCCAAGCAATAGAACTAAGAGCACCAGCAGCAAAAACGCCAATAGAAGCAGAAAGCTGATAAGCTGCAGTAAAGAGTCCAAAGAAAATTACCTTAAGATCGTTGCGCAAATACTTAGTTGCAATAACAAGGAAGGAAGAACCTGCTACCTGCTCGCCAGCGGTTTGTAAAATACGCGCAATAATAACAGTCCACAAGTTTGGAGTGAAGAAGAAGTTTGCAATAAAACCGAACAAGGATCCAACAAACAGTGTTACAAGTCCGATTGTTATGAGTCTACGAAGCGACACAAAGTCACCCAAAGAGCCGTAAATAAAGCACACAATGCCTAAAACAATAATTGGCAAACTCGTAATAAGAGAAGCTTGATTAGGAGCACCAACAGCTTTACCAATCTGATCGAATACCAGATTAAATCCTTGCAAACACAATGTTCCAAGAATAAAGGTTATAAGAAGTAAAATTAGCGAGTAAATCGCCACTTTGTCGCGGGTTTTTGGATCCTCGTATGGGTCTACCGCGCTAAATTTTGCAATCTCAGTCATAATAATCCAATCAATTAATATTTTTAGTTTCTACATTGGTAAATAAGGCACGTCGTATATTGCGGAAAATGTTGCGATTTACGGCGTGTCGAACAACAAAAAGCGGAGCTAAAACTCGTAAAATCCACACTCATCCAGCGATTTTTGCCAAGCCAGAAATGCGCGTCATAAACTCGTTCAAGAATCGTGGAACATCAACACCAACAGCAACTTGCATTGTTTTAACAGGGTCATTCAAGCGCGTAACATCACCAATTGTGCGTCCACGAGTTGGGCCTTCAACATCTACCTGCATGTTGATTGGTAGAGTTGTAACAAGCGTTGGATCCACAGCTACCGCTACTGCCAAAGGATCATGCAAGCCGCATCCGCCAAGGTGCGGAGCCGTAGTCTCATATGCCTTAATGTAAAAATCGGTCATATCTGCAAGGAACTTGCCAGCCTTTGTGCCAAGGTCACGCCACTGCTTTGTCTCCTTGTAAGTAAGCAAAGTCTGTAATGTAACGTCCAAGCCAACCATTGTTACTGGAGCGCCAGAGCGGAAGAGTACATCTGCAGCATCTGGATCTTGAGATATATTCGCCTCAGTCCAAGCGTTTACGTTTCCATGAATGGTAAGCGCGCCGCCCATAAGAACAATCTTGCCAATCTCATCTTTGATTTCTGGAGCCTTATGCAATGCAGCAGCAATATTTGTCATAGGACCAGTTGGAACATAAATAAGATCCTTGCCATAAGTCTTAACTGCATCAATTATGAAATCAACAGCTGGCTCAGACTCAGCTTCACGCTTTGAATCTGGAATAACAACATCGCCAATACCATTGTCACCGTGAATGAATGCAGAAATAGGCAGAACTTCAAACGAATCTTTCTTGCTCGCATGCGGCAAACCACGATACACTTTAACTTCTGGATGTCCAAATAAATCTGTTATAGCAAGAGCATTACGAACGCCCTGTTCCATTAAAACGTTGCCATACGTACCAGTAATACCGATCAGCTCAACCTCAGGGCTACCAAGAGCATAAGAAATTGCTAAGGTATCATCAACACCAGTATCCAAATCAAGAATAAGCTTCTTCATGTGAACTACCTTTCTGATTACAAACTCGCTACATCAACAGTGATGCAGTAAGCCATTCTGTTTATTTCTAAGTTGCAACAAACTAGTAGGCGTCAACCTCATCGTTTTATGCTTCACAACTCAAGAATTCTATCTCTCTATAATTCAAAATCAACCCTTATAAACATATGTTTAGATTATATTTTTGCGGCAAAATAAAACGCAATTATTCGCTAAGCTTTTAGCTTGTTTTAATTTAGATTACAACACGAAATAAATCAGTGGTTTATGCCTCGAGATACACTTAAATGCCTAAAAATTGGCTTTGATTTGGCTGCAGATTCTACGAAGAATGGAAGCGTATGTCTACCTATTCCTCACAACTTAGCGAAGAACAACAAGCTGTTGACCGAGCTTATAGCCGTCTAGATGATTTGCGTAATACTATTCGCGCGCGCTTAGACGCTGTGCGCGCGTCAGGTTCGCACGGTTCACCAACACAGCGCACAGAGCGCGACTCATTCGCAACCATGTACGAAGATCGTCTTACACAATTACGAGCTGTTGAAGATCGTCTTGTTTTTGGAAGACTTGATAACACAGAAGGCATTAGGCGATACATTGGTCGCATTGGTTTGCTTAGCGAAAACCATGATCCTATTCTTACAGATTGGCGCGCTGAAGCTGCACGACCTTTTTATGAGGCAACCCCTTCGCATCATGGCGATATTGTTATGCGTCGTCATATTACACTCCGTTTCAGAGACGTTATTGGTGTTGAAGATGAAGTACTTGACATACATTCTGATGAAATAGGAAAAGCTTCACAACAAGGTACTCTTACTGGCGAAGGAGCACTGCTCGCATCTTTAGGTTCTCGCAGAACCGGCAAAATGACTGATATTGTTGCCACTATTCAAGCAGAACAAGATCGAATTATTCGCGCTCCTCTTGATCACACTATTGTTGTACAGGGAGGTCCTGGCACAGGAAAAACAGCTGTTGCTTTGCACAGAGCAGCCTATTTGTTATACACTCACAGGCGCAAACTTGAGCGTTCAGGAGTTCTTATTGTTGGTCCAAGTTCGGCATTCTTGCGTTATATTGATCAAGTACTCCCTTCTCTTGGTGAAACAGGTGTAGTAAGTAGAACTATTTCCGACTTAATTCCTGGAATTTGTGCTACAGATGAAGATTCTCCATACGCAGCAAAATTAAAAGGAATGTATCGTATGCGAACAGTTATTGCGAATGCAATTGCCGCTCGTATTCGCGTTCCTAAAAATCTTCCAACAATTCATGTTGGAGGATTTGGTATTCCTCTTCTAAAAGAAGATATTGAGATAGCTCAATCAGATGCTCAACGGACTCACCAGCCGCATAACCAGGCACGAAATACTTTTATAAAAACCGTGCTCAGCATATTGAAAAATCGTTATTTGGAAAAACTTGATTATGTTCCAGATCAAGCTGAATTAAACGATATAACTTCTCAACTTCGTCTTGACGATAAACTGCGCATTACTTTAAATCTTGCATGGTTACCTATGACTGGAGAATGGCTCATTGACCAACTTTTTGCTAAACCTGACAAATTACGCACATACGCACCTTGGTTGAGCGACGAAGACATTAACTCACTTACTAGACCAAAGGGCAGCCCGCTTACTCGTTCTGATATTCCATTACTTGATGAAGCTATGGAATTGCTCGGTCCTGATCCAAAACTTGACGCTCAAAGATCTGCAGCACAAGCAAAAAAACTTGAAGAACAACAATTTGCAGCTGACACTTTAGCACAAGCTGGTATTGGAAATGGCATAGTAACTGCTGATATGCTTCTTGATAATCTGCAAGGCGACGATGCAGGAATGCTTGCCCGTAAAGCAGCTTCTGACCGCGAGTGGACATATGGTCACGTAGTTGTCGATGAAGCTCAAGAGCTTACAGCAATGGATTGGAGAATGCTTATTCGTCGTTGTCCTTCACGCTCCTTTACTATTGTTGGCGATGTTGCACAAACTTCTGCGCTCGGAGGAACTCACAGATGGCAGAAGAATATGAATTCTCTATTTGGAGAACCAAATTGGGATCTTTACGAGTTAACAATTAATTATCGAAATCCTAGTGAAGTTTCTGAAGCAGCAAGCAAAGTTGCAACAGATTCAGGATTATACATTTCTACTGTTCATGCAGTTCGCTCAGTACCTGATTCACTCGTATCACAAACGGTTGAATCACAAGATGAACTCGATACTGCACTTGCAGAATCTTGTATAAAACTATTCGAAAAATTTGTCTCTGATGATGGTAGTGGTCGTATTGCAATCATTACTCCTAACAGTATAGTTAGCCATGCTAAAAAGGTTGTAAATCAAGCATTAGAACATGCATTACCTGAAAAATTATGGAATCAGTTAAACAAACAAAATGCCGATGATTGCCAATGCAGCGTTTGCACAGCTGAGGAAGTAAAAGGTCTTGAATATGACGCTGTCATAGTGTTGCAACCTTCTCAAATTGAGCAGGAAGCAGCATCTAGACTAACTGCTGCAGCCAATCTATATGTTGCAATGACTAGACCAACTCAAAAATTGCATATAATACGCACTGCAGATGACGCAAATTTTGAGAAATAGAACTCAAAATAATGCAAAAGCGCAGGGAATAGATATTCTGTAACAATAATCGATAAAATTATTATTTTTCTGTTTTACTGCGCTTTAAATCTTCAATGGCATGTTCAAAATCTTCAAGACCTGCGAAGTTTTGGTACACACTTGCAAAACGAAGATATGCAACTTCATCTAATTCACGCAATGGCTTAAGAATAGCTTTGCCAACTTCTTCAGATGTAACTTGCGCTAAACCTCGTGCTCGCAAATCAGCTTCTACTCGCATACCAATTGTCTTTAACGCTTCAGTATTAATGGGACGTCCTTGACATGCTTTGCTAACACCGGCAACAACTTTTGCCCGATCAAAAGGTTCAATAGAGCCTGAACGCTTCATTACAAGCAACTGAGTTGTTTCCACCGTAGTAAATC
Organism: Gardnerella sp. DNF01151; assembly: GCF_049244235.1. Lineage (NCBI taxonomy): Bacteria > Bacillati > Actinomycetota > Actinomycetes > Bifidobacteriales > Bifidobacteriaceae > Gardnerella > Gardnerella sp. DNF01151. The sequence continues at coordinate 684,375 of NZ_CP058389.1, read as the reverse complement.
GATTACCACAAACTTGGCATTCACGTCTACGGCGAATAGAGTAACCATCTTCACTGATACGAGTATCTATAACTTTCGTATCAGAATTCTTACAAAAAGGACAATGCATATATTCAGCATACTAAAAAATAGCGAAAAACTACATAATATTATTTACTTTATTCAAATATTTCCGAATATTATACGATTTTATTGTCCATAATCCGAAATACTCCATAAAACACACTGAATATTACATCATCATTTTCAGTAAAACTTAGCTCATCAGTTTCAATTTCAAATATAGTAATATTTTCCCTTCTCATATTTCCCCCATTTTCATACTATTTGTACTAAATCAACTATTGAGCATTATTTAATGGAACATTAATAGACTGTCCGATAACCAAATCTTCAGAAGAAAGATGATTTAAAGCCATTAAACGCTCTACATTATCTGATATATCACCGTTTTTAGGAGTAATAGTAGCAGCATAATTCCATAACGTATCTCCAGGACGAACTGTATATGTAACAACTCTTTCAGGTATTGCAGAAACAGCAGTCTTTGGCATAAACAATGTACAGAATGTTATTGCTGTCATCAAAAGTACAGTTACACGAAAAACTCTAGTTTTGCGCGCATGCTTATTAGAAACGCAGCGTTTACGAATCAAATAAGTATTTTCTTGCATACCTACTCTAACTTCCCTGCCACTTCTAATTAATGACGTACTCATAATTATCCTTTCTCCTTCCTTAATCGACTGAACATTTGTTCTATCGAACAGATGTATTAATAATGACACATTTGTTCGATAGTTGCAACGGCGTGTCGAACAGATGTTTGATTTTTTTAAGAAAGTGCGTTAAAATAGTAAAAGCGAAAGGAGCACCATGAATAACGATGGCACAAATAACGATAACAATGGCATTAATGCTAGCGATATTAGCGCAATGTCACTTACTGACCGCCAACGCAATATTATCAATGCCATCCAAAACAATATAAAAATTCATGGATTCCCTCCTTCTTTCCGCGAAATCGGAGAAGCAGTTGGACTTAGAAGCCCATCTTCTGTGAAACATCAATTGCGGACACTTGAAGATAAAGGGATTTTGCGAATTAATGCAAATAAAGGTCGCGCTATTGAAATTCTTGATAATTCAATTGTTGAAAACAATTCAAATAACAAAATTAATAAAAATTCTTCAAGAGTTGCCAATATTAGCGCATACGAATCTGATTCTGTTATAAATTCTAGAGATGTTCCTCTAGTGGGAAGAATCGCAGCAGGAGCTCCAATAACAGCAGAACAGCATATTGAAGATGTAATGCGATTGCCAGAACGTCTTACAGGTACAGGAAATCTTTTTATGCTTGAAGTACACGGCGATTCGATGATTGACGCCGCTATTTGCGATGGCGATTATGTAGTAGTTAGAGAGCAGCATGAGGCTGTAAATGGAGACATTGTTGCAGCACTGTTAGATGACGAAGCAACTGTTAAAACTTTCAGAAATGACCACGGTCACGTATGGCTTATTCCACATAATCCGGCTTACTCTCCTATTGACGGATCACACGCAACTATTATGGGAAAAGTTGTTACAGTTTTGCGAAAAATATAGAACTTATCCACCAACCCCTCAAAAAATATTCTCCCCACTTATTTCAAAATATGAACTAAGCGGGGAGAATAATATTTATAAAATCAACTTATGCAGATTATGAAAATCATGTAACTTACGCAACTTACGCAAGTGGATGCGAATCCTTAATTGTCACTGAAATTTCACGTCCATTTGGAGCTGCATAGCTAACAGTATCACCAGCATGAGCACCCATAATAGCTGCCCCAATTGGAGATTCCGGGCTAATAACGTCATAATCCGTAGCTACAGCAATATCGCGAGAACCAAGAACATAAGTCATTTCTCGACCTGCAAGCTCAAGAGTAACCAAAGAACCATTGCCAACAGTGCCATCCTTCGGTGCTTCAAGAATCTTCGCATTACGAAGCTTTACAATAAGCTCATTAATGCGACCTTCATTCTTTCCTTGCTCTTCACGAGCAGCCTGATAACCACCATTTTCAGACAAATCACCTTCAGCACGAGCTGCAGCAATACGCTCAGTGATTTCTTCTCGATACTCACCTTCACGATGTGCTAACTCTTCTTTTAGTTTGTCATACGCTTCCTGCGTAAGTAAAATAGTTTTTTCTTCAGCCATTGCTACCTCCTTATACAACAATCTCTAAAAATAAAAACTATGCGTTCGTAAATAAAATTCACGCTCTTCTATCAACGAGTTGAAATAATATCAACAACAAATACCAACGTGTCTCCGCCGCCAATACCGGCTTGCGGTATGCCACGAGAGCCATAACCATACTCTGGAGGAATAGAAATCAACAAACGAGATCCAACATTATGACCTGGAACAGTACGATCCCAGCCCTGAATCACTTGACCGACACCAATACCAAAACTAGCTGGAGTATGACGAGCAAAGCTTGAATCAAATGGCTTGTCGCTACCCCAAACCACACCATGATAATTCACAGTTACAGTGTCACCTGCACGAACTACAGGACCATTACCTTCAACTAATTCAACAACTTTAAGGCCTGCTGGCGGTTCAGATTCAGGGAACGTCACCGTTGGCGTAGTGCCAAATTCTGCAATCACTTCTGGCATATCTTGTGCCATATTTCCTCCTTTACAAACTCCAAACAGTATAATCTGAACAGTATAACATCTACACAGACAGCTTTTAACCATCCTGCATTACTAAAGCAGCGCATTTTAAATAGTACATTTAAGTAAATGCACATTCGAATAAATGCAGTTTAGACTAACACTTCCTAGATTAACCTGTCCTAGATTAGCACTGAAACGTTACGTATGTACATGAAATATACGCATTGTGTATAACTTAGCAAAAATTAATCTCAAAACATCAACGAATTAATGCAAAAATATTAGCAAATTAGCACTCAACAACGTTTACAGCTAGCCCACCTTTTGAGGTTTCGCGATATTTAGACATCATGTCATGACCAGTTTCTTTCATAGTCTTAATCGCTTTGTCAAGGCTTACCATGTGCGAGCCATCTCCAAGCATTGCCATTCGAACAGCATTAATTGCTGTATTTGCAGCCATAGCATTGCGCTCAATACAAGGAATTTGCACCAAACCGCCTACAGGATCGCAAGTTAACCCCAAATGGTGTTCTATACCGATTTCTGCAGCATTTTCAACCTGTTCCGGGGTCCCTCCCAACACTTCGCACAATCCTGCAGCAGCCATCGAACAAGCAGAACCAACCTCTCCTTGACAACCAACTTCAGCTCCAGAAATTGAAGCATTTCGCTTAAATAAGTAACCAACAGCACCTGCAGCAAGCAAGAATCGCACAACTCCATCTTCATTAGCAGAATCAACAAATCGCCAATAATACTGCAATACTGCAGGAATAATTCCTGCAGAACCATTCGTTGGAGCAGTAACAATACGCCCACCACCAGCATTCTCTTCACTAACAGCGAGCGCAAAAAGATTAACCCACGCAGAGTCTGAACTTTCTAAAGCAGCATCCGAACGACGACGATTGTTGCGAAGCATGTCTGAATTTGCAGCTAAACGCTCATACATGTGAGGAGCTCTGCGAGGCACATCAAGACCTCCTGGCAAAATCGGTTGCTTTGAGTTGCATCCGTTTTCTACACATTTACTCATAACTTTCCAAACATGCAGCAAATAGTTGCGCACGTAGTCAGCATCACCTTCATGCAATGCAAGCTCGTTTTGCCACACAACATCGCTTATTGACATATGCTTTTCTCGGCAAATATTTATAAGCCCGTCGCATGAAGTAAAAGGATAAGGTACAGTGGAATCTTTTGTTTGATTTGAAGAGCTTGCAGCATTATCACTACTATTTCCGTTATTACTTTCGCTATTATTCTCGCTTACACTATTCTTATTGGCATTATTTTCATCTTGCTCAGTAACACGCTCATGCAAGCCAACCATTGCATCATCTGCACACCCTTGACGAATAAATCCGCCGCCAATTGAATACCAAACTTGCTCATCGATTTTATTTCCGTCAGAATCAATTGCAACAAAACGCATTCCATTAGGATGAACAACCATTCGCATCCATTTTTCAAAAATTACGTCCTTATCGTAATCAAAAGCAATAGTATGTTCACCTGCAAGCGTTAAAGTGCCAGTTTTTTTGCATTCCTGACGAATAGTAAGCATATGATCAGTGTCTACATTATCTGGAAGATTTCCTTCAAGACCTGCAACGCAAGCGCGATCAGTGCCATGACCAAGACCTGTTAAAGACAGTGATCCGTAAAGAGTCACACTTACGTGCGCAACGTTTGCAAGACTACCACTTTTTTTAAGCGATGAAACAAACGAACACGCAGCTCGCATAGGACCTACTGTATGTGATGAACTAGGACCAACGCCTACTGAAAACATCTCTAAAATACTAAACACGTATCTATTGTAAGCATCATTAAGCTCACGTCGACACACTAATTACATGAGAAATATGTTAGATTGTTCACTTCTTACTTTGTTTAGATAACAAGTTTGCTAAACTCACGCACACAAACCATAAGATTACAGCTAAAACAACAGCTATAAGCATTACAGTAAACGCGCTTCCTGCAGTCGGCACGTGAATTTCGAAGAATTTTGCAGTAAACGGTATAAAAGCTCCAGCAACTCCAGCTGCAGCAAATAGCGCAACCATAATTCCTCTCCACGAGCGCAACGGCTTGGCAACGCTTGCAAGCACGAGTATGCCGAGAACAAATACGATTACGGAACAAATACTGCGAGTAGTTGCCAAAGCTTGCACGTTTGAGACAATAAAACGAGATGCTATCAAATTATTTGCAACAACATCGTCAAGATTTAATCCCAAAACTCGCGGAGCTATAACAGCAGTAGCGAGCACAGAAGCAGCTATAGCAAATCCGCTAGGAACAGCAAAATGAACAACTCGCTTCAAGAAACCTGGAATGTATCGACGAGTATTAGGTGCTAAAGCGAGCAAAAATGCTGGAATACCAATAGTTAAAGAACCAATATAAGTAATGTGACGAGGCAAATACGGGAAGTGCAACGCTAGAAGCACAACTCCTGCAGAAATAAGCGCAGAATAAACAGTTTTTACAAGGAATAAGCCAGCCACACGTTCCATATTTGCCATCACTTGCCTACCGCGAGCCACAACATCCGGCAAATGCGAGAATCGTGAATCAACAAGAACCACTTGAGCTACAGCTTTTGCAGCAGGAGCAGCATTGCCCATAGCAACGCCCAAATCAGCTTCTTTAAGAGCCAAAGTATCGTTCACGCCATCACCAGTCATAGCAACAACATGACCTTGAGTGTGAAGCGCCTGAACAATCGCTTTCTTTTGATGAGGAAGCACGCGCCCAAGCACATCCACATTTTCAAGCACTTTAGCCAATTCGTTAATATCTTCTGGCAATTTTCTAGCGTCCATTGCAGCAGGCTTGCGATCTCCTGTTAAGCCAACTTTTGCAGCAACAGCCGCAACTGTTGTAGGGTTATCTCCCGAAATTACGCGGCAACGCACACCCTGCTCACGGAACCATTTAAGCGTTTTGCGAGCATCATCACGAATACGCTCAGAGCAGCGAACTAAAGCAATAGGATGAGCATTTACGCAAATAGTTGGAGAATCGCCAAAAGTTTTATCTGTTTCTGTTACGCTACTTACGCTGCTACTATCGACGCTACTTACAGTACTACTTTCGCTACTTACTTTTGCAAGCAGCAGCACGCGCTCACCTTGCTCCGCATAAGAATTAACTTTCGCTAAAAGTTCATTAGAATTTGCATAATTAATCGCGCTTAGCAATACTTCCGGAGCACCCATATACCAAGTTTCATGTTCTCCGCTGCTTTTCGCATATTGCACCGCACTCCACTTTCTAGCAGAAGAGAATGGAAGACGGTTAGATACATGCTGGCTAGCTGCAACTCCTTTAGAGCCAAGCCCTTCCATAATCGCAACACCTGTTGCGTTCGGATTTTCTTCATTTGATAAGTCGAATAAAGCTTGATTGGTTTGCAAGTTGGTCTGCAAAGATATTTCGGCACCACTATTATCTAGATTTTCCACGCCAACGAATGCAATACCACCGTCGGTTATAGTGCCAGTTTTGTCCAGATTCAAGCAGTCTACGCGCGCTAAAGTTTCTACAGATTCCAACTCCTGAACTAACGTTTGCTTACGAGCAAGCCGCATAGCAGCCACCGCAAAATTAAGCGAAGTAAGAAGAACCAATCCTTCTGGAATCATGCCAACAACGCCTGCAACAGCAGAAACAACAGCTCTCCTCCAAGCACCAGTCTGCCAAGCTTCAACAAATCCGCCAACCTTGTGCATTTGCGACCACACAAGCAGCACACACAAAGGCACCACAACCATCGTCATATACTTCAAAATCGTGTTAATTCCACGGCTTAAGTCGGAAATTGTTTTGGTATAAACTTTCGCTTGCGCCGCCAATTTTGCCGCATAACTGTGCTCTCCTACGGCAGTAACACGCGTTAAAGCCATTCCAGAAACTGCAGTAGATCCGGAATAAACGTTATCACCTTTTGCTTTTCGAACTGTAGCAGACTCGCCCGTGAGCATGGACTCGTCCATTTCTAAGCCCCACGATTCCAGCACTTCTACATCTGCAGGAACTTGTTCACCAGCCCTAAGCCACAAAATATCTCCAAGCACAATATCTTTGTGCGCAATCTCAATATTTTCTCCGCCTCTACGAACCATTGCGTAAGACGCCACAAGTATAGAAAGCCTATCCAAAGTGCGCTTTGCTTTTAATTCAGTCACAATGCCAATTCCAGTATTTACCAGAATTACCACACCAAAAACAGCATCCTTCCACGAACCAGTGGCAAGCACAACAACCATTGCTGTGAAAATAATCGCGTTAAACAATGTAAACACGTTCGCGCGCACAATATCCATTAAAGAGCGAGAAGTCTGCTTAGAAGTAATATTCACATCTCCGCGAGAGACTGTCTCTGCAACTTCTTCTGTGCTCAAACCAGAAACTTCTACTTTAGGAAGCACCGCAATAGCGTTATTTTTGCTAATTTCTGTAGATGCCATTGCGTTTTGTTCGTTATTTGTCATTTATAATCACTTCCCTACTATGCGGTGTATTGTCGATTATTGCTCGAACGATGCTTAGCAAAGACGAACGCTCAAATTTTGATTTATTGCTTTTATTGTTTAAAGATTCGCTATTTTTTGATAAATAAGATTCATGAATATTTTTTCCAATTCCACTTCCATCGCTATCAAAATACAAAGTAGCTGCGTATAAAGTTGCGTCTTTTGGTGCTTTTACAGGATTTATTAACGCAACTGGCACTCCAGCGTAACGCACGTATTGCAGCGCAGAAATCCATGCTTTGCTTTCGTTTTGTTTATTGCGAGTGCTGTTATTAAGCTTGTTATTCTCTTTTATATTAGGTTGATTATTATCATTATGCAGGTCGTCAACGCCTGTCACGTCGAGCGCGTCTATAAGTATTAATGAAACAGGTTGCTCGCTTGCAGCGCGAATAGCTTGCTGAGCCGCTTCGTTAGGATTAACAACATTTGATAGCGGCACATAAGAAGCACTCAATTTTGACGTTTTACAATGCTTCATAACTTCGTCATCAAGCGCAGCTAATTTTGAACCAATGACCAGCAAATGGATGTCATTAATATCTATGCCGTCGTGAATTATGTCTCCAGCGCGACCAGTGCTACCAACGGCTTTACCCTGCGGCTCGCAAGCACTCAACGTACCCAACGTTAAAGCAGTTACGACAGCAGCCGCAAAAATGGTAATAGCGCGTTTAGAAAACATAAGACTTTTATACCACACCTTCAACATAAGTGGCTGTTTTGAGTTATTTTATGCAATTTGACAAATTAAAGATTTGCTGGCGATTAATCTGCAATCACTTGCAATCATCCGCAATTACTTGCAGCGCAACTTCAATACCTCGAAGCATATCAACTAAACTCATAGAACTCGTAGTAGGCTTATCAAGAATCTGCTCAGGCAAATATGGAACGTGAATAAAACCACTCTTAATCGGCAATTTTTTAGTCTGGCAATAATGACAAACACTGTAAAGCACGTCATTACACACGTACGCGCCAGCAGAAAAAGACACAGACGCCGGCAATTTTGCTTTATTTAAAGCATCAACTATGTTCACAACTGGCAAAGTCGCTTTATAAGCCACATCACCATCCTGCACAACAGGCTCATACCAAGGCTTATACCCACTATTATCCGGTATACGCGCAGCTCTACAGTTAATGCCAACATACTCAACGTTAAAACAAGCAGAACCACCAAATTGCCCTAATGAAAGCACAGCATTAGGGTGAACTTCCTCTATTTTCTCAATAACTTTTTGCGCGCCCTTGCTAAATTCCGTAGGAATCTGCAAACGAACAAGTTCCACACCCTCAGGCGCATGCACTGATTGCGCAATCTCCCACGACGGATTTATAGACTCATTATTAAACGGCGTAAAACCAGTAATCAAAATACGCATCACAATACCCCTTCATACGAATATCACTTTATAAAACATTAAAACGCATCACAAAAAACTGTACATATGTGAATGTCACTGTATATAAACTGTATACAAACTTCAGGATTCAACTACGTAATTCATGTTCGCAAAAAGATTAGTGATAGTCAGATTGTGAAATAACCACACAACTCCCTCACAACACGCACAAAATCAAAATTGGTAAGACTCGCATTCGTGTAATAGTATTGTGCATTGGATGTGCATTCGCGCCGCAGCGTGAATTAAACAAAGCAGTTGAAGCACATACAATAATTTCAACAGAATTTAGCGGAATTAAATTAAACTAGATTAAATTAATTTCAGCAGAATTCAACAGAAATAAACAAAATTAAAACTAGATTCAACGACGAAAAGAGATTACCGATGACGAAGATCATTCAGATTGGCGCAAATCACGCCGGCACTGCCTGCGCTAACACCATTTTGAGCTACCCAGGGAACGAGCTTACCATTTACGATCAGAATAGCAATATTTCCTTCCTTGGTTGCGGTATGGCTTTGTGGATTGGCAAGCAGATTCAAAGCAGTGACGGACTGTTCTACCAGAAGCCAGAAGATTTTGTTAAAAAAGGCGCTAAGGTAAATCTTGAAAGTAAAGTTTTAGACATTGATTACGCAAAGAAAGAAGTAACAGTCGAGCTTAAAGATGGCACTGTTATTCACGATTCTTACGACAAGCTGGTTCTTGCTACCGGCAGCCTTCCAAACAAGCCTCGCATTAAGGGCATTGACTTGGAAAACGTGCAAATGGTAAAGCTTTTCCAGAATGCTCAAACTGTTATTGCTAAGCTACAAGAGCGTGATTTCCGTAATGTTGTGGTTCTTGGCGGCGGCTACATTGGCGTGGAACTTGCGGAAGCTTTTAAGCGACTTGGCAAGAACGTAACTCTTATTGACATGGAAGACCATATTCTTAACGGCTACTTTGACCCAGAGTTTTCCGATAATTTGAAGCAAATTATGGAGAATAAAGGCATTAAGTTTGAACTTGGTCAAACTGTTGAAGAAATTGTTGGAGACACTGAAGTCAAGGCTGTTAAAACAAGCAAAGGCACTTACGAAGCCGACATGGTGATTTGCGCTATTGGCTTCCACCCAAACGTTGCGCTCGGCAAAGACCACTTAAAGCAGTATGCTAACGGCGCTTTCCTTGTTGACAAGAAGCAGCAAACTTCCGATCCAGACGTGTACGCAATCGGCGACTGCGCTACAATCTACGACAACGCTCGAGACCGCGTAAACTACATTGCGCTCGCTACTAACGCAGTTCGAAGCGGCTTGATTGCAGGTCACAACATTTGCGGAACTCCTGTAGAAACCGAGGGCGTGCAAGGCTCTAGCGCAATGATGATCTACGACTACAAGCTTGTTTGCACCGGCTTGAGTTTGACTGCCGCTCAAAAAGAGGGCATGGACGTTAACTACGTTGATTTTGAGGATACTCAAAAGCCTGCGTTTATGGAAGTTGAGAATCCAAAGGTGAAGATTCGCATCGTTTACAAGAAGGATACGAAGGTTATTGTTGGTTGCCAATTGGCTTCTAACTACGATATGTCTGCCGCAATTCACCTGTTCTCGCTAGCTATTCAAAAGAAAGTCACGATTAAGGAGCTTGCTTTGTGCGACATCTTCTTCATGCCTCACTTCAACCAGCCATACAACTACATTACGATGGCTGCTTACACGGCTTTGTTGAAGGGATGATTAAACTTTGCTGATTAGCTTAGGCTGAATCACTTTTTCTGATTAGCTTAAATCGCATTTATTAAACCAAGCAATCTGTTCTATAATGGAGCAGTTGCTTGGTTTTTTAATCATCCGCGCACAAAAGAGCGCACAAAACGCGCACTATTAGCATAAGACATGCAGATTAAAACAAAGGAGTCTAGGATGAAGCAGCTTTCTATTAAACCAACTATTCATAAGTTCGAGAACGCACGCGACTTCGCGCAAGAATTCAAGCTCAGCAAGGGCGATTTGGTTATTACAAACCAGTACATTTGGGAGCCTTATTTTGGCGATTTGAATCTTGATTGCGACGTGATTTTCCAAGAGAAATACGGCAAGGGTGAGCCGAGCGACGCAATGGTTGATGCAATCGTTAGTGACATTCACACAACTCCAAAGCGCGTGATTGGCATTGGCGGCGGCACTGTTTTGGATATTTCGAAGGTTTGTGCATTGAAGCAAACAAGCCCGCTTGAAGACTTGGTTGACGGCAAGATTCCTGCACAAAAAGGCGCGGATCTTATTCTTGTTCCAACTACTTGCGGCACTGGCTCCGAAGTTACGAACGTTGCGGTGTTCTCGCTTACTAAGCGCAATACCAAGAAGGGTTTGGCGAACGATGCTTGCTATGCTACGGACGCTGTTCTTATTCCAGAATTGTTAAAGAGCCTGCCTGATTACGTTTTTGCAACCAGCTCTATTGACGCTCTTACGCATTCGATTGAGTCCGCACTTTCTCCTATTGCAACCGAGCTTACAAAAATGTTTAGTTACAAGGCTTGCGGACTTATTTTGCAAAGTTATATGCGAGTTGTTAAAGAAGGCAGCAGCGCAAAAAGCAAAGTTGTAAGCGACTTGGTTTCGGCAAGTCTTTACGCTGGCATTGCGTTTGGTAACGCTGGCTGCGGTTGCGTTCACGCGATGGCTTATCCGCTTGGTGGAACTTTCCACGTGGCTCACGGCGAAACGAATGCAGCTCTTCTTACAAGCGTTTTGCGATACTATGCTAAGCACGACGAGAATAACGCAGAAAACACTGAGCTTTCTAAGCTTTTTGACTTTATGGCAAATATTCTTGAATGCCAGAAAACAGACGTATTAAATAAGCTTGACGAAGTTCTTAACACGATTCTTCCTAAGCACAAGCTTCACGAGTATGGCATGACCGAGGATATGATTCAAAGTTGGGCTGCAAGCGTTGTCAAAGAGCAGCAGCGACTTTTGAAGAACTCCTACATGCATATGGACGAAGCCGCCATTGCCGAAGTCTACGCGTCTACTTTCTAAAGTCGGATAACGTATTTATAAAGTAACTAAATTAAACAAAATTCACTAAAAAATCCCCGCAACCAACAAGAGCTGCGGGGATTTTAATTATCGCGCCTGCATGAACGCTTATGCATCAAGCGTTATTACAGGATGCAAATCAAACATTTTTACAGTACGCTTCATGCGGAAGGCAATGCTTGTTATGGCAATCGCAATAACGCCGAAAAGCACAAGCATTCCAATGCCTGAAACTATTTCACCACTGTTCTTTCCAGACATTGCTTGACGCAACCCCATAATCGAGTACGTCATTGGCAAATATGGGTGAACAGCTCTAAAGAATGCCGGCGTCATTTGTACTGGGAACGTTCCTGCAGAGCTTGTGATTTGCAACATAAGTAGCACAATCGCAACTATTCGCCCTGGCATGCGGAACACCACCATAATCATTTGCATTATAGCCATAAAGACTATTGACGCTAGAATCCCCAGCGCGTAGAATGCAACAACATTATCGATTTGGAACTTCAACGCTCCTTGAACAACGCCCATAAGAATAATCGCTTGCGAAACGCCCATAATCACAAACGGCGTCAAGCTAATAAGCGCGCTTTTAAGCGGATTCATGCCGTTTAGTATCGCTCGCCTATCCATAACTCTCAAAACGAATGTTGTCATAAGAGCACCAACCCAAAGGGCGATAGAAATAAAGTAAGGAGCAAAACCAGTTCCATAGTTTTCAACGTGCGAATACTCGTGCTCCTCCAAGGAAACTGGTGCGCTCATCATCTTACTTTTTTGAACAATACCGTTTACTTTTCCAGACTTTTGAGCATCTTTAAGCCCGTCATGCAATTTCTTAGTACCATCAACAAGCTTTGGAGTGTTATCAGATAGCTTCTTAGCGCCGGAATTAAGCTGATCAGAACCGTTCACTATTTTCGCAGAACCTTGTGCAGCTTCATTCACGCCACTATTTAGTTTCTCGCTACCGTTACTTACTTGAGCCAAACCGTCAGCAAGCTTATTTGTGCCAGCAACTAACTTATCTGAACCAACATTAACTTTCTCCATGCCTTGCATAAGAGCGTCAGCACCGCCCTTTATTTGCAAGCTCCCTGCAGAAAGCTTGTCTGCTCCAGCGCTTAAAGCAGAAAGATTTGTTTCTAGAAGATTAGAATTTTCACCTAATCCTTCTGCCAATCTTTGCAAATTAGCAAGCACGTCTTCCTTTGTTACTGCTGGGTTTTGCGCTTGCATAAGAAGACCAGTAATTTGTGCTTTTGTTTCAGCGTTTCCAGCTTTAACATGTTCTTCTAATTCGTTGCTTGAAGCTGCAAGCTTTTGAGCTCCTTCATAGAATTCGCTTGTCGCTGCCGATAGCCTTTGGGTTCCTTCGCTTAACTGTTGGGCTCCGTTTGCTAAATCTTGCGTTTTTTGTGCAAGATATTGAGCTCCTTCTTTGCTGCGAGCATTGGCTTCAGTTAGCGTATTCGCGCCTTTTTGAAGCTCCCCTAATCCGCCTTGAAGTTTTTGCAAAGATTGCGAAAGTTTATTCGACCCATCTGCAAGCTTATTTATTCCGCCTTGCAAAGACTTTGAACCTTCATGCAATGCTCCAGCACCGTTTGCAGCAGCACCAAGAGAATCGGAAGCTGAATTAACTTTCGCAAACATGTGCTCCCAATACTCTTGAGCAATCGCCTCGCTAATCTCAGTACGCATAGTGCGGAAAGCAGTTTTACCAATTTGTGAAGCCAGCATATTGCTTGCTTGATCGTACTTTACGTGAAGTTTTGCTTTAGTTGGAGTATCGTATTGCGCGGAAGCAATGCACTTACTAAAGGAAGCTGGAATAGTTGCTACCATAAAATAGTTGCCATTTTTAAGGCCCTTATTTGCTTCAGCACTATTTACAAAATTCCATTGGAAACCTTCACTACCGTCTTTTTGATTCTTTAAACGAGTTTTGATTTCGTTTCCAATGTTTCGCATTTTGCCGTTAATCATAGCGCCATTGTCTTCAACAACAACAGCCACAGGCACAGTATCCAAAGTCTTATAAGGATTTGTAAATGCCCATAAGTAAAGCGATCCGTATAAAAGTGGAATCAAAGCTACGGTTCCAATAACAAGCTTTCGAGCTTTTCCTTTCATCGTATTGTTAATCTCACGAAATGCAAGAGCAATAGTACTAACGTGCATTGTTTTCACCACCGTTTGCTTCACTTGTAGCAAGTTGAGAATCAGTATGAGAATTTTCTGTTTTCTCATTATTTGGCATAAGTCTTAAGACTTGATCCGCTTGCTTTTCTAACTCACTTTGCAAAACTCCAACAAGGCAGGAGCAGTAGTTTTTGCTAACATATTCGCGAATATCGGAAAGTAAGCATTCGCGTTGCTCACTAGTAAGCTCCGTCTCAATTCCATCAACAAATAGCAGCCACGGTTGCTTTAATAATGCCAACGCAATTGCCAAACGCATGCGCTCGCACGGAGTCAACTCTCCTATTGCTGTTTTGTGAGGAGAAAATACTTTCCATTGAGCAAGAAGATTGTACGCGTATTGGCGCAATGCTTCGCGATTTTTTACATCATTTTTATACTGTTCGCGAAATAGTGGCGAAGATGATGCGAGTTTTAGCTCACTCATCAAAGCTTCTTCTATTGTTTGCATTTTGTAGAATTCGTTAATTCCGTTGAATAATCCCAATCCCACATATTTACGTGATTTTTTAAAATCGTTAGGAAGAGTTGAGTCCGCAATAGTAAGAGTTCCGTTCGTAAATTTCATATAACCAGACAGTGCAAGCAGCAAAGCTGATTTTCCAGAGCCGTGTTCACCTGATATTGCAACGATTTGATGAGGCTCTACTTTTAACGATACGTCCCAAAATGGTGTTCTTCTAAATATTTGTAAGCCTAATTCTTTAGCTTCTAAAAGTGTTTTACTATCTTTCATAATTTGCATGTTTGACGCTTGTAATTAAGATATGTCGTAATATCCTTTTTACTTAGAGCGCCAGGCATTCCTCCTTACTCTAAATACTCTAAATAACTTATTTTCAGTTTTTTAGTTTTTCAGTTTGTTGTTTATTGTTTACTGCTTATTTTTAGATCTTCACAATTAGCAAAACAATTTTTAATTTTCGCATTGCTTTATCGCCACTTTTCAGCAGTAAACTCACGTTGCAATACTGCAATAAAACGGTGTAAAACCGAACATTTGGTGATTTATCAATTCTTCACCACTAATCATTTAGAATACTCTTTTGTGCAAACAATTGTTGAGTTACACTAATTTTTTTATTTAATTGTTTATATTTTATATTCACTCAAGAAACATGTTGTAAACACTTCCATGCTATATTGTCTTTAATTACTAAATGTAAGAAATACATATGTAAGAATACATATGCAAAAATACAAGCGTAAGCAATACGAAATAAAACGTATTGCTTCAAACAATACATTAACATTCAAGCATTTGAAGGGGTGAACGGCATGCTAGGTTTGCAAATTTTAAATATCATATTTAATCCGGTTATTGTGTCGGTTGTAGTGCTATGCGCGCTTAGTCTTGCAAAACTTAATGTTTTGCTAGCAATGATTATAGCTTGCATTGCAGGTGGCATTGCCGGTCATCTTCCTCTTTTTGGTGACGGAAATCACACAATTATGGCTTTGCTTTGCGACGGTTTCTCCACCAACTCACAAACCGCTTTAGCCTACATTCTTCTTGGAACTTTTGCGGAAGCAATTACCGCAACAGGCTTAGCTCAAATTATTTCTAAAAAAATTAGCTCAATTATTGGCATGAAAAAGTACGCTCTACTTGCGGTACTAACTATTATTGCATGCATGTCTCAAAATATTGTGCCGGTTCATATTGCTTATATTCCTATTCTTATTCCGCCTATTTTGAGAGTTATGAATAAGATGAAGCTTGACCGTCGAGCTGCAGCATGCTGTACTGCTTTTGGTCTTGAGGTTCCATATATTGCTATTCCGTTTGGCTTTGGTCTTATTTTCCAGACTGTTATTGCTACGAATCTTTCTAAAAATGGCATGAAAGTTAGCGTTGCGGACGTTAGCGCTGTGAACTGGTATTTGGGTGCTGCAATGCTAGCAGCTTTGCTATTTGCCGTATTTGTGCTCTATCGCAAGCCTCGCGAATACGAAACCACCGAAGCTGATACTCGTGCTGCTGACGCTGTTGTCGGACCTCTTAATTTACGCCATTATGTGACTATTCTCGCAATTATTGTTGTTGTAGTAGTGCAAATTATTAGTAAAGATCTTTCACTTTCTTCTCTTGCAGGTCTTGCAACGATGATTATCTTTGGCGCAATAAAGTGGAACGACATCGACAAGCAGCTTACTGGCGGCGTAAAACTCATGGGTCTTATTGCGTTTGTGATGCTCATTGCGGGAGGATATGCTAACGTGATCCAAGCTACAGGCGGAGTTGAGGAGCTTGTGCACTTGGGTGTTGCTTCTATGGGTCAGAACAAGCTTGTTGCTGCATTTGTGATTACAATTATTGGTTTGCTTGTGACTATGGGCATTGGTACTTCGTTTGGTACGGTTCCTATTCTTGCGGTTTTGTTCGTGCCACTGTGTCAGAGCATTGGTTTCAGCACTCCTGCAACGATTCTTCTTATGTCTTCCGCTGCAGCTCTTGGAGACGCAGGTTCCCCTGCTTCTGATACTACGCTTGGACCTACTTCCGGCTTAAACGCAGACGGTCAGCACAGTCATATTTGGGATACTTGCGTTCCAACGTTCCTTATTTTCAATATTCCGCTTATGGCTGCCGGCATTGTAATATCGCAGTTTATTTAGCAGATTATTTCCGAAAACACGGCAAGTAAAAAACGCAACTAGCGAATAACGCAAGTAACCAATAAACGCCAGTAGAGTTGAAATAAACTCCCTGGCGTTTATATTTAAATACCAATCAACCAATCACAAATCAGTCAATCCCAAAGTGGCCAATCACTGCAAATTCGCGGGCGATTGGCTATATTAGATATACCGTCTAGCTAAACATTTTCACTAGCTCAGTATGCTGTCAATATTCTTCTTATTGCTTAGATTATCTTCGTCAAGAAAAGCCATCTGCTTTATTCCGCTTAAGCTTGCAATAAGCGACACTGGGAAGGTAACAATATTTTGATTAAGAGTGCTTATATTACTATTAACAATTCTTTTTGCTGCCGCAAGCTGCTCATTTTCGTCGTTTATTTCTTCCTGCAAGTTCAAAAATTGTTCAGAAGACTTTAATTCCGGATAAGCTTCCGCCAAAGCAAAAATCTTCCCTATTGCATGATTCTGATTTTTGATTACCGAACTAGAATCCGCTGAGCCCAATCCCTCTCTTAAACTTACTAAATCCACTAATGTTGTTTTTTCATACTTTGCAAACGACTGCGCAACTTTAAGCATTTGGCAAATCGTATCGTATCTTTTAGCGAGCGCAATATCAACGTTTTTCCGCGACTCTTCTATAATCACCCTATATTTTCTTAGCCTATTTAACATGCCAATAAACCAGACAATAAGCACTACAAGCACTATTGCAACACAAATTAGCACAGTGTTCTTATCCATAACGTCACCCATAATGTCTCCCATAACATCTCCTTTAGTTCTAGTATTTTCTAATTTTTTAGTTCGCTAGTATTGCAATTTACTAGTTTCTACTTTTGTAATTTTTACTTTTGTAATTTCTCTCTAATTACGTTAATTATTTCGTAATACTCAGCCAAAATATCTCTAAATTTTGCATATTCTCTTGTTAAAGATAGGTTTTCTATTCCAGATTTTCCTGGAGCGCCGAATAAATACCGACCAGAATCAAAGGCTGCAACAATACGCTCACTATCTAGGTATAAGCAAACTCGCATTCTTTTTTGCAAATTATTCATTAGTTCTATAAAACTTGGATCTAATACCAGTTTTGTATAAAAATCGTCTGTAGAGAAGACTGAATACGAGTCGTTAAATTCAATGGATTCTGTCTGAACTTCGCTCTCCTCTTTTGTTTTTTTACCATAGTATCCATTTAGTTTTTGTCCCATAAAGTTCTTTCCAGTAACAGGGACGATTCTAATGTGGCCATTTATGTTGGTTTTTGAGTTTATTAATAAGACTTGCCCAATAAAATCCGTTTTTTTAACACTTTTTCCACTTTCACTTCTAGAAAAGTGGATTGCTTGCATATTTGAAAATTCAGTTTTAAATTCATCGCCAAAAATTATGTGTTTACTTGAATAATACCTACTAGATATTGGCAGAAGATTATCAAAAATGCTGCTGTCAATTCCTTCGGAATTGTTTAATACTGTTCCAGGCAGAATCACATTTAAAATCGGCGTTAAAACATTATCCGCATATAGCGCGTCTACATCAACCTTATTATTTACAAAAAACTTACCTGCAAAGCAAACAACAAAAACACCTACTATTAGTAAATAATATTTGTAACGAGAGTAATCAATATTTGGAAAATAGTTATACAAAGTGCCTAAAACCATTACTACCGGTATTATTGGAATTAAACGAATTGGATCAAAAGAGTTATTTTTTACGCCTTCTTTTAAAGCACTTAATTTTCCTTGTATTTGGGGAGATTGTTCTATTTGTGCGAGTCTGTTTAAAACTTCTGGATTTGTAAATACGCTACCATATTTTACATTCATGTCATCTCCCTTTTATAAATCACTCGTCATTTTTGACATATTTTGCGAATCACTATGCACAACGTTGTAGGATTTGAATTTACAGTATCATTGTTTGGGTTTGTCTGATTCTGATTACTTGAATCATAGTTACTCTGGTCATTAGTCATACTGATTAAACTGTTCCATATATGCCTTTTCTCTAACTCTATACAATCTAAATTACACAAGATCATTAAATAAAAACAGATTTTGACTAAAATTTATTTTGCAAAATTTTAAAGCAAAGAAAGCACTGCAAGTAACAGCGTAATTCCTTAAAATGTAACTCGAAAGCAGGTTGCATTGCTGAGAAAGTGGCCAATTGCTGCAAATTCGCACTTAATGGCTACTAACACTGGCTCAGAATCACTTGCGCTAAATTGCACAGCGCATTGAGAGCAAACCAGCTCCACATCCTCACATAGACACAGTGTAAAGCGAGTAGAAGTAAGCTTTCTGATTCATAAGCTCCTCAAAGCTTCCGCGCTCAATAAGCTCGCCGCTTTTCATCACAAGAATCTCATCATATTGCTTAAGCGAATTAGCATCCAAGCGGTGAGTTACCACAAGTCGAAGAATTCCTTGCAAATCCAAAATAGACTGCGTTACGTTCGTGCCCGTCTCGTTATCTAACGCGCTCGTTGCCTCATCAACCAGCAGAATCTCGGACTTTTTAAGCAAGCTTCGCGCAATAGCAATACGCTGCTTTTCACCGCCAGAAAGATGACTACCATTCTCACCACACTGATAATCCTTGCCTTTAGCAGCAATCAAATCATCCAAACCAGCCAAGTGAATCACGCGATCCACTTCCGAATCCGGGAACGGCTTAAAAAGCGTAATATTATCTAAAATCGAAGCATCAAACATAAACACAGACTGCTGCATAAGAGTAGTCTTATCGTAAAGCGAACTCTTGCTCACATTGCTAAGCTCGTGATTATTCAGCTTCACACTACCTTCATAATCCTTGTAGTATCCCATAAGCAGATTAATCAAACTACTCTTACCAGCTCCAGAAGGTCCTACTATTGCATAAGATTTTCCAGCTTGCAAAGTTAGATTTACATTTTTCAAGACTTTATGATCCAGGTCATAAGCGTACGAAACATCGCGCAAAACAACGCTTTTAATAGAATCGTCAATGATCTCGCCAGAATCTTCCTTAGCGTTACTCATATAATCAGCCATCTTGCTAATAAGCTTCTTAGCGCCCTTCATCTCGCCAAGCATTTGAGGAAGACTTGCAATAGGCTGAAGCACGCCATTCATCAAATTAGTGAAAGCTAACACCATTCCAGCAGTAATAACGCCCACGTGAGCGTTAACCATCCAAGCGCCAACAAGCATCACGCCAAGCTGAGTTCCAAGACTTGAAATAGTACCAAGAGCAGAAACAGTAGTCATCGTTTTTTCGCGAAGATTCTTAGTATGCTCAAGCTCCATCGACTGATTCTGATAACGGTTAATAACCTCTTGCTCCGCCTTAAAACTCTTAATAACCGAAACGCCGTTCAAAACATCCTTCGTTAAGGCTGTATAAGACTCGTTCGACTTGGAAACCTGCTCCTCGCGAGTGGCAATCCCGTTAGCTGTAAGAATCGAGCACGCCATTGGAAGCACAGAAATAATAAGAGCAATAACAGTGAGCAATGGACTATAATAAATCATAAGAGCCAGAGAGCTTACGAGCATAAGAACGTCTTGAAAAAAATCAAAAATCTTCTTCAAATACTTTTCTTGAATACGCTCACAATCATTAGTAAGCACAGAAAGATACGTGCCGGAATTCGCGAGCGAAAAATCACTATAACTCTTCTGTAAAAGCTTCTTGATAACAGACTCTTTATACTGATTCATTGCTTTTTCAAGAAAGCGAGGGTACGAGCTGCGCTTCAACGCGAAAATCAGGGAGATTGCCAGCATAAAGGAAACAACAAGCAGCAAAATAGTAATTAAAGAGAAAGCTCCTTTACCTGCCATATAGTCGAAAATAATTTGCAAAATCCAAGAAATAGCAGTGTAAATCATAGACAAGGAAATAAAAACTATCATCGAAAGAAAAGCTACAAGCTTGTTTTCCTTGAAAAATAGTTTTACGTAATTTTTTACGTCGGGATGTAGTTTGGATGATTGCTGATTCGCGGGCGATTGCTGATTTGCTGTATTGTCAGTTTTGTTCATTCTCGCTACCTCTCACTTCCTTTATATCTATTTGCTATTCTTGCTATTTTTGCTATTTTTCGCTAATAGCATTTTCGCAGCTAGCATTTTCGCTTTCGAATTGCTAATCCACTCTCTACTAAGTATTGAAAGACACACTATCATACTTATCCTGATTGGTCATGCTTATCTGCTTGATAACACCTATAAATGCTTAAACACACTTATACGTAATGCTTGCTAGAAATAATAAGCATAGAGTTAAAAAAAAATCAAATCAAATACGCAACACCGCTTCAACACAAAGCTCAAGCGCATACGCTTTAGAATCCCCGCCCCAATTGCGCTCATCATAATTTTCAACATCGTGCAAAGTATCTGCAGTGTAAAGAATCTCACCCCAAACAATCTCACGCATTTGCGCACAAGCCGCTAAAGCAGAACACTCCATTTCAACAACCGCGCATCCCTCCTGCTTACGATTAGCAACTTTCGTCTTAGTCTCACGGAAGAACCCATCCGTAGTCCACGTTTTAACTTCATGATAAGGCAAATTATGCGCCTGCAAAGTTTGCAAAATAGCACGCCTCGAACGCTCTGAAACATCAACATAACGACTTGGAGGCAAATAATGATAAGAAGTCCCCTCATCCCTTAAAGCTTTATACGGAACCAGAAAAACGTTTTCCGCATAATCAACTAGCGACCCACAAGAACCAGCACTAACAACTTCCCTAACGCCGTAAGAAATCAACCAATCTAAGATCTGAACAGCAGCAGGAGCGCCAACTGGAGCTTGTACTAAGCAGATTTTTTGAGTTTCTTCTTCTACTTCGCTGTTTGCGTCTTCCTTTACTTTTTTCTCTACTTTTTCTTCCAAAACATATATTGGATATACTTTAGTTGCAGATTCAAAATTTGCTACAATCGTAGCTTTCCTACTTAAAGCATACTGATCGATTGCATCGCCTAAAAAAGCAAAAACCGCTTTAGATGGAAGCTGAACAGAAATATTATCGTGATTTGGCATAATAACCGCACTTTTATCGGAATCATACTCTAAAATCGGCAAATCATATTCTGCCATACAATCAGCTCCTCCATAAGATCAGCTCCATCCTACAAGCAACTCAATCCTATACACAAATACACGCATTAGCACACGAAAATCACAAAGTGGCCAATCTATGCAAATTCGCACTTAATGGCTACTAGAGAATCATATTTTCTGCATCATGTCCTGTCTTTTATAAAACCGCAGCAATCAATTTCTGAAAACTCAATAAAACCAACAGACTTATAAAAAGCAATAGTTTTTTCAGTGCAATCCGTGGTCAATTGAATTTGACGAACGTTAGGATAGCAATCCACAATCGCCTTTAACAAAGCAGACCCTATCCCCTGCCTTTGATACTCAGGCAAAACGAGAATATCTTGAATAAAAACAACCGTGTACCCGTCACCAACAGCCCTAATAATGCCAACTAGCTCATCATTTTTATAAGCAGCTAAAATCTTGAGCGAATTGTTAAAACCATTTTCCAAAGCAGCTAAATCATCTGTGTACGCAGACCAACCAACGGAATCATACAGCTTTGGAATATCTTCGCTATTATACTTTTTGTACTCTTTTATTTGCACGTCTGTTAAATTCATTTACAACAACGCCTCCAAACACTGTGAAATCAACGTTGAAACCCTAAATTTTCTAGCGTAATAACTCAGTATATCAAGTCGCCTATCTCTTTAACATAGGACTTTAATGCGCCAACTGCACCAGTGCCCAAAAACAGGCAAAATCAGACACTCGCGCAGAAAAAGGAGTACGTATCAAGGTATGCCAAACACAAATCAAGTTTGACAAACGCAAATCCATTCGCTATAGTCATCACCTATCACCATTTCGACGAGTAAAGGAGTGCACATGTATCATACAAATATGATGACAAACTGTTGTTGTGACGTATGCTGTTGCGCATTTCTTAATCGAAATGATGTTTGCAAGCACTAAATATGCATAACATCTAGCCTATGTTAAAAGCATTTACGTTAGAACGCAGCAAATTACGATTTAAGAAACAGCGCGCTGTTTCTTTTTTTTATGCCAAAATTCGAATATAAAACGTTGAAAAGATAACAATTTAATACGGATTAGATATTAAACAGATAAATGGCATTTTTAGAAACAACTAATAAACAACAATCTCTTTATTAATAAAAAATTATTTTTTAAAAATTAAAAATAAACAAAATTAAACAAATTAAATTAAACAAAACAAACAAGTAAAACAAACAAGTAAAACAAACAAGTAAAACAAACAAGTAAGGGGAAATATTATGTCCAACATCTACAAGTCCGTGCAAGAACTCGTAGGCCACACTCCACTTCTGGAGCTTACTCACATTGAAAAAGAGTACAATCTTCAAGCAAAAATCCTCGTAAAACTCGAATACTTCAACCCAGCAGGCTCTGTAAAGGACCGCATTGCAAAGCAGATGATTGAAGAAGCAGAAACCACAGGCACAATTAAGCCAGGCTCAGTAATTGTTGAGCCAACTTCCGGAAACACTGGCATTGGTCTTTCAATGATCGCACAAACAAAAGGATACAAAAGCATTATTGTAATGCCAGAAAGCATGTCTATTGAACGCCGAAAACTTATGAAAGCTTACGGCTCCGAACTCGTGCTCACACCTGCTAAAGATGGAATGAAAGGCGCAATTGCCAAAGCGAAGGAAATCGTTGAAAGCACGCCAAATGCGTGGACTCCGGGACAGTTTACCAATCAAGCAAATGTGCACGCGCACTACAACACAACTGGTCCAGAAATTTGGCAAGACACTGACGGAAACGTGGATATGCTTATTGCAGGCGTTGGAACAGGCGGCACAATCACTGGTACTGGCACATACTTAAAAGAGCAAAATCCGCATCTTGAAGTAATCGCAGTAGAACCAGCCGACTCCCCTGTGCTCGCAGGCGGAAAACCAGGAGCGCACAAGATTCAAGGAATCGGCGCAGGATTCGTGCCAGATGTGCTCAACAAAAACATTTATAATCGCATTGTTCACGTAACAAATGAAGACGCAATCGAAAACGGCAAGCTTATAAGCAAAAAAGAAGGCGTCCTCGTTGGTATTTCTTCCGGAGCTGCGATTTGGACAGCAACCCAAGAAGCAAAAAGAGAAGAAAACAGGGGCAAAACCATCGTTGCAATACTGCCAGATTCAGGAGATCGATACTTGTCTACCGCATTATTTGAAGACTAACTACATTTAGGAGCCTACTTTAAATACGCAAGTTTTGATTAAATAATAAAAGAATAATAAATAACATTATTAGATAATGATCAAAACTATAGAATAAAGAAAATAGAAAATAAAGAAAATAGCAAAATAACGGGAGAAATGTATGAATGATCGCCTTGATCTTATAAATCAACTGAACTCAATTCACGATTCAGACATAAGGCAAGCTACATTCATACCTAATTACCGCAATATTATTGCACTCATACATGCAACTCAGGTGTTACTTTTGCCTGAGTTGCATGTGCACAATGTAAGCAACGATACTACGCAACTCAACGCTAGTTTGAATAATAACGCTAGTTTGAATACCGTTACTTCAAACGCATTAGACACTATAGAACGCATTATATTTCACGAACTTCAATCCTATACAAGCAACTCAATTAAAATTCGAGAAACTTGCAATCAATTTATAAATACTCTTCCTGCAATTAAAAAGTTACTTTTAACAGATATTCAAGCCATGTATGAAGGCGATCCTGCTTGCACAAGCAAAGTAGAAGTCACGCTCGCATACCCTGGTTTTTATGCAATGCTTATTCACCGCACAGCTCACGCACTCTACAAGCTTAACGTGCCGCTAATTCCTAGACTTATGAGCGAATATGCTCACAGAAAAACCGGAATTGACATTCATCCAGGAGCAAAAATTGGTGCATATTTTTGCATTGATCACGGAACTGGCATTGTAATCGGCGAAACAACTATAATCGGCGAGCATGTTAAGCTTTACCAAGGAGTAACGCTTGGTGCGAAAAGCTTTGCGCTAGACGAGGATGGAAATCCTGTAAAAGGCGGAAAGCGACACCCGAATATTGGAGACAACGTAGTAATTTACGCAAATGCTACTATTCTTGGCGGCGAAACAACAATCGGAAGCGGAAGTATAATCGCAGCAAACGCGTGGATAAACCGCAGTATTCCTGCAAACACAACCTACCACTTCCCTAAAGCCTAATGCGCGCTAAAAATACCGATTCCACTTCTACTATTTTATTTGAACATCTGCTAGATTCATTTACAATAAACATCCAAATATAATAAAAGTGCGCGATCTAAAACGTAAAAACGGAAGAACGCGCACTAGCAAGAATACTTAGCAAAAACTAGCAACAGCAGAACATCTACTTTTTAAGTTGCACAGTCTCGTGATCCTTGCCCATTTTGAATTCAATACCTGCACGCTGCCACATGCGATATTCGCCAACCGCAGTAAAGAGAACATCCGTGGAAGAGTTAAGTGCGGTTTCGCAAGAATCCTGAATAACACCAATAATAAGACCAATAGCAACTACTTGCATAGCGATATCGTTTGAAATACCAAACGACGAGCATGCAAGAGGTATAAGCAAAAGCGAACCACCAGCTACACCAGATGCTCCTGCAGCAGAAACTGCAGAAAGCACAGAAAGAATCACAGCCGTTGGAATATCAACGCGAATACCAAGCGTGTGAGCAGCGCACAAAGACATGATAGAAATAGTTATAGCAGCTCCGCTCATATTAATAGTTGAGCCAAGCGGTATTGAAACAGAGTAATTATCTTTGTTAAAGCCAAGTTTTTCACACAAATTCATATTCACAGGAATATTTGCAGCAGAAGAACGCATGAAGAATGCTGTAACACCCGAATCGCGCAAAGTTCTAAAAACAAGAGGATACGGATTCTTACGCGTAAGCACGAAAACCAAAATAGGATTAAGAATCAAAGCAACAACAGTCATTGTGCCTACTAACAAAGCAATAACGAAACCATACTCACTAAAAATACGAAGACCGTTACTTGCAACTGTTGTATAAACAAGACCCATAATGCCAAAAGGTGCTGCGTTAATAATCCAGTGGACAATTTTTCCAATAGCAGACGAAACGTTATCGAAAAATGCTTTTGTAGAAGGCTCGGCTAATCGCAGAGCAACACCGAAAGCAATCGCCCAGAAGAGGATGCCAATAAAGTTACCTTTAACGAGAGCATCTACAGGATTAACAACAATATTTAGCACAAGTGAATTAAGCACCTCACCAATTCCTTGAGGAGACGGCGAAGACGCTGCTGCAACATGAGCAAAAGTAAAATCAACAGGGAAAATCATAGCCGCACATACAGCTACAAGGCTTGCAGTAAACGTAGATAGCGCGTACAGCCCTATTACCACTTTCATGTTGCCAACACTTTTTGCTTGCGCAAGCGCACCAATAACTAGGCAAAATACTAAAATTGGCGCAACAGATTTAAGCGCACTGACGAAAAGTTTTCCCATAAGATCGAGCACATAGACGTGAGCTGGCACAAAAATACCAAGTGCAGCACCGAAAAAAAGACCAATTACAATGCGTAAAATAAGGTCAATGTTATTCCATTTTTGAACAATCTTGTGCATGAGAGTCTCCTGTATAGTAATTTGTGCAGAATGTTTTATACTCTTTTACGTGTATTAGCACTTGCAAGATTTTATTTTTTAAAGATTATACATAAGGATGCATATATATGCAAATCGTTAAGGTTTAATGTTTCGCTGTTTCAATAACTTAGCAACTCAGTGACTAAACGCTTCAATAAGTGCTTTGTAAGCAAGATAACTCTTAAAATATAGTAAGCAACAATAACTTCCAGTGTAATCGCAAATTAAAATAGCAAAATGCCTCACTTTGCGTAGTAAAGAAAGACGCAAAGTGAGGCACTTTTACATTAACTTCATTATGCTGATTAACTCAATACTCAGCAAACTTACTGAATACAATTAAGCAAACATTAAGCAGTTCTAAAACTAGCTGATCTGCAATAACCAGACCAGCTAGCAAATATTTTACTTACTACTGTGACGAGAAGTACCACGACGCTTAGTTGAGAAAAGCGCAGCACCAGCAGCACTAAGAGTTGCAGCAAACAAGCCAAACACAGACACGTCACTACCAGTCTTACTAAGCTGAGCAACACTACCACTCTTCAACACCTGAGCGCGCACAGAAGCACGAACATCAGCCGCATGAGCCTTAGCAGCAGCCAAAGCCTTACGAGCAGCAGAAAGATTCTTAACCGCAGCATCAACCTGAGCCTGGGTAGCATTCGGATCAGCAAGCACACGTTTAGCTTCAGCCAATGCCTTCTTATACACATCCAAATCAGGAGCTTCACCAAGCAAGTAGGCAAACGACTTGCTAAAGTGAGAATCATCATCAACTTCAGCTTGCAATACCGTCTTATTAACACCATTCAAAGCATCTTTAGCATTCTTAAGACTCTTTAACGCAGTATTAACAAGAGCTTGACGATCTGCTTGAGACTTAGTAGCAACTTCCACACCCTGACCAGCAGGATCAGCTAGCTTAGATATAAGCTCCTTCGCATCTTGCAAAGCCTTATTATATGCTTGCTGCTTTTCAGCAGTATCATACACGTACTTTACAGATTCTTTCACACTATTCTCAAGAGCAATCTCAGCTTGCAAATCAGCAATATCAACACCATTTAGTGCAGCAGCTGCGGTTTGAAGTTGAAGCAGCGCACCATTGACAGCAATCTGCTTCTGCTCAGGAGTATTCGCTGATTGAGCATTCTTCGCATCAGCAAGAGCAGACTCAGCAGCCGTAAGAGCAGTATCATACGCAGATTTCTTATCCTGAACAGCATTCGTATACTGTACGGACTTCTTCAAAGAATCAGCTTTGTTAACTTCAACCTGCAACTTAGACGTATCTACAGTTCCATCAAGAGCGTTAGAAGCAGTTTCAAGCTGAGTCTTAGCATCGCTGATTTCTTGCTCAGTCTTGCCCTTAGGCGAATCAAGAATAGCTTGAGCAGCAGCCACAGCATTATCAAACGCAGTCTTCTTAGTATCAGAAGCATTCATGTAAGCAACAGTCTTCTTCTTCGACTCAGCAGCAGTCACAGCCGCCTGCAAAGCAGAGGTATCGTGACCATCCAAACCAGTAACAGCATTATTAAGCGCAGAAGTAGCATCAGAAATTTCTTTCTCTGTTGCACCAGCTTTCTTTACAATGCTTTCTGCAGAGGTTATAGCATTGTCAAGAGCAGCTTGCTTAGCAGCAGAAGCATTCTTATAAGAAGCATCATTCTTCTTACCTTTTGCTTCTGCGAGCTTTGCTACCAATTGAGACTTGTCGTTACCGTCAAGTTCATTAACAGCCTTAGTAAGCGCAGTCAATGCAGTATCAACAGCTTGCTGCTTCTGCTCAGGAGACTTAGTAGACTTAGCATTCTTAGCTTCAGTAATAGCAGACTCAGCCTGTTGCAAAGCCTTATCAAACGCAGACTTCTTTGCTTCAGAAGCATTCTCATACTTAGCATCGCCAACAGATTGAGGGTTAGTCGACTTCTTCAGCTTCTTAGAATCAGCAACTTTCTGCTCAAGTTCAGTTGTATTAACCGCTCCATCAAGACCGTTTATTGCAGTATTCAACTTATTCAAAGCTGTGCTGATTTCAGAATCAGTGTGACCGTGAGGAGTCTTAACAAGATCTTCGGCAGTCTTCAAAGCATCATCAAGAGCCTTTTTCTTAACAGCAGTACCATTCTTGTAAATAACTTCTTGCTGCTTAGCTTTTGCATTGGTGATAGCAGTCTGCAACTTACTCACATCGTTACCATCAAGTTCATTAACAGCTTGCTTGAGTGCAGTCAATGCAGTATCAACAGCTTGCTGCTTCTGCTCAGGAGACTTAGTAGACTTAGCATTCTTAGCTTCAGTAATAGCAGACTCAGCCTGTTGCAAAGCCTTATCAAACGCAGACTTCTTTGCTTCAGAAGCATTCTCATACTTAGCATCGCCAACAGATTGAGGGTTAGTCGACTTCTTCAGCTTCTTAGAATCAGCAACTTTCTGCTCAAGTTCAGTTGTATTAACCGCTCCATCAAGACCGTTTATTGCAGTATTCAACTTATTCAAAGCTGTGCTGATTTCAGAATCAGTGTGACCGTGAGGAGTCTTAACAAGATCTTCGGCAGTCTTCAAAGCATCATCAAGAGCCTTTTTCTTAACAGCAGTACCATTCTTGTAAATAACTTCTTGCTGCTTAGCTTTTGCATTGGTGATAGCAGTCTGCAACTTACTCACATCGTTACCATCAAGTTCATTAACAGCTTGCTTGAGTGCAGTCAATGCAGTATCAACAGCTTGCTGCTTCTGCTCAGGAGACTTAGTAGACTTAGCATTCTTAGCTTCAGTAATAGCAGACTCAGCCTGTTGCAAAGCCTTATCAAACGCAGACTTCTTTGCTTCAGAAGCATTCTCATACTTAGCATCGCCAACAGATTGAGGGTTAGTCGACTTCTTCAGCTTCTTAGAATCAGCAACTTTCTGCTCAAGTTCAGTTGTATTAACCGCTCCATCAAGACCGTTTATTGCAGTATTCAACTTATTCAAAGCTGTGCTGATTTCAGAATCAGTGTGACCGTGAGGAGTCTTAACAAGATCTTCGGCAGTCTTCAAAGCATCATCAAGAGCCTTTTTCTTAACAGCAGTACCATTCTTGTAAATAACTTCTTGCTGCTTAGCTTTTGCATTGGTGATAGCAGTCTGCAACTTACTCACATCGTTACCATCAAGTTCATTAACAGCTTGCTTGAGTGCAGTCAATGCAGTATCAACAGCTTGCTGCTTCTGCTCAGGAGACTTAGTAGACTTAGCATTCTTAGCTTCAGTAATAGCAGACTCAGCCTGTTGCAAAGCCTTATCAAACGCAGACTTCTTTGCTTCAGAAGCATTCTCATACTTAGCATCGCCAACAGATTGAGGGTTAGTCGACTTCTTCAGCTTCTTAGAATCAGCAACTTTCTGCTCAAGTTCAGTTGTATTAACCGCTCCATCAAGAGCAGCTTTAGCAGAATTGATAGCATTAACAGCTTGAGCTACTTTCTCAGCAGTTGCATTAGCATCAGTAAGCACTGCATTACCATCAGCAATAGCTTCATTGTAAGTAATTTTCTTAGTCTGATCTGCGTTAATGTATGCGATCGTCTTCTTGAAGTCAGTGTCACCGTCAATAAGTTTTTGCAGTGCAGACTTATCAACAGTCTTGCCACCGAGATCCTGAACAGCCTTTTCTAATGCCTTCTTAATCTCATCAACCTTGGCACCATCAGCATTCATACCCTTAGTTGCATCAACAAGAGTAGATGCATTTGTGAACGCACTATCAAAAGCAGTCTTCTTATTATCCTTATAATCAGGCTTTGCTGTAAGAGTAGACTTCTGGTCATTAATAAGAGTCACAAGATTCTTGAGTGACTTCATCTTGCCGTCAAGATCTTTAGCCTTAGTAACAACATTATTGATAGCAGTTTTCACCTTATCAACAGTGTCTAAATCACTCTTAGGGTCAGTTTCAGGATTTGCAACTTCTTCCTTAAGAGCCTTCTTCTGTGCATTATTAAGATTCTGAAGATTATCTATTGCAGTATTCGCATCTTTTCTAGTCTTTGCAAGCTCAGCTTCCTGAAGAATAGAATCAATGTCTTGTATAGAATCGGTATTTTTATCATCCAACTTTGCATTGAAGTTCGTAGCTTCTTGATCAGTAAGATCACCATGCTTCTTCAGATCAGCAATCTTCTTCTTAGCTGCAGCTTTAGCATCCTCAAACTCAGCTTTGTTGAGAATCTCTGCAACTTTATCAAGACTATCTGCAGTACCTACTTCGTCTTGATACTTCTTCTTATCTTGTTCGCTGAGATTCTTCAACTTGCTAATCTTGTTTTTAGCATCAGTCTTAGCATCATTAAGACCATCGTTATTACTGTTATCAGCAGCATTTTGATTCTGAGTAGCCTTTTCCGCGGCCTGTTTCTTTATAGCATTTATAGCATTCTCATCAGTTGCAGTCTGAATGCTATTAATAAACTGCTCTTTCTCCTCAGGCTTGAGTTTATCATTCCCGTTAATTTCATTAATAGCAGCCTGCTTTTGCTTCTCAAGTTCAGCTTTCTTCTTAGCTTCTTCAGCCTTGCCTGTGTCTTGCTGCTCCTGTTGATTCTGCTTCGTTACCTCGCCATCAACCTTCGCATCATCTTTCTGCTGCTGCTGTTGCTTCTCCTGCTCAGCCTGCTGATCAGCTTGTTGCTGCTTTTGATCAGCTTCCTTTTGCTTCTTTTGATCCTGATCCTTTTGGAACTCGTTTATCTTCTCACGGATCTTTTCAGGATCAGTCTCAGTACCAATCTTCTTATCAAGTTCAGTCTTTTGCTCAGGAGTCAAACCAAGATCATTCTTAGCATCATTAATCTGCTTCTGAGCATCTTTCTTTTTCTTCTCATCTTGACCATGCTCATTAGCAGACTTAATAATCTTGTCTACATCTTCTGGCTTAGTAATATTGTTGATTTCACCTTGATGATCTTCCTTGAACTTCTTAATCTCTTGATCATTCAAGCCATTTTTCTTAAGAATCTTGTCAATAAGATTCTCAGCTTCCTTCTTAAGTTCTTTAGGCTGAGGAGCGGCAGCATTAGATACAAAGCAGTCGTTCTTAGTAAGACTGAATGCTAAATCAGAACCACCATATTTACTAGATTTTCTAACTTCAATGGAGTCGCCTAAATAAATTGTTACAATTCCATCTTCACCACCAAATCCACCTCTAACCAATTTAAGATTAGATCCATTTTTTTCAATCCACTGTCCACTATATTTGTAAAGTTGCATTCCATTACCTATACTGTCACCAGTAGTGGTAAGTTTATTCAGTAAGCCATCAGTCTTAGTTATAAAATCTGTAGTTATTTCAGCATTTCCTGATTTAACTTTCCAATTATCTTGAATGAACTTTATGACAAAACTATTCCAATCAGCAGCTTGCGGCTTATCCTTATCGGTAATAGCAATCTTAGTGATGTTGTACTTGTAGCCATTATTATCTTTTGTTTCAGTTCTTGGCTTTTCCGGATTACCCTTGGTATACACCAATTCAGAGTAGTCGAAGGTAGAAGTTGAATCATCATTAAACTTAACAGTCATAGTATGATTGCTGTCATCAAATGTGATAGCATTATTTTCATTCTTACCTTTTAGCTTGCTTTGAAGGTCATTATTGGCTGTTAAGATAGCTTGCCTAATAATTGACTGTTCTTGCTTTTGAATCTTCTTAGCATCTTGTACAGCTGTACGAGCTGGAAGCGTAATATTCGTCAAATCAGCGAGTGGCTTACGCTGATACACCAGCTTGTTGCCATCGAGCTTATCAGTAGACTTATCAGTATAAGTGATAGTTACGTTGCCTTGAGCATCTACTGTAATAGATTGCTTAGCTGCTTCTAAATTCTGAGGCTTACCAATAGCATTCATGAAGTCAGCTTTATTTTTATTTGCTTCATAAACTTTCTTCACAAGTTCTGTTTGCTCACCTTGAGTCAACCCTTGTGGATTTCCAACTGCCATTGGCACTGGATAGTACGGCGTAAACTTATCCGCAAGTGAACGCTGCTTCTTTACAAGATACTTGCCTTCAAGCTTTTTAGTTGAATGAGTACCAGTTGCATCCTTGAATGTGATTGTTGCATCACCATTAGCAGCAACATCAACCTTTTCTATAAGATCCTTAATCTTACTATTAGCATTCTTAATAGCATTTTCAACTTGCTTCTTCTCTGTTGAATCAAGAGAAGACGGATTCTTCACAGGAGTCAAATCCGGATACGTAATTTTTGTGCGCTCTGACAATGGCACGTAGCGTTTAGTCAGATTTTCCTTAGAAATAGTATCCGTAGAGTTATCTTTGTACGTTACCGTTGCGCTACCATCGTTATTGACTTTTACAGCCTTTTTGAAAGCATCTTCAGTTTGAGTCTGTTCCATACCTTTAAGTTTTTTCAGCACATCGGTATTACTCTTATTAGCTTCCCACAGCTTGCTAAGTATTTGTTTTTGTTCAGACTCTGTTGGCTGTCCAAATGTAGCAATTTCTGTAGCCTGAGGATAAGTAAGCTCTAATTCCTTGGAATAATCTGGCAAAGTTGGCGCAAGCGCAACCTTACCAACAGTGTAATGCCAGTTACCCAATACCTGATACACGCCTGCAGCAAACTTCAACGGCTTTGTTTTATCGTTCAGTTTAATAACGAAGCTAATCTTAGATTTTCTATTGCCTCTACTCTCCCAGTTAATAATTAAAGAGTTAGTGGCTTTCCTATATTCTCTAGAAGTATCGAGAGTATTACCAGATTCATCATAACCGCCGGCTTCACCGGTCATTCTTTCCCAGTTATTCTTAAATTCAACACTTTGCTCTTTATTATCATCAAACCAGAAACGGCTTGCAGACTGATTCCAAGACTCCTTTGTATATGTTGCACCTGTTTGTTGAGAAGCCGAACCACCAGTCAACTCTTCGTCCTTATACAAAGTAATGCTATCGTTTACAATCGTGACGTCCTTAGGCACGCTCGCCCACCAGAATGGTCGACCACCCCACCATTCACCCTGAGAATTAAACTGGTACTCAACCTTATAATATTGTCCGTAAGTTTTTCTGTCTGCTGTTTCCTTATTATCGTTTTGTTTATCATCGCATGGCACTAGTTTAATATCCACATACCTCTGCGCCTTTGTAGAAGAATCGCGATTCGCATACCTATAGCTACCATCAGGAAGATTAAAACCATTAGCCCAAGCTTGATGAGTTGGCAAACCAGCACCACAAGCAAGCAAGCTTGCCAATGTTGCAGTCACAGCAATTTTCGGTAAACGTGAAATCGCATACGACTTACATGCTTCTAAACGAGTTCCACTTATCTCTTTCGCCATTGAACGAAGTGTACTCGGCTTCAAATACGCGTAATTTTTAGACACATGTAAAGCATTTTTAGCAGCTTGTGTTTTCTTAACCATTAACAGTCCTCACTTATATATTTTCTCTTCAACTCGCTCTGCAGACGTAAACTCACATCTTGTAAAAGAGCTTGTTAATAGACCAAAGGATACCCCCCCCGCGTAATAATTCAAGTAATATAGGCAAAAACTACCATGCGATTAAGGTAACAACTATATTCAATATTAAATATTACAAATAATCATGCGAGCGCCGCATAGCTGGTATTTGGCAACTGCGGCAAAACAACAATCAAACCGGCAGTAAAAATCAGCGCGAGTATAGGCAAAAGCTGCCATTGGCACGTAGATGAGAATGCAAATCCAATCCAAGAACCAGTAGTAGCACCAATCGCAAACGCAAGGCGCGCCCAACCAGAAAACTTAGCGAGCGCACTACCTTTAAACAGAATCTGACGCGCAACAATAATCGGCTCTACTAGTAACATTCCACCAATCGCTTGAAGGAAGAATGCAAAGCACATCATTGGCAAAAGATTAATAAACATAAAGCAATAAGCAAGCAAGCTCACAGCAATACCTAAAATCGCAACTTTTCTTAAACCGAGTTTTTGAGAAGAATGCGCATATAAAACGGATGCGAGCACGCTTCCTACACCAGTAAAAATATACAATATCGTCAAAGAGTTAGAACCATATTGCTTACCAAGACCGAGAAGAATATAAGAAACAGAGCATGCAGGAATAAAAGCAACCAAAAGAGATCCTGCAAGAAGCATGATTTTACTCTTGAGTAACGGATTCTCAGATTGCTTAGCTGCAGATTTATTGGCAACGTCATTTTCTTGCGATACTTGCGATACTTGCGATACTTCTCCTTCTTCACTAATCGCTTGCGATTCATTCTCTACATCTTGCAACGCTTCCTCTTCTGCGCAAGACGCTTGCGCAATGTCTTGTTTCATAATAAATCGCGTAGCACAAGCCGCAAAAGAAGTCACGGACGAGAAAATCAAAACCGCAGGAATCGACCAGCTCGCAATCCACGATCCTAATGGAGAGCCAAGTAATGTTCCTGT
Organism: Gardnerella sp. DNF01151; assembly: GCF_049244235.1. NCBI lineage: Bacteria > Bacillati > Actinomycetota > Actinomycetes > Bifidobacteriales > Bifidobacteriaceae > Gardnerella > Gardnerella sp. DNF01151. Next base: position 649,649 of record NZ_CP058389.1, on the reverse strand, counting down.
AATACTTGCCAAAATGCTCACAATGCCGCTGTAGTTTACAATCATGCTGTCGTCGCCGCCTGCAGCATCAACCTCGAAAACTTCGCTAGCAATATCAATCACTTGACCTGTAATCAACAATGCACAAGAAAGAGCTACAAGCGACCACTTCCACGCAGGAGAGCCAAACATAAGAAGCGGCAGCAAACCGAGCACGCCTTCTACGCCTTCAGTCATAGCAAGGGCGCGAAAACCGCCAAGCTTATCAACTATCCAACCAGAGCATGGCGAAAGAAAATCGGCAACCGTCATAAAAGTCTTACGAAAACCAATCACCCAAGCTGGCAAGCCAACAATAATAATCGAAGGCAAAACCGATCCTTCATACGCTTGATTACCAAGCATAGAAAAACAGAAGCCAACCAAAGCCCATCGCAATGCTGGACTAATAGATCTCATACGAATAAAAATATTATTCCGCTTACCAATAGCCTTCATAATAAGCCCCTTATAAATTACATTAATTGTGTTGACGAATCGACATTATTGATTTACGTTTTCTTAGACGACCTATAAGTTCAGCAGGAAAACCATGACGAATAACATGAAAACGTTCCAATCCTGGTGCGACAATTTGCACAACACTAGGATTGCATTTCATCGATTTACGCTCATAGTGGAATGCGTCACGTTTCCATATATCTATTCCGTACTTATGAAGATCATTTACTATATTATTTATCTGAATTTCTATGTTAGGAATAGATAAAGTGTCACGTATATCATATGACACTAATTTTTGTGAAAATTTCCCACTATCCTGTCTAATTTTTTCTAAGAATAAAGCTTTCTTAATATTTGGATATGAATGTACAAGATGTTTTAGTCTTTTGGATCTATCACGTTCTTCAGGATTAGAATAATCTTTATCTGCACATAACTCTTGCCATAACTCAAGAAGCGAACGATATGTTGCGTATCCTAAAAATTGCGATGCGCCGCATCCAAAAGTAGGAATTTCTTCTCTATCTGTCTTATAACATATAGATAGCACCACTGAGCCAGACAAAGCTGGAATCGATACAATATACACCTTGTTACCAGTTGCGCTCTCAATAGCCTGTTTTATTTCTTTCAATAATTCACAATTAGGAATTAAAAACTCTACGCATACATCATCAAATATATTAGAAAGAAGAATATTAGATGTTGCATCTCGTTCAATAAGTTCATTAAGCGCATGCAAAGTCGCTTCTTGGATAGAAGCACCTGCGGCCCATCCATTATTTGTATAGTAGCAACGAATTAAATTTTCATCAATAGAAGAAAACTCACCAGTAGACTTTCCACCGCAGTATTCTGGTGGTAACGAAGCAATAGCATTATCACTCATACTATAAAAAGTATAATCAGTATTTTTGCTTGCTGAATTAGAAAGATTAAGAATCGCATCTCCTTTTATTCGAAGAGATGATGAACAAGAATACAAAACAGACTGATTCGAATATACTATATGTTCCAATAATTCATATAAACCGCTAGTTAGAGATTCAAGCCCAAGACCTTTACCTCTAGCGGATTCTAAAACAATATCTGCACAATCAGCCTCATCTAAATAAACACACGAATCCAAAATACAAGTAGTGTCTAATGCTGATACTTCAACACTCCATTGCGATACTTCAACACTCCATTGCCACTTCTTTAAGGCAAATACCTCAATAATTGATGACAAAGAATCCATCAATGTAAATTCTCGTTCAGGTGAAACAAAATTAACCATAACATATCTTTTCACAAAATAATGCTGGCAATTGTATTACAAAATAACAAAACCGCCAGCATATTTATTTCAATTTTCATCATCGTCTGGTATTTCACCAACAAAGAAATCACTCATACTAGTAAGATGTGGAGTGCTGTGTTCAGTTCCAGTACGTCCCATAATATTCACCTTTCAATAAAAAATAATAACTCATTTAATTTCCTTTTAAGTTCATTTAAGAACTCATTTAAGAACTTTGGTAAAAGATACTATTACTTCTTACAAAAAAATACAATACAGTTATAAGTCATGAATACAAAACAGTAACAAATAATAAATTTTATTAATTATTTTAAGAAAGACTTATAGTAAATTATTGTATACTATTCTTGTAATACTGTATATCTTGCCTAATCGTTTCTAGCGAACTTTGTGTGCCCACATGTCTTGCGTAGGTTTTAAGTAGTCTTTTTTGCATGTTTTGACCGCTTAATTATGAATGGTTTTACCTAAGATCGTAAGGAGATAGTAGCCATATGTGTCTAATTTGCACTTTATTAGCTATGCTTGGAGTCCTGGAACACAGATTAATACCGTCGCTACAATTTTGGCCGGTGCTGTGGTGACGCTTCTAGTGTTCTGGAAACAACACAAGACAAGGTAGCAGTAAAACTATACTTTTCATACACAGAAGTAGCAGCGGCAACAACCGCAAAAGCAGACAACACCATCATGCGCATTTAATGTCGCCAACAATATTCCCTCATAAACGAAGCAATTACCTGCAAATCTTTGCCTTCATAATATTCAACAAGCAACTTTTACTACGCACTCATAAATGCCACGAATCAACTGCCCACACTCAGTTTTTAAGGACACGAAAGACGCGAGAGCAAAAACCGTTTTTGCAAGACATCTCATTCAATCATTTTTACCGGGAGAAACAAGTCCTGAAATGGCTCACCAGATTGGTATAAAGCTGTATAAGAATATACTTAAAGACAAGTACGAATTTGTCTTATCTACTTACGTAGATAAGGGCATATCCACAATCACATCATCTTCAACAATGTAAATATGATAACGGGTAGATGCCACCAGTCTAATAAGAAAAGCTGTCATCAAATCAGGTATCAAAGCGACAAGCTATGCAAAGAAAACAACCTACCTGTCATTGATGAGTTTTACGAAAGTTACAAGAAGAAATATAAGACTAACGGTAAATCTTGGTATGAGAATAAACAGACAAAGCGTGGTACTTCTTGGAAAAGCAGGCTGCAATTTGATATTGACAGAATGGTAAAACAGTTTAAGGATTGGGATGATTTTTTAAAGAAAATGGCTGATCTTGGCTATGAAATTAAGTATAGCAAACACATTGCTTTTAAACCGAAAGATAAGCCGAGATTTACAAGATCTAGAACAATCGGAGAAGATTATACTGAAGAAAGGTAAAAGGAAGCAAAGGCTATGAATATTGGGCAATGATATGTACCCCTTTTCTGGACTGCTAGTGAAAGGAGTACATATCATAAAATAAAGTCTCTGTCTGTAGTACTACAAACAGAGATTCTGCAATAGTATTTTTTATATTTAATCTATATCGTACGTGCCACGGTCTTCGGCAACCATAGAATCAGTAGGCTTACGCGCATAAGATACTGTTTTAGGAAGAGATGATTCCTTTGTAAATTTTATTTCCTTCCTCCACCGAACAGACTCTATAGATTCCGCAAGTGCAGCCTTTTCCTTTATCGGCTTACCTGAATAATGGTACATTAGGTACCTTGTATCAATCACAATTCCTTGGATTCGTTCATAGTATTTTTTGTTGCATCTCCAGTCGCCAATTGCCTCACCAATGTTTCCAACAAAAGACGTCAGACTAAAATAGTTCTTTGCCATATTGTACGGCATGATGAAAGCATTAAATAGAGATTTCGCATCTACATTCTTATTCTTTTCCAAATATTCGCCATATGTAATTTGCTTATTGATTGACGAACCGTTAGGCAGATGGTCAGGAATCCCAGTCAAACCGTATTTATAGTACTTAGCGTCAAGAACGTAATATTTATCGTTATATACCATGATTGTATCCGGAATCAAAGGCCTCTTTTCTTTGTATTTGCCGCAATCAAGCAACCATCTTGAACGAGGAAAATATTTATTTTTGTCCTTCTCTCCAAATGCTCGATCAATTAATTTTTCCCACACATGATCAAAGTCATCTGTACCAAAGTAGAATTGCTTATCTGAAGTCTTCTCATACATATACTCAAGCATGTCATTCATGCTACGAAATAAGGATTTCTTCCTATCGTCATTTGTAGTAGCAAGCTTGTTTTGGACAATTCTTATTGACGTCTTAATATCCGGATGTGACCCTGATTCCTCTGGCATATAGGGAACATACAGCCATCCAAGTCTCTTAAACGCTTCATACACACAGAATCTATTAATCTGCGTTATTTCTTTCGTGTCATTTGGAGTTGAAGATCGAACTTCAAACTGTGTAAACACAAAAGAACTCACACCATTTCTGCTTTGAACAAGAGGCATTTGCTTTCGTGCAGTTCTTGCCCAATCCTGCTTACCAGTTGAAGCAGTAGTATATACTTGCTCTTTCTCAACATAATAGGCGCCACCAATTGAAAAATAATATTCTATAACATTTTTATACGCATTGATAGGGAAGCCTACCAATTGTGGTGCTGTAAACTTATTAATTGCCAATAATCTGTCATCTTTTGTTGTAAATTCAGATAACACTTGTATTAAATGCTTTATGTCTGTTCTGATTTCAGCATCGGTTTTTGGCAACTCATATCCGATTGGAAAATAGACCATAGCATTATCAGAATCAGCTTTGATACCAACAAAACGATCACCATCTTCATTTGTGTTAACATGGCAGTGTTTTTTAATATCAAATTCCTTGATTGAATTTGATGCTGAGTCTAAATCCATATAAATCACCGACTTAATCTTCTTCTACATTAGCAAATGCATCCCTGACATTATCTTTAAACACCTTAAAGCGCTCAGTACCATTGGCATACATAAAAGCATGTATTACTTGTTCAAGACTTTGATATTTATCAACATCAAAAATAATTTCACGGTTGAATTTAAATGCATCATCCCAAAGATATTTTATTACCTTTTCAGGGAACTTCCTATTTTGTCGCATTGCATCACGAATCACTGCAATTCTGGACTTCTCATCATCTGTAAGGGAACCACTGGTTTCTTTCACACGAAGAGCATCGTATTCTTTCAGATCTCCCATAGTGTCATCGTATTTAAGGTCATGAACATGAACAAAATATGCTCCAAGTCTCTTATCCTCCGCAGAAGTCATCCTTGTACTATTCCCAACAACAATCTTATTGATTTCAACACAGAAATTTTTCCATGTTATTCCAGTGTCAAGGATTTCTGCATCAGCAAGCGAACTGTCGACACTGGCAAAATCGTTCTCGATAAGACGCATATCCCATCTGCGCTGAAAAGCTGTATCTAACGTGAAAACATTTTGATCTGATGTGTTCATCGTACCTATGATGGAAAGGTTTGAAGGAATACGAACCTTTTCTGTTTTTCTATCCTTGCCGTACATCTCCTCAGCAATATTCATATTTGTAATACCGTACTCACTTGTACCGATGGGATATCCGTTGTCATCAATATCACGAATTTCTACTTTACGGTCAAGCAACTGGAACACTTCTCCGAAGATAGCAGGAGCGTTACCACGATTAATTTCCTCAATAATAAGGATGTATTCCTTGCTCGGATTGTTATATGATTCACGAAGGATATTCGTAAAAGGTCCAGGAGTAAACTTATAACTTACCTGTCCATCATCTGAAACTGCTGGAAGAATCTGTCCAATGAAATCTGAATAAGTGTAGTCAGGATGAAATACAAGTCTTTCTACAACACTTCCAGGTTTGCAATATTCATGCTCAATAGTCCAACTCTTACCAGAACCCGGAACACCATATAGAAGAATATTACGCCCACTTACAACGCGATTATTTTCAAGCGAATCTTGTCTATCGGTCTCTTTATCTATATTTGCATCCTTGAAGCCTATTATTTTTGTGGCTGATAGCTGCAGAAAGGTTTCTACCCTTTTTTGATATTCCTCTAGATTATTAAACTGACCTTTTAATATCTGAACATCTCCATTATGGCCCTCAAGGTATGGGTTTAGTCCATCCGAAAGCAGAGATTTAAGTATTCTTAAAGAACCTTTAGCTTCTTCATCTCCATTTAAGTCTACATTATTTTTAGTTTGCATTAGTTTCTTATACACGTCGTTTTGATTAAAAATAACATCATTAGTACCATCAACTAATTTAAAGATTGCGCCTTCAGATATTGCAGTTAACAAGCGACTCAATCGAGTCTCTATCTGCTTATCATAATTAATATCAACACCAATCCACAAAATCAAAATACGTACATAAGCATCCCAATCATTGTCAATTAGAGTATCGATAATGTCAGCATTGACCGTATAGATTAATTTTTTGGGATACCTTATTCCACCTGTCCTTTCTGCACCAGCAGTTTTATCTTCATCAATAAAGCTGATTTTTGCTAACTTCCAAATTAGCTCAAAGGCTACTATTAGCGATTCCATTTGAGACTTAAATAGTGAATTATTATTTATAGCATCTATTACTGTATCAATGTTAATACCATCTTGTTTACAAATTTGTGCTAGTTTATTTTTAATAGCAGTTTTCAAATTTGGATTAATTACTATTTTGTCTCCACTTTGCACGGAATACTGAAGCTCAGCAGACTTAATAGAGCACTCCCAAAACAAAAGTATTAGCGCGACAGCACTCTTAACATGTGGGAGCGAAGATTTAATACCAAGCTTTAAATCCAATGCATTATAAACGGACATATTATCTGGTCTATTCATCAGTGTTTCCCTCCATAATATCATTTTTAATTACTCTAGCGATTGCTGATGCCAATAGTGGCGGAACAGCATTACCAACTTGTCTCATTTGAGAACTCTTACTACCAATGAATATGAATTCATCTGGGAATGACTGTATCCTGGCCGCTTCTCTTACTGTTATTGCCCGATTTAAAAAAGGATGAGTAAATTTGCCTGAAGAAGGTGTATCAAATCTTGTTGTTATCGTGACGGATATATCATCTTTTTTCATTCTGGTCCACGTACCACTATATATGGATTTAGTCAGATGCTCTTTTGGTAAAACTTCTTTACCGGCATTAGGAGGAATCATTCTCAATCTTTTTAATGAAAGTGGAGAGTGTTTTGTTGCCTTATGATTATACAAAAGGTTAGCATGTCCACGTAATTTTTTTTCATACTCGCTTTGAGGCGCATATCTGTATTCTTGCACCTCATCGCCTTCTCCTGATTCTAAAAATGCCAAGTCGCTAATTGCGTCCCATATAGTTACTTTCTCATTCAGCGAAGATGGTAAAGACGGAGCAACCCCATTCATTTTGCCAATAATAACTGCTCTTTTTCTATTTTGTGGTACTCCAAAATCCGCGGCATTAAGTACTCCATGCTGCAAAAAGTACCCCATAGCATTAAATAGCGTCTCAATTTCATTAAAAAAATAACCTTTTTCAGCAGTAAGCAGGTTTGGGACATTCTCCATTACAAAATACTTAGGTTTTACAAGCTCAACTACCTTTACATAATATTCAAATAAAAAATTTCTTTTATCGTAGATTGTTTTCCGCTGACCTTTTTGCGAAAAGCCTTGGCAAGGTGGCCCTCCTATAATGACGTCAATCTTATTTTTATATGTTCCAAAAATAGCATCCAAATCAAGAGAGGTAATATCACCAACGACCATTTTTGTTGTTTTATGATTTTTCATATAAGCGTTTGCAATGGATTCATCATACTCATTAGCTAAAAGAACACTGAATCCTTCTTCTTCAAAGCCTAACGATAATCCTCCTACGCCTGAAAATAAATCTATTACCGTTGGTTGCATTTATTTGCCCTCTATCCTAGATTTAGCAATGTTGTAGTATTCTGAGTTTAATTCTATACCTATAAAATTGCGACCAGCTCGTTTTGAAACAACTCCCGTTGTTCCAGAGCCCATAAATGGATCTAGAATATTATCACCAGGGTTGGAAAGTATTTCTACAAAGTGCTGCATCAAACTTTCTGGCTTTTGCGTTGGATGTTTTCCATATTTTCTTTCGCTATTCGGAGTGACGGATGTTTCTATAAAATCATGAAACATAGCTCCACCATTGTTAAATGTTCCAGTCTTTGTTTTATAAGTGAAATACACCCATGCTTCTGTAGAATTTACAAAATGTAAATTCATATTTCTGGGCATAGGGTTAGTTTTATGCCAAATCCCTGTTGTCTTATAGTAAAATCCATATTCCTCAGCTAACTTTATAATCGTTTCAACTTTTATAATAGCCATAAACACAATCATAGAGCCACCCTTTTTCATGACTCTAGAAGATAGTTCAAAAAAAGACTCCATGGATTTCTTCCATTCCTCAAAACCCATGTCATCCCAACCTGCGGCAGCAAAAAAATTGTCTCTCATCTTTTTTAGATTAGTATCTCTAGTTTTCATAAAACTACCAAGATTATATGGCGGATCTGTAACAATTAAATCTATTGATTTTGCCCTAAGATTATCCATAGCAACAATACAGTCATCGTTGTAAAGTTCTATTTTAGACAATATGAATCACCCTCCTAACTTAACAGCTACTCTGCACTTTCTCCACTGGCAATCCATTTATCTAATTCCGAGCGTTTAAATTTCCAAAGTTTTCCTATTTTATATACTGGCATATCTGGTTTTTTTCTTATCCAGGTTCTCAGAGTGACAGTTTTTATCCCCAAGTATTCTGCCGCTTCATCAATGCTGATATAGCTTTCTTCATTTTTCATCTGTGTTATACCGCCTCTAAATTTTCATCACTACAGACCTAATTACCATTATATCTGCTTTTTATAAAAGGTCAATATATTTGGTTGTATTTGGATATATTTCATTATATTTGTATATATTACTAGATATTTTACATTATAAGAAATTGCCTATCTTTGACGTTGTAGCCTGTGAGCAAGTCGTGTGTACCTTTTACCGTTAGTATCCTGTGCACTCGACCCTAGAGCGTCGACATGTTCCCTCATACAGCCAAAACACACCCAAAAACCGCGAGAACCCAGCTTAAATCCACCGCACGCTAAACCTTTTAACGATAGTCCTCGCTAAGCCTTTCTACACAAGGGCAAATTTGCACCCACCTAATCAGCCTTTGACATCAAAACAACAGTCTCAACGTGAGATTGAGAGACAAATATGAATAAAAGTTAATAGTTTTCAAAAGCTCGCGCTCGGGAATATGTGTGGGAATATAAGCATAACTAATACGTTAAGCTATTCACTACAAATCTAAACTATTCCTATCCAATAGGAAGTCGAATAAACTAGTAAGTATTCCATGCTCATCCAAAAAAGGTTTTATTCTATCTTTTACGATAATTATTTTTTCTTAAATGAATCATCAATATATAACAAGGACGCTTTTTCTTGATGTATCTTTTCGATTGAAGGAAGGCTATAGGCAGATTGTATATAATATCTTTTACTTCCAAGATTAGCTATGAAATCAACTTCTAACTGTTTCTTGATGCCTTTATTATTAATATTAAACGTATATTATATCTGTGAACAACATCTCGTAAACGTACGCCTCTTCCTATTTAGAATTATTTCCATTTCGGAATTTAATCTAAATACATTATGAAGAATAAGCTCATGGAACTCAACGCTATTTAGAAATCTATCGCAAAAAAGTCTCTAACCTCACCCAAGCTAGCCGTGGACACTCTTTAGAATAAATACATCGCGTCCACTCCACTTAGGAGTTGCAAAACACGTACTTGTATGATGTCATCCATTTAATTAGTCTCGCTGTCTAGTCGGAGAATTGTTTTACTTGCTTGACTTAATAAGCACGACTGCCCAAACGATAAGAATCAGTTCCATTGCAATGGCTACTCCAAGCAGATGATATAACTCCATAATAGCGAAAGCTGCAATAACTGGAACCATTACGCTTGTTAGAATAGAAACTAGCTGCATTTGCTTACGACCGTTTGAACATTTACTCATTTAGATGTCTTCCTAGTAAGCTGGTGCATTTAGAATCACCAAGGTCTCAAGTGGACGATAATATAATAGTAATGCTAACGTCCACTGATGAAATTCAACTATTTGAAACTAACGGTGCTAAAGTACCTCTCTCACTAATTAACAAATTATCATAGTTGGCGTGAATGGCATTCTGAGTGACGGTGGCACCATTCATGTCAAGAGGACGAATACTGTCATACTTTTTGTTACAACGTACCTGTCACCTTATCATTCTTCTTTTTTCACATTCATTCTGCCTTACCCATTGGTAAGTAGTAGATTTTACCGTCTTTAGAAATCAATTGCACATCCTCGGCATACAGGTCAGAGGTGTCCTGCGGATGTTTAATGGATTTGACTGATGCTTGAGCCGTTATCATATCTACTGTTTTTTTGTTAATCGCCCTAAAATTAAGGTCATCATCAAATAATCCAGGAATAAAATGAATGACGCGATCGATTCCATCTCTTTTACGCTTGATCTCATCTGTATCAATGCTTAAACGATTTACGGATGTCTGATGCCAGCCAGTCAATAATGCTTGAGTATCTTCCACCTGCTTTGTGTATGTCGGCAAAAGCGCTAGGCACTGCTTTCTTGAGACAGCCCCCAGATGAAGCGTATACCTCAAGTCGGAAATCTTATACAGCACATCAAGCAATGCTTTTTGGTATGTATACCAGTTTTGCGCTTCTTTTAATTCCTTTTCATAAGATGCATAATCCAGGTCATTTTTCTTTGTAAAGCCCGCCAAAGTTAAATTAACCTGACCAAGTAACTGAGTACATTCTTCTTCTAGATTATCGAGCTGCGCAATCTTTGACAGTCTCAATTCATCATTCTCAAGGATCTCTACTTGAAAGTCGGCAATTTTCTTAACATGAGCAACAAGTGAAAAAATCCGACTTCGAAATTCGTTATCTTGGAAATCAGATATTTTTGAAATTCCATCACGGATTACTCCAAGCTCTGCATTTATCTGCGTCATGTAATACTGCCCAACAACAATTGATGCCAATCCCATGGCTACACCCACATTATTTGCTACTACATTTTTAGCTTTAACCGCTAAAAGGTTTGCATGACCCTTGATTCCATTAGCACCAAAATAGAGTCCTCGAACCGCCCCTTCCATAGCCTTAGAATTGGTAAGTTTAGCACCAGCCGGGATTATAGCGCGATACAAAACCTCGCTTCCCGCTTTTGCAGTTTGGACTGCATTGGAACCTGCTATACTAGCCTGCACCAATCCGGAAAACAAATTGCTCACACGCCCCAGAATTTTACTATCAGTTATCTCCACCAGCTTACTATCATCAGATATTGCTTCTACCGGAAGCATTTCCATCTGAATGACAAGTTCATCGAGCTTTTGATCTGGCTGAGATAATTTACTTGTTTTCTTTACTATCATCGCACTATTATTCAAATCAGAGCTATTCTCGTCTTTGGGAATATTTGTTTTCTTTAGCCTATTAATTAGGAAAGCAGCAATCATCACCACTGCCACAATACATATGCCAACTACAACATACTCTATATTCAAAGTTCCTCCTTTTAACGTTCTATAATAGGAATAGTAAATTTTGCGAATAAATCAAGCCTCACCAATCTTGATATCTATCTCACAACCACAACTACCCGACATCTAACCCGGCAACTCCATTTATTGACATCTATCTTGGCAACTCTACCATCACACTCTTGGTTGGTTCTCCTTTAGATAAATTTCCGCAGAGTGTTTTGTCTGCCCGATTCCGAAGTCCCCCGATTGCCAGAAAACCGCAGCGTTACCGAGCTTTTGCGGCTATTTTCCTGTCACTCTCACATTCACATTCGCTGTTTTTAATCTTTTTTCCTATATATTAATCCAATACCTTCTTGTTGTAACATTTCCTCTTGATAAGCTATTTTTCACTTTATTTTCCAAAATTCCACCATTATTTTCTATAACTTTTATCGACCCAATATTGTCATCATCACACGTAATCAAAACCTTATGTAGATTCAAAGTCTCTTTACAATATGTAAGTGCCATAGAAAGCATTTTTGTTCCATAGCCCTTCATACATTCAGATTGTCTAATTTCGTATCCTATGTGACCACCATAGTTAATTAAAAAAGAATTTAATTCATGCCTGATATTAATTTCGCCAATAAATTTTTCATTATCTATCAACCAAAATGTAGTAGCTCTAACATAATTTTCAGGCAAATTTATACCATGTTCATAGTTATAAGAACTCTCTATAATTGTCTCAGGGTGTATAAAACGTCTTTCTGCATGCGGCCTAAAAATTTCATCTTCTTCATTTGCCTCTATATAACTTTGGATATATTTACTATCTGGTCTAATTAATTTCATAAGTTCTCCTTATTCTTAATATGCAATATCCTTAATATGCAATTCTAATAAAAATACAATTCTATTAAAATTAGAATCCATAATAGTCTGTTTAGTTTTCATAGCATTAATATTAAAAAATTACACACGCAAGCTTTATTAAAGGAAAATTTTTTATTTTTCCAATTAATATAGGCTTTTCGCATCCATAAAATTTTTCTTTTCCATAAATCACAGCTTTTATTAGAAAAATAGGGTTATTCCCCAATAATCAAATAATGTAGGGAACTTTTTTACAATTTTTACACCGATTTGTTCCCCAAAATATAAGCAACTAAATCACATATAGGCTAATGCCATTTATAAAATAACTCTCAAAATACTTAGGATTTATTTATCCTAAAATATATGCTATAATCCTCCTAAAAATGGAGGTTCTTGATATGAATGTAAATACAGACACACTTGTTTCTATTTCCGAAGCAAATCAAAACTTTTCTAAAGTTGCGCGACTTGTTGACACATACGGATCAGCTGTTATTTTGAAAAACAACGCTCCTCGCTACGTAATTTTAGAATTCCCAAAAGCCAAAACTGAAAAAGTTACTGTTCCAACAGATAATGAAGTTATGGCTTTATCCAACATGTTCATTAAAAAGAACAAAAAAGTCTATGAGGAACTTGCCAAATGAAGAACTGATTGATATTATTCTCAAAGTTGCATCAGGCGAAGCAAATGAAAATGACCTTTACACTTGGATTAAAAAACCACCAAGCCTAATACTCCAACATTCCTAAGCATTTTTAGAATATGCCAAACTATATTTCGTGCGACTAGTCACAGTGACAGACATAAAACACCGCAACAGTATTACTTCACTACAGCTTTCCCATTCAAGCAATGCACAGCATAGTGAGCACATCCATCTGTTTTGCGCCCAAAATTATTACAACTAAGATTGACCTTATTCTTATCAGAAACCTCGCTAATACCATTCTCACAAACTACTTCAAGACATACATCCTTAGGTATTTCTCCTTCTAAAACACTCGTACCATTTAACGTATCCACCATGCAAGAAGCAACAACCTTAACATTATTCGCCACAGCAGAACCATTAAGACACTTTAGAAAAACATCATTCGCCTGAACATTCCTTGCTTCCACCCTGCCGTTATGAACTTCCGCATAAATCTTGTCAGCTTTAATATCCGTTACTAATACTTGATTAGACTCAGCTTTAATCTCACAAAAATCAACACTCTCTGGTAACGAAACAATTACCTCAGGGCTGCCTTTAGCAAGCCAATGCAGCCAGTAAAAAGCCGATACTTTTTCTGTTTGAACGAGTTTTATACCGTCTTGATTTTTTTCAATATGAAATATATCTTTTTCACAATTAACATAACTAATATTAAAAGAATCAGCCCTTCTAACCGTTAAGCTAACATCTTTCGTTTTTGCTACAAACTTCCTACTATTCGCCACTTGAACAACTCCCTTGTTAAATATCGGGTTATAGACCAAAAATCAAAAGACCCGACTTGATCCGCATTGTTAAGAGGCGCGTCGGATACTGTTATTTGCGTATGCTACACCAACGAGAGTATTTTATTAAATATTGCAAACTAAAACAAATTTTTCTTTCTAACAAGATTATTTAGTCTTACACTCACCTTTATGAACACAAACAAATGTCAGAACGAAAACGCTACAACAGGCTGCAGGCACAGTAGAAATCATCAAAACGCTATTGCGATTCAGTGAGATTTGCAAAGAAGCGCTACTGATTCTGTATGGATTGAGAGAACTCCTAGTATATCTACACTTTTTTGAGTGCACACTATGAATAGTGGGTGCACTTTTTAACGACAGGGAGGGCTATCGTTAAAAAGTTTAAGATTAGCTTGATAACTTGATTTTTAGGCATCACGAAACAGTCCATAATAAACAGGATGTATATTGAAATCGACTCTAAGAAAATAAGCATAAATTTATAAAAATCAGATTAAGCTCAAGACGCAGTTCCGAACAAAAGATGTTTAATGTTAGACTTTATATTGTATTCGAACTTAATGTTCATTATCTTATTTGTGAAGATAGAAACAACCATTGTTACTACTCTCGCGTAGAAAGATGCAGAATTAGGTAGGGTAAATTATGACTTGGAATTATGCAGAGTTTTCAAAGGAAGCCAAAAATGCAGGCGGACCTGAAAAATTCGTAGATAAGACTTTTAACCTCGGAAAAGATGAGGGGCATAAGAAAATGCTTCCTTATATTGGCGGAGCACTAGCAATTGGTGCTATTGGCAGTGCCTGCATCATGAAACTAATTCAGTATTTCAAAGAAAAATCAGACTCACCTGCCGAATTAGAAGCTGCTAAGCAGGAAATAATCCAAGGAATCAATGAATACAATGACTCCCATCCACAAGAGACCGTTATCAAAGACGCAACAGAAGAAAATTCATAGATTCTAAAATAGCAATTCTCTGATACGACTGAAATGATTATATTCGTATTCACTATAAGTTTTTATCACGGAGGAATGAAAATGAAATATGTGTTTAAAGCCACAAAAATTGGCTGGGACAAAGAACAAGATGGCGTATGGTTTGACGCTGATTATTACACCAAGGAAGAAGCCGAAGCAGAATTCAAGCCATATCAGGGAACAACACAAAGAGGATATCCTTATACCGGATACGAATATGATGGCGTAAAATATCATGATTTCACATACCTTGGCGAATATGAAAATGACAACATACCCAAAAATGATGATGATTATTTTGAACATATAAAGAAAAAATCCAAATAAAGAGATTCTGTATTTGAGAGGCTCTTTATGCAAATCAACAAAATTAATTAAGGGAAAAATATGACCAGGGAAGAACTAAAAAACAGATTGATGAGTTAATGCGTCAATATGACAATGAAGAAATCGATGGAAATACTTACGCGCGAAAGATGATGGAATTAACCACATCTTTGAGTGGTAAAATTAGCGAATATTAAAAACGAACCTACTGCTTAATTGAATATAGCGGTATTAGATGTTCCATCACTCATAAAACAAGCAAGGCTTATGATTATCAGCATTTAACGATATTCATAGACCTTGCTTACATAAAACCAAATTTCATGATTTCTACTCCAATCTTAGCTATTCAAGAACAGGCATATTTGTTGCAGAAATTACGAAATTGAATACACAGATTCAAAGATGAGCATTACTCTCGAAAATTGTATTCTATTCTTTCCGAACGCAGAAGCATAATACGATATTTAATAAACATTATTGTAGAAACCACAATATTTCATACCATATTCCCGAACATCATAAGTGACTGATATCACTCATTTAGAGCACATAAGAAATAGCTAAAAATGAGCTCTAAGAAGTTACACACTTTCAATATTCACACTAATCTCTGATTTAAAAGTTACGCTGAACCTATCCTCGTAAACTTTTATTTTCTTGATGTACTTTCTTACCAGCTTCTCATCATACTCACTAATATCGTGACGTTCACTTTTCAGAAAATCTTCCATTTCTCTGATCCGTCTTTTAGCATCTTCTTGACCTGCTTTTTCTATAAGAAGCTGCTGTTTCTTAACTTTCAGTTCATCAATCTCATCAGCTATTTTCGTGTAGTCTTTTTTAGCTTTAAGCAAGGTTAATGAAATCTGTCGTGATGGTTTTTTGTAAAAGCGCATCACCTGCTAGCCTTGGAAACTACAAGCTTCAAGGTCTGCTTAACATTCTTTTGCATTTCCATCACCTCGCTTTCTGTTTCATCTTTTACAAAAAACGAAAGATTCTCTTTTAAGAGCAATTTGTGTAAAATAAAGACGTTATGTACGAAGGCAGCTCTCCTTTTAAGCAACGTATTGGACTTTTAGAGCGCAAGATTAGAGTAGTTAAAGAGAATAGTTATAATGAAACAGACTGGCTCAAATGGTCTAAACATGCATTTTTGAATCTATTTATGGTTTTTAATATCAAGGAGATAGTCTTCTTCTGGCAAGAGAAAACCTTCTTGCAACATAACTGGGATAGTACAGAAAAATTACGTCAAGCTATTCATACTTATATTGATTCTTACAACAACCACAGAATTAAAATGGGGCTTAAAAGACAATTATGGAACATCATGCTATGGTTGCACAAAATGTCTAAAAATTGTCCTAAGCCCCTTTTGTTTTCAATGTCAAGTAATACTAAATGTTAAGCTTTTTTAGCTTAA
Organism: Gardnerella sp. DNF01151; assembly: GCF_049244235.1. Classification (NCBI taxonomy): domain Bacteria; kingdom Bacillati; phylum Actinomycetota; class Actinomycetes; order Bifidobacteriales; family Bifidobacteriaceae; genus Gardnerella; species Gardnerella sp. DNF01151. The sequence goes on along the minus strand of NZ_CP058389.1, from coordinate 633,112 downwards.
CTACAGCAAGTTTTCATTGATATTTCAACGAAAACTCGGTTTTTTAGCACACTTTTTGCCGCTTACCCTCAAAAATAGTTCCTTCATTAGGCAACGACATCGTTGTCATCAAAGCAAGCACAAACATAAGCGGACCGAGCGCATTCCCATACGTTTTGAACATCGCACCAAAATCATGGCCGAATACCACCATCGACAAGTAAAGGAACATAAAATTCACAGCTGTAAACATAACCAACTTCAGCACGAACATAAGAACCTTGTACATGAGAATATCCTCCTCACTCACTCCACGGAGTCGCACACCAAATAGCAGAAGCTGCTAAACTTGCAGCTAGGCCCACAGCTCCACCTCTAAATGCGGCTGAACCAGCTACCTTTAAAATATACATAGCAGCTTGCTTCCAAAGCTGCTTTTCAAGTAACTTTGTGAAAGCACCAGTAAATACTCCAGCAAGGCTGCCTAGCCCAGTAGCATTAATTATACATTTAGCATAATCCTTCGAACGCACTGCATGATTATCATTAGACGAAATCTCACCAACAGATGCATTTGCATTGAGCTTATGAATTAAATTCTCAAGCACTTCTTTAGGAACATGAGAAAACTCCCCTGCTTGTGTTATAGTCCATTTTTTATTAATTTCATTAAACTTGAGATACCTTGAAAAAATAATTTCAAGACGCTTAGCATAATTATCTATATTCGCATCACTGACATTGCTTTCTACAACACTTGGTCCGTTATCCACTATCTCACTAGCTTGAGCAGTTGATACCAGAGAAATACAGGTTGATAATGCTGCAACAACTACAGCAATAGACTTAAAAATATGACATTTCATAGAAATTCTCCTTTGTAATTACAATATATAAAAGACCTATCATTAGGTTTAGTACTCATCTTATTACATGATTTTTTGCCATACAATTGTTGTTGTTATTTTTGATAACATATAAAATGTATAAGGTGTTATAAGTTTTACTTGTAACAACTAGAAATAGGGTTATCCCCCCCCCAAAAAAATACTAAATTATGCAAATAGACTACAATTAGAATACTCTAATGAAACTAACCTAATCTACTGTTGTAATTAAATGATGAACTCTTGCAATAATCCCATTGGTAGTGTATGTAGCAACAAGATGGTTAAGAATGGTAAAACCGGCGCAAAGAAAACACGATGGATTGAAAGAACTACTATACGGCTACACTTTTTTTGAGTGCACACTATGGATAGTTGGTGCACTTTTTAACGATAGGAAAAGCTATCGTTAAAAAGTTTAAGATAGCTAAACAACCTTACTCAATAATCAATATGCTTTTAGTATTACCCACCCCTATACCCGCTAATAAAATCCTTATTTAATTAACTAAATTCACATATTTATTACTTAAAACCCTATAGTTGTTAAAGTACCTTTACGTCGTTGAATCACCACACCAACATTCCATATGATCACACCAACAATTGCCCACAACGCACCAACAATAAGAATCACAAGTAGCGATACGCCAACATTTACAGAACCATCAACTATACTACGAGATGCTTGAGTAACATGAGTTACTGGAATCACATATAACACGTATTGCATCATCTTAGGAAATACGCTAATTGGAGCAATCACACCACAAACAATAGGAAGTATTGCACTAAGCGCGTTAGAAATAGTATAAACATCATTCATCATCATGCTTATAGCAGCTATAGCGATACCAAATCCCGTAGAAGCAACAGGAACAATAAGGAACAACAGCATCAACGCACTCATATTAATCACAAAGAAAGCACTTGGGCTTACTACAAGCATTGTTATGAACAAAGTCACAGCATCACTCACTAAAGAAATAGTCACGAGCGCAATAATACGACCGAACCATAATGGTAATGCAACTTTCGCGCTTGTAAGCACGAATGGTGTTGTGCCTTCAAAACGATCCCATGCTAGTGCTTCTGACACAGTCATACTTGTGGAAATAGAACACGCACCCATCACAGCAGCAAGAGTTGAAGCAATCAAACTATGATTAAAACCAGCGCTAGTCGCTACACTAGCTGCTCCATTGAATCCTCCGCTTACAGCTCCAGCTAGAAAAACGTATAAGAACGTGGATAAAAGAGGCTCAATAATCATACGAATAACAGCAGTATTCCAACTATTTAAGCTAGGTATACTCTGTATACTCACTCTTGCACCAGTTCGTATACTAGATAACACGCTCACGTGACCATACTGTGAATATTGATTATATTGATGCAATCTAGCGCACTTACTATTTTGAATAATTTTATTTCGCATAGTTTCAACCTGATTATTATTTCGTATCATATTATGTTCAAACTTCCATTAAGCGTTGCAAGTCGAATAGCATGACGTAACATAAAACCTGCAATAACAAGCAAAACGCTAGATAATACAACACATAACACAATCGCTAACACAGTAGTAGCATTAAACGATTGCGCATGAGCCACCCACACTGCAGACGTAAGCGGATGAATAAACGCCATAACGCGAACTGGCAATGACATTGATTCTACAGGGATTACTATTCCGCAAAGCATCCATACAGGAATTAAAATCAAACCTTCATAAACTGTAGCTTTACGGCATAATACAAAAATTCCAGATAATAATGCAGCAGAAGCTACGCAAGCAAGCATAGAAAGTAAGTATCCAACTAGCTGCGTGAATGTTATCATAAAGAACCCATGGCAGAAAACAGCCACTGTAATAATCGCAAGCGGCATACCAATGCACCCAAGTAAAGCTGCGGATCCTACAATAGGAAGAAACACTGCAGAAGGTGAGATAACACTTAAAGTTAAATATTGTAATGTTCCTAAATAACGCTGGTATCCAATAATTCCAACAGCAGTAGTTGTAGCAGACCATAATCCAGCTATAGAAGAATCAACCCAAATATTATTAAGACAATTAGCACAATTATGAGAAAAACCATAGTAGGCAACAATTTTCATCAACGCAAAACATACTGGAGCAAGTATCGCATTTTGCAAGAAAAACGTTGTTTTCACTAAGCTTTTAAGCTGAAACCACATGCCACGAATCACAGAAGCGTATGAATGAGTAGAAGTATTCATATTAAGCCTCCTACTTACTTAATGAAAGTGAAGAAGACGAAGAAGACGGCGTAGCAGCAGAAGTAGAAGTATTTGATGCAGAAATATTATCATTTTGCACAATAGCAAGATACGTTTCTTCCAAACTTGCAGCGCGATCACCTAAACGTGTAATCCCATCAACAGGAATTTTAATATTTCGTTCTTGAGATAATGTTTTGCTCCACGCGATAGTAATATTTAACACTCCATGCGATTCAAAAACATCACACCACAACACTCCATCAAGTTTTTGCAATTCTTCCTTAACACTAGAATCCACAACCGATGATTCACCTTCATACGCGTACATTGTTACATGATCAATATGCTGCAAAGAAGCCAACTGCTGCACGCTTCCCTGAGCGATAATATTACCGTGATTTATTACAGCAACAGTATCAGCTAATTTTTCAGCCTCACTCATCTCATGCGTAGTTAGCAAAATCGCTATTCCTTGATCTCGTAAAGCATGAATAATTTCACGTACTTTCCTAGCATTTTCAGGATCCAAACCAGTGGTAGGCTCATCTAAAAGCATAAGATCCGTTCTAGCAACCAGCGATCGAGCAATATGCAATCGCTGCCACATTCCCCTTGAAAAAGTTTGAACAGCATCATGAGCTTTATCAAGTAAATCAACTTGCTCAAGAGCATCGTGAATACGCTTTCCTTGCTCCCTATATGGAACAGCAGAAAGATCCGCAAAATAACGAAGATTATCTAATGCACTTAACTTTTGATAAAATCCTCGCTCACCTCCAAGAAGTAACGACACGTGCTTACGTGCTTCTCGAGGATTACTCACAGCATCAATATCGGCAATACGAACACTACCACTATCAGGAGCTAACAACGTGCCAACAATTTTTACAGTAGTTGTTTTACCTGCACCATTCGGACCAAGCAAGCAAAATATTTCACCAGAATGAATATCAAAAGATACGTTATGTAAAACTTGGCGAGTTGTTTTCTTACGACCGAATCCACGAGAATAAGATCTTGTTACATTATCAATACACAATATTAAGTTGCTAGTTGACTGCTTATTATTGTTATCGCGACTATTAGTCGCGTCTTCTATATTATTATTCATTATTATTGCTTCGTTCTTACGTGTTATTAAAGCTTAATTCTTACTTTTATTAAACCTTAATTCTTACTGTTATTGAATAAATTTCAACAATGAAAATCAGTTAGTCAGATAAGAAAAGATAACGCTTGCTTACAAGAACGATAAGAACACGCAAAAACATGCAAAAAACGTGCAAAAACCACAGAAAAACCAGCGCGCATGTGCAAACATAATGACAAAACATCATGTGCAATGCGTGTTTAATACTGCTAAAGAATATGTATCTTAAGCTGTTTTATGTGCTTTTATATGCCTTTCAAACCGTTCTTAAGACTAGCTATCATTTGGGCAGTCATAGCGCAACACCTCATAAACTTAAATGTGCTTTACGTGGAAAATTATATGAGCATTCCGCAAAAAACTCAAATATAAGCAATCACAAAACATTTGTTTAACATTTGCAAAATATTACTATTTCTTCTTATAACCTATAGCAACATTACCTGTTTTATTAATCCCTGGTATTTTAAGAACACAAGAGCTTGACTTACAAGAGCCTGGCTTGTCTTTTAAATCAAATTTCCCAACTAAAAATAAAGCTTTAAGTCCTGAACTAGGCAAATTAAACTGTGAGTCAACTAATTTGATTGGCTTATCTCCAAGAGTAACTTTAGACAAATCATAATGAGAATCCAGAATATCTCGTGACACAAAGAGATACAACTCATCCTTATTCATATAGTTATCTGGTATACGAAACTCTTCCCGAGACACCGCTACTGTTTCCCAATGATACGACGCAAGCGCCGCCTTCTCATCATCGTCGGAACATCCAGCAAGAGAAAAGAGAGAACCTAGCAGCAAAAGCATAACAAGACAACTTTGAAAAATGGTTTTACAAAAAATAGTTTTACTTCTCATAACACTACTAGCCTCCTTTTCGTTAACACCACTCTGTATCAAATGATCATAAAACAGACTATTAAGTAAACAAGATCTACCATTCGCTCTGATTACTGTAATAATCTTAATAAATATCCTATTTTTTTTTATTAATTTGTCTAGACTATCGACACTAATTTCTTCATTTACTAGCAAACTATAATTTTCATAAACAGCAAGATTCGAAGAAACAGAAGAACCAACATAATCACGCGGTTTAATGCCTCCAACAACATTCCCTCATAAACGAAGCAATCACCTGCAAATCTTCACCCTCATAATACTCAACAAGCAACTTCTTAAACTCAGGAACCTTATTTTCTGGAATAACCAACAAGCCCCTACCGTGAGAAATCAAATAATGATTCGCAAAAATCACAGAAGCCCTCTTATTCCCATCTAAAAATATCTGCGACTTCATACAATAAACGCATAATTCAATCGCAATATCAATAGGCTCTTTCCTTCCAACTCTACCTTCAACATTCTCACTATCTTCCTCACTTTCAACAATATTCCTTATTTTTTCTTTAACATCTATTTCATTAGGAATAGGCGGAATATAAGTAGATCCACCAATCGCAACAGGAACACCCCTAATACGACCGCCGTCTAAGAAAAAACCCTCATTAACAAGCTTCGCTATATGACTGAGCATGTAATAATCAGACCTGCTTAATACAACATCCTCGTCTAAAATAAACTCCCAAGCATGCTTCAAATTCAAGATTTTTTGAACGTCACTCGCAGAAACACCAAACACTTTCCCGTTATCTATAATCTCTTCAGTTTGAGGAAAAGTGGTAGCAACACCTTCCAAAACCGCCTGATCGTAAATATTCGCCTTTAAGTTAGCCCTTGCAAAAGCAATATTGTTCACCAAATCAGCAGATAACTCACTATTAGAATATCCGGCATTCGCAAGCTGCCTTACTACAGCGCGAAGTTCCTTACGCAATTGCCTAGATTCACTTGCATTGCGAAGAAGAAGATTATACAAATCGTCCGAATACACACCAACATACGTGGACGTCAACTTTCCCGAAACACGCTTTCTGGTGTATAAATATTTACCATCTCCACGATTTTTGATTTCAGGAGTACCATCATACGCAAGCAAACTCAAGCGAGCATTAATATCAGCCTTTTTTCTAAGCAATTCTTGCACATCATCATATTTTGCAGCCATCTTCACACTCCTTTTTCACATAAATTGGGGAACATTTACTTAAATAAAATACCGTTTTGTTCCCCAATAATCAATAATGTAGGGAACTTTTTTACAATTTTTACACCGTTTTGTTCCCCAAAATATAAGCAACTAGAGTACACAACTATGGATGCTACTATCTGGCAATCTTCCGATAGTCTTATATTCCTACATATAACCAATCAACCCTACTACCAATATGCCCTACTGCTCTTTGCAATTACTCCAGTGCTATATTCATACGTGTAGGTGCTCTGCATATGAGCATCACTCGGCGACCAGCTTCCATTTGAAGATTTTGAAGCCTTAAACAGAATATAAAGACCACATTTTCCATCCTGAGAGTCCCTGTTATACTGCAGATAAGTAATGTCCGAACGGCTTTCACTCAGAACAAAGTACATATCTCCCTTGGCGGTATAGTTCTCCTTGAACGCAAAGCCTTTCGCCGCAAAATACTTATCAAATATCTTAAGCGCTGCATTTCTTTCCTTCTTTGATTCTAAATCATGCTCAGCGGAATCATGCAAATCGTAATTTTTATCTGGCTCTTCAACCTTTAATCTTGTATCTTTTAATCTTGTATCTTTCCTGTTATTACGATCAATTCTGCTATACCACTCAGATTCACTTATTTTTGGATCAGTATCAGTTGAATCTTTCATTGGTCGAAGATACTTAAGGAAAAATGGGCCTTCAGACTTATAAAGATAATACTCAAAAGGAGCATACATATCGTCCACGTGCTCTGTGTATGTACCATTATCATTTTGTTTCACAGAATATCTGCCAACAATAAACAAAACGTCAAAAAATCCAAGACCTAAGATAATCAGCACACAAAGCAGAACATGTAGACAACGAAGTACAATTCTTATACCTATCTTCCGTACACGCGAAATAAGATAGAGATTATAGAAGACACATACAAGAGCAATCGTAATCATCCAAACAACTGGCATTGCCGCGCATATAACATACGCCCAAGTCTGCAAAAGCCACTGATTTGGAAGACGTACCGCAGTTATTCCAAAGAATGCAGTTAGAATACCACTTAACACAAAAAAGCAATAAAGAACCAGCGAGATTCTACCCTTCCACTGTTGCTTACCATAGCTAAGAAAAGATTTGTTACGCTCTACATTCGCACTCCGAAAACGACTATGTATATTGCGCTGCCAAATAACACCAATAACCCAAATAAGAGAAACTACAACAAGAAGCAGAATTGCAAAACAATAGGTGATCCATCCAAAAAGCTGTAGCTTATTGGATGCCATAAAAACAGTTCCAACAATAATTAAGATGGAAAAGATTTCCGCACTCAGCCGCAAAACCTTATACTTTGGCAATTCCTTATTTGCACTGTTAAGGTTCTCACATATTTGCTCATGTGATTCACAATATAGAGGATTTTTCTCATCTGTGGGAGTATGTTCCTGTTTTTCTTTCTCTTTCGTCGACGAATCTGACATTTTTCTATCCCTATATTCTGTTCATATATTCTGTTCCTATATTGCGCTTACGATTTACAATTGTTCTAATTATTCCAGTCGCTTAGCCTGTTCTCTTCTAGCGTAAATAATCGCGAGTATTTGAACTTCTTTTCTACTCTCATCAACACAACGTTTTCTCGTCCATATAAGCAAGCATATTCGATACGCAATATTAAATATATTAAAGACGCTACTTCTATACGAACCAATACTTATAACACATCAAATCGTCAAAATTTCTCTGAACTTTATGTCATGTTCATAAAAGCAAACAAAATCTCGCTTATCACGCCTACGCTGCCTTCGTGAAAACGATACAGTATTTACACAAGCTCCTTAAACCCCGTCTGCCAATGACCGCCAGATTTTAATCGGATATGATTATCACAACTTTCAAAGTAAGATAAATTAACGTAAAATGAGTGAAAATAGTCCGTCTACGACAGTAGTCATCTGCTTGGCTATATAAATTTAAGGAGGTTGTAATGAAGAAATCTATGTATCAAGCTATACGATTATTCCTTTTTTCATTATTATTGCCTCTTTTAGGACTAATCCTTAACTCACTTAGATTGTTTAATCCAGAAATTGTTTATGACTCACCTGTTTTATTTATCGGTATAGCTCACGTATTTGGTTTAACAACGCTTGTCCTTTACTCAATCGTTGTCAATCAAAAAACACTCGAAAACTTAGGAGTTTGTAAAACCATTGCCATAGCGCTTATCGCACCAGCCATTGATTTATTGATATTACAAGAGTCTCCTCAACAATTGGGTAGTAGCTGGATTTACTTATACATTACGTATTTCTTAACCACTGAATGTATTCCAACTATAATTCCAATCATTGTTAAAGAGTTTTTACGAAGAAGAAATCAAAAGCACAAAGCCTAAAATGCACCCACATAATCAGACCTTGACATCAATACTATAGTCTCTACGTACGTAGAGCCTTTTGCTCAAAGAAGAAGAAAACAGTCTTACAGAATCTTACGCAGCTACTGCGGTTCTTCTCCATGGGTGCTGCTTGATAACGAAAATAATATCGGTAAGCACAATACCAACAACTACGCTCACCCATGCCAAACTCGGTGTAAGAAGCCAAGCGAGAACACCGAAGATAAGCAGTCTAAGCAATACAGAAATAGTCAAAAAAGACCAACTTTTTGTTGGGCATTTCTGTTGATCAGCCTTCAATGCACCCATCAGAACCATAACCGCAGCCGCCACGCAAGAAAATAGCATATTGCCCAAGAACATGACAAGCAGCGTGCGCCAGCCACCAATAGTACCAAGCATCCACAATTGCAGCATCAATGCAAGCAAAAATGTGACAACATCGCATACTGCTTCCATCAGCATATTCGCAACGATTAACGAGGAAAATGTTAGAGACACACCTCTAGAAGTGCCTGTTTTACCTGCGCTCGCATGCTGTAATGCAATCATGTTTCTCACCTCGGCGCGCTTTACGCGCTCTTCTTCAAGCATTTGAACGCCAAGCTCAACCGATTTCTTTGAAGCTTCCTGTAATTGCGCATCCGTCATACCTGGCTGCCAAGACTTTTCAAAAACAAACAGCAACACACTAGTAATCGCTGCGCCAATAATAATGCTTAGCAACGTGATATTGGAAACAAGCAATAAAGCAATACCAGAAGTCACCAGAAGCCTGAGCACAAAATCGATGATTCCAATAAGCAAATACCCGTCATCCGGTCTACGATGCCTATACCACTGCAGATACGCTGCACTTAGCAGCGAAAACACCACAACACTCAGCGCGAGTATGACCACAGTTTCCCAACCTAGTACGTGGTGCCCTACGAACTGCTGTACAAGAAGCGAAATAATAAGAGTGCAAATGCCAGCAACAGTTTCTATAATCACATTATCCCAAAAAGCATGCTTGAAAAGCACTGGCCTTACATTCGTCTCACTCATCATCTTTCCTCTATATATTAATCCAATACCTTCTTGTTGTAACATTTCCCCTTGATAGGCTATTTTTCACTTTGTTTTCTAAAATTCCACCATTATTTTCTATAACTTTTATTGAGCCGATATTGTCATCATCACACGTAATTAAAACTTTATGTAGATTCAAAGTCTCTTTACAATATGTAAGTGCCATAGAAAGCATTTTTGTTCCATAGCCCTTCATACATTCAGATTGCCTAACTTCGTACCCTATGTGACCACCATAGTTAATTAAAAAAGAATTTAATTCATGCCTAATATTGATTTCACCAATAAATTTTTCATTATCTATCAGCCAAAATGTAGTGGCTCTAACATAATTTTCAGGCAAATTTATACCATGTTCATAGTTATAAGAACTCTCTACAATTGTCTCATAATTTCTAAAACGTCTTTCAGCATTCGGCCTAAAAATTTCATCTTCTTCATTTGCTTCTATATAACTTTGGATATATTTACTATCTGGTCTAATTAGTCTCATAAGCTCTCCTTATTCCCAATATGTAATTCTATTAAAATTAGAATCCATAATAGTCTGTTTAGCTTTAATAGTATTACTATTAAAAAAAATCACTCATACAAGCTTTATTAAAGAAAAATTTTTTATTTTTCCAATTAGTATAGGGTTTTCGCATCCATAAAATTTTTCTTTTCCATAAATCACAGCTTTTACTAGAAAAATGCATGATCCGAACAAATGTCAGAGCCAAAAGTAGAACCAGAACCAGGAATTTTCACCGCACTTATAAACTATAAGTGAAATTTAATGCCAAAATCGATAATTTATAAGTTATAACTGATAAAATAGCAAAATTGCATCTAGAATCTCGAGAAGTGAGCTTAAATCCACCGCATGCTAAACCTTTTAACATTTAGTCTTTACAACCACATTTCTAAACAAAGCCAATCGTCTGAACGAAAACCCGCCAATCATCGGAATGAAAGTTCGCCAATCGTCGGAAAACAATGAAATATCACGCTTGCGCTTTCGATTATAGCTTTCGATTATAGTCGATAATTTATCGTTTCTTACATTTGTTTCTATTATAAACGAAGCAAATCATTTATTTCTTTCCGAGCATCCACGCTTTGAGCACTACTTCTATTACTCCGTAAGTCAATGCGGCCAACGGCCAAACAATCCAACTTTTTCCCCAATCGGACGTAATGAAACTGTAGGCTAAATAAATGCAGACAATTATAAGCCAGTAAGCTTGGAGGAATAACCTAATCTTTGCAGGATAGACAATCTTTTTCTTCGGCTGCAGCAAACGGCAATAGGACGAGCGGACAATATTCGCCTGTACGAATAAATAAACAGCTGCTGCCACCAGAGCAATAGCGACAACTACAAAAAAGCCGGATGAAAGTTGATAAAATTTCGGCGCTATATCCGAAATTATAAGAAAAATAAAAGCAACCATACATAAAACGACACCGCTGACCGTCCGCAGCACATACGACGGCATGAATCGTTCCAAGCGTTCTTTGAGCACACTGTCAACGCCGTAAGCCGTTTCAAAGTCCTCTTTTTCCAAATATTGATAACGCTTTCCGTGGAAACTCTGAATAATAAAAATAGCTACAGCAACGGTAATAATCGCAACACTAAATGCTAAGCCCATAGTTTTACCGACTTGCGCATTTACTGTGTGAGAAAGCAAAAGATCACTGCCGACCAACGGGATTGCCGCCAGAATACAAAGAAGAACACCTAGAGCAACATAGGCGGCAAATGATATTCTGTGAGCAATATAAGCGGAGGCTTCTTCCAGCTCAATTACCCGCATGCGAACGCCAGCTTCTTCCTGCCAGGCATTTCCATCTTCATTGACGTTCTTCCCCATAACATCAATTTCATCTTTTACAAGAAGATCTGTACTAACACCAAACAAACGGCTCAATGCAATTATCCGTTCCATATCCGGGATACTTTGTGCGCCTTCCCATTTGGAAACAGCTTGGCGACTGACGCCCAATTTGTCCGCCAATTCTTCCTGCGACCAACCGTTTTGTTTACGCAGTTCCAATATTTTATCTGCTAAAATCATAAAAACATCTCCATTTCAAACTAGAATTCATCATGATCATGGTAAAATTATATCTGAAACAGCAGTTGCGTAGTAGCAAGTGCAGTTGGCAATTGCCGTTAAAAGCGCAATTTCTGCCGACAAATGAGCGCAACCGACCGCCAATTCGTTTTCTCTCATTTTCACACCGCGCTTTCCAATCATCTTCACTGATGCCGCCAAACATTGGAATAATATCTCGCCAAACGTCGGAATAAAAGTTCGATAGCGCGCTAACTATTGTAATCTTGATAATATTATGATACTTTTTTGATAAAAGGAGGTTGATACTATGATCAATATTCGCCCAGTTTCCGATTTAAGAAATAAATTCCCAGAAGTAGAAGAAACAGTTATAAATTCAAATACACCAGTATTCCTTACAAAAAACGGTTATGGAACTATGGTTCTCATGAGCATCAAACAATACTCTGCTCTCACTGACGACATCGAAAGAAAACTCGACGAAGCAGATACTTTTGCCGCAAATACTTCTACGCGTCTTTCTAAAGACGACGTCTTTGATAGTGTAAGGAGAAGGGATTAATCAACACGAGAACACCCTTACTACAGGATTAATGTACGCAACTTTTCTATTTTTTACGTTGTCATCGACGACACTATGGAAGTGCGAAGACTTCTATACTCAAAACGAAATATTGACGCACTACTGGAATAACTATTCCTAATAACAATCATTATTATGCTAACGGTTATTAAAAAAGCTATCGTTAAAGGTTTAAAATTGACTTTATAGCCTGATTTCAGGCATGATATCCATTCTACTAACACCATGCCCATGCAATATTAAATTGTTGTCTGGGAGCCTTGGTGTTCTATGGAAATACACAGGGTTCCCATAGATAGCTACACAGCTTTTTACCTCTTAGATGAAGATAAATGTAGCGTGACGATTGTTCGTATCTTTTATACAGTCGGAAACATCGAAAATATTATCAACAACAAATAATGGGAATTCGACAATATGTGACATATCTTTCTAAAAGCCCAATGTAACGTTTTATATGGTCAAAATCATGACTTGGTGCCAATGAACTTTTTTGACGCACAGGTCAAATAATTTCAGTAGACTAGCCAGATGCAAAGAATATGCATTCTTATATGTGTGCAAAAATCGAATTTCATTTCTTATGATCAACTGTCATGTAAAAACACTAAAAGCATGTACAAAAGCCGGAAAATAAAAATCAGGAGAATGCGGAAATCAAAACTGAAAACCACATTCTTCTGACCAATTCCCAACCAACTACCGGTTCCCGGTTCTTACTTATCACGCAACTTACCAACTTGCGTAAATTCCTTATCCCCAACACACATCTTCTTATCAGTGAACTTTACTCGCATCATTCTGCTAATAATATACTCATCCGTTATCAGCACAAAAAATTGCTTTTCTTTTTTATTCACCAAGTAATACTGTTCACTGCCAATGCTCTCTACCGCTTTACCGAATGCAAACGTATCAAACAAAGGAATATCACCGAACAAAGTAGTAATACACCCGATAAAATTATCCATAAACTTTTCAGACGAATTTGGAATAAACTTCGTCACCGTGAGCATAATAATTTCAGCGTCTGCATATTCATCGCGAATAATTTGTTCCTTTATCTTGATTTTCTTACGAACACCCAATTTTGCATTAAGACCATACTTCGCTAAATCAATAGGCTTCTTAATGATTGACAAATCAATAGCATTGTCTTTATCCAACAAATAGTCGACAGTAACGCCCAGCGCATCCGCAATCACCTTCAAATTTGCAACATCCGGCAGACCGCGACCGCCTTCCCACTTCGCTACCGCAGCACGCGAAACCATAATCATTTCAGCAAGTTCTTCCTGAGTTAAACCCGCTTCCACGCGCGCATTTCTGATTTTTTCTCCCAACAACATCGTATAACTCCTTTCATTGGCTATAAGTTTTCGTTCTTAACGATTATTTGTTTTGCTCGTAATGCAATTAATAATCGCACTGCGTAATTACATGCTAACGAGCAACATATGAATAGAAAAGGAACGAACGATAACACAAGCGTTACGAATCGTAACACGGCATTTTCTTAGCACACGCGCACATAATTATGTGAAAATAGCTGTTTCAAAAGAATTTATACAAAACTAACAGAGAACGTACAAAATCCAAGGTGCACGAGCCATACAACACAATGCGCCGAAGACCGATATCCACCTCATTGCTCTGCTCTCATTCATGCCAATCCCCAACAACGAACGTACGGAATAAGGCAACAGAAACATACGTTTGTTGTCAAGTGCATGCTGGGATATATAACACAGAAAGCAAACAGTTTCAGAGTACAGAAGGAAAAGTTTCATTGTATCCAAGAGTTAAGAAACTAGAACTAGCATTTTGTAGTGTATATATTAGTGAAAAGTACTTGAAATACTAGTTCGCTAATTAACGAGTTTCCCCTATTTATTGAGCGCAATATAAATTGAAATTAGGCATGAAAAAGACGATAGATTTTTTTCTTTTTTCTATCGTCTTACAAATTTAGTATTCAATTTTTCAGTTCAACAAACTAGGATTGACTTATTCGAAAATTTTAATAAATCTCTTTTGCGTCTTATCACATACATATCCTATATTTTCATAGAATTTATGTGCTTCCGTTCTTGCTTCTGCTGAGTTTAACCTGATAAACTTAAGTAATTTTTGTCGAGAATCCATTTCTAAATGATTCATCAATTTTTTTCCAATGCCTCTTCCTTGAAACTCTGGTAAAACAGCTAATCCTAGAATATTTAATCCACACTCTGAATAAAGACTCTCATACATTTCAGCATGTACAAATCCAACAACTTTATGCAAATCCTCATCCTCATAAACATAAATCACATGATGCTTTTTATCAGCTGATAGTTTTATGATTTGATTCTCTACTAACTCTGTAGAAACAGTATATCCTAAAGAAATATCACATATTTCTCGTATAGATTGAGCATCTTCTTTTTTTATTTTTCTAATCATTTCATCGCCTCCACAACTCCAAATTTATATAGTTCTACCATATCGAATATACCCTCGACCATATAGTTATAATAGTAAATCTTACAATCTTGTAATTACCGTATTTCTATTAAGCTTAACCTTGCCTTTTCTCTTTATATATTCTTCAATATCAAACACATTCTTCCTGTCATAATCTTCTAAGAAATAATGTTTATGTAACGATCTCTTGCCATAATAGCGGGATTCATTAATATCTTTCATCTGAAATTATATGCTCTATTCCACTATGCTCCGATTTAAGATATTCTTTCATAAATGTCGGGTAAGCCTTGCACTTATCAAGCTCATCTATAGGTAACCAATGCATTGTCTCTTTAGCACCTGACTCTGTAGTACTATGGCTCGTAAAATCTCTTTTGCCCAGGGACTTCATCAAGTAGTAGAATGTAAGCTCATGGAAGTCTACTCCATCTAAGCCGGAGCTGCCGATAAATAAGTTCTCGTGTACGACAGCAAGGTGATCGACCTCGTAATTAAGACCTGTCTCTTCAAATACTTCTCTCTTCACGGCCTCTTCTGATGTCTCGCCCATGTGAACCGCTCCGCCAACTGAGTAGTAATAGTCGTCCTCATCATTTCCTGCAAATAGCACACAACCTTCTTCTACTATGATGGCTGCTGCTCTATACCTAAATGCTTTTTTATCGTTAATAAATCCGCAATTATGCTCCATAGTTTACTCCTTTATTTTTTATCTAATGACTGTGACTTATGGTTCAAATGAAAACAAGTTCCCAATCTGAATTGAAAATCCAAGTGATTGATACATTTGTATATCACACTGTGCACAAGCAACAATCATTGAACTTATTGCACTCGACCCTAGAGCGTTGATATCTTCCCTCATACAGCAAAATCGCACTCAAAAACCGCGAGAACCCAGCTTAAAGCCGCTTCGCATTAAACCTTTTAACGATAGCCCTCGCTAAGCCCTGCTACACAAGGGCAAACTTGCACCCACCTAATCAGCTTTTGACATCAATACGACACTCTCGACGTGCATCAAAGTCAAGTGAAAGATTATAGTTACGTGGAAAATGCTCTTCAGCAGCATACTCCACATCATCTTTATTCGGCTCATAACCATGCTTAAGATTAAAATGCTGGATATATTCTTCTTTCCAAGCTTCAATCTCAGCTTTTTCTTCAACAGTTCTAGTAGGACGCAGGTTCTTATTGTTGTAGTAAACCTCACTGTCATCCATTGAGTGAAGCATCTTAATATCAGCTTCAGTGACACCATTTTCGCCCGGCTTAATCTCGATAGTTTCTTCACTATAACTACCATCTTCATTACGAACACAACTTGTATACTTATACGTTGCTCAATCATTGCTATTAGTTTTGCGAGTCCTCATGCTCACCCTTCCCGCCTGCAGCGGTAGGGTGAAGACACATACAAAAAAGAGCCGATACTTTATGAAGTACCGACTCTAATACCTGAAAAACAGCCATAGTAGAATAGAGGTACTTCATAGGAGTCATGAAAAACCATGAGGATCCTATTGACGTATCTCATCGCCCTATAGCTAATCAGGCTTTAACTGTTTACTAG
The DNA here is from genome assembly GCF_049244235.1 of Gardnerella sp. DNF01151. Taxonomy (NCBI): domain Bacteria; kingdom Bacillati; phylum Actinomycetota; class Actinomycetes; order Bifidobacteriales; family Bifidobacteriaceae; genus Gardnerella; species Gardnerella sp. DNF01151. Next base: position 616,600 of record NZ_CP058389.1, on the reverse strand, counting down.
TAGTGTCTTATTGATTAATCATTAACCACAATCTTGTTAATTGTTCCAAAAATTCTTATAACATTTACCCGCTCTTTCTTAAAACCTGTATCATGAGTGTAAAAAAGAGTGGAATAATCTCGTTTTTATAACAGTTTGACATGTAAAAACCACACTTGCCTTGAAAGCTACGTGCTTTGAGGTTTAAGCGTTAACAATGTTTTCACCCCCCTTCTCGTTAAACAACACTCGTTTTAGAAAACAAAACGAGCATTAGCCACGCTCTAATAGAGTCCCAACCGTGGCCAATAAAGTCCCAACTGTATTTAATACAATCCCAACAAATCTAATATAATCCCAACCGTATTAATATCAGAAATCCTCACTCCGCAAAAAGTGTTATAAGCCTAACTACTTTTAGTATTACCGTTAGAGCTTCTGATTAAAACACTTCAGATAAAACGTTCAAGTTATTACTATGCTAAAAATGCTCTTCAAAAACCTGACAAATACGCACATATACGAGGTTGCATACACAAGATTGCAGAAGAAAACTTCTTTACTTATGACTCTCCTAGAATATGGTTAGCGTTGAGAACTAAAGGTATTAAAGTATCTGAAAAAGTAGTAAGACGGCTCATGAAAGAAGAGTTAATTGAGGTTAGATATGCCAGGCGTAAAAGACGCTATTCAAGTTACATAGGAGAAATTACTCCCGCATGTAGTAACATTGTTAACAATAATTTTCATGCAGATTCACCTAATAAGATTTGGCTTACAGACATTACTGAGTTTTCAGTAAAAGAGTCAAAACTCTATTTAAGCCCTATGATTGACTGTTTTGATGGTAAAGTGGTCTCTTACGCTCTTTCAAACCACCCAGATCAGAGTCTTGTAGATGAAATGTTAGAAGAGGCTTTAACTACCCTTAAGATTACAGAATGTAAAAGCTTAGCTATTCATACAGATAGAGGAGGTCACTATAGAGATGGCAGGTGGATTGAGAGATTAGAAGGTCTTGGTATTACACGCTCCATGTTAAGAAAAGGAAACAGTGGAGATAATGCTGCCTGTGAAGGCTTTTTTGGACAAATGAAAACAGAAATGTATTATCCACTTAACTGGGATAGTACAGAAGAATTACGTCAAGCTATTCATACTTATATTGATTTTTACAACAATCACAGAATTAAAATGGGGATTAAAAGACAATTATGGAACATCGTGCTATGGTTGCACAAAATGTCTAAAAATTGTCCTAAGCCCCAAGCGACATTTTTATGTCGCCAAAATTGTCGCTTTGTCGCCAACGGATACAAAATTTAGTCATTTTGCTTAGAGTTAAGAACGTTCAATAAGTTTATAATTTCATCAAGTACGCTTGCAAATGTGATTCCTTTTGTATAACTATATTTTTAAGCAAGTTATCGTGGTAGATTTTGCTAGCTAGAATAAGTCGTCGTGAGATCCTAAGCGTAGGAATATAATGCAATCTTCTTTAACTTGATACAACAGTAGAACATCTGCAGACACATGCAATTCATGCACGCCTTTATATGAGCCTTTAAGAATATGATCTCTATAAGTTGCAAGTTCGCGAGAATCTGCACTATTGCAAATAAGTCTTACAATATTGATTACTTGCTCAATATCGTAATGCTTCTGCTTATATTTCTTAACATCTCGCAGATAGATTGGACTATAAAATGGCGGTTTAGGCATTGCGCATCAGCTCAGCAAAATCGTCTACAGTACCTGCAGCTATTGGTTTTTCTTTCATAGCTTCATCAATAGCATGCTCATATGGAGAACTTTCAAGTGAAAATGGGAAACGTTGCGTATTTACAATCTGATATAAAAATAGGTTGACTGCTGAACTCATATCAAGACCATAATGTTCAAGAACTTGCGATGCGCTATCCCGTATTTCTGGATTAACTCTTACACTTAATCTGCCTGTTCTAGCTGTTTTTGTAGAAGCCATGCCGTTTCCTTTAAGCTCAAAATCATGAATTTGTTATTCATGCTTTGCTTTATTATAACAGACCTACAGCACCCAACGTAATACCAAAGTAGCACCATTGTGCACACAATTATTACTAAATCGCGCGTTATCGTGGCAAAAATTGCAAAATTAGCAAAAACTGCCACGATAACTGGTATAACATAGCAACGAAGCAGCATTCTGCATTGCAAATTAACCACCTACTTGCATCTGCTGCACAAAGGTTCGTCCAAATACTCGATTGAAGCGCAAGAAAGCACAATAAGCATCTTGCGCAATGGCTATTTCTCTGCATGAAGCGGAACATGTACATTAATAATCCACGAATCGTCATCTTCAATAACTTTAAAAGTTCCACCAACGCGTTCCGCAAGCATCTTATGAAAACGCAGTCCATATCCTAATTGCAAGTTAGCAAGAATACCTCGTTGCGCACTATTTATACACGTAATATGACATTCATGGTCATTAAGCATTACATTCATGGCGTATTCTTTAGGCTTTGCAGCATGCTTTTTTACGTTCGCAAGCAGTTCTCGGCAAATATACTCAATTTGAGCACATTCTTCAAAAGGCAAATGGATTGATTGAGAATCTTCAGTAGCTAAATCACTACTCAAGTCAATGGAACCAATATAGCCAAGCTTTTCAAATGACTTTTGTTCACAGTCAAATAAAACGCGTAAGCCTGTACAAAAATCTTTATAACATGTAGTCGATTGCATAACATCGCCAGTGCTTGCAGTTGTAGCATTGTCAAGAAGAGAAATGATATTACGTGCTCTATGAACAGTTGTAGTAGCACGTTGAAGAATCTCTCGCGAATTTTCATGCTCTTGCTCATGAGTTGTTTGAGGTTCAATAGATTGTTGAGCCATCATCATAATGCTGGAAAGCTCATTAGTTACTTCATCGTGCATGCGAATTGCGGCAATAGTGGCATATTTTTGAAAAACGTTGTAACGCTGCGCAAATAACTGTTCCTGCTGTTGGTGAATAGTAGAAATATAGTATTTTACGATTGCACTAGAAATAAGAGTGATAAGAAGCCACCACGCTAACACATAAGCGTTTTGAAAATCGCAGATAATAAAGAACCATGAAGATACTCCGCAAGAAGAAAGCACGGTGTACCAAGGTTGAGTAATTACAGCAATTGCCAAACAAATCAATATGGTAAGCATCATAGATGAGTAGTTGATATTTGGCGCAATAATTACCAACGGCATCCAAATAAGTACAATAAAAGATGCTTTACGTGGCCATATTGCAATGCATAAGCAGATTACAATCCATACTATTTCAACTGTAATTGCATGCCAATTAGAGTAGTAATGAAGATTATTATAGGAACAAATCTCAAGAATCAAAGTACAACTTATGATTACACCAATTCCAATTTTCTGCCAGGCATCATGCGGCAAAAAATTGATCATACGCGTTAATAATTTCATAACTACCTACTTTTACACGTTAATTTCTTACACGTTATATGTCATGTGAATATTTTGCGAGCACAGCAAGCGCCTGCATGCGACTTTTAACTTGAAGTTTTCCATAAATACGCCGTAAATGCGTGTTGACTGTTGAAACTTTCACATTAAGCTGATCTGCAATCTCTTTTGACGAATACCCCTGTTTACACAAGCGCATAATTTCCGATTCTTGAGGAGACAAAACTGAAGTCTTCGGAAGTTGAGAAATCATATTAAATGATTCTTGCGGAGTGTGAAAATAGTCAATATATTGTGGCAATTCTGGGCAACCGTAGCTTGTTGCGCGCGATTGGATAGCTGCAACTACGTCTGCTAAATTGTCTTTATGTACTAACGCTTGACCACCCGCCTTAGCAACTTGCAATACGTATTCATCCAGCATGTAGGAAGTAAAGCCAATTAAAACAATATTGCCATTGCGCTCGCGAATTGCTTTAATTACATCAACACCACTCATTTCTCTCATTGACATATCTACTAAAAGTACGTCAGGAGTATTTTCTGTAACGCAACGATGAATAGCTTGTTTTGCAGAAGAACACATCCATGCACAAACAAAGTTTTCAGGCAAACGACTTTTTAAAAGAAGTTGCATATATCGCAATACAAACGTGTCATTATCAACAATTGCATAAGTAGTGTTCATACAATATATGATATCTTGTTTTGGAATTTGCTTGTCAATAGATGTTTAGAATGATGATTAAAATGCTTCGGCTCTGTCGCAAAGTAATTGTGCGATAAAGCCAAAGCATTATTTTCATATTTTGCAATACAAAATTGCAATACATGCATCATAAATCTATGACAAAAGTGAACAATTTATTACTATTTCATCCAAAAATGAGACATTTCCCAGCGCCAATTGCGATTGATGCTACGATACCTGCAACATTCACCTTCAATCCAAATTTAGCGATTTGTTTTGCAAGGAATTTAGCAAGCTTATCCCAAGCATGCCCTTCAATATAAGCTTTAAAATCACCACTGGAAAGCAGTTGAGCAATATCCATCCCAGGAATTAAACCTATAAGTTCGCCGCCCATGCAAGACCAAAAATCCTTATCTTGGCTATTCGCGCGGATTGCGTCCAACAGGTTATCATTTGTATATACTTGTCGAATACCTTCAGCAATGTATGCGGCCATTACTTTTCCATATTTCATCTTAAGGAGCTCATCTTTAACAGAAACCACGCCATTCTTATAACTGCTAGCTTCTTCAAAAATAAAACGAACTTCTTGTTCAATTTTCTTAACATCCTGTTGTACAATAGCTGTAGACTTATTTTCAGTCGCTTCCGCAGCTGGAATTGTTGTTGACAAGAATCCGAAAGACAAAACAGTCACAATCAGTGATGTTACAATCTTTTTTACCTTTAACATAACCGTATCTCCTTACTTAATGTGCGATTGTATTGTTTTTCTCAAATTATCAAGATTGTACACATTAAAGTGCCATACGCTAGCACTTTCCGTTGGTACACTCCATTCTTCGGTTTTACTATTGACAGTAAAGCGAATTATTTGAGTTGTTGGCTTATTTATAACTTCAAAATTAGTGAGTTGATTCCACGGAATGCGACGAAGATGCTTATCGTCTAATTTAGCTAGATTACCCGAGCCTAAAATGGCATTCGGATTAACCACAATAAACTCATTATTAGTGGCAGCGACAATACGCGCATCAACGCCTTGCGCTACATAGAATAATTTAGGTAACAAAAATAGTTTGATTAAATCTTTCCACCAAGGGTCGTATTTCATTGTAAATACATACGTCTTATCAACTGAAAGATTGTGATCTTTAAAATACTTGACGATATCTTCTTCTCGTATACCGCGCAAAGGATTAGTCATAATAAGCACCTCCTCGTGATTCTCGTTTCGTAAATTACCAACATACTAACGTGCAGATTTTATCTACACAAATAGGTGTACCTATTTTTAACGATAGTGCTTTTAGAAAACTTTTTAAAAAAACTTTTACTATTAGTAGTTTGTATGTTCCTAACAACCAACATTTAAAAATATTTACATTTTGGAACCATTCTTAAATAAAGACATATTTATGGAGCTATCGTGGCAGTTTTTGCTAATTTTGCAATTTCTGCCACGATAACTTGTTATTTTTGTGTTTTATAAGTCCTGTAATGCGATTCTTTTATCTTCTGCAGACTGCTTAGATGACTTATCGTCTTTCTTAAGAAAATGCGCATATCGAATAAGACTTCTTGCAATAAAGAACACTAAAGCACATATAGCAAGTGCGATAAGAATGTCAATTATCGGACCAAATAATGCATAGCTCATGATTCATCCTTCCTTTTTCTATATTCGTTTATGAGTGTTCGAGCTGTGTCAACATCGTATTTATCGTCAATAGCAAGACTCTTTACCAAAAGAACGAACGGATCTTCTGGTTCATTGTCGCTTATGCGCAGTTTTTCAATAAGCTTGTTAAGCCTGATTCTCATCGTTGGGTAAGAGACTTGATACATTTGCGACATTTCTTTTAACGACCCAGACGATAATACAAAGTTCTTTATAAACGACATATCTTCATCTGTGAGATTAGCCATCCATTTTGGAATATGATCCATATCACCCCTTTCTTCAACCTACAAAACTTTAATTAAATTAAACTTTTATTAAAAATATTAAAGTTGTTGTATGGGTTTGTCAAGAATGAGCATGAGAGATATGACGTAAAGGGGGCTTAGGACAATTTTAACCTATAACTCCAATCCTTATTTTTGTTTTACGCCTTCGATTCGCTGAGCTTGCTCAAAGTTGAAAGCACAGTGTGCTTTCAACGCGAGCGAAGTACGTTAACATCCTGTGCACTCAACCCTAGAGCGTCGACATCTTCCCTCATACAGCAAAATCGCACTCAAAAACCGCGAGAACCCAGCTTGAAGCCGCTTCGCATTAAACCTTTTAACGATAGCCCTCGCTAAGCCCTGCTACACAAGGGCAAACTTGCACCCACCTAATCAGCCTTTGACATCAATACAACACTCTCGACGTGAGATTGTTAGGCTATTTTTGAAATCATTTCTTAATTTCATGCTTTTCGCCTATTTATAGGCACAATCATCGGTTGGCTTACACCTGTTATTTCCTATCTCGATTAGGCAATTTGAAGACACTAAATATATACGCATTCTTTATTTAATATATCTTTAATACTATTTACTTCAATTTTTATTTGCTTTTTATTTTCCTCTTTAAACTCATAAACACTTAACGACCTATAGTAGTACTTACATAATAGCAATCTCACAATAATATAACTATCTAGACTAAAATTTCTTCTAATTCCTTCTTTACCAAGCCTTATGAATTCCTCATATTTCTTTTCATCAAATTTTTCAAATAATGAAGACCACATCCATTTAATAAATTGACAAAATATAAAATGAGAAACATCTGACTTTGAAATTTCGCTACATATTTCATCTATAAATTTTGATTCTTTTAACTCATCAATATCTTTTATTACTGTAAGTTTATTGAATGCCCTTTTCCAAACTTCAAATTCATCAACTGTCATTATTTCTCTACCAGAACGTTCTGAATAAGCAAGTCTAAAAATCAATACCACGATAGCATCTTCTAATTGAATAAAGCCTAGAAGATACTCGAGAATATCATTTGATATCAAGTCCCCACTCAATAATATATTCTTAGTAACCTCATTTCTTTTGCTAATAATATATTCTGGTAAATCCTGTTTTTTCATCTCATCATAAAATAATTGAACAAATTCATTGTCTTCATTTTTATTATCAATAGTATGTTTAAATATGGTACTAAATATTGGCGAAAAATATCTATCCTCTTTAATTTGACTATCTATCTTATTTAAGACATCAAACAAATTCATCATTGTATCCATATTATTAATACAATCTAGGAATTTAATATCTCTAAACTTTTTTTCTAAAATTTCACATATTTTTGAAATGCATAAATTACTATTTGTCTTATCTTTTCTAAAACAACACTTATTACTTATGTAAATTCCACAAAATATATTTTCATATTCTTTATTTCCATGCAACTTTTTCTCTATTTCCAACAATATCTTTAAATCTTGAATTGCAATATTTATAATCCCTGACGGTAACACATGTAATTCAGTTATTGTATTCCATTTTGTGTAATAGTACAATTTAATTAATTTCAAAATTTTGTTAAGCATATACGGATAAATAAAAAATTTTATTTTTTTATCTTCTTTACATTTTGCGTATTTATACACTTTACTTAGTACATCGTCTATCTTATTTCCTTCACATTCAAATGCAATGTTATAAAATTCTATAATTTCAGAATCACTTGCACTAACTGCATCCCCACTATTAACAATGTAATTAATGACGCTTTCAACATTGCTACAAAAATTATTTTCTAATCCTAATCTACTTTTAATATTGAAAATATTATTAAATATTTCTTTAAAATCCCGCTCTATCTCAATTTTAATTATGTGCCTTTCAAAGTTATTAGTTATTTTATATAAATAACTTTGAGAGAAATTTTTTCTTGATAAATTCACTGACTCTATCAAAATTGCGGTGCAATAAAATGAGCTAACTATGAATGTAGCAAGCCATATTGAATCTATATATTTAATACGTGCCACTATTATTTCAACCATCTCATTTAATACTTTAGATTTGTATTTTAACTCAACAAAAATTGTGATAATTGGAATAAGAGCAATTACCCAAAACAGTAGTTTAACTGGAAGTTCATTAAATCTTTTAAGCCAAAAATTTCTATGAAATTTCAATTTTTTTATATTATAACCTAAATAGAAATTATCTTTATTATCAATATCTATCGTCTGCTTCTCTAAAAAGTTCGATATGAATGTAATTATTGACACCAATCCAGCAGACATAAAAAACATATCTTTCCCTTTTATTCCTATAGATAGATTTCCATAAATCAGTAGCGCCAACAATCCTACTAACCATATTGAAATGTTTTTTATCGGATGCCTTATGATGTCATAAGCAAAAAATAAAACTTCCATAAATTTTCTTAAACATACAATAAATGAATACCGTAATTTGTATTTTAAGTTTTCCGTCATAATTTAGTACCTCTCTTCGAGCTATATTTTTTCTTCTTTCTTATAATAGTTCCGTCCTCTCCAACTTCCACATTACTCCGATCCGCCATCTCAAGCTCAACGACTTCAAACTTCTCTTTAGAAATAATTCCGGAATGATGATCCGAATACAAATATTGCCTGTCAGAACCACCTGAATCTGCTATAGCCACATCGCCTGTATATTTACGCCTAGTCAAAGTGCTATCAACAGCCCGTTTACTCCAAATGTCTTTTCCCTTGGGAGACTTAACACCTCTACTTTTTAGCCTTTTAATAATACCGTCGATACTTAATCCTTTTAAATACCAGTCAAAAATATCTCTTACCACTTGTGCTTGGTCTTCGTCAATAATAAGCATTCCATGCTTATCTTTCTTATAACCATAACAAACTCTGCTATAAAGACCTGATGTGCCATCTTCTGCTCTATGCCTTAATCCCCAAACAATATTCTCGCTACGCCAATCATTCTCTGCTTGACTACAAACCTGAACCACACTAAGTAAAAGCTCATCATCAACCGTTTCTGTATCAATCTTATCAGCCTCAAAAATAATCCTTGTACCACAAGATCGAATCTTTCTAATAGCCTCTAATCCTTCTTTCGTATCACGACCAAAACGGCTCACACTTTTAGTAAGAATAATATCAAGATTACCTTTCTCGCATTCTTCAATGCGTTCTATTGCACCATCCTAATCACCAGGATAATTGCAATTGACATCTATGTATTCCTGGGCACTAAACTTCTCATTTGTGCAATGCCAGCGAATAACAGCAAATATTCTCATTATGATAATTAGTCTAAACCTCATTTCCCTCATTATATTGCTGCAAATTACCTTCAAAACCAGTAATCTTTTCATTCTCGATAAGTAACAAAGAATCCGCTACATTATTGATAAAGGACACATCATGCGTCACGAAAAGCAAGGGTCTGTCGTAGCCTTGAAGCAGCTCTTCTAAAGCTTCTATGGCACGAATATCTAAAAAGTTAGTTGGCTCATCCATCAGCAAATAATTAAAGTTACCTGTTAGAAGCTTCGCCAATTTCACCTTGGCTTTTTCACCATCACTAAGCACATTCACTTGCTTGAACACATCATTTGTTTTGAAACCTAGACGAGCCAAGATGATTCTAGTCATTGACTGGTCATAGATTGAATAAGGTAATATATTGTCTAGAATCGTTTTTGTATAGTCGAGTGTTTCTCCTAGCTGACTATAGTAACCAATTCGTAAATTCGGATGTGTCCACGTTTCACCGTTAAGAATCATGTTGAGCAAAGTGGTTTTCCCTGAACCGTTATCACCTAATAAGGCAACTTTATTTGTATTGTCTATCGCAAAATTGACATTCTTAAAAATCACCTTGCCATCAAAGCTCTTATTGAGATTTTCTGCCCTGATGAGTACCTTGGAATGAATTTTTTCTCGCTCATCCATATTGAGCTTGATGGCTGCATTTTGATATGGCTTACTCTTCACCTCTAGTTGATTTACTCTTTCTAAAGTGGCTTTTACCTGTTTGTCGAGCTTCTTCTTATTTTGTTGCCCACCCATTTTATGCAGCCTAGCTTCTGAGTTACCCATCCTTTTGGGTGTGGTTTTTACTTTTGCTGACTGCTGTTTTATTGCATTTGCAACCTGTAAAAGACGCTTCTTTTCTTTTACATAACTCTCATATTCCCTCTCAGCACACTTATACCTCTTTTCTCTTTCGCATAGGTAAAACGAATAATCACCGCTATAAACCTCAATTTTCCCATTGACCAATTCGAAAATTTTCGTACAGGTTTGATTAATAAAATCTCGATCATGAGAGACAAGAATAAAACCCTTATTGCGAGAATAGAGCCGTTTAGCTAATAGCTTTCTTTGCTTAATGTCTAAATGTGATGTAGGCTCGTCAATAAGCAAAAATGCTTTATTATCAACTAAAAGGTGCTCCAGTTTCAATCTTTGCTGCTCGCCTGGACTACTACTACAATTCTGCTGAAAACGACGCTGAGATATAAAACCGAGTTCATCTTCTAAATTGTTGAACAAATAACTAATCTCGTCGTTCATTTGAACTCGGCCCGCATAGTCCGTATCAAGACTTGAAAGTATGCGTAAAAAGGTGGTTTTGCCTGTGCCATTATCACCAATTAAACCAACCTTGTCACAAGCACCAATAGATAGATGATCAATCGTAAATAAAGTTCTTGCACCTACAACTTCTGTTAAATCATCAATACGTATCATAAATCCTCCTTGAAAATACCGAGAGGATTTAACCTCTCTACATTACTTAGAACAGGATTTATTAATTACCATCTTTTGATACCTCCGAAAATAATTGTCACTATTATACCATGTACTCATATATAACTTAGTACCTCAAGCAACTTAACTATCGTCTTACTTATTTCACAAAGCCGGGTGCAAAGTGGGTGCACCTTTTAACGTTAACATCCTGTGCACTCGACCCTAAAGCGTAGACATGTTCCCTCATACAGCCAAAACACGTTGAAAAACCGCGAGAACCCAGCCTAAAGCCGCTTCGCATTAAACCTTTTAACGATAGCCCTCGCAAACCCCTGCTATACAAGGGCAAAAATGCACCCACCCATTAAGTCATTGACATCAAAACAACACTCTCCACGTGATTAGCATCGGTGAAATCATCAATCCTATTTACGTAACTTTCTCTGGTACTCTCTGCCCATGATTTAAAATTTTGAGAATATTCTATCCATGATAGCATCCGCAATGCTAATCACCTCCCCTGTTTGGAACCTCTAATCTTTACTTCTCCACCCGAAAGAAATCCATGTACCTTGATTACAAGATATGGTTTCCCATCATCTCTTGGTCTTGGGGCAATATCTACCTTGTCATGCTTTCTTCGTATAAGCCTACAAACAGGAGCCATATCTGCAGGATCAGTATATGCTTTCTAAAACCACTCCTTACAAGGGAACGGTTTTATTTCTTTTTGAATCGATTGCAAATCAGCTTTGTTTTTCCCCATGAATTGCTCCCTCTGAATAAGTTATACGTTAGAAATCAGTCCGTTAACCTTCTAGATTTTCAGCCAACTCGCTTTGTGAATTCAACTACCCATGATATGAATGAATCTATATCCTTGTAAATTTCATCCAAATTGAGCTGAACAGGCATACTGTCCATTGGCTGAGAATGCTCTGTAAAAGAATATTTGGTCATCATATCATCTATCATCTGACAATCAGAATCTTTAATCTGTGATATCTTCATTACTTTATTGTTTGTCATGATTCTTCTATGGAATCTATGCACCATTCCCAATAAAAGTACATCTTCCACAGATCTTTCAACGTAAATTCTGAACTGTTGGCATATCCTACTTACAGCATCATCATATTCTGGCAAATCAGAATCGATATTTCTTGTTCTAACAACTTTTGCCTTTAATGCATTTAGCTGAGCTTTGATTTTCCCATGATAAACTTCTTCAGACTCCGGTATACCTTTTCCACGATTAGCACTTCGAATATGTGCCTCTTGCATTTGTACATTATTCGCTTTGCAGACCTCTCCTATACCGACAAGTAAAGAAATACGATGTGTAAAAACTATTACCTGTCGAGATGATGCCAATTCTACAATCCTTCTTGTTGCCGCTTCTTCATAATTCAAGTCAAGTGATGAAATAGGATCGTCAATAATAATAGGAATACTATCGACCCTACCTGTTGCATCTGCAAAGAAAGCCGCCAATGCAACAATCCTTTGTTCACCTTCACTAAGAATATCCTCTGGCTTACATTTTATCCCACTGTCAGAATCAATACTCACCTTATAAGGCGAATTCCCTTTCTGTGATGTTCCTTTGCTTAACTTGACTTTAACATGTGGGGCAAGAATATTTAATTCCTTAGTAAAACGATCGATGTAAGCTTGTGTTATCAATAAATCTGCCAACACATTTGATTGTTTCGTGATTTTGTTAGTGGTGGTAAACTGCTTTGAACACTGCAAATCATCAATTTTTTTCAGATTTGTAATAACTCGTTGTATCGTCGATAAGTTGTCTACACACCATTTTTTGCATTTTAACACCTGTAAACTATTTATTAACTCTTCTTTTCCTTCTATTTCGAGGGCGCTAACTAGCGGTTTCTTCCCTTCTTCTAGCGCTGAAAGAATGGATTTCAAACTTGTAATAGCTTTTTCCAAGCCTACTTCAGATAATTTCAATGATAACTCTGTCACATCAGACAATAGTTTTATTTCTTCAATTCGCTTATATGTATCAACTATACTTTGAAGATTTTTCTTGTCCATATCTTCTAATAATTGCTGAACTACATCGCTACTATATTGTCTTTTACAAATCGAATCTCTATAGCTTATTAGCTCTTTTTTCGTCTTTTCCAGATCACTCAAACAACTACCATTAATAAATTCATTAACACTACTTATTCGTTCCTGAGTTTTCCCATAAATCGACTGATGGCAAAGTGGACAAATTGATCCTTCCTCTCCAAAATGATTTTTGTTATCTTCGAAAATAAATGATTCATAGTAATCTTTTGCTGATTTCCAAAGGTCTTTCCATGCTTTTACATTTACGCTTACACTATCTTGAATATCTGCTTTTTCTGAAAACAGTTTTCGAGATAAATCGTATTTTTCTTTTGTTTCACTCCAGGCAGAAACCATTTCTCCCAAGGATGCAGCATCCTGTTTACGATTTGCCTCTTCTAAATCCCTAAGAACCTGAGTGATTAACTTTACCCTACTTTCAATAATTTCAACTTGCTGTTTAACCTTTTCCCTGTCTAAAAGTCTTGGTATCTCCTCAAGTTGCTTTTGATCGTCTTCAGTCCACTCAATGAAATCTTCCGGAACTTTAGAATCTTTATTTATTTCCTTTAACCACGACATGCATTTATGATTTTTTATATCATCTGGAATAGTAATTGTTCTATCAAGAACATGGCTTTCACGTTCATCAATCCTTTTAGATATTTTATCTGCTACAATAGCCAGTTTCGATAAAACTGTAAATATGAAAGGTTGATACGACACCTTATTAGATGAAGTAATATATGCATTCGAAATTCGTGTATCAAAAACATCGCATGCGGATAAAATAGAAGACTGAATTCCTCTTGATAAATCATATGCTTCTTCTATTTCTTTGCCTTCATTTTTTATTCTAACCTTGCAGGAAGGTGTACTACCTTTAGTTTTTTTATACACATTCGGCTGTATTGCTTCTTCATATGGAGATCCGCTTAATTCTTTGAAGATTCTCATATAGCCAGACTTCCCTGTACCATTCAATCCATATATTACAGTAACACCGCTCTCAGAAAACTCTAACGAGGTATCTTCTGCCAATGCATTAACACTCTTGATTTCTGATAAAGATAAAACTGATATATTTTTATTCTCTTTTTCTGCTCTTATTGTTTCTACAGAAAGATGCTCATATTGAAGATCTTGCTGCCTATGCTGATCAATACACATATCCGCATACCGATCTATTTGTTTTTCATCGATTGTTTTTCCTGTATAGATTCTATATGTAGCATCTTGAAGCCAAAAAGGTTGCTTGATAAGCCATTTTCCAAATTGTTCATATGCATCATTAGTATTATCTGATACTTTTTTAGTCATTAGCTCCACCGTCCTAACTCATTGTCTTCATCACATCTAGCAAGCTCTGGTATATATCAACGTCGTGATATCTGACATTACTTGCGGACATTTCGTTAAATCTTGACCTGCTCAATTGGACGCAGATTCAAGCTATCCATGGTTCCTTTGGTCTCTGCCACAGAGAAAATATGCTTTACCTTTCCTTCATAGAAAGCAATTTCCCAGTCTGGAGAATAGTTTCCTACCGGTGTAGGTATCTGGAATGTTCTTGGAAGCTTTGCATATACACATACCTCTTCTGCTGCATCCAAATCCTCTGTGAAACAACGCTCCATGCTCTTTTCTGCTGATCCATCCGTAAATACATAATCTTGGATGGACCTCTTCGCCAAGAATGCCTTATCGAAGCTCTGGGTATCTTTTTCTGCCGTAAAGATTGAGCTATCATATTTGCCCTCGATAGAATCATATGAAATATGCTCAACGATCATCGCTACTTTCTGTTCATTAATCAGTCGAACCACCTTAGTAATAAATTCTTCCAGATTATTCCTGAACATATAAAGCCTATCAATGCGAAGACCAGCAAGAATTGCCCCTACTGTCTTTCTTCTCAGGGTAGTGCCTTCTGCAACTTTTCCAACAAGATCGTATTTCACTTTACTTGTCTCAGCATGTTTCAAGTTATATGTACCGCTTGATTCTCTGACAAATGAAGCACCTCTTCCTTTTTCGTACTCTAGTTTCATTACGTGTTGGATACAATGAAGCTTTGCTTTTGAACTCTGAAACTATTGCTCTGTACTCTGAAACTTTGATTTAGAGCATCATATTATTTCTTACTATATTATGCTTGTAATACTGTATATCCCCACTTCACAGGGTGGGTGCAAAGTGGGTGCACTTTTTAACGTTATCCATCCTGTGCACTCGACCCTAAAGCGTAGACATGTTCCCTCATACAGCCAAAACACGTTGAAAAACCGCGAGAACCCGGCTTAAAGCCACTTCGCATTAAACCTTTTAACGATAGCCCTCGCTAAACCCTGCTACACAAGGGCAAAAATGCACCCACCTAATCAGCCTTTGACATCAATACGACAGTCTCGACGTGGCACGACTGCTTCATATTAATGTCGAGTGTGTAGCCAAATTCACGTTCGTTCGCGGGAATTGGTCAAAGCGAATTTTTTGAGGAAAACACACCGATTTTACCCTTGTCCGTTCTCGGAAACAGGTCAAAGACCATGTTCCTGCCCAATAATATGCAAACGCACAGATTTACCAACCGCCTCAAGACTTCGCTCTGAGGGAATATGTCTGAAATCCCATCGTCTCAACTCTGCTCAGGCTTTATTTCCTCCGCCACCACGCTTTCCCTTGGCAACAATAAATAGTGCGATACTGCCAACCATACCCACCGCACCTAATACGTCCTTTCTAAAATTTGCACTCCTTTCGCGTCTGCAATTATCACATAACTTGTACTTATTAGTGCTTACAAGTTCACATCCGCACTTCTTGCAATAACGAATTTCTGGACCTTTATTATTGCTCATCATAATCACCTTCGGTATGTTCTGTTTCTACTGTCAACAGATTATGTAATGAATACTCAATTTGTGCCTTCGGATCAAAGGCTGTAATCCTCGCTGCAATATCGGTAAACTGATCAACTACTTCGATCCGCTTCTGAGAAGAATTCTCATTGAGCAACAATAATGTATCTCGCTCATTAAGTTTATTTTCCACTATGAAGGATTTGAATTCCTCTAAGCATTCCTTGCACGGTTCGTATTCTCCCAACATTGCGTATCCTTCACACTCGGTCTGCACAGAGTTAGTAATGTAAACAATTGCCTGAAATGCGTCAATTGCCTTCCTGCTGACGTCTTTTTCTTCTTTGAATTTACGCATCATTTGAAAATCAGGCTTCTGGGAATGTTCGGTGATATAATACATATTCTGAGAAAAGTTCCGCATCAATACTCGCTTTGCATCTGTCGCACTATGTATAACATCCAGCATAGCCGCTTCTCTCAGCTTTGCATCCTGAATCAGCCTTGCCTGCATTAGTTTATCCCTTGCTCCTTCTGCCATAGCAAGACGATCATTCTGAAGCTCTACATGGATTTCTCTTATTGCATAACCGACATATTCTATTTCATCAAGAATCTGAGCCATTACCGCGTGCATCGATAAATTGTTTAAGGACTGTATGAGATTAGGTGTCAAGGCCATGTCCTCAAGTCTCACCTGTTTAACAAATCCATCTGCGTCACGAATTGTTGGTAGTATTTCTCCCTGTTTATCAATGGTGAATCGATAGATTCCCTTATCTATTAAATCCTTCACATAGGAATCCATCTTAGCAACCATGATGCGATTCTTGTTTGCCATAGCTCCTATTACTTCTGCAATTGCAGGAAGCTTCACCTTGATATTTTCCCACTTACCAAAATATTGAATAAGACTTCTATTATCTTCATATGAGATAATGCTTAGTTCTCCTCGATTCGGCTGCCACTCTTCAATATTATATTCGAAGATCGGAACCATCTCGTATTTGTCCTGCTCACTGATTGGCCTCTTTGAATCGGCACTTTGAAATCCACAATGCGGGCAATTCGTAGCTTTATCTGATATTTTTGTCCCGCATTCCGGGCATAGTATTCTGCTCATTTATTCACGACCTTTCCTTTTTATTTGATGTTTCATAAGAGGCCTTGTAATTTTTGCGAAAAGTTTCCTCTACCGGTCAGCCCCATAAATTCTTGCATTTCTTTCCGGCTGCGAGGAACATAGCAAAATTGAATTAAATCTTGTATCGTGGCTTGCTCCTTATCTTGTTCCCTTATCCCGCTTATCAGAATCGGACTTTTTATAAGGATCTTGATTCATCAAATATAATCTCGCCGTTATTTTCTGCCCATACATAAAGTCAATCCTTCACACATCTACATCACTCATTAATCTTCCAGTGACCATAACGCTTGCCACCAATGCGTTCTATGCTGCCAGAGTCTTTCATCTCATCCATTTTTCTTTGTAAAGAACGATATGGAATATTAAGTATCTTTACAAGTTCTACCTGCGTAATCTTAGGATCATTTTGAATGACTTCTATTATCTTATCCACCAAAACATCATTCAAAACGCCACTTAAAACGTCATCTTGGCGTTTTGGCACTTTGGCTTGATCTATAAGTGCGCTTTGGAGTGCCCTAAAATGCAGATGAATATATTATATCTCAATTCTTATAAATAACTTCCCAATAGCCGTTCTGACTTGTCCCATGGCGTAGAATTACGGAATTCTTCTTTAGCTTATTCATATAATATTTCACAGTATTAACATCCCAGTTTAATTCATTCGCAATCTTTGCTTGTGTATGGTCCGGATGCTTCAGTAAGAGATTAACTAACGTCTTATCTCTTTCGCTCAGTTCAGCTTGCATAGTACCTTGCACAGTACCTTGGGTAGTGCCTTGGGTAGTGCCTTGGGTAGTGCCTTGGGTAGTCGGCCCGACCTTGGCAGTTGCAGCCTCAGAAAGGGGAATCACTGTCGTAAAAACATCTGCCTCTGTAAAGACAGGCTCTCCACCAGAATACATCTTCGTGTATTTATAGCTGTTGCGCATACCGCTTCCCAGCTCATCAGCAAGACCGATCTCACGGAACACTTTTGCTATCGGCGGATTCTTTGCAAATGGCCTAAATGTTTCCAGATTCAAGTTTCCGTGCCCATGCGCAAGGTTCGCATTCTCTGTTGTAATCTTATCCCGTTCAATGACAAGCTTCGGTACATATCCACTGGAAAAATCACGGTGCATGAGCAGGTTGGAAATAATCTCACGCAGGATTTTATCTCTGGCGCTTATCCGCTGGACACCATCCAATGTAAAAACATCATTCAGATGCTTCTTTCCAAATTCCATCAGACGATCATAACTTTCAATCAAGTTTGTGATCACCACATCCCTGTCATCATAACGATCAACATTAAACACTCTGAAAATAGCGTCTGTCTTATGCTGAGGTAACACGGATATGATACGGTTATCCGTGCCAAAAAGCAAGACTGCCGCAAGTGTGATACCTTCTTTGTTCGTTTCCGGATCCTCAAGTATAAGCCCACAGCTTCTGAGCATCTCCTCATCCGTCATGTCAATCCACGGATGGTGCTCAGTATTCACTCTCGTCATTCTCCTTGCTCGATCCATAAGATCATGACGAAGGCTTGAAACCGGGATGGCAGGGTAGACCTTATTCACAAAATAGGTGCTTTGCTTACGGGCATAAAGGTTGAAAACCATGTCCGCATTATCTGTAATATCGATGTCCGACTCATTATTGCGATCAAATATTCTGCCCGCATTGCGGTAAACGGTTTTTCCAACAGGGACATAGACATAAAGAACAATACGCCCATCGATCTCATATTCCTCTGTAGTCAAATAGAGTGGCGGATACATTTTTCTCTCATTGTTGATCGTCGTAACAAAATTTTTCTTCATCTGCTCAACGCAGTCTTTATCAACACCGAGAATCGTCCCGTTATCCTTCACGCCAAAGAAAATATGACCGCCATCCCGATTAGAAAAAGAGCAAACAGTATCGTAGACATCCTTCGTAATATCTGTTGTTGATTTTTTGAATTCGACTGTCAGCCCCTCGCCCTGACGAATCAAGTTCATCAAATTTTCAGGGAGTATCATATAACTCACCCCTTTCATATCTTTGATGCGTATAACTTGTGCTGGCTACAGCATAAGCTCATAGGACTAATCCTCGTCCTTTGGTACTGGAATATAAACCATCCTCAGCGTGATCTTAGTTTCATTATGTGTTGGATACAATGAAACCTTGCCCTTGAACTCTGAAACTTTGACTTTCCATTCTGAGTTTTAACCTAACACTTTTAAATCTAATGCTTGGTATTCCTTTTACTATTTACGGCTTATATCTGAGACTATACTTCCAGCAAATCATAGAAAGTACGCTCATCAATAATTTCTATATCTTGCCCCTCAAGCTTGAGCTTTTCTGCTTTCTTATGCTTTGATGACTTCTCACCTTTAAGAATTGCATTATAATCATTATCCCCAAGTATTAGATAGTTAGTTTGCTTAGTCACACTATTATCTAAGACGCCGCCGAGATTCACTACAATCTGCATCGCATCCTTGCGAACCATTTTCTCAAGCTTACCAGTAAAAACCACGTGCCGATTATAGAAAAACCCATCTTTATCAACAACCACTTCATCAGGCTTAATGGCTTTGATATCTATCCCTTTACCACCGTGACTTCCGCTAACAGGCCATAAATCTTCAATGACTAGATTCTTCTCAGCCATGCGTGTTTTAACAGCATCATATAATTCTTTCGTCGCAATACAATCAGCTAAAGCACGGTGTTCATTATTATGCAAACCCAAATAATCAGTTAAATTGGAGAGTCTGTGATGCTTCAACTCAGGATACAGTTTACGAGCAAATTGCATCGTATCCATATACTGATTAGACAATTGAGTCTTAAAACCCTCATTCAAAAAACGCATATCAAAAGAAGTATTATGCCCAAGAATAATATCCTCACCAATAAATGAAAGCACAGCCGTTTTCACATCAGCGATAGACGGCATACTCGCCAACATTTCATTAGTTATTCCTGTTAATGCTGTAATAAAACCATCTACTCCGGTACTCGGCTTAACCAGCTGATCATAACGGTCTACTATCTCATTGTTCCTGACCCTTAAAATACCAATTTCAATAATTTCATCGTAATACGCAGATAAGCCGGTCGTTTCGGTATCTAGCACACAATAATCATCAATAATCTGCCTAGTATAATTAGTATTCCTACTATACATAAAATACCCCCAACCCCAAAAACCGATTATTATAATCCAATTATAAAGAAGAACTTTACGCTAGCAACTCATATCACAATTTTTCTTGAAACAATATTATCGATATTCCCAAATCACTTAAAACTACAATTTTTCAAAAAATATTCAACCCACCCTATACCAAAATCGCTAACATACTACAAGCAAACCGCACATAAACAGGTGGGTGCAGGGTGGGTGCAAAGTGGGTGCACCTTTTAACGTTAACATCCTGTGCACTCGACCCTAGAGCGTTGATATCTTCCCTCATACAGAAAAATCGCACTCAAAAACCGCAAGAACCCAGCTTAAAGCTGCTTCGCATTAAACCTTTTAACGATAGCCCTCGCGAACCCCTGCTACACAAGGGCAAATTTGCACCCACCTAATCAGCCTTTGACATCAATACAACACTCTCGACGTGATGAGTGTTGGGATATATGTCGAACGCGCGCAAAGACTGAACGCTGTAGCCAAGCTCCCTAAACGTGCCAACATCGCGAGCAAGACTAGTCGGATCGCAAGCAACATACACAACAGCTCTTGCTCCAGACTTCGCAATCTGCTTACAAACTTGAGCTTTAGCACCAGCGCGCGGAGGATCTAACACAACAACATCAGGATGCGCAAATCGGCGAACAATCTTAGACGACTTACTCGCCTTAAACACCTGCGATTCAAGCGTTTGCGCAACATCGCCTTCAAGCGCTTCAACAATATCTCTGCTAAGACCTGCGCGCCCAATGTTTCGCCTTGCATTCTTTACAGCAATCGGTGCACCCTCAATACTAAGCACGCGCGCAGGCTCTGCAGAACCAGAATCGCCAGCAAAACTAGATAAAGCTCCGCCAACATTAGCCAAAGTCGCAAGCGGAATCGTAAACAAACCAGATCCAGAATACAAATCCCACAAAACCGTATTCTTAGTGCGACCACCAAGCGCAGAACGGACTAATCCCAAAACGTAGCTCACCAAATGCTCTGGAGCTGCGCGATGAATCTGCCAAAAACCGCGCGCGTCAACATCGTAATCAAAAGTACGCGCACGCGATGAATCGCCAGCAGCCGCAACGCGCACGCGCTCGCGCAACAAAGCCGAACCCGCAACCAACTCATCATTTACTATAAGCGCATAATTTTCGCCAATCGCACTAAGAAGCGCAGCCTTATCGCCAGAAACACCAAAATCCAAACCATCAACCCTAGGCTCTGGAACAGCAAGACGAATTTGCGCATTTGGCTCAAATTCTCGATTCCACAAATCCAAAGAATCCGCAACAGCCAAAACCGCGCGCGACGCAAGTGGCATAGTATCAATCGCAATGCGATCATGCGACTCGCGCTTTCGCATAGACAATCGCCCTTCATCATCCGCAACCAACTCCATGCGCGTGCGCCAATTACATCCGTTAAGCTCCTCATCCCCCGGAATGCGCTCAACGCTAACATCGCTTTCCGAAACATCCATATGCGCTAAACGCTGGAATTGATTGGCAATCACGGCTGCCTTCCAACGAATCTGCCCAGGCAAAGAAACGTGAATTAAATCCGCTCCTCCAACTCCGCCGCCCTGAACCAAAGGACCCGCGAGCTTCCATTGCGGCTCCACACGATCCGCGTTAGGCTCTAAAACTTCCACAACTTCACCAGTGAAAAAGTGCGCTTTTGCACGCATCGGCTCATCCATGCGCACAACAACCAGCTCTCCAGGCAGCGCAAATCGCACGAACACAACGCGTCCGTCAAGATGACCTACGCATCTTCCTTGATCCGCATAACGCTCGATTCGCATCGTCACTTGCATAAACTACCCCTTAGTTTTGCGTTTTGTTAAGCTGATTTTCTAACGCTGATTTTTGTTAAGCTGATTTTTGTTAAGCTGATTTTTGTTAAGCTGATTTTTGTTAAGCTGATTTTTGTTAAGCTGATTTTACTTCACTTGAATTTACATCGTTTTGATCTTCATCACCCTGCTTTGCCTCTCGATTTTTATGATGAAGCCGCATAAACGGCGTTGCAATAATCAAGTAAGAAACCCAAATTGCGAGTGCCCAAAACGGCAATCCCATAATCAAGCGAACGGTACCAAGCCATACAACGTGATTCGTCAAATATAATGGCACTTGCAAAACGAGCCTCAGCACAAAAACAGCAATCCACAATCCTGTCACATACATATACGCTCGCTTAAGCGGCTTATAATCGAGCCATTCATGAAGCCACGCACCAAAGTTTTCTGTAGGCATTTTGCGAATTGACTCAATCACAAGCCCTAAAGCAGGCACGCGCACAATCAGCGAAATAGCAAGAAGCGTACCATAAACAGCGTTTGTAATAAAAACCCATCATGTAGTAGTCGCGCGCTTGATGACTCGTCCACACCCAAATAAGGCAAATTGCAATGGAAACAAGTCCACTAATTGCTCCCATAAGCGATTGTCTCTGAATAAGACGAACCACAACTTGCAAAACAGCAATCACAGCTGCCACAATAACCGTTGTTTGTACGTTACGCGTTACAACAAAGCAAATAACAAACAGCAAGCCTGGAAGCATGGATTCAATTACGCCTCGAATGCCACCCAATGAATCAATTACAGAAAATGTAGACCCTTCTGCTCCGATTGAAGCCAATGTCGCTAATCCTGAGCGTTTTTTAGTCTGCACAAAATTGTTGGTTTGCGCATAATCGTCGAGTTTTACTTCATTTGAAAACTCTTGCGAAGAAAACTCTTCTTCGACCTTCTGTAAAGATTCCTGTGAATCCATTCAATTAACTTTCTACTACTTGCATTATCTAATTTCAGCAAACATTGGACCGCGTGTAAGCGTAGTTTTTACTTCTACTTGTTGGTCGTAACCTAATGGTTTATCGTCTTTTTTTAGTGCATTATTAGCATCTTCATCAGACGTATTATTTTCCCCATCTTTACCGCTATTTTCTGCATTTAAAGCAGCTTCTTTTTCTTCTCTAGTTATTGGATCATGCATAGGAATAAAATCGCGAGGCGCAAGCGGCTCTTCACCACGATTTACAACAATCCCCTTAAACCATTCGTCTAATTGTTTTGTTTCGTTATTATTATCTGCAAGCTCTGTTGCTGCAGGTCCAGAGAATACTCCGCGAAGCATCCACCTAGGACCATCAACGCCAACAATACGCGTTGTAATGGTTTTTTCTCCAACTTTTACAGGCAACAGTAGCTCAGTACCGAATTCGCCTTGTACTGTACACGCTTGACTATTACCATCAAGCAAATCTTTGCATACTTCTAGCCAAATACCAGATGTTTTAGGCGCAGCAAAAGCTTCAACTTCTACGCTTGAAGAACCATAAGTTACTGTCATACCAAGAACTTGCGATGTTTCATGCTGCTTTTTTACTCGCAACTCAATGCCTTGAAAATATGGAATATAGATTGAACCAAAATCTAGATAATCGCTAAAATCAGGAGCATCTTCATCATTGAAATCCCATGGACCAGTTTTTACCTCTACGATTTTGTCTTCAACTTTTGAAGATTTTTCTTCTTCATGTCGGCCAAATAACCAACCCATTATTCCTCATTTCTTAAAACAACAAATCTACAAAAATATATTTATTACTTATTATTGTAAATTGCCTAACTTCACCAGAATAGCACAAGCAAAGCACTGAAAAATTTGCGTATATAGTACATTCATATACACGTGCGATTATTTAGTTATTTCACATTATGCAAATTAATACTTACGCATCACACGTCATACTTTATACTTAACGGCGCGTGATCAGACCATCGCGCATCATAACTTTCAGCACGATCGATCACAAATCCGCGAGCGCTTTCCGCAATTTCAGGAGTTGCGAACTGGTAGTCTAATCTCCAGCCAACGTTATTGTCGAAAGCTTTACCGCGCTGACTCCACCAAGTGTATGGTCCTTGAATATCTCCTGCAAGCATGCGCATAACGTCCACAAATTCATATTCGTTAATCCAGCGATCAATATAAGCGCGTTCCTCTGGCAAGAATCCTGCACTTTTTTCATTAGCCTTAGCGTTTTTAATATCAAGTGAAGTATGCGCAATATTAAAGTCACCGCACAAAATCGCTTGATTTCCGCCACTTGCTGCAATATTTCGAAGCTCCCCCAAGCGTATAAGCATTGTATCTAAAAAGCGGAATTTTTGTTGCATTTTTTGCGGATCGTCCACATTTCCAGCATGAACATACACAGAAGCAATAGTAATTTCATACCCTTCAGGGGTACGCACGTCAGTTTCAACCCATCGCCCAGAATCAACATCCTCACTTAAACCAGGCAAACCGTAGCGTTTTTCAACTACAGGAAGAGACGTAACTAGAGCTACTCCAGCTCGACCTTTTACACGGCAAACTTCATTTGTATAAGTAAAATTATCGTTTTTTATAGAATTTACGATATTTTCAGACGTACGATATCCCATTTCAATTTTTGTCATAATTGGGTCGATTGCATCCTGCGGAGCGCGCACTTCTTGCATACACCACACGTCTGGAGTATGCGCGTCAGACCAGTTAAGCATACCTTTGCGCTCAGCTGCACGAATACCGTTTAAATTCGAAGTCGTAATTGTAATCATGTAATCAACTCTAATATGTACACAACACAAACAGCTCCACCACTAAGCAACAGACATAAATCACGCAACCAACACAGATTACAAGTTATGGATTACTCAACCAATAAACACGGAATTAATAGAAAAATAAAAAGGTGCAGATTCTATAAAACCTGCACCTTTTTATCAGCTTGTACTATTTAGTCTAAACCAAGTTCCAAATTTCCTCCTGGAATTGCATCAAGCAAATCGCGAGTGTATTCCATCTGTGGATGATCGAATACCTCATCTGTAGTTGCATGCTCAACAAGCTTTCCATGCTGCATAACAACAACTTCGTCTGCAATCTGACGAACGACAGCCAAATCGTGTGTGATGAACAAATAGCTCAAACCACGCTCCGCCTGCAAATCGTTAAGCAAGTGCAAAACCTGATCTTGCACAAGCACATCCAAAGCAGATACAGCTTCATCGCAAACTATAACATCTGGGTCCAAAGCCATAGCACGAGCAATCGCAATTCGTTGACGCTGTCCTCCAGAAAGTTCGTTCGGGAATCGAGTCATAACTGAAGCAGGCATACGAACCATGTCTAGAAGCTCTACCACACGGTTTTTACGACTCTTTTTATCACCAATCTTATGAATACGCAAAGGTTCTTCAATTGAACGATAAATTGAGTACATAGGATCCAAAGAACCATACGGATTCTGGAAAACTGGCTGCACATGGCGACGGAAGTCAAGCAAATCCGAACCCTTTAAATCGGAAATATTCTTACCTTCGTAAGTAACAGTTCCACTTGTTGGCTTAAGAAGTCGCAAAACCATATTCGCAACAGTAGATTTACCTGAACCAGATTCACCAACGATAGCTAACGTCGTACCACGCTTAATAGAGAATGAAACGTCGTCAACAGCCTTAAAAAGCTCTTTCTTGCGAGGAAGCTTAAACTCACGAGTTAAGTGATCCACAGTAATAATATGCTCACTTTTTTCGAGAGTTTGCTCACCTACTACGTGATGCTCAAGCAAGTTATCAGCGTTACCACCGTGTTCTTTAACAGAAATAATGCGCTGAGAAGCTAAGCTTGGAGCGGCAGCAACAAGTCTCTTTGTATACGGATGCTGAGGATGCTGCAAAACTTCCAACGATGGGCCAGATTCAACAACACGACCCTTATACATAACAACAACATGCTGCGCGCGAGAGGCAGCCAAACCTAAATCGTGTGTAATGAAGAGAACAGAAGTTCCGAGCGAATCAGTTAGTGTATGCAAATGGTCAAGAATACGCTTTTGCACAGTAACATCCAAAGCGGAAGTTGGCTCATCTGCAATAAGCAAGTCCGGTCGGCAAGCCAAACCAATAGCAATCAAAGCGCGCTGACGCATACCACCGGAAAACTCATGTGGGAACTGACGTGCACGAGTTGCAGCATCTGGCAAACCAGCTTCATCGAGCAAACCAGCAATACGATCTTCAACGCTTGCACCTACAACATACTTTTTGGCAATTTCCCAAGCTTTGTCGTCATTTACACCATATTTGATTAAATCGTCTGCTACGCGCCAACGAGTTTCAGAGCCTGGAACCCACTCTTTCTTGTAGTAATCAATAGCTTCATTGAACTTTTCAGCATCGTTATGCTCATCAAGCCCAACTTCTTTCAAAGCTTTCTTAGCAACTTCAATCAATTCTGGCAATTCTTTAGAGCCAAGGAATGTTTCATCCTCATTGCTTTTGACTTGAACAGAATCGCCTGCAAGAGCCTCAGCTAATGAAGAACGCTTCTCGTGATCAACGTCAACACCATTTGCGATTAATGCTTCTTTAACTTGTTCGCCAATACGCCACACAGGGTTCAAGTTGCTCATAGGATCCTGCGGAACTAGACCCATTGCAGTACCACGCAAAGCAGCAATCTCTTTTGGCTTCAAACTGCTAATTTCTTTACCCTTGAGCTTAATAGATCCACCTGTAACATGACCAGTTCCAGGAAGAAGACCAAGAACAGCCATTGCAGAAGTGGACTTTCCTGAACCAGATTCACCTACAATTGCAACCCACTGACCAGGATAAACACAGAAGCTAGCATCTCTAACAGCATGAACAGCTTTTTTTGAGTCTGTTGTGAAATCAACCTGGAGATTTTTTACTTCCAACAATGGCCCTTGCTCTAGCTGCATGGCGCGAATGTCTATATCTTTACGTGTTGTATTCATAAGTTTTATTCCTCCACGCTAAATTCACGCCTTACGGCTCTTCGGATCTAATGCATCCTTTACAGCATCACCCATCATAATAAAGGCGAGCACAGTAATTGCGAGTGCAATAGACGGATAGAACAAGACTTCTGGGTTCGTAGTAAGAACATTTCTAGCGGTAGAAATATCTCCACCCCAGCTGACAGTAGTACTTGGTAAACCAATTCCAAGGAAGCTTAATGTTGCTTCCAACACAATATAAGTTCCAAGCGAAGTTGTTCCAACAACAATGATTGGAGCCAAAGAGTTCGGGATAATGTGTTTGAAAAGATTACGTATTGGAGTAGATCCTAAAGCAGTAGATGCGGTATTGAATTCAAGATTTTTTGATTCCATAACAGCGCTTCGTGCAATACGAGCAACGCTAACCCATCCAAAAAGCACCATAACAAGCACAATTTTCCAAATTGATTTAGATGTACGGAACATTTGTAAAACTACGATTGCACCAAGAAGCATTGGTAAAGCCAAGAAGATATCAGTTATTCGGCTGAGAATAGTATCAACCCAGCCTCCGAAGAATCCTGCTAACGCACCAATTAAAGAACCAACAAGTACAACCAAAATAGTTGCAAGCAAACCAACACTTAGCGATGTACGAGTACCATAAACAACTCGAGCATAAATATCGCAACCTTGCATATCAAAACCAAATGGATGCGCGGCTGAAGCTGGCTCAAGAGAGTGTTCCAAAACGCAATAATTAGGATTGTGCTTTGTAAGAATGCTTGGGAAGAACGCAACAAAAATAATTGCAATAATCAAAATTGCAGAAACAATAAACAATGGATTCCTGCGCAAAGTTCTCCAAGTATCTGCCCACATACTCGTTGCAGCAGCGGATTCGTCTACGGAATCCACTTCTTGAATAGGCGTATCGTCTAATGGTGCAACGTAGCGTTCTTGCCCCGGTAATATATCGCAATTTGAAGCATTATTTGCAATCAAATCATTTTTCATCAAATTATCTTCCATAGTGTACTCCCCTCACGCGTAACGAATGCGCGGATCAAGAGCCGCGTACAACATATCAACAAGAAAATTGCTAAATACAAATATCAATGTCAAAAGCGTGACAATGGAAACAACAAGGTTTCCTTCTCCTTTTAGAATCCCTTGATATGTGAGGAATCCAACGCCATGAATGTTGAAGATCGTTTCCGAAATCATTGCACCGCCCATAAGAGCACCCAAATCCTGACCTAAGAAGGTGACGACAGGTATAAGCGAGTTGCGCAAAACGTGACGAACAATAACAGAGCCTTCTTTTAAGCCCTTTGCACGAGCTGTACGCACATAATCGAGCGAAATATTTGAAGAAATTTCAGATCTTGTAAGTCGAATGATATACGCCATAGACACAGAACCAAGAACCATTGCAGGAAGAAGCAAATCGAAGAATCCAGGATCGTTACTAGCTGTAACTGGTAATATGCGCCATTTAACACCAAATAAGTATTGTCCTACGAAACCTGTCACAAATGTTGGAACAGAAATAAGAAGAAGAGATACAACCAGAATCACACTGTCATACCACTTGCCTTTCTTCAAACCTGAAATTATGCCAAATATGACACCAAATATTGCCTCGAAAGCGAATGCCATAATTGCTAGTTGAACAGTAACCGGGAATGCACGACCAATTTCATCGATAACTGGTTGACCTGCAAAAGTATGACCAAAATCGAGGGTAAGAGCATTCTTTAAGAAAAGTAAATATTGAATAATAAATGGTTTATCTAAGTTATACTCGGCTCGTATTTGTGCAGCCACTGCAGGATTAACAGGTTTTTCTCCAAACATTGCTTTTACTGGGTCTCCAGGCAAAGCAAATACTAAAGCATAAACTAATAATGTTGTGCCGAGAACAACAGGAATCATCTGCAAAATACGACGCAGAATGTACTTACCCATCGAATTCTCCTTGAATTGTTAAAACTTACTCAAAAAACAACAAAGTGCCGCTCCAGCTCAATAGTTTTATTTAACTAGTTTAGCTGGAGCAGCAATTTCGCAATAAGCGATATTAAATTATTAAGAGGAACCAACTAGTGTTACCTACTAACTTTCTAAAAAGTATGTAACACTATGCTGTTTTCTTAATTAGCTACCAGCTTATTTGTGAAGCTGATAGTACAGCGGCATATTCTGCCAATCCATTGTGAAGCCCTTCAAAGTTGGAACCATCACAGCCTTAGCGTTCGAGTAGAACAATGGGACAGATGGAAGATCCTCAAGAAGGATTTCGTTTGCTTGCTGATAGAGCTTAATAGCCTCTTCTGGCTTAGCAGATGCAGCTTTCTTAAGTAAATCGTCGAACTTTGGATTCTTATAATCACCTTCGTTGGAACCATTGCCATCAGCTGCAACGGAAGCAAATTCCTGAGTCAAGTAATTTTCTGCACTTGGATAATCTGGCATCCAACCTGCACGCCATGCACCCTTAATCTGACGCTTAGCGCAAGCATTACGGAATTCCTGGAATGTAGGAATTGGAGTGGTCTCAGCCTTGATTCCAAGATTATTCTTGAGGGAATTCACAACAGCATCAAACACAGACTTTGCATTTCCATCGGCATTGTAGGAGAAAGTAAGAGATCCATCATACTTAGAAATCTTATCTGCCTTAGCCCAAAGTTCCTTAGCTTTCTTTGCATTAAATTCTACGTTCTCATGACCCTTAAGATCAGCCTTATAGCCTGGAGTCAATGGAGAAGTAAATTCGTTCGCAGGAGAAGCAGTGCCATTGAGAATCTTGTTGATAATCACCTTACGGTCTATAGCCATAGAAATAGCTTGACGACGAAGCTTACCTTCTTCAGTCTTTACATCAAAGTGCGGGAGACTTGAAGGAATAGTGAACTGTTGGATTACAGAACCTGGACGGTTGTAAGCCTTAACAGTTGTATCTTTCTGGAAAGTCTTAGTTTGGGTATCTGGAATATTATCAGTCATATCGAGGTTTCCAGCCTGCACATCGCGGTATGCAGCGTTACCATCTGTATAAACCTTGAAAGTTACGCCATCATTCTGAGCCTTACGTGGACCATCGTAATCTGGGTTCTTCACAACTTCAATCTGCTTGTTGTGATCCCAAGACTTGAACAAGTATGGACCAGAAGAAACAGGCTTTTCGCCATAAGCCTTTGGATCCTTGTAGAAGGATTCCGGAAGTGGAGCAAATGCCAAGTAGCCAACCTTAATTGGGAATACAGAATCTGGCTGTTCCAAATCAACGGTAAAAGTATTTTCATCAACAACCTTCAAACCAGAAAGCTGTTCGTCACCCTTAGTACCATCCTTCTGCAAATCAGCATAACCCTTAATGGTTTGGAAGAAGGAAGCACACTTCTGAGCATTCTTAGCGTTAGCGACGAAGCTCCAAGCTTTCACAAAGCTTTCGGCTGTAATAGGAGTGCCATCGCTGAACTTCTTTCCTTTCTTAACCTTCACGGTGTACTGGGTAGCATCAGCATTTGGAGTGATGCTTTCAGCATCCTCATTCACAGGATTACCTTTTTCATCGAAAGTTACCAACGTGGAATTAACCAACATGGCAGGACGAGCGCCAGCATTTTCGTTAATATTTCCAGGGACTAATTCGTTTTGTGGCTCAGAGTTTGAAACGGTAATAATAACCTTGCCACCGTTTGTTTGTGCATTCTTAGCGGAAGAGCCACAGCCACCAAGTAACATTGCCAGCGAGCAGGCAGCAGCAGCGAAAGCCAAAGCCTTATTCTTCATATATTTTTCTCCTAACGTCTGGTAGGCAGGATTGTCATATCACAAAAAAGCCAAACATCAGCTAAAACATAAAAATCCATCCGGTTTTTATTGCCAGATGGATTCTCGCAAGCCAATGACGAGGCCTCTTCGTTGATTAAAATTCAATGATACGTATTTTTACAAACAATGCAATAGTAAAAGAAAATTGAAAAAAATATTGTATATTAGTAATAATTAATTATTTAAGTCTAGATTTAATTATAAATACCGAAAATTTTATTATTTATATAGTAAAATTTATTGTTTTTTACAGGTATATGTATATTACAAAAATGTAAATTAACATATTTATTATGTAAAAAACATGTTAAATATGAATAATTGAATACTTAAAACATTTACTATCATGCACGCGGAAAAGCTTGAGAATACTTACGTTTTAAAGATTCAATAGAAACATGAGTGTAACGCTGAGTAGTATTAAGCGATGAATGACCCAATAATTCCTGCACTTCGCGTAAATCTGCCCCTCCATTCAACATATGCGTAGCAGCACTATGCCGCAAAGCATGAGGAGAAATATCCGGAACATGCGCACTTTTAGCCTCGTCATGCACAATCTGCCTTACCAAACGCTGATCAATACGCTTTCCGCGAGTACCAAGAAATACTGCCTCTTCAACAGAATTTCGCAATAAAATTTCTCGTCCATCTTTAGAAATCCAAGCAGATAAAGCTTTATAAGCAGGAACCCCAAAAGGCACAACACGCTGCTTATTTCCCTTACCAGTAACTTTTATAGTGTGCGAGGAAAAATTAATATCCTGAATATTTAAACTAGTAAGCTCACCAACACGAATACCAGTCGCATATAAAAGCTCCAGAATTGCAGCATTGCGAAGTCCTATAGCTTTCTGATTTTTGGGACACGAAGTTGAAACATTAGCTTTAGAATCAACATTATTCATTAATGATTCTGCTTGATATTCATCCAAAACAGATGGCAGCATATTTTTAATTTTTGGCGTCATTAAAATTTCTGCAGGATTACCGCTTATGTATTCAACATGCTGACACCACGCAAAAAAACCACGCACCGCAACTACTTTGCGAGCCAAACTTGAACGCGCATGACTTCGCGACTCATCAGCCATCCACGAACGCAAATCATCCGTAGTAAGCTCCGAAATATTATTAAATCCGTGCCGATTACACCATGCTAAACATTGCAAAATATCACTGGCATAAGCTTTCTGCGTGCGTTCACCCAAGCCTTTATTAGCACGAACATAATCAATATAATCATCTATTAAACTCATATATTTAGAAGGTAAGCCTAAGAAATTTTCAGAAACAAATTTATTGTTGCTCATACTTAACTCACCCTTCCATAAAAGTTTAAAACAAAACGTTTGCCATATACTTCAGTCACATGCATAATACAACAAGGAGCATGTTATGAACACACAAACACGGAATTTAACTACACTACCACAGCAAATACCTGCAGGCTCGCGCATAGTAGTAAGAACTTACAAAATTATAGAAGACAATAACAATGGAACACAAAAAATCGAGTATCATGATGCAATTGGGCACGTACTCGAGTGGGACGGGGTAATGCTTCATTTACTTCGAGATCCTGCAGCAAACGGCACTAGAGCTGCCGAAGAAATGTTCATTGATGCCAAAACTATTTACCGTTTAAAGCCAATCCCAGAACGCAAATTCCAAAAGCCGCTTAGTCTGTAGAATTGTCTGATAAGGAGCAAGTTTTACACATTTCTCAAGGAAGCATCTGAGCGCAATAGCAGTTGCGAAGATTCGTTGATGTTAAATCCGGAAAGTTCAACAATGGATTCTCCTAAGCGCGCGGATTCTAATAATTCCTGCTGCCAATTGATTTGAGAATCATACTTCCACAATCTGCTATTTGCAGCATCGCTTTGTTGCATACTAGTTTTAGACGAGTTGCGCTGCAAGTATTTATATTCTCTCCAAGATTGAGCTTTAGCAAAAAACTCTTGCTCTAAAGCATCCGCGGTTTCAACATCATTATCTAACATATTTGCAGCAAAAGTTAGCTCAGAAATTACGGAACGCAATAATTTCGCAGTATTATGCCGATTTTCACTTACCATAGCACGAGTGCGTTGAGGATCAGTAAGAGCAACTCGTGTCATATCTCGCCAGGAACCTGCAGATAGTTGTAAAGCAATAGCACGATTAGATTGTTCACATAATACGTTTGCAAGAGCTGTTGCAACAACATGAGGCATATGAGAAATAAGAGCTGCAGAATTATCGTGCGTTGCATCATCCAAAACTATTGCGCGATTCTTGCATAGCGAAACAATCATTTGCAAAATATTTCTAACTCGCCAAAACTCAGTAGAATCATCAACAGTTAAAGCCCACAAAGCACCATTTAAAAGCTCACCACTAGAAGCTTTCCAACCAGTAAATTCACTACCAGCCATCGGATGCGCACCAACGTAGCAATCTTGCAAACCTGCTGCAGCAACCTGATTTCTAACTAAAGTTTTTACGCTACCAACATCGCTAATAGTTGTGCGAGATTTGTCAATATAAGGTGCGATTTCCTGCAAAATACTTGGCATAGCAAACAAAGCATTGCACAAAATCAGAACGTTTGGACGAAGTTTAGCTAGATCTTGCACATTGTCTACGCAGTCAATTCCTAAATTTTCAGCTTCTTCGTATGGGTCATGATGACGATTCCAAGCGTATACTCTACATTCCGGCAATTTTGCAAGTCTTTTTGCAAGAGATCCACCAATAAGACCAAGACCTACAATGCCAACAGAAAATTTTTGCGAAAATTCAGCATCTTCTACCATAATAATTCTCTTTCTGCACGCATTACGTTCAAATTACGTAAAGCATCAACTGAAGGTTCAACGCACACTCCACCATGAGGTAGCATCCAATCATCCATCACCGGATTCTTGCGTTTATCAGAAGAATACACTGCTAAAACTCGAACCCAATCACCATGTTCAACAACCTCTTGAATCATAGCTTTACACGTAGAATCCCAAGGAGCAGCATCAACAGTTGCAATAAAACTGTATAAACCGCCTTGCCCTTTAATCGGTCTAGACATAAAGGAAGTCATATTAAGACCATGATCACGCACAACATCAAGCAAATTTGCTAACACTCCAGCACCTGTGCAACGAGGAATAAACGCAATAATTGAGGAAAATGATGAAAAGTTTTCGCGCTGCGTATTAACAAAATTTAAAGCCTCATCTCGAGGAGCTAGCACTAAAAACTCAGTTCGCGCGCCAGAAAAATCTTCAACTGCTTCACTCACAATCTGCCTATTGTATAAATCAGCACAAATTTTAGGACATAAAGCAACTTCGCCAGGAACTAAATCCCTACAAGCAGCAGCATTTGAAGACGCAGTTTTTTCTTTCAATCCACGCTCTTGAGCAAACTTACGACATTGTGCCAACGCGTGAGGGTGAGCAACAATAGTAGAACAGTTATCGATTGAATCTGATTTGCAAACAACAGCATCAAAACTAATATCGACGCCTATTCGAGTAATACCAACCATATTTTTTGCATCAATGAGTAAATCTAAATTAGGTATTACAACGCCTTCAATATTGTTTTCCCACGCAATAACACCCCAATGGTGATGCTCTTCAATTTCACTAGCAATACTAAGAACATTCTCGCAAGCAGTTGGAATAAGTTGCAAATTCTCAAATGATTGTAACTGCTGCTGAACTTTTAAAGCTGCTTGATGCGTAAAAGAACCTTCCGGCCCTAAATAGCATAATTTACGTGAGAACTTACTGTTACTACTATTCATAAATATTCCTTAAAGACTGTTGCAGTTAAGAATATTGTAATCAAGACTACTGTAAAAAATACTGCTTAATACTTCTTTGTATGCAAAATTCACAGCGAAGTCACGCTTAAATTATTGCAAATTCTTTGCTCATTTCACTATTCAATAACAAACCAACGCTGAGGCATACAAAGCAAGACTAAGTGAGCAACAAGAACGCCGTAAAGCCAAAAATATCCAACATATTGCGAACACCATGGCAACGGTATTGTGAAACCAACAGGTACTAGAATTGCACTGCCAATAAAATCTAATGCGAGAATCCAAGCAAACGCGGAGAAAACTATTGCGTGAATAAGTAATCCACTCCAACCACTACGAGATCTTGCACACCAAGCAGACAAAAACAGCAAAAGCATAGATAATACGAATCCGTAAGGAATGTTATCCATTGCACCGCAGCGATGAGCAAAAGTACCAATCAACGCGCATATTACTGCAGAAACACACGTGGTCGCATACCTGCCCCACGAAGGCAAGCGATGCGACCACGGTTTCGACGACATAATAAAACCTAACGTTCCATTACTAATTGGTATATTGCGATTATCATGCAGCGTTGTTGTTTTGACGACGCTGCTTAGCACGCCACTTATACCATTCGTCACGGCTCAAAATAATCTTGCGCACGCGAATTGCTTCAGGTGTAACTTCCACGCATTCGTCTTCGTTAGCAAAGTCAAGAGACTCTTCCAAGCTCATCTTGATTGGCGGAGTCAAGGTCTCGAGAACATCAGCGGTTGAAGAACGCATGTTAGTCATGTGCTTAGCAAGCGTAATGTTTACATCCAGCTCATCTGGCTTGTTGTTAATACCAACGATTTGTCCTTCGTAAACTGGGCTTTGTGGATCAACGAAGAATACGCCACGAGCTTGCAAACGCTGCATAGCATAAGGAGTTGCAACACCCTTGCGGTCACAAACCATGGAACCATTCTGACGAGTCACAATCTGACCAGCCCATGGAGCATAACCGGCGGAAATAGAGCTTGCAATACCAGTTCCGCGAGTAGCAGAAAGCAAAGCAGTGCGGAAACCGATAAGACCACGCGAAGGAACAGTAAATTGCAAACGAACCCAACCAGAACCGTGGTTGCTCATAGAATCCATGCGACCCTTGCGATCAGCCATAAGCTGAGTGACGGTACCCATGTACTCTTCTGGGACGTCAATTGTAGTGCTTTCCATAGGCTCATTAATTTGACCATCAATAGTCTTGGTAACAACCTGAGGACGACCAACTGTAAGCTCGTAGCCTTCGCGACGCATCTGCTCAGCTAGCACAGCCAAAGCAAGCTCGCCACGACCTTGAACTTCCCAAGCATCTGGACGCTCAGTTGGAATAACCTTAATAGAAACGTTACCAATAAGCTCGCGATCCAAACGATCCTTAATCATACGAGCAGTAAGCTTATGATCTTTGCCTTCAGTACCGGCAAGAGGAGAATCGTTTACTCCGAAAGTCATAGAAATTGCAGGATCGTCGACATGAATTAATGGAAGCGGCTTTGGATCGTTTTGGTCAACGATAGTTTCGCCAATCATAATGTCGTTTACGCCAGCAACAGCAACAATGTCGCCAGGACCTGCAGAAGCTACAGGAGTGCGCTCCAAACCTTGAGTGCGAAGAAGCTCAGAAACACGGAAGTTTTCAATGGAACCGTCGACGCGAGAAAGACCGTAAGTCTTGCCCTTTTCCAAAGTTCCGTTGTAAATTCGCACTAAACCGAGACGACCCAAGAAGTCAGAGGAATCAATGTTTGCAACATGAGCTTGAAGAGGAGCGCCTTCTTCGTATTCAGGAGCTGGAATGTTCGAAATAATAGAATCAAACAATGGCTCCAAATTATCGTTATCTGGCAAACCACCATTTTCAGGCTGATTAACAGAAGCATAACCAGCTTTAGCAGCGCAATAAATTACTGGCAAATCAAGCAAAGCGTCGAGATCGAGGTCAATACCTTCCTCGACAACATCCTGAGCCAAGCCAAGAAGCAAATCTGTAGATTCGCCAACAACTTCTTCAATACGAGCATCTGGACGATCTACCTTATTTACGCACAAAATAACAGGAAGCTTAGCTTCCAAAGCTTTACGAAGCACAAAGCGAGTCTGTGGAAGAGGACCTTCAGAAGCGTCAACCAACAAAACAACGCCGTCAACCATAGAGATACCACGCTCGACCTCACCACCGAAATCAGCGTGACCTGGAGTATCAATAACGTTAATAGTGATACCTTCTGGATGACCATACTTTTCAGCTAATGGACCTGTGTACTGCACAGCAGTGTTCTTAGCAAGAATAGTAATGC
Organism: Gardnerella sp. DNF01151; assembly: GCF_049244235.1. NCBI lineage: Bacteria > Bacillati > Actinomycetota > Actinomycetes > Bifidobacteriales > Bifidobacteriaceae > Gardnerella > Gardnerella sp. DNF01151. The sequence continues at coordinate 579,686 of NZ_CP058389.1, read as the reverse complement.
CCTTTTCGCGTTCCAAATCATTGGAATCCATAACGCGATCTGGAACTTCTTCACGCTCAGAAAATACGTGCGACTGCTGAAGCATGGCGTTTACCAGAGTGGTCTTACCGTGGTCTACGTGCGCCACAATTGCCACATTTCGAATATCACCGCGAACAGTCATCACAAACCTCTTCCATTCTTCGCGTTTTAAGTAATTATTAACATGCAACCGCTTAAGCTATAAACATCAGCTAAAAACAGTAGCTATATACATTATTGACAAGCACCCAAATAGGTAAACTGCCAAACCGCACCGATTTTACTAGTGAGCGCAGACAGCTTTTAATCCACACTAACGCAGAACAACAAGAACTTACGCAACAACACCTTTAGCAATAAGCTCACGCGCAACTTCGCGGTACTCTTTTGCAGTCTTGTGTTCAGGAGCAAAAATAGTGATAGGAACTGCAGCAACTGTAGAATCTGGCAGCTTAATAGAACGCGAAATCACAGAGTGCAAAACGCGATCTTGGAAAGCTTCATAAATGCGCTGCAACACTTCCTCACTATGAAGCGTGCGAGTATACATAGTGACAAGAACTCCAAATACTTTAAGATTTGGATTAATACGAGACTGTACCTTCTCAATTGATTGCATAAGAAGAGCAACGCCTCGAAGAGCAAAGAATTCTGCAGCAAGTGGAATAATCACGCCATCAGCTGCTGTTAACGCATTTACAGTAAGCAAGCCGAGAGAAGGCTGGCAATCGACTATAATAACATCGTATTCGTCACGTACTTTGCGCAATACGCCTGCTAATATTTGCTCTCGTCCTACTTCGGTTACTAACTGAACTTCAGCTGCAGATAAATCAATATTTGCAGGAATAATATCAATATTTTCTGTTTCAGTATGACGAATTACGTCGTGAACGTCTACAGACGAATCAAATAATGCCGTATAAACTGTATTATCAAGCGCATTTGCGTTAATTCCAAGTCCAACTGTTGCTGCACCTTGCGGATCGAAATCAACAATCAAAACGCGACGACCATACTGACTTAGTGCGCCAGCAATATTAATGGAGCTTGTAGTTTTACCAACTCCACCTTTCTGGTTGCACATTGCAATAATGCGAGCAGGACCATGTGAAGTTAACGGCTCTGGTGCATGAAAAGTTTCGTATTCGCGTCCAAGTAAATCAGTAGGCATGTTCCCCACTTTATCAACAGGTATACTCACGAAACTCTGAGCATAAAATTATTTAGCTCGAGGATGACTCATTACGTAAGCTTCAACTAATGCGTCGGGACTAATATGCGTATAAATTTGAGTTGTTGTAACTGAAGCATGTCCAAGCAACTCTTGAACTGTGCGCACATCAGCACCACCTGCAATAAGATGCGTGGCAAGAGAATGACGCAGCGTATGCGGATGCAATGGTTTGTCAAGTTTTGCACGCTCGCCAGCTTGCGTTACTATTGCCCATGCTGATTGGCGAGAAAGTGCATTACCTCTCTTATTTAAGAAAATTGTGTGCAATTCACGTTTGCCCTTTAACGCTAATTCTGGGCGAGATTTCTCCATATAGTTACGAAGAGCACGAACAGCACAACCACCAATCGGAACTAAACGCTGCTTAGAGCCTTTACCTGTAAGTTTTACAACAGATTCGTTTAAATCAATATCTTCGAATTTTACGCCAACTGCTTCCGAAATTCGCGCTCCTGTAGCGTACAAAAATTCTAGCAAAGCTGCATCTCTAATCGAAATAGCGTCCTCGCTACCAAAATTTCCAGCAGCTTCAATAACTCTATTTACCTCTTCAATACTTAAAACATCCGGCAAATACTCGGCTTGTTTTGGAGCTTTTACTTGCGCTGAAACGTCAGCTTGTATATCGCCATGAGCAAGCATAAAGCGGTGCCATTCGTGAATACTTGCAAGTCGACGCGCAACTGTTCTAGTTCCCAACCCTAATTCATTCAAAGTTCGAATGTATGATTCAATATCTAATTGAGAAATAGTAGTAATATCTTTTATTTTTCGTTCGTCGTAAAGCCAGCATGTGTAATCTTGCAAATCTGAAGCGTACGCAGATACTGTTTTTTTAGAAAGACCACGCTCAATATCAATATGCGCAATAAAGCGTTGAATATGAAGTGCAAACTCTTCAGGAATATTATTTTCCCTATTGTCAGAATCAAGATTTGAGCGCATAAAAATAATTATAGCTAATAAGTAAATTTGTTGATTTAAAAGAAAAAGCCCACCTAAATTGGTGGGCTTAAAATAGAACTCTATTAAAGCAAAATCAGGCTTCAACTGGAGCGTTTACATCAGCTGGCAATGCAGCCTTAGCAGCTTCGACAACAGCCTTGAAAGCTTCAATATCGGAAACTGCGAGCTCAGCAAGAGCGCGACGATCCAATTCGATGCCTGCCAAGTGCAAGCCCTGAATGAAGCGATTGTAAGTGATGCCTTCAGCGCGAACTGCTGCGTTAATGCGCTGAATCCACAACTTGCGGAAATCACCCTTGCGAGCCTTGCGGTCGCGGAAGTTATAAGTAAATGAGTGGAGCAGCTGTTCCTTTGCCTTGCGATAAAGACGGGAGCGCTGACCGCGGTAACCAGAAGCCCTCTCAAGAACAACGCGACGCTTCTTGTGAGCGTTTACTGCGCGCTTTACTCGTGCCATAAGTATTCCTCAGCTTTCTTAAAAATTTTCGATTGCGTATTCGTTTACAAGCAATTCTTACTTGTTACTTACTTAACGAGCAAGCCCTTAAGCTTCTTGCTCTGCGCAGTAGCCAATACTTTATCTTCAGAAAGAGCACGACGCTTACGAGCCGACTTGTGCTCCAAGTTGTGGCGCATGGCGCTACCATCGTGCATCACCTTACCGGTACCGGTAAGACGAACGCGCTTGGACGCTGCGGAATTAGTTTTCATCTTCGGCATTGCTGCCCTCCTTGTGATGTTGATCGGATTGCATAGCATTTACTGCAGCTGCAGCTTGTGACTGAACCTCTTGCTTAGCTGCAAGACGAGCAGCCTGACGAGCTTGACGCTCAGCGCGAGATTCAGCGCCACGACGACGTTGCTCAGACTGTGTATGAATTTTCTTGCCTTTTGGAGCAAGAGTCATAATAATATTTCGACCTTCTTGCTTTGGCGCAAACTCTACTGTGCCACTTTCAGAGACCTCATCTGCAAGTCGGCGCAACAATTCAACGCCACCAACCGGACGAGATTGCTCACGGCCACGCAACATAATAGTTACTTTTACCTTGTCTCCGCCGTTCAAGAAACGAAGCACATGACCTTTCTTCACATCGAAATCATGATCGTCGATCTTGAGACGGAAACGAATTTCCTTAACCTCTGCGACGGTCTGATTACGACGTGCTTCACGAGCCTTAATCTTTTCGTTGTACTTGTACTTACCGTAGTCAATAAGCTTGGCTACTGGAGGCTTAGCAGTAGGTGCAACTTCGACAAGATCGAGGTTAGCTTCCCTTGCAAGGTTTAACGCGACAGAGGTTGCGATAACTCCCACTTGCTCGCCCTTTGGACCAATAAGGCGCACCTGAGGGACTCGAATTTCCTCGTTAATGCGTGGTTCGTCGCTAATGATGACTCCAATCCTTCTAAATACTTGTAAGATGTAATACACCAAGAAGTCCAAGAGCTTAAGATTCACCACTTCATATCAATAAAACGCTATATAACAGCGCAGCAAGCAGCACAAGAGCTAACTTGCGTGACCGAAGTCATGAACCCGAAACCACAGTAGGCTTCCAGGTGGGGACATCCCACTTTCTTGATTACTCAAGCCGAATATTCATTTTACTAGAAGCCTTGACAAAAAAGCAGCCAACACACGAAACGCGTTTTGACTGCCACAAATCAAAGCTAGAACTATGCGATTTCTACGCTAACTGCATTGGCTCAGGCTTCAATCCATCATGATTAAAGTACACATCATACCAAGTCAGGAATGTGTAAACTGTCCAAATCTTACGACGATCGTCATTTTTCTTTGCATAATTATCGTCAATCATACGAAGTAAAGCATCTCTATCGAAGAATTTAGCAGCATCGTCACTTTCAAACGTCTTACGCACAATCTTATAAAAACGTTCCTCACGCAACCAATCCTTAACTGGCACAGGGAAACCAAGCTTTTCTCTGTCATACCAAGCTTTTGGCAAATGACGGGACGCAGCTTTTCGGAAAGCAAACTTCGTATTTTCATCAGTAATTAAATATTTAGTAGGAACTTTTTCTGCAACATCCATAAGAACACGATCAAGCAAAGGCACGCGAAGCTCCAAAGAATGTGCCATAGTCATTTTATCTGCCTTAAGCAAAATATCTCCTGGCATCCATTGATGCATATCAAGATATTGCTTTTTCTTCACTTCAGAAAGTCCCTTACCAGCAATTCTATTGTAAATAGCATCAACAATGCTGCGAACGCTAGGACCCTTGCGATACTCAGGCTTCAAAAGTTTTACAGCATCTTCCTCATTGAAGACCTTTGATTGGCCGATAAAATGCTCCTCAGCTGGAGCTAAATTAGCGTACAAGTGCCACGCTCCATGGAAATGCTTACCCTTTGCAGCTCGACCAATCGCGTAACGTAACTTTTTTGGCAACTTTGCAAGCATGCGAGTCACAACTTTAATAAGTTTAGAACGCGTATGAACACCATAATCAATGTATCCTGCAAATAATTCATCTGCTCCCTCACCGCTTAGCACAACGCGTAAATCTTGCGAAGCTAATTTTGCAAGGAAGAATAATGGGACGCAAGAGAAGTTAGAATCAGGTTCGTCCAAATACCACTGAATTTGTGGGAAATAACGGAATGCGTCAGCGGCGTCAATAATTTCAGATTTATTGTTTAAGCCAATAATTTTTGCCAATTCGCTTGCTTGTTTGGATTCATTGTATCTTCCACCAGCAAAACCAATAGAATATGTGTGTTCAGGGCGCGCAACAGCGGCAACATAACTTGAATCAACTCCAGAAGAAAGGAACGAACCAACTTCAACATCCGCAATTTGGTGAGCTTGAACAGAATCACAAACTGTTTTATCGATAGAATCAACTAATTCATTCAAGCGTTGCTTTGTTTCTTTGAAATTAGGATCGTAATATTGCTCAATCTTCATTTCGCCATTCTTATACGTAAAGCAATTACCTTCACGCAGCTTAAAAACGCCTTTGAAGAAAGTTTCGTTAATTGCAGGATATTGGAATGTCATAAACGGCTTAAGCGCATTTTCGTTAAGTTCCTTCTTAAAATCTGGATGGCGCAGTAAAGATTTAATTTCGGATCCGTACATAAAAGTACCGTTCATTTGCGCATAATAAAAAGGCTTAATACCGAAATGGTCGCGAGCGCCAAACAATTCTTGAGTACTCTTGTTCCAAATAACAAATGCAAACATTCCGCGTAAACGATTAAGTAAGCCTTTACCCCACTCTTCGTATCCGTGCACTAATACTTCTGTATCGCAATCAGTGTGGAAAGTGTGACCAGCTTTAATAAGTTCTTCGCGAAGTGGCTTGTAGTTATAAATCTCGCCATTAAAAGTAACTGCAAGATTCCCATCCTCGTTGTACATAGGTTGGGATCCACCGTGAAGATCTATAATGCTAAGTCGACGAAAACCAAGTGCTGCGTGTTCGTCAATCATAGTTCCATACTCGTCAGGACCACGATGCACAATCACATCTGTCATATCTTTTACAATTTGGCTTTTGACGTTAATTGGGGTGTCATTAATGAACCCTGCAATTCCGCACATTTATTTCTCCTCGTAGAATATACAACACAGCATTACGTTAGTCTACTAGCAAATAATTAACGAAAATCCATAATAACTTGGAAAATCTAACTTGCCATGCAATATTACACCAAGCACTTTATGTTAAGCGAGTATTAGTCTAAAAATTCCTGTATTTGCCGGAATAAAAACAATAAAATACGCTAAAACCAAATCCAAAAAATGGCATAAAACATAGTCAAATGTTGGTTGACACTACGCTTATAAACTCTTGTTATAAATGTATGTCATCAGTACAAATGCAGCGTTATTATGTTGCTATGGAACCTTTGCAACGCTGCGTAGTATTAGCAGCAGGAGATTATTACGATCATACGCGTGAGCATGTGCCAGATCGCGCTTTAACAATTGCAGCTGATGGAGGCTGGGATCATGCATGTAAATTAGGTTTGCATGTGGATGCGCTCATCGGCGATTTTGACTCTGTTAGATTAAAGCTCCCTACTGATGCAGTTATTACTAGATTGCCTGCAGAAAAAGATGATCCGGACTTACTTTCTGCGTTGAAAGTCGGTTGGGCTAAAGGCTCTCGAGAATTTCATATTTTCGGAGGATTAGGTGGTCGAGTTGACCATACTATTTCTAATATTCAACTTATGGTTCGTTTAGCGCGTCGCGGTGGAATTGGATTCTTGTACGGCGACGGTCAAATTGTTACAGCAATACATGATGGATCTCTTGATTTTCCAGCATCATCTGGAAATGATTTGCGCATAGTTTCCGTTTTTTCTCATACTCCAGTTTCTAATGATGTAAATGAAGTTGGATTAAAGTATCAGCTTAAACACGCAACCATGCATGGAGATGCAGTACAAGGTTTAAGTAACGAATTATTAAATGATACGCCGGCTCATATTGACGTTCATGAAGGAACACTTATTGTAACCTTCCCTATTAACGCTCCATTGCCACAGGTGAGCTGGTTTAAAAGACCAATTGGAGATTTAGGCGAAGTTGATGCTTCTATATCGGAAGCATTAGCAGTTCCTCTTGAAAGCGAGACTACTCCAACATATTCGACTACTGCAGCTGCTGAAGCAATGACGTATAACGAATAGCGCAAACTTTAGTTTGCACAAATGGCTGACGAGGATCTTTTACTTGAAAACTCGTCAGCCTTTTTCTTTTTAAAATTACATGCGTTGTTCAATTGAACAATATTGATTCGTAAAATGTTATGCAAAAACGCAACTAGAAACTATCAAAAAATTCACAAAAACACTCATAAAACACAGCATGTTAACGCTCACTGTTCTCACAATGCATTATTGCAATAAAAGTGAGCTATATTACAACTCTTCGTACATACCGCACACTAAAATGAACACCGTTAATTCAAATAACGATGACCTAAATGCGTGAGTTTTCATCGCGAAAATAGCGCGGCTTAAAACGTTGCGCACGAGGTCTCACTCAAGGGAGAACCACATGACAGTCAAGATTGGTATTAATGGTTTCGGTCGCATCGGTCGTCTCGCATTCCGTCGTATTTTTGAGCTTCAAGCTCGCGGCGGTCAAGCAGGTGACATCGAAGTCGCAGCCATCAACGATCTGACCACCCCTTCGATGCTCGCCTACTTGCTCAAGTATGACAGCACCCACGGCACATTCCGCCACGATGACGGCACCCCAGTTGAGGTAACCTCCACCGAAGACGCAATCGTTGTAGATGGCAAGACTTATAAGGTTTACGCCGAAAAAGACGCAAATAACATTCCATGGGTTAAGAACGATGGCGTTGAATTCGTTCTCGAATGCACCGGTTTCTACACTTCTGCAGAAAAGTCCCAGGCTCACTTGAATGCAGGCGCTAAGAAGGTTCTTATTTCTGCTCCTGCTAAGGACGAAACCACTCCAACAGTTGTGTTCGGTGTTAACCACGAAATCTTGAAGGCTTCTGACAACATTGTTTCCGCTGGTTCTTGCACCACCAACTCCATGGCCGCAATGGTGAAGTTGCTTCAAGATAACTGGGGAATCAAGTCCGGCTTCATGACCACAATTCACGCCTACACCGGCACTCAGATGATTCTCGACGGCCCACGCGGCTCCAAGCCACGCAACAACCGTTCCGCAGCTTGCAACACCATTGAGCACTCCACCGGCGCTGCTAAGGCAATCGGCAAGGTTGTGCCAGAAGTTAACGGCAAGCTCCAGGGTCACGCACAGCGCATTCAAGTTCCAGACGGCTCTGTTACCGAGTTAACTACTGTTCTTGAGAAGCCAGCAACCACTGAAGAAATTAACGACGCTTTCAAGAAGGCTTTCGAAAACTGCGAGTACTTCGGTTACAATGCAGACAGTATCGTGTCTTCTGACATCATCGGCGACACCCACGGTGGCGTTTTCGATCCAACTCAGACCGATGTGAACACTGTTGACGGTGTAACTTTGGCTCGTACCGTCACCTTCTACGACAACGAGTACGGCTTCACCTCCAACATGATTCGCACCCTTCTTTACTTCGCTGAAATCTCCGAGTAATTTCGCTAAGCATCAATCAGCAATAGCTGGTTGTACGAATATTTAATATATCAAAAACCCCTTGTGCTGCTTTCTAAGCTACACAAGGGGTTTATATGTTAAGTCAACAGTCGGTATAGCATATCATGTAACAGAATTTGATGGCTGAGTATAAGGCACGGTAACAAAATGAGTAAAAAACATGCAGAAACCGGAAAAGCAACTCCTGCTATTGCGCAACTCGAAAACGCAGGCATCACCTTCCGCATAGCGCAATACGAGCATGACGCTGATCACATGGACGACGGCTACGGAATTGAGGCTGCTGAGAAGCTAGGCGTAAGCGCAGCTCAAGTTTGCAAAACTCTTATGGTTGACACTGGTGAAAAGCGAGTGGTTGGAATTGTTCCAGTAAACGGACGTCTCAATATGAAAGCAATTGCAGGAGCCGTACACGCAAAGAAAGCAAGTATGACAAGCCCAGAAGTTGCGCAACGAGAAAGCGGCTACGTAGTTGGCGGAATTTCACCATTCGGACAAAAAACGCACCATGAAACAGTACTAGATAGTAGCGTAATGCAATTTGATGAGATTCTTGTTTCTGGAGGAAAACGAGGATTGGACGTAGTTCTTAATCCTCAAGATATCGTAACATTATTAAACGCAACTGTAGCTGATATAGCAGCATAAGCAACATAAGCTTTATTACTGCAAATATTGCTACCAACAAGTGATTACTCGCACGGGATTAGTACGTTGGCAAATATAACGTCTTGGCAACGTGCGATAATCCCTAAGGTTGTTCATTAATCGTTAAGGAGTGCATTATGGGTATGCGTGGCCGCAAGCGCAAGGCGCGTCGTAAAAAAGCAGCGAATCATGGTAAAAGACCAAATGCTTAAACTATAAATTCGCTTATACATACTGTAAAGCCCACGTCAATCGTGGGCTTTTTCGTTTTAACATACTTTTATTCACTAGAATAATCAGAAAGCTCACGTTTGAGTTGCATGCGAGCGCGGTTAAGTCTGCTCATAACAGTTCCTATTTTTACGCCTTCTTCTTGGGCAATTTGTTTATAAGATTTACCTCGAATAGCGACTTCAATAAAAACTTTTCTACGCTCAGGCGGCAACTTACTAAGCGCCGCAATAATCTCTTGTGGAGCAAACCCTTCTAAATATTCTTGTTCAGCAGAAAGCATTCCTTTTGCGCAATGATTAGAAGCCTCATAGATATCCCAATCATTGTAGTCACCAGTTTCATCGTTAGCACGTTTAGGGCTTCGTTTTGCTTTCGCGTACTGATTAAAATACAAATTTCGTTCAATCCTGTTAATCCAGGCAGCAAAATTCGTGCCAAGCTGAAAAGTTTCAAAAGATTTAAGAGCGCGCTCAAAAGTATCTTGCACTAAATCTTGCGCATCCTGCGCATTTTGCGTAAGACGCATAGCTTGAGTGTACAAAGGATCAACGCAAGTAGATACAAGTTGTTCAAATCTTTTGCGTCGACTTTCCATTGCAGAACTTTGCTTAGTATCTACTAAACGATCACTAAATAAGCGAGCATTACAATTTTTTGCATTTTGTTTTTTAACTCTTACGCTTTTAGAGCACATAACATTTGTCTTCTCGATTTGCTCACTCATATAGTCAATAATACTTTTACTTTGCACATATCGCTACTGATTTATCGTATTGCATAGTGTAGCGCAGCGCGAGATGGTAACACATCGCAGCACAATAACGCAGCGCGGCATAGTGTGACATTGCGTGACATTGCGGTAGTATTGTGACTATGCCAACTCATATTCAAGAATTGTTAAATGCTTTAGATTTAGCACCTAAGCAAGATGAGAATACATTACTTGCTGAATCATGGTTACTTGGTTTCGACACTGAAACTACAGGTGCAAATATTGGTAAAGATGCCATTGTTTCTGCAACTCTAGTATTACGCAATCCTGAACTAGCTCACGCTGGAGATGTGGTATCAACTTGGTTAATTAACCCTCATCAGCCTATGAATCCTAAGGCAAGCGAAGTAAATGGTTTCACAGACGAATACCTTCAAGAACACGGCGGAGAGCCTGAAGAAGAACTTGAATTCCTTGCGCACGCAGTAAGCATGGCTCAAGCTAAGAATATTCCACTACTTGCTTATAACGCTCCATTTGATATTGCAATGTTACGTCACGACTTGAAGCGTTGGCATCTTACTGCGTTAGAAGAACGCGCAACTTGTTCAATACATGCACTAAACGCTAATGACATTCTTACTGTTGACCCTCTTGTTATCGATAGAGCTGTTTCTAGAAGATCTGGCAAGCGTACTCTCACTATTACATCTCAATTTTATGGAGTTGAACCAATCGGAGATTTCCACGATGCTACAGCAGACACAGTTGCAGCTCTTGATTTGATTGCTCCAATGAGCAAACTATATGAGTCAGTAAGTTGCATGAGGCTGAATACTATGATGGATTGGCAGCGCGAAGCTTATATTAATTGGCGAGATAGCTTCAATCAATGGCTGCAATCTCACGGGCGTGAGCCTATTACTGGAACATGGCTATAAAACATTTTGTGAAAAGAAGTAAATTATGATCATGCATAACACGTTGTCATTAGCAAGCGCAAGTGAAATTTTGCAACACTATGGTTTGTTGCGCGAAATGATTCAATATTTTAAAGCAGAAGATACTAATAGTGCTAATACTGCTAATACTAAAGAAAAAACTGTAGACTCTACTCATTCTCGCAATGAAATATGGTCTTTAAATCCGTATTATTTCCCAAATATTGATGCAGACGAGTGCTTCACTAACGCAACTTACGATACTCGCGATATTACACTTGGAACACTTCTGTTTATTAAAGGCAATTTTAAGTCGGAATATCTTTTAGATGCAGACAACAAAGGACTTGCTGCATATGTTGCTGAACAAAGCTACGCACAATACACAAAAGCTGTTGGTTTAATTGTTACGGATGCTAAAAAAGCAATGAGCGTGCTTGCAGCAGCATTCTTTGGAAATCCACAAGAAAAACTCACTATTGTTGGAATTACTGGAACTAAAGGCAAAACAACTACAGCCTACTTTACTCACGCTATTCTAAACTCCCATTCGCACGGTAAAGCAGCACTGTTTTCTTCAGTAGATAATTGCGTAGACGGAAAAAATTACGTTGAATCTAATTTAACTACTCCTGAAAGTTTTGATGCTTTCAAAATGATGCGCGAAGCTGTAGATAACGGCATGAAGTATCTTGTTATGGAAGTTTCTTCGCAAGCTTATAAGGTGAATCGCGTATACGGTCTTAAATTCGATGTTGCAGCATTCTTAAACATTAGCCCAGACCACATTAGCCCTATTGAGCACCCAACTTTTGAAGATTACTTGTATTGCAAACGACAAATTATTGCAAATACTAAGCGTTTAGTGCTAAATTCTGATACAGATCACGCAGATCTTCTTTTACAAGATGCAGAACGCAACAATGTGCTCGTAACAACTTTTGCTCGCATTAAAAAAGATGAAATAGAAGGCGCTGCTTGCGAAAATAACAATTTCGATGATCTTGACGACGATTGCATAAATTATTGCGCGCCTGCTAACGATGACGATTACACGGAATTACTTACTCCTGACTACATTGCAATGCCAGTAGAAAATAGTGAATCACATTGCATCGCTATGCGAGACTCAAGCGAAGACGACGACTATGAAGATAACGACTACGAAGAAGACGTGCACTACTGCCCTATTGACGAATTCGCATTGTCTATTGCAGGAGATTTTAACTACGAAAATGCTTTAGCTGCAATCGCTATTGCAGGAGAATTGGGAATTAATCAGGATACTGATTTACACGCACTACACGCTATTGAGAACGTGAAAATTTCTGGACGCATGGAAGTTTTCAAAGACACGCACTCAAACATGATTGCAGTTGTCGACTATGCGCATAACTACATTTCTACAAAATCAGTTCTTGACTTTGTAGAAGAACGCTACGGCAAATTTAATCCTCGAATTACGCTAATAACTGGTTCCACAGGAGATAAAGCTGTCGATCGCCGTAAAGAGATTGTTGAAGCAGCGCAAAACCGCATAGAACAGTTTATTTTCACTACTGAAGATACTGATACTGAAGACGTAATGCATATTTGCGAGGATATGCAAAGTTATGTTACGAACACGAATGTTTCTTCACGCATTATTATCGACAGAGCTGAAGCAATAGAATATGCTTACAACGATGCTGCAAACAGCGAACAAAAAAATGGAAGATTAAACATTCTTCTTGCTATTGGCAAGGGCGATGAACGTTGGATTAAAAACAAACGAAAGCATGTGCCGTATGAGGGTGATTCATTCGTAATAAAGCGTCTTTTTGGCCTGTAATATGCTTATACGAAAGTATGAAAATATACGAATAAAATAAACGCAATTACTACATAAACTAAATAACAAGCTAACTAACAAGCTAACTAACAAACTAAATAACAAACAAGTTAAATAACAAATTAAAACAAATGAAGAAGATACAAATGAAGAATCAACGATTCCAACCTGTGTTACTCGGTAGCGATATAAACGCATATGGCATGGCTCGAGCATTCCATGAAGAATATGGCATTACTTCAATTGCTTTTGCGCACTTCCAACTTTCACCTACGAAATTTAGCAAAATTGTCGATGTGAGAATTGTTCCAGGCTTTGGAGAACTTCCTACATTCCGCAATACAATGCTTGATTTTGCTAAATCATGGCATGAGGAACATCCTAATACCAAACTTCTGCTTATTCCTTGCGGCGACGTATACGCGAACCTTTTAAGCCAATGCGGTGATGAATTGCACGAATATTTTGCTTTCCACACATTGCCAAATTCGCTCAATCGCCAGCTTAGCCTTAAAAGCTCATTCTATAAAACTTGTGAAAAATACAATCTTCCTCATCCAAAAACTAAAGTTGTAAATGCTCAAGAAGTAGCAGCGCACGCTTATGAAGATTTGCCATTCAGGTTCCCTATTGCTATGAAACCAGCGAATAGCACTAAATGGCTTGATATTGATTTTGAGGGACGTAAAAAAGCTTTTATTATCAATACTCCGCAAGAACTTGATACTCTTATTCAACGCTCGTACAAAGCTGGCTACGATGACGAAATGATTTTGCAAGACTTTATTCCTGGAGACGACAGCCGCATGCGTGTGCTAAATGCCTACGTTGATAGCAATCATCATGTGCGCATGATGTTTCTAGGACACCCTCTGCTGGAGGATCCAACTCCAGAAGCGATTGGCAATTATGCAGCTATTATTCCAGACTACAATGAAGAAGTTTTCCAAAATATTAAAGCATTTTTGGAAGATATACATTACGTTGGCGTAGCTAATTTTGATATGAAATACGATGAGAGAGACGGAAAGTATAAGCTTTTTGAAATCAATTTACGTCAAGGACGTTCAAGCTATTTCGTCACTTTAAACGGATTTAATATTGCTAAATATTTTGTTGAAGATTTAATTGACCATAAGCCTTTTGACGGAAATACTGTGTTCGGTCGTGGAGAAAAGTTGTGGATGGAGATTCCGCGATCGATATTTTGCAATTATGTAGCAGAAGGCGATGAAAAGAAGCGCGGTCTTAATATGATTCGTCGCGGCGATTGGGGCACTACGCTAGAATATAAAAAAGATATGAATCTGCTACGCTGGTTGATGATTCGTCATATGTTTTCAATTTACACAAGGCGTTACGCAGAATTTTTCCGCAATAAAGCGTGAAAATTATTGCGTAACTTTGAAGGGAATATGAGACAATGAAACGTCCGTTTTTTGCTGTACTTGGCGGCATGGGCACACTTGCAACAGAAAGCTATATTCGTTTACTTAATAAAGAAACGCATGCACATAACGATCAAGAGTTTTTAGATTATGTGGTATTCAATGATGCTTCTGTGCCAGATAGAACAGCATATATTGTTGGCGAATCATCCGAAAGCCCATTCCCTACTCTTGCAGACGACATAGCTAAAGCAACTGCGATAGGTGCTTCATTTATTGTGCTCACGTGCAATACTGCGCATTACTTTTACGATAAGTTCCAAGCACTCACCGACGTGCCAATTATACATATGCCGCGTGGTGCTGTAGCTGAAGTTTCTAAACGTTACCCAAAGTCTAAATGTAACCGTATTGGATTCTTAGGTACTGCAGGATCGCGTAAAGCTGGAGTGTATCAGCGCGCTATAGAAGAAGCAGGATACACGTTTGTAGCTCCAGACGACGACTTGCAGAAACGTATTACTTCGCTTATTTACGATGACGTAAAAGGTACAGGAGACCTTGATTTTCACCGTTACGAATCTGTTTTAAGCGATATGCTAGACCCTGCAGGAGCATGCCGTTGCGACGCACTTATTTTGGGTTGCACAGAATTAAGCGTACTTAATGAAGCTTTTCCTCTTCCGCAAATACCGTTAGTTGACGCTCAAGCAGTACTTGTAAAAAATACTGTAGAAAAAGCTAAATCTTTGCGAATTAAGTAGCACAAATAGCTTAATTTTTAAGACTCGTCAATATTTGGGTGGATTGCTACGCGCTGATTCTTTGGCTTTTTTAGATCCGGATTCACGTGCTCAACAAGCATTGTGCGCGCGTCTCCTGCAGTGACGAAACTACCGCAAATAAGCACTCCGTGACCATAGCCCACACCAAGCTCATCGTCTTCATCAACTAAATCAACAGCAGTTTGAATAGCATCCGGCAACTCGTCAACACGAATTACGCGATCCTCACCAAATACGCCTACAGCAATCTTTTCGAGCTCTTCTGGATCCATTACACGGTCACGCCAAGAATTACGCGTAACAATAATCTTCGTCAAAATAGGTTCAAGAACACCCAAGTATTCTTCAACTTGCTTATCTGCCATCATTGCCACAACGCCAATAAGCTGCTCAAAATGATAGTTTTCTTCAATAGTTTCACGAAGAGACTCGGCAGCATTCACGTTATGTCCACCGTCAATAATGATTGTCGGCGAAGTACGAACCTGCTCAATACGCCCAGGAACCTTAACCTGACTTAAAGCCTCTGCAACTAAATCGCCATCCAAAGCACCACTTACAGGCAGCACAACCTCCGCAGCAGCAAGAGCTGCCAAAGCATTATGAGCCTGATGCTTGCCAAACTTGTCAACCGGAACATCCTCATAAGTGCCAAGAGGCGTACGCAAAGTAACAACCTGTCCGCCAACTGCAGGAGTACGAGACACAACTTCAAGCTCGCCGTCACCATAAGAAGAATCGCGCAATAATGTAGCATGGTTGCGCTCCGCAACTTCCTTAATAATTGGCAAAACCTTAGCTTCATGCGGCTGAGGACCCAAAATAACAGTGCAATTTGGCTTAATAATACCAGCCTTCGTACGCGCAATCTCTTCAACAGTGTTTCCAAGCCATTGCATGTGATCCATATCAACCGGCCCAATAATTGCAGCATCAGCATTCATAACATTAGTGGCATCCCATTCGCCCCCCATGCCAACTTCCATAACAGCAACATCAACAGGAGCGTCCGCAAAAGCCCAAATTGCCATGGCTGTAAGCACTTCAAAAAAGCTCATTTTTGGCTTACCGTCAGCTTCCATGCGAGCATCAACCATGTCGATAATGTCTTTCATTTGATCCCACACATCGACGAACTGATCGTCACTAATTTCCTGTCCATCAATCATAATGCGCTCATTTACGCGCTCCAAATGTGGAGAAGTATATAATCCGGTTCGCAAACCGTATGCTCGACAAATCGACTCAGCCATTCGAGCAGTAGAACCTTTGCCGTTCGTACCAGTTATGTGAATAACACGCATAGACTGCTCTGGATGACCTAAAATATCGAGAATAAGACGCATGCGATCCAAGTCGAGATTAGTTTTATTGTGTTCTGGAGCTCGACTCATAATATTGCGTTCGATATCAACAATTCGCTCATTATTGCGATTTGGATTTTCAATAGACATAACTACTCCCCCTAATTTTTACGCTCGCTTACTCATTTTCCAACTATCTAGATTAGTTGATACCAACAACACACGCATATAAATATGTTGTGACAATATTCACATAGCAAAAGCGTTTTAAACGCACTTTGTAAATTGCGTATAAAATCTTGCTATTTTGCACTAAAAAACTCGCATAAAACACTAAATAAGACTATGTTAGTTTATTGACTGTTTATTTACTATTTGTATAATTTGCGCAAGCAAAAATTAACAAGCAAAAATTAAGGAGTCTCATAATGGCAGAATATACGCCAACTGAGCACGGCGAAGAGCTAAAAGCTGACGGCACGCAAAAGGCAGAAGATCGCGTAAATAACCGTTCACTTCGTCCAAACAGTGATTCTTTTAAAGATTTTATGACGAATAACTGGGATAACCAGGAGCCAGAAGTTAAGGCTCTTGAATCTAGCAAGTACATTCCAGCTCGTTTAGAGGCTCTTTCAAAGCGTTTCCCAGGCGAACGTTTAGTTATCCCTGCAGGACAACCAAAGGTGCGTAATAACGACTGCGATTATGCTTTCCGTCCAGACACTACATTTGCTTACTACACTGGCTTAGGTCAAGACTATGAGGCTGGTGCTGTGCTTGTTATGGAACCGGTTGAAAAAGATAGCGAAGAAGCAAAAGCCGGTAAAAATCATACGCCAGAACTTTTTGTAGCTCCACGCGCAGATAACAGCACTTCAGCATTTTACAAGGATCCTCACTACGGAGAATATTGGGTTGGTCCTCGCGCAGGCTTAAAAGAACTTAAAGCAATGACCGGCATTGAAACGCGCGATATTGCAGAACTTGACGACGCTATTGCAAAGAACGTAAGCGACGACGCTAATGGCGAAGGCATTCGCGTGCGAATTGTTCGAGAAACCGATCCTGAGCTTACTGCAAAAGTTGAAACAATGCGAGAAGCAAGTGGATTTACTGATGAAGATGCAAACACTTGCGCAGACGATAAATTGCACGAATTCGCTGCAGAAGCACGAATGCTTAAGGACGACTACGAAATTCGCGAAATGCGCAAAGCTATTGCCGCCACAAAACTTGGTTTTGACCGCATGCTTACGCGTTTGCCTAATGCTTTGGGTCATGAGCATTCCGAGCGCATGATTGAGGGTGCTTTTAATTCTGTTGCTCGCGAAGAAGGCAACGAAGTAGGCTACGACACTATTGTTGCTTCAGGCAAGCACGCGCCAATTTTGCACTGGATGCGCAACACTGGCGTTGTTTCCAGCGGAGAATTGCTACTTATTGATGCCGGCGTTGAAGTTAACAGCCTCTACACTGCTGACATTACACGAACTTTCCCAACGAACGGCAAATTCACTGACTTACAAAAGAAGCTTTACCAGTGCGTTCTTGACGCTCAGCAAGCCGGTTTTGAGGCTGCTAAACCAGGTGCAACCTACTCCGATATTCACCATGCTTGCATGCGCGTTCTAGCCGAACACTTGCACGAATGGGGAATTTTGAAAGTTAGCGTTGAAGAATCACTTTCGCCAGAAGGTCAACAGCATCGTCGTTGGCACGCTTGCGGCGTTGCTCATCATCTTGGTTTGGATGTGCACGATTGCGCACAAGCACGCTACGAGTCTTATCAGAGCGCAAAAATTACTCCAGGAATGATATTCACTATTGAGCCAGGATTATACTTTGCAGCTAACGATTTGATGCTACCGGAAGAAATGCGCGGAATTGGAATTCGTATTGAAGATGATGTACTAATGACTGAAAACGGTCCAGAGTGGCTTTCTATTGACATTCCAAAGCAAATCGATGATGTAGAAGCATGGATGGCTGAACAAGCTCACAAAAGTGATATTTTTCAGCATTAAGCAATAAATCAAAATAATAGAAAAATATAATAAAAAAGAATAATAATAATATAGTACGCCAGCATAAGCTAAGTTAAACGTACACAATATAGCACTTATGGTGCGCTCTATAGAAACGTAACACGCATTGCGCATATTACTTATCGAAAGGGCGCACCATAATTGTTCGTATAGCATTTTTACAAGCAAAATTTGCATCAAAATGCTTTTGAAGAAGCGAGAAGATATTTAGTAAAAAGTATAGCTCTACAAACTTGCTGCACTGACGCGTGCGAAAGGAATATTATGACTAAGCCAATTGTTCTTTCACTCGGCGAACTTTTATGGGATTTGCTTCCACACGGAAAACGTGTTGGCGGAGCACCAGCAAATTTTGCATATCATGCACAGTGTCACGGAGCGCAAAGTTGCATGATTAGCGCTGTTGGTCAAGACCAACTCGGCGATGAGCTGATTGACAAAGTGAACAAAGCTGGCATCGCTTCAATTATTCAACGCAACGCTTGGCCAACAAGCACTGTAGAAGTAACACTAAAAAATGGAATACCAGAGTACACTATTCTGCGAAATATAGCATGGGATCATATTCTTTACACTCGAGAACTCATTGATTTAGTAGAACGAGCAGATGCAGTATGCTTTGGCACTCTAAGCTTACGTTCTCAAGAAACTCACGACACAATTTTGCAATTGTTAAAGCATACTAAGCCTGGAGCAATGAAGTTCTTCGATATTAACATTAGAAGCGATCACTACTCTAAGGATCTTATTGACACATTACTTCAAGAAGCAACAGTATTTAAGCTTAACGATTCGGAACTATTCTTATTACGCGATATGTTCAATATTCGCGACACTTCAGACGAGGAAGCTTGCAAGTGGTTCCAAGCTCGTTACGGACTAGATTATGTGATTCTTACAGGCGGCTCTACTTTTAGCACGATTACTACTAGCACTGGAGAAAGCTCAACTATCCCAACTCCACACGTTGAAGTTCTTGACACAGTTGGTGCTGGAGACTCGTTCTCAGGAACATTTGCAGCGCATATTCTTAAGGGAGAAAGCTTGCAAGAGGCGCATCGCGCAGCTGTTAATACTGCAGCATTTGTGTGCACTCAAGAAGGAGCATGGCCTAAGTATCCAAAACAAATACCAGATTACTTGTCAATGGCAGAAAATAACAAATAAAACAAAAAATAAAATTTAAATTATAAGATGCAAAAATGCCACTTCATAAATCATAATGAAGTGGCATTATTAATATCTTGTGGGGCCTCAGGGGCTTGAACCCTGGACCGACGGATTATGAGTCCGCTGCTCTAACCGACTGAGCTAAAGCCCCACGCTAACAAAGTTAGCAACGACTAGATTAGCACATACCCATAAACGTCGCCAACTCAGTGAGTCGAATTTTTGACCTTGCTTAGGGTTACTGAGCTTGAAATCCCGATGATTTCAAGCTCGGTCAGAGCGTCCAGATGCGAAGTTATCAAGAGCACCAGTTTTACGCAAAGCCAAATACACAAACCACACAAGCACTCCAGAAAGCAACAATCCACTAATAAGCTCTGTAATCATATGAATCGTAATATAAGTAGAAGCTTTGGCCTGATACTTAGTGAAGCTTAAGAACACACCATACTCAAAAGCCACAAGCAAACCAGAAAGAGCACTCAAAGTCAAATTAAACTTTCGCAAACGGAAAATTAAGAACGGAATCTCCGCAAACACACCCTGTAAAAGTGCGGAAATAAGCGTATCTCGCATATTAAACGGAGTTCCAAGTAGCACCTGTACAAATGCTGCAACAACATTTACATACACTGCAGAACCTGGCTTACGAATAAGCAAAACTGCAAGAGTTCCAGACAAATACCAAACACCATGCGTGATGCTTGCAAAACCAGGAAGAACAGCTGCATTCAAAGTACGAATCAAAGGAATAAACACCAAGCCATAGCCATACAAGATAACGCCAAAAACAGCAGCAAGAGCAGCACCTAATGCGATATCTGCAACACGCCAACGCATGCTCACAACCCTATTAATACTAGAAGCAGCATTACTATCCACTTGATCCGTTACACAATTAGATGATTCTAACCCATTATTATTTGTATTGAAAATATCGCTCATAGGAAATCCTTTTTTAAGCTGCTGCGCATTGTAAATTACTGAATTGAATACTTCCTGACCTACGCAGCCCGGGCAGAAGTACCAATGAGAAAGTGTATCACCTCTAAAAAGCACAACATACCTTTTGTGATATTTAATACATTGTCAGATCTTATATCGATTTATAGAAAAAATATATGAAAAACTAATTGCTGCGCAAAATACGAAAAATAGGGTAAGCAGCAAAATAGAAATACGAATATCAGAAATACAAAAAACGAAAAACGCCGCTGAAAACCCAGCGGCGTTGTAATTTGTACCCCCTAAGAGAGTCGAACTCTTGTTGTCAGATTGAAAGTCTGGTGTCCTAACCGTTAGACGAAGGGGGCTTCGAACCAAACCATATGATATTAACACTCAAAAAAGCAGTACGCAACTCACGGCGTGTTGAGACTAAGTACAACTGCAAAGCTACGAGAACAGCGGCGGCAGAGCATTATTGTGCTATGTAGGTGAAGTCGTGAATCGTGCGACCAGCCTCCAAGCCTTTGCGCTCAAAATTCGTAAGAACTCGACCAGCAAAGCGCTCAGACTCGCTAAAATCTGCGTGCGGAAGAGCTGCTGCAGTATCAGCTGTACCTTTCCCTACATGCTCAATTGGAAGACTTGCGCTTAATTCGCCAATATTTGCAAAATCTTCGCGAGAATCCATAATCTCATGCACATGCAAAGCGTAATCCTCAATATCTGTAGCAATGCGCCACGCACCCCCTCTACGCAATGCCTGGTGTATTGTAGAGACAAGCTCTGGCTGCACAATACGACGCTTATGGTGGCGCATTTTAGGCCATGGATCCGGGAAGAAAGTCCAAACTTCTTCTAAAACTCCGCAGTCGCACGCAGCGAAGAAATCAGGAGCGTTAATTTGTGCAATACGAAGATTAGTCAAACCTTGCTTTCCAGCAAGAAGCATTGTGTGAGCAACGCCTGGATCATAAACTTCAAGCGCTAAAAAGTTAGTTTCCGGCAAACGTTCAGCTGCGGCAACAATGTTTTCGCCTTGTCCGGAACCAATTTCAACAATAAGCGGATTGTCATTCCCCCACTTATCGCTAATCCAATCATGCGTAATGTTCAAATTTTCGCGCAATCTAAATGAGCCAGGTGCTTCAGTAACGTCTAGCAGGTACTGACTTGCATAACGCTCCTGAGCGTGCTGTAAACGCGCATCTAAGCGCCCAGAACGACGCACAAACGACAATACAGTGCGTTGCTTGGCTTGCATAGTGTTTTCGTTTTCATTTTCAGTGCTCATGAGATTACTTTCGTTATTTGGGTTACATGCCTTTAGTTTAAATTCGCATGATTTTAGTCATGCTCGTACACATCGCTTTTATGCTACCAAAAAGTATAAAAAAGCAGCGAAAGTTGTTAAACAAACGCTGCTCAATTAATTCTTTAGCAAATACAATTTTAGGAGAACAAGTCACGCGCAGTATTGTCGTTCGGAGCATCCTCCACTTTGATATTCACTTGTGCCGGGCTTAGCAAAAATACCCTAGGAGTCACACGCTCAATAGAACCGCGAACACCAAATACAACTCCAGCAGAAAAATCAACAATACGATACGCAACCGATTCAGTTACACCAGTAAGGTTTAAAACCACTGGAACACCGTCACGCAAAGCACGACCCACCATTTGCGCATCATCGTAAGACTTAGGATGAATTGTAGTAATACGACTCATACGACTAGCATTCGCACGAGCAGAACCACCACGCAAATCATTACCATGTTGCGACACAGCAGGAGTTACCGAGCGATCATTATCGAATGACGTTTCTTGAACATCAGATTCAGCATAATCATCATCCTCAGGCACATCTGCCATACCAACGTATGACATCACGTTCTTCATAAAGCCAGCCATGAAGCAACCCTCCTCTCGTTACGCTTAACGCAGAAAATCAGGAATATCTAATTCGTCAGGTTCAGCAGGCTGCTGTACAGGAGCTGCCGCAGGAGAATATTGCTGATGATTCATCGCAGGCTCAAACATAGAAGGCATAGAAGCAGGTTGTTCTACTTGTGGAGCAGCTTGAGCTTCCTCTTTGAAAGATGAGGTAGACTGTGCAGGAGCTACAGGCTTAACATCTGCTTGCATATCAACAAACTGACCAGCTTTAGCCGAGGACTCCTCCGCCTTAGGATGGGCATCAAATCCAGCAGCAATAACCGTAACTCGAACCTCATCGCCGTAAGAATCATCCAAAGAAAGACCCCAAATAATTTGAGCTTCTGGATGAATAGCTTTACGAACAAGTTCAGTTGCAGCAGAAGCTTCCTGAAGCTTCAAATCACTTGGACCTGCGATATTAATCAAAGCACCGTGAGCACCCTCAATGCTTTCTTCCAGCAATGGGGAGCTAATAGCGATTTCAGCTGCCTGAGTTGCACGATCCTCGCCCTTTGCAGCACCAATACCGAACAATGCGGTACCTGCTCCGCGAAGAACAGCTGTAACATCAGAGAAATCAACATGAATGTAAGAATTCATGGTAATTAAATCAGTAATGCCTTGCACACCTGCGAGCAATGCAGTATCTGCAGTCTTAAATGCTTCAATAATTCCAATAGTACGATCAGAAATCTCCAAAAGACGATCATTTGGAATAACAATCAACGCGTCAACTTCTTTGCGAAGATTTTCGATACCAAGTTTTGCAGATGCAGCACGTTGCGGTCCTTCAAAACCGAATGGACGTGTAACAACAGCAATAGTCAAAGCACCTTGCTGATGAGCTGCACGAGCTACAATCGGGCTTGCACCAGTACCCGTACCACCGCCTTCACCGCAGGTAACAAACACCATGTCAGCACCCTTAAGTGCCTCTTCAATGTCTGATTGATGATCCTGCGCAGCCTTAGCACCCTTTTCAGGGTCAGCACCAGCGCCCAAGCCTCGGCTCGAAGCATCAGATAATGAAATCTTTACATCAGCATCAGAACGCAGTAAATCTTTAGCGTCAGTATTAATGGCCACAAACTCTACATTCTGTAGACCCTCGCTGATCATCCGATTGACGGCGTTACCGCCGGCACCACCGACGCCGACTACCTTGATGATGGTTTTGTCGTTGAAATTGTCAGTCTGGGCAATCTCGCTCACCGTTATCTCCTGTCACTCACGCACGTTTACACAATATTTTAGCGCAAAACGCTCGATACTGACGACGTTTTCACAATAAACTGAAAAAATGTCACTGTTTTGATAATACACCGTGCTATATGCAAATATGAGCACAAGGTGATTTTAATAGAACATTATCGAAATAATCAGTGCAAAAAAATGACGAAAGCCCTAGAAAACACTAGTAACTTGCATCCATTGGATCATCACCAAATAACGCCTCTCGCTCTTCGTGACTAGTTGTACGAGAATCTAACCACCCATACGGCAAATGAACTTTTTTAGCAAATCTAACTCGCCCACGCGGCGTGTCTAACACTTTTTCTGGCAAACGAAGAGAACCGTCAAGCATATCGAGATTACGTTGAACATCCTCAATCGACTCGCACTCCATAAACGCTTTACGAGTGCCACCACCAACAGGAAAGCCCTTTAAATACCAAGCGACATGCTTACGCAAGTCGTGAACAGCCATACGCTCGTCACCATCATAAAACTCAACTAAAAGCTTCAAGTGACGCAAAATAACGGAACCAACTTCTGTCAAAGTAGGATTCACACGATTATCGCTACCTTCGCAAGCATTGCGAATATCAGCAAACAACCATGGGCGACCTTGACATCCTCGACCGATAGCAACGCCAGCGCAGCCAGTTTCCTTAAACATTGCGAGCGCATCTTCCGCACCCCAAATATCACCATTGCCAAAAACTGGAATATCGAGTGCTTCTACAAGCTCGCCAATACGCGTCCAGTCTGAATGACCACCATAATATTCTGCAGTTGTACGAGCATGCAAAGTTACAGCAGCGCATCCTTCTTCTTGCGCAATATGACCAGCTTGAATAAAAGTTTCATGATTCTCGTCAATTCCAACGCGGAATTTAGCCGTAACAGGGATTCCTGCTGGTTCGCAAACAGAAACAACGCGATGCAAAATTTCTTGCAACAAATCAGTTTTCCAAGGAAGAGCAGAACCACCGCCGCGTCGCGTCACTTTTGGAACTGGGCAGCCGAAGTTTAAGTCAACGTGATCAGCCATGTTTTCGTCGACAACAATTCGAGCTGCTTGCTCTACAATAGAAGGATTTACACCATAAAGTTGCAGCGAGCGCACTTTTTCGCTAGGCGCAAAACGGCATAAACGCAATGCTTTTGGATTTCGTGCAACTAAAGCTCGAGCTGTAATCATTTCTGCTACGTAAAGCCCGTCCGGACCAAATTCGCGGCAGATTACGCGAAATGGCCAGTTAGTGATCCCCGCCATTGGAGATAAAACAACAGGAGTTGCAATATGAACTTTCCCTAAATCCACTGGTTTTATAGAAAAATTCATATTGCTTTAACTCCGTTCACTATAATAATAATTTTGCTTATTAATGCTTAAGCACTACTCAAACGCGTATTAGTATAATCCGCCAGCAGTAGCGATTTGTACAGGCTTAGACTCGTCTTCGCCAGCTTCTTTAGCAATATCCGTAGTACCGTCGGCTGCACGAGTACCAACGATTTCAACAGGGCCTTGCGGATACTTAACACGTTTTTCGTTAATTCGGCTAGCGACGTAATCTGCAACCTTGTCCAAGGAAACACGCTCTTGTTGCATAGTGTCGCGCTCGCGAATTGTAACAGCATGATCTTCTAAAGTATCGAAGTCAACTGTTACGCACAAAGGAGTACCAATTTCGTCCTCACGACGGTAGCGGCGACCAATAGCACCAGCTTCGTCGTAATCGATAACCCAATCATGCTGACGCAAATCTGCAGCCAAATCTTGAGCAACAGCTTGTAATTCTGGCTTCTTACTCAAAGGCAAAACTGCAGCTTTAACAGGAGCCAAACGAGGATCAAGTCGAAGAACAGTGCGCTTGTCAACTCCGCCCTTAGTGTTTGGAGCTTCGTCCACGTCATAAGCATCAACCAAAAATGCCATAAGCGAGCGCGTAAGACCAGCAGCAGGCTCAATAACGTAAGGCACATACTTTTCGCCAGTAGCCTGGTTGAAGTAGCTCAAATCCTCGCCGGAATGCTTAGCATGAGCAGACAAATCGTAGTCAGTACGGTTTGCAATACCCTCAAGCTCTCCCCAATCCGAACCTTGGAAGCCAAATTTGTATTCAATATCGACAGTGCGCTTGGAATAGTGGCTGAGCTTCTCCTTAGGATGCTCATACATGCGCAAGTTTTCTGGCTTAACACCCAAATCCACATACCAACGCACACGAGTGTCAATCCAATACTGGTGCCAAGCTTCGTCGGTTCCAGGCTCTACGAAAAATTCCATTTCCATCTGCTCAAACTCGCGAGTGCGGAAGATGAAGTTTCCAGGCGTAATTTCGTTGCGGAAAGACTTACCAATATTCGCAATGCCAAAAGGCGGCTTTTGACGAGCAGAAGTCATGACGTTCTTAAAATCAACGAAAATGCCCTGAGCTGTTTCTGGACGCAAATAATGCAAGCTATTTTCGTCTTCAACCGGTCCTAAATGAGTGCGAAGCATCATGTTGAAGTCACGTGGCTCAGTCCAGTTTCCGCGAGTACCACAATCTGGGCAAGCAATGTCTTTTAATCCATTTTCTGGCATCTTGTCGCCATGCTTTTCAGCATAAGACTCTTCCAACTTATCTGCACGATGACGCTTATGGCAATTCAAGCACTCAATCAAAGGATCGTTAAACACGGAAACGTGACCGGAAGCAACCCACACCTGTGAAGGCAGAATAACGGAAGTATCCACTCCAACAACATCTCCACGCGTGGTCACCATGTAGCGCCACCATTCGCGCTTGATATTATCTTTTAACGCAACACCGAGCGGGCCGTAATCCCACGCAGAACGCGTGCCACCGTAAATTTCGCCGGCTGGGAACACAAATCCTCGACGCTTAGCCAAGGAGACGACTTCATCAAGCTTTGAAACAGCCACAATACACCTTTTCGTAAAACTAGAAAATTCGGGTGAAAACGTTGCTATTATAGAAAAACCCTGTGACGCTTGTAAAATTGTTAAAGTAATGCAAATTTATAAGTTTGTTGACGCATTATTTGGCGTTGTCTTGTTTTGCTAGATTTGCATAAGATTACGATTTTAAAGGGATTGTTACTATGAGTGAAAATAATAACGAGAATACAAACGACCACGCGAACGAGCACAGAACTAACACGGTCGCGGCGTTGTGCATTGCTCCAAGCGGAGTCGGAGACGAGTTGAGCGAGTACGTGGCGGATGCTGTACAAGTAATTCGCGATTCTGGATTAAAGAACGAAACTAACGCAATGTTCACGAATATTGAGGGCGAATTTGATGACGTTATGCGCGTTGTGAAAGATGCTACGATGACTTTAGTTAGTAAAGGATACCGTACTGGAGTAATACTAAAATTAGATATTCGCCCTGGTTTTAGCAATCAAATTGACGCAAAAAGTGCGCTTGTAGATAAGATTCTCGACAAACGAAATAAAGAAGAATAAAACTAAAATCAAATAATCTCAAAACTCAAAAAAGTTATAATAAAACAAAAGAAAGCAGGAATTTATGCTGCAACTTACGGCAGTTCAGAAAATATTATCCGATTTAGATGAAACCCAAAGAGAACGAGAAAAACAATACAAATACTTTCATCAACATCCTGAACTGTCAATGAAAGAAGATCATACAGCTCAAACAATTATTGATATTCTTAGCGAAGCTGGGATTGAAACAAAGCGAGTTGGAAAAATAGGCGTTGTGGCAGAGATTAAAAACGGCGAAGGTCCTGTTGTTGCTATGAGAGCGGATATCGATGCGCTTCCAATTAAAGAAAATTCAGGAAAAGATTACACTTCAACAGTTAGTGCGCAAGACGAAAATGGCAAAACGGTTGGAGTTTCACACGCTTGCGGTCACGATTTTCATATTTCCAGCCTACTTGGTGCCTTGAAGGCTTTTAATGAGCATAAAGATGCTTGGAAAGGAACGTATATTGGCGTTTTTCAGCCTGGAGAAGAAACAGCTCAAGGCGCAAAAGACTTGGTGAAAAATGGCATTATGAGCATGATTGCAAAGCCTGACGTTTACCTTGGTCAGCATGTGTTGGGCACTATTCCTGCAGGAACAGTCGGTATTCGTTCGGGCGCGTTCTTAACTACTGCAGCTTCGATTCGCGTGCACATTTTTGGTAAAGGTTCGCATGGTTCTATGCCTGAGTTGAGCGTTGACCCGGTGGTTGTTGCTTCGTCAATTGTGCTTAAATTGCAGACGATTGTTTCTCGCGAACTTGCAGCTAAAGATTACGCAATTGTTACAGTTGGCGCGCTTAATGCAGGAAGTAAGTCGAATATTATTCCTGATGATGCCGAGCTTTTAATTAACACAAGAACTTATAGCGAAGATACTCAAAAATTTGTGCACAATGCTATTGAACGAATTGTGCGTGGAGAGTGCGAGCTTGCAAGATGTCCTAAAGAACCAGAGTTTACGTATTATGATTGCTATCCGCTTACAAATAATGATCAGAATGCATCTTTGCGCGTGCGTAAAGCTTTTGATGAATACTTTGGAGAAGATTCTGTAGATATTTCGCGCGCTTCTGCTTCGGAAGATTTTTCTATAGTCGCGAACGCTTTTAAAACTCCTTACGCTTACTGGGGCTTAGGTGGTTTTGCGGATATGCAGAATGCTCCTGGAAATCACAATCCGGCATTCGCCCCAGATTTGCAGCCCACTCTTAATCGCGGATTAGAAGCTGCAGTTGTGGCAGCTTGCGCTTGGCTCACTAGCGAAAAGTAACAAATCTTAGTGAGATACTAGGCGTTTTTTACGCCACCAAATCTGCGGTCGCGATGCGCATAGCGGTCAATCGACCTCCACAGCACTTCGCGGCCGTAATCCGGGAATAGTTCCGGCACAAAATCAAGTTCCGCGTAGGATGCTTGCCAAGGCAAAAAGTTGCTAGTGCGCTGCTCGCCGGAAGTGCGAATCACCAAATCGCAATCTGGAATATCCGGATTATACAAGTGCTCAGCAATCATTTTTTCACTTACACGATCGCCTTTAATTTTGCCATTTTGAATTTCTTTCGCGATTTGCGCGCAAGCATCCGCAATTTCTGCACGACCGCCGTAATTTATGCAAAAAACAACGTCAATAGTTTTATTATTTTTGGTGATTTCTTGCGCTTTTTCCAACTCGTCAATAACAGACTTCCACAATCTAGGGCGCCTTCCTGCCCAACGAACGCGCACTCCCCATTCGTTCATTTGCGCAACTCTGCGGTGAATAATATCCCTAGAAAATCCCATTAAAAAGCGCACTTCTTGTGGAGATCGCTTCCAATTTTCGGTAGAAAAAGTGTACAAGCTTAAGTAACGAACTCCTGCTTCTATAGCTCCTGCAATAACGTCAAAAACTACCGGTTCTGCAGCTTTGTGACCTTCGGTTCGAATCATTCCGCGCTCTTTTGCCCAGCGTCCGTTTCCGTCCATAATCACACCGACATGACGAGGCACTTTGCCCTTAGGAAAATCTGGTATGTGAGAAGGGTCACTAAAAGGAGCCGCTGGAATATCGAGCGACTTATAATCCACGTTTTCAAAAGCCATACTTACGAATGTAACAACCCCATCGAACGAATAGGTCGCTCAAGATAATATTCAGCCCATTGCTGAACGCATCGCATAGTAGAAGAATCAACCGACACTCCGTCAAGAACAGACCAGTTTCCTTGCGCAAGAGCACACAATTGCAAACGCGTCGAATTAGCACAAACTATTGAATCCGGAGTGTGATCACTTGCACACATCATTCCACCTGCGCAAGGCGAAAAATAGCATAAATCTTCATTTTTCCCACATACAACACAAGCTTGTAGTCGCGGAGACCACCCAGCTAATGACAATGCTCGCAATATATACGACACGCCAATAGCATCAGGAGAATGCTTATGCTTGGACAATGAAAGTAAAGCCGCAGTAAGTAGACGATACTGCCCTAGCGTATCTTGATATTCACGCCTGTATTCATCTGTATATTCGTTAGAAACAAGCAAATCCACAACTTCAAGCATGACGTTTGCATACTCATAGGACGTATAATCTGCACAAATTTCACCAGCATAAGCAGCAATAGAAACAGCCTGCGAGACTACATCCAAAGATTTACCTTGTGCAAGAAGCAAATCAACACGCATAAGCGGCTCAAGACGACCACCAAAACGTGATTTAAGCCTACGAACTCCCTTTGCAACAGCACGAACTTTGCCATGCCGCTTAGTAAGAAGCACAACAATCCTATCCGCTTCACCTAAAGGAAAAGTACGAAGCACAACAGCTTCATCGCGATACAATGGCATAAATCAAACTATATCTTTTTAATAGTTAGATTAATTACGATCGTTATTTTCCGAATCATCGTCGCCTTGAGAAGAGCTACCGAAATTAGTAGATTCATCAATATGACCAATAATTGGGAATGACAAATCTGGAATATCTAAACTCAATGGCTTACTCGGCTGCAAATTAGAAACATGCAACTCCGGAATATTAAGCGAAGAATGCTGCGAGGAATGCTGTGCAGAATCTTGAGGAGCAAATGATGGAATTGATTCATCAGGAGCAGGAGCCGCAACAGGCTTAGGCGCAGATGAATTATTGCGATTACGAGCTGCAGGAGTGAAAGAAGGAGGTAGCACAGAAGATTCAGAAGAGTTTCGCATTACTGTAGCGCTTTGCAAAAGCTCGTCATTGCTATCAGTATCGTTAAGAACATTAGAAGGCTTACTTGCAGCAGCATGAGGTGTAAATATTGCGCGCTCAGACTTATTTAACGCTTCAAACGAATCATTAGAATCTTGATTAGCATAATCTACAGGAGCAAAAATGCTTTGTTTATCATGATTTGGCACGCTAGGTATTGAGCGAGGTGCAATCTTAGACAATCTATCCGCAGTGTCTTCATCATCCACAGCATCCTCAACAGGTTTGAATATTGAAGAAGCAGAAGGTGCAGTGGCAGAAGCGGAAGAAGCTGCAGAAGCAGCACTGAAATCAGATGCAGGCTTTATTGAAGGAGCAAATGATGGAACAGGCTCTTCAGAATGGTTATAAGATTCCGTAGATTCTGAAGATTTAGCAGGCTCTTCAGCTTTAGTTACAGGAATAACAGAAGGAGGAACAGAAGCAGGAACAGAAGCAGGAGCAGAATAAGATTCAGATGCTGCTCGAGAGTATGAGGAACTACTATTATCCGCATCAACATACTGTTCTACACGCTCAAAAGATTCCAAGCTGCTAAGCAAACGCACACAAGCGTTTAAATAATAATCAACTTGACGCTCATCATAACCGTGCTTACCGTTTTTTTGCGTAAAAATCACATTAGAAACATAAGCAGAATCAATATCTTGTAATGTTTCTTTGTCCGTTTCCCACTCAAGCTCATGACCAAGCATAAGAGCAATCTTATCTAATGCTTGATCGACCATAATATCCACTTGTTTACGCGCATAAGACGGGTGATGCGAAGAACCACGATCAAAACGATCGCGATAATCTCTTTGAGCATGTTGCAAAAGTTTACGATAAAGCGCTTCTACACGAGCTTTCCATGCAACTCGTCCGCATTGCGCCAATTCTTGCTCAGTGCACTTATCTACTACCGCACGTTCCAAACGCGATAACGCAGCATCAACTTGACCAATAATGTAACCATTACGCTCCAAGTCAAAAGAAACCTCTTGAATATCTTTCTGCGTAAGTCGAGCTTCATCGCTTTCGTACAAAGTGTGAGCACGCTCTAGAAAAGCATTCACCTGTGCGACGTTATATCCTAACTTACGCTTACCCACACGCTCCATTGCTGAAGCATTACGAGCGGTATCAGGTTTCTGAGCCATCGAATATCGACCTCCTGAGCACATGTTCTTATTCAGTATACTGTACGCGATTGTTACGACGCGCGCCACACGTTGCATTCGTACACACCATCATGTATGTTTTTAATTTGTTGCAAACGGGCGATTAGCTCAGCTGGCTAGAGCGCCACCTTTACACGGTGGATGTCGGGGGTTCGAGTCCCTCATCGCCCACTTTCTGCTCTTTATTTGGTTTCTGCTTTATTTGGTTTATTGTTTTATTTCACATTGCAGCTTGGCAATTTATTTGCACCACGACCAGAACCAATAGCTTTTAACGCTTTGTAAGAATCATCCAATGTTTTTACACTTACAACGCGCAAACCTTGTGGCACATGCCCAACAACTTCATTGCAATTATCGTAAGGCGCTAAGAACCAAGTAGCCCCATCTCTTTTAGCTGCAATCATCTTTAACCGAATACCACCAATTGCACCAATTTTTTGCGATTTTTCAATAGTTCCAGTTCCGGCTATCGTCTTACCACCAGTTTCTTGTTCAGGAGTAAGCTTGTCAAGAATTCCTAGAGTGTACATCATTCCGGCAGACGGTCCACCAATATCTTCAATATGTAAACGAACTTTTACATCTTCTTTTTTAATTCCAAGATGCTTAGACGCGTACTGTAACGCAACATTTTGAGCAAGGCTTTGCGAATCATTCATCTCGTTTGTGGATTCCTTCTCATACTCGTCAGCACTCTGCCCTACTGGCACAATAGCTTCACGAGGCAACAAACTTTTATGAGGATCCATCCACGAAATCAATGAATAAAATGTTGAAACCTCATATCCAGGAACACCAGAAACATTGACAGTAATCAACAATAATTTACCAGTATCATGATTTTCTTTTACTCGAGAACCAGACATATCAATCACAGGAGTATTTGATAGGGATCCTAAAACATCCTGCGTTGGACCAGGCTCTTCTACGACGTATGCACTTGGAAGCGACAACGCAAAAATCGCAACAATTACTGTAAAGAATCCTGCAAAATATCGCAAAGAATGCGAAGTAATGTACAAAACTAAAGCATGAGACAGCGAGCGCAAGGATCTAAAACACGCACGGAATACACTAGCACCTGTAGAAAAGCGAAACATGCTTGTATCATGACACAAGCCCTATATAGTTTTGCTTTAAAATATATTTGCACGCAAGTTATAGCACATAAAACCATATTATCGAGTAGAATATTTGTATTAAAAAATATTTTTATTAAGAAGATGCGCTAAACTCGCATATAAAGACGTGTAAAATACGTATAAATACTTATAAAATACGTACAAATACGTGCAGATACGAAACGTATAAAAATAAAAACTGTAAATTATGCAACACGTGGCACGAGAAGGATACGCTCATGAATGACGATGCAATTCACCAATGGCTCATTGAATGCTTTGGGCCAATACAGGGAGAAGAAGCATGGAAACAACTTGATCAGCTTCCGTTTGAGCTACGCGAACAACTCTTAAATCAGAATCCTGATAAGCTTCCTAAACCAGACGAAGTTCGCGGAATGATGCAAGCTTTTAGTGCAGGCGGTCTTAATAATCCATACGAAATGGAAGCAACACTTGAAGAAGGGCCAATTAATCGCAAGTTAGCGCAATCTATTGCTTTACAGCACGCTAATGGCGATCAAGGAAATGTAAATGCAGACGTAGCAGATGCCACACGAAGAGCTTTAAGCCAAGCGAACTTGTGGCTAGATATAACGTGCAATTTCAATCCTGCTCCTGGAACGCCAGAAGTATTGTCTAGAGCTGATTGGGTAGAAAAAACGCTTGAAGCTTGGGTTAAATTCGCTAATCCTGTTGCAAAATCAGTAAATGAAGCACTCACTTCTGTTATTGAAGAGCGATTCCGAGATGTGGATGATGCTGAAGTAAAAGGATTATTTGCAGGAGTTGTGCCGATTCCGTTGCCTGAAGGAATGAATAATCCAGCGCAACTCATGAAACTGCTTGGAAACACTTCGTTTGCTATGCAACTGGGTCAAGCAGCTGGAGCACTTTCACACGAAGTACACGGCAGTTTTGATCAAGGTCTTGCGCTGTTGCAAAATCCTGCAGGCGGATTAATTCCATACAACTGCATTGAGTATGCAAAAGTGTGGGAGTTGGATATTACAGAAGTCATGAATTATTTGGCTTTGCGAGAAGCTGCACACGCAAGATTATTTGCATCCGTGCCATGGCTTATGCCACGATTTGAAGCACTGATTATTAAGTACGCAAACGGAATAAGTATTGATTTAGAGGCTATGGAAGAACAGCTTCGCGACGTGGAAACAATGAATCCGGAAGCAATTTCAGGAGCTGTTAATTTGCAAAATATTGGCAGCAATGATTCTGAGGAGCAGCGTCAAGCTTTGCACAGTTTGGAAACTTTGCTTGCACTTGTTGAAGGTTGGGTTGATTGCGTTACATGGCAGTCTGGAATGGCTCATATTGTGCACATTGAGCAGTTGCGAGAGATGATGCGTCGCGAGCGAGCTGCAGGAGGACCTGCAGAAGTGACGTTTGAATCGTTACTTGGTTTGCATTTGCGCCCTCGCCGTATGCGCGAGGCATCGCAATTGTGGGAAAAGTTGACTCGCGAGCGCGGTATTGAAGAGCGAGATAGCTTGTGGAGTCATCCAGATTTGTTGCCAACTTTGCCGGAAGCTAGCGAAGTTACGAAAGACGCTAGTAATGAAGGTAAAGCTGGTAACGCAGGTGACGAAGTTACGAAAGAAATCGATGCGGAGGATGCAACGAAAACTGCTGCAAAAAATGCAATAGAAACTCAGTCTAATCAAACTAATGAAGCAACTGAAAAAACTAGCGAAAGTCACGAAAGTGCAGACAGTTACGAAAGTAACAAAAATACTGATAACGCTATCGAAAATGCGCCTATCGAAAAATCTTTTGAAAAATTAACAGAAGACGATTTAGGCACAAATGATTGGGATGCTGAACTTAGCAAGCTTTTGGAAGAGGATGCACGCCAAAAGAAGCAAAACAGCGAGACCGGTAACGAAACTGACGACGAATCCGGTAACGAAGCTGGCAACGAATCCGGCAATTCCGACGAAACTGATGCTGACGGCGAATAAAACTCTTGTAAAACTCCTGATTCAATAACAATCCAGCTGAATAATCGACATCAACGCTCAAAACGGCATAAACTGTGCAACTGTGTAAAGAAAAGGTCGGTCTCAACCAAAAGCGACCAAAACTTTACACGAGCGTAAAATTTATGCCGCGAGATTAAGCCAGAAAGCGGCTAGGCACGCGATTCATGCCAGTTCCACTGTCTTTTCTAGAAGCGTAAGAAAGATGCAAAGTCTTTTCTGCGCGAGTTATTGCAACGTACATAAGTCTGCGCTCTTCTTCCAAAGCACTGTCATCAGTCGTAGAGCCAAAAGGAATAAGCCCTTCAGAGCAGCCAATTACGTAAACATGCGCAAACTCTAAACCTTTAACAGCATGAATAGTTGAAACAGTAACAGTTGAAATATTAGAAGATGCAAAAATGTCAGAAATACCTTGAGAACCGTAGCTTTGCGCATCCTCTAAAACATTTCGCTGCCACCCCACGTCTTTTCTCACGCGATACGGAAGTTTTGCTGCTTTTAACGCTTTACAAACTACTTGCTGTTGAGCATTGGTTCTCGTTAGTATTGCGCACTCCCCAAGATGCGCAACGCCGCTTTTTACAAGTTTTGCAATTTGCTCAACTACACCCAAAGCTTCTTCAACATCGGTTGCAAAAACTTGCTGGCTAACACGAACGCCGCCTTTTGTTGCCGCCTTAACTTTTACGTAATCCTTTTTATGCGCAGAAGCCGCAAGCACTCTATTAGCAAGACCTACTATGCGTTCTGTGGAGCGGTAGTCGGTATTCAAACTAATATCTGCTCCAAGAGGAGCAAATTCTTGCGGAAATGAAAGCAAATAGTAACTATTCGCACCTGCAAACGAGTAGATTGTTTGCGCAGGATCGCCCACTACGCAAATATCGCGGTTCTGCCCCATCCATAATCGCAACAATTCGTGCTGTAAAGGAGACACATCCTGATATTCGTCAACTGTGATCCATCCGATTGATTGCTTAATACGGTTTGCAGCTTCCGGAAAATTTCGTAAAATATGGCAGCAAAGTAGAAGAATATCGTTAAAATCGATGCAATTATGCGCATTTTTTTCGGTTTCGTAAGCTTCATATATATCGACAAATTGCTGCGGCTCTAAACCTGCAGGAGGCAAACGGTGCGTAGAAGCGCACACACGCAAGTAATCGTCAGGCGCAATAAGCGAAACTTTCGCCCAATTAATTTCTGCCAAAATATCGCGAGTTTGCAACAAAGTCATATCCGCAAAATCCGGATAACGCTTAAGCGCAGAAGCTATGATTTGCTGAGAATCATTCATAATTGATGGAAATTGTGCTGAACAGACGTCGTTCCACACGCTGCGAATGTGTTGCAAAGCCGCAGAATGAAATGTTGAGACGCATCCAACATTACTTACACCAAGAGCCTCAATACGCGATCTCATTTCCGCAGCTGCTTTTACAGAAAAAGTAACTGCCAAAACTCTTTCAGGATCCCACTTACCAGTAGCGCAAGCATACGCAATTCTGCGCGTAATAGTGCGCGTTTTACCAGCTCCTGCACAAGCTATAATGCGCACTGGCCCTTCTAGTGCGGTAGCAGCTTCGCGTTGCGAATTATCCAACCCGTCTAAAAGTGCTTCTGGAGAAGTCACTTGAGAAGTTTTAGAAGTCACTTGCGAAGGTTCTGGTGAAGAATTCATAATTCTATTGTTGCAGCAATAACAACACTTACGCAACAAGAATAAAAATATGTGTATAACTTACAAAAAATTGGCAAAATTTCGGTGCTTTGTATTACTGTGGGAGTGTGACACAACTCAGTAGATTCAAGTTGGCAGCACTGGCATCTGCAGCCATGCCCGAAGTACAGTTTGCAGGAACGCGCCAAAGTGAGCAAGTTAATGCCACTGATACCGCGGCTGGAATTTCTCACGCCGTTGTGCAAGATATTTCCGGTAAGCTTTACGACGTTTTTAT
Source organism: Gardnerella sp. DNF01151 (assembly GCF_049244235.1). Lineage (NCBI taxonomy): Bacteria > Bacillati > Actinomycetota > Actinomycetes > Bifidobacteriales > Bifidobacteriaceae > Gardnerella > Gardnerella sp. DNF01151. The sequence goes on along the minus strand of NZ_CP058389.1, from coordinate 543,192 downwards.
CAGTGCGGATAGTAAAGGTCGCAAGCGTTTGCATGACCGGGCTCGTGCAGCATGGACTCTTGAGCACAGTAAAGATTTGGCAGCTTTGGGATTCGCTTACGACACTATGCTCACGTTTATGCCAGGAAAACGCGAAGATGCTAATAACAACGCTGGAAACGTTGCAAATAATGTAACCGATGGAAATTCTACAGTTGCTGGCACTCAACAATACGTACAACAACAATCTACACAACAGCAATCTATACGAATATCAAGCATTATTGCCAACAACAACGATGAAGACACTGTGCTTATTTGCGAACATCTTGAAGGTAGCGCTCGCGACTTGCGTCTTCTTACTACCGACGATTGCGCAAATGTTGGAACTGCAATCGGCGCTATTCATCGCCTGCGCCCTACTTTCGTAACGCGCGGAAAATACCCTGCTTTTACTACTGGTCAAATTCGCGCACAGTTAACCGGTTGGATTAAAAGACTTCGTCAAGCCGGTCATATTCCAACCGAAATTACTGACAGTTGGTCAAGAGTGTTGGAAACTGAAGGATTGTGGTCATTTGAAACTTGCCCAGTACACGGCGGTTTTATGGATGGCGACATTTTGTTTGCTGGCTCAACAATTACTGCTGTGACAAATTGGCAAAGAATGCAAATTAACGATCCTGCGCGCGATTTGGCTTGGATTTTTGCAAAACTTAACGAGCAGCGCCGAAACGCAGTGCTTTCTGCATACGGTAGAATTATGGGTTCTCGTTTAGATAGTTTGATTATGCTTCGCGCAAACTTGTGGCTGCAAATGGAACAAGTTGGCGATTTTGTTCAAGCTTTGCAACGTGCAGATAACACCAGTATTATGCGTTTTAAGGCTCAAGTTGAGCGTTTAGCGCACGAGCTTAGTCGTATTAGCAATGCACAAACTGCTAAAACTGGTCGTGCTGCAGGAAATCCCGCCTCGACTATTACAGTTGGAACGCTTCTTGAAAATGACAATACGCAAAGTCGCCAAATTTCTAAGAATAATTCTACTGAAAACCAACTAAACACTGGAAATAGCGACGAAACTCATGAGCGAGACATTACTTCAGAAAGAAATACTGAATTAAATAACACTCAAGACGAGACTTACGATAGCAACAAAACTATAAGCGACGATACTCATGAGCGCAAAGTTCAATATGCTGGCACACACGCAGCTAACGCTGAGGAGGCTGAAAAAGCAGCACAACTCGCTGACGACACAGCAACTCAAGTAATTACTCATGTAAAAACTCAAACAGTACACGAAACCGCAGAAACTATTGTGCAAACTGCAATGAGTAAATCTGCCGATAGCAATGCTAGTGCTGAGCATGAAAACGTTAGTAACGCTGGTAGCAATGAGGAAACTAAGGACGCCAAGAACAACAATGATTCTGAGGTTAAGGATGAAGTTATAGTTGAGCGTGACAGTAAGGTTGATAGCGCAAACGAGACTTCTTCGGACTCAAAACTTTCTGAAGATACAGAAAGAAATACGCAAAAAAATGACGATAAACCAGAAACCGTAATCATCCCTCTGCTAGAGCGTGAAGAACGAGCAATGCGCGACGCACAAGCAGACTTAGACTAAGATAAATAAAATACTAAATACTAATTAAAACGATAAATAGCGTAAAAAGCAAAAGGAGTATGTATGCGAGTTGTTTTAGGAGTAAAAAACGTTTCTGATTCCATCGATTTTGAAACCAACCAAAGCGCAGAAGAAGTGCGCAAAGTGATTAACGATTCCAAAGATATGCTTGAGTTTACGGACGTAAATGGGCGCACTATTATGGTCTCAGCTTCGTCGCTGTCTTACGCGCTCATCGGCGATACGCCAAAGCATTCAGTGGGCTTCGGCGCGCTCAACTAAAATAACGAAATTCCGCTAAAAGCGGCAGAAACTTTACACGTGTGTAAAGTTTTGGTCGGATTAAGTCGATAAAACGGCAGAAACTGTGCAGCTGCGTAAAGAAAAAGCCGGCTACGCGCGAAAAAACGGCAAAAACTTTACAGCAACATAAATAAAGAGTTTTAGAGCTTATAGCCGCGCAAGAGTATTTCCGATACTACTTCGCGGCTTGTTGTTTCTTCGCCCAAACGATTTGGCTTACCGTAGCCATGCCAATCCGAGCCGCCCGTCACAAGCAAATCGCACTTACTCGCTAAAGAAAGCAGTCTTTCACGCTGTGCTTTAGAATTTCCGCGATGATACACTTCTAAACCGTCAAGACCAGCTTTAGCAAACGATATAATTTGATTATCCGAAAGAAGCACGCGGTTACGCGTAGGGTCGGCAGGATGCGCAATAACAACAACCCCTCCAGCATCTTTAACAGCCTCAATAACTTCACGAACATTTGGAGAAGGAGTTGGTATATAGTACGGGCTGCACGGAGAAATAGGCCCAGCAAAAGCTTCAGAACGCGTTTTATACACGCCAGCTTTTACTAAAGCATCAGCGATATGCGGCCGCCCGATCGTAGTTAAGTCACCGAGCTTCGCTTGAGCCAAAACGTCATTCCAAGTAATTGGAAAATCGCGCGACATACATTCAACCATACGCTTTGTGCGATCAAAACGACGCTTCCTAGTAAGCTCAAACATGCTCACAATCATGCTATTTTTCGGATTGTACTGGTATGCGAGCATGTGCACAAACACGCCTGAGTCTTGCGCAGTAATCTCCGAACCAAATAATACTGGCATATTCGAAGCTTTAGCAGCCTCTTGAAAATCATGCCATCCTGCAGTTGTGTCGTGATCAGTAATAGCAACACCTTGCAAACCAACGATTTTAGCTTGCGTAATTAAATCTTCTGGAGTTGCAGTACCGTCTGAATAAACAGTATGACAGTGCAAATCCCAGCGTTCGCGCGCAAAACTCATCATGCTGGAGTTGCTATCGCTAGCATGATTTGATGCTTCACGTTGGTTGTTGCTTATTGCGGTCATATAATCATCGTAAACTGTGCCATGTAACGAGAAATGAATATGCACACATAATTATTTGCTATTATTTATTATTATTCACATCATTCGCAATTAGTAACTTTTAGGAGCAGCAATGAAGCAAACTGACGCCGCTAAAGAAAACTATGAAACAACACTTAGCGGATGGAGGCACTCTGCAGCATGGACGTATGGCATTATGCTATTTTTCTCTGCAGTAGCACTCGTAACTTCGCTTATACTTTCTGCTGAAACCCTTGCTTTAGCGCGCGCACCTAAAAAACTGCTCAGCTGCGATTTTAACAGCGTTGTGTCCTGCTCTAGAGTTGCACAAACTTGGCAGGCAGAAATTGTGAAATTTGGCGAATTAAGCTTCCCAAACGCATTCTTTGGAATTGCTGCAGAAAGCGTATTCGTAACGCTCGCAGTTATTGGAATGATTCGCGTACGCGTGCCGCGATGGTTCGCAATCTGCACTTGGCTTGGTGGGTTATGCGCTCTTGTCTATGCTTACTGGCTGTTTTCGCAATCTATGTTCGTAATTCACGCGTTGTGCCCGTGGTGCATTGTGCTTATGTTCTCCACAACAATGCAATTTATATCTTTGACTCACGCAAGCGTAAGTTCGCAAAAGTTGCTTGTTAAGCGTTTTAGCTTGGTTGAAAGCTATTACCGTTTGCGATACGACTTGCTAATAGATGTGCTTTGGGTTGCGGCATTGCTTACTTTGATTTTGTGCCAATATTCTAAAGTATTTTTTGGCTGAATAAGAGCGATTTTTAACGCAAAATCTTAACGCAAGTCTTTCAGCACAAGCTCTTCGCAAGTTGCTGCATGCGCAAGCTTGTATCCGAATTAGTAAGAGTTATGCTGCCTTCTTGAGAATCGCTTGCAAGCTCATTATTAAGTTCCAATATTTTGCGCAAATGATTAATAGTTCCTTCGTTGCCGTCAACAATATTCGTGCGCGCAGGCAAAAACTCGCGGAAATAATCCCTATAAAACACAAAATGAGTGCAGCCCAGCACAACCGAATCGATACTGTCTAAATCATACTCGTCGAAATACTTGTGAAGAGCAGCAAAAACTACATCACGATTATTAAGCTCCCCACGCTCAACAATACGCACTAAATCAGGACAAGGCTGCGAAAAAATCGTGTTATTTTGCGAAAAACGTTGCAGCAAATCCGCAAACTTGCGCTCGCGAAGAGTAAGCGGAGTTGCAGCTACGATTACGCGCTGAGGCTCACCTTTACCTAAATCACAAGCTAATTTAAGCGCCGGCTCCATACCTATGATAGGTATATTGTAATGCGCGCGCAAATCGTTCACAGCTGCGGAAGTGGCAGTATTACAAGCAATTACAACAGCTTTTACATTTAAACGAACAAAATGCTCGACGATTGCAAAGCTTAACTTTTTAACTTCTTCAGGCGTTTTAATGCCGTATGGCGCGTTTGCAGAGTCGCCGAAATAAATAATTCGCTCATGCGGCAGAGCAGCATGCAACTGACGAGCCACGGAAATGCCTCCAAGCCCAGAATCAAAAACGCCAATTGCTGCCGACGATGCCATAAACTACCTCCTAAAAACGCTTACTATCGTAATGGCGAGTGTCAACATACTAGGAAAACATACTACGAAATATATTGAACGCTGCCATTTCTAATTATGGCAACTTCGCTAGCAACTTCTTGCACAACGCCAACATCATGAGTAATAAACAAGCATGCGTAACGGTATTTTTGTTGCAAATCATGCAATAAGTTAAGTACACAACGTTGCACTGTTACGTCAAGCGCAGAAGTTGGCTCATCCACAATAAGCAGAGAAGGCTGCAAAATCAACGCTCGCGCAATACCTACGCGCTGTCTTTGACCTCCGGAAAGCTCGTGAGGAAAACGGCTTGCGAATTCAACTGGCAGTTGTACTTGATTAAGCATTTCTTCAACGCGCTCTAAACGCTCATTGGCATCAAGATTCGTGTGTAAAAGTAATGGTTCTGCAATACTCCAGCCAATGGTTTTACGCGGATTTAGTGCGGAACCTGAATCTTGAAAAACGTATCCAATTCGCGATAATGCTTGGCGGCGAGCTTTATTGTTTAATCTGTTTAAGTTTTCTCCATTAAGTAGCACTAATCCTGAATTTGGTTTGATTTGCCCAGAAATAAGCTTTGCAATAGTGGTTTTCCCAGCTCCAGACTCCCCGACTAAAGCTAGTGTAGAGCCAGAGTTAATGCGCAAGTTTGCATTAGCGAGAGCAAGCTTATTTGAATTTTTGCTAAAACGAGCATGCGAATACTTCACACTTACGCCTTGAACTTCAACTACTGGAGATTCAGATCCTGGAGATTCAGAAATATTCTTAGCAATATTCTTAGCAATTGCTTTTGCTACTTCTTCTATACTTTCATAAGAATCACCACTTGAAGCATATTGCATATCAAATTTAGGAACAGAATCTAGCAAAGTGCGCGTATATTCGTGCTTAGGATTCGCAAAAATATGCTGAACTTCGCCAGATTCCACAATATTCCCGCCTTGCATTACATACATTTCATCTGCGAGCGCGCGCACAACACTCATATCGTGCGTAATAATTAATACAGCAAGCTGTAATTTCTCCGACAAATTACGTATAAGACGTAAAATATCTCGTTGCGTGGTGATGTCGAGTGCTGTTGTAGGCTCGTCTGCAATCAAAACTTGTGGACGATTTATTAAAGCCATAGCAATCATCGCACGCTGGAGTTGGCCGCCAGAAAGCTCATGCGGATAAGAACGATACACGCGCTCAGCATCACTCAACTCAACCTCGAGAAGCTGCGAAATCACACGCTTCTTACGCTCTCTTTGGCTAAGCTTTCCTGCTTTTTCAGGATGATATATTAGCGCTTCTTCTATTTGCTTGCCAATTGTTTTCACAGGATTAAACGCACTGGACGGCTCCTGAAAAATCATGCCAATCATACCACCGCGAATATGCTCATAAGAGGCATCTTCGCTAAGCAAATTTATAAAAGATTCGTTAGCATCCGAAGCGTTAAGAAGTGCCGCATTCCCTTCAACACGCGCATTATTATCGAGCAATCCCATAAGAGCCAGCGCAGTAAGTGACTTTCCAGAACCGGACTCGCCTACTAACGCAGAAACCATTCCAGCACGCAATCGCATAGAAACATTGCGTGTAATTTGCCTACCGTCAATCGAAACCGACAAATCTTCAACACTTATAACAATTCTTTTACGCGCATCCAAATCTTTATTATCCAAAGCTTGCGCATCCAAATTCGTCATCTTCAATCACCTATTCAAAGACACAGCTGCATAATTAGGGTAAGCAGGAAAACTTCCGATGTAGAAATTCTCAACACCGCTTCCATGAATAAACGTATTATGCGAGTAAATAAGCGGAACAACAGGAGAATCTTCCATAATAGCGTGATCCGCCTTTTGCCACAGTTTATGAGCCGAATTCTCGTCAACAGTTTGCACAGCTTCGCGAATTAAAGCATCTACTTTAGGATTCGAATAACGAGAAATATTCCAGTTACCGCCGCCAATTTGCGAAGAATCAAAAAGCGGTCCCAAATTCGCAAAAGCAGAAGGAAAATCAGGCTGCCACGAAGCCAAAGCCAAATCGTAATCTCCGGAATTTGACGTAATTGCATCCGTAAAGTTTACTGCGTCAACAGTTTTAATCGTCACTTTAATACCAGCTCGCTTTAAACTTGATTGCACAGAAGATGCCACTTGCGTTTGATCCGGACGAGCAATCAGAATCAACTTAATATCGGTTTTACCTGATTTTTTCAACAGTTGTTTAGCTTTCTCAACGTTCCCTCGAGGATCTTCAGAATACAAATTAAACTGCTTTCGACCAGAAATACCAGGCGTAATAAGCGTAGTAGCAAAACCTCCAGCAATTTCGCCGCCCTTCGCAGTTCGATACGACTGCTTATCAACAGCATACTGAATCGCTTTTCGAACATTGATATCCGTTATTCTGCGCGTATTCATAGCCAAATATTCAAGAGCACCATCACTACTAGTAGTTAGCAACTTGCGAGATTGAGGATGCGCTTGAGCTTGTGCAAGCTGAGCAGGCGGCACAAAATCAGCCAAAAATGCGGCTTTTGTATCCGTATTTCCTTGAATCATAGACTGAGCTGAAACAGTAGTGTCTGAACCAAGTTTCCACACAATTTCATCTGCAGAAGCTGTGCGAGTACTGTCAAGCTTGGAATCCCAATACTTATTGCGTTGCATTACAACTTGCTTTCCAACTTCGTTCTGCACAATCCTGTATGGTCCTGAAGATTTCGGCCTTTTACTATATGTCTGAGCATCGCCTGAACTAGTTGGAACTGGCACAAATGCAGCCAAAGATGTCACCCACGGCCAATCTGCAAAAGGTGCTTTCAAATGGAAAATAATCGTTTGATTATCTGGAGTTTCAATCGAATCAAGCGACTTTCCGTCGAATGGTCCTCTATAGTTTTCAGCTCCAACAAGAAGAGTTTTGTGATATCCAAAACCACCGCTTAACGAATCTGCAAACGAGCGCTCAATACCAAATTTAATATCGTGCGAAGTGATTTCGGTTCCATCTTCATACTTAACACCCTTTTTAAGAGTGTATTTCCAAGTTTTTCCGCCGTCACTTGTTGTGCCAGTATCCGTTGCCAAATCTGGAACTACGCGCGTTTGCTCGCTTGAATCCGGACTTACTTTCCACGTAGTAAGTGCGCGGAAGATGAAATTATTTGACGTAATTGGCAAACCCTGACTGCGCGCTGGATCGAAATTCATATTCGTATTTGACGTAAATATTGTAAAAGTTCCGCCTTTTTTAGGATTAGAATTTAGCACGGAAGTGTTCGTAATACTGGTTTTCCCAGAGTTGTAATTTGTGCAAGCTGAAAGCGAAAGTAGTGAAATTGTAAGTAGTGAAAAAGCTGCTGTTGAAGCAAGAATTTTCTTTGAAGCCGTATTATTTTTGAAAATGAACATAATAATCCCCTTATTTCTTTAATCTTTTCTATTTAAAATTTAATTCTTTAAAACTCGCGCATAAGCTATTTAACATTTTTGAACTTGAGAAAAAGTGAGCGAGCTGACACGAGCAGCATCAAGCAAACGCAAGCGCTTAGTCCTCGCCCACTAACAATTTCACTCGAAAGGCACTAACAGACTGCGGCACGAGGATCGATGAAACGATAACAGATGTCAACAATAAGATTCGCAACAATCACAAGCGCAGCCGCAAAAAGCGTCACACCAACCAGCACTTGCAAATCAAGATTTTTAACAGAATCAAGAAGTAGCGAACCCAAACCTTGCATAGAGAAAACTCTCTCAGTAATCACAGCACCGCCAAGCAAACCGCCTAGATCCAAGCCAAACATTGTTAGCACAGGAAGCATTACGTTAGGCAGAGCGTGACGAGTTATAACTTTCGTTCGCGGCATACCCTTAGCCAAGGCAGTGCGCATATAATCCTGTTGCAACTCGTCAAGCATATGAGCACGAGTAAGTCGCGTATAATAAGCAGCGTTAAGAAGTGCCAAAACAATCCACGGAAGTAGCAAATGCTGCAGCCAACCTAAAGGATCATCCGAAAAATTCACATAACCGCCTGTAGGGAAAATTGGCAGATACACTGCAAAAGCAAGTATTGCAAGCATACCAATCAGGTAAGCAGGAGACGAAATCCCCACTGAAGAAAGCGCTCTAAATGCACGATCAAAAAGCGATCCTTCTTTAGAAGCAGAAATCACTCCGGTTACTACACCAATAATTACCCAAAGTAATGCAGCGCCAATCGCCAAAGAAGCTGTCACAGCAAAACGGCTCATAATAAGATCTGTGACTGGTTCGTTAAGCGTGAAGGACCAGCCTAAGCATGGAGACGAGCAGATAATTGCGGCACCAGCGGCTGAAATTCCTGAGGATGCAGAATTAGTTCCAAATTCTCGTCCAAAAAATATCCCACGAATATAGTTTCCAAGCTGCTCATACCACGGCGCGTCCGTGCCCATAAATGCGGAAACTCGCGCCAAACGTTCAGGAGTGCAAGGCTTTCCGCAAGCAAGTTGCGCAGGATTCGCTGGGAGCATAAAGAAAATAAGGAATAATACAACTGCAATCAGTGTTAAAACAAGTACCGCGCTTGCTGAACGCTTTATTAAAAACGTAAGAAAATCTACGGTTTTGCTAATAATTCGCGAGTTTTTTGCGGATTCATTATTGCTGTTATTACTAATATTTTGTTGCATATTTTTCTTCTGCGTATTATTTACATTCTGCTTATTGCTGATATTTTTCGTACTGCTATTACTATTTTTTGTATCGCTATTACTAATATTTTCCTTATATCTCATGCCGTCGCCGCCTTTTTAGCGCGAGGCTGAAGAGCACTAGCCAAACCGTCACCAACAAGATTAAAACCGAAAGTTAGCAAGAACAGTGCAGTTCCAGGGAAAAGTAAATACCATGGGTCAACTAAAACCCACTGCACAGCTTCCGCAATAGCGCGACCCCACGAAGGCGAAGGCGGATTCATACCAACGCCAAGGAAAGACAACGCAGCTTCAGCTCCAATTCGTCCAGGAATAAGGAACGTTACATTCACAAGCAACAACGGCATCATATTTGGCATTATTTGTTCACGAAGAACATGCCACGTACCGGCTCCCATTACGCGAGATGCAACTGCAAAATTGCGAGATTTAAGCGTAAGAGTTTGAGCGCGAACTAAACGCGCAATACTTGGCCAACCAAAAAATCCTAAAACAAGTATTAGTAGAAGCGGACGCGGAAAATCTTGCGGCACAACAGCAGACAAAGCAATCGCAAAAATCAGGAACGGGAAACCGAAGAACACGTCCATTGTGCGCGAAAGCAAAGCATCTGCAAAACCACTGAAATACCCTGCAATCATGCCGATTACGATGCCAAGAAATAGCGATATTATGGTAGAAGCGACGCCAATTCCAAGAGATACGCGCGCGCCATGAGCCACAATTGCAAAAATATCAAGACCACGAAGTGGCGTAACACCAAACCAATGCTGGAAATTAATGCCACCAAAACCTGTTGGAACAGAATTAAAATCTAAATATTCTGGATGCTCATCATAAGGATTATTGCCAGTGATTGCAGTAAAAGCATCGGCAAAAATTGCCAAAATCACAAAAATTGCAATAATTATACTTCCGATAATAATGCCAGAATTATTTCCAGTAGGAACGGTGACGCTAGATGAATCACGCTTATAGCGTGAACGAAATACACCGACCCTTCTCATCTTTACTCATTTCGTCACCTGCACTTTCTTTTTGAATATCATGCAATATAAATTAACGCAAAACACAAATCGAGTAAAAATTTGTATTGTTGTCTTATCGACACTATAGGAACCCATAGAAAATGGGGTGTCACATTGCTCTTGCTTGAAGCTGCATTGTGCGCTTCAAGCAAGCTCAATGCGGTAGCGCTTGCTTCTATAAATAGCCTTTAACCACAATGCGTAAAAAAATCTAGGAAAGCCGACTTAAAGCATTTACGATACTTAATACAAAACAACAATCATTAAAAATAGTTTCAATTGATGCTATTTTACGTTAAAATAGACGATAGAAGGTGAGTATGAATTTTGAGTACGATCCTGCAAAGAGCTTAAAAAATTTAGCTAAACATGGTATCAGTTTCAAAAAAGCTCAAATACTTTGGAATAATGAAATAACTGAAATCAAATCCAAAAATTCAGGCAATGATGACTCTCGCTACTTAGTTTTTGGAAAGATAGACAGCAAACATTGGACTGCAGTAATAACAAAAAGAAATAATCGAATTCGTATTATTTCTGTAAGAAGATCACGAAAGAAGGAGGAACAATATTATGAAAAACACCACAAAAAGTAAAGAGATAAGCGGAAAAGAAATTGATAGAAAATTCGATAACGGCGAAGACGTACTTGAGTACTTTGATTTGGAGCATCCAATTATAGAGAACCACTCGAACGAACAAAAGCACGTCACTTTTATTATGCCTGGATGGATATTGAGAATAATGAAATTCTTTAGAGTAGCTACAACACGGTAGTCAAATAAAACTAGAAGTAAAACAAAACGTGCCGACGTATTGAAATACACCGGCACGTTTTGTTTAGTTAATTAGCTGTTAGTTGTGTTTTACGCACGCTTAAGAGTTACGCTAAGCTCAGTTGCGCTAGAATCAGCCTCAACAACCTCGAAGCTCGTAGCCAAAGTCTCCTCCGCAATCAAATCGCGGAACTGCTCAACTTTAACAACGTCCGAAGCTGGCACGCTCAAAGTCAAAGCGATTCGGTCACTAATATCCAAACCGTTCTCCTTACGGGCATCCTGAACAGCGCGAATAGCGTCGCGAGCGTAACCTTCAGCAAGCAAATCGCTAGTCAAAGCAGTGTCGAGCATAACGAAACCGCCAGTTGGCATTGCAGCAGAAGCAGTATTCGCAGCCGCTTGAGCATCCGAAGACTCAACGCGATTTACAAGCTCATACTCGCCCTCAACAAGCGCAACTTCGCCGTTTGGAGTCTGAACAACAGGAGCGCCAGACTCGTCAACTCGCCAATCGCCACTCTTAGAAGACTTAATAGCAAACTGCACCTGCTTACCCAAACGAGGACCAGCCGCGCGCGCATTCACCTTAAGCTCGTGAACAATCTTCAAACCGTGGTTGCTTGCGTCTTCCAAAGTGCAGAATGTAACATTCTTCACGTTAAGCTCGCGCTCAAGAACCTGCTCGTAAGGCTCAACAGCAGCAGTATTTTCTGCAACAACCGTCAAGTTTGCCAATGGCTGGCGTACGCGCAACTGTTCCGCCTTACGCAACGAAAGCGCAGAAGACACAACCTCGCGAACCTTATCCATAGCAGCAACCAAAGCATCGTCATGAGCAAGAACAGCACCAAGCTCAGTGACTGTTCCAGCCTTAGGGTTCTTCTCACCGTCTGAAAGAGTTTCAGGCTCCACCAAATAAGGCCAATCAGCCAAATGCACGGATTCGCCGCCGGTAAGACCGCGCCACACAGCCTCAGCTTCCATAGGAGCAAGAGGAGCAATCGTGCGCATGAACACTTCCAACACAGTGTAAAGCGTGTTGAAAGCAGTCTCGTCTTCATTCCAGAAGCGGTCACGACTGCCGCGAATATACCAATTCGTAAGCACGTCAATAAAATCGCCAACTGCTGCGCAAGCATCGCTAATCGCAAACTCGTTCAAGCACTTTTCTACGCGCTCAACAAGCAAACGCGTGCGAGCAAGCAAATAACGATCCATGTTGCAAAGTCCTGCAACCTCATCCGCGCGAAGGCGACGAGCGTCATAACCCTTACCACCGTTTGCAGCATTCGCATACAAAGTGAAGAAGTAGTACGAGCTCCAAACTGGAAGCATAACCTGACGAACCGTATCCCTAATGCCGTCTGCAGTCACAATCAAATTGCCACCGCGCAAAATTGGCGAAGACATGAGGAACCAGCGCATTGCGTCCGAGCCGTACTCGTTGAAAACGCCGTTCACATCCGGGTAATTGCGCAAATGCTTACTCATCTTCTGGCCGTCGGAACCAAGCACGATGCCGTGGCAAATCACGTTCTTATAAGCTGGGCGGTCGAATAGAGCCGTAGCCATAATGTGAAGCGTGTAGAACCAGCCACGAGTCTGACCAATATATTCAACGATGTAGTCGCATGGGAAGTGCTCTTCGAAGAATTCCTTATTTTCAAACGGATAATGGAACTGCGCGAAAGGCATGGAACCAGACTCAAACCAACAGTCGAGAACATCCGTAATACGATGCATTTGCGACTTTCCAGTAGGATCGTCTGGATTTGGACGAGTAAGGCGATCGATATACGGGCGGTGCATATTCACATTGCCGTCGTCATCGCGCGGATAGTCGCCAAAATCAGCCTTAAGCTCTTCCAACGAACCGTACACGTCTACACGAGGATACTTTGGATCGTCACTCACCCACACTGGAATTGGCGAACCCCAGAAGCGGTTACGGCTAATCGACCAGTCACGCGCGTTAGAAAGCCACTTACCAAACTGGCCGTCCTTAACGTTTCCAGGAATCCAATTAATCTCCTGATTAAGCTCAAGCAAGCGCTTCTTAATCTTCGTAACAGACACAAACCAGCTAGAAACAGGCTTATAAATAAGCGGAGTTGCGCAACGCCAGCAATGAGGATAGCTGTGCACGTAGCTTTTTTCTTGGAATAACAACGCGCGCTGATCTTCCGGCATTTGAGCAAGCGGACCGTCTCCTGCACGCAAGTTACGCAAAATTGGCAAGTTCGCGTCGAAAACGTACAAGCCTTCGTAATCTGGGCAGTCGCTTGTAAACTTGCAACCTGCGTCGAGCACGTCAACGCTGCGAATTTCGTGCGCGTTAAGCGTGTTCATATCGTCCTCGCCGTAAGGAGCCTGGTGAACGAGACCAGTACCTTCAGCGGTGTCAACATAATCTGCAGTGAAAATCGTAAAAGCGTTAGGACCAGGAGTGCCACCCTCTGCGAGCGCAGAATCGCTTGCAAAGTATGGGAACACTGGGTAGTAGCGCCAACCAGCCATCTCAGCACCCTTAAGTTCGCGCACAACTTCGTAATTTTCGCCAAGTTCCTTAGTGTAGGAGCCGAGCAAAGGCTTACCGATGTAGAACTTTTTACCTGCGAACTTGCCTTCAGTTGGGCGAACTTCCACGTAGTCGATGTCTGCGCCAACTACGATTGCGAAATTGGTTGGCACAGTCCAAGGAGTAGTGGTCCAGAATACTGCGTAAGCGTCGGCTTCGTCGCGAAGCTTAACGGCAACGGAAACGGTAGTATCCTGACGATTCTGGTACACATCCGCGTCCATGCGAAGCTCGTGGGCTGAAAGTGGAGTTTGGTCCTTCGGGCAGTACGGAAGCACGCGGTAACCCTTGTAAGCCAAGCCCTTATCATAAAGCTGCTTAAAAGCCCACATTACGGATTCCATGTATGGAATGTTCAGCGTTTTGTAACCGCGCTCGAAATCAACCCAGCGAGCCTGACGATGCACGTAGTTTTGCCACTCGTTTGTGTACTTCAAAACGCTGGCACGGCAAGCATCGTTAAACTTTGCGATGCCCATTTTTTCGATTTGCTCAACCGACTCGATGCCGAGTTCCTTCTGCGCTTCCAACTCTGCAGGAAGACCGTGAGTATCCCAACCAAAAACGCGGTTTACTTTGCGACCGCGCATAGTCTGATAGCGCGGAACGACGTCTTTTGCGTAGCCTGTGAGCAGGTGGCCGTAGTGAGGAAGACCGTTTGCGAATGGAGGTCCGTCGAAGAACACGAACTCGTTTTGACTACCCTTGCCGGACGGACGGTATTCGATTGACTTGCGGAAAGTGTTGTTTGCATCCCAGTATTGGAGAACTGATTCTTCAAGCTTTGGGAAGGAAGGATTTGGTGCAACTTGCGCGCCGGAGTTTTCTTGCGTTGATGCTGAAACACTTACCTTTGGGTATACGTGATTTGCGGACGTATTTTCGGACGCGTTTGCTGCTGGATTAGTGGATTCGCTCACTGTGCTCTCCTCGCTCAACAGGGTGAATATTTCCCTGCGAGGACGACAGTTACTGCCGCGGTACCACCTCGCTTGCTATAAGATGATTACGTAACGTGTATCGCAATGCATAACGCAAGTGCGTAACACAAATATGCAACGCAATCGAACTATTCCCATAGCCTCTCGTGTTTGGCTGTGCGGGCCAACCCCGTCGGTTCTAATAAGCGAAAACCTTACGAATCCTCGCCGTTCTTCCGAAAACTCCCCGCCGATAACGGATCATCGCTTAAGTTAGAAATAATCTAACACTATCCCCTAACATTAGGAATAATTTCGCGACTCGCGAATAATTTTCATGACATTTTCATGACATATTATCCAAAAATGCCTTAGCTTCATTAGCATTGCTAAAAGCAATGCCATCGTCAGAAATTTTGCCATTCATAATTTGATTAGCGTGATTCATAGCCTTAAGCGTTGCCTCGTTTGGAACAGACAAGTTACTATTCAAGATAATATTTTCTTTAATTTTATTTTTCCAATCATAAAATTCATCAATACTAGACATTCCAATGCATTCAATAACATTTTTAGAGCAATTTGGAACTTTATCGCAAAGCGCAACAAGTAATTTTTCAATCTTCTCTAAAAACTCTAGATAATAGCTAGTTTCTAATAATATGTCGAAATCTTTAATAAGCTGAAAGACTGTTGCATTATCACTATGCGGTCTAGCACAATACAAACGTTCATCATGCGCACAAATATTTCTGAACTCTTTAATTCTTCTATAAATAGAATCAATTTTTATTGACGTAATATCTTTTTGAGAACAGTGTGAAGAATTATAAAGTTCAGTATATTTTTTAGCAACCAAACCTCTCACGCATTTAGTTTGCGCTTTGTAAAACCAGAACATCTGTCCGAAAGTCAAATCATTAGATAAAACCCATAATGGAACTTGCCCATCGTGATTATTGATACAATGTCGTATGTACTCTTTTCCTATATTTAATTTTTGATTATTTGACTTATTATTTTCTATAATTCGATTAAATGCTTTAATTAAACCACCTGATTCCTTTGGATCTTCATAGTTAGTTTCATTAAGGTAAGCATTAACTTCATTACCGTGCATTTGGCTAAAGCAATATGAACATGATGACCTTAACAATGCTTCTGCTCTAGTTGTAGCCGCAAAGATAATACTGCGAAGTTCACGATCAAATTTAAAAAGATAATAAATTTGTTCAAACTTTGCTCCTTGAACATATTTATTCGAATTTTTTGACTCAAGAAATGGATTTTTATATCCATTTACAACGCTATAGTAACCTTCTCTTTCAAGTATTTCCATAGCTTTAATCTCATCAGGAAACACTACTCCTCTAGACTTAAGTAATTCTATTTGTTGTCTGATAGTAGTAAAAGGTTTATAAATCACCATCATCCCCACCAATCCCCCGCTATTAGATGCACAAAGAGCCAATCAATCGCTTGATTGGCTCTTCGCGAACCAGACACTGCCTGGCTTCACCACTACTCAATTATACGAAAGAAACTAATATTTGTCAACAAAAAATAGGCGAATTATACAGCACACAACACCATTGCACAAATATAAACTGCACAACGTCCACACATAAAAGTGCCCCGGATCAGAATCGAACTGACGACACCCACTTTAGGAGAGTGGTGCTCTATCCACTGAGCTACCGAGGCAACAAATGGCAATTATACACTATGGCGTGTCACTGCGGCGCGCAGCAGAAACGGCAGAAACAGTGCAAGGGTGAGTAGTTTATGCCGCTTTTTCGCAAGAATCCGACCAAAACGACTCAGTCGCGAGTAGTTTATGCCGCCTGAGCGCATAATCAGCGAGTGCTAATCCTCAAGATTCGATTGCGTGCCAGCCGTAGCTGCCGTCGCCGATTGTTCCGCTTGTGCCGCGTCCAACTTAGCGCGAACCGTGGCAAGCAAACCCTGCGCGCGCTTTGCCAGCGCCTCGCCAATCTCCCACTGACGCATGGACTGATCTAGTGTCAAACCGCCAGCTTCCAACGCTTGAACCGCCTGAACCAGCTTTTCGCGAGCCTCTTCGTACGGCATCGTCTCAATCGCAGCGCGCTCTTCTTTCGTAAGTGTGCTTGCAAATTCTGTGTTTTCTGCTGATTCTTCCGCTTTTTTCGTTACTTTCTCACTCATATCTAACCTTTCGTTGTATCTAAATAAATATCTAAAATATCTAAAAAATTACTTACTTGACTTTTTACTTGGCTTTATGAAAGCAGACTTAGTAACAGCTGACTTTGTTCCAGTCACCTTGCCAAGAACCACGCCACTTTTAAGCGTAACTGTCATATCGTCGCCAACTTTCGCTAAAGCCGCATCGTCAAGCACTCGCCCACCACTGAGCTGCACAACAGCGTACCCGCGATTCAAAGTCGATTGCGGACTTAGCGCAGTCAAGCTCGCGTGAGCCTTCTCAACAGTCAAACTCGCGTCGTCAAGAAGTCGCACCAAACCGTGACGCATTCGCTCAACAGCCTGCTCAACCAAACGCTCGTGCGGCTCAAGCATAGTGCTCGGGCGCGTAAGGCTCGGGCGATTCGCATAACCTTCAACGAGACGAATCTCATTGTCTACGCGCGCAGAAATTCGCATGCGCATAGTTTGCAACGCGTTATCAATAAGCTGCCACTGCTCGCGTACGTCTGGAACCACGCGCTTTGCAGCATCCGTAGGAGTCGAAGCGCGCATGTCTGCAGCCAAATCAATCAGCGTCCAATCGTCCTCGTGGCCAATTGCAGACACAATCGGAGTTATGCACGCAGCAGTAGCGCGAACCACACCCTCATCTGAAAAACCAATCAAATCTTCAAAGCTTCCACCGCCGCGAGCAACGATAATAACGTCAACTTCTGGATCCGCGTCGAGCTGCTTAATTGCGGCAATAATATCCGCCGGGCACTGCACGCCCTGCACGTGCGCGTGAATAACTTTGAAGCGCGTAACAGGCCAGCGCAAATTCACGTTCGTAATAACATCGCCCTCCGCGCGCGCTTGAGGAGCGCACACGAGACCGACACACTTAGGAAATTCCGGCAGCGGAACCTTATTTTCAGCGTCAAATAAGCCCTCGCCCTTAAGCTTTTTTCGCAACTCGTCAATTTGCGCTTTTAAGTCACCGGCACCGACGCGGCGGATTTCGTCTGCAACGAAGCTCAAGCGCGTGGCTTTTACCCAAATATCCGCCTTGCCGTGAACGACTACGCGGTCACCCTGGCGAAGTTCGCGCGCCTGCTGCACGAAATTGCTGAAGCCCATTACGGAAATCGACACTTCTTCATTACTGTCGCGAAGGGTGATGTAACCGGAAGAAGCGCGGCGCATGTTAATTTCGACGATTTGACCCTCAATCCACGCTGCTGGCCATCGTTCTACGGCGCTGTGGAACTTTTGACTTAAAACGGCAACAGGCCATGGATTTTCGGCAGTCGTGTCGGCGGCTTTTAGAGGGAGCTGTCGCGGCTGAGCTTGCTGCGGCGTAAGTAGTTGCGGCGACGACTGAACTTGTTGCGACTGCGACTGTGCTAAATTTAGCAGCGGTTGTTGCGACGGTTGCGGCTGTTCAAGCTGGGCATCATCCTGGAATAATTGCGGCATCATATTTGACGAGGTCATGTTTCCAGCTTGACCGCAAAGAAGGACAAACGCGCGCTGCTGCATATGCGTGACGGAGAGATTAGATACGAAAAAACCCAAGCAGTGAAGCTTGGGTTTCGCTTGTGCCCCCTCAGGGATTCGAACCCTGGACACGCTGATTAAGAGTCAGCTGCTCTAACCAACTGAGCTAAAGGGGCGTTGGTTATCTTGGCTCGTTTCGCGAACCGAGTAACTACTATACTCAGAATGAGCTTGCACGCAAGCCGGCGTGTCGCATTGCTGCGCTCAGGCAGGTCGTTTGCGCAACTTACGCAAGATTTTGCGCGAAACCGCCAGCAAATGCCTGCCTTGCACACTACTCACACCATTCTTCTTTCGCAACGACGCAATCAGCATCATCGCCATCAACACCGCAGACATCACCATCGATATCACAAACAACGTCATCCACAACGACCACTGCATATGGTCGCCCGGCACGTTAGCAGGATCCGGCAACACACGATACCCCGTCACGAGCAGCCTGTGCGTGTTAACTCCATACGGGGTACACGTAATCAGCGTCGCCAAGTCGCGCCCCTTTTCGCGCCGCAACAAACGAATATCGTTCGGCTCCACCACATTTATGCGAAACACTCTGTATCGAAGAGTCTTGCCTTGCACGTCAAAGTAGAAGTAATCACCTTTTTTCAGCGTGTTTAAATCGTCGAACATTGTGGCATCCGGCATACCCGTATGCGCCGTCACAACCGTGTGCCTGCTTTTGCCGCCCACCGGCAAATCCGTGCCGTACAAATGCCCCGCTCCCATCGCGAGAGTATCTTGAGTAGTTCCATGGTAAATCGGCAGCCTCACGTCAATTTTCGGTATTTTCACAACGCCTTCAGCATCGACATCACTAAGCACTTTTTCGTACTCTTTATATTCGGGAGTGTCCATGTAGTCGTTATTGCCGTTATACGGGTCCGCGCTAATAATCGCCTTGTGGCGAGCGTTGTATTCACGCGCTTTTCCCAAAATTTCCGCGCGATTTTCTTTAGTCTTTTCCTTATTTAATTTATCGTACTAGATTGAGAGTTCTTTGGCAGCGTGATTGTTGACCAAAGTAGAAACCACAGGATAGCTGAAACACAAAACGCCAATAGTAACAAGCGCAATCAGCTCAGCCAGCTTGCGAAGTGTGGACATTGGTTTTGGGGAAGATTGCTCTTGTGATGATGAAGATTACGAAGACTGCGTAGACTGCGCAGATTCAGTATTTTCGGAAGATGCAGCAATTCCAGAGCTTGCGGAAGATTCCGCACTTTTGGAGGACTTATTAGCGCGCATACGAGTCAGCCGCTTAAATAGCGCGCGAGCAGACTCTGCAAAATCAGCTAGCTTCATGATTCCTCCAATAATAATAAAAAAGGAGCAAAGAGCACTCCCACCTTACTAGAAGATGAAAGTGCTCTTTGTTTATTTATTTTTGTTTATTTATTTACTTATTTTGTTTATTTACTTGCTTACATGCGCATGATGGCGGCGAGTTTTAAACGTTACAGCACCGCTTGCAAGCAGCACCATAAACGTCACAATCATGCCAATCACACTGCTGCCAGTCATCGCCAAGTCAGAAGTCATCTTCTTGGCGGCAGACTTAGCGGCAGCCTGCTCCTTTTCAGCAGCCTTCTGCTTTGCAGCAGCGTTAGCATTCGCAGCACCTGCGTTGCCACTTTCGCTGGAGGCATTTCCGTCTGTACCAACGTAAGTAGTGCCAGTAAATGTGCCAAATCCAGAACCAGCACCTAATCCGTTGCCGAATCCAGTACCAGAATGAAGCTCCGAATACTTCAGGTTAATCTCTGCATCTGTTTCATCGGACGCTGTAGCATTCTCAGCAATAACCCACACGTTAGCCCAAGCAAGCTGCTCACCTTTATCGTTAAGCAAAACAATCGTATGCTTACCGAAGTAGCCAGCTGGAATCACAACATTAAACTGAGGTTGACCATTCTTATCCAAAGTTACTTTCACATACTTAGATCCATCTGCGCCCTTCAATAACACAGGCGAAGAATACATGTAAGCATAAGCGTAAGCAACCTTGTTTTTCTTAAGTTCCTTGATGAACTTGCTCATGGCAGAAGAGACCTTAGTCTTGTGAGACTTAGAGCCAGCATCACCCTTAGCAGGAGCATCCATGCCAGCGAAATACAACTTCACAGGATTGCTCTTACCAGCACGAACAACATCATTCATATGTTCACCAGCAACAAGGATTCCCTTAAGTGACTGATCTAGCTTTGCGATAGATTCAGGAGCTTTAGGTGCTGGAGTTGAGACGGAAGGAGGATTGACAGTTACAGAGGAGGAACCATGATCGTTCCCATGACCATCATTCGACTTCTTTTCAACGACGAATTCTGCGGAAGTATTCTTCGTTGCAACGTTACCAGCATAATCAACAGCTTCAACTGTGATTAAGTGCTTTCCGGCAGAAAGTGAATTGAAATCAACATCTACCTTCAGCGGATCCTTCAGATCTTTCAGATCGGCAAAAGTAGCATCGTAAGGATTATTCTTACTCAGCTTAATATCCGTTTCTTTAAGACCATTACTTGCATGATTTACTTCTTTACCATCAATCTTCACTCGCAATAACTTCAAATGATCATCTTTAGCTGTTACAGAAATCTTACGATTTGCTTCAACATGATCATTGTCCTTTATTCCAAGTGTCACAGAAGGAGCATCCTTATCAACAACAACAGGAGCACGACCATACAGTGCGCTAGACATCTGATCGATGGCTTGGATTAATACAAACTCTCCATTTTTAACTTCAACATCTCTATCGAAGCTCTGAGCATTAGTTTCTTTGCCTTTAGAATCAGTACTGAAGTTGTCTGAAGCAATAAGATTATTAATCTTAAGAGTATAGCCAGCAAAATCATCACTAATAACACCCTTGAATTTCACAGTGTCATTATTAGTAAATATTCTGCCGCCATACAACTTTGGAGTACTAAACATTACTTCTGGAGCCTGTCTGTCGAAGTAGAAAGCAACTGGAGTGTCTAATACCACATCACTTCCCTCTTTGACAATCATCCTAAAGTCATTTATTCCAGGATGCATTGGCAGAGTTACCGTGAATGTAGAATCAGCATTTGCATTAGTGGACTTAGTGATTGTTGCAGCTATAGGATCAAAATCCTCATACCCCGAACCATCATCTTTAACTCGATTAGCTTTTGTAAATAGCATTTCTGTAGCTTTGTTACTTACTTTGCCTTTTGCAGTAAATGAATTGAGCGAAGTACCACTATTTCCAGGAACAATCCAGTTGTATGATTCTAAGCCGTTAGCATTACTCAGTGAAATATTATAAAGCTTTGGCTTTGTTGGTATAACGCGATTAGCAAAACCTACATTCTGAGTAGCTGTGTTAACTCCATCACTAGCAACCAAGGTAACTGAATATGTACTAGCAGATGGAGTAACTTTTACAGTAAATGAGCCATCAGTAGCAACATTTACAGGCTCTTCCACTTGTTCAGTCTGGACTTCACCGCCAA
The DNA here is from genome assembly GCF_049244235.1 of Gardnerella sp. DNF01151. NCBI lineage: Bacteria > Bacillati > Actinomycetota > Actinomycetes > Bifidobacteriales > Bifidobacteriaceae > Gardnerella > Gardnerella sp. DNF01151. Next base: position 521,403 of record NZ_CP058389.1, on the reverse strand, counting down.
CAACCTCATCCTTACTATACTTAACAGTAAGCGTGAGCTTCTGCTTTGGAGTAGTATCGTCCTTAACTTCACCTTTAACTTCTACTGCACCATTTTGGTCAATTGTTACATTCCCGTTACTATCTGCATTAGTTAGTTTAATTGTTGGTGCATTTTCGTCGAAATTAGTTACAAGAGTTTCAACCACTTCTTTATTATCAGAACCTTTTGCCTTAACTTTTATTGTATTAGCACCTGATTTAATAGGAGCAGTAAAGCTAAATTCAGAATCATCTGTCTTAACAGCTAATTCTTCTTCTGCTTCAGTTCCTGATTGAACATAAGCTTTCACATCCTTGCAACCATCAGCAATACGTCCAGAGATTTCGATGCTGTATTTATCAACACCGTTATCTTTTTTAGCAGTGACATCCTTAATGCCAATATTCTTAAGATTAACCTCATTATTTATGAGAATCTTTTTATTAGCAAATCCCTTAAACACTTTGGAAGTATTGGTTTCATTGAAACCTCCATCATGCAAACTGACATTGACGTAATAAGCATCCTTACCTACATTAACTTTGCAAGTGCGAGTATAGCCATTTGCGTCATGAGTTTCACTGCAGTCCTTCTCATCAACCTTGATATAATCACTGTTACCATTAACTCTTACACCTGGTTCACTCAATGTTTCACTTAACTCATCATGAGCTGTAATGGTAATTTCACCATCTTTATCAGGTTCGCTAATTGTAACGGTTGGAGCTTTAGTATCAAGGTTAAAATGCATATCAGTCGTCTGGCACATATCCTTAGTCAAGCAAGCTTTTACTCGATAAATATATTTGCCATCAGGAAGCTTCTTATTCCAATGCGCGATATCAGTAGATGTCTTATCATAAATAGTTCCATCAAATTCAACAGAACTATTTAATGCTCTTGGATCGCGTAATAATTCTGAGAAATTAGAACGAGAAACGTCATGTTCCTCTCCTACTTCTGCAACAGTCTTACCAGAATTATCCAAAACAGAATACTGTATTAGACTTGCATTACGGAATAATGCTAGTGATGGTCGTATCTTATCAAATAACTCATCACCATTTGGAGAAAATTCTAAATGATCAGGAGCTTCATCATTAACTTGCACATCACCAAAATAACTTTCAGCAATAAGCGAAGTAGTCATATTAATTGCATTTTTAAGATACTCTTCACCAGGCTTTACAAGAATTGGTTCCTTATCCCAATTGCCAACAAAGCCAAGATATGGAACAGCCAAATCTGGTTCCCCAGAGGTCTTTGAAGTAAAACGCGCCCAACCTTCAACATAATGGTCGCGAGTCACGTCTGGAGTTAATGTAAACTCTACTTCCTTTTCTGACTTAGGATCTACTGTAACCGTATTAGTCGAAGAAGCTAATGTTTCTGAGCTAATAGAGGTAGTCGTTTCTGCATTAGCATTATTAGATTCATTAACAACATTTTGTTTAGGAACTTCATAAGTTACAGCCTTATCTCCATAATTATGCAATTTAACAGTGAACTTACGATCTCCATTAACCTGACGTAAAGCCACGTATGAATTACCATCGACTGTTGCAAGAACGTTATTAGCAACAGCTTTATCAACCTGAGCTAAGCCAGCGCCGATTTGACGAGGAGCAAATGGTACATTGCTGGAATTATTGAGAATCTCAGCCGTATTCATCAAGGCTTGTTCAACACGAGTAGCACGATCTTTTGAAGAAAGATTAGGGAAACGTTTCTTATAGCTTTCCATTACCAACGCTGAAAGACCGGAAACGTTTGGAGCAGCCATAGAAGTACCAGACATATTAGTGTACTTGTTGTTGTTCTGAGTAGACCACACGTTACCACCGATGCCAGCAATATGAGGCTTAAAATCAAGTTCTGGCGTTGGACCCCAAGAAGTAAAGCTAGAAGGATGCAACTTATCAGGATTTGCAATGCCCATTGTCTTATCAGAGAAGGAAACCTTAACTGTACCATTTGCATTAGCTTTGAGTGCATCAACAATCTTTAAAGCATCTTCACGACGAATTGATGCTCCAAAGCATGTGAACTTATCAACTCCAGCCATGCCAAGGAACTGTGCTGAATCGCCAGCTTTGTTATAAACGATTACACCATCAGCACCCTTATCAATAGCATTCTGGAATTTTTCACTAAATGCTATTACGCCACGTTCAACTAAAGCGTACTTTCCGTGAAGATTCAAATCTTTAACTTCATCTTTTTTGCCAAGACCGATATTCACAATCTCATGTTCTTTACCATCAGCTTTTCCTGAGGCTATAGAGTAAGGAATCTCAGTTGTCTTATTAGCTTTATCCGTATATGAACCAGCGGTTTGAATAATATAAGAATTTTCTACAGAAGCAACGCTGAAAGCAGAAGGATAAGAAGACGGTGAACCAAGAGTTGCATCATCCCACTTTCCTAATGCATCATTAGTTCCTCCAGATGTGGAAAAGCTTAAACCGGAGTTTCCTGCAGAAATAACTGGAAGCACACCAGCTTCGCGAGCCTTCTTTAAAGCGAGAGATGTAGCGTTAGAAGCTCCACCAAAACCGTTATCTGAGCCGAGAGACATGTTAATAACATCGGCATGAAGCTTTACAGAATCTTCGATTGCGGCAACAATATCAGCATCACGAGCTCCGTGCGCTCCCGGCTTATTCGAAAATACTTTCATTGCAAGTAGCTGAGCATTTGGAGCAATGCCGTTAATATGACCGTTTTTATCAGCTGGCTTATTCTCATCATCACCATTAGCTGCCACAATACCAGCTACGTGCATGCCATGCTGCTCTGCACCACTATCTGTAATAGTGTAGTTTTCATCAGCATAATTCCAGCCCGCAGGAACTTTATTAGTGAACTTTACACCATTAGATGGGAATGTGTTCTTAATCTTACGAGCTTTTTCAGCTTTGAAATCAAGCTTCATATCATGGTGACTTGGATCTATGCCCGTATCGATAATAGCCACAAGCATTCCAGTTCCATCAAGTCCACGCTTCTTAAATTCTTCATTCACACCCTGCAAACCGCGAGCATAATTTTCAAGAGGGTAATACAAACGTTCTTTTGCAACGGAAGCTACCTCGTGTTCGTGGCGTAAAGCCGCAATTTTGTTAGCTGGTAATGTTGCTTCAAAACCATTCATCAGGTAACCAAATTGGCGACGTACTGTCATGCCATATTTTGAAGACCATTTTCCAATAAGACGATTCTGGTCAGCTTTATTACTGTTTTCAGATTGTTTCGAAGGAAGTTTTGGCTGTTTCTTCAAAGTAACAATAACAGTTACAGGCTTATTGGAAGAACCAGTCCTATTAAATGGATTATTAACTATTCTGCTGACAATCTTAGGATCAAGATACTTGGTTGTTTTATTATTCTTATTCTTTTGATTTACAACTTGTGCGAGATTATTGTTCTCAGCACTATTGTCTTTAGCATTTGCTGTACCAAGCGGCACCATAAGCGTCGCCGAAGCCACACTTAATGCTGCTAAACGAGTCAGATATGACGTTCGTTTGAACTTCATAAACATACTCTCCTTCAAAATGGTGGTTGTTATCCCGGAAAAATTTCGGTTCTAGCTATCACAAACTCATGCCAGCTGCCAAAATCTTTCATACTGGCTGCCAAAATCTTTCATACTGGCTGCCAAAATTTTTCATGCGGGTGTAAATATTTTTGTTACGCTAGTTTGAATCATTTCCGCTAAATATCGCATAAGAGATATACCCCCCCCCATGCAAACAGCAAATAATGGTGTATTTTTGCAAGTGCAACAAAATATTTTTCATATACTCTAGCACTTGTTTAAAGAGAAAAAATTTTTTTAACTTGTTAATTTAGCAAATAAAATTTGAAAAATTTGTATTTAGGATAGAAAAAATGGCTAAATTACGCCATTTTCTCGCAAACACTTTTCCACAAGTAACATGTAAAAAATCTGTAGTTAACATATAATTTACAGAATTTTTCAACAACCTTGCATTTTGACAATGTTTTTTAAAAAAATATTGCTGGTTTACCAACTAATGTTAGTGCGTTGCGCAATATAAACCGTAAATTTTTCAGCCAACCGACGATATGCGCAACTGACCGAAACTTTACACGGTGAGAGCGTTACCTCGATTTGAGCAAAAACCCACCAAAGCCCTCCAAACACGGGCGCGACGACTTGCTTGAGCGCAGCATTGCGCGCGCTCAGGCAGGCAGTTCGCGCAACTTACGCATTTGCTTTCATACCGTTTACTTCATCAACACCAATCATCAGTTCCAAATATTTATTAGCAGCTTTACGTATTTTTGAGGGATCAATCCATCCAGTTGTAAACAACTTATTAACCGCATGAAGTAGCGTAAACAGTGCGTTCGTAAGATTCCTCTTTCCCCTAGCTATGTTATATAAATTATCAAAATGAGCTGCTTTATTCCTAATCTCTTTAATATAAATAAGATTTTTTGCTATTATTCTTCTATCCTCATCGTACTCTTTATTCATTTTTGAACAGTTCACAAATGGAAACGCATTGCCTACAGCATCTTTCCAAAGTTTTTGTTGAATGCGATTGCTATTTTTTGTTTCCGAAGATCCAACAAGCTTTACCCATGTTCCCCACATGAGTTTAGATAAAATGTCATCATGATTTACGCTTCTACCATCATGCGAGTGAACTGCAATTTCTCTCGCTTGCTTGATTTGATTTTCAATCAAATCTTTAACCAAATCTGGCGTATACAGAGGATTGGTCCATTCCTCATTTTGCTTTTCTTTCAACGCAAGTTTACGAAGTTCTAAATCAATTGAATTACGCACGCATATTTCTACGTATCCAATCTGCTCATGCAATATTCCTGCTAATTCATGATTCGATTTGCATATAAGCATAGCTGTACCTAAATCGTTATTTGCATCGCGCATATAACGATTAAATCTAGCCACGCCACAAAATTGTTGCGCTTCTTGCAAAGTAAAAAATGTATTAGCAGACATGAAAATATTGTACATTATTGCACATTTAGTTTGACATTCGCCACGAAATATAACCTGACAAACGCAAATTCTAAGGGGATGTGGTAGACTCTAATTTACCTGTGTAGGTTGCTCCTACACGTGATTTCATTGAGCTCTTGTTTGTTTAGAACAAGAGCTCAGTTGTTTTTGGATGGTGGGTTTACTAAACGTAGGTTTGTGTGGTACTCCAAAAGCGAGGAAAGTTTCTCACATTTGGAGGGTTTTAGGTTGTGTTTTGCTCCAAATACGGGGAACTTGTCTCGCATTTGGAGAGCGAACGAGTATCCACGTGAATGAATGATGAAGCAAATTAATATGTAAAACAAACTATGGATTATTCTCCAAAATATATTACATACAAAAAGAGCACTCCCATCTTACTAGAAGATGAAAAGTGCTCTTTGTTTATTTATGTTATTTACTTATTTTGTTTATTTACTTGCTTGTGTGCGTATGATGGCGGCGAGTTTTAAACGTTACAGCACCGCTTGCAAGCAATACCATAAACGTCACAACCATGCCAATCACACTGCTACCAGTCATCGCCAAATCAGAAGTCATCTTCTTGGCGGCAGACTTAGCGTCAGCCTGCTCCTTTTCAGCAGCCTTCTGCTTTGCAGCAGCGTTGCCAGATGCAGCACCTGCGTTGCCATTGGAAGAACTTGCGTTGCCATTGGCAGCGGCATCGCCGGATGCAGCGGATGCGCCCGCATTAGTAGAATCCGCATCATCCTTTGAGGACGACTCCGAATTATTACTGGAATTACCTCCAGTAGTAAAGGATTTTCCACCATGATTACCGCCGTGGTTAGAGCTGTGGCTACCGCCATGATTACCACCGCGGCTATTATTGTTGGTATCACCGCTGGCATTACCGCTAGTATTACCGCTAGTATTACCGCTTGCATTACCGCTAGTGCTGCCACCGTTGTTGCTACTACCGTTACCGTGACCCGTGCTTCCACCTTCGCTATTACCAGTATTACCAGAGTTACCAGTATTACCAGCATTACCGCTACCATTCTGGTTCTGATTATTCTTATTATCAGAACCAGTTTGGCTGCCACTATCAGAAGAAGCAGAGGAAGATACAGATACCTCTCCAGAAGCAATCTGGTTACCATTTGCATCCATAAGTAAGATTGTGTGCTTACCTGAATATCCGCTAGGAATCAAAGCCTTGAAATAGTACTTACCGTTTTCATCAGTATGCACTGTCACATATTCATGACCATCTTCACCCTTAAGATCCTTAGGATCAGAGTAAATGAACGCATACATGCGATCACCGGATTTGGCTTTCTTCACAGCTTCAGGCTGTCCAGAAACATAAATCTTTACTTCCTTTCCAGCTGTGACATTCTTGGTTTCTAATCCAGCAAGAGACTTTTGGATCTTTTTTGTAGAAGCAGGAGGAATTGGTGCAGAATCAGTTTGAGTTGACTCATCCTTGGTTCCTGAATTACTTGGCTTCGTTGGATTCTCACCAGGCTTCACACCATTCTTCACCGTGAATGTATATGCAGTAGCTCCATTTGCATTATTACTTGCGTCACTTGCTGTATTACCAGCAAAATCGGTCGCCTCAATAGTGATAGTGTGAGTACCATCAACCAACTTCTTAGTAGGAATCTTCAACGTTAATGTTGTAGAACTTGGCTTATCTGGAGTTGGATTATCGTTAACCTTAGAAACATCCACTAATGTGTCCTCTACTGCTGTAGTTGGAAGATAATTTTCCGTATACGCTACTGGATGACCATCAACCATAACGCGCAAAGACTTCAAATTATCATCTTCTGCTTTAACAGTAATTTCGTGACCATCAGTGATTTCTTCGCCTTCAACCAAACCTGCTTTAACAGTAGGATCAACTTCATCAAGAACAACTGGAATCACACCAAGTAAATGAGATTCAACCTGATCACTTAAGTGCAGCAGCAACTTATCACCATTGTCTACTTGAATGTCAGTTGAGAATTGGCGACGAGTTGTTTCTTTACCATTCGTGTCCAAAGTGTAGAAATCACCTACAGAATCATTATTAATTCGCAAACTTTGACCGAAAGCATCATCTGATACATTTCCACTGAAAGTCACTGTGTCACGATTAGTGAACAACGTGTGACCATACAGTTTTGGAGTATCGAAATGTGCTGCTGGAGGCGTAATGTCGAAGTAGAATGCTGCAGGAGTATCGATTACATTCGTTTCATCGTCTTCATCAGCATCTTCGTCAGTTGATTTAGTGTTCACCTGCAAGCGGAAATCATTTATACCCGGATGCATTGGAAGCTTTACACTAAACTTTCCGTTCTTAATTTCAGCACGCAATGGGTTTGGAGTTACAAGATTCTTAGTTGTAGCATCAAAACGCGAAGCTGGAGTAAACACCACGCTAGTCACTTTGGAACTCACATCACCTTGAGCAACAAAGTAATCAGTGCCAATAACGTCTGGACCATTATTCTTCTTATGAATTAACCACGCATAAGAACCCATAGAGCCAGCATTAGTAAGCATGAAATCTTTTGTTGCAGCTGCAGGTTTAGGCGTAGGAGTTGAACGACCAGCGAGAGCCAAACCTATAGTTGTAGTGTTTTCAGCAGAATCAGTAGCTACAAGAGTTACCATAACAGCTTTAGCGGCAGGAGTAATAACTGTTTTGAAGCTACCGTCTTTACCAACAGTTACTACTTCTTCAGTTTCTTTACTAGCTGCAGCTATATCTGCTTGCTTCACATTTGCATTAATATTCGCTGCTGAAGTTGTATTAGCACCAGAAACAGCTTTAGTAGTAGATTCAGAGGCAGAACCAGAAGCATGATTGTTCACAGAACCAGCAACTGCATTAGCTGCAGTAGTGTTGTCAGCAGCCTTTTGATAATTAAGCGTTAGCTTTACAGTATCTCCAGGAGTATCAGTTACTTTACCAGCAACAGTTACTTTACCATCTGCAGCTACAGGCAAATTACCCTTGTTGTCAAGACCATCAACAGTAATCTTAGGTGTTTGTGCATTAAACTTTAAAACAAGTTTCTTATTGCCAATACGGTCACCCTTACTATCAAAAGCTTTAAGCATCACAGTATTTTCACCATTTTTCAGTGGCACAAACGCATAGAAAGTATTCTCACCCTTGCGCTTTTTAGCTAATTTGACTTCCTGCTTTTTACCGCCTTCAGGAGTCACATAAGCTTTTATAGAAGCAACATCTTTAGTGAGATATCCCTCAAGATAGAACTTACCATTAATATCTGGGTCGGTCTTACTTTCTTCTAGAGCATTAGCTTTAATTTGTTGAGAAGTAAGTTTTTGTTCATTTGGAATAATAAACTTCTTGTTCTTCTTAGATTCTTCTGAACCATCCGGTTTCTTCACAGCATATGTGTCGAATACCTTTTTAACCTCAGTTGAATTCATAGCATTGTCTCGAACAAGCACATCTATGTATTGAGCTTCATTACCAATGTGAATAGTCTTGCACACTCGCGTACGAGTTGCTTCATTCAACGGGCATTGAGTGTCTTCATCACCATAGTTCAAGGCATCCTTTACACCAGGAAGATGAATAGTTGGTACGCCAGGATCAGGGCTTAACTCATCACTAATAACAATCTTCACATTGCCGTTAGCATCACGATCAGATACTGTGACTTTAGGTCCATGATTATCGATTGCTACCTTCATGTCATAAGTTTGCCAATCAAACTTATCTCCTAAGCGAGCTTGAATACGATACGTGTACCATCCGTCAGGAAGAATTTCAAATCTACTTGTTTTTGGATTCCACACAGACCCGTCAAAATTTCCGGCTAAGCCATCGGTTGCTCCAACATTAGAAATAGTAGAACGATTCACGTTGTGTTCTGTTCCAAGAACAATCTTAGTTTTATTATGTGAATCCAACACAGAATATTTTACTTCAGATGCACCGCGGAATATAGCCATAGATGGAACAACATAATCCATCCAGCCATCTCTATTTGCAGGTGAAAATTCGCCAAGTACATAAGGCTTCGTTTCATTATTAACCGGAAGTTTACCCATAAAACCAGCTACAGAAAGCAATGATGTCGTAAGATCACTATGGCTTGCACTATAGCTTTCTCCCGGTTTTACCATTATAGGTTCATCGTTCCAATCGCCAACAAAGCCAAGATATGGCACAGAAACATCTGGCTGAGTATCAGCAAGCGATTCAAATCGCGCCCAACCTTCAATATAATGATTGCCTTTAGAACGATTTGGGCTTAACGTAAACTTAACATCAGCGGTTTTGCCAGGCTTTACCATAACTTCACGCGTTTTTGATTGCAACGTTTCAGTATCACTAATAGAGGTTACTGTATCTTTATTGGCCTCATTAGACTCATTTATCACATCCTGATCTGGAACAGCAAATTTTACTGGATTCTTACCATAATTATGTAAAGTAACCGTAAAGTTACGATCAGCATTCACATTTCTAAGAGCCACGTACGAATTGCCGTCAACTGTTGCAATCACGTTAGTAGCAACAGCTTTATCGACCTGCGCTAAACCTGCGCCAACCTGACGAGGAGCATACGGAATCTGCTTACTATCTGCAGAATCTTTATGTCCAATAATACTTGCTGTATTCATTAATGCTTGGCTTACACGAGTAGCCATTTCAGACTTTTTAAGATCAGGGAAACGCTTCTTATAGCTTTCCATCACCAAAGCTGAAAGACCGGAAACGTTTGGAGCAGCCATGGAAGTACCAGACATGCTGGTGTACTTATTTCCATTCTGCGTAGACCAAACATTACCACCGATGCCAGCAATTTGAGGTTTAAAATCAAATTCTGGAGTTGGACCCCAAGAAGTAAAGCTAGAAGGCTTCCCATCATCCGGATTGGCGATAGTAACGAATTGTTCAGTGAAAGCAATCTTTACTTTCTCACCATTATCTAATGCTTTTTTAATTTCTAATGCATAAGAACGAGGAATAGACGCACCAAAGCAACCTTTGATTTTGTCCAATCCACCCATTCCTATGAATAAGGATGAATCTTTGTCGTGATTGTAAACAATCACACCTTTAGCACCTTTAGAAATCGCATTATTAAACTTTTCAGTAAAACTGATATCGCCACGTTCTACGAGAGCATATTTACCTGTAAGATCAAGATCTTTAACATCAGCTTTAGTAGCTTTTTTAGCATCCACAAGTTCATGCTGAGATAGTGCATCCGTTAAAGAACCAATAGAATAGCTGTACGGCAAAGTATGTGACTTGCCATCTTTTCCAACCCAATTTGCAGACTGCTGAGTAATATTTGAATTTTCTACAGAAGCAACGCTGAAAGCAGAAGGATAAGAAGATGGTGAACCAAGAGTTGCATCATCCCACTTACCTAGAACATCGTCTATGCCACCACTTTCAGAGAAGTTCAAGCCGGAGTTTCCTGCAGAAATAACTGGAAGCACACCAGCTTCGTGAGCCTTCTTTAAAGCGAGAGATGTAGCATTAGAAGTTCCACCAAAACCGTTATCTGATCCGAGAGACATGTTAATAACATCAGCACCAAGCTTTACAGAATCCTCGATTGCAGCAACAATATCAACATCACGAGCACCATGCGAACCCGGCACGTTTGAGAATACTTTCATAGCAAGCAGCTGAGCGTTTGGAGCTATGCCATCAACACGATTATGTTCAGATGCAGGAGCACCAGTCTCATCGCCGTTAGCAGCCACAATACCGGCAACGTGCATACCGTGCTGTTCCGCACCCGAATCTGTGAAATTAGTATTTTCATCAGCGTAATTGAAACCTGCAGGCACTTTGTCAGTAGTGTTGCCTTTACCTGTTGGCTGTAATCGAAGATGCGTCTTAGCTGAAGCATCAAGCTTCATATCTTGGTGAGTTGGATCTATGCCCGTATCGATGATGGAAACCAACATACCAGTGCCATCAAGATGATATTTTTTAAACGCAGCTTGCACACCTTGCAAATTACGTGCAGTATTTTCCATTGGATGATATAAACGTTCTTTTGCGACAGAAACTACACCTGGCTCACGTTTCAAATCTTGAACGTGTTTTTCAGGGAGAGTAGCTTCAAAAGCACTCATTAAATAACCAACTTGGCGACGAACCGTCATATTGTACTTTGACTTTACGCGGTTAATTAAAACATTCTGCTCATGAATGTTGGCTTTTTCGTCATAATTCGTGAGTTTCGGATGATTATTTTTCAACGTAACAACAACAGTCACTTGAGCATTTGAATTTTTATTAAATTGATCTTTTTTACTGTAATTCTCAAAAGCTTTAGCAAGAGTTGGATTAACATGGCGTAAATCTTCTATAGACTTAATCTCACTATTATCTTTTAAAGATGAATCAAGCATCTTAGAGACAAGTGCATTCTCATCTTTTTTAGTTTCATTATCATTTTTTGCAAATGCCGCAGGAACTGTACCAAGCGGCACCATAAGCGTCGCCGCGGCCACACTTAATGCTGCTAAACGAGTCAGATATGACGTTCGTTTGAACTTCATAAACATACTCTCCTTCAAAATGGTGGTTATTATCCCGGAAAAATTTCGGTTCTAGCTATCACAAACTCATGCCAGCTGCCAAAATCTTTCATACTGGCTGCCAAAATTTTTCATGCGGGTGTAAATATTTTTGTTACGCTAGTTTGAATCATTTCCGCTAAATATCGCATAAGAGATATACCCCCCCCCCCCATGCAAACAGCAAATAATGGTGTATTTTTGCAAGTGCAACAAAATATTTTTCATATACTCTAGCACTTGTTTAAAGAGAAAAAATTTTTTTAACTTGTTAATTTAGCAAATAAAATTTGAAAAATTTGTATTTAGGATAGAAAAAATGGCTAAATTACGCCATTTTCTCGCAAACACTTTTCCACAAGTAACATGTAAAAAATCTGTAGTTAACATATAATTTACAGAATTTTTCAACAACCTTGCATTTTGACAATGTTTTTTAAAAAAATATTGCTGGTTTACCAACTAATGTTAGTGCGTTGCGCAATATAAACCGTAAATTTTTCAGCCAACCGACGATATGCGCAACTGACCTAAATTTTACGCTCGCGCGAGAGTTATCTCACGTTTGGAGGGTTTGCGCTACTTTAGCACTCCAAACGCAGGCGCGACGACATGCTTGAGCGCAGCACAGCGCGCGCGAAAGCGACTCGGAGCGGAAACTCGCTCAAGTTGGAAGTACAGTGGACTTCCAACGCGAGTTTCGTAAGCGAGCACTTATAGTGCGAGCGTTATCTCACATTTGGAGGGATTAGCGTTGTGCGACGCTCCAAACGCGCGCAATACTGCGCTCAGGCAGGTCGTTGCGTTACTCGCGACGCAACTTACGCAGCATCTTGCGCGAAAGTACCAGCAAATGCTTGCCGCGAATGTCGAGCTGTCGCCATCGCTTAGACGTTGCCGCGGCAATCATCATGGACAAAATAATCAATGAGAACGCCATTGCAATCACGAATAGCGTCATCCAAAGCGGCCATTGCACGTGGTCACCCGGCACCTTCACAGGGTCCGGCAGCACACGATACCCCGTCACCAAAAGCCTATGCGAATTCACGCCATACGGGGTACACGTTAGCAGAGTCGCCAAGTCGCGCCCCTTTTCGCGCTGTAACAAACTAATATCGTGTGGCTCAACCACGCTGATGCGGAACACTTTGTATCGCAAAGTTTCGCCTTGCACGTCGAGGTAGAAATAGTCACCCTTCTTCAAATTCACCAAATCGTCGAACATGGTTGCATCCGCAAGACCCGTGTGCGCGGTAATAACTGTGTGGCGGTTTTTGCCGCCAACCGGCAAATCCGTGCCGTACAAATGACCAGCGCCGTGCGCTAAAACTTCCTGCGAACTGCCGTGATAAATAGGAAGTTTTACGCCAATCTTCGGAATTTTTACGATGCCGATAATGCCCATAGGCTCCTCAAGTGCCTTAAGATAACGCTTGTATTCAGGCGTGTTAGTTATGTCTTTTTGCCCATCCGAACCATACGGATCCGTGGTAAGCATATTTTTGCGAGTTTTATTGTAAAGCTTCGCGGCGCGAATGTGAGCGCGACGCACGTCACCAGCCTGATCGTGGTTATACTTGTCGTACGCGTTAGAAATCTCCTTCGACACGCGATTATTCCAAAGCGTTGAAACAACAGGGTAACTGAAGCACAAAATGCCTGCCAACACGAATGCGATTGGCTCGACGATGCGGCGGAGCTTAGATTTTTGTTTAGATTTGTGATTGCTTGCGGTGGATTTTGCTTCGGTTGCGTGGGTTTGAGTTGCGTTATTTTCGGTTGCGTTTGATTCGGTTAAGTTGGTTTCGATTAAGTTGGTTTCGTTAGTTTGAGTTGCGTTTGTTTGGTTTTTGAGAAGCTTACTTACGATGGGGATATTCAGGGAGATTTTGTTGAGGAAAGCATATACTTTAGCAACAGCATCGTTTAATTTCATGCTTCCTCGTTTCGTGAGTTTTTCGTTGGATTTAGATTTGATTTACGATTTATTGATTTTGCGCTCGCTAGTTAGTTCAATTAAAGCGTACAAATATAGAGCCGGGAGCAACAAGTCGCACCCAGCTCCAATATTTATGCCATGCAAACAGATATTTACATTCATGTAGCAGTGACTGCTGATTTTTTTCTCAGCAGTCACCAATTACAATCAGGCAGCCTGCTGCTCTTCATCCTTCTTGCGGTTGCGCAAGAAGATGAACATGCCAACAGCAACCAAGCACATGCCAGCCAACGCGAAGATGATCACGCCTGCAGCACCGGTCTTTGGAAGGTTGAACCAAGAACCATTATCCTTGGTTGGGACGTTCACAATTTCAATTTCCTGAGCAGTTGCATTAGACTCAGCAGAAGTTAAAGAAATTTCATGAGGCTGCTCAGAGCGAGCATAACCTTCTGGTGCTTTAACCTCAACAAGATAAATCTTGCTATTAGCGTTAGCATCTGTAACCTTAGCAACATAATCTTTAGTTACACCACTAGCAGTCTTATCAACACCAGTTGTGGTGATGGTAGCCTCAGTATTAGTTTGTGCTGTGTCAGTAAAGCCCGCCATTGCTTTATCGCAAGCTTGAGCAGCAGTTGGGTCAGCAGCACACTTCTTAGCTTCAGTTTGATCAGCAAATGCCTTGAATTCAGCCTTGTTGAGAAGCTTTGTTTTATCAGTTGCATCAACTTTCTTGATGTGGAACTTACGGAACTCAGTTGTTGCGTCACCGCCAGGAGTTGGAGTATCTGGAACGCCGGCACCGTGACCTGGAACGAAGCCAGACTTGTTATCTAACTTCTTATCGGAACCAACAAAATTAGAAAGATCCGTTTTCAACTTAAACTCTAACTTAACAGTAATTTTAACATCAGCGCCATTTGCACCATTCACAACAGTTGCAATCTTTCTAAGACCTGCATCCTTAAACTTAACCATGATGCGAGTACGAGTTGTATCTTCAGGCTTAGTCAATGCGGAAGAAGTCACAACGTAATCATCAGCAGTCATAGCATTCTGCTGACCTTCAATCTTAACTTCTTTAACTACGTCAGTTTTTACAGAATCATATGCCGCAGTTACAGCGTCATCGTAAATAGCAAAACCTTGGAGCTCATCCTTCGTAATTCCAGTCTTAGAATCAGCAGCATCGGACTTCTTCTTGTTTACTTTTGCAGTAATAGTGTAAGGCAATGTATCACCAGCACCAACAATCTTTCCATTATCAGCGGTCTTGGTTACATTATCCTTAACATTGGTGTTCTTAGGCGCAACTGACACTTCATATGTGTAGGTGTTGTTCTTAGCACTGGCTTCACGCGTAATCTCTGGAACAGTCATGAAGAATGGCTTCACATCAGTTGCATAGCCAGCAGGAGCAGACTTTTCCTTCACTAAATACAAGCCCAAATCAAGGTTATCAAATTCAGCCTTACCAGTTTGATCGGTAGTCTTTTCCTTTACGGTATCTAATGTAAGCTTGGTTTCATCAAGAGGTGTTGTATTAAGCTGCTTTACTTTAGCAGCGAGCTTAGTCCAGCCATCTTCAGAAGTTAAATCTACACTAAGACCAGTCTGGTCATTATCGCTCTTAATAAGAGTAACCTTCTGAACGGTAAATGTGGCACCCTGCAAAGGTCCATTGTTTTTAGATGCATCCTTCTTATTGATGGTAATCTTACCCTTCAGCTTCTTACCAGCTTCAGACCAAGGTGCTAGCTGAGCAGCTGCTTTCTCACTACCCGTAGCAAATGCCACGTTGTTTGCCACCACGGCGCCGGCGACGCACAGCGTGCCAGCCATTGCGAGCGAGGCGAATGCTGCCACGCATTGTTTAGTGAATTTATTCACTTTCTTCTCCTTTATATCAGTGCCCTTGTGGGCAGGTTTTGAGGAAAATACGTTTATTGTTTTATTTTGTGTTGCGCACGGTCGGCGGAGTCATCGCAAAGCCGCATGAACTCTGTCGGCGGCTACGATTTGCGCCGCGCGCAGCAAGATTAAATCCGAACCATGCTCCGAAATAAGTACCATCACTACGTAACGCGTAATGCCATTGCCAGCACATGGAACGTTGATACTGCAGTTTTTAAGCTGCAGAAAATTTTCATCAGCATCGCCACCTTTCGCTACGTCGCCTTAAAGCGCGAAGCTTTTTGGCAGTTTTGCAAATAAAATCTTTAAGCAGTGTCTTACGCAGCAACGCCTCGAGCATCGCGCGCCCCCACTTGGTTTGCTCAAGGAAGAACCCAGCCGCCATCACGCCCGTGCCAATCACAGCAAACGCACCAAGCAGCACGTTCCAGTTCATTCCGCCGGTCTTTGGCAGAGCGAATTTAGGCGGATCGATCACGGTCACATTAACAGCAATTCTGTTCCAGTCTTTTCCAACGGTTACGCCGGCAAGCTGAGTTGTTTGCATATTTGTAGACGAATACTTGTTACCTTCAATAAGACTTCCATTAACAGTGTTATTAAACACCGTCAGCGCATTCGGCTTCAACGCAAACACAGCGCACGTGTAATTTCCAGCCTTTTGAGGTACGCCAGCAATATCGTCTTCACTGCGAGACACAGCACTTTCTATGCTGTTCGGATCTTTATCCTTCGTAAAGCCATACAGCAAGTTAGCCATGCAATTCTTACTGTCTTGACTGCAAGACTTTCGCTGATCAGCATTTGCAAAAGCCCACGGCTTTACACTTTCGCCATAATTCTGGTTCAGGTGCATATTGAGCGTATCGTCAAGCCCGCGACTCCACTTTTGCTCGCCTTGCTTAGCACACATCATACGCAATGAAATATTGCTACGATCCTTCAAGCTCCACGCGAGCACATACGGATTCTTAGTAAGGCTCGTGCCGCTCATAACAGTAAGAGAATTACCACTACCAAGCGTGTCATGAACAGGATCAGCGTCTTGGGATCTTAGCAATGTCATCTTAAGATCCTTGTCAGCTCCACTGAGGCCTCCAACTGTAACTTTCGCATACACAGGCTTGCCGTTGTTACCAGAATCCGAGTCGTCCGAAGTGGAGCCATCCGGGTAATGGATGACAATCTCTTTCAAGTACGCTTTAGGAGCAACAGATTGATCTGGGTGGAAGGTCACTTTGCCGTAGCGAGTGCCGTCATCCTTGGAACTGTGCTTGCCATTCTTTTGCTTGGAAGGATTGTCAGGCTTATTGCTTTGCTCACCGGTTTTATCGGCAGCGTTATTAGAAGCCCAATACGACCAGTCTAAAGACACCTTGTTTCCAGCAGTGCCGTCAGCATTTACCTCAAAGCCGTTTGTGGCATCCTTAAACTCAAACCAAGTTCCGTCCGGAAGCGCACCAGCCTTCACAACATCCTGGTATTTATCCGCACCGTTAGCACTCTTAACGCTTTGCGGCACAGCATTCTCAACCTTTTGACCAGCCGTAACGCTCACATCAACATACTTCGGGTTGTAGAAGTGGTTGTCGTTGTGAATGTGGATTGGTATTGAACGATACTCGTAGTCGACACCTTTAACCGCGTTTTTGTTGCCGTTATTACCATCAAGCTTCCACTTGAAGTCTTTCAAAGGATCAGTGTTATTCTTACTTGCATCTTTGTTAAGTGCGCCAACAGCTGCATCGAATCTAGTAAGCAAATCGTTATTGTCTTTACTAAACTGTTTTGCTTTAATCGCGTAAACTACGCACTCGTAGTCGCCGGATTCGTTAGCCTTGCCTTTAATCCACCCACGAGTACGCTCAGTGGTATCTTTTGAGTTACCATTTGCAATGTAATCGTCGTACAGCTGCCTATCAGGGTGGCACTGACTTGCATCCTTCTCGCAAGCTTTCTGCGCTGACGCATCTTCAGTATGATTCCAAATTTTAACGTCTTGCATCGTAATGCCGGCAATACCGCCCGACTGGTAGTGAGACTTAGTGCCGTCTGAATTGATCTTATTGCAAATTGTGCGCAAATTGATTTTTCCAGGCTTATACTTGGACCATGAATCAAGCCAACGGGTCGTCTGTTTAGAAGTACTAAGTTCCTCGCCCTTAGTGAGTTTGATGGTAGTATCATTCCAGTCGCCGCTACCTTCACGATCGCCAACATTCAGCCGTAAATTACCAGCATCCTCATCATGCGATCGCGTAATGTCTACCTTCGCATAAATAGGTTTACCAAGATTACCAGAGTCCTTATCTTCAGAAGTGGAACCGTCCGGATAGTGCACAATAACCTGCACTTTGTCAGAACCAACAGGGAACCACTTGTGCGGTCGGAACGTCACCTTGCCAAACTGACCCGTGCCATTCTTAGCTGAATCACCAGAGTCAGCTTTATTATCTTGATCATCCTCAAAGAATGTGTAGCTTAAAGATTTCTTAAACTTAAACCAAGTTCCGTCCGGTAGATCACCTTCGCGCACATCGTCTTGCAACGTATTAGCATCGTTGGCATTCTTCTTGCTCTTAGGCACCTCAGTGGCTTGTTTGGTACCAGCCTCCATGCTAATAGTCTTATACTCTGGGTTGTAGTAGTGAGCATCACTATGCACATGAATTGGGAAGGTTACCGAATCCCAATCGATATGCCTTTGAGTGGCTTCTTGAGGACTATCTTCACTACCCGGCTTATCTGTTAAGACTGATTTAATAACCTCTTCAAACTTGCGATCAGCAGGTTTCTTTACAAAGTCATTTACAGCTTTATCAAACTTATTTTGTAAATCACCATGCTTACCATCTTTATTTTCAAGGTCTTTAATAGCGTACACAGTGCACACAAAGTCGCCATTTTCCTTAACCTTGCCATGTAACCAACCCCAAGTGCGCTCTACGGTATCATGCTCATCACCGTATAAGTAAAGGTTACGGTTGCAGTTTTTACCATGAACCGTACATTCATACTTATTCTTTTCAGTAGCTCTTGTCCATTGTGATGGTTGTTTATCAATAAATTCACCGCTTGTAGTATTACCTTTTCGACCGGCAAGTGTCAGACCATTAATACCATCAATCTCATAGCTTTCAGGTTTACCAGTTTGTGGATTCTTTTTATAGCAAAGCATGCGCTGATAAATTTTTCCTTGCTTAGCACTTGACCATGAGTCAAAGAACATTGGCTTAGTGTTACCAGTAGCGTCGCCTAACACTTCATCTTTACGGAAACGCATACCATTTTTATCATTGTTTTCAATTCGTCTTCCGCCATATTGCGAATAAACATTGAGCTTTAAATCATTTTTTTGGATCGGTTGACTAGTTACCTCTACAGGCGCATATACAGGCTTGCCAAGATTACCAGAATCCGGATCTTCAGAAGTGGAACCATCTGGATAATGCACAATTACAGGAGCAAAATATTCACCAAGCATTACAGTTTTTTCTGGAGAAAAAGTAACTTTGCCATATCTAGCGTCAGTAGTACTATCTTCAGGCTCATCCTTGCCTGATTTCTTGTTACTTTGCTTATTGACAAATTTATACCATGTAAGAACATGTTCATTATCTTTAGGATAGGTTCTTAGCTCAAACCAAGTGCCTTTTGGCAACCTAGTACCATTCTGCACAAGCTCCTGTTGACTCTTGTCATTACCTTTCACGCCGTTAGCACCAGAATGGCTTACTGGAGCAGCCGATTCTTTAGACTTACCACCAGCCTGCACATATACCTTATCGTATTGAGGGTTATAATAATGCGCGTCGGAGTGAACCTTAATTGGCACAGTCCTAGATGTATAATCAATATCTTCTCTTAAACCCTTGAAGGTATCCGGATTAATGATATTGGTAGGAGAACCGGTTTGCTTTTCAATATCTTTGTTCTTTTTAGCAGCATCCTCAAATTTCTTCAAAGCTTTAGGCTTCAAAGCATACACAGTGCACTGGTAATTGCCAACCTTTAGTGGCTTTCCTGTGATGCTACCACGCGTACGCTCCATGGTTCTGCCTGTGCTATCAAATAATTTGTTTGCTGCACAGCCCTGACCATTTCGGCACTTTTCTTGTTCCTCATCAGTAGCATGAGGCCACGGTTTTTCACCATTTATTGTTATTCCATTAATACCGTTAAGATAAAACTTAAGATTCAGAGGATTTGTAGTATCAGCACACACAGAGCGAATAGTAATATCGCCAGGTTCCTGCACTGACCAAGAATCTATCCATGGTTGTGGCTTAACTTCACGATTCTTGCGGAATACGAATCCATCGTTGTAGTCAATCTCTTGACCATTTTGGTTCTTATGAATATGGAGCTGCAAGTCACCAGTGCCAGGGTTATCTCTTGTTACATACACTGGAGCATTAACTGGATCACCATGATTACCAGAATCTTTATCCTTCGAAGTTGAACCATCAGGATAATGCACAACTACAGGTCTCTTCTCAGGCTGACCAGTTTTAGAAGCAGGAACCCACTTATTTGGGTGGAAAGTGACAACACCAGTGGACTCGTTATTAATCTTTGCCCAAGTTGGTGGATTTTGATACTTATTATAAATTTCTGCCTTAAACTTAGTGCCAGATGGGAATTTCTTCCCTCCCCTGTCTTTTGGATTTGGAGAATTCTTTTCTTCACCAGCTTTTACTGTAGTATCGTCATAGTAAGGGTTATACCGGGACGCCTGCGAAACAACGTGTATATCAACGCCTTTGACCTTCACAATTGAATTGTTCATTTTACAATTGTTAGGTTTAGGATCAGGATAGTTTATTTGAACATCAAAATGTATAGTTTTGTTTCTATCAGAAGCCTTAGGACTATACTTAACCTCGCCTGTTCTTGGATTAATATAGGCTTGACCAGGCTGCATATTATTAGGATTATACGTCTTAGTAACACCGGGCGGAAGTATCTCACTATTTCCAATTTCATTCTTTTTAAACGTAAATTCTATTCCAGCATCAGTTGGAATCATCTCAGACGTAGTTCTGCCCCCATGATTTGGCATGTCCTTATAATATTTAAAATCGCCGTTATAAGAATCACCAACCCACTCACCAGTATTTATATACGGTTTCACGGAAGTAACTTCACCGTAAACAGCGTCCTCTTTAGACCTCTTTGGGAATTGGATGTCATCATCATTTTTAGGATTTAAACCATACTTAAACTCTTCCAAGTCTGGTATGCCGTCGCCATCATGATCATACGGACCAAAAACTGTAAACTTATGCTTATCTCCATAGTAGGAAATCCAACCTGCCATAAAAGGTAACTTATAAGGGTCACTGCCTTCTTCAACTTCTGCAGTAACAATCCAGCGAATAGAATCTACAGCGTTATCTTGTTCCCAAGATTTAAATAACCTACCAAAATTACCAGCTCGACGCCATGTATCTACTTCACATGTTGCATCTGTACCTAAACCACATTTTTCAATAGATGCTTTCCAGAAATTCTCATAATCACTATCACCTGGTAAGCGCGTAGCATTAGTATAACTATTAAAATCGCTTGGTATTTGATCTTTGCCTCGTTCTTCCCAAACAAACTTTTTGTTTCTACCACTGTAGCCAACAAATTTTGTACGATACCTTGTAATTCTTATGCTATTATCCTTGATGTTTTTTGGAAGAATAAGATAAAAATCAGGTCTACCATCATACGCATGTAGAGCAGTATTTTCATCACAATCTACATTTGGGTTTTCTATTTTTTTAATTCTGCATCCATTTGCGTTAAAAAGAACATTCCAAGTGATGGTTGTTTTTTTCTTTCCATTAACGGTTATTGTATTTATATCTGGAGGCTGAACATCGAAATCCCTATATATATCCCAACTCGCAACAGAGTTAGGAGAAATATATCCATTACCAATGTAATCCCAACTAACATTAGCCGCTTTTGCTTCTTTCATCGGCGGCACTATGAGCATGGTTACTATGGTGGCGGCGGCTACGAACATTGCGAAGAGCGCGCGACGAAGAGTGCGAGATGGGCGTGCTGCGCGAGCGATGGTGACGTTGCCGGAATTGGCTGCATTGTCGGAATTGGCTGCATTGTCGGAAATGACTGCTTTGTCGAAAGAAGTGCTGGCAGTGCCGAAAGTATTGGCATTGGTGGAAGAAATAACTGCGGTGCTGGAAGTACGAACGGCGTCGTTAGCGCTGGTCTTACGCCAGACCAAAGCGCGCGACGCAAGACGACCCACGCGTGATGCGAATCCACGGAACTTTGCTGGTAACATTTTCTCGCCTTCCTAGTCCTCCACTGCTGCACAAGCCGCAGTATATCTCAAATTCCAACTCTCTAATCTTTAAGACTTCACGCACTCAACCTGCATGCGATGCCAATGCTCGGTGCACTAAAATCTTGTGCACTCACTACTGCAAATACCATAGACAGAGCCAACCACAGGTAGTCAGTATAACATACCCTTATGCCCTATATGCAAGCATGGTTGCCAAAAGCCTCTAATATTTATACCCCCCCCCCATGAAGAATTTCAAGCAAAACACGTATTATAATTGTGCATATAAAAAATTTCTATAATTCGCGAATATCGCTAAAAAATCTACTGTAAAACGCATTTATAACGCATAATTTCCGACGCCAAAACGCAAAAATCGCATCTTCGGCGTGTCTAAAAACCGACCACTTCCCCAACCCAAAGCACTACATGTTGTTATAACGCATGCATCGCACCGCTATATGCTGTGCTGGTATATGCTGTGTGTGTTGTGTGCTGCGCTGCTGTATTCTGTGTGCTTCGTCGCTATATACTGTGTGAGATTCGTCACTATATGCCATGCTATATATACTGTGCAACGCGAAAGCAGGTCGTCGCGTCAGCAAGAAAATCCGACAGAAACTGTGCAGCCGTGTACAGAAAAAGTCGTTTGCGCGCAAAAAAAAATCGGGGCAGATGCACTCTCGCACTTCCGCCCCCCAAAACCCTAAGGTTTTCAAGCATTTTCAATTCTATCTTTCACATATCCAACTGTCAATAACAGTACAAATAAAAGCAAGCAATGAGTTAAATTTACTCGCTTTATCATACTCTTTTGTGTACTCAGATGCCTTTTTTATAAATCCTCCTGCAATGTATCTAATAATGCTTTTTTGATCATTCACGCATTCATCACATTGATAATTCCTAGACAAAAATCTCTTATACATATATGCAGTTATCACTATTTCTTTCATCTTCGCATTACACATATTCGATCGCCTCGCACGCTTATTGAACCCTACAGCTTCAATAGCTTTACTTACTTCTTCAAGCAAAAGCACGTTGTCAAAACTCTTTTCAGTAATTCCATCCAATATTGAATTAGAATGAGCACAAGCATTACGCACGGATTTTACCCTGCACAATAAGTGATGCTCCTTCTGCATCTCTCTACTACCCCATCTTTTTGCGCAAAAACGATAAAATCTTAACAATGTTCCAAATGTAATACCTTCAACAAATACCCAAATTGGCATTCCACCTGTATACTTTGCCGCCGATTCTCTGCTATATTTCCCATCTTTAAGTCGTTCTAATTCAGCAATTAGTATTTTGCGGTCATCGTTATAAAGACTAGACATGTAATCTTCAACAATGGAGTATCCATCTTCTTCAGGATTTTCAGTAAACATTTTCATTAACTTAACTTTTGCCTCATGCTCTATAGCTAAAGTTATTAGAAGCAAAAGTATTTGAAACATCCTATTAAGCTGCTCTATTTTGCATAATTGATCAAAATCCAAGTCAATATACTGGCCATCCCTAGATCCACCAACTCTCTTGCTAAACAATTTTTTATATGAACAAGTCTCAAAATAATATGAGAAGATTGAAAGGTAGGAAATTGCAGAATCTTTAGATTGTTTGTTAAAAGTTATACCTTGCTTCTTAAGATGTTTTATCTGATCTATTGACGAAAGCTTTACAGGCAATTTACTAATTGCACATGTTTTCTTTATATCCGAATCGCATTGATTGTCCATACTATGTATTCCCCTTTTCCAAACTATGGATAAATATCTTTTATTTTTGCGAATACTACCCCAATAGCATTCGATGACTCTTTAAATGCACCAGCGCATATGCAAATATTCTACAAAACACTACACGAAAAGCAACGAATAGACAGGCACGACCAAAAGTAGAAAATCAAAAGTGGGCCTAATGGGATTCGAACCCACGACCTTCTGCTCCGGAGGCAGACGCTCTATCCACTGAGCTACAGGCCCGCAACTCGAGAAAGTATACACGCTAGTGAGGATGCGCGACGACCTGCCTGAGCGCAGCATTGCGCGCGCGAAGGCAATTCGGAGCGCCGAGCTTGCTTAGGGTTGAAAGCACAGTGTGCTTTCAACGCAAGCGAGGTCTGCCTTCGTTAATAAAGACGAAGGCAGGGCAGGTTAGTATGGTTGTGCTTTAGAAACTAGATTGTGACTGGGGATGCGAGGCGAAAAAACGGCAGAAAGTTTACAGCCGCGCGCAGTTTATGCCGCCTGCGCACGCAATCGCGCGCACAGCCATCACGCGCCACCGAGGAAGGCAAAGGTGCCAAAGTAAAGCGCAGCCGCAACAGCAACCGACGGCACAATCGCGCACACAGCAAAAATCCACCAGTCGCGTGCACGCACACGACTCACCCTAGCGTGCGAACGCGCACCAACTCCCCAAAACCGCGTGCTTCCATAGCAGTAGCGAGCGTCGTCGAACGTCGAATCGAAAGCACAAGCAGCGCAAACGACTGCGGGAAGAACGCCCTCACGCGATGCTCATCACCCAAACCGCGCGAACGCCTCGACGCAGTCAGCGCCGCCCAATCATCCTGTAGCACGCCAAACAGCCTAATTCCAGCCAAACCGCCGTACACGAATCGATCCGGCAAATGTAGCACCTGACTGAAAGCATCCGCCAAATCCGTAGCATCAAGCCCAATCACCATCACAATCGACGGCACGCCAATCGCCAAAATCCTAAGCGAAGTTGCAACAGCCAGCATAGCCGAACGATCCGTAGCATGCATCAGCCACCACTGGAACCAAGTATTTCCGCCACTTTTGCCGTATAGTAACACAGTGAGCGCGGAAGTCGGCGCACCCACCCACACAGGCCACGAAAGGCGAATCACACGCCATGGCGGAAGCTTAATGCACGCAAAAATCACAAATTCCAGCAGCAACGCAACCGAAGCAGAAACGCAATCAAGCGTAAAAAGTAGCGGAATCGAAGCCGCGAACGCTCCAAAAATGCGAAATACTGGATTAATTGACGCAAGAAGCGGCGATTTGCTTGAAAGTTTCGCTTCCTCGTCGCGATTGTTTACAGCGCTCACTTTGATACGCGAAATGTCTGTTGCGCCGGTAGTTGCGGAAAGCGCTTCGGAAGATTTCACTTCGGAAGCACTCACTTCAGCAGCACTCATTTCAGCAGCTTCAGCTTTCACATCCGGCACAAGCTCAACCAAGCGCGCACCCAACACCTCAACCAGCTCACGGTCGTGCGTCACCACAATAATGCTCACACCCTCGCTGCGAAGGCTTGCAATCAAGCGAATAATTTGCAACCAAGTTTTGCGATCCTGCCCAAAAGTCGGCTCATCCAAAATCAACACACGCGGAGCCGCAGCAAGCGACGCCGCCACAGTCAGACGACGCTTTTCACCTCCCGAAAGCGTGTACGGATTCGCCTTCGCGTAACGAGCCAAACGGAATCGCTTCAGCAACTCCTGAGCCTTCACTCGCGCCTCATCTGCCGAAACACCCGTGCGAAGCGGCCCCAACATAACCTCATCCAACACCGAACCACACGCAAACTGATGCTCCGGATTCTGAAAAACGTACGAAATGCGCTTCGCCAAATCAGGCGACTTCCACTTCATTGGATCCGTACCATTCGTGCCTTGAGCAAGAGCATCACTCGCCACAACCTCGCCGCTTACTGCCGGCAAAAGACCAGCCAAAGTGAGCGAAAGCGTTGATTTTCCAGCACCGTTCGCGCCGACCAAAGCCGTAATCTGCCCGGCTTTAAACTCAAGATTGATGTGACGCGCAATCGGCTCGCTATTATGGCTGATTGCGAGGTCCTTCGTGGAAAGTAGCACTTCTCCGTAGCCTTCTGCTGGACTGCAGTTTTCGTAATATTTTTCAGAAGATTCTGCATTTGCGGAAGAATTACTTACGGAAGATTCATTTGCAGAAGATTTTACGTTTTTCTTGTAGCGTTCCGGAAGCCAAATACCCAGATCCTCAAAGTCCAAATCGGTGCGATTAAACACCTCGTCTGGCGTGCCGTCCGCCACAATCACCGTGCGCGAAGAAGCCACGCGCGCAATATCGTCGTCGTGAACGGTTTCGTTGTTCGCAGCTTTTCCGTTCGCAGCTTCATCATTCTCAAGCCCAAGCACAACCACGCGGTCAATCATGTCAATCCACGGTTCCGCGTGATGCTCCACAAGCACCATCGTGGCATGCGTCGAATCCAAAACCGCGCGCACAGCACCAACAATCTGCTGCGTGCCATCCGGATCCAAATTCGCAGTCGGCTCGTCCAAAAGCAGCACACTCGGCTGCATAGCGAGCGCGCCAGCAAGCGCCAAACGCTGCATCTGACCGCCACTTAAATGCGAAGTTGAGCGATGCAATTGCAAGCCATCCAACCCAACTTCTTTAAGACTTTTGCGCACGCGATCCCAAATCTCGCTGCGCGGAACGTTCATATTTTCCGGACCAAACGCAACGTTATCCCCCAAACGCTGGAAAATCGCCTGTGCATCCGGATCTTGCAAAACCAAACCAACACGACCGCGCGCACGTCGAACCGGCACGCCGTCAACCAAAACGCAACCCTCGCTCACACCACCATCGGCATCTTCGACGAGAGTGGTTTGCTGGGATTTTGCGCTATTTTTCGCCACAAAATCATTGCCAATAAGACCTGCCGCGCCGCTTAAAATCGTGGATTTACCGATGCCTGATGCACCAAGCAGCAACACGCGCTGCCCCGCCTTAATCGTGAGGTCCAACCCGCGCACAGCAAAAGCGCGACGGGAAGCATGACGATAACCCCAGTTTTCAAAACAAAGTTCAGCGTTACTTGCGTTAGAAGCGTTATCACTAGCTCTACTTGCGTCACTAGCGTTGCTGATACTCTTGCGATCACTTAAATCTGTTGGAAGGAAAGTTTCAGATTCTTGCGATTGAGTAGCATCAGGCATAGTAAATCCTTTATGGCAATGATAGATTTTAGTTATTTCTTAATACGCTATTCGCTATTTTTCGCGTATTTCGCGACCGGACGCAAACTGATCCAACGCGCCGGTCTTAGCGATTCCCACATACAAGAACCACATTAAAACACCAGCAAACACAATTCCGGAAACCACTGTGCTGGCGAAGTATGGAAGACCATACTTGCCGAATACGCTAACAGCCTGCAACTTACCGAGGAAGGTGTAACCCCAGCAACCAATACCAGTCAATGCGCCGGAAAGAATCATTGTGTTCAAATTCCACTTCTTGTAAGCGAAAATAATGAACGCAATTTCAGCAAACAAACCCTGAACTACTGCAATAGCGAAGGTTTCAGCACCACCCCACTGATTGCCCATCAAAGCTTCGAGCACGCCAGCTACGACTTCAGCGTAAATAGCAGCACCCGGCTTACGCACGATTACTGCGGCCAAAGGAGCAGCGAAGAGCCAAAGACCGTTAATAAGACCTGCAAAACCTGGAAGAATGCTGTTTAGCGCAGTCCATGGAACCTCACTAAAAATGGCAACAACCCAATAAATAAAAGCAGAAACAACGCCAATTACGGAAGCAACTGCGATGTCTGCAACACGCCACTGCATGTTGGACTGATAATTTTCTTCTGACATAAAAATGTGCCTTTCTTGTTACGTGTTGCAATGCGTTACATTGTGCGCAATGCAATATTTTGCGTTACATGTGTACATTACGATGCTGTGCGTCAAACGCGTTACATTGCGATGCGTTACATGCAATACTTTGCGTTACAAAGAAACCTTGCAACACCTCTCCAGGCACGGGAAAAACAGACCTCCGTGCGCCGGTATTACCCGGATTCACGTTCAAGCGGTTTTCTCTCAGCTCTGAATGTTCACGCTTGCATAAGCGAGAACACAGAGCACCCGTGTCGATTGACGATTGTACGGCACTGTGTCGACGCCAACCCTCCAAACGCGCGCGCTGTGCTGCGCTCAAGCAGGTCGTCGCATCAATAAAAATGTGCGCAAGCGACGAACAAACGCCACTTACGCACGCAACAATAAGGCTAAAACACTAAAATTTACTTAATTTACTTACCGCGCATTGCACGACGGCTGATGCGCTGAGGACGCGTTGGATCGATGCCCTTCGGAATGCCAAATCCACTCTTGCTTTGCAACGTGCGCAAACGCTCATTCAAAATCGCAAGCTCTGTCTTAGTAAGGAAGAATCGGCGGTTCGGATGAATTTTATCGAACAACGCAAACTTGTGCTTCACAGGCTGTAGCGTCTTCGAGCGCAACACCTTTCCGCGCAATTCTTTAAGCTTCACCTGATTTTCGCCATTACCAACAGCAATACGGTATACAGGTATATTAGATCCGGCAGTAACGCTTTTAATAGCGTGCTCCTGTCGATCCATAGCATGCATTAAACGCTCGTAATTACCCTCACCAACGAGGAAAATTCCGTTAAAACCAGTGCCTCGCCAAAGCGCATCCTTCGTGCGCGCGTCCACCCACACAGGCTGCTGCGGAAAAGTAAAACCGCCCTTATTAATCGCAGAAATAATGCCGGCAGCCGCACCCGGGCGACCTTCCAACTTTGCGTAACCAACTTTATCTGCACGCTTCGTAAGCACAACAGTAAACAGCAGCAAACCAAGCATCACCGCTGTAATAAGCATCATAATCCACATCAAAATGGACCAACGAGATACAATTCCAAGAATTACAGCAACCAAAATCGGCGCAGCAAATGCGCAAGACAACCACAAAGGCAGCTGCTTGTCGTCAGAATGCGTGTACTTATAAATACGTATGATCTGCGAGAACATGCCCTGCTTTTTCTTAGGCTTCTTCATACCTTGCTTCGCGCCTTGAGACGCGCCTTGCGATTTGCTTTGTGCTTTATCTTGTGCCATGCGTTTACCCCATGATATTCGCGTTATTTTGAGTATCCCAAATAATAATAGTAGCTTGTGCAAATATTAATAAATTTGCACTTACTTTTGCACTTACTTCGGCCAGTTACCACGCTTTGCGCTACTCGGCTTAGGCAAACGCCAGCGACGAAGCTGCATAGCGCGGCTGAATGCGTACATGCCGGAACGCGATTTGCGCGACACAGCCACATCACCAAAACGACGAATCAGCTCCTTACGCAACTTACGCCACATAACAAACATGTCAATTACAGATGCAAACAAATACGCGTACAAGAACACTGCAAAAACAAAATAAACAATCACAAATTTAGATAGCGCAAACAAGCAAATCATAATCAACACTGCAACTGGTATGAAAAACTCGCCAATATTAATTCGAGCATCCACGTAATCGCGAATATACACACGCCACGGAAGCTGCTCAATTTTTGGCATATGCGCCAAATCGCCAGTGCGCATTGCGTTATATTGGATATTTTCGCGCTGCCTGATTCTAGCGCGAGCCTGCTTTGCGCTGGCCTTGCGATCAGCTGGAACAAGCGGACGAAGATTTTGCGCTTGAGCCGCGTTGCGCTTAGGAGTTGGGGTGTTTTTTTCGCGAGATTTCGTCGCTACAGACGATTCTGCATCCGCTACTTTCTTTTGCAACGAAGGAGTAGACGCGCCCTCATTATTGGCAGTTTTCTTTGCAAATGGATTCCATGTCATGTTTGCAGATTACTCAACAGACTAGACGCATGCAGACGCGGCGGAAACGGCAGAAACTTTACAGTAACGTAAAGTTTCGGTCGGGAATCGCCACAAAAACGGCAGAAACTTTACGCGCATGTAAAGAAAAAGGGGTACATATCAAAAAACGGCAGAAACTTTACAGTGTTGCAAAGTTTATGCCGCCTTCGCGCAAAATTAGCCAGAATTACTCGCCCAATCGATCCAAAAGCAGAGCTTCCGTCACAATATTGCCGCGCAATCCAGAAAGCGAAATCGACTCGTTCGGGCTGTGCGCATTAGACTTAGGGTCTTCCGGACCCGTCACCAGCACCTGCGCCTTCGGGAAGATGCGCTGAAGTTCCGGAATAAACGGAATCGAACCACCCTCGCCCTTGTTTACCGGCTCCACGCCGAAAGCGTCGCGCATGGAAGCAAGCGCATCCTTCGTTGCAACAGCATCCGGATCCATTGCCCAACCCATGCCGTTATCAATCGGCTCTGCAGTAACTTCTGCACCAAAAGGCGCGTGAGATACCAAAAAGTCACACAACGCTTTTTGCGCTTCTTCCGGACGCTGCGAAGGCGCGGTACGAAGCGAAAGACGCAGCTTAGTTTCGTGCGCAATCACATTAAAACTGCCCTCAACTGGGTGCGAGTCCATGCCGATTACCGTAAGGCTTGGCTTAGTCCACATGCGCGCGGCGAGAGAACCGGTGCCTGCAAGCTTGTAAGAATCGACCACGGAAGCGTCGGCGCGCACTTGTGCTTCGTCCAAATCGCGCTGCAAACCGCCAACCGGCTCCTGTGCTTCAATTCCAGGAACTGCTAAGTCGCCAGCTTCGTTGTAAAGCGAGGCAATAAGCATGGAAGCGAGCGTGTAAGCGTCCAAAATCGGACCGCCGAACTGGCCGGAATGCACTTGATGACCAAGTACTTTAACCTTTACGTCTACGTCTGTATTTCCGCGCAAACTCGTTGTAAGACTTGGGATTTCGGCAGACCAGTTTCCGGAGTCAGCCACAATGATTACGTCGGATTCGAACTCGTCTTTATGCGATTCAATGAACGGGATGAAGCTTGGCGAGCCCATCTCCTCTTCGCCTTCGATGAAAACCTTAATATTTACGCGCAAATCGTCGCTTAGTGCACGCAAAGCTCCGTAGTGAATTGCGATTCCGCCGCCGTCGTCAGCTGAGCCGCGTCCGTAGAGACGACCGTCGCGCTCTGTGCCTTCAAATGGGTTGGTTTCCCACTCGGATGGGTTCGGCACTGGCTGCACATCGTGATGTGCGTAGAGCAAAACCGTTGGCGCGCTTGGGTTTACGATGCGAGAGCCCACAACTTCGAAAGCTCCTGGAGTGCCGTCCGGATTCGTGGACTGCTCAACGCGCGCGTCAATACCAACCTCACGCAATACCCCAGCCACGTATTGCGCGGACTTGCGCATATGCTCACCAGCAATGCCCTTAGCCGACACCGCAGCCAGCGAAATCTTCTTATTCAGCACGGAAACTACGTCATTCCAGGCGTTTTGCACGCGAGCGCGCACGTCTTCGACAGCCAAACCTGCCATAAATCCTCCCAACTAAAAGTAACAGAGCGGTAATTGATGCTTGTAAAACTATACCTATAAATTATACCCAAACTATGTCCGCAAACTTTTTCGCAAACGCTCGCACTATAAGTGCTCGCTTATAGCGCGAGCGTTACCTCACATTTGGAGCGTTTAGTTTAGTCAGCCCTCTCAATGCGCGCGGCAACCCAATCGACGATATAAGGCGCGCACTGCTCAACCTGATCCATCGCAACCTCAAATTCGCGAGGACCTCCGTACCACGGATCAGCCAAGTCGAGCAACATCTCGCGACCAGGCTGCGGCTTAGGAAGCGACGGATCAAACGCGCGATACATATGCACAAGTTCGCGCTTTTGCACAGGCAACAAACGCAAAAGCGAGCGCATATGCGAAGCCGTCATAGGCAAAAACAGGTTCGTTTCCGCAATCTCATCCGCTTCAATTCGATGCGCAAAATGCGAAGCAGGAAGCCCATATCCGCGCTTAGTTAATTCCCTTTGCGCGCGACGGTCAATCGGATTTCCGTACTCTTCGTCGCTTACACCACTGGAACGCACGGCAACAACGTCACCCAATCCCCTCAATTGAAACTCGTTGCGCAACACAATTTCCGCCATTGGCGAGCGACAAATATTACCTGTGCAAACCGTCATAACAGTGTATGGGCGACGCGCGTCGACCTTGATTTTGCTTGATTCTTCAGTCATATTTCCTCGTTTATTTTGCTGTCTCGTTTACTTTGCGATTTCTCGTTTACTGAGCAGGCTCATATACCATAAACCGGTATCGTGCAGGATTGCTTTCGCTACCAACTTTCAGCGGCGCTTCCTCAAACTCGCCTTCGCGCGCAACATGCCATTTTCCTGCATCAACTAATGCATGAATGTTCGGAGCAAACGTGTCCGCTGCAACTTTCGCATCGATTTGCGTTACGTAAGCTGCGTCCGCGTGATAATTCGCGAGCATCTCGCGCAAAATCGCAGCACCGCCAATAACCCAGATTGCGGAGCCGTCTTGCGGCAAGTCTTGCGGCAAGTCTTGAGATGCGCTTTCCTGATTTTCCAGCGCTTCCCTATTTTCCAGCCATTCGCGCGCATAATCCAAAGCCGCGTCAATGCTAGTAAAACTACGCGCTCCATCCGCCACAAAATCCGAATTATGCGTAACAACAATATTTTCACGCCCAGGCAACGGACGGAATTTCGGCGGCGTCGCATCCCACGTGCCACGACCCATAATCACAGGGCAACCGATAGTCATCGCCTTAAAATAGCGCAAATCCGGCGAAAGTCGCCACGGCATACCTCCGTTTACACCCATCGCGCCTGGCTTGCCGTCCAAACCAAAAGCCTCGCCCCAAATCAGTCGCACAGGGAAATTATGCGACACGCTGTTTGCCATATACGCACCTCACACGCTAAATCAAGCTAAAAATTAAACTAAATCAAGCAAAATAATTCGCAACCAATCAAACCGCAATCAATCACACCGCAACCGGCGCTTTAATCGTCGGATGATGCTTGTACTCAACCACCTTAAAATCGCTGTAATCGTAGTCAAAAATCGAATCCGCCTTACGAATTTCAAGCTGCGGATACGGGTATGGCTCGCGCGAAAGCTGCTCAAGCACCTGCTCAACGTGATTGTCGTAAATATGGCAGTCGCCGCCCGTCCACACGAACTCACCCGGCTCCAAACCTGCCTGCTGAGCCATCATCATCGTCAAAAGCGAGTAGGACGCAATGTTAAACGGCACGCCGAGGAACATATCGCAAGAACGCTGGTAAAGCTGGCACGAAAGCTTGCCGTCGGCAACGTAGAACTGGAAAAGCGAGTGGCATGGTGGCAACGCCATATGCTCAACTTCCGCAGGATTCCAAGCGCTAACAATCATGCGGCGAGAATCTGGGTGATTCTTCATAAGATCCAGAACGTTTGCGATTTGGTCGATTGTGCGGTTTGGATTTTCCGCTGTCGAAGCCGGCCAACTCCTCCACTGCACGCCGTAAACAGGGCCCAAATCGCCGTTTTCGTCCGCCCACTCGTCCCAAATATGAACGCCGTTTTCTTGCAACCAACGCACATTACTCGAGCCTTTAAGGAACCAAAGCAGCTCGTACGCAAGTCCTTTGAAAAACACGGTTTTCGTGGTGATAAGCGGGAAGTATTTGCTAATATCGAAACGAATTTGCTGGCCAAAAAGTGAGATTGTGCCAGTGCCGGTGCGATCTGATTTTAAAGTGCCTTCCGTAAGGATTTTTCGCACTAAATCCTCGTAAGGAGTTGGGATGCTGGAAAGCGGTTTTTGTGGTACGCGCGCGCGAATTGCGGCAAGTTCTTCTTCTGTTAAAGCCATGCTGCCATGTTAACAAAGTGCTAATAAATTTAAAGAATCGCGCTCGTAAAACCATATGCCTACCGCGCAAAACGCTAACTTCTGCAATTGAACGCAAAGTTACAATCCTTACGATAACATGAACAAATACGACTACAGCAAAGGAGCAAAAATGTCTAGAAGATTATGGGTAGAGCGCAACGAAGACGGCACTTGGGAAGCACACAGCGACGACGGTGTGAGCTTGAAGTTTGGTCACGGCGAAGGCATGTTCAACCCGGTTGAATTAATGCAAATCGCTTTAGCTGGTTGCACAGCTCTTAGCAGCCAGTACGCTGCAGAACACGCTATTGGAGAGGGTGCTGGAGCGCGAGTTGTAGTAAACGGCACGTACGACGCGGAAGAAGGCACATACTTGCGTTTTCAAGAAGACGTCACTCTTGACGCAACTTGCGCAAAACCTGCACTCAGCCAGGAAGATGCGTCCGCACTAAAAGAGCGCATGGAACGCCACATTTCCAGGGGTTGTACTGTTAAACATACGCTCGAAAAAGGCGCGCAAGTTAGCGTAAACGTTACGGTTCGCAGCTAGAATAAGCCAAAAGTCGCACCAAAAGTCGCGAAAAATCACACTAAAATTCACCACGTGTGGCACAATTGAGTACACAAGATATTTGCGCAATAATGACGCTACGCATGCATGTATGCAACCGGAGGAAACTTTGAAAATCGCTATTTTTACCGAAACGTATCCACCGTACATAAATGGCGTCGCAACACAGTCTTATATGCTCAAAAAGATGTATGAAGAGCTTGGGCATGAAGTGCTAGTAGTCACGGTCGGCTCCGAAAAACAGCGCAAAACCAAGCTTGAAGATGGAGTTGTTTACGTTCCGGGCATATTGCTTAAAAAGCTTTACAAATACCGCGTTGCGCTTCCGATTGGTCACATGCGAAAGCAACTTCCTCTTAAATTTAAGCCGGATGTCATTCATATTCAAAACGAATTTGGCATTGGCGAAATCGGCTTGGAAGTAGCAAAAAAAGAGCATATTCCCGTTATTTACACGCTTCATACAGAATACGATAAATTCCTGTTTTACATTGGCTTAAAGCATTTTACTGAGTTCTCTCGCAATATTTCGGCGAAATATTTTATGCGATTCTCGAAAAATGCCACAATTATTACGAGCATGTCTCCTAAAGCACAGGCATATATTGACCGTCAGAAGGTTGATAAAAAAGTAATTGTGCTGAATAATGCTGTGGAATATAAAAAGTTCCTACCAACGCCTGAGCGACTTGCATTCCGCAAAGCTTTCCGCGAAAAATATGGCGTTTCTGACTCTACTAAGCTGTTTGTTTTCGTTGGTAGAATCGGCGCTGAAAAAAATATTTCAGAATTAATTGACAACTTTATGTATTGCGATTTTCCTCGCGAAAAAGCGCGCTTATTTGTTATTGGCGGCGGTCCTGATTTGGAATCGTTGCGCAAGCGCGTGGCAGATAATGGTTTTGACGACAGAATTTGCTTGCTTGGGCCTATTGCTCACACGGAAATTCCAAAGTATTTGCACGCAATGGACTACTACACAACCGCATCACTTTCCGAAATGCACTCACTTTCGATGTTAGAAGCAATGGCTTCCGGTCTGTTTGCGCTTGTAAAGCATGATGTACCGAATGAGAAGCAGATTATCAGCGGTCAAAACGGGTATCAGTGGGATACTAAGGAAGATTTTAAAACTGTTTTTAGTAAAGTTTTGAATATGAGCGAGGCTGAGCAGGCTCAGCTTAAGGCGAACGTGCTCGAGTATTCGAAAAATAACGATTTTAAGAGCCAAGCGCGTGAGCTGCTTAAGATTTACAAGCGCGCAATCGAGATGAATAAAGAAAAGCTCGCTGAAAAGAAAGCTAAGCGAGATGCCAGGCGCGCGCGTTTTATGCTGAAAAAGCGCGAGAATACTGAAGCGGAGTCGCAAGAGCCGCAAAAGCCGCAAGACTAGATGACCTGCGCGCTCCAAATGTGGGATAAAATCCCCGGCAAATGTGGTCAGCTTCGGCAAAACCAACAACAAACGCCAGTAAAAACTCCGGCAAATGTTTCACTACGCCGGTCTTCAGACACGCGCGCAGCGCGACGACCTGCTTTCGCGCTGCGATTTTAGCGCGCGAAGGCAATTTGGAGCGGAAACTCGCTTAAGTTGGAAGTCCAGTGGACTTCCAACGCGAGTTTCGCGCGCGAGCGTAATCAGCGCGAGCGCAATCTGCACGAATGTCTCAAAACAAGCAAAATGAGACCCTAATGCAGTACGCAATCTGCACTAATGTCCGAAAACAACCAAACAGAGACAATAACGCAGTAACTCATCTGCACCAGTGTCTCAAAATGGGCAAAATGAGACACGCGCGCAGAAAGCAAGTCAACGCTAGTAATTCAATGCTCAAGCAGGTCGTCAGCGCACACAAAACACAACCTAGTTTCTAAAGCATAACCACACTAACCTGCCCTGCCTTCGTCAATCGAGACGAAGGCAGACCTCGCTTGCGTTGAAAGCACACCGTGCTTTCAACCCTAAGCAAGCTCGGCGCTCCGAGTTGCTTTCGCGCGCGCTGTGCTGCGCTCAAGCAGGTCGTCGCAGCAACGCGAGCGTTATCCCAAGCAGTCGTTGCATTATCGCAGCGGATCGATTGTTTGTTCAATCTCCTTAGCAGCTTCTTTACCAGCCTTCGGCACATCAACCTCATGCACTCCGGAAATATCGTCAATAGACGCTTCAGAATGCTGCTTTTGCGCTGCCGCAACCTGAGCTGCACTAAATTCCACATACTTGCGCGGCACAACGTACACAGGCCTCGAAGAATGCTGCAACAATCCCTGGCTAATCGAGCCAAGCAGCAAACCGGTAAAGCCACCGCGACCGCGAGAACCAACAACCACAAGATCATGATTCAAACTAGCTTGAGTCAAAGCTTCAACAGCAGAACCAGGCACAACAGTTCGATGAATTTGCAAATCCGGCAAACGCTGCAAAATTGGCTTCACGCGCTCCTCAAGATCCTCCATGTACGAGCCCATAACAGCGGTATCGCCCTCAGCACCTTGCACTCTTGGCACTGCAGAAATAACATCAAGCTCAGCATGCCAGCTATCCGCCAAATCAGCCGCAATTTCAAGAGCTTTAAGCCCCCACTTCGACTCGTCAGAGCCAACAGCCACACGCGTAATCGTATTATTCAAATGAATACGCTGACCGTCATCGTCAGTGTAAGGCACAACCACAATTGGGCAATACGCATAAGCTGGAAGCGAAGAACTAGTTGTGCCGAGCAAACGCTCTGCCAAGCCACCTTTGCCGCGATTGCCAATCACAATAAGCTGATAGTTACGAGAAAGCTCCACGAAAACCGAAGAAGGATCGCCCGTAACAATTAGCGTAGTCGCGTCAACACCCTGCTCAAGAGCAACAGCTTTTGCTTTAGATAGAATTTCTTGTGCATCGTGATGAGCTGCATTATCGTCACCAATCGCAGTGTAAGTGGCATCAAAAGAAACAGCAGCATAACTCGGCAACGAATAAGCGCAAACAATTTGCAATTGCAACCCAGCATGCTTTGCGTAATTTGCAGCCCACCAAACCGCTTTATAGCTCGCGTGCGAGCCGTCAACTCCAACCAATACAGCTTTTTCTGGGATCATTGCCAACCTCCTCATACTTGCACTTGCGACAGCAGCGTCACTCGCGCACAACTTGTAAATACTATTGTAGCGTAATTTTAGATTGAGTGTTGGCCAGTTTTGCGATATATGACTACAGAAACTCTACAGAAGCTATAGAAACTACAGAACGCGACGAATAGAGTATCCGCCTGGGAACACGCAGCGGATAGGATCGTACTTAGTGCCAGCAAGCTGCGAATTAATTACCATGCCGTTACCAACATAAATAGAAGCATGCTGCGCATTCGCGATAATATCTCCAGGCTGCGCTTGAGCCAAACTTGGGATTGGGGTTCCAACAGTTGCCTGCGCTCCAGAAGTACGAGGCAAAGAAACACCAACACTAGCAAAAACATACTGCACAAAACCGGAGCAATCCCATCCAGCAGGAGTATTGCCACCACTACGATACGGAACTTTGCCTAAGAATTGAGTAGCAAAATTCAAAAGAGAAGCAACAGACTTACCGTCAGGAGGAACTACAGAAGCAAGAGGAACCTGCTCAACACCACTGCGGAAACCAGAACGGCTTGCAGCAACATTTCCAGCAAAAGCACGGTGTGCCACTTCAGCAGCTTGTTCGCTAGGAGTCTTAGTTTGAGGTACATTCAAGCTTTCTATGCCACCCCAATGAGAATCTGCGTCGACATCAGTAGAAGTAGATTCAGTTAAAATATCGCGACGCACATTCGTCACCTTTGGAAATGCGCGCGTAGAAGTGACAGCTGAGTCGGAAAGCTCATGCGAAGATTCTGCCATGGCGAATGGCGCCATAACAGTAAGCATTGAAGCTGCAGCGGCAGCTGATATAAAAACTGAGAAAATTCTACTTTGTTTTAGCATACTTTCCGTAGTGTATCATCTGGGTATTACATACGAGAAAAATAGCAACGCCAGTAATAAGCAAACTAATTTTAGCAAACCAGCTCTAGTAACGAAACTTCAGTAATGCAGCTTTAGTAATGAATAAACTGATATTGAGAAACTTCCTTAGCGTCAAACTTGCGCGAGAAAGTTCGTCCTTGGTAAGAAGCGCCACATTCAGAAGTTTCAATAGAACCGTCTGAATTAATTTTTTCAACAACTGCAACGTGCCCATAGAATGGATCAGAACCAGCCTGACCCGAGCGGAACACCATGATATCGCCAACATGACGAGCGGAATTATCTACCCAATAGCCAAGACTGCGCGCAGAATCAGCCCACATATTTCCGTTGCCAAAATGCGAGCCAACAGGCAAACCTAACTGATGGCGGCGAATATACACCCACCACGTGCACTGGCTGAACTCATACGCGTTACCGGTATCCCCAGTTGCGTGATTTGGGTTAAAGCCCTTCGGCAAAACGTCAAAGTCTTTATCTATCAACAAAGCAACCTTAGGATTATTCGCAGCAGAACGCGACATTTCCGCAATATTAAAGCCTGAATCAGAACCTAAATTCCACGAATCAGACTTCGAAGATATAGTAGAAAAAGTGCCAGGTTGTACTGAATTAGCAACCTTATTGGCTAAGTTTCCATGCTTCGAATCCGAGCGAGCAGAACTATCTTCATTCGCGCTATTTGCAGCATCAGCAGAGCCCGCATTATGCGATTTTTTAGCAGCATTCTCAATAGAGTCAACAGCATTATTAATAGTCGCCATAGGATCAAGAGACTCGCGCTGGCTAGAACGCGAAACTGTTGAAGATGCGTCGCCAACTGCAGTCATAGACGGCTCAAATTCGGAAGCGCGAGCATCAAAACTATTAACCTTAGTTAAAGCCATAGTAGCTGCAACAGTACCAACCATTGCAACAAGAGAAGCCGAAAGTATTACATTGTGACGACGCTCATTAGCAAGCTTAGACAACCTAAGCGCGCGCCTGCTTTGAGGAACAAGCTCCTGCAAACGCTCAGAAACAGCTTCTGGAAGCTCTACAACAGCACCATTGCTAGTAGCAACCGCAGCCAAACGCTCACTAACACGATTAGCCTGAACAGAACGCATACCGCGCACACTATGCGCACCATGCGCGCCATGCTGAGCTACAAACAGCGAAAGCGGCGAATCACCACGCCTCTTTGCTTTTGTGGCACCATGTGCAGCATGTCTCATACTAATCACTTTCTTATGTTAAACGTGGAACGCAGCGCACAAACGCTACACCCCCAACTGATTTTCTTCCAATCTTCTATGTGAAAGGTTACAACGTGGTTAGGATGTAAGAAACGCACACAACCTAAATCCGCCAATTTTCGCGCTTAAGCTGCACTTGTCACACTTAGACTTCGGTAAGTTGTATGGTTGGAAGTATGAAATTTGCACCTATAGTTAATCCTGATGCACGAAAAGCAGCACCAAAACCGCTGCGCGTTGATTTGCGAAAGGTTTTTGCTATAGGAACGATCGCGTGGCTAGTCGCAACAATGATTGCGCTTATCGTTGCGTTATTGCATATTACAACTTGGTTTCCTGTGCTGTTTTGCGTATCGGGAACAATTATTGGCGTTCTGCTATTAATCTGGGAACATTTTGACCGCTGGGACTACAGGCGCTTAGGAAAATAGTTTATTGCTGATTTGCTAACTTGCTAACTTGCTGCTTATTTATTTGCAATTGGTAGCGCAAAACTTACGGTAGTACCCTGCCCCGGCATACTCCAAAGCGTAATATTTCCGTGGTGCGTAAGTGCCACATGCTTAGCAATTGCAAGCCCTAAACCTACACCATCCTGGCTTTGACTATTTTGATTATTCGCACGATAGAATCGTTCAAAAATTCGCGACTGATCTTGCAAATCAATGCCAACTCCGCGATCTACAACACGAATCACAGCGTATTGACCATCTGTTGAAAGTGACGCAGATAGCGAAACTGTAGAATTTTTTGGAGAATACGTAATTGCATTCTCAACTAATTTCCGCACTGCAGCTTGAATTTGCGAAATTTCACCGCGCACGCATAAGTGCGAATCGACTTTTGACACGACGCGTACGCAACAATCCTTAGCAAACGCAGCAACTTGATTTTGCACATACGACAAAACATCATTCAAAGAAAATACTTGCGCAGAATCTAAATCAATAGGATTTTGAGCGCGAACCAGCCATAACAAATCTTCAAGCATGTGCTCAAGTTTCTTGGAAGATTTACCGGCAATTTGCGCAATATCTTTAATTTTTTGCGCAGATACCTGTTCATTTTGCAAAACTTTCGTAAGCTGAGTTAAGTTGCGAGTAGATCGCATTAACTGCTCAGAAACGTTGGAAATAAAGTCGTCGCGAGTTTGCGCAAAACGGTGAGCTGCACTCGTATCCTCAATAATTACAACTACAATACCGCCTCCAATGCTTCCAGCCGTAACAGTAAGCCAATTAGGGCGCGAAACAGTGGTTGACTCTTGAGGATTTGCAGTTATTGACACATAACGCTCAGGGGTCGAAGTGACCAAAGAGAAGCGCTCGAATCCGCCAGAAGCGCGTACGGAATTAACAGCTTGAAGAACGCGAGACTGACATAGAGAATCATCGCTAACAACACCCAGCAAATAAGCTTCAGAACTTGCGCGAATTACGTCATTGTTGGCATCAATGACAACAGTTGGCATGTCGAGCATTGCCAAAACTTGGGACGCGTCGTCACTGATGTCGTCACTTGCGTTGTCGCTGATGTCGTCGGTTATGTCGTCGCTTTCGTCATACTTTGCGCCATACCTTGCGCCACGAATATAATTAAACGCTCGCTTAAAAAGACGCAAAACTGTAGAAAACCAATCCGACATCAACACACACAACGAAAGCACAACGCACAACGCAAGCACGCCGAAAGCAACAAATACAACGATCACAACCGCAGAAGAACCTTGAGGCATACTCCTATAATCTCATATTTTGCGCGCTTTTGTAACTATGCAACTAAAAAGCGGCAGAAACTTTACACGGCTGTAAAGTTTCGGTCGCTTCGTTACCAGCATCGTCTATAATTACATAGGATGCCTGACTTATAGCGACGTGCAAACTAGGCGTTCAAATAAACTCACAGCACTGAGAAAGGACGCACCATGCGAGTAATTTTCAACGAAGAAATGAAGGCGATTGCTTCAAACCTCGAACGCATGGCAGAACTTGTAGCAAAAGCTATGAACGATGCTGGAAGCGCGCTTTTAAACGCGGATTTGGAAGCTGCTCAAACTGTTATCGATAAAGACGCAGACTTAGACGCTTTAGAAGCAAGCACTATTGACCAATGCTTGACTTTGCTTGCTCGCCAAAACCCTGTGGCAACGGACTTGCGCGAAGTTGTAGCTACAATGCGATTAGCTGCAACGTTTGAACGCATGGGAGATTTAACAAGTCATATCGCTCAAATTACTAGACGAACCTGGCCTGAATCTGCTATTGCGCAAGAAGGACGCGAAACTATTGTTGCAATGGTTGATTTCTTGCACGAACTGTCAGGCCGCTTAACGACCATGGTTGCAAATCGCGATGTGCAAATGGCGGAAACTATTATTGCTGGCGACGATGCGCTCGACAAATTGCACGAGAAGATTTTTGAGCTGGTAGAAGGCGAAAATTGGAAGGGTACACGCAGGCAGTTAATTGATGTCGTTCTGCTTAGCCGCTTTATTGAGCGAATTGGAGACCATTGCGTTGCCGTCGCAAGGCAAATTGTGTTTATTGTTTCCGGATTCGATCCGTCCAAGAAGCCGGAGCCAGATAAAGACACGGTTGTAGCGTAAAGCGGTTACAGCGAAACGCGCTACGCAATTTCAAGTTACTCAAAAGTGCGCACGAAAATAAAACGTGAATAAAAAAGTAGGTCTGCAAATCAATTGCAAACCTACTTTTATTGTAAAAGCTAACTTAAGCAGTTCAAAGCTAACTTAATCAGAGTCTCACTTCTGACCTTGAGCAGCCACGGCAGCAGCGCCGGCAGCAGCAGCTTCTGGATCCAAATACTCACCGCGAGGCTTGATTGGCTTGAAGTTCTCATCCAACTCGTAAAGCAGAGGAATAGCGGTTGGAATGTTCACCTTGGAAATCTCTTCCTCGCTCAAGTTGTCGAGCATCTTAACGATTGCGCGCAAGCTGTTGCCGTGAGCAGCAATCATTACAGTCTTGCCGGACTTAAGCTCTGGAATAATATCCGACTCCCAGTAAGGAGTTACGCGAGTCACAACGTTTGCCAAAGCTTCAGTTTCTGGAACTGGATCGCCTGCGTAACGAGGATCATTCGTCTGAGAATACTCATCGTTTGGATCAATCTCAGGAGGTGGAGTTGCGTAAGAACGACGCCAAATCATGAACTTCTCATCGCCATATTCCTGACGAATCTCAGACTTGTTCTTACCTTGCAAAGCACCATAATGACGCTCGTTCAAACGCCAGCTGCGACGAACTGGAATCCACAAGCGGTCGGCTGCATCAAGCGCGTAATTCGCGGTATTGATAGCGCGGCGAAGCAAAGAAGTGAACACGATGTCTGGAAGAACGTTCTTCTCTTTAAGAAGCTCGCCACCATGCTTAGCTTCCTCAACACCCTGCTCAGTCAGCGGTACATCAACCCAACCAGTGAACTGATTGGTCTTATTCCATGCGCTCTGACCATGTCGGAGCAATATTAATTTGTATGTCATAGTCACCTAGTTTATTAACGCCTTACGACGACAGACCCAAATGCTCCAAATGTGAGAAAAGTTGCGCACATTTGGAGCGATACACCACACCAAACACTCCAAACGCGGGCGCGACGACATGCTTGAGCGCAGCACAGCGCGCGAAAGCAACTCGGAGCGGAAACTCGCTCAAGTTGGAAGTCCAGTGGACTTCCAACGCGAGTTTCGTAAGCGAGCGCTTATAGCGCGAGCGTCCCATCGCAAATGGAGCACTACGCAACAACCTCATCGCATACAAAAAAGCCGCTGAATGTTAACCAACATCCAACGGCTTTATATCCCTTAAAACTTACCAACTAGCGAAGAGGCTTCACGAGTGGGAACGTAATTGTCTCGCGAATAGTTGCGC
The DNA here is from genome assembly GCF_049244235.1 of Gardnerella sp. DNF01151. Classification (NCBI taxonomy): domain Bacteria; kingdom Bacillati; phylum Actinomycetota; class Actinomycetes; order Bifidobacteriales; family Bifidobacteriaceae; genus Gardnerella; species Gardnerella sp. DNF01151. The sequence continues at coordinate 478,364 of NZ_CP058389.1, read as the reverse complement.
CAGTAAGAGCGATCAGCAAGCGATCAATACCCATTCCCATGCCGCCAGCAGGAGGCATACCGACACCGAGAGCCTCAATGAAGTCCTCGTCAATATCCATTGCCTCAACATCGCCAGCCAAAGCATCCTTGGCTTGAGCAACAAAGCGCTCGCGCTGCACAACAGGATCGTTAAGCTCGGAATAGCCGGTTGCAAGCTCAAAGCCGCGCACGTACAAATCCCACTTTTCGACCATTCCAGGCTTCGTACGATGACCCTTAACAAGCGGGCTCGTCTCAACTGGGAAGTCGCGCACAAACGTTGGCGCGTAAAGCTTATCCTCGTAGAAGTGCTCCCACAAGTGCTCAACCAATTTGCCGTGATTCTCCACTTCGTCGCGCTCAACACCAAGCTTGTCTGCAATCGCACCCAAATGCTCAACGGAAGTTTCCGGCGTAATCTCCTCGCCCAAAGCCTCAGAAAGCGAGCCGTACATGGTAATCTGCTTCCATTCGCCACCAAAATCGTATTCTTCGCCGTTGAGCAAAGTCACCTTAGTAGATCCGAATGCGTCTAGTGCAGCCTTCTGAATCAACTCCTTGGTAAGAGCAGCAATCGTATCGTAGGTGCCGTAAGCTTGGTAAGCCTCAAGCATTGTAAACTCTGGAGCGTGAGTTGCATCCACGCCTTCGTTGCGGAAATCGCGGTTGATTTCGAACACGCGCTCAATGCCACCAACCAAGCAACGCTTCAAGAAAAGTTCAGGCGCAATGCGCAAATAAAGATCAATGTCGAAAGCGTTCATGTGAGTTGTAAATGGACGAGCAGCAGCACCGCCATGAACCGTTTGCAACATTGGAGTTTCGACTTCCAAGAAGTCATGACTGTCGAAAGTGCGGCGAAGCGAAGCCACAGCGCGCGAACGCCTGCGAACCATATCGCGAATCTTCTCGTCCGCAATCATGCCAATATAAGGCTTGCGCGTACGAGTGTCGTCGCTTAATTCCTTATGCAAAGCCGGAAGCGGCTGCAAAGCCTTAGCCGCAATCGCCCACTCGGTTGCAAATACAGAAAGCTCGCCAGTCTTAGAAGAAATCACGCGACCACGAACGTACAAGTGGTCACCCAAATCCACCATCTGCTTAAAACTTTTAATGGACTCCTCACCAATTTCCTTCTTGGAAACCATCGCCTGAATCGTAGTACCGTCACCGGCAGAAAGCTTAACAAAGCACAAGCCGCCAGCGTTACGCAAGAAAAGCACGCGACCTGCAATACCAACCTCGGTATCGGTTTCTTCGCCAGCTTCAAGCTTGCCATCGAAATCAGCACGCACCTTTTCGATTGTGTCAGTAACGTTAAGATGCACAGGATAAGGCTGCACACCCTCCTTAAGCATCATTGCGCGCTTAGCAACGCGCATCTGTACCTGCTCAGGATGAGCTTGTGGCCCAAATTCTTTATTGCTTGGGTCGATTGCTTCATCCAAGGTTGCGCCTTCGTTTACGCGCTTGGCGATTGCCTCGTCTTGAGCGAGTAACATTTCGGCATGTTCAACAGTGTCAATTTCATTGACGGTATCTGTTGCTTCGTTTTCTGCTGCATTTTTAGCGGCAGATTCTGCGGCACTTTGCGCGGCAGACATTGCAATATTGGTGTCAGTCATAAACGCTAATTGTAGCCAGTAGGTAATACAGGTTTTATACGCGACTTGCAGTGATAATTTGCGATATGTTTACAAAGAAATTCCGCAGCCTGTAGCAATATGCTTACGCGGGACTTACTTTGCGTGACTTGCTTTGCGCGACTTGCACACGCTTTACAATAATTTGTATTAGCCAACCTGTAACATTACGGACGTTGTTGGAACTTTTATGCGCATATGCTTTCGCTAGTTTCAGCATCGGGCTGTAGCGCAGTTTGGTAGCGCGCTTCGTTCGGGACGAAGAGGCCGCGGGTTCAAATCCCGCCAGCCCGACTTTTGATTTCTAGAATCACCCTCCACCCACGCACACGCAATTCCGACATTTCCTATACGCGGCTGTAAAATTTCTGCCGAATTAAGGCGCGTAGGCGATATTTCCTTTACACGTGCGTAAAGTTTCTGCCGCAATTTGGCGTGAAAGCGGCAGTTTCTTTACATGGCTGTAAAATTGAAGTCGATTGATTGTGAACAAGCGCAATAGCAAGGGGGCTTTGATGGAGGACGCTGCGCAATTTTATAACGAGCTTGACGAAATGTTCGCGAATCACGCGAGCGCAGACGCGATTGAAACGTATCTTTTGCGAAAACTTACCGAAGCCAATCCCCTGCAACTGTCTATTCTCAACGAACTCATGGGCTTTTACCGTTCGCGCGGAGAGCACACAAAAAATCAGCCAATCATCAATCGCGCTCTAAATCTTGCAAACAAAATGCAGCTAGCTGGCACGGAAGCTGGCACAACTACGCTAATTAACGCCGCCACAAGCCTTCGCGCGGCAGGCAGCTACGATCGCGCCGAAAAAATTTACACTCAAGCTCTTAACGAATCCACCGAAACGATCGGCACTAAAAACCGCAAGCTTGCCGCGCTTCACAACAATCTTTCGATGCTTTACAGCGAAACCGGTCGCACGCATGATGCAATTGAGGAGCTTAATCAGGCGCTTGAAATTTTGCAAAATACGAGCACGGATCCTGAGTGCGACATCGATATTGCCGCCACGCACACGAATCTTGCGCTTTCGATGCTGCAGGAGTGTACGAAGGAGCATACGAAGGAGTGCTCGAAGGAGTGCTCGCATCCCAACACCAGCACAAACAGCAAATCCGCAACTCTTGAATCCGCTTTTGAACACGCTTCGACCAGCGTTCGCATGTATATTGCGGGGAATAACGAAAATCAGCCGCACTACGCTTCTGCATTGGCAGGCTTTGCGCAAGTACAGTGCGCGCGCGGAGAGTACGCTCAGGCTGAGGAAAGTTACAGTAAGGCACTTGATTTGATTGCGAGATGCTACGGAAAAGATAGCGAATCTTACGCGATTACGACGGAAAATTTGCGGCAGACGCGCGAGTTGGCAGAAAAAGTTACGGAAGAATCTATAGAAATTCAAGAATCATCAAGCCAACAAACAGAAAACCAACACGCAGCAACCCAGAACGAAGCAAACCATAACATAAAAACCGGCATGCAATTAGCGCAATCATATTGGCAAACTTACGGAAAAACCCTACTCGATCAGCCAAAATTCGCGAAATACAAAAATCGAATTGCAGCCGGATTAGTTGGTCACGGATCGGAATGTTACGGTTTTGACGACGAGATTTCGCGAGACCACGATTTTGGTCCCGGATTCTGCTTGTGGCTTACTGACGACGATTACGCGGAAATTGGCGCGGATTTGCAAAACGCTTACAACGCACTTCCGCAAAAATACGCCGGTTTTGAATCTCGCAACGAAACACCGCGAGCAAAATCATGCGAAAGCAGCAAGCGCGTCGGAATATTTCGCATAAGCGAATTTTTTGAAAATATAACCGGCTTCCCCACTGCCCCGGCCGCAAACGAGCCGCACTTATGGCTCTCATTAAGCGACTCAACGCTTGCAGCAGCGACGAACGGAAAAATTTTCGCAGATCCTCTTGGCGAGTTCTCAAAAGCGCGCCAAAGCTTCAAACTCATGCCGAACGACGTGCGAATCTCACTAATCTCGCGCAGACTTGGCATGATTTCGCAAGCCGGCCAATACAATTTCCCACGCATGATTGCGCGCAAAGACGCATCCGCAGCATGGCTTTCTATCAACGAATTCGTGCGCGCAACTGCTTCCCTCGTTTTTCTGCTCAACAATCCCGTAACCGCAGGCTACTTGCCTTACTACAAGTGGCAGTTTGCGGCATTGCGCAAGCTCAGCAATCGCATGGCTTCTAGGCTTCCGGAAGTGTGCGGAAAACTTGAGTCAGTAATGCGACTTTCTTCCGCTGCTTGCTTTGGCGGCGACGGCTCCGGCGGCGACGGTTTTGGCGAAGGCGGCAAAGGAGCGGGAATTGCGCAAAAGCAAGTTACGCAAATAATTGACAATATTTGCGAAGATATTGTGCGAGAGTTGCAATACGAGGGCTTAAGCGATTGCGGCGAAACTTTTTTAGAATGGCAGCGGCCGTACGTTGAAGCGCATATTAATTCGCGCGCTGCGTGCTTAAGGAGCTTATGATGTGCGATTTATTAGCAAATACGAAAGAAGAAAATCCGAAATCAGAAAAGCTGAAAGCGCAAAATACGAAAGCAGAAAATACAAAAGCGCAAAAACTTGCGGAAGAAATCACCCAACTCGAGTGGGATCAGTTCCAGCTTACAGAAAACGAAGGCGGACGCGCGAATTGCCAAGGAAACTGGCCAACTTTTCGCATTATGCGCATGAGTCAGTTTTTGGCGTGGCCGCTGGATTTGCAGGAGTCTTATAAGCAGGATCTTGAGCGCGCAAACAGCAACGGCGGCAATTTGATTACGGAAAAGTATGCGCGAATGATGGAGTCGACTGCGCCGGAAATTTTTGAGCGCACGATTAAGCCTTATATTAAGCCAATTTTGGAGCCTAGAAAAAGCGCGCAGGAGCAGATTATTTTAACGCAAGTTGAGTGGGCTGCGGATTTTCGCGAGCACTACCCGCATTTGGGTTTTGCGATGCGCGTGCTTAAAACTAGCGAGGATACGGCAGAAAATACATCTTTTGAAACGTATTTGCGAGGCGAATTAAGCACGTATTCTGACGCAACTTTCGCAAAATACCAGCGTTTTGTACATAACTTGCGCGCGGAAAATATAAATCTTACGCAAATGATTATTGCGAATACTGTGCGAATGTATGGATACGATTCGCTCGAAGCGGCCGAGCGTGCGCAGATTAGAAATGCAGCTTAAGAATAAAGCAGCGACGCTGCAGAAGCTGCGCGAGAGTCACTTTCGAGAAAAAGCGCGGAAGCAGCGGAAAGACCGGTTTGTTGCAAAAACGTGCGGTAAAGCATTACGTCGGGTTTGCGCAAATGCGATTCGTAAGATGCACAAACGCCGTTAAGCTCGCCGAGTATTGGGCAAGTTTTGCGCGCGCAATTTAACCAATCGCAAGAAGCGTTACCAAGTGCCCACACGCGCACGCCGCTCGCAATCAACTCACGCGCCACAGCCGAAGCATCCGCGAGCTCGCCTGCAAAACCGCGCTCGAAACGCTCAAAATACAAGCGATATAGCCACGTAACTGCCGGTCCGTGATGCTCATCAAACGAATCCAGCGCTTGCTTGCTGCTCCACCCAGCCTCGCGCAATGACTCGTGAAACTCAAATCCCCACTCAGGCTCGAAACTAAAAAGCACTTCCCCAATAAAATCCGGATAATCCGCAGCCAGAGTGCGGCGCGCATCCCAATCCACCAGCAATTGCAAGTCGAAAACAACGTCAGTTATTTTGCGCAAAGCATACTTGCGAATACTATTTTCGCGCACATCACTTATTTCGCGCATATCATCGTGCACATCACTTATTTTGCGCACATCACTTATTTCGTGCACATCACAGATACCGCTTGCACTAACTGCCTTTATTTCAGCGCCCATAATTCCCACTTGTGCAATACGTTGCTCTCAAAACAAAACAACAAAACAAAACAGCACGCCAACCAAATACTCACACAGTTGGCGGAATACCAGCACTCATCGACGCAGCGCCAACTACGCCAGAACCGTACATTCCTGCAGCAAAATTCGCTTGCAAACTGTTGAGATTGTAGCCAAGCGCCTCAAGCTGCGCGCGACCGTCCTCATTAATGTTTTCAACGCTCCAACGCGGCTTCCACGTCCAATCAATACGAAACTCTTCCACCAAGCCTGCGAGCGCATTCGCACACTCATCCTCAATCAATTCAGTTAACGGACATGCAGGCGTGGTAAGCGTCATAGTAATAATTGCGCGCCCAAGCTCATCAATTTCAATGCCATAAACCAAGCCTAAATCAACCACGTCAATGCCAAGCTCAGGATCCACAACATCGTGTAAAGCGTCTAAAATATCATCTTCTGTAACTCGGCCAATGTCATTCGCGCTTAAATTCGCAGGATGCGTTTCATACATCACCTCAGATGCCGATTGATTTTCTTCCATAATATTCCTTGCTTTGCTTGTACCAAATTTCGATTTTACAAGCTGCCAAGAATTTGCGGATTCAAGTTTTGTGAAGCTTTTGCGATGCTGTCTTTTAGGCCTTCCCACGCCAAAAGCGCGCACTTAATTCGCATTGGGTAGCGCGATACGCCTTGCAAAACCATTGCATCTTCCAGCGCATCTTCGTCCTCTTCGCTTTGCAAACCTTCTCCGCGAGATTCCATAAGCTTGTGGAAAAGCGCGTCTAATTGGAAGGCTTCGTCAACTGATTTTCCTTCGACTAGATCAACCATCATTGAAAGGCTTGCTTGCGAAATTGAGCAGCCGTGACCGTCCCACTTAATACTTGATACTATTGGTGTTTCGTCATTATTTGCGCTGCGCGAAAGCTCCACGCGCATGGTAACTTCGTCGCCGCAAGTTGGATTGAATTGGTGCGATTGACCTAAAGCAGAGTTTTCATCAGATGCAACAGCGCAACTTTCGTGAGTATTATTTAGGGTGATTTCGGCAGATTTTGTATTTTTTGCAGATTCAGTAGATTCTTGAGTTTCTTCCTGCAATTCCGCTTGTGCAAGCGCGTCCGTAGTTTCGAAATGAGTTTTGCCATGCGGATTTCGCGCAGCATCCAAAATTACTTCTTGGTACATGCTTTCTAAGCCGTCACCAGCCGCATCACCTGTACCAAAACCAGCATCTGCACCAAAACCTGCACCTGTACCAAAACCCATATCAAACATACGCACTCCTTACCTACTCGCTAATTCGCTAACTCGCCAATTCGCTTTGCTAACTCGCTAACTATCCAACTCGCTCGCTAACAATATTATGCGCCAAAGTAGGCGCGAACGTGTGAGACTGCTTCAACAAGCGCGCGAGCTTCGTCAATCGTGTTGTAAACACCAACGGAAGCGCGATTCGAAGCATACACGCCAAAATGACGGTGAATCGGCTGAGCACAATGGTGTCCGACGCGAATCGCAATGCCCTGCGCGTCCAAAAACTGGCCAACATCATGCGGATGCACGCCTTCAACTTCAAAAGCAACTGTGCCAATTCGCTGGCTCAAATCAGTTGGACCCAAAACGCGAACGCCTGGAACATCCCGTAATTTTAGCAATTCTGCAGCAATTTCCTGCTCATGCTCTGCAACTTTATTCATACCCACCGCGCGCAACCAATCCGCTGCAACTCCGGCCGCAACCATTTGCGCAACCGGCTGAGTTCCAGCCTCAAAACGGTAAGGCGCATCCATGTATTGCGCAGGCTTGTTAAGCCACGCAAGCTCCACCATTGAACCGCCGAAATTCGCCGGCGGAAGAGCGTTCAAAAGCTCGCGGCGACCATACAAGAATCCAACTCCCGTAGGTCCATACATTTTATGCGCACTAAATGCTGCAAAATCAACGTCTAACGCGTGAAAATCAACCGAAATATGAGGCACTGACTGGCATGCGTCAAGCACAAAAATCGCACCAACTTCGTGAGCGCGCTTGCAAATCGACGAAACGTCCGTAACAGCGCCAGTAACGTTGCTAATATGCGTAACTGCAACGATTTTCGTGCGCTCGTCAATAATTGTTCGCAAATAATCTGCATCCGTGCGCACGCGACCGTCTTCTGTTACGTCAATCCAGCGAAGCTCTGCTCCCGTGCGAAGAGCCAGCTCCTGGAATGGAAGCAAGACAGAATGGTGATCCGCGCGAGATACGACTATTACGTCGCCTTCACGAAGCGCAAAATTTTGGCGGAAATCACGCTTAAAATCAGCAGAATCGGCATAATCATCGCTGTCTTTTTTGCAAATTCTCGCCTTCGCACTAGCGTTACCAATAGCAGTTGCGAGAAGATTAAGCGCGCCGGTCGCGCCCGGAGTAACAATAATTTCCTCGCTGCCAGCGTCCGCGCAAGCTCCAACGAGACGCGCAACTTTCGCACGCGCTTCTTCGAACGCAACCGTGGAAAGCGCCGCCAACTCATGCGCTCCCCTGTGCACACCAGCGTTAATTGTTTCGTAAAACTCTTTTTCGGCATCGATTACAACTTGCGGCTTTTGCGAAGTAGCTGCAGAATCCAAGTAAATCAAGGGTTTTCCGTGCACAGTATCGTGAAGCGAAGTGCCATGAACTGTGCGACTTAAAATCGGAAACTGCGAGCGCAAATCGCTAAATTCTCGCATAATATTTTCTTCAGTCACTGTAGTCATATTCTAAGCCGTTAGTTAAAACTATTATTTTATGAACCGCGCTTAAGCCAGCGCCGACTCTGTTGCACCTTCCGGCAAATACTTGTCGTAGCCTTCTTCTTCCAGCTCGTCCGCAAGCTCCGGTCCTGCCGTCTTTACAAAGTGACCTTGCGCAAAAACGTGCACAATATCCGGCTTAATATACTTGAGGATTCGCGTGTAATGTGTAACCATCATAATGCCCAAACCGGTGTTCTCTTTGGCGCGATTCACGCCTTCCGACACGATTCGAAGAGCGTCAACATCCAAGCCAGAATCAGTTTCGTCCAAAATTGCAAACTTTGGCTTCAAAAGCTCTAGTTGCAAAACTTCCGCGCGCTTCTTTTCGCCGCCAGAGAAGCCTTCGTTTACGGAACGAGACGCAAATTTTGGATCCATTCGAAGCTTTTTCATAGCCTCGCTAAGTTCTTTCACCCAGCTTCTTAAAGATGGAGCTTTTCCTTCGACTTCTGTTTTTGCAGTGCGAAGGAAGTTCGTCATAGATACGCCCGGTACCTCTACTGGATATTGCATTGCGAGGAATAATCCAGCTTTTGCGCGCTCATCAGGAGTCATTTTCAAAATATCTTCGCCGTCGAGAAGAACTTGACCCGAATCGACTTCATACTTTGGGTGTCCTGCCAAAGTGTAGGCAAGAGTAGACTTTCCAGATCCGTTAGGACCCATGATTGCGTGAGTTTCGCCAGAATTAACTGTAAGATTTACGCCTTTTAAGATTTGCTTGCGACCTTCTTTTGTTTCTACAGAAGCGTACAAATCCTTAATTTCCAAAGTTGACATAATGTTCTCCTATTCTTCCGTTCTTGCAAGACGGCGCTCAATCGCCTTCATTAAGTGATCAACAATTTCCGGAACGCCAATTTCCTCAATCAGCTCGTTAAAGAATCCGCGCACAACAAGCTTTCGAGCCTCAACCTCACTAACTCCGCGCGACTGCAAGTAGAAAAGCTCTTCGTCGTCAAATCTGCCGACTGAACTTGCGTGACCGGCACCAATAATATTTCCGTTTTCAATTTCCAAATTCGGCTCAGAATCGGCGATTGCTCCAGGAGTGAGCACCAAATTACGGTTCAACTCGTACGAATCTGTGCCAGGAGCTTCCGGCTTAATAAGCGCGTTTCCAACCCAAGTTGAATGCGCACCCTTTCCTTCCAAGGCACCCTTGTACACTACTCGCGACTTGCATTCTGGATAGTTGTGCACAACCATCGTGCGGTGCTCAACATGCTCGCCTGGATCCACAAAATACATGCCGAGCATGTTCAAATCACCCTGTTCGCCACCAAAATCCTGATCCATGCGAATACGCACAACATCTCCGCCAAGAGTGACCATCGTGTGGCGAAGCGAAGCTCCCTCACCAACGTGAATACGCTGATTTCCAACGTGTTTACTGCCCGAATCCCACTCTTGAATAAAGGTAGTAGAAACGTGCGCGTGCTTTCCGAGGATGATTTCCACACCTTCAGCAAGTTTTGCGCAGCCGGTATGTTCGATAATAATGTCAGCATTCGAGCGAGAATCCGCTTCGATTACTAAGTGCAATGCGTCAAGCGTATTAACATTATCACCCTGAATTTTCAGTACGATTGGCTTTTTGATTTCGCCAGATACGTGAAGCACGTATGCAGATTTCGCTGTATTCCACGCGACTGCAGCTACGCGATCAGACGGCTTCATATCGGTATGAGGAGCCTCGTTTTTCGGCTTTACTTGCAAACTTACGGAACCGTCGCTACCAACGTAAGAATCATCCAATGCAGCTCCACCAACACCTTCAAGAGTTACTTGAATACTATTAGATGGTTCAAAACGCTCGAAAAACTCGGAAATTCGCTCAACTGGAGTATATCGCCAATCTTCCTGCTTTCTAGTTGGAATCGCAAAATCTTCCACATTAAACGAGCGCACGGATTTATCTGCGCTAGAAGGCATTGCTGCAGGAACCGCATACGGATCATTAGGGTCTGCTATAGGAATAGTAATTTCTTTTTCCGTCATTTTATTGCCTAAATTCTCTTTTAAATCTTCGCTCATCAGCCCACGGATCCTTCCATTTGCAACTCAACTAAGCGATTCAACTCAAGCGCGTACTCCATTGGCAGCTCGCGGCTAATCGGCTCCACGAAGCCGCGAACAATCATGCCCATAGCCTCTTTTTCTTCAAGCCCTCGACTCATCAAATAGAAAAGCTGATCCTCCGAAACCTTGGAAACAGTGGCCTCGTGAGCCATCGAAACGTCATCTTCGCGCACGTCAACATGCGGATAAGTATCGGACCTGGAAAAATCGTCAACAAGCAAAGCATCGCACACAACAGACGAACTAGAGCCCTTCGCACCCTTAATAATCTTCACAAGACCGCGGTAAGCTGAACGTCCGCCGCCGCGCGAAATCGACTTAGCAACAATCGTAGAACTCGTGTGAGGAGCTAAATGAATCATCTTCGCACCAGTATCTTGATATTGTCCGCGGCCAGCAAAACTCAAAGACATAGTCTCCGCTTTTGCGTAAGGCTCGGCAAGAATACAAGCAGGATACTTCATAGTAGCTTTGGAGCCGATGTTTCCGTCAACCCACTCCATTGTGCCGCCCTCGCGCACGTAAGCTCGCTGAGTTACCAAGTTATACACGTTATTTGACCAGTTTTGCACTGTTGTGTAACGCACACGCGCATGCTTTTCCACAACAATTTCAACGTTTGCAGCGTGAAGCGAATCCGTGGAATAAATTGGAGCCGTGCAACCTTCAACGTAATGCACATAAGAGCCTTCGTCCGCAATAATAAGCGTTCGCTCAAACTGACCCATGTTCGGCGTATTAATTCTAAAGTAAGCTTGAAGCGGAATATCCACGTGCACGCCTTTTGGAACATACACGAACGAGCCGCCACTCCAAGCCGCGGTGTTAAGAGCTGCAAACTTGTTGTCGTCAACAGGGATCACGGTTGCGAAATACTTTTTTACAAGCTCCGGATACTTTTGCACTGCCGTATCCGTGTCAACAAAAATCACGCCTTGAGCTGCCAAGTCTTCGCGAATCGAATTGTAAATAACTTCCGACTCGTACTGTGCTGCAACGCCTGAAACTAAGCGCTTTTTCTCCGCTTCCGGAATGCCTAAGCGATCGTAAGTTTTGCGAATATCTTCCGGCAAATCGTCCCAAGTTTTTGCTTGATCGTGAACCGGGCGCACGTAGTATTTAAAATCGTCAGCGTCAAAACCGCTTAAATCCACGCCCCAATCCGGCATTGGCTTTTGCAAAAACGCGCGGTAGCCTTGCAAGCGAAGATCTAGCATCCACTCCGGCTCGTTTTTATCGGCAGAAATTGCGCGAACAACCGACTCGTCAATACCTTTTTTTGCAGCCTCGCCTGCAGCGTCCGAATCGTGCCAGCCGTAATTGTAATCACCAAATTCAGCAACAATCTGCTCGTCTTGGCGGATTTTCTCTTCGTTTACGCGAGCGCGATCTGCCACATACTGGCTCATTTCAACGTCTGCAGCTTTATTTTTTGCTAGATTACCATCGCTTGCTGCAACGCTTGTATCGCCAGTAACGCCAGTATCATTCATATTGCCAGTATCGCTCATAAAGCCTGTAACACCTCCATACTTAACGCACACCTGCGCGCGGTACGTATCAATTGGCAAAAGCTGCTCCCCAAGCGCTACTTTTGCACTCTCCCCACTCAATTATCACCTATCTAAGGTTACCTCGTAATGCGATTTCTTGGTATAGCCGTGTTACGCGCAAAACGTAATGTTTATCACAATCTAATAAAACAAAAACGGCAGAAACTTTACACAGAAGTAAAGTTTCGGTCGGCTACGCGCCAAAAAGCGGCAAAAACTTTGCAGCGTTGTAAAGAAAAAATCGGTTGCGAATGAAAAAGCGGCAAAACTTAGGAAAACCCAGTCTTACCGCTTATTTCTATTTACTTAATTCTTACTTAATTCTTACTTAAGCCTTACTTATCAGCTTTACTACTAGCAACAGCTTCCTGATGTTCCAGTGCTGCCGCAACCAATCCAGCAAACAGTGGATGAGGTTTAGTTGGGCGAGACTTAAACTCTGGATGAGCTTGAGTTGCTACGTAGAATGGGTGAGCTTCCTTTGGAAGCTCCACAAACTCAGTCAAATTACCATCTGGGCTTTGGCCACTAATACGCAAGCCAGCTTCGCGCAAACGATCCTTATATGCCACGTTCACTTCGTAACGGTGACGATGACGCTCAGTAACATGCGTAGTGCCGTAAAGCTCAGCAACAATAGAGCCTTCTTCAAGCGTTGCAGGGTAAGAGCCAAGTCGCATTGTGTGACCCATATCTCCCTTACCAGCCACAATATCCTTCTGCTCTTCCATAGTTGCGATTACTGGATCGCCACAATCCTTTTCGAACTCAGTGGAATTAGCATCCTCAAGCCCAAGCACGTGACGAGCGTACTCAATAACCATAGATTGCAAACCAAGGCAAAGACCAAGCGTTGGCAAACCATGCTCGCGAGCGTAACGCAAAGCACCAATCTTACCTTCAATACCGCGAATACCGAAGCCGCCTGGAATAACCATGCCGTCCATTTGGTCAAGAGCCGCAGCTGCACCTTCTTGAGTTTCGCACTTGTCGGCAGCAACCCAGCGCACATTCACCTTAGCCCAGTTCGCAAAACCGCCAGCCTTAATGGCCTCGGTAACCGAAAGATACGCATCTGGCAAATCAATGTACTTTCCAACGATTGCAATGTTTAGCTCATGCTTTGGATGATGCACGCGCTCAAGCAAATCTTCCCACTCGTTCCAATCAACATCGTGGAATGGAAGCTCAAGCTCGCGAACAACGTAAGCGTCCAAGCCCTCGTTGAACAAAATCTTCGGCACATCGTAAATGCTTGGAGCGTCAACGCAGTTCACAACGCCTTCAGCATCGACATCGCACATAAGCGAAATCTTGTCTTTAATAGCCTGATTAAGCGGACGATCGGAGCGCAAAACAAGCGCGTCTGGAGAAATACCAAGCTGACGCAGCATCATCACAGAATGCTGAGTTGGCTTAGTTTTCAACTCGTGCGCTGCAGCAATATAAGGTACCAAAGAAACGTGCACAAACATGCAGTTTTCAGGACCTAAATCGCGACGAACTTCGCGAGCAGCCTCCAAGAATGGCTGGGATTCAATATCGCCAACTGTGCCGCCGATTTCCGTAATAATCACGTCTACATCGTCGGAAGCTTGCGCGCGCATACGCGACTTAATCTCGCCAGTAATATGCGGAATAACTTGCACGCACTGACCCAAATATTCGCCAGCGCGTTCCTTACGAAGCACAGATTGATAAATCTGACCTGTAGTTACATTCGCTTTCTGGCTTAAGAAAACATCGAGGAATCGCTCGTAATGACCAATATCGAGATCTGTTTCTGCACCATCTTCCGTAACATAGACTTCGCCATGCTGGAATGGGTTCATTGTACCCGGGTCAACATTGATATAAGGGTCAAGTTTTTGTTGTAATACATGCAATCCGCGACTGCGTAAAAGTCGACCTAAAGATGATGCTGTAAGGCCTTTTCCGAGGGACGAAACTACACCACCTGTGACAAAAATATGCTTTGTAATATGCTCCTGAGAGTTACCATGTTGTCTTCTAACCATGGAACTCCATGGTATCTTCGAGCCTCGACGCTGGGTGTTGATTCGCAAAAAATCGAACAAAATCAAACAAGATGCGCAACGGCTTCCAAAGCGAGCTTATAGCCGTATAATCCCATGCCTGTAATAGTGCCGGTTGCAACAGGACTAATTACACTAATTTTACGAAAAGCATCGCGCGCAGCAGGATTAGAAATATGCACTTCCATGAGCGGAACTCCAGCATCCAAAACCATGTGAGCAGCGTCCGCGAGCGCGTAACTGTAGTGTGTAAAAGCGGCAGGATTCATAACAACAGGCGTATGAGTATCGGCAGCTTCGTGCATCCAGTGAACCATTTGCGCTTCGTCGTCACTTTGGCGCACTTCTACTTCAAACCCAAGTTCCGCACCCCATTTTTCGCATTTCTCGCGCAAAGTTTCAAAGTTCTCGCTACCGTACACGTCCGGCTGACGCACGCCTAAACGACCTAAATTCGGTCCGTTTACAACAAGCACTTTTTTTGTATGCTGATTTTCCATTTTTACCTCGCAAGATTAATTATTTTTGCTTATAAACGCACTCAAAAGCTTCACGAACAGCTTCAATAGGCGGATTGTCTAAATGCATAGGATTAGAAATACCATCCAAAATTACGAAACGTAGCATGTTACCGCGCGCTTTTTTGTCGCGATGCATAAGGTTAAGCACGCACTCAAAAGCAGCATCCGCATCTTTTGCACACTGCCACGAAGTTGGCAATCCAAGCGAATCCAAAAGCGAACGATGATACGCAACGTCTCCCGCATCCAAATATCCTAAAATTTGCGCAAGCTCCGCCGCAAAAACCATACCAACAGCTACAGCGTTTCCATGACGCCAGCGGAAATGCTCAATCTGCTCAATCGAGTGGCCAAGCGTATGCCCGTAGTTCAAAAACTCGCGCAAACCCTGCTCTTTTAAATCGCTCGATACGTGATACGCCTTTACTTTAACTGTGCGTTCAATAAGCTCCACGAGCAGTTCATGAAGTTCGTTATTATTTTCTAAATCATCCCCATTAAATTCACGCAAAAGCCTTGCGTTATTGGCATCGCTAAGAATCTTCAAAATTTCGCCATCGCGAATAAAACCAGATTTTGCAACCTCGCCCAAGCCTTCAATAAGAATATCGTTTGGAAGAGTTGCAAGCGTAGAAGTATCTGCTAAAACGCCAGCTGGAGTGTAAAAGCTGCCGACTAGATTCTTTCCAGCATCCGTATTAATACCAGTTTTACCGCCCGTAGACGCGTCAACCATCGCAAGAAGCGAAGTAGGGCAGTTTACATAGCGAATTCCACGCATCCAAGTTGCAGCAACAAAGCCAGCGACATCCGTTGCTGCTCCTCCGCCTAAACCAACAATTGCATCCGAACGAGTAAAACCAGCTTCTGCCAGGTTAGCCCACAATCCACTTGCAACTTTAATAGTTTTTCCAGCTTCTGCATCCGGAATTAACATGTCGAAAACTTCGTAACCAGATTGGCGCAAAATAGTTCGAGCTTTGTCGCTATGACGCTGAACAGGTTGCGTGTGAACTAACGCCACTTTAACTGGCTTAGTTCCAAGCATTTGCGGCAGAAGTTGCATTGCACCGTCACCAATTCGCACATCGTATGGTTCAATTCCTTCACCTGTTACGTGCACAATACGTTGCATAATCATGCTCCTTAATTTTTCTGCAGCCATATACGGAGTCGAACCTTTTGTTTGCATGTGGATATTCGATACCGCTCTAAAAACAGGGTCTCTCTGCTCAAATAATTCCATCCAACGCTTTTGCGCATCTTCTCCAGAAAACATAGGACGATTATTATTCCAGCTTGCGCGCTCAATAGCCTCTTTAGCATTGACTTGCAAATACACAACGCGACCGCCACAGCGCATATACTCACGCAAAACTTTTTGAGTTTCTTCACGCATAGGCGCACCGCCACCAAGCGAAACTATTCCCTTTGTAGAATCTTCTATAGGTGTATCTCCCAAAATTGCCTCTCGCACTATGCGAGCTTCTATTTTACGAAAAGCATCCTGGCCATATTCCTCGAAATATTGCGGTATTGACATATCAATATCGCACTCGATCATGTCATCTGTATCATAAAAAGGCAGATTCATAAGATGCGCAACTTCGCGGCCAACACGCGTTTTTCCAGCAGCAGGCATGCCAATAATAACAGCTAGCGGAAGTTTAGTGTTGCTCATTTCATATTCTCCGGCCAGGAAGCTACGTAAGACTCCACATTTCGGCGCGTTTCTTGCAAAGAATCTCCGCCGAATTTTTCCAAAGCATACTTAGCTAAAGTAAGCCTTACCATCGCTTCTGCAACTACAGAAGCAGCTGGCACAGCAGTGAAATCGGAGCGCTGATTAATAGCTTGAGCAGCTTCGCCAGTAAGCACATCCACTGTGCGCAAAGCGCGTGGAATAGACGGAATTGGCTTCATCGCAGCGCGCACGCGAATAATTTCGCCGTTCGACATTCCGCCTTCAATTCCTCCAGCTCGATTAGTAAGACGCTTAATTTTCCCGTTTTCGTCTGTTACCATTTCGTCGTGCGCGGCCGATCCGGGGCGATCTGCTTCTGCAAAACCGTCGCCAATTTCCACGCCTTTAATAGCCTGAATTCCCATAATCGCGCTCGCGAGAGCCGCATCCAAGCGACGATCCGACTCAACGTATGTGCCAACTCCTGCAGGCATGCCGTAAGCAAGCACTTCCACTACTCCACCGAGCGTATCTGCATTTGCTTTTGCTTCGTCGATGCGAGCCATCATTCGCGCTTGCGCATCTTTGTCGAGAGTGCGAACTGGAGAAGCATCCAAAGCAGCAACATCATCTGGTGTTGGTAGAGCTAAACTTTTGTTAGTGTATTCGCCGCCAATGCCGATAACATGCGCAACTGTGCGCACGCCTAAAGCTTGCTGTAAAAACGCATCAGCAATAGCACCCAAAGCAACGCGCGAAGCTGTTTCCCTAGCACTCGAACGCTCTAAAACTTCGCGAGCATCATTAAAACCATACTTGCGCATACCAGTTAAATCCGCATGCCCTGGACGAGGGCGGCTCAAAGGAGCATTTCTGCCAACTTGCTCAACCTCGTGATCCAAAGGATCTGCACTCATTACTTCGGTCCACTTTGGCCACTCTGTATTCGCGATTTCTACAGCAATCGGAGAACCAAGCGTTACGCCGTGGCGAACTCCAGTTAAAAGACGCACTTTGTCTTGCTCAAACTTCATACGCGCGCCACGACCATAACCAAGGCGACGGCGAGCAAGTGCCGAAACTACATCATTGCTAGTAATGTGCACGCCAGCCGGCAAACCTTCAATCATGGCTACTAACGCTTCACCGTGCGACTCCCCTGCCGTTTGCCATCTAAGCATGCCATTTCTCCTTTCTCAAGCAATTTACGCGTCTAAATACTCTACTCTACTAACTACCAAGTATTGAGCAGGTTGTTATTGACAGCAATGCTGCGAGTATTGCAGATATTGCTTCTACTGGTACGAATGGTATTGATGCGTTGATTGGCGAGCAGATTTTGCAGTAAATTTTCCATAGCAAAAGCCAAAGTAAGCCAACTGCTCCAACTAAAGCGAACCAGTAAATTAAGCAGTAAAAGCCGAATAATACCAAGGCTTGCGCAATCATCGACGCGCTCGTAACATCTCCGAAGCCAATAGCATTTTTTGCGGAAATTTTTCGCATACTCCAGTAAATTACAAAAATAATTACGCAAGAAATCCAGCCGAAAATAAGCACGCTAATATTTCTAAACAAAATAACCGAATATATGAGATTCGCAAAAGATTGAAAAATTCCTGCAATAACAACCCAAAGTCTTGGCACTACGCGACTTTTTATGTCTGTTGCGCAAACTGAAATTAAACATGTGAGCGTTGGCAGCACCGATAGTATCGTAATAATTAATTGCTTCATTAAAGCAGATTACGAAAACTTGCGAAACTGTTACAACCTCAAAACATATATGTGGTTAAAAGCTATATTTTAATAGTTTAATTTTGCATCATTCAGTCGTGTGGATATTAGTGTGGTAGAGATTTGAGATTTTTCGCACTGAGCGCGGCGAACGTCAGAGCCGCAGGCTGCTGATTCGCCAAGCGAAGAAGAAAAATCGAAAAATCTCTGCGATAAAACGAGGTTATTAACGATTAAACACGCAGAGTTTTGGGGGATTTCTCTACGAGCACTAAAAGAGGACTGAGAAGCTACATTCTTTAAAGAAAGGCGAACACACTAAACTCTTTTAGCAGCCAGAGCGCACGAAGGACGGGACGTGCGAGGAGAGAAATCCCCCAAAACTCGCGCCACATCAAGGAAAACAAAAACAAGCTTTAGTTTAGTTGCCTTCAGGATTGTTGCGCTTGTACTCGTCGCGGAACTTCAAAAAGTCGTCTTTGTTATCCGCAAACTTCGTTTCGCCAGTTTTCAAATTCGTGGTGACGAAGTAAAGCCACGGACCGTCTTGAGGCTTAATAGTGGCAAGAAGAGCGTTGTCTCCAGCAATGCCAATAGGCGTAGGAGTCAAACCCTTATGAATACGTGTATTATATGGATTATTTGCATCGTCAAGCATTGCTTGCGTGAGTTTAATAGGTTTTACTCCCGCGCCGTAACCAACAGTAGAATCCATTCCTAACGACATATCTTTTGCCAAACGGTTCAGTATTACGCGAATAACTTTGCCATAATATTCGCGATTATTCACTTCAGCTTCGGCAATAGATGCCATAATTAAGGCTTTTTCTCTATCTTTACCTTTAGGAATTCCAAGAGAATCAAGTTTTTCAATACGCTTTTTTACCATTGCGGAAAGAATAGCATCCGCACTTTTCATAGCTTTTACGTTATAAGCTCCAGGCTCTAGCCAGCCTTCAACACTACCGTTTGCTTCAGCAGGCAGAATTCCTGCAGCACCATCAGCTAACGCAGCCTTGAATTTATCTAAACTTATTCCAGATAATGTTGAAGCTTTTTGCAAAACGTCTGCTGCGTGATCCCCTGCACGAACTTCAAGGAATCCGCCTGCTTTTGTTTGATCTGAAAGAATATCAACTACATCAATAGCAGCCATATGTTTTTTCAGTGAGTAAACGCCAGGATACAAAATTTTATTATTTGCAGAAACAGCTGAAGTAAAAGCTGATTGAGATTTAACAACATTTGCCTTAACTAATTTGTTGGCAACGCTAATAGCACCCTCGCCGGTGTCAATAGTAAACTCAACCGTTCCAAAGCCTGGGCCTGGCCAATCTGCAACAGACTCGCTATTTTGAGATAATTTCCACGCGCGAACCGCACTGTATCCAAAATATCCAACAACAGCTAATACGAATACGAGCAGAATAGATAAAACGACTTTTGCTCTACGCCTGCGTTTTTTTGCTTCAAGACGAGCTTTAGCACGTTTTCTGGAGCTAACAGTCGAAGACTTGTATTTAGAAGAATTAGATGATTCTGACGACGGCTCGCCATCATGCTCAGTCCACTTTGCATGTTTGTCAAAAAATTCATCAAAATTGTCAGACACGCTATTCTCCTCTTCGCTATTTCTGCTTTTATTCGATTTTCAAAACTACTCTGCATTATTTGCGTCAAGCGCAGACTGCAAAATCAACACTGCCGACTGCTGATCTACCATTGGACGATGCTTTTTAGTAGAAAGATCCGCTTGCAAAAGCTGACGATGAGCACTTACTGTTGTCAAACGCTCATCTTTCCAAACTACTTCTGGCATATAATCCAACGCCCAATCTTTTTCGTCATGCAATATTTGCATGCGTTTTATTAGATTCTTCCCCAGCGCAGAGCTTTTTTAGCAGATTTTCCTTCAGTGCCATCAAGTTGCAAAGGCAAGCCTATAACAACTTTTTCTACATTGTTATCTTCAATAACTTCAAGCACTTCATCTATAGCATGGAAGGAATCTCCAAACACTTGCACATTACCAATAGGATGTGCAAAGGTGAGACCAGGGTCGGAAAGTGCAAGTCCGACCCTTGCGTCACCTAAATCAATACCTAACCACACCATATTTCGTGTTGCTTTTGGTATAGATTCGTAAATTTTTAAGCTGTAAAACACGCACTAGGCGAGCTTAGCTACTTCTGATTTCGCAGCTTCGAGAGCTTCATCAAGCTTAGAAGCATCTGTACCACCGCCCTGAGCGAAGTCTGGCTTGCCGCCACCGCCGCCACCAAGCACCTTGGAAGCAGTACGAACCAAGTCGCCAGCCTTAGCACCAAGACCGCGAGCAGCTTCGTTTGTAGCTACTGCAATCATTGGTCGATCGTCTTCATTAACACCAGCAAGTGCAACAACCACTGGAGCATCTTCACCTAAACGAGCACGAATATCTAGGACTGTCTTGCGCAAAGCATCGAATGAGCCAAAGTTGCCAACATTCTTAAGAGCCAACTTAACTTTTTCGTTACTATTCTTTACTTCATCAACTAATGTTGGTACAGCTTCATTTAATTGAGCTTCGTAAACAGAAGCAAGCTTACGATCAGAATCCTTCATCTTGTTAAGCAAAGATTCCAAACGTTCAACCAACTCGTCTGGGCGAGCATTAACCATGTCTGCTAATTGCGCAACCAAAGTGTGCTCGCGGGCGCCATACTCGTACGCTGCCTCGCCGCAAAGAGCGTCGATTCTGCGCACACCAGAGCCAATAGAAGACTCGGAAAGGATTGTAACCATACCAATCTTTCCGGTGCTCTTAGCGTGAGTGCCACCGCAAAGCTCGCGGCTCCAACCGTCGCCGATTTCAACAACGCGCACAACATCGCCGTACTTTTCGCCGAACAAGTGCATTGCTCCAAGCTTAAAAGCGTCGTCGATTGGCATTTCCTTAGGAACAACCTGCAAATCGTCGCGAATACGCTCGTTTACGCGAGCTTCAACGCGAGAAAGCGCATCCTTATCAACAGCCTTTGGCCACTGGAAGTCGAAGCGCAAGCGGTCTGGATCAACCACGGAACCGCGCTGAGTTGCCTGTGGACCAAGCTCTTCTCGCAAAGCCTTGTGAAGGGTATGCGTAGCAGTGTGGCTTCGAGCCAAAGCAGCTCTACGAACCTGGTCAATATTGGTGTTTACAGGAGCACCAACGCTAAGAGTTCCTTCGGTAAGTCGGCAGCTGTGAACAATCAAATCCTTGATTGGTCGCTGAACATCGTCAACTTCCAAAATCGCGCCGTCATCGGAAATAATCTCGCCCTGGTCAGCAATCTGGCCGCCGCGCTCAGCGTAGAATGGCGTGCGGTCGAGAATAATCTCAACGTTTGCAGGAGCAGTAACGCTTTTAACAGAGCCTTTACCTGCTTCAACAATTGCCAAAACGTTAGAACGGCTGGAGAAGTCAGTGTAACCGAGGAAGTCGATTGGCTTTTCGAGCGACTTCTTAATATCGTCGTAAACGCTAACGTCCACATTGTGACGCTTCTTCAAAGCGTCAGCGCGAGCGCGACCTTTCTGCTCGCTCATAAGCTCGCGGAACTTAGCTTCGTCCACTTTAACACCCTGCTCAGCTGCCATCTCCAAAGTCAACTCGATTGGGAAGCCGTAAGTATCGTGCAAAGTAAACGCGTCGGAGCCGCCAACCATAGGGTCATCCTTGTGCTCTTTCTTAGCTTTTTCAACAGCCAAATCGAGAATAGTCGTGCCCTTTTCAAGAGTGCGACGGAACGCGTCTTCCTCACCGTAAGCAGCTTCGCTAACCTCATGGAAAGTATCATTAAGCTCTGGATAGCTTGGTTCCATAGCAGCTTTAGAAACTGGGAAAAGCGTTGGCAAAACTGGATCTTGCACACCAAGCATACGCATTGCGCGAACAGTTCTGCGAAGAAGACGACGAAGCACATAGCCGCGGCCAACATTACTTGGGCGCACGCCATCGCTCATAATCATCAAAGCGGAACGCACGTGATCTGCTACAACGCGGAAACGCACGTCAGCATCATTATTATCGCCGTACTTTACGCCACTAAGCTTTTCTGCAGCTTCAATAACTGGGTAAACTTCGTCAGTTTCGTAAATATTTTCCTTACCTTGCATAAGGTAAGCCAAACGCTCCAAACCAGCGCCAGTATCAATATTCTTTTGATCGAGTTCGCCAGCAATATGCAAATCAGTCTTAGATTTGACGTTATCTACCTGGTAGTTTTCAAAAACCAAATCCCAAATCTCAATAAAACGAGATTCGTCAGCAGCCGGACCTCCATCGCGACCATACTTAGGACCGCGATCCACGTAGATTTCGGAGCATGGACCGCCAGGACCAGGACCGCCGGTAGTCCAGAAGTTATCTTCCATACCGAAAACTTGCATATGCTCTGGGTCGAAGCCTTCGTTCTTCCAAATTGCGCGGGCTTCATCGTCGTCAGTATAAGTAGTAACCCAAAGCTTTTCAGGGTCAAAACCGTAGCCGCCCTTATCTTGAGGAGTTGTCAAAAGCTCCCAAGCGTAGTGAATAGCTTCCTCTTTAAAATAATCGCCAAACGAGAAGTTACCAACCATCTGGAAGAAAGTGCCGTGACGAGTAGTCTTACCAACTTCGTCAATATCTAGAGTGCGAACGCACTTCTGATTCGAAGCCATACGACGCGAAGGAGGCGTCTGCTCTCCGAGCAAGTAAGGAATAAACGGCACCATGCCTGCGATAGTAAATAACGTAGTTGGGTTCGGCGAAATAAGAGAAGCCGAAGGAACAACCATATGACCATTCTTAGCAAAATAGTCAAGATAACGCTTTGCAATTTCTGCTGTGCGCATACGTACGAACTCCTTGTGTAATTTTTAGCAAGACCCACGCAAACCGTCACAAATAACCGTCACAAACAAAAGCCACATGCAACGCCCACACGAAATCGTGCCGCATGACGCACGACGCAATCATGCAAACATTCAATATAGTACTTCAATACTTAACTTAACTAAACTTAGCAAAGTAACGAAATTATGAAAAACTTGTTTTTTATTTAAAATTCCCTATTTCTACGATTAGCATAACGAGAATTAAGCTCAGCTTCATGCTCTTTACGGCTAGTATTGAAATCTTTAAACAATCCCATTACTGTGCGCAATGTGATATTTTTCGGTTCCTCATCAAAAATAAAACGACTAGCAGAAGACGGCATTTTTGCTTTAACATATGCACGAGCCTTCGTAACTGTAAGAACACCAATTACAATGCCAATAAACATCCAAAATAAACGCTTGAACATTACTCTCCCCTGCTTGCATTCTTAGTTGCATTCTTATCAGAGGATTCTTTTGAAGCGTTACTATTGGCACTATTCTTGTCTGTTGGCACAGTCGGCTTATTGAAGAAAGAAGAAACAGTATCTTTTAGAGCGTAACCGGCAGCTGCAATTTTTACGAGCGGTTTTCCAAGGAAAGCACCATACAAATCAGTAAGAGCACCAATATTCGTAACAGTTGTGCGCGTAGCTCCTGAAACAGCGTTTACATCGTCAAGAGTCTTATTAACTTGCTTAATCGTCGTCACAGACTCGTCAATTGCAGGCATCGCATGCTCACCCGACTCTTTGACAGTTTTCGCAATCTGATCGAACAACTTGCCCAATCTAATTAGCGGATAAATCAAAAAACCCGAAAGCACAGTAAACGCAATCGCGGCAATAAGAGCAGCTATGTCTCCAACGCTCATCGTAACCTCTTTCTGTACCATTTTTGCTTAAGACTTCACCGCGCTGAAAGCTAATACAACAGCAAATCAGACTACAGTTAAAACCATTCGCAATGACTTAAGACTAACGAACGGTAACGACGCATACGTTAAGAAAGCTGTAGCAAAAAGCTACTCATTGTAGCCTTGAATAGTAATAGCGTTATCAATAGGTTTAGTAGTGTCAAAATCGAGCCTAGTTACGCTTCCGTTTGCCGGGCGCTCGCTTAAATCGTAGCCTGCAGGCGCAAAACGGTGCATAAGACTTAGCAAAGTGTTGCCATGCGAAATTTGCAAAACATTATCTCCATCGTTAAGCAAAGAATTTGAAGCGATTAACGCAAAACCTTCTTCTACGCGAGTCCAATATTCGATATCTGACTCGGCATCGTGGAAAGGATCCGCTTCTTTAAGCATGTCACGAGTGGCTGCAAGCCCAAATTTTTCAACGATTTCGTTATAAGTGTGCGCTCCGTGAGGTGCTCCTGCAGCCCACCAAGCCATTTGCATATCTTGACCTTCAAAATAGCCGTAGCATTGCTCACGAAAATGCATATCGCTTACAAGCTTTGGGCGCGCGTTACCGGCAGCTTCATTTGCGTCGAGAATACGTTGTGCTGTGATTTGCGCACGCGTAGTATCCGAGCAGTAAGCTGCAGCAAAAGCAATATTTTCTAGCTTTTTTGCGGCCGTGTCCGCATCTTTCAAACCTTTTTCAGTAAGTGGAGAATTTGACCAGCCTTGCAGTCGATTATAGCGATTAAATAGCGTCTGTCCGTGACGCACTAAATAAAGATGCAGCAACATAGCTCCATTATTGCACTAAGCGGTACATAACTGTCGAAAACACCAAATCATTTGGTGAAATAAACAAAATTCGCAACGAAACTGTCGAAAACACCAAACCAACCGATGAAATCGACAAAAACGCATTGACCCCTGCCACGCGAATGCGCAACAGGGGTCAAGCGGTATGTCCTTAAGAATTAAATCGGCGAATTAACGAGCGTAGTATTCGACGACGTACTGAATGTTGACTTCAACTGGAATCTGATCGACTTCCGGCTTACGAGTCAAAGTAGCCTTCAAAGAGGCAAGATTCACATCGAGGTAACCAGGAACTGCTGGCAAAACGTCGCGATGAACGCCTTCTGCAGCCATCTGGAATGGAACCATGGTCTGGCTCTTGGCACGAACCTGAATGGTCTGACCTGGCTTCACACGGTAAGATGGGCGATCGACAAGATTGCCATCAACCAAAATATGACGATGTACAACAAACTGACGAGCCTGGGCAGTGGTGCGAGCAAAGCCTGCACGCAAAACCAAAGCATCAAGACGAGTTTCCAAATCGGTGAGCATTGCGTCACCGGTCTGGCCTGCAGTGTGCGTACCCTTCTCGTAAGCAGCACGAAGCTGCTTCTCGGAGATGCCATACTGAGCGCGAAGACGCTGCTTCTCGCGAAGACGTACTGCGTAATCGGACTCGGTGCGACGACGAGTGCGACCGTGCTCACCTGGAGCATATGGACGCTTCTCGAAGATACGCTGAGCCTTTGGGGTTAAAGCGATGCCGAGGGCGCGAGAAAGACGCACCTGACGGCGAGAACGCTGAATATTAGTCATAGCTAATCCTTTAATTCTGTCGTTATCTGAACGGAACGTGAACCAAGTTTTTAATCGATCGCAAAATCGCTTAAAAATTATTCACGCTGAGCCGGCCTCTCCAGTGCTTCTTCGTGCTAACACACGAACGCGCAAGTATTAAAACGTTGAAATAACGCCATAACTACCGCGCGCCGACCCACTGATGGGCTAAGGCTCCAGATGATGCTTACACAAAATAGGCATCGTTTCTGATTCTACACACCCGTAAGAATAATTGTTGATATTTTTCGTACTGAGCGCGAAACTCACGTTGTAAGTTCCCCGGCAAATGTTCCACAAACCAGCCAAAACGCTCGCGCGAGTAACGCGCTCGCTTGCGAAACTCGCGTTGGAAGTCCACTGGACTTCCAACTTTAGCGAGTTTCCGGATTGAAGTGCCTTCGCGCGCTACGCTTCAAGCGCTCCGGCAAGTCAATCCGCAATCCATTGTGTATGTGCGATCCGCACAGCGAGCAGCCTCAACATCGTGAGTTACCATGAGCACTGCCACACCATTTTTTGCAGCCTCGCGCAACATTTTCACAACTATGCGAGTATGCTCTACATCCAAATCGCCAGTAGGCTCGTCAAGAATAAGAAGCTTTGGATTGTTTATTAGCGCGCGCACAATCATTACGCGACGCATTTCACCACCCGAAAGCTCATTTGGGTAGCACCACAGTAAATCTTCAATATGCAATTGCTTGCAAAGTTCTAACGCGCGAGTCTCGTTTAAATCTTCGCTTACTTCAGACTTACTTACTTCAGCCTTACTTATTCCAGACTTACTTACTTCACAAGCACTAGCTGCAATTTGCACAGGTAAAAGTATGTTGTCATGCACAGTAAGATTTTGTAAAAGCGTCTGCGATTGCGTCACAAAACCTATATCACATGCGCGCAAACGAGACATTTTTGCATCACTAAAAGTGCGTTCAGAAATCTCTTCGCCGCAAACTTTTACACTTCCATGCGTTGGCTTCAATAACCCAGCAATCAAATTTAGTAAAGTAGATTTTCCGTTACCTGACTTTCCAACGATTGCCACAAAATCGCCGCTATTTAGCGCAAAACTCACGTTATTTACTGCAAAAAATTTGTGTTTTCTGCGCATAAATTCGCGAGTTACACGAGTAAGCTCAACAACAGGTAAAATATCAAACTCATTACTTGGCAGTTTTTGACTCTTATCTTCCATACTTACTCACCTGACCTAAGTGTCAAATACGTTTCGCGCATAGCAATACGCAATGTGGTAAGCGCTGAAGCTACAACAACTGCAACAAGCGCAAGTAGCACAGACGCTAACATAAGCACTGCTACTGGTAGCGCAGTCACTTCCAAATACGGAAGCTGCAACTGTTCAGAAATAAGAGAACTGTAAGGGAACAATATAAGACTTGCAGACGCAACCCCCAATACTCCACCAACTAAGCCAAGTATCGCAGATTCCCTAACGACAACGCCTAAAAGCATATTTCTTGTTGTGCCAAGTATGCGAAGAGAAGCAAACTCTTTTTTGCGTTCGTTTACAGATGTTGAAAACACTGCAACTAAAACTAGCAATCCAACTAGCCAGCACGCAGCAATTATAAAAGTCAACGTGCGAGTAAAAACACCAAGATTAGCTTGCGTAGTTGCTGTAATTCCGCCCGGAAAAACTATGCCAATGCTTGAAAGACCAGTTGTTTTGCGAATATTTTTTGCAACTTCTTGCGCGCTGTAACCTTTTTGTACTTTTACGAGAACTGCAGAAACTGCTTTTTTAGCATATTCCTTTGGAATAGCGGTATGCCCTACTTTCGTTGAATACTCAACTACTTGCGGCACACTTTCGCGTCGCACAAACACTGAATTATCAATGCTTGTGCCGGTTTTTGCAAGCTGCGCAGCTACAGGCCATTGGTGTCCAAAAAGACGAACAGTATTCATATAAGACACGATTACATTTGCGCCAGCAATCATCTCGCCTTTTTGTAACTTCTGCTTATGTTGAGAATAAATCCAAGGACCTATAACAAAATCAGAATCGGGATCAAAACCAATAATTTGCAATTTTTCAGCGCAACATCCTGCAGAAAGCGAAGAAATATACGTTTGTACACTCGCCTTTTGCACACCCGGAGAGCGTCTTACTAAATTCTCAATATCGTTAGTGAAATAAAAAGTGCTTGAACCACTGTTTGTAAGCAACGCTTCTGCTTTAGTGTGCGTACCTTGAGGGATAACCATAATATCAGCTCCCATGCGTTCTCGCATACTGTTCAAACCGCGTTCAAGATTCATAGAAATCAGCGAGCCGCCGAAAAATATTGCAGACAAGCACGCAGATACAACAATAAGTGCAGCAGTGCGCAATGGCTTGCGTCTAAGATTTTCCAGCGGCAATCGCTTTAGCGTAATAGTGCGCATAATTTTGCTTTATTAAGCTTTTCGAACTATTTGAACTATTAATCTTCTTTATTATCCAAATACACGGAAGCAGCCGCGAACACCAATGCGAGCACAGACAGAACAATCAACGTTGGGCGCATAACGGATGCACAATGCATCATTGGGCTCTTGCACACGCCAATAAGGAATGTTGTAACAGCAAGCATAAGCAAAGCATTCACAACTACAGCAATATTTAAACCAATGCGAACATTTTCTTTAACAAATAGCGCAATAATTCCAAGTACTGCAATAACTAAGCCAATTCCAACAGCTGCACGACCTGTGTAGTAGCATGCCATAGGTTGCATCATCATATGCATTTTGTGCATGCCTCCGGTTGAGCATGGCTTTGCAAACGTCAATGGTGCAATGGCAATAAGCAAGCCGAAAATAATTGCAGGAATTGATGCGAATAATTTGTTTTTCATAATTTATACCTCATTAAATGTATGTTTTTATTTTTTAGTGTCACATTTTCGTTAATGCAACACGCTTCCCGGCACCCACACCCGCGAATGCCACGTCCTTGTTAAAAATTTATCTTACATTAAAGTGCATAAATAGAAGATTTTATAATTTCTCGATTGGTGCAACTCTAAGCATTAGTCGCTTTACTCCATCGGAGCCGAAATCGACTGTAATAATTGAGTTTCTGCCCTTATCTTGCGTTGCTAGCACGGTTCCTAAGCCGTAAGTATCGTGAGTAATTTTGTCGCCAACTTGGAAGTCTTGAATATTTAGATGATTGTCTTTATTCATAACTGCGGAAGTTGAACCAACTTTTGTTGCGCTTGTTGAAGCCGCAGTTTTTGCGGTAACTTTGCGCGTTTTTACTGCACTTGACTTAGACCAATTCGATTTAGAATAAGAAGATCCGTAAGAAGAACCGTAAGACGAGCCGTAAGACTTGCTATAAGACTTTTCGTAAGAGGAGCTGTAAGAACTCGAGCCATACGATTTATTTCTTCCGTAAGACTTAGAGCCATGCGATTTTTCAGAACCGTAAATGCTTCCACCATAAGTTGTTTTTTCACTAAACGCATCGCTATAATCGTCATCCCAGCCGCCAAAATCACTATCAAAATCGCTATCGAAATCATCGCCACGCCTAGACGAAGCGCCCCAACGCTCAACATCAGACTCTCTGCGCTTCCAATCAATCAAATTATCTGGAATCTCATCCAAAAACTGGCTTGGAAGCATATCTTGAGCCTGCCCCCATTGCGCACGAACAGCAGCACGAGTAACATACAAACGCTGCTTAGCTCGAGTAATACCAACATAAGCAAGACGACGCTCCTCGCAAAGCTCGCCATCGTCTTCCAAAGCGCGAGAATGCGGAAAAGTTCCCTGCTCCATGCCAGTTAGGAACACAACCGGATACTCCAAGCCCTTAGCCGTGTGAAGCGTCATCAACGTAACTTTACCAGTGTCCTCATTTTCATCCGGCAATTGATCCGAATCAGCCACAAGCGCCGTCGTTTCAAGGAATCCAGCAACACTAGCATCCGGCGTATTCTGCTCATACTCAGCTGCAACCGACTGCAATTGCGACAAATTATCCACGCGAGCGGCATCTTGAGGATCTTCAGAACGTTGCAAATCCTCCAGCAAACCACTGTCGTTCAGTATGCTGTCAATAACTTTAGAAGGTTTCGAGTCATCGTTTTGCATGCAAGTAATTAAATTGTGCATAAGCTCGCGGAACTCTTTAAGCTTGGTTGCAGTGCGAGTTGGCATGCCTTCGATTGACTCCAAATGCTCCAAAGCTTGCCAGAAGCTAACTCCTTGTGTTTGAGCGTAAAGCGTTAGCAAAGCCTCCGCACGCGCTCCAAGCCCACGCTTAGGCACATTCAAAATTCGGCGCATATTCACATCGTCATCTGGGTTTGCCATAGATTGCAAGTATGCGAGCGCATCTTTTACTTCGCGACGCTCGTAAAACTTCGTGCCGCCAACAAGTTGATACGGAAGACCTGCTTTAACGAGCGCATCTTCCAGCGAACGAGACTGTGCATTAGCGCGATACATAATCGCCATATCCGAATAAGCAACGCCCTCTTCACCTGCTAATCGCGCTATTTCTTGCGCAACCCAAGCTGCTTCCTGTTGAGCACTGTCTGCTGCATAACCAGTAATTGGAGTGCCCTTACCTAATGCCGTCCACAATTTTTTAGGCTTTCGTCCTTGATTATGCGAAATAACTGCATTTGCAGCATCCAAAATAGTTTGCGTAGAGCGATAATTTTGCTCAAGCATAATAGTTGTAGCGTTTGGGAAATCTTTTTCAAAGTCTTGAATATTGCGAATATCTGCTCCGCGGAAAGCGTAAATCGACTGGTCGGAGTCGCCTACAACTGTGATTGATGCAGGAGTGTTATTTTGCTGAGATGGATTTGCACTATTTTGCTTTACATCCACTCCAGCAAGCTCGCGAATAAGCTCGTATTGAGCGTGATTCGTATCCTGATACTCATCTACAAGAATATAGCGGAACTTATGGCGGTAATATTGCGCAGCTTCTGGTACTTCGCGCATGAGTTGCACAGTTCGCATAATTAAATCGTCAAAATCAACCGCATTTGCTTGAGATAAACGATGCTGATATTCCGCATAAATAGTTGCGTAAACAGCTTCAGAATTGCCAGCGTGCGCAATTTGTTGACCTGCAACACCAGGCTTGTAATCGTTAGCATACATGTCTAGTTGCTCACGCCAAGTGATTAAACTATTTTTGCAATCCGAAATCTTGCCCAAAATGCTGCGTGGCGTAAAACGCTTAATATCAACGTTAAGCTCTGTTGCAATAATTTTTACTAATCGCTCGCAATCGGAAGTATCGTAAATAGAAAAGCCTGATTTTAAGCCAATATACTGTCCTGATCTGCGAAGTATTTTCACACATGCAGAGTGGAACGTCGAAACCCACATAGTATTTGCTTCGCTACCAATAAGTTTGCTTAAACGTTCACGCATTTCGGCAGCTGCTTTGTTTGTAAAAGTGATGGCAAGAATTTGGCTTGGCCAGGCACCTTTTTGGCTTAATATCCAAGCTATTCTTCGCGTAAGAACTCGCGTTTTGCCGCTTCCAGCTCCTGCTCCAATAAGCAGTGCCGGTCCGTCGTACTGGACTGCTTGAGATTGTTGCGGATTTAAGCCGTCGAGTAGTTTTTGCGCGTCAACTGCAACTCTAGAATGTGCGAAATTTTGGGAATATTCTTGAGATTCTTGAGGAAGCAGTTCTTGTTGGGCAAGAGCTTCTTGTTGGGAAGGCACTTCTTCTTGAGGAGGCACTGATTCTTGATCAGACGCATATTCTTGCTGCGTAAAATCAGGCTCTTTAGCGTAAGCGTCAGCATACTCGTCGTAACTGTAGTTGGCATAATCATTCACATCCGCAACATTCTCGTAAAAACGATCGTCAGAATCGAACGAATCAACTGGATTCCCCAACAAATCACTTACATATCCGTAATCACTATCCTTTGCACTCATATTTGCATTCATACTTGCGCCCATACTTACGCTCATACTTGTACTCCATTAATGCTGCCAATTACCTACGTTTTAGCTTCAGCAATAAAACGCCCCCACGTTTTAATTGCGCACGTATTTAATCAGGTTTACCACATGCTGCAGTCGTTTTTACTCGTATTGTGTCACGAACTTGGGTATGCTTGAGCGTACTGCAATGTAATTGTTCGTAAGAAGGGGCGCATCGTGCAAGAACTGGAAGAACGCATTCTCCAAGATGGTATCGTAAAACCAGGCAATGTATTAAAAGTAGACGCTTTTTTGAACCACCAGTGCGATGTGAATTTATTTGATCATATGGGAGCCGCTTGGGCTGAGCATTTCCGCGACGCAAATATTACTAAGATTCTTACGATTGAAGCTTCTGGTATTGGAATTGCATGTGTTGCAGCACGCCATTTTGGTGGAGTTCCTGTGGTTTTTGCAAAGAAAGCTCAGTCGATTAATCTCGATGGCGACCAATACGTATCTACGGTATTTTCTTTTACAAAGCAGCGCGAGTTTCCGGTGATTGTGTCACGTAAGTATTTAAGTGCGGAAGATCGCGTGCTTATTTTGGATGATTTTTTGGCGAACGGCAAAGCTTTGCAAGGATTAATCGACATTTGCAATCATGCTGGAGCTAGCGTTGCCGGCATTGGAATCGCTATCGAAAAGGGCTTCCAAGGTGGTGGAGATGCGCTTCGTGAAGCCGGATATGACTTGGATTCGCTGGCGATTGTTGACGCGATGGATCCTGTTGACGGCTCGATTTCGTTCCGTAAGTAGCGCTCCGACCTGCTTTCGCGCTTAGAGCGTAGCGCGCGAAAGTAACTCGGAGCGGAAACTCGCTAAAGTTGGAAGTCCAGTGGACTTCCAACGCGAGTTTCGTAGCGAGCTTATTCCTCACGGCTATTGGTAGCCGTGAGGCTGATTTGGCATGTGAAGCACACCGTGCTTCACAATTGAGCCAAATCACGCTTTGACCGAGCTTGAAATCCCAATGATTTCAAGCTCGGTCAAAGCGCTGCGCGAGCGTCCTTCGCTCAGTGCGAAAAATCTCAAATCTCTACCACACTGGTATTCGTGCAACTAAAGTCACGAAATTAAGCTGCGGTGGGGTGTGTGGTATTTGTGCCCGGTGTGACGTGTGCAGTAGCACGGATGTTAGCGTTCTTTGGACAGTAGTAAATCAACGTTTGCAGAGCATTACTGCAAAGCTTCAGAAGGTTTGGGAGAAATACGACTCTTAATTTACGCGGCTGTGAAGTTTATGCCGGATTCGGAAGCGCAAACTCATTGAAGCACGCTTAATTGTGAAGGAAACGAGAAAAATTTTTCGCAAATGGTAATTTTGTCGAAAAATACGATAAAGTAGTCCGGTTGGTATACTTCAACACGTATTGCAACAAACAATTGATTAGGTGGCTAAACATATGACTGAAGTGGTGATTGCAAGCGCTGTACGTACGCCTATTGGCAAATTCGGCGGCAGCTTATCTTCGCTTTCCTCAGTTGATTTAGGAACAATCGCAGCAAAAGCAGCAATAGAACGCGCTAGAATTAGCTCACACGACGTGGATCAAGCTATTTTTGGAAACGTATTACAAGCAAGCAGCGGACAAAACGTTGCTCGCCAAATTGCGTTAAAAGCAGGATTAGATACTTCTAGCTGCGCAATGACAATTAACGAAGTATGCGGATCCGGCTTAAAAGCAGTGCGCTTAGCACAATCCGCAATCGTTATGGGAGATGCGCAAGTTGTTGTTGCAGGCGGCACTGAAAGCATGAGCAACGTACCGTTTTACGCAACTAATTCGCGATTTAGCGGACACAAATACGGGAATTTTGCGCTTATTGACGGTTTGCAACGAGACGGCTTAAACGACGCTTTTACTGGCGACGCAATGGGCGTTACTGCAGAAAATGTTGCAGCAAAATTTGGTATCACTCGCGAAGCACAAGATATTTTTGCACTTAAATCTCACCAAAAAGCTGTTGCCGCTATTAAAAGAGGCGATTTTGCTTCTGAAATTGTGCCAGTAACGCTTGCAAACGGAACTGTTATAACTCGCGACGAGCATCCTCGCGAAGATACGTCTTTAGAGCAGTTGTCGAAATTGCGCACGCTTTTTAAAGCGTCGGAAGAAACTGCGGACGCGACTTGCGAAGTTGACAAGCGCGAAGTTGGCGAAAACGAAGTTTGCAAGCACGAATCGACTGTAACTGCAGGAAACGCAAGCGGAATTAACGACGGAGCTGCAGCTCTAGTGCTTATGAGCAAAGATTACGCGCAAGCGCACGGAATTGAATATCTTGCGCAAATTGTGGGATTCGCAGAAGGCGGAATCGACCCAGATTTAATGGGATACGCTCCAAAACATGTAATGGAACGCATGCTAAATGCGACCGGCAGCAACGTTGACAACATTGACTTATTCGAAATAAACGAAGCGTTTGCAGCGCAAAGCATTGCTGTTTCGGAGCAACTTCATATTGACGAGTCAAAACTCAACGTACGCGGTGGAGCAATTGCACTCGGACATCCGCTTGGCGCTAGCGGAGCGAGGATTTTGACGACGCTTATATACGCTTTGCGAGATAGCAATAAGTTAAATGGAGTTGCTGCGCTGTGCGTCGGCGGCGGAATCGGCGTTTCTATGCAAATTAAAATGCGAAATAATCAAGCCAAAATGTAAAACAATAAAGTCAGACTGCAAAACAACTAAGTCAGAATGCGAAGCGATCAGAAGCATTCGTAGTCTACAAATCATGAGGTGATTTCGATGACCGCTTTTCGTGAATTAAGCGTGGAAAATCGCATAAAAACCTTGCAAAATGAGGGCGCAATTAACGAGGCTGAGGCAGCATTTTTGCTTAAACAGTTTGCGGAAAGTTCTGATACTACAATTTCTGCAGACGTTGCAAATCATATGATTGAGCATCAAATTGGAAAGTATACGCTGCCGGTTGGCGTTGTGCGTGGGCTGATTGTGAACGGCGAAGTGCGTGACGTGCTGGTTGCAACTGAGGAGCCATCCGTGATTGCAGCTGCGTGCAATGGGGCGCGAATTGCTGCAGCGACTGACGTTGGATACGGAATTATTGCGCGCTCCCCACAATACGTGACTACAGCGCAAATAGCTTTTGAGGACGCTGACGGGAGCGTGGCGGCGCGTTTGAGCAGAATCGTTGAAGATAAAGAAAAGGTTGCAGAACTGTTGCGCATTGCAAACGAGTCACACCCATCAATGAGTAAAAGGGGTGGCGGCGCGCGAAAATGCCGCGCTTCAGCTTTGCACGGCTTCGCAAAGCTCGAGATTGACGTAGACACATGCGACGCAATGGGCGCAAACACAGTGAACACTATGGGCGAAGCCGTCAAAGCCCAGCTGGAAAGCTGGCTCGGCGTGCAGGCGCTAGTTGCAATACTCACGAACACCAGCCGCGTTGCCAGCACAGCAGAAGTGCATATACCGGTTGAAGCACTAGCATCCAGGCGGCTGGAAGACTCTGAACGAGAGCGCGAGGGAAAGCGCCTTGCGCGCCGAATCGCGGCATTGAGCGCACTTGCCGCCAGCGACCCTGCACGCGCCGCCACGCACAACAAAGGAATCCTAAACGGAATCGCAGGAGCCGCGCTCGCGTCCGGGAATGATACGCGAGCGCTAGAATCGGCAGCACACGCGTGGGCGGCGCGCTCCGGTCGCTACCTACCACTGTCAAAGTGGAACACCGAAACTTTAAACGGAAAAACCATACTCCACGGCAGTATTGAAATTCCGCTACAGATCGGCATTGTCGGCGGCTCAATCTCATCGCTTCCAATGGCAAAACTCGCGATCAAAATCGGCAAATACAAAAACGCAAACGACTTTAGAAATACGCTTGCCGCGCTCGGTTTGGTGCAAAATCTTGCGGCTCTTCGCGCACTAGCAGGCCCTGGAATTCAAGCAGGTCACATGGCATTGCAGTCTTCAAACCTGGCAATTGCAGCAGGTGCCAAAGGTGCGGAAATCGCAGAAATCACGCATAATATTTTGCAACTTAGCCCTGCAGAAAGAACTACAGAAAAAGTTACGCAATTACTTCAAAAGTTACGAGAATCAAGTAAAAATTAAGAAAATTTAGGGGTTTAGGACAAATGAGCACACAAAATATCAAAATATCAGCAACCGCAACAGCCAACACAACCACAACCTCCGCAACCACTCCCCTTACCGTCGGCATTGACCGCATCTCCTTCGCAACGCCGCACTATTACCTAAACCTCGAAGAATTGGCGGAACACCGCGGAATCGACCCTAACAAATTCACAATCGGAATCGGTCAAAGCGAACAATCCGTGCCACCAAATCACCAAGACATCGTCACTCTCGCTGCGCAAGCCGCACTCCCACTACTACCATACATCGATAGCAATCGCCTCAAAATGCTCATCGTCGGCACAGAAAGCGGCGTCGACGCAAGTAAATCCAGCGCGCTATACGTTCAAAATCTGCTAAAACTCACGCCGTGGGTGCGCTCTATTGAAGTAAAAGAGGCTTGCTACGGCGGAACGGCAGCTTTGATGATGGCATGCGATTACGTTCGCGCGCACGCAGAAAAAAATCCGCAAGTGCTTGTTATTGCAGCCGATATTGCGCGCTACGGGCTTGCTACCCCTGGCGAAGTTACGCAAGGCGCTGGGGCTGTGGCAATGCTTGTGAGCGCGAATCCGCACGTGCTTAAAATTAACGACGACAGCGTTGTAAAATCCGCGGATATTCAGGACTTTTGGCGACCTGTTTACCAAGACACCGCTCTTGCTCGCGGCAAGTTTTCAACCGAGCAATACATACAATTTTTCTGCGAAGTTTGGCAAAAGTATTGCGCGCAAAACGATTGCAATTTCAACGATTTCGCCGGATTGTGCTTCCATTTGCCATATACGAAAATGGGTTTGAAAGCACTTAAGGCTGCGATGGATTCTTGCGCAAATTCTTGCTCTGATTCTTGCGATAATAGCAACCTAAGCGAGTCGTCGCACAATCGCTTACTTTCGCGCTACGAAACCAGCACGAAGTACAGCCGTCGTGTAGGCAACATCTATACGGGTTCCCTGTATTTGGGATTGCTGTCTTTACTTGAGTTAGACGAATTTACTTGCGAAAATAGTGATCTTACTGCACTTAAAAGCGGCGATAAGATTGGACTATTTTCTTATGGTTCCGGCGCTGTTGGTGAATTTTTCAGCGGCACGATTGCGCCAGGATTTAGAGATGCGCTGTTTGCGCGCGAGCATGCGGATATGCTTGATTCGCGCGTGCATTTAAGCGTTGCTGATTACGAGGAGATGTTTGAAAGCGTTGCGCCTTACGCTCCGGAAGATTTCGAAAGCAGCACGTCTTGCCGCGAAGGTGCAAGCTTCTTCCTGGACGACATCACATCGCAAGAGCGTCACTACTCCGCGCGCTAAAATCGAGCGAGCGCACGTTTCAATCGGATTCTCGCGCGTAGCCGACTTTCCCTTTACACGCACGTAAAGTTTCTGCCTCCATCCAGTCATTTCGCGACCCTTCCTTTACACCGCAGTAAACTTTCTGCCGTTATTTCGTGCGCAACCGACCCTTCCTTTACACGACTGCAAACTTTCTGCTGCCTTCACGCCCTTTCCCGTCAATCGAGACGAAGACAGACCGAGCTTTCTCAGGACTGAAAGTGCAGTGCACTTTCAGTCCTGAGAAAGCTCGGCAGAATAAAAAAGCTTCAAGCGCGAAATGCAGCAACACAAACCTGACACACTGCGTTAAACACACTAGCCCACACTTTCTGCGTCTTTATTGACGCAGAAAGACCTCGCTTGCGCTGGAAGCACACTGTGCTTCCAACCTGAACAAGCTCAGCGAATTAAAAAAGCCTAAAGCAATTTCACATGCTTTAGGCTTAGTTAATTCGCGGATGAGGCGAGATTCGAACTCGCGGTAGGTTTCCCTACAACGGTTTTCAAGACCGTCTCCTTAGACCGCTCGGACACCCATCCATTTGCGCACGAAAGCAATCAAATTGCCGCTTTCAACGCACAAGTGGTAAGCATATCATCACGTATAGAACACAACACACAACACCCAGATTCAAAAAGCTTATCAACTAAAAAATAAAGCCCAGGCAATTTCCCGGGCTTTGTAGCTAATTAAACGGTTTTTTGAAACAAACGCCGTGTTTGTGCACGAGTAAACTCACGCTTCCCACTTCGTCGGCTCAATCACTTCCTTGCCACCCATATAAGCCTGCATTGCCTTTGGAATATCAATCGAACCATCTTCATGCTGATGATTTTCCAAAATAGCCACAAGCCAGCGAGTAGTAGCCAAAGTGCCGTTAAGCGTACTAACTGGGCGAGTTCCGCCATCTTCCATACGTTCGCGCACATTCAATCGGCGAGCCTGATACTCAGTGCAGTTAGAAGTAGAAGTAAGCTCACGGTAACGTCCTTGCGTTGGAACCCAAGCTTCACAATCAAACTTACGAGCGGCAGAAGAACCAAGGTCACCTGCAGCAGTATCAATAATGCGGTAAGGCACTTCCACCTTAGCAAGCATTTCCTGCTCCATACCGAGCAACTTTTGATGCTCAGCGCGAGAATCTTCCTGCTTGCAATAAACGAACATCTCAACCTTATCGAACTGATGCACACGAATAATACCAGAAGTATCCTTTCCAGCAGCACCAGCTTCACGACGGTAGCAGCTCGACCAACCGCAATAACGCAAAGCACCATTGCTTAAGTCAAGAATCTCATCCTCATGCATGCCAGCCAAAGCAACCTCGGAAGTACCGACCAAATACTGATCATCTGGTTCGCGCAAACGGTAAATCTCGTCCGCATGAGAATTCAAGAAGCCAGTTCCGCGCATTACTTCTGGGCGAACAAGCGTTGGCGTAATCGCAAGCGTAAAACCGTGCTCTTCGGCTTGATCAACAGCCATAGTAAGCATTGCGATTTGCAAGCGAGCCACAGCACCGCGCAAGAAGTAGAAGCGAGAGCCTGCAACCTTCACGCCACGACGCATATCAATTCCAGCAACACCAGTTCCAAGAGTCAAATGATCCTTTGGCTCAAAACCTTCAGCTGCAAAATCGCGAGGCGTACCAACCTTCTTAACTACAACATAGTCGTCTTCTCCGCCTTCTGGAGCTTCATCTTCAACGATGTTAGAAAGCTTCCACATTGCCGTAGTGTAGTCGGCAGTAGCTTTTTCGGATTCAGCTTTGTATTCCGCAACTTTCGAAGCTAATTCTTTAGTTTCGGCAATAAGCGCAGCCTTTTCCTCCGCGCTAGCTGTTGCAACCTTCTTACCAATAGCTTTTTGCTCGGCGCGAGCTTCTTCAAAAGCCTTAAGAGCGGTTCGGCGCAAATCATCGCTGCGCAATACTTCATCGACGAGCTCAACGGATTCACCGCGCTTGCGCTGCGATTCCTTAACTACGTCGGCATGTTCACGAATAAATTGGATATCAAGCATGACTCCTAGCCTAGTGCCGCAAGACGACAGATAAGCGCACTATCGGCAACTTTATGCAAGGCGGCACGTACAATAAAGCAAATACGCAAAATATTGAGGGGGTAATATGGCAGCAATACATGCTACTACAGAAAATTTTGAGAAGATTGCTTCGACAAATGAAATAGTTGTTGTTGATTTTTGGGCAACATGGTGCGGTCCATGCAGATCTTTTGGTCCTATTTTTGAGAAGGTCAGTGAAAAATATCCCGAAATTCCTTTCGTAAAAGTTGATATTGACAAAAGCAACGAGATTGCTGCAGCTGCTCAAATCCAAGCTGTTCCAACAGTAATGGTTATTAAGCGCGGCGAAGTTATTTATAGACAAGCGGGAGCATTACTAGCTTCTGATTTGGAAGATTTGGTTGAACAAGCTAAATCTTACGAATCTAATGATTCTGAATCCTGATTTATAGACTATGCCATGAGATATAATACGTGAGGTTTTGCATATACGTTTTGCACATACACTTTAACGCATGTTTCTCATGTTTTATTAGTCTACGTTGCGAGCGTTTGCAAGTATCAATAGAGTAATTGCAGAAATAAGGAGGGTTATGACCAGTCACCGTAAGCATACTGTTACGCTTGGTTCACTCAGTTTACGACAGTGGGCTAGAGTTAGTGCGGTTATTTTGGGCTTCGTTGCTTTGGTGATACTTGGTTTTGCCTCGCGAGATTTTTACGCTTCGTCTAAAGGTCACGCTGTTCAGGTTACTTCTTATTCGGCAACCGATTCTTCGCAAGTTTCTCGTAGTGCTAGCCGTAGTATGTTGCATAATGGTGCGACTTCATATATTAACGTTGTTATAAATGGTCATCATCGTACTATTTTGGGCACTGATTTCACTGATGTAAAATCCGTTCTTGATGCTGGAGATATCACTCTTGAGCCACACGATGTTGTTACTCCATCTCTTACAACTAAAGTCAGCGAATCAACTGTTATTACGATTAATCGCGCAGGCGCAAAATTAGAGAATTCCGACGACCCAATCGCGTTTAACGTCGTTAAAAAGGAAACTGCTGCACTTCCAAAAGGTACTGAGAAGGTGCAAAGTGAAGGCGCTAACGGCGTAATGGAAACAGCAAAAATAGTTACTCGAGCTAAGGGAAAAATAGTTTCCTCTAATATTTTTGCTTCTTATGTTAAAAAAGCTCCAAAAGATAAGGTTATTCTTGTTGGAACTGGCGGCTCTTCTGCCGGAATTGGCTTAGCTGCTTCTATCGGTACGACTGTTCCTGCTGGCGAGATGCAACAATGGGCTCACGACTGGCTTATCTCTAACGGTTATAGTGAAGCTGATTTTACTGCAACAGTATTTATTATTTCTCATGAGTCCGGTTGGCGCGTAAACGCAATGAATCCTTCTGGGGCCTACGGTTTACCTCAAGCTTTGCCAGGCGGAAAAATGGCTTCTGCTGGCGCTGATTGGGCAACTAACTATCAAACGCAGCTCCGCTGGTTCTGGAATTATTGCAATGGTCGTTATGGCTCCATTCAAGGCGCTTACAATCATTGGCTTTCCTACCACAGCTACTGATTAGAATCAGTCTAAATATCATTGTTTTGCGCAAAATAAATTTTTAAATAACTTTTGTTTTGCGTAAATTAAGTTTTGCAATTTTTGTTGTAATAGATAAGAGAATAGACTTAAGTCGATTGACTTTTGCCACCTATGCTTAAAAATACGCTTAAGAAAAACTATGTTTAAGAACAAAAAAGGATGTTTTATTTTGACGCACTCAACATGGCTGTCTAATAAAAGCCAAGATCTCAGTCATGCACTAACAGGCGAAGAAGCATACAATAACAATCGTCTTACACGTCCTGCTTTAATTTCTCTCGCTATTCTTACGTTTATTACATTTATCGGCAATTTCGCACAATTACAACTTACTGCAGCATTGCCAACAATAGTTCAAGAATTTGGTATAAGCGTCACAACTGGTCAGTGGCTTACTTCTATTTTCCAGCTGATTATGGCAATTATGGTTCCACTTACAGCATTTTTAACAAGACGCTTTTCTACTCGCCAAATTGTTATTACTTCCATGTCGCTTTTTACTTTTGGATCCGTACTTGCATGGCTTAGTAACGACTTTATGATGGCACTGGTTGGTCGAACTCTTGAAGCTATTGGCACTGGCGTAATGTGGCCTGTTTTACAAATTACCGTATTCTCCGTCTACCCTGTTACTCGCAGAGGTATGGCAATGGGAAGCGTTGGCATGGCTATGAGTATTGCTCCAGCAATCGGTCCTACTATTGGCGGTTTGCAAACTGATATTAATGGATGGCGTTCTATTTTCTGCTCTCTTACTATTATCGGAGCAATATCCGTCGTTTTGGCAGTATTTTTCTTGCATAATTTTGGAGAACACGATCTTAACGCGCATGCTGATTTCTTCTCGGTTGGCCTTTCGGTTATTGGCTTCGGCGGGCTCATGTTTGGATTCACTAATATTGAAGGATGCGGAATTTCACACCCATTATCTTGGGCTCCTATGATTATTGGCACTTTTGGAATTGCTTGGTTTGTTATAAGGCAGTTGCGAGCGCAAAAACGCGGTCACACTCCTCTTCTTGGTCTTAATGTGCTTAAAAACCGCTACTTTATGGTAGGTACTATTTGCGCTTGCCTTACATTTTTTGCTTTCAGCTCAATTATGGTGCTTATTCCGCTTTATATTCAGTCTGATCGTGGTTTTTCAGCAACTATGAGCGGCTTAATTCTGCTTCCTGGAGCGTTCGGCATGGCTATTTCGCAGTATTTTGGTGGTCGTATGCTAGATCGCTTTGGAGTGCGCCCAGTTGCTATGGCAGGCTCTATTATTCTGTTTTTTGGCACTGTAATGATGAGTCTTATTGACATGGATACATGGATTTGGTGGATTTCCATTTGGCAGTTTACTCGCCAAATTGGCATGGGATTCTTGCTTATGCCAATAACTACGTGGTCGCTTAATTGTTTGCGTAAGGAAGAACTTGGCGATGGTTCGGCTGTAACTAATACTATGCGTCAGCTTTGGGGAGCTATTGGAGCACCTGTTTTAGTAGTTACAATGACAGTATT
The DNA here is from genome assembly GCF_049244235.1 of Gardnerella sp. DNF01151. Taxonomy (NCBI): domain Bacteria; kingdom Bacillati; phylum Actinomycetota; class Actinomycetes; order Bifidobacteriales; family Bifidobacteriaceae; genus Gardnerella; species Gardnerella sp. DNF01151. Next base: position 436,400 of record NZ_CP058389.1, on the reverse strand, counting down.
GACAACTCTTCACCATTCTGGCACAGGTCACGCTGCCGATGTTGCTGCTAGTATTTTCGGAGTTCAATGGACTTTGCGCATTAGTGCTATTATTACAGGAATTATGGCTCTTATCGTTATTTTTGGAGTCAAGGGCGAAGGCACGGGTTCTGCTCACAATCTTGCGCGTAGAGCTATTGATCGCATGCGCGTGTTGCATATTCCTCATTCAGCAGAGCATCACGACGTAATGCACGATCACACTCATAATCATTACTAAACGCTTATTAAACGCTTACTAAGTCGCTTTACGAATACCAAACTGAGAAATCCTTACTTTGGTAATTTTTGTGCAGAACAGTTATGCAATACGCTTTCCATACTCTGCTTTTCTTCGCGAGTTACAGTTAAACCATATTTATACTTAACAGCTATTTGCCTAGCAACATATTCGCACCTGAAGGTTTTGTTTGAAGGAAGCCAGTAAGCTGCGGACGCGGAACCTTTTTCTTGATTAGCAGCTCCCTCAACCGCGAGTAGGTTCATCATATCGTTGCCAAATTTTAATCGTTTTGCACGATTCCATTTCCACGCTCCAGATTCCCACGCATTTTGTAATGCAACAACATGATCTATTTGAACTAATGCACTGGTTTTTCGCCCACGCACGAAGTGAATATCTTTGCCAGTATACGGATCATGCAACAAGCCGAAACGCACTTGGCAGGATCCTGCGTACTTGTATTTCACATTTTGTAAATCACGCGCTAAAACGTCTTCCCTAACGTCACATCCGTTACCGTCATCGTCAGTAGTACGATATCCAAATACTTGACGCTCGTACCCGTAATGATAAGGCTTAGATATACGCAATTTTTCCAATGCTTGCGCAGCTTCTCCGCTTGCTTCATATTCTCCTGTAATCTTCCCAACGCTACTGTTTATTTTAGGAAGCAACAAGCCAATAACAATCCCACATAAAACAGCAAACAGCAGCATCCAGAACAGCGCAAGAAACTGCCTCTTGTTACAACGATTACGCATGCTCAGTCCCCCAACTCAACTTATGCATATTCAATATTTTTTAAATTAAAGTTAGTTACTGCTCTTAACTCTCATAACAGACGGTATTCTTTGTAAAACAACATCTACAACTTGCTGAATCATAATTACAAGCAAAACCATTGCCATAACAGCATAAACCGTACTCCATGCTGGAATATTAGCTGGCACCGGATGAATGGTGTGAGAAACCACTAGTGCGGCTACAGAAATGCTAATTAACGATATAGCAAGAACAAGTGCCGACATGCCTCCACTTTTACGAGCCAGACGCATTCTTTGTTGAGAAACTTTATGCATTGAAGTAACCATTCGATTAACGCAATGCTCACCTTGCCTAAATGCAAGTACTTCATCGATACCAAGCTCAATATCACTTACTTCATTCTCAACTTCATGTTGTTCAATGCGCACTTTATTTGCAATATGCTTGGAGCGTATAAGTAAGTATCGAGGAACAATAAACATAATAAACACGCACGAAACAATAGCTACATAAGACAAATTCGCATCGAAATAGTACAAAACAACCATAAGAGGTACAACTGCAAATATCATTCCGACATTCATGCTGATATGAGCTTTATGCCAATGTTCGTGATGCATATCTACACCTGCAAATGTTGTAACAAGAGTTAATGCACGAACTGCCATACAAGCAACAGCAACAAGCACGCACTGTTGCATTACAAAACCAAATATTGGACGTCCTGCAACAGCAAACATTGCTGAAACAATAGCAACAGGAATACATACTGCAGAAACAAGATTGAGAGCAGTACTAAACATTGATATAAAAGCAAAAATAGCACGTTTGAACTTTGAGATTGTTCTCACTTCATAAGTATAAGCAATACTTGCAATAGAAGAAATATGCTTGTTTTTATTAGGATCTTGCTGAGCTTGCTCAACATTATGCGAGTTTTGCGAGTTTTGAGATTCGTTTAATTGATTTAGTTGCGTAATATTTTTAGAACTATCATTAGCAACATGACGATACGATTCTACAGTTGCTATTTCGTCCGTTGAGCTAATGCCATCATCATTTGGCATTAATACTATTACATTTGCATAACGCGCTATGCGACGCAATATTTTAACAATTTCTTCAGCCTCATGATTGCTAATATCACATTGGGAATAATCAAAAACGTACACTTTAGTGTGTCTTAAAATTGCTCTAGCAAGAATAACGCGACGCTTTAAATCTTCAGAATTATAGGATGCTTCAGGATTATTAAAAAGTCTATCTATTGGCATATCTAGACCGTCGTAATCGGCATAAACAACACCATCTATTCGCACAGCTCGCAATGCATCCCACATCGCAGTAGTCGTAGCTGTTGGAGCAGCCAAAAGTAAGTTTTCTCGCAATGTTGTGGAAAATAGATGACTTCGCTCGCTAACTATAGTAACAATATCTGCTAAAGCTGCAGAACTTGCATCGTTCAACGACAAGTAAGATGCACTATCGTTTGCGTCAAATACTTCAGAAACTACAAATGGAGAAACGTCGTCTTCATGAATATCATAACGGTCGCTATAAGAAAGCAATATGTCAGCAGATTTATTAAAACCTGTTCCAGAAAGTATTTTCTCACGCATAACATGATGATATTTACTTGGAATAACTTGCAATTCACCAGATTTTGCAATTATCGATAAACGTTGAGCTTCATTAGTATTCGCATTATTTTCCGAAATATTGCATCGCATACGCAAAGCAATATTGGTTGAGCCATCAGGCAAAGATAATGTTGAACCGTCGTCACTAAATGCTATTGGAGCAGGAGAATCAGTAACCATTTGCAACAATGCTTCAACATGATTCAAACCATTAACAGCATGTTTAACTACATGCATATTCTTACCAACAATTCTCAGTGGCTGGACGCTTAACATTAACAAAGGCATTGTCAACAGAGCTGCAGCAAGACCTACACCTTTAACGGAAGATAACCAAACAGTTGCAACAATTGCGAGTCCAGCAATAACATAGGCAAATAATGCACTTACACAACGCCACGATACTGGGCTTAGTGCCAACGAGAATATAAGAGAAGCAACATTAAACAACGCAGCTAATGCGCAAATCCCAGCTATAGCAGGGTTAACTGTAAATAGTGCTGCAGAAACGACTACAGGAACAGGAATAGATGCAATAATTTGTGGAACTAAAGAAGCAACAAAACTTTGTATTGCAAAAATATCTTCATTTACGCGCAAAGAAGTAATGTCATGAGAATCTTCAATATCTACAGAGCGTAGAGATAACATTGCGCGCAACATTTTAGGGCGCAAACGCATAGCTATTCGCGACTCAATTTCTGCACAAACAGTACACGACCAGTAAAAAACTGCATATTTCAGCAAAATAATAGCAGCTAAAACAATAATGTAAGACGTAAATTCAACAGAACTCATTAAAGAAGTTCCAGTAGAACGAACAGGTCTTAATACTGGAGACAACATCCCAACGCAAACGTAGACAAAAGCTATGTTTACAAGATAAGAAATCGCAAGACACGCCGACCTTAAAACAACTAGATGCTTAATTCCTGGCACGAACGCAAAGCAGCGATTTATCATCTCCTGATCCTTTTCTTTATTCCATATTTATTCAAAAACCACACACTCCCAACAGATGTTAAGATTACGCTTCACACACACCATCAACACGCCGACAGCCGCGTAATTATGCTGATTTTAAGCCATTTTGCCAGATATTAGCATTAAGAAAATAAAGTTGTTTCACAACTGTTTCACGCAATATTTAAATAATCAAAAAAATAATTAAAAATACCATTCTTAATTCTATTCTCAATAATTTTTTCATACAATTTTTCACGATCGCAAAATTATCTCAATACTGCACCAATAGAAGAACGCAATTTTAAGCTAGCAGGTATTTGTCCAACTCCATGAGACATATCTGGGAATGCTGGTTCAGGCCCATGATTCATTAATCTCAAAGCTTCACGCACTGCCAACGACCCTAATTGCTGCATATCGAGACTCACAGTTGTAAGAGGTGGGAAAAAATCACTTATTGCCGGAATATCGCCGAAACCAACAACACTAATATCACTCGGAATTTTCAAACCGTGCTCATACAAGGAACGCACAACTCCTACTGCCTGCTCATCGCTTGAAGCAACAATAACAGTCGGCAATGCAATGCCATCTATACCAAATTTCTCAATCATATGATTCATTCGCGCGTAACTTTCAGAAGACTTCCACGAAGTACATTGCACAATATGCGAATGAATACCTTGAGCAGTTGAAAGTGAACGCCATGCAATGAGTCGCGTTGCAGCACCTCTCCATTGTGAAGGACCTGCTATATAAATGGCATTTCGATGTCCATAATGCGCAATAAGTGACACAATATCGTTCATTGCGCGAGATTGATTAATCCCAATCATTGAATACTCAACGTTGCTATGAGAACGCAACATATTCATGCCTTCATGCGCGCTTATTGCACCATGAGTAGCAGTAACACATACGCACGGCTTAAGAATACGCGTACGACACAGTGACGTAAATATTGCGTCTGTTGGAGCGTCAATTATTAATCCGTCGACATTTTGCTCTTCAAAACTCTCGCATAAATCTTGAATATCACTTTGTTCACATAACGTTTCGTTGACCATGCTAATAGAAAGAAAAAGACCACGAGATTTTGCTTGCGCTTCTATAGGAGCAATGATGTTTCGAGATGTTCTATTTTCTGCACCAACGATAAGCCCTAAAGTACGCGACCTCTTAGTCGCTAATGCGCGCGCTGAATTACTTGGATAATACCCAAGTTGCTCAATAACTCGCAGAACTTTAATTCGCGTGTTAGCAGAAACATCAGGAGAATTATTAATAACGCGAGAAACAGTTTGATGACTTACGCCAGCAGCATGCGCAACATCGATCATTGACACGCGTTTTGCTTCATTTTCTGCCATATATACCCCTCGCTTATAAATGCCAAGACAATCTATGCAAATCGCTAGGTCCTACTTTTTTAATGGCATTGCGATGAGCTAAAGAGCCGTAACCCTTATTACTTGCCCAATCGTAGGCTGCATATTTCGGATTTTTAGCAAGAGATACCATAAGATTATCCCTAGTAACTTTTGCCAAAACTGCAGCTGCAGCTACGCTCGCACACTGTCTGTCTGCTTTTACTAAAGTATGGACTTTTACAGGCTCAGGAATGTAAGGAGCGTCAAAAGTATTTGCGACTTTGTCAATATAATCGCAAGGTCCATCCAATATTGCTGCAATACGAGTGTTTTCTTTTTTACTTATTTGAATATCTTCCTCGACTTTTGCGATTGCTTTCAAAGCCGCAACGCCAAGCGTATAACTAATACCCCACTCATCTATTTCTTTATTAGTACAAGATCCAACAGCCCAAGAAGTACACCATTTTTGCAACGGTTCATAAAGCTCTCCTCGACGCTTTTCACTCAGCAATTTAGAATCAGCTAAGCCTTCAGGCATATAGTTTTCTTTTACTTGCTTAATTCCAATAACTGCAGCTCCTACCATCACAGGACCTGCAAGAGAGCCTCTTCCTACTTCATCAAGACCAATAACCCAATCATAGCCTTCGCAAAGCAAATCTTGCTCATATTTAAATGATGGAACAAGCGGTATATTGGATGATTTATTTGACATAATTAAAATTAGTTTGTATAAGTTTTGCTAATACAATTGCTCTAATACGATTGTGTTAATAACATTGCGTTAACAACATTGCGTTAATACTTTTATTTTGCAGGACGATCAGGCACATCTTTAAAATCATCATGGTGTTCGTCTAAAAGACCAATTCGATCAAGCGGCCACGATCTAAACACAGCAACGCCCTCGATTTTGGAAATCGGAACTAAGCCATCATCGCCATCATTGCGATGATATCGTGAATCCGCAGAATTAGAACGATTATCGCCCAAAACAAACACGTGACCAGCTTTAACTTTTACTTTAAACGGAAAAGCACTCGGGTCAACACCAGGACGAATATAGGAAGATTCTCGTATTGGAACACCGTTTACAACAATAGGCTGCCCAGCGCCTTTACACTCAACAGTATCCCCAGGCAAACCAATAAGACGCTTAATTAAATCCTTGCCAACAACACCGGAAGAATTTTCACCACTCAACCAATGTGCAGGATCCTCAAAAACAACAATATCTCCACGCTTTAATGGGAATAAGCGCGGAGTTAGCTTAGTCGTAATAACATAATCGCCAATATGAATAGTATCTAGCATAGAGCCAGAAGGAATTGTGTAAGCTCCAAATAGGAACACACGAATAAGTATCACTACTAATACTGGAATACCGAACCATGTTATAGCATCGCGCAAAGTTAGGCGGTCATTTTTAGCACGCTTAGAATGTGCAAAATGCTTACCTTTTCTATTTTTGCGCTTAAACATGCGAGAGCCGGAAGGTAAATCTCCTTCCGGCTCTGGCGGAACCGGTGAAGGATCTATACCATGACCCGCTACTGAAACGATATGAGTATCGCTAATTTGCGTGTCATCAGTCATAACAAATACCCTTCACATAAGTTCTAATTTTACTTAGCAGAGTTATCGCGACGCTCAGCAATACGAGCAGCCTTACCACGCAAAGCGCGCAAGTAGTACAGCTTAGCGCGACGAACGCGACCGCTACGAACCAGCTTAATCGAATCGATAGCTGGAGAATGAAGTGGGAAACGACGCTCAACACCAGTGCCGAAGCTCACCTTACGAACAACGAAAGTTTCACGCACGCCAGCACCCTTACGAGCAATCACAACGCCGGTGAAAGTCTGAATACGAGTGTTGTTGCCTTCCTGAATCTTAACGTTGACGTCAACGGTATCGCCAGGACGGAAAGCTGGAATTTCTTCAGCAGCCTTAAGATGCTTAGCATCAAATGCTTCTACAGCATTTACCATAATATTCCTCCATCGCCGCCGCATATCGACGCATAGTAAGCGTTAGCAACAAATGTGCTACGCAAATCTTTCCCCAAAAAGTTCGCTTTTTAGGGGGCTTCCGATCCGTGCAATCTTAAATAAGAAGCGACTAGACCTAAAAGATAAAAGAACTATGCGGCATCCCTTTATCGAAAGCATACAAGTATCAAATTTATGCTCAATAATGGACATTATTGAGCATAATTCCGCACTATTCCGCACTATTTCAGCGCACAACTCCATCGAGAGGAGCAGTTTCAACTGTACGAGTCAACTCGTCATCATCAGCGTCATAATCAAACAACTCGCCGTAACGACCCCAGCTAATTGCAATATCAAACTGCTGACGTGCCAAAGCATCCGTGTGCTTGCTGCGCAACAAATCCAAAATCAACTCGCCACGAAGCTTTCCGTTACGATTCCTACTCAAAGCTTGATCAATTGCGTGCACAAGAGGCGCATGTTCAATCGCAAGACGAGCAAAAACTTGCTTACTGTGCAAAATATCGGCATTATGCCACTCTTCACCCTCAGAAGTGATAGTAATATGACCGTTTTCTGCAGTAAGCAAATTAAGCATCGTGCCAGCATCGACAAGTGGGAACAAATCATCAATCTCAAACGACAAATCAGCTGCCAAATCAGCCAAATCAATGCCATCTGGGTTTTCAGAAATCACGTCAAGCAAACCAGCCATACCACCTGGTGTAGCGTTTGGAAGCAACCGAACAGCCACAGGCTCTGCCTTTGTCTCACCTGCTTCAGCTTCATCCTCACTTTGCTTATCTTCATCTTCATCGTCATGGTGGCGCTGAATAAGCATATCTGCAATTGCTGCAGCTTCGTTATCTTCAGCATCTTCATTAGTTGCATTATTTGCTTGATCTTGAGAATCAGCATCTTCGGAAGCTTCTTGCTCTGCAGTGCTTTCTGGAGCAGAACCAGTCAAAATAGCATACAGATTATCAACCATCGCTTCAAATTCAGCACTGTGCTTATCTCGAGGACGAGGTAAATCAACGTTCACATCAGCAATTAAGTGACCTGGATGAGATCCAAGAACCACAACGCGATCAGCCATTTGCACAGCTTCTTCAATATTGTGCGTCACAATAAGCACAGACTTAATATCTCGCTCCTCGCTAGACCACAACTTAAGAACTTCCTGACGCAAGTTTTCAGCAGTAAGCACATCGAGAGCAGAGAACGGCTCGTCCATAAACAATGCATCTGGTCTCAGCACCAACGCGCGCGCAATACCAACTCGCTGACGCATACCGCCGGAAAGTTCCTTAGGATACGCTGTTTCAAAGCCATCCAAACCGATTGCATCAATTGCAGCTAAAGCAAGCTCAGTACGCTTTTCTTTACTAACACCTCTAGCACGCAAGCCAAGTTCCACATTGTCTTGTACTGTAAGCCACGGCATAAGAGCGAAGGTTTGAAATACGATTGCAACCCCTGGGTTTGGACCTGTCAGCTCGCGTCCGCGATACGTTACTGTGCCTTCTGTTGGCTGCACAAGACCAGCCATTGTGCGTAGGAAAGTTGATTTTCCAGCACCAGAGCGTCCCAATATTGCCACGATTTCACCTTCGCGAAGAGTGAAAGAAATATCGTGCAAAACGTGCTGAGTAGTGCCACTGTCAGAAGTGAAGCTTTGACTGATGTGCTTTGCGTCGATAATATCGCTTGTAATTGAGGATTGCACTTTTTTTGCATTGCTCTTTAAAGTATTCATAATTTTGCCAATCTTTTTCATAAAATTTTGTTATTTTAAGCGATTTATTAGTAAATTTATTAGTCGATTTGTTAGTCGATTTGTTAGTCGATCTAATTCAATACGTAACGTTTTTCGGAAATACGTTGCATTGGCGACCAGAATAATCGGTTGCTTAAAACAACAATCAAGCTCATAACAGTTACGCCAACTAAAGTGCGCGCAGAATCTCCTAAAGTGGTTGCATTAGTAATATATGCGCCCAAACCCTGAGTTTCCATGTGGTTCTTTCCATATTCCACAATCTCAGACACAATCGAAGCATTCCAAGCACCGCCTGCAGCTGTAATACCGCCAGTGCACCATGAACCGAAAATAGACGGCAAAATAAGCGTCTTCCATCGCAAAGTACGATCCAAGCGGAAGCTGCGCGTCATTTCACGCAAATCATCAGGAATAGCACTAGCACCTGCAATAACATTGAACAAAATGTACCATTGCGTACCAAGAGCCATCAAAATAATACTTCCCCAACCAAGATCAATATGCCAGGCCATAAACCAAGCCATAGCAAACGGGAAGATGAAGTTTGCTGGGAAGCTAGCAAGAATTTGCACTATAGGCTGCATAATACGCGAAATCTTAGGATTCATGCCGATTACAACACCAACAGGAACCCAAATAAGCGAGCTTATTAAAATCAACGCAGCAACGCGCATAAAAGTGATGCCACCAAGCATGCCTGCAGTAATAAACTCATGCAAACCCGCAGTTGTATACACAAAGTAAAGCATATGGGCGGCGCCAGCAGCCACAATAATTATCATAATAACGTTAAATACCCAATCACCAAGCTTATGCTGAGCAGCCTTATGAGGCCACTTGGAGCCTGTGCGACCGAATGGGCGCGTTATTTTTTCAAGCCACTCGCGAATTGGCAAAAACAGTTTACTAATAACTTCATCTGCATGAGAGTGACGAATAAGAGTCAAAATAGCACTGTGACGCTCATTATCAGATGCGCTTTGCGTAATGCGGAAACGCTCAGCCCAAGCTGTAAGCGGTTTCCACAAGAAGAAGTCAAGTGCCAAAACAACAATCACCATCGACAAAATAGCCCACCAAATAAGACCAAGCTTATTTTCAGCAGCAGCTTGTGCCACAAAACTACCGATGCCAGGAAGAGCATAAGTGTGATTATTTACGGAAATCATTTCCGAAGCTGTAAGGAAGAACCATCCGCCTCCAACAGACATCATACAATTCCAAAGCAGCGGAATCATTGCGTTAGGCATGTCTAGCACCCAGAAACGTTGCCAATGCGTGAGTTGCAAACTACGAACTGCCTCATCCAGTTCCTTTGGCTCGCTGAGCAGCGAACGGTGGAACGAAAAAGTCATATTCCATGCTTGACTCGTAAAAATAGCAAAAATCGAAGCGGCTTCAACACCAAGCATTGATCCAGGAAAAATTACCAACCAAATAGTGACAGTTGCCGAAAGGAAGCCAAGAATTGGAACTGATTGCAAAATATCTAGAAGAGGAATAAGCACCTTGCCAAGCCTACGACTGCGAGCTGCAAGAGAGCCATAAACAATAGTAAATATAAGAGATGCAACTAATGCGATCAGCATGCGAAATACTGAGCGCAAAGTGTAGTAAGGCAGATTGATTAAGTCCGTGGATACCTTAGATGGTATGCCACTTGGACCAATCGGCTGATTTATGCGCTGAATAAGGAAGGCAGTTACGCCAAAAACGGCAATAATGCCAACGCACACAATAATATCCGACCAGAAACGAGTGTTCTCGTCGACTTGCACACCTGCGCTTTCTTTGCGCGAAGTTGTAAATACGGTCATAATAAAGTCCTCGAATAGGCAATAAGTGGGTTCACCTTCGTGTATTTTTTATTTCTATTCATTTATTACGCAGATATCTATTGAGATTTCTATGCGGATTTCTATTTAGATTTTCGTAAATTCTTGCGTAAAGATCTGCGTAACTTTTCTTGTGTAAATTCTTGCGTAGCCGTATCACCATTGATTACGTTACAGGCGCAAATAACTAGAACTCACGTTTTAACTTCGTAAATTATATTTCGCAAGTTGTATTCGTAAGTTATATATTTCGCAAGTTTTGCAACCTAAATTCGATGATTGCCGGCTTCATATATTCAGGAGGAACATCCGAACTACTACTGCCAATAGTGTCGGAGCCTTCATCAGTACGAGTACTAGAATTATGGCTTTTACTGTCATGTTTCACGGCAAATCACCTCCTTAAGTTAGTGCGCTGCCGGCGCAAATCTTCATCATTGAATCGGAGGTTTACAAGAGAACAGAGACGCACCAAAACACACAAATGCATGTTAAGCGTGCCACGTCGTTCAAGCTTCAGCTTCGCAGGGCGGTGGCGTTGCATTAGTCGAAGCCTTAAATTCGACAACGACTGTTAACCAGCGTGCAGTGTCTCCACTGTGTTGCGGCAGCAACCCTTATCCCCGTGGTAGCCTTACCTACCGACCGTGCTCATTATAAATTATTGTTGCAGTTGTGTCAATATGCAGCAAAACACATTGCAATGCACTTGAGACCTATAAAACTCAGCGACAGATGCTAAACAAAAAGTCTCTTGACGAATTAACGCCAAGAGACTTATAAACCAACAATCACTAAAAACGATTGCCTATATGACTACTATCTTACTTGCGATGAGCGCGATAGAAGCGAATCAAGCTCTGCGTAGAAGCATCCTGAGCTGCCAAAGCTTCATCATCCTTAGAAATTGCAGGAGTAATCTGCTTTGCAAGCTGCTTTCCAAGCTCCACACCCCACTGATCGTAGGAATCCAAGCCCCACACGGTACCTTCAACGAAGGTGATGTGCTCGTAGAGAGCAATCAACTCACCCAAGCTAAATGGAGTCAAAGCATCGCCGAAAATGGACGTGGTTGGACGGTTGCCCTTGAACACGCGAGCTGGCACAATCTCCTCTGGAGTGCCTTCAGCGCGAACTTCATCAGCAGTCTTGCCGAAAGCAAGAGCCTTAGTCTGTGCAAGATAGTTGCCCAAGAAGAGCTCGTGCACATCCTGATCGCCATCCTTAGTAGGATTTGGCGTGTTCACGAAAGCAATGAAATCAGCTGGAATAAGCTGAGTGCCCTGGTGAATCAACTGGTAGAAAGCGTGCTGACCGTTGGTGCCTGGCTCGCCCCAGAAGATTTCGCCGGTTTCGCTTGTTACAGGAGTGCCGTCCCAGCGCACAGACTTACCGTTAGATTCCATGGTGAGCTGCTGCAAATAAGCTGGGAAGCGGTGCAAGTACTGATCGTATGGAAGCACAGCGTGAGAAGCAACCTTGTAGAAATTGCGGTACCAAACATTGAGCATACCAAGAAGCACAACAACGTTCTTCTCGAATGGAGTCTCAGCGAAGTAGGTATCGATTGCGTGGAAGCCCTTCAAGAACTCTTCGAAACGCTCTGGACCGAGGACAACAGCCAAAGAAGTGCCGACAGCGGAATCCACAGAGTAGCGGCCGCCAACCCAGCTCCAGAAGCCAAAAGCGTTGGTTGGGTTGATGCCGAACTCTTCAACCTTCTCAAGGTTGGTGGAAACAGCCACGAAGTGCTTAGCAACAGCTTCAGCCTTCTTTGCGTCGCTTCCGTCAATAGCACCGCACTCCTGAAGCTTGTTCAGCAACCAAGTGCGAGCGGTACGAGCATTGGTCAAAGTCTCCAAAGTGGTGAAGGTCTTGGAAACAATGATGAACAAAGTGGTTTCTGGATCCAAATCCTTGGTCTTTTCTGCCATATCGTTTGGATCAATGTTAGAAACGTAGCGAGCGCTGATGCCGGCGTCAGCGTATGGCTTCAAGGCTTCGTAAACCATGACTGGACCCAAATCGGAACCGCCAATACCAATGTTTACAACAGTCTTGATGTTCTTGCCGGTAACGCCCTTCCAAGCGCCAGAACGAACTTCGTTAGCAAAATCGTAAATGCGACCCAACACTTCACGCACGTCTGCAACGGTATCTTGACCGTCAACAATGAACTTGCCAGCATCCTCTGCAGGACGACGCAAAGCAGTATGCAAAACTGCACGATCTTCAGTATTGTTAATGTGCACGCCGGTGTACATTGCCTTAGTGCGCTCGTCAAGCTTAACTGCCTTTGCAAGATCTGCGAAAAGCTTCAGAGTTTCAGGCTTAATTAAATTCTTAGAAAGATCGAAGTGGAGATCTCCAGCTTCGAAGCTCAACTTATCCACGCGATTTGCATCCTCTGCAAACCACTTCTTCAGGCAAACGCCTTCTGATTGCAACTCGTCGTAATGCTTCTGCAATGCAGCCCACTCTGGGGTTTTTACGGCGTCAACTGGCGGATTGATGGCCATTGTAAGGTCCTTTCATTTCTTCAACTGACGTGACAGCAACCGTCACTATAGTCCAATTCACAAGATACTCACAAAAGCAGACAGAAACACGCGAAGCTTAACACAAAAATGAACACAATCACACTGATAATTTACACATAAAAATTTGTAGTTTGAGGATGCGCAGTGCTCCAAACGCGCGCAACCTACCCTGCATTTGGAGGGTTATCTGTGGTTTATCACTCCAAACGCGAGGAAATTATCTCACATTTGGAGCATTATCTGTTGCACGACGCGCCAAATTGGACAAATTCAAAAATATGATATATAGTGTTTGATTTGTGCGCGAGTCGCGAATGCGTCTCGGGCAACATGCCACTTTAGCTCAGTCGGTAGAGCGTCTCCCTCGTAATGAGAAGGTCGACAGTTCGATTCTGTCAAGTGGCTCTCTGACTCACTCGAGTGTATTAATACTTTTGATTTGTTTTTATTCGCTCGATTGTTTATATGAGTCTATGCGCGAGTGGCGGAATGGTAGACGCGCAGGATTTAGGTTCCTGTGTCTTACGACGTGTGGGTTCAAGTCCCATCTCGCGCACGAAATTTTTCGCTTATTCAGTAATAAATAATGCCTGCAACTCCGGCAAAAGCGCGCGCAAAGCATTACCTCTGTGCGAAATAGCATTCTTTTCTTCTTGAGTCAGCTCTGCACTAGTCAAACCTTTCATTTGCACACCATCGCGAATAGGCTGAAGATCTGGCACAAACAGCGGATCATAGCCGAAACCATTAATTCCGCGCGCCTCGCACAACAAGTGACCAACCATTTCTCCGACTCGAACAGTCTCAAAGCCATGAGAATGCGACATAACACTGCCTTCAGGAACCTCACTGCACCCATCCGGAATAGCAAGAGCTGCAGCACAACGAAAACGAGCAGTACGACATTGATCTGGGATATCAGAAAGTTGGCGCAAAAGAAGCTCATTATTAGCTTTATCATCTCCATGCACACCACTCCACCTAGCAGAAAGAATACCAGGGGCAGCACCAAGCACATCAACGATAAGACCCGAATCGTCTGCAATAGCGGGATAACCTGTTCTTGCAGCAACATCACGCGCTTTGAGCAAAGCATTCTGTTCAAAAGTCACGCCAGTTTCCACAGGATCAGGCAAGCCAAGAGAACCTGCAGTTACTAACTCGAAACTGTCTGCAAGTTTCGACAATTGCTCCTCTAAAATTTGCTTGATTTCAACGAGTTTTCCCTCATTATGTGTTGCCACAATAAGCTTCACGCCCGTTCTCCTTCAATCTCTTCTATTTTGCTAAAGCGGCTTTTTGAGCAGCTTGCAATTCACGATTACCTTTAGTTGCCAAATCAAGTAACGTATTTAATTCGTCGCGATTAAATGGACGATGTTCTGCAGTGCCCTGAATTTCAATGAAAGTACCGGAACCTGTCATAGCTACATTCATATCTGTCATAGCTTGACTGTCCTCAACATAAGGCAAATCCAGCATAGGAGTGCCGTTAATAACGCCTACAGAGACAGCGGAAATAGAATCCTTAATAACATTTGCAGCAGAGCGAATATGACCATTCTTTTCTGCCCAATGAAGCGCATCTACCAAAGCTACATAAGCTCCAGTTACGGAAGCAGTACGAGTTCCACCATCCGCTTGCAACACGTCGCAATCAATTTGAATCTGGCACTCACCCATCGCTTTCATATCGACTACACCGCGCAAGCAGCGACCAATAAGACGACTAATTTCGTGAGTGCGACCACCAATTTTTCCACGCACAGATTCGCGATCAGTTCGCTCAGCTGTTGCTCTAGGAAGCATAGAATATTCGGCAGTTACCCAACCCAAACCGGAATCTCTACGCCAACGAGGCACACCAACCGTAAAAGTTGCGGTACACATTACGCGCGTATTGCCACACTCAATAAGCACAGAGCCTTCAGGAACATCAGTAAATTTACGTGTTATGTGCACAGGTCGGAGCTCGTCAACATCACGACCGTCAACGCGAATTGGTTTTACAGATTCCAACATATCCTTGATTTGAGTCATACCTCACAAATTTAGCACGTGGCTGTTATCTTCTATTTCATCTTCTTAGCACGCAGCAATTTTGTACTAAAGCTGCTCAGAAAGCTCCATCCACTCATCCTCAAGAGCACTTGCTTCTTGCTCGTTTTTTTGGAGATCTTCGTTAAGAGATTGAAGTCCAACAAAGTCACTTGGGTTATGCGCAGCCATTTGCGCTTCAATTTGCGACTTTTCTTCTTCAAGCTTTGTAAGTTTTCGCTCGATTGCTGAAACTCGCCTTGCAGCATCGTGATAGGCTTTGCCGGTAAGTTTGGGCTCAATTACTGTACTTTCTGAACTTTCTTTAGTTGTAGAATTTGCAGCACTCGAAGCATTCGCAGTACTTGAAGCGCCAACAGTACCAGTAGTACCACTACTATTTTCGTGATCGCGTTGCAGCTTTTCTACAATTTGCAAATACTCATCTACACCGCCTGGAAGGTGACGAATTTTGCCGTCAATAAGCGCAAATTGCTGATCTGTTACGCGCTCAAGCAAGTAGCGATCGTGCGAAACAACAATCAAAGTGCCAGGCCAAGTATCGAGCAAATCTTCCATAACTGCAAGCATGTCAGTATCGAGATCGTTTCCAGGCTCATCCATAATCAGCACGTTTGGTTCGTTTAGCAAAATCAGCAGCAGCTGCATACGTCGCTTTTGACCGCCCGAAAGATCCGCAATTGGTGTCATAAGCTGCTCGGGCTTAAAACCAAGCCTTTCCATAAGCTGACCTGGGGTCACTTCTTTGCCATCAATAATATAGCTAGGCTTATAGCGACTTAAAACTTCTTTTACTTTATATTTTCCAAGCTTTTCAAGCTCTTCTAGCCGCTGCGAAAGCACGGCAAATTTTACAGTCTTGCCAATATTTACGTGTCCAAGCGTAGGCTTTAGAGATCCGTCAATAATGTTTAATAATGTTGATTTTCCTGCTCCATTCGCACCCACAATTCCAAAACGATCGCCTGGACCTATAAGCCAAGTTGCATCGTCTAAAATCATGCGTCCAGTAATAGTTTTGCGCGATGCAGCTGAAGTTTCTGCAATGTTTTCTACGCTCGTAGCAGTATTTTCCGAAGTATTTTCCGCAGAATTTTCAAGAGAATTTTCTTGATTTTCGTCAACGGCAATAGTAACGCTTCCCACGTGAGTTGGTTGCGCAAAAGCAGATTCTACGATATCGACTTTATTTGATTTTTCTGCATTATCTTCACCTAAAGATGCGTTTTCTGCAATATCCGGATCGATATTTTTTAACTGCTGAGCGCTATCGAAAATTTGCGTAACGTCAATTAAATCAACAACTTGCTTACCAAGACGCGAAGTTGCCATTTTCTTCAATTCAAGAGTGTCTCTTAGCGGCGGCACATCTGCAATAAGCTCACGCGCTTGCTTTACGTGGAACTTTTGCTTAGTAGAACGCGCACGAGCACCCCTGGAAAGCCAAGCTAACTCTTTTCTCGCCAAATTCCTGCGACGCTCTTCGCGCACATCCGCTTGGCGTTCGCGCTCCACGCGTTGCATCATATAAGCACTGTAACCACCCTCGAAAGGATCAATTACGCCGTCGTGCACTTCCCACATCGAAGTGCAAACCTCGTCCAAGAACCAGCGGTCGTGCGTCACAATCAAAAGCGCACCTTGACCGTCCTGCCAACGGTGAAGAAGATGCTCTGCAAGCCAATGAATCGTCACAACGTCCAAATGATTCGTAGGCTCATCCAAAGCCAAAATATCCCAGTCGCGCAACAATAATCTTGCTAAATCTGCACGTCTGCGCTGACCTCCAGAAAGCGTGCCTACTTTTGCTTCCAAATTTATGCCGCCTAGAAGCGCTTCTACAATTTCGCGCGAACGCTGATCTGCAGCCCACTCGTAATCTTCGCGATTTTCAAGAGCAGCCTCGCGCACAGTTGCGTTATCGTCCAATGGATCGCGCTGATCCAACATGCCAAAAGTAAGCCCACCACGCTTCGTAACGCGACCAGAATCAGGTTGCATTTTACCGGCAAGTAGTCGAAGTAACGTTGATTTACCGTCGCCATTTTTTCCAACAATACCGATTCTGTCGCCTTCAAAAACACCTTGAGTTACGTCTGTAAAAATCGTTTTTGTAGCAAATTCTAGCGAAACTCGTTCTAATCCCAAATCATACGTAGGCATAATCCACAAATATAGCTGAACACTTATACGAAAGGATATAGAAGGAATATGGAAAAATGCGATCGCAAATGCGAACGCGAAGCTTAAAAGTGCTTGTGTTGGTAGTGGACTATAATAATACGTGCTATGAAAACTCAGAACAATCAACAGAATCAACAAAATCAACAGAATATGCAGAGCAAACACAATCAAAATAATCAAAACAACTCACATGCGCAACACAACGAAGACGGAGTTTTGAGATTAGATGGCAATGAAACTCGCCCTGGAGACCCAACACAGGAACTTTTAAACGCTTTAGGCACAACTATTTCGCCGGATCTTTTGGTAGAAGCACTCACCCACCGCTCGTTCTCGCACGAGCATCCTGGCACACGAAATTATGAGCGACTTGAGTTTTTGGGCGATGCTGTGCTTGAGTTAGTTTCCACAGAAACGCTGTTTTCTGCACATCCAGACATGACTGAAGGTCAGCTTGCGAAGATGCGAGCGAAAGCTGTGTCTGAATGGGCGCTTTCTGCTGTTGCGCGCGAAAAGCTGCATGTTGGCGCGTATATTCTTCTCGGTCGCGGAGAAATGGAGCAGGGCGGAAATAATAAAGATTCAATTTTGTGCGATATTGTTGAAGCGCTTATTGGTGCAACTTTTGTTGAACATGGAATTGATGAAGCTCGCAGAGTTGTGCATCGTTTGATTGACGACACTTTGGCGGAAGTGCTAACTGAAGGACCAGCTCTTGATTGGAAGACTTCGCTTACAGTCAAAGCTCACGATATGGGTTTGGAAGATCCAGAGTATCGAATGGCTGTTTCTGGACCAGAATACGCTCCAGTATTTGAGGCTCGCGCGGTTTTGGTACGTAAGGATGGCGACGAAGTGTTGGGAGTCGGAAGTGGCTCTAGCAAACGAAAAGCGCAACTCGCAGCCGCCGAAATCGCTTGGCACGCACTCGACGCGCGTAAGTAACTACGAACTTTACCTGATTTGCGAACTTTGTCATCGATACTTCGAATACGATAAGCGACTATCAATCAAAGAACGCTAGCAGTATTGCTCTGCCATCACTACAGCAAAAATAACTACCGCACCACAAAAAACACTAACTATTTTCTGAGTAGTGAGGGGTGGGTGTTGCTTGGTCGAGCAATATAAAAGCGGAGCGATAGCAATATCTTTTTGATAAATAACTATTTTTGAAAGAAAGTAACTAAAAAACTAAACTTAACTATGCAACCGCTAAGTCCAAATAAGGTATAAGAGCGTAGCGCTGTCCTCACGGCTAATTGCCGCTCGGCTGAGCTTGCGTGGAAAGTCCACTGGACTTTCCACCTGAGCAAGCTCACGCTCCGAGTTGCTTTCGCGAGCACAATGCTGCGCGAAAGCAGGTCGTCGCGCAAGCAACCCCACCCCTCACAGCCACAATACGCAAGAAAAAGAAAAACCCTGCCACCCGTCGATGGCAGGGTTTCTATTAATAAAACCTACTTGGTGTGCTCGGAGCGAATAGCTTCACGATAAACACGACCACGGAAGGTTCCGCAAGATGGGCAAGCCATGTGTGGGAATGCCTGAGAACCGCAGTTCGGGCAAGTCACAGTCTGCACGGCAGACGCCTTCCAATTAGCGCGACGCGAATGCGTATTAGCACGCGAGGTCTTGTACTTAGGCAGTGCCATAATTCTTTCCTCTATTTCATTCAATCGATTGAGCTTAAGCGTTCTGTATATTACAGCAAGCGCCGTACAAATTACTAATTTACGTGAACTTGAGTGAGATTTAAGCGAAATCTGTTTTGCGCAAAAGCTCGCGCTCTAAGCGCTCGCTACGAAACTCGCGTTGGAAGTCCACTGGACTTCCAACCTAAGCGAGTTTCCGCTCCGAGTTGCCTTCGCGCGCTAAATCGCAGCGCTCAGGCAGGTCGTCGCGCTTTTCATTCTGCTCAAGCTGAGCTTTCAAATCCTCTAAAGCAGCAAAACGAATATCCGTAACGTCATGATGATGATCTGGATGCTCGTTTAAGTTTTCGCCACACTGAGAGCAAAGTCCGCGACAATCCGGCTCGCACAACGGTTGCAACGGCAGCTCACTTACCATCGTGTCGCGAATAAGAGCCTCAATATCCGCAAAATCACCACCCGCAACTAGAGGATACACATTGCCTGACTCGTCATTTTCATCCCAAATTTGCGATTCAGCTTCATCCGCATCGCCACGAGTATTGCGATTATCCGAACGATTAGAACGCGAGTCAGCATATGGAAAGAATACGCACACATCCACTTTCCAATCGCGACGAAGCGGCATCAAGCATCGAGTACATTCTGCATGCACCGGGGCAGTAATACTGCCCTGAAACATTAAGCCGTCAACCACAGCATCAAAATCGCCATCAACCATAACATCACTGCCTGGCTTTACGCCAATAACGTAATCTCCAATACCTTCCGGCGCCGGAAATACGCGATGCAACGACATGCTACTACCAGCGCGCGCAGCCATTTGCGCTACTGGAACAGCCCATGGTGATTGGGATGGATGCGAAGCCATTACTAATTCCTTTCCTCTTCATCATCGTCATACAATGATGAGCTAATGTCATTTTGTACGTGCGCTGCAGCTCGACGACGATCTTCCAACACTCGCTGACCCGCTTGCACATCTTGTTCTAATTTATCTAGCTGCTGCTTTAAGCCTTCCATAACAGTCGCGCAATACTGATCCGCACCTTGCGTAAGCTTGTCTGATTTTGCTTGCGCAGTAGCGAGAATATCGCGAGCTTTCTGTTTTGCTAAAGCCGTTACGTTTTCTTGACCTGCTAAAAATTGAGCACGCTCTTGCGCTTCTTCAATTATTTCTGCAGATTGAGATTGCGCTGAAGAAACAATAGAGCTTGCTTGTGCTTGCGCTGTACGCAAACGTCGCTCTGCTTCTCGCATTAACGCAGAAGCTCGCTCCAATTGCACAGGAAGCATATCTTTCAAACGCGCTAACTGGTCAACGAACTCATCGCGATCAATTTTTACCATTCCTGCAGCAAACAAAACATTCTTGGCTTCCGAAAGAGTTGCTTCCATTGCGTCAATAATGTCGTAAAC
Organism: Gardnerella sp. DNF01151; assembly: GCF_049244235.1. Lineage (NCBI taxonomy): Bacteria > Bacillati > Actinomycetota > Actinomycetes > Bifidobacteriales > Bifidobacteriaceae > Gardnerella > Gardnerella sp. DNF01151. The sequence continues at coordinate 415,926 of NZ_CP058389.1, read as the reverse complement.
TGTAGTAAATTCAGCGCGGCTCTTTGAACGCGCTTCATCGCTTATTGTTTCTGCAGCTACTTTTGAAGTTTCAGATTCATTTTCCTCAAAGTCGATAACGCCACCATCTTCTCGCTCTCGTAAATCTGGAAGAGGGAAAGGAGAAAATGATGCTGGCGAAGAAGCTGCTTTGCTATTTTTCTTGTTCTTATTTGTACTATCAGCACCATTATCCTGCACATCTTCCGCAGCAGAAACACTTCCAACTGCCGCAACAGATGACGTTTCTGTGTTGTCAGCATCTGTATCAACTAATAGGTCGCCTTCATGCGCACTTCGTACGTCGGATTGCGTTTTATTTACAACGCCATCTTGAGCATCTTCTTCATCTGCGAGAACCGGATGCAATGGCAGCTTTTGATTGCGATCAACTTGCACTTCGCGCTCCATCGTGTCGTCTCCTTCACTAGATAATCCAGAAGTTGCGTCAGTAAGTTCATTTTTATTTGTCATCTTCTACTCTCCTGTTCAATTGTTCAGCATAGATGAATTATTATCTACGCCTAATGATTGCTCACTAAAAAGCTTTTTTAATAAGGGTATTACGTTATCTGGAACCATGCCAGTAACATTTCCCCCATGACGAGCAACATCTTTAACCACAGAGCTTGAAACATGCTCAAGCACAGGATCAGCAGGCAGGAAAAGCGTTTCGATACCTGCTAATTTGCGGTTCACTAGTGCCATTCCAAGTTCTGCCTCATAATCACCGTTTTGACGTAAGCCTTTTACGATTACTGTAGCACCAACTTTTGTACAGTAGTCAGTAATCAAACCAGCTGTTGAAGTTACTACTATTTTGCAATCGCGATTGAAGCTATTTTGAGATTGCGGCAAATTATTTATTGCTTCTTGAATAATTTTTACGCGCTCAGATTCAGAAAATAACGGAGTCTTTGCAGCATTTACCGCAACTAGCACATGTACTTCATCAAATAGATGCGTACAACGTTGTATTACGTCTAAATGGCCGGCAGTGACTGGATCATACGAGCCGGGGCACACAGCTATAGTCATGCTTTTAGATTATCACCCATTGCGCTCAGAACAAAAATATATTAAAAAATAGCGTTACTTTTATCGTTAAAGATAGAAGTAACGCTAATACGCAATATAAACTACTTAAATACGCAACATAATTACTTAAAAATTAAACTTTCCTAATTCCTCGTATATGCGCTTACATTCAGGGCAAACTGGGTAGTCATTTGCTTCGTGTCGAGGAATCCACACTTTACCGCATAAAGCTACTACTGGTCGACCAGTTAAGCGCGACTCATCAATTTTGTCTTTTGACACATAGTGCGCAAAACGATCTGCATTACCACCATCATCTAGACGAGCATCTTCGTCAACTTCTGGACGTTCTAGAACAGAAGTGCTTGTGCCGGAACCAGAATCTGGATTTGCGGATTGCGAACCAGATTCCATAACAGCATCTAACGCATTATCTGCTTCTAAAGATGAAAACATATCGCATCCTTTCGTAACGCATTGTGTAACGAATTTCGTAGCGCACTAAAATTTAATTGAATTTTATTAGCAAAATCAAGCATAAAGCATTATCGCAACAAACGCTCAAAAAAGCTGTCAGAAACGCTAGTCTTTACGCATGAATTATTCGCTAATTATTCGCGAAAATTATTTGCGAATCTTATTTAGTTATTTAGTAAAGTTTAGTTTTAAAAAGATTAATTTATAGTACTTTTATAGTACTTGAATTTCTGTTGGTATTGCAGGGTCTCCGCGCATCAAACTTTGCGCAGCCAAAGGCAGTCGACGCAAAGCAGAAGCGCAATAATCCTGGGCACGTATAATCGCATCGTGACCCATAAACTGTTCGTCAGCTTCACCATCGACCATGTAATCAACTAGCAGATTTTCCCACGAATCCTTAGGCTTAAACTGAGCGAGCGCAACTTCCGAACCGGAAATCACGCGTTCGCAATCAGCTACACCGCAAGAATCGTTGCTGTAATCGTATGAACGATACGCCAACTTACGTCCAGGCACAGTCGCTTTATTCTTAGAACGCTTAGCAACAGGCTGCATTACACCATCTGCACCCTCACGCTCAGTAAGCTTATAAACCATTGCACAAGTTGGAGCACCGGAGCCGGTTACAAGCATTGTGCCGATGCCGTAAGAATCCACAGGCGCATTTTGTAAGGAAGCAAGAGCATACTCGTCCAAATCGTTAGTAACTGTAATCTTTGTGTTTTTAGCACCCAACTCGTCGAGCTGATTCCTAACGCGACGAGCCAGAGCGCACAAATCTCCAGAATCAATACGAATTCCGCCAAGATCTGGACCTGCAACTTCCACGGCTGTCTTTACAGCTTCCTCAATATTATAAGTGTCAACAAGAAGCGTAGTGCCTTTGCCAAGAGCTGCAATTTGAGAAGTGAAAGCGTCACGCTCGGTGTCGTGAACAAGAGTGAAGCAGTGAGCTGCGGTTCCGATTGCCTTCAATCCGTAAAGTTTTGCAGCCAACAGATTTGCAGTACCTTTAAAACCGCCAATAACCGCTGCGCGAGATGCAGCAACTGCAGAATATTCGTTTGTGCGACGGCCGCCCATATCCATGCAAGGACGACCTGCGGAGGCTGAAACCATACGTGCTGCGGCAGAGGCAACCGCGCAATCGTAATTAAGCACAGAAAGAAGCACAGTTTCAAGCAAAGTGCACTCACCAAAAGTGCCTTCTACCTGCAAAATTGGCGAATTCGGGAAGAACATCTCCCCCTCGCGATAACCGGAAATTTTACCGTGGAATCGGAAATTTTCCAGCCATTCAATGGTTTCTGCGCTAACAATTTTACGATCACTTAAGAAACACAAATCATCTTCCGAAAGATGGAATTTTTGCAGCTCTTCCAAAATGCGGCCCATGCCAGCAACAACTCCGTAACGACGACCTTGAGGCAAGTGGCGCGTAAAAATTTCAAAAACGCACTTGCGATTTGCAGTGCCGTCTTTAAGAGCAGCGTCGAGCATAGTGTATTCATACATGTCCGTCATAAGAGCAGATGAAATCTCAGCCATGATATTCCTTTCGTAACGAACAAAATAAAAACTAGTTACTAATTACCAATTCTTTGGGAGTGGCGTAGTACGCGCGAGTAGTTAATAAGTATTCACAACGTAACACTGGAATCATATTAGCTCTATCTACTGAGCTTGTTACTTGGCTGATACTTGGGCTGTGTGGGAAACAGCGAGCGCGACGATATACCTGAGCACTGCGCAACGGATAACGCTCCAAACGCGAGATAAGTTCCCCACATTTGGAGTGCCAAACCACAAGCTCGCACTATAAGCGCTCGCTTACGAAACTCGCGTTGGAAGTCCACTGGACTTCCAACCTAAGCGAGTTTCCGCTCCGAGTTGCTTTCGCGCGCGCTGTGCTACGCTCAAGCAGGCCGTCGCGCCAACGCGAGAAAAGTTGCGCACGTTTGGAGTAATAGACAAAGCAATGCCAAATCGCAGTATAAAGAAGCATTTATAATAGCAATTATGCTTAATAAGAGTTTGAACGAAGAGACTGCAAAAGTTACTAAAGCCGCAGAAAACCTGCACTTATACAACACGGCTTCACATTCAACGAACACTTTCGTACCTAAAAAGCATGGTCAAGTAGGCATGTACGTGTGCGGCGCAACAGTGCAAAGTTCTCCGCATATTGGTCATATTCGCGCAGCGATCGCATTCGATATAATCCGTCGCTGGATGCTGCGTTTAGGATACAAAGTCACGTTTGTTAGAAACGTCACAGATATTGACGACAAAATTATGAAAAAAGCCAACGAATCAGGGCAAAATTGGTGGGAACGAGCATATATTTACGAGCGCGAATTTACAAAATCCTACAATACTTTAGGAGTGCTTGCGCCAACAGTTGAGCCACGCGCAACAGGTCATATTACAGACATGGTTGAGCTGATTGAACGCTTAATCGAACGCGGTCACGCATATGTTATTAAAGACAATGACGGAAATCCTACTGGAAATGTCTATTTTGACGTGCCAAGTTGGGAGCATTACGGCGAATTAACGCACCAAAATCAGAACCAAAATGAAACTTGCGCAGATGAAGCCGCAGCTATCGCAGACGCGAAAGGTCCAAGCGTAGACGCTGCCGAAAACGATATTTACAATCCAACAGATCCTGCAGATGCTTCACCAGACAAACACGATCCTAGGGATTTCGCACTTTGGAAAGCACCTTGCGATTTCGATCAGCCGGATGCGCGCTGGAAAACTCCTTTTGGCGAGGGACGCCCTGGTTGGCATATTGAATGCTCTGCTATGAGCCATCGTTATCTTGGAAATGATTTCGATATTCACGGAGGCGGCCTGGATTTGCGTTTCCCTCACCACGAAAACGAAATGGCACAAACGCGTGCTGCTGGATGGGAAAGCGCCAATGTGTGGATGCATTCAGCATGGGTTACCGCCAAAGGTGAAAAAATGTCAAAATCGTTGGGAAATGGTCTTTCCGTACCAGTAGTTTTGGCAAATAATTCGGCTTGGGTTGTGCGATATGCTTTGGGAGCAGTGCAATATCGCGCAATGTTGGAGTGGTCTGACCAAGCTTTGGTGGAGTCAAAATCGGCTTATGATCGCATTATGAACTTCCTCGAGAGAGCTGACAGATTGCTTGACAAGAAGCCAACTTGCGAAGAAGTGCGCTCTGTTAACGCAGACGAGCTTCCGGAAGATTTCACTCGCGCTATGAACGATGACATTAACGTTTCTGGCGCAATCGCAGAAATATTTACTACAATTCGTCAAGGAAATACTCTTATTGACGACTGCAGCAAAGATTCTTCACAAGCACAAAGCGAAAGCGTACAAAAGCTCATATATCTCGCTGTTTTGCAAGTGCGAGCTATGTTAGATACTTTGGGCTTGGATCCTTACGCACAAACGTGGGCTTCGAACGATAATCAATCGCCTGCAGAAGGCTCAAACGGCAAGGAAAACAAAGAACACTCAGCTTTGGACTCTTTAATTACTTTGCAACTTAAAGCTAGAGCAGATGCTAGAAAAGCAAAGGATTTTGCTACTGCAGATGCTATTCGCGACGCGTTAAATAACGCAGGAATTGTAATTGTCGATACTTCGCAAGAATCATCTTGGCATTTGCAATAAACGAAAGTAACGCAAAAGCAAAAGAAAACGCGAAAGTATTAATTAGCAAATCAAGTTAGCAATTGCACTAAAGTTACGTTAGCAACAACAGGTAGAATGGAAAACTATGGCAGCATTTAGTTCGTTAACAGACCGCCTTTCCAATGCTTTTAAGCATTTGCGCAGCAAAGGCAAGCTATCAGAATCCGATATTGACGGCACAATTCGCGAGATTCGCCGCGCACTTCTCGACGCAGACGTTGCGTTGGAAGTAGTCCGCTCATTCACTGCTCGAATTCGCGAGCGCGCTCTTGGTGAGGAAGTTTCGCACGCTTTAAACCCAGCTCAGCAAGTTGTGAAAATTGTAAACGACGAGCTTACGCAAGTATTGGGCGCAGGTGTAGATAGGCAGCTTAATTTTGCGAAGTATCCTCCAACTGTAATTATGCTTGCAGGTTTGCAAGGTGCGGGTAAAACTACGCTTGCTGGAAAGCTAGGCTACTGGCTGAAGGATGCAGGCCATACTCCTTTGCTTGTAGCAGCAGATTTGCAACGACCTAATGCAGTCACGCAGCTGCAAGTTGTTGGCGAGCGCGCAGGAGTTCCTGTATTTGCTCCAGAAAAGGGCGTACAAACAGGCGGAAGTGCGATTTCTTTGCCATGGTTCACTAAAGGCGACCCGGTTAAGGTTGCGCGCGATTCTATTAATTATGCGCGCGAAAAAATGTATGACACTGTGATTATTGATACCGCAGGTCGTTTGGGTGTTGACGAAGAGCTCATGAAGCAGGCACGCAATATTCGCGATGCCGTGCAACCGCAAGAAGTGCTGTTTGTTATTGACGCAATGATTGGTCAAGATGCTGTTCGCACTGCTCAAGCTTTTAACGATGGCGTAAACTTTACCGGCGTTGTGCTTTCTAAGCTTGATGGCGACGCTCGAGGCGGTGCTGCACTTTCGGTTGCAAGCGTTACTGGAAAACCGATTTTGTTTGCCTCTACAGGTGAAGGTTTGAAGGATTTTGAAATCTTCCATCCTGATCGAATGGCTTCACGCATACTCGATATGGGCGATATTTTGACGCTTATTGAGCACGCACAGAAGCAGTTCGACGAAGAAGAATCACGCAAGGCTGCTGCAAAAATAGCTGAAGGCAGCTTTGGTTTGGATGATTTTTTGGAGCAGCTTCAGCAAGTTCGTAAGCTTGGCTCAATGAAGAAGCTTTTGGGTATGATGCCTGGAATGGCTGCCCACCGTCAAGAGCTTGAGCAGTTTGACGATAAGGAAATTGACCGCACTGAGGCGATTATTCGCTCTATGACTCCTCAAGAGCGTAGAAATACAAAGATTATTGACGGATCTCGCCGCGCGAGAATTGCTGCCGGATCAGGTGTGAGCGTTTCGCAAGTTAATGCACTTTTGCAACGTTTCGAACAGGCTGCAAAAATGATGAAGCGAATGAGCGGTGGAGCTGGAATGCCTGGCATGGGCGGCATTCCTGGATTCGGTGGAGCCGGCAGTAAGTCGAAGCGCAAAGACAAGAAAGGCAAGAAGAAGGTCGGAAAGTCCGGAAATCCAATGCGCAGGGAAGCTGAAGAGCGCGCGTTGCGTGAGCGTCTTTCTGGCGAATCTACTAGCGACGATGTTGCAGGTTCTGCTTTTGCAAAGCCACAGCAACCAAATCTTCAGAATCTTCCTGAAGGACTTAAGGAACTTATGAATTCCGAAGACGCAAATCAAGATAATCAACTGCCACCTAACTTTGGCGGCGGATTAGCTGGCTTATTCGGTCGATGATTTTAGTATTGGCGTTTTTGTGGGTTATATTTGTGCCGCTTCTTTTGTGGCAGCTGATGCGTTGGCTGCCAGCAGGTGCGGATAAATATAACCCACTTCCGTATGTTATTGCGTTGCTTCCACTTGCAACTTACGTTGTGGGAGCACTGTTTTTGTGTAATTTTGGCGCTTTTTTGCTGTATACATGCTGCGCAGAGAAAGTAACGAAATCGCTTAATTTAGCACAATCTTACGCGAAATCTTACGGATATTTATGCGTTGCTTACGCTGCGCTATTTTTGATTTCGCTTAAGTCGCATACGCCGTACTGGTTTGAAAGATTGCGTAGGTTGCACGAAAGCAAATCGTCGCGCAAAAGCTGCAAGGAACGGCATCAAGAAATACGCGTGATGACTCTTAACTGCAGATACGGAAAAGCGAGTGCATCCGAAATAATAGAAATAACGAAAAAATATCACGTAAATACGTTACTTTTACAAGAATTAAGCGAGTCTTTAGTAAAAAATCTTGAAAAACTTGGAATATACGAAATTTTTCCAACTTCGTGCGTAGGTGCGCAAAGTGAGCATAATAACGGCGGATTCAACGCTATTTTTACGCAATATTCCGCGATTTCTACTTGCAATAATTCCGTAAAAATTGAAGCTGCAAGCGTACCAAGCGTTACAACTTGCTTAGATTTTGGTGCAAATGAAAAAGTTTTGGTGAAATTTGCTTCTGCACATCCAAAGTCACCGATGCGTGGGTGTGCTGCTTGGAGTAATGGAATTCGCGCACTTGCGACTATTGATTCTACTACTGATTCTTTCGCCGATTGCACTAACGAATGCGCTGACGAATCTACTTCGAAAACTTGCGATTTAGCAACTCTTACTATTGTTACTGGCGATCTTAATTCCACAGTCGACCACCCAAGCTTTCGCTCGCTTTTGAAATACGGATTTACAGACGTTGCGCTTTCGCTTGGAAAGCGTCTACGCACATGGCCTACATGGCTTAAGTGGCCAAATCTTACACTTGACCATGTGCTATTTTGCGCAAAAAACTGTAAATCTAACGCACTATGGCAAAAGAATGTAGTTGTCGACGGCACTGATCACTTAGCATACATCGCAGCAATCGGCCTACAATCACTAGATAAAAACGTCCAAGCGCGCAGGCATAATGGATAAGTTATTCGCGTGAATCGGCGCCCTCTTCCCGACCACGTGAGGAACATGTGGAAGCTCGCAAGGAGTGCCCCACACCCGAACGAAATTCCACGACTCTAGTTATAAGGAGAGCCATTTTGGCAACCAAGATTCGTCTTAAGCGATTGGGCAAGAAGTTCTATGCCTTCTACCGTGTAGTCATTTCTGATTCACGCAACAAGCGCAACGGTCAGTCCATCGAAGAGATCGGCGTTTACGATCCAAACAAGCAGCCATCTATGATTCAGATTGATTCTGAGCGCGCACAGTACTGGCTTGGCGTTGGCGCACAGCCAACCGAACCAGTGTTGAAACTCTTGAAGATCACTGGTGACTGGCAGAAGTTCAAGGGTCTCGACGGTGCCGAAGGCACGTTGAAGACTTCTGAAGCTGGTCCAGACGCACAGGCTCGCGTTGAAGCTGTTGAAGCTGAAGCTCAGAAGCTGAAGGCCACTAAGTCTGAAGCCGCTGCTAAGGCTCAGGCTGCAGCTGAAGCCGCTGCAAACGAAGCCGAAGAAGCCCCAGCTGAAGCTGCGGAAGCTGCCGAAGCCGAGGAAAAGGCTGAGTAATCATGCTGGCTCAAGCTGTTGAACATCTCATTAAGAACATCGTGGATTTTCCAGATGACGTGTCGGTACGTTCTCACGAAAATGCTCGCGGCGAATTGCTTCGAGTACGCGTGAATCCTGAAGATATTGGTCGCGTTATTGGACGCAATGGTCGTACCGCTAATGCAATTCGCATTGTTGTGCAAGCTTTGAGCAACCACAATGTGCGCGTTGACATTATGGACGTACGTAAGTGAGATGAACGTGGCATTAGACCAACAATCTTTTGACAACCCTCAGCAAAGTCGTAATGACCTGCTGAGGGTTTGTCGTATCGGTAAAGCCCAAGGTTTAAAAGGCGAAGTTACTGTACAAATTTTTACAGATGAGCCTTACGAACGTTTTGAGCCAGGAAATGTATTGTGCACTGCAGACGGCGAGCGCGAGTTCGTTATTGAGAACGCAAGAACATTCAAAAATCGTTGGATTTTACTATTCGAAGAATCACAAAATCGCAACGATGCGGAAGCACTTAATGGCACTGAATTGTATGTGCATGCGGAAGATGCGCAAGAACTTGCTGCCGAAAATGCTTGGTATATTAAGGATTTGGTCGGTTTGCAAGCGCGTTTGTGCGAAGAAAATCAGCTTGGGCTTACTCCTAAAATTATTGGAAAAGTCGTGGATGTGCTCGACGGCGCGCAATCGTTACTGAAAATCCGTTTAGATCATCCGGTTGACGAAGAACATAAAACAGCGCTCGTGCCATTTGTTGAAGCTATTGTGCCGGAAGTTGACGTTGCAAACGGGTATTTGACTATTAATCCTCCTGGCGGTTTAATTCCGGGGCTTTCGTAGTTTTCATAGTTTTATCAGTTTTCGTAGTAGAGTGCCTTATGATGGACATCGATATTATTTCCGTATTCCCAGAATATTTTCGCATGCTAGACCTAAGTTTGTTAGGCAAAGCGCAAAATAATGGTTTATTGCAAATTCGCGCATACAATTTACGCAAATGGACTCACGATGTGCATCAATCTGTTGATGACACGCCGGTTGGCGGTGGTGCTGGCATGGTTATGAAACCTGAGGTTTGGGCGGAATGCTTAGACGAGCTGCTTAGCTTGCCAAAATCTGAAGTAAAAAATACGTGCGATACGTGCGATAGTTGCGAAGAAGCAAAAATCGCGACTAATAAAATAGACTCAACTAAACCAATTCTTATATTCCCGAACCCTTCTGCCCCACTATTTACGCAAAAAGACGCAACAGAATTAAGCAACGCAAATCATTTAGTATTTGGATGCGGCAGATACGAAGGCTACGACGCTAGGATTCCAGAATATTACCGAGCGCAAGGAATTGACGTACGCGAGTATTCAATTGGCGATTACGTGCTAAATGGCGGAGAAGTTGCAGTAAGCGTTATGCTTGAGGCAATTACACGCTTAATCCCGGGGTTTATGGGAAATCCTGAGTCGATTGTTGAAGAGTCGTACACAGGCTCGGACGCACTTTTGGAACACCATCAATACACGCGTCCAACTACTTGGCGCGGTATAAGCGTTCCGGAAATACTCACTTCCGGAAATCACGCCAAAGTTGATCGTTTTCGTCGAGATGAAGCTATATCTCGTACAAGCGAAATTCGACCTGACTTGATTAAAAAATTGGACTGCCACAAGCTAGATAAATCGGATCGAAAAACGCTTATGTCGCTCGGATGGGAAGTTTCCGGCGAACATCCGCGCAAAAACTCGCGCTAGCAGCAAAAGCCGGAAATACTCCGACAACAGTATTGCTATGCTAGCGTTAATTACTTGTTGATTAGAGAACACTAACATTATTTCTGCCGCACGCACAACACAAAATCTCTCCACCATAACACCACCACCTGTTTAGTACGCTAACTTCAATGTACTAATATTCGTGTGGTAGAGATTTGAGATTTTTCGCACTGAGCGCGGCGAACGTCAGAGCCGCAGGCTGCTGATTCGCCAAGCGAAGAAGAAAAATCGAAAAATCTCTGCGATAAGGCACGGTTATTAACGATTAAACACGCAGAGTTTGGGGGATTTCTCTACGAGCACTAAAAGAGGACTGGGCGCATTGACTTGCCGGAGCGCTTAAAGCGTAGCGCGCGGAGGCACTTCAATGCGGAAACTCGCTTAAGTTGGAAGTCCAGTGGACTTCCAACGCGAGTTTCGCAAGCGAGCGTAATAAAACGCGAGCGTATCGTTAAAAAACGTTTAAGAATAAAGCGCCCGAAGGAACGCTCGCGCGGTCTAGGTGCGCTCGCTACTGAGCTTGCGTTGAAAGCACACCGTGCTTTCAACTTGAGCAAGCTCACGCTCCGAGTTGCTTTCGCGCGCGCAATGCTGTGTGAAAGCAGGTCGTCGCGCATGCGAGGAAAGAAATCCCCCGAAACTCGCGCCACATCCTGAGTACAAAAACAGATTGTAACGAAGCCGAATCAGATCAATCGCGCTTAGACTGAATAAACAACACAGAAGTTTCTCCGTAATTACGCGTATCAAACAGCTCCCAGCCCTCAGGCATAGTCGGCAAAACACTTCGCGCGCTACGCTCCAACACAATCAACGTATCCGCAGAAACGCTCGCAACTCCGCTCGCAATCATCGAAGCCAATAAACTTTCGCAATCCGCAGTTTCGTAAGCATAAGGCGGATCAATAAAAACCAAGTCAAACGCTTCCCCACTATAATCCGCAACGAACTGCTCCGCGCGCTTTCGAAGAACCCTCATAGAAAGCGCAGAATCCCAAGCCTTTGAACTCTGCAACGCTTTCGACGTACGAAGTATCAGCGCAGCCGCTTGCGAATTTGCTTCAACAGAAACAAGCTCACGCGCGCCACGAGATAGCGCCTCAACTCCTAACGCACCTGTGCCGGCGAATAAATCAAGAACGCGAGCATTGTGCATAACATCCCACGAATCGAGCCTAGAAAATATCGCTTCTTTCGTGCGATCTGTAGTAGGTCTTGTACACGACTGCGCTGAAGTAAGCGGCAAAGATTTAAAACGTCCAGCAATAATGTGCATTCTTCTAGCTTATCCTCCCCCTCCCGACAGTCATTGTTACTCAATGCGATTTTGTGATTATTTAGTATTGTCTATGAGTTTTAAACACATTTGTTGGAGAATTTACTGGCATTTGTTTTCGGTTTCGATACTCGCTTTACAGCTGTGTAAAGGAAGTGTCGCGCGCAGAAAGCAAAAAGCGGCAAAGCATAGGAAATCCTAGCTTTACCGCTTAATTTTATTCACTTAAGATTACGCAAACTCACGCGTCAATCTTACTTATTTACTTCTTCAGGATTCGGGATTAAGAAGGAGCAAGCAAACGCAAGCGCAAGTAACACAATGCCCGCAACCATCGAAGCCATGTATCCGCCTGTTGCACCATTAGTTCCTGCAACATTCGTCATCACAGCGTAAAGAATTGCAAAGCTTAAGCCAGCACCCAAGTTAAAAGCACCAGCGTTCATGCCTGGCAAGTATCCTGGATTATCCTTTGGAGAAAGCACAATACCAAGTCCGTTAAGCATAATGTTTGCAACACCTGCGTAGCTTACGCCCAAAGCCAGCGAAAGCGCAACCAAAGACCACACCGATGGATTATTAGCAACATACATACCAAACACAACGCCAATCACACTGACAATAATGCCAGCACGAAGTACCAAACGGTAACCAAACTTGGCAGCCAGCATACCAGCCACAGGCCCAAACAAGAAGCCAATAATTGCGTAAGGCGTCAACGTTGCAAAGCTCACCACGTCAGCACCCAAGCCAGCACCAAACTTAGCATCCTGAGCAAGCTGCGGCACTACACCATTCATCAAAGCAAAAACGCCAGTCATGGTAAGCAGCGTGCAAGAAAGCAAGCCCCACGTGCGACGCTGCTTCATGTAATGCGTCGAAACCAAAGGAGCAGCAATCTTTCCTTCAATTCTCCAGAAAATCGCGAAGAAGATTACAGCCACTACCACAAGGCCTGCAACCATAGTCAAGTTAGCATTTGCAAGCTTATCAATTTCATTAATAGCAAGATATGCTGCAAGGAACGCAATACCAAGCGTCACAACGCCCAACCAATCCATCTTTGAAGTTTCCTCCGCATAAGATTCTTCAGCAGCAACAATCACCATAATCACTGCCGCTACAGCAATACCTGCCATAGTCCAGAACACCGAACGGAAACCAAACTTTCCAGCAAGCCAACCGCCAAGCAACGCATCAACGCCAGCAATACCACCGTTTACAGATGTCAAAATTGCCATTAGCTTTGCGTAACGCTTTTCTTCAGTTACGCGCACGCGAAGCATAATCAAGCACATCGGCACTACAGGACCAGAAGCACCCTGCAAAATACGTCCAAGCATCAAAATATTCACATCTGGAGCAAGCGCAGACACTACGCAGCCCGCAATCGTTGAAATCAAAATGCCAATAAGCACCTTCTTACGACCGACTAAATCAGATAAGCGCGGCAAAAACAGTGAGAATAAAGCAGCAGCAGTAAAGAACACTGTTTGAGTTAAGCCGATTTGCGTATCGGTTGCGTGAAGCTCTTTTGTCATTGTTGCTAATGCTGGAGAAAGCATTGAAGCGTTGAGCTGGAAAGCAAAAATAGCAACGAGTAGCGCCGTCATTAACGCAACAATTGATCGCCCACCCTTGTCTAGCATGGAAGGCGTTGGAGATGAAACTTCAGTCATAATAGCCTCATATCAAATTTCGTATAAATTTTATTTTCGCGCAACTTTGCCGCTTTATTTTCTTTCGGTAAATTTGCAGTATTGTTGCGCAAAATATCGTGAATAATTCTAGTACAAATCAGCCGATACGCTTCAGCGCGTCAATAATCAAATCCCAGAATTTATCGAAATCAAGTTTGGTTGCAACTTGCGTATGGCATTCTTCTGCGGATGGTTCTGGTCCGCGCAAATCTGCAACGGTCATACCAACTGTTAATTCGCCCTTAATTTCAACGTCTACAGGGCAGCGACGAGTAGCCACCACACTGTGGTCAATCAAATAAGCAATCGTGCAAGGATCATGAACTGGCGGATCAATAAAGTCTTGATTATCCTTATACGCTTTACGGAAGAAGTCCATCAAACCGCTAGCAAACGCAGAAAGAGGCGTGCCAATAGCATTAATCTTTGCTTGCACTTCAGGAGTGCAAAGTGCCTGATGTGTCAAATCAAGACCGACCATAGTAATAGGCCAATCCTCATTAAACACAACATGCGCAGATTCTGGATCAACCTTAATATTAAACTCAGCAACCGCGCTCCAATTACCAACGTGATATCCGCCGCCCATGAGCACAACTTCCTTCACACGTCTTACGATTCGTGGCTCAAGGCGCACTGCCATAGCAATATTGGTGAGCGGACCAGTTGGTACAAGCGTAATCGTGCCAGGTTCGTTGCTCATAATCGTATCAATAATCCAATTTACAGCGTGGCCTTCGTCCAATGGTCGCGTTGGTTCTGGAAGCGTTACGCCGTCTAAGCCGCTTTCGCCGTGCACGGAAGCCGCAACTTCCAGAGGGCGGACCATTGGTCGGTCGCAGCCTGCGTGAACTGGAATGTGAGTTGCACGAGCCATTTCGAGAGTTGCACGCGCATTATACGTGACTTTTTCAAGGCTTTGGTTGCCGCCAACTGTAGTTACGCCGAGCAACTCAATATTTGGGTTACCAAGTGCCAACAGAATAGCCATGGCGTCATCATGGCCAGGATCGCAATCTAGGATGATTGAAGTCATCATTACTCCTTCGTAGATAACTAACTTCTTGTTAATAACTTACGTAAATAGTTTTCAGTTATTTTTGCTATTACGTTTGCTACTAACTGCTGTTAATTTATGCGTAAATTGCTCTATGATCCATGCTCGTACGCCACTACGCATTTCGCTGCACATACGCTCCATTGCATCATACAACACTAATTACCTAACATTTGTTTATATAACTAAACAAATGACTAATAACAAGTATAGCAGACCTACTATTGTATGCAAGAAAAATTTACAAGATTAATTCGTAAATTAAATAAAAGAAATAAAATCAGCGCAAAAAGCACTAATTAAATGCGCTCATGAATATTCGTCATGCGTTGAGAAATAAGTTCTGGATTAAACAACTCATGTACAGGCTGCATAGATTCAGTATTCAAAGCTGCAGCAGCAACCGCAAATCTGCCAGTTTTTGAAGAATCAAATTCGTTATATCGCGCGTAAATAAGCGCCGCAGTAGCAGCATCGCTAGAACCGTTGTCGTTGCCGACTGCTTCAACACCAACATTGCTATTTCCGCGAGTTAGCATCATTCTCTGGACGCGCTTAACTGGGACAGGATAGAACGACACTCCCTCATCTGCAACACCATAAGCAACTCCTGCGCGACCGGCATTTACAAATACACGTTTTACTCCACGCTTGAGAAGCACATTCGCACAGCGAATTGCAGAACGCTCGTCAACAGCATTAACGCCAGTTAAAGCCTGCGATTCAGCAGTATCTAAAATAAGGGTGTCAATACGAGACAATCTAGAAAGCACTCGAGGAGCTTTTGCATCCGTAATTGCACGAACAATAATAGGACGGCGATAACGGTCACATAGCCACTCAATTGACTTTTGCGGAATATTAGTATCCAACACCAAAATATCAGCATTTTCAATAATGAACATGCGCTCACGCAAAAAATCAGGAGTCATGTGGTCGTAAATACTCATATCGTCTAAAGCAAGCAAACGCTGACCAGAAGCGTCACCAACATACATGTACGAAGCAGTCATTGACTCAGGAAGTTGCTTCGCATAACCAATATCTAAGCCGTTTGCAGCAGCATCAATGCGGAAAAGCTCTCCGTTGTGATCGCCACCGTAGACAGAAACCATGCTTGTGCGAATATTAAGACGTTCCAACGCGACTGCAATATTCCTTCCAACACCGCCTAGCATATAGCGCACACGGGAAGCATTAGACGTGTAATCCATCAAATCTCCGCAAGCAATGCCAAGAACATCCATGCTAATTCCGCCAACAACAGTCACATAACTTGGAGGAGTAACAATATATCCCTTACCTCGTAAATATCCTTTGCGAATTAAATTGGAAATATGAGCAGCCACACCTGAACGAGTAATTCCTGCGAGATTTGCAAGTTCCTGTTGGCTAATCATCGGGTTTTGTTGAATCCAAGTCAAGATTTGTTGTTCGCGTTCGGTCATTGTCGCCTCATCTCTATTGTGATTACAAATGATGCCTACTATCTAGGATATTCACAATTCTCATAATATGCACGTAAATTTATGTAATTTTGTTGTTTTTTTATATTATATCCAACAAAAGTTGATATTAATTATCAATTAAAAATAGTTTCTTACCGTATTTTTTACTAAATTAAGTGCATAAATATGCAATAATTTTTTCTTTATACTTTTTTTATAGGATAATTTATTCATACAATATTGTAATCTTTATAAGATATTTTGCGCGCAAATTCAGAACTTTAGAATTTTAATTGCTTACGATTTGCGCACTTCCACCTCTCGTAAAATCAAGCACTGCACCTGCAAGATACGGCAACGAAACAAGATGAGTGTCTTTTTGCAAAGTCTCCAACGCATCTTCACGAGCCATAGCGATAATCTTTGCATCCTTAACAACTCGCAAAATCTTCAAACTCGAGCGACCACCCGACTGCTTATCGCCAAGAACATCGCCAACATTGCGCAATTCCAAATCTTTCTTAGCAATTACGGCACCATCTAGCGAATTTTCAACAACTTGCAAACGTTCTTGAGCAAGACTTCCATCCTCAGTTTGCGCAACCAAAAATGCCCAAGAATTCGTGCCACCACGCCCAACACGTCCACGCAACTGATGCAATTGCGCAAGACCAAAACGATCCGCGTCAAAAATCACAATGCAACTCGCTTGAGGCACATCAACACCGACCTCAATAACCGTTGTAGCTACAAGAACTTGCACATCTCCGCGCGCAAAACGTTCCATCGTTTCGCGTTTCGTAGCATCATCGTCGCGACCAGTAAGCTTAGCAAAAGTAACGCCTTTAAATTGCGGCAAAGCTGAAAGCCGCTTCAAAATGCCGTTAACTGTATGAAGTTTGCGCAAAGAATCTGCGTTATTTTCTTCAGATTGATTAGATTGCACAGATTGCGAAACATCTTCAAAACCTTCAGATTCATCGCTATCAAAATCCCTACCAAAATTACTAACAGAAGCACTACCAGAATCCCTACCAGAATCCTCATTAAAATCATCATCAATATGCGCGCAAACAACATACGCACGCTCACCTGCATCAATGCGAGCACGAATATGCGCAAACATTCTCGCCATAGTATTCGCATCCGATTCTTGCACAACAAAAGTGCGAATAGGTTTTCTACCTCCAGGCAGTTCAGTTAAATACGAAGCATCCAAATCACCGAACCACGTCATAGCAGCAGAGCGCGGAATAGGCGTTGCAGTCATTACTAAAAGATGCGGTGTAAAAGACTTTTCAGCACTATTATGCGAATCTACGCTCATTTTGCGCAACAAAACATCGCGCTGCTCAACACCAAAACGATGTTGCTCGTCAATAATTACCAAAGCTAAATTAGTCGGCTTAAAAGTCGACGAGAACGCTGCATGAGTTGCAACAATAAGCGAAGGCTCTCCACTTGCCACACTCGCTAGCGCACGTCTGCGATCCGCAAGTCTCATGCCTCCAGTTACGACGATTACAGGCACCTTTAGATTCGCGCGCGCAATCATTTGGCGCAAATTTTCGGCATGTTGAGACGCCAGAACTTGAGTAGGAGCCACAAGCACAGCCTGATAGCCTGATCCAACTGCCTCGAGCATTGCAGCGAGCGCAACAACTGTTTTTCCGGAACCAACTTCACCTTGAAGCAAGCGACGCATCGGATGGTGCTCACGCATGTCACGTACAATCTCATCAATTACATCTTTTTGACCTGCAGTAAGCTCAAACGGCAAACTTTCCACAAATTCATTTCTTATAAGAGAATTATTACAAGATTTTGCTTGATTATCTTTAGAATCTTCACGAGATCGCAATACAGCTACTTGGGAAATAAAAGCTTCTTCATAGCGCAACGAGTCAACAGCTTTATAAAATTCGTCAACTGATTGCGGATTATGAATTGAGTATATTGCTGACGCTCTAGTCATGAGGTTACGTTTTTTTAGCACTGATTCAGGCGTAATATCTGGGATTTGCAGGAATTCACTAGTGCAAGCTGCGGAATTTTTAGAAGCTGCGGAATCTTCAGAATCTTTAGAAAGTGCAGAAAGTATAGAAAGTATAGTTTCGTGAATATGCTCGCTGGAAATCCTAGAATTTGCATGATACACGGGCATAGGCGCGCTCATACGCGCCAAACCATCTTCCACACTTCTTACAGTATCGCGAGATTGATGCAAGCTATCACTTTCTTCTACAGCAGATACAGTAAGAATTTGAGGATGCGTAAATTGCAATTTACCATTAAAAGCGCTAGACGTACCGCCAACAACAACCATTTCACCAACATGCATCTTTGCGGAAAGCCACTGAGCGTATTGACGATTTTTAGAAAAATAAATAAGTTGAGCTACCGCTTGCATATCTTGCAAAACGTTAATTTCGATTCTAAAACCGCGACGAGCGTTCATAGGCACAACGTTAATTGACTGAACTTGCGCATAGAAAGCCACTTCTTCGCCAATTTTTATATCTTTTAAGTTCGCAATTCTCAATGGACTTGTGACTCTAAACGGGTAGTAAGTCAATGCGTCTTCGACTGTGACTATGCCCAAAGATTTTAATGCAGAAACGCGTCGCTTATTGCTGATTATTGTAGAAAGCGAAGTATGCATTTTGGCTGAGTTCGTGGGCGTATTTAGCATATTTCGATTATAAATCATCCGCAAAGCATTTGCTTAAGCGCGCTCCAAACGCGAAGAAAGTTGCGCACGTTTGGAGCGATATGGCGCGTTAAACCCTCCAAACACGAGGAAAGTTGCGCACATTTGGAGCGATACACCAGACCAAACCCTCCAAACGCGAGGAAACGCGAGCGCAACGAAAATACGCAAATACAAAAAAGCCCCGAGCAACACTCAGGGCCTTACAATTTAAACGCAATACAATGCGCGAATCACGCCTCAACGCGCTGAACCTTGCCAGCCTTAATGCATTTCACGCACACACGAAGGCGAACGTTCTCGCCATCAATGGTGGTGCGAACCGGCTGAAGGTTCGGGCGGAAGGTGCGCTTATTGCGGATATGCGAATGTGAAACAGTGAAACCAGTCTGAGGTCCCTTGCCACATACTGCGCAACGAGCTGCCATAATT
The DNA here is from genome assembly GCF_049244235.1 of Gardnerella sp. DNF01151. NCBI lineage: Bacteria > Bacillati > Actinomycetota > Actinomycetes > Bifidobacteriales > Bifidobacteriaceae > Gardnerella > Gardnerella sp. DNF01151. The sequence goes on along the minus strand of NZ_CP058389.1, from coordinate 396,808 downwards.
GGACTCCTATTTTCTTTGACTTGCAAGTCTTGCGTCATTCAAACACACGAACTACTTACGCAAATTACTTACGCACATTGCATAAACAAATAAGCACGCTTGAACGCACAACTACACAAGTATATCACTTACCAAGACAATCCGCGCGCACGAACTCAGTCTTTTCTTGTAAATCCTTGACTGTCTTGCATCCAAGAAGAGCCATAATCACCCTAATTTGCTTCTTCCAGTTATCAATTTGCAAAGAAAGCGCATCCTCACCTTCATGCATAAGCGTATGCAAAAACTCGCCAGCGACACCAACTGCAGAAGCACCCAAAGCCAACGCGCGCACAACATCCAAAGGCGTGCGAACTCCTCCACTTGCGAAAACTTCCATATTTTTTAACGAATCACACTTGCGTATGTCAACCAGCGACTCAACAGTAGTAAGACCCCAATCAGCCAAATAATCACAGTCGCCTAAGTTCCTGCGAGCATTTTCTATCGTTACAAAATTAGTTCCGCCACGACCAGAAACATCTACAGTGCGCACTCCAACATCTTTAAGACGCTGAACATCTTTAGCAGAAATTCCGCATCCAGTTTCCTTCACAATCACAGGCACCTTTAAAGCTTCACACGCACTGACAATAGACTCAATATTGCACAACCAATTTCGAAAATCGCGATCGCCTTCTTGCATAACCAACTCTTGTGCAGCATTTAAATGCACTTGTAACGCATTCGCATGAATCATGTTTACAGCACGCAATGCATCAGACGCACTAGTTCCAGCGCTAACATTTGCCATCACAAATCCATGTGGATTTTCGCTTCTTATGACACTGAAAGTGCTGAGTAAAGTTTCGTCTCGAAGAGCAGCACTCAAAGATCCACTCGCCATAGCAACAGAATTTTTTGCAGCAACTCTAGCAAGACTTGCATTCACTTTTTTAGCAGCATCACTTCCGCCGGTCATTGCGTTAATATATATCGGCGAGCACCAATGCACAGAATCGCATACTTCGCTTCCTAGCACGTTCACGCTAGCGTCAATTTCTTCAAGCGCAACTTGCGGCAAAGCATTCGGCACAAAACGCACTTTGTCAAAATCTGAATCTGCACGAGTTTTATACTGCTTGTCCGCAAGCGCAATATGCGCGTCTTTGCGGTTTTGTATTGTGCAAGATTGAGCAGATTGTGCATTAGGTTCGCGACTCTTAACAAACGCGTCTAATACAATATTTTCAGAAGGCTTACCAGTTCCAAAAATTTCCGTAACATCAATATTCAATGGCTTTATTCCATTGGCTTCCCAAGTAGATTTCATAGTTTCAATTACATTATTGTCATAAATTGTCGACAGCGCAATTGCACAATCTCCCCCGCCTGCGCCGCTAGTTTTTGCAGGAATACCGGCACAAGTCGCAATTTCAATAAATTTTGTAAGTTCATGTGTTTCGATAACAGTTCCAGTAAGAGCACTTAATTTTTGTAACAACGCACGATTTTGAGCAAAACCGCTAGAAATTTCGCTTATTTCAAACTTTTCAATTGCGCGCGCAAGTTTTTGCACGCAAATCTCACTTTGTTTGCAAAAATCTTCGTAAGTAAAAAGTTGATTTTTATTGTCAAAAGCACTAGTTTTGACGCTACTTTCCGTACTACCTTCAGCACTAGTTTTAACGCTACTTTCTACGCTACTTACTAGCTTTGCGCTAGACGCAGGAGAACCAGTCCACCCGACTAAAAGTTTTAGCGACTTATCTACATTTAAACGCTTAACTTCCAGTCGTGGCCACTTTTTGTGCAACAACTCATCGAAATCAGAGCATCCGGATTTTACTAACGCAAGCTCAGCTTCAAGCCACTCGCGGTTATACGCGCGATACATAATCCAACCGCCATAAGAACTGGCAGCAACATCTCCACCACTTCCGGATTTTTTAACACTCGACGACGCAATCAATGCTAGCTTGCAAATTTCTGGAGTCGAAAGATTCAAATCATACCATTTGCACAACGCGCGAATAACCGCAACAGTTACTGCAGCAGAAGATCCAAGACCGTATTTTCTACCAGTTTTTGCATCATCAAGTTCGCTAGAAATATGCACATTGTAACTTTTGCGGTTAATATTTGGCGCACATTTCTCACTAGCATAAGCGTCGACTACGCACATTGCAGCGAGCACATAAGCATATTTTCCGTCGTTTTGTATTTCAATACTTCCGTCGGATGTACGCGCCCAAAGAAGCGGTTCATATTTTTCACCATCTGAGGTAATTACACCACAATAATTTCTGTTGCTAGGCGCATTTTTCTGCAAATTTTCGCGTAACTCTTCGTTTAAGGTTTCATCACTTATGCTAACTGTTACATAACGATTAACAGCAGCAACAATTGCAGCACAGCCGTCAACAACAGCATACTCGCCAGCAATATAAAGCTTTCCTGGGGCACTAGAGCGCACTTGAGTCATATTATCCGCCTATTTTAAACTCGTACTCACCGTCACAGCGTCACCTGGCAGCGCAATCGCAAATTTCGGCTCGCAATATTCTGTATTACAAAAAACGCTAGAATTACGTAAACCATCCTCAACTCGCGAGCGCAACTGACACATCGCACGATAAGCATCATCTCCAGAAGTAAGCACCTTCACATTTGGACCAGCATCCATCGTAGACCACACCAGCCAACCATCTTTTCGCATATTTTTAACCGCTTCAAGCACAATATGCGTGCTGCTAGTTAAATAATTCACCGACGGAACAGCATTATGCATAGTTTCGTGCATTCCAAAAGCATTGCGTTCAACAACCTCACCCAATTGCTCAATATCTGCTCGCTTAATTGCGTTTTTAGCAATTTCAAGATCGTCTTTCGACTGCTCAACCCATTGCATATACGTTGGCGAAGTTTCAACCGTTCTGCGCATCGCTTCTCGGCTAGAAATCGGCTTTTTGCTATCGTCCAAAGTAACAACAATCATAGCAAGGTTTAAATTTTTAAGCGCAACTTGTGCGTTTTCAATAGGCTCTGCGTAAGATGTTTCGTCGTCGCAACCTGCATGCCAAATTGAAAGTCCTCCAAAAATCGAACGACAAGCTGAACCAGAACCACATCTTGCAAGTCTAGAAAGTTCTCGTGGAGTTAGGTTTAATCCAGCAGCGTACGAGGCAGCAGACGCAAGAGCTGCAAAACCAGACGCGCTCGATGCAAGACCGGCAGCAGTTGGCACAATATTATGCGAAATAACGCTTGCTTTCGTTGAAATTCCTGCAATTTCACGCACCAAATCGAGCATAGCGACTACGCGACGAAAAGGTTTTGCAGACGGCGAAATCTTTTCATTATCTAAAGTAAAAGTATCTTGTTCAAGATTATTCGCAAAACTTACGCTTGTAGTTGTAAACAAATCCGAAAGGGTGAGCGAAAGCGAGGAAGTATAAGGCAAAATCAGCTTTTCATCGCGCTTACCCCAATACTTAATCAGCGCAATATTCGCGTTTGCTTTAGCAAAAGCTGAGTTGGGTGAAAGACTAGCGTCAAACGTTATTTTTGGCTGAATTTCAACATTTTGCATACTGTTCCTTTTGCGGCAGATACGTAATTCTCGTTTGTTAATGTGCTAGTCAATGTTTTAGCAAAACAGTGCGCACAAGCTTCTTTTCTTTAAATAACTGTAAAGTTTATGCTACATTTCAAGTAAAAATAAGATTCAATTTATTGCAGAATCACCTATATTCACAATCCAAGTATCGCAAGCTCCTGCATTTTTAAAAGCTTCACTCACTCGCTTAGCAGCATCCTCACTATCAGCCAGCGCAATGACACATCCTCCACCACCTCCGCCAGTAAGTTTTGCACCCAACGCGCCATGTTTGCAAGCAGCATCTACCAAAGTGTCAAGTTTCGCAGTACTTACGCCCAAATCCGCCAAAATACGGTGTGCGAAAGTCATTTGCTTACCCATATTTTCAATACGACCAAACGCCAAATCATCTTCTGCAACAGCCGCAATCTCCCCCAATTTATTGAGCTGCGCTCCAACTTCAACAGGATTCGATTCTAAACGAGAACGCAAAGCTTCAACTGTTTCGCGAGTCATTCCTTTGCATCCAGAATCCGCCAAAACAAGCCACGCACGCATGTTAATTTCCATGCGATCAAAACAGCCACGACTAAAACGCACAGGCCAGGAAGCAGCGGTTGCAGTGGCATCCAAGCCTGAAGAACGTCCGTGAGCCACGCACTCAGCAGTCTGCGTCAACTTAAAAATCTCATCATCGCTAGCTGAAACGCCATAATAGTCAAGAATCGCACGAATTATAGCACCAGCAGCAGCCGCAGACGAGCCAAGACCTCGTTCTGCTGGAAAATCAGACTCGGTAAAAATGTGCAAATTCTCACCGCTCCACCCTGCAAACTCCAGCGACGCGCGAATTGCTGTTCGTATGCTATTAAAGCGCGTAGGAATTTCGGAAAGTTTGCCAGTAAAGTCAAGGCACGAAAGAGTTATATGTGAATCGAGATTCGTCGTAGATGCTAAAGATTCGCGTGATGCAGATGCTAAAGATTCACACGAAGCAGAAGATAAAGATTTACACGATACAGGTACTAAAGATTCATTGCAATTAGTTACTACAGCGCGCATACGCAAGTTTTTAAGCGGCAAAGCTATTGCAGAATGACCATAAACCACGGAATGTTCGCCAAAAAGAATAACCTTCGCGCAAGTTTCGCCGTATCCTTTGTGATTGCTGTATTTTATTGCGTTTTCGAGATTCGTAATTGCGGAAGGTGTAATTGCGGAATTTTTACAAGCATACTCTTCGTCATTGCGAATAGCAGATATGCTGGCATCTTGCGCTTTTGCGTTCATACTAAACTCGTCGGCCAGTTCATATTTGCTTTCCAGCACAGTTTGCATCTCCTTGATAATTTCGTAATTTTCCAACTGTTCTAATTTAGTCGAGTAAAACTTAAAAAACTACGTTACGCACGTGACACTTACAACACATTCACATTTTCAAAATATTGCAGCATAAAAAAACTCTGCGCAGCATCGCAATGAGAAAACTCAATACAACGCAAACGCAGAGCTAATGCTTAAGTTCAATCCACATGTATTACAAGCAGAAAACCACTAAAAGCAAGAATCTGCTCGCTGCAACATGTTTTGTAAAATTCACAAAGCTACTTACTCAGCCACAACCTTAACAGTGAAGGAAGCGGTGATTTCCGGATGCAACGTTACTGTTGCTGGGAACTCACCAGTGGTCTTAATAGTAGCAACCTTAATTGCGCGAGCCTCAACTTGAGCCTTGGAAGCCAAAGCGGCAGCAATCTTCTCAGCAGAAATGCCACCGAAAAGCTTGCCGGATTCGGAAACCTTAGCAGAAAGCTCCACAACGGTGCCTTCAATCTGAGCCTTAGCTGCAACTGCCTCTTCACGAGTGGCAACAGCCTTGGCAAGACGAGCGCGACGCATTGCTTCAATCTGGGAAGCAGCACCCTTGTTCCATGCAAAAGCAAGACCCTGAGGAATCAGGTAGTTGCGAGCATAGCCAGCCTTAACTTCAACAACGTCACCAGAGTGACCGAGGTTGGCAACAGTCTTGGTAAGAATAACCTTGGTTTCAGCCATATTCCTATCCTCTCAATCAGCGACCGGTAGTGGCGTAAGGAAGCAAAGCCATTTCGCGAGCATTCTTCACTGCCTTCGCGATCTTGCGCTGTTCCTGCACGGTTACGCCGGTGATACGACGGGAACGAATCTTGCCGCGGTCAGAAACGAACTTGCGCAGCAAAGCAACGTCTTTATAATCAATTTCAGTAATCTTGGCAGCCTTCAAAGGATTTGGCTTCTTCTTGAAAGGCTTGACCGGTGGTTGCGGCCTTTTGCGTGACATAAGATGTCCTCTCTCAAATCCGTTATGCTTTTTGCATAACATGTAACTGATGATGTATTTATAAGGATTAAGTAAGCGCGTAAATAAGTGCATAAATAAACAAATAAATACGCTATCTATAGCTCAACTAAAACGCTAGAACTCAGGTTCTTCAGAATCGCCGCCAAAATCAGAATTAGCACCGAAAGTTGAAAAACTATCGTTTGTTGGCGCAGCAGCACTCCACGGATCAGCCGCTGAAGAACTTGCAGCATGCTGAGAAGCAGCCTGGCTAGCAGCATAATTTGCTCCGCCAGCATAACCTACGCCAGCAGCATTTGATACGCGCGAGCCACCAGCAAAACCTGTTGAAGAGCTTTGGCGGTTAACTTGCGCAGTTGCATAACGCAAAGATGGACCAATTTCGTCAACCGTAAGTTCAACAACTGTGCGATTCGAGCCGTCTTGCGCTTGATACGAACGCTGCGACAACCTGCCCTGAGCAATCACGCGCGTGCCTTTAGAAAGGCTGTTTGCACAATGTTCTGCCAAGTCTCTCCACGCTGAGCAACGCATAAATAACGCAGGCCCATCCTCGAACTGATTCGTATTACGATTAAACGTTCTAGGTGTGGATGCAATGGTAAAGCTCGCAACAGAAGCACCGTTGGAAAGTGCCCTTAATTCAGGATCCGAAGTGAGATTTCCCACGACGGTAATAATCGTTTCACCTGCCATATCGTGCCTTTTCTTTCTCGCTTTACTCGTAATCACATATCAGTGATTACTGGCAATTTTGTGCGCAACTTATGCGCGGTTGTTTACGTATTTATTTAGCTTAACTAGTTTTTATTTAATTCACTAGAGCTTACTTAGTTTTGCTAGTTTTTACTTAGCGTCCTTGCGAAGAATCTTCGTGCGGATTACAGATTCATTAAGGTTCAAAACACGGTCAAGTTCGTCACTTACAGATGGCTCGGCAGTGTAGTTCACCACAACGTAGTTACCTTCGGTTTTGCCTTCAATTTCGTAGGCAAACTTGCGGCGACCCCAGTAATCGGTGCCGTCAACGGAACCGCCCTCGTTGGTGACAAGCTCAAGATACTGCTCGGTCAACTTCTTAAGACCGTGCTCATCCAGCTCAGGATTTGCAATGAACATCAGTTCATACTTATGTGCAGACATCACCCACCTCCTTCGGACTATCGGCTGTGGACCTTCCACAGCAGGAGTGTGTTTGCAAAATATGCGCGATATGTTTGATGATAAGCACCAAAACCGCACACAACTTTGCTATTTTACAGCACGCTCATGACGACGAGAGTTACGCGCTTAAACGATGGTGTCAGGCGGCAGAAACTTTACAGCAGCGTAAAGAAAAAGCCGCGAAACCAGCAAATAACGACAGAAACTTTACAGTTGCGTAAAAAGAGGACGAAGACGTGAACACGAGCGTGCAGAGCACAAAATTGTCATAAAAAAACTTAGTCTAGCGCACCTTTCAGCACACTAGACTAAGTAATTCACAGAAAAACCGACTCAACGATCAACCAATAAGCTAAAGCCCAAATGATTCATCACTGAATCAGATTTCAGCTTAGTGACGGATCTTGCGAAGAGCAGCACCCATGCCAGCAAGCACAGAAGCAGCAACAGCAGCCAAAGCTACAGCAGCACCGGTCTTAGCCAATGGAGCAGCCTTCTTAGCTTCAGACTTCTTATCAGACTTCTTGTCGTTAGCCTTGTCATCAACCTTCTGACCATGACGCTTGAGGTAGTCAGCGACAGCCTTGCACTCGAGAGAATCCTTACCGTAAAGCTTCACACACTTCGCGTAATCCATGTCCTTATTGCCAAATGGAGAATGCTCATACTTATCATTCTCGTCTTCAGCCTTAGCCTTAGCTTCCTTATCAGCCTTCTCCTTAGCCAAACGAGCATCAAGCTCTCCAGCGTCTTCAGTCTTATAGAATGACTTATTATAAGTAGGTTCAGCAGGAGCTGCAGGAGCTGCAGGAGCAGCAGGAGCTGCAGGAGCAGCAGGAGCTGCAGGAGCTGCAGGAGCTGCAGGAGCAGCAGGAGCCTCAGCCATTGCTGGGACAGCAAAAGCGAAACCAGAGAGGAGGGTGGCGCCAGCAGCGAATGCGGCGATAGCCTTCTTATTCAACATAATATTTTCCTTTCTTCTTCTCCTTCGCACTAGGGTATGCGAAGAAAAATTTGCCATTTGCGGTTTCCCGCTCGTACCAGTGAACTAGGGATTCAACCGGTAACTGAGTTAAAACTTACCGCAAGCTCTCAGAAAACTCAACACTAAAATTCAGGTTTCTCAGCATCAAAAATACAAAAAATCTTGATAAATATTCGTTATATTCATTAAAAAGCAGAAATATTTACGGCATTTTTCTGTATTTTTTGATAAAAATTACACGACACGCCATATACTGGATTTTTTTAACATTTTTTCAGCTTTCTTTAAGGTTTGAGTTTTGTGATTTCTCTAACAGCCTTATAAAACAACAAAAAACGCAATATTTAACCATCGGCACGCTTTATTTAAACATAGCAAAATTTGTTTAAACATCGGCACACTTGAAACCAAACCAAACAGCAAGAACAAAATGCCCGAGTAAATAACTCACTCGGGCATTAAAATCATCAGCGCGCAAAATCAAACTTTGCAAAAATACTTGCAAAATACTAATCAAGCAAATCGTCAGAATCTTCAGAATTCGCTAAATCGTCACCATTAGATGCATCAAGAACATCTCGCTCGTCAATAACAGGTGCCAAAACCAAATCCTTTACAAGCTCACGCGTGCGAAGCTGAGAATCAGCATCCAAACCATCGTCGGTAATAACAGTATCAACCTGATCAAAACGAGCAAATAGCGAAAGCGACGTACAACTCCATTTAGTATGATCCGTCAAAATAATCGTGCGATCCGCAATATCCATTAACGCCATATCAGTAGCAGCTTCCAAAGAATTTGGCATAAGGAATCCGCGAGGAAGAGACACAGAATGCGTGCCAAGAAAAACGGTATTCACACGAAGAGAAGCAACAACTTTATCTGCAATAGGCCCAACAAGCGAATTGGAACGCGTAATCACGCCGCCGGTAACAATAACCTCGACATCCTTCGACTCTAAAGCTTGCACAAGCTCCGCAACAGGAATCGAATTAGTCAAAATCGTAATGCCAGAAGCCCTGCGAGACTCGAGCAAATGCTGCGCAAACACATAAGCAGTGGTACCGCCGCCAATAGCAATCACATCCCCAGGAGAAACATAGTCCACAGCCAAACGCGCAATCGCATCCTTCAAACCAATGTCCATTTGCGACTTTACAGAAAACAGCGGCTCCGAAAGCAGAGTATTAGTCGTTACAGCACCGCCGTGAACGCGCTTTAAAAGCCCACGATCCGAAAGCTCTGCGATATCCCTGCGAACCGTCATAGCAGAAACGTTCAGTTCTTTAGAAAGCGCAGTAATGCGAACAGCACCGCGCGTACGGAGACGACTTAAAATCAAATGTTGACGCTGTGAAGAAATCATACGAACATTATCGCACACGTAAACGCAAAAAACAAACGTAATTGAGCGTTTCAGGGCATTAAAACGAAAAGAACGCACATTTTGTTGTCAAGTAAAGCAGGTTTTGTGAAAAATCGCACAAAAACGAACGCGTACTAAGGAAGAAAACGCACAAAATACACTAAGGAATGGCGTATATAACAATAATGCCCTACTATATAAATATGTATTACGTTTCTGAACACTCATTGCACAATGTCGTCAATAAAACAACGACAGACCTTTTTACATTCTCATACAAACACATTATTAAACCGCATTTCGTTTTTAACATTCCTCCAGACGAAGCGCATGATCGCATGATTAATTTTTGCAAATTTAGCGAGCGCACTCCTGGGTTAATGTGGCTTCTTCGCGAAATGCTTAACTACACAGACCCGGTGCTAGAAACTAACGTTATGGGTGTGAATTTTGCAAACCCGTTTGGCTTAAGTGCAGGACTAGATAAAAATTGCCAAATGGCAACCGTGCTAGACAACGCCGGCTTTGGATTTGAAACAGTTGGCTCTACCACAAGCCGACCATGCGAAGGAAATCAAAAACCTTGGTATCATCGCCTTCCAGAATATGACTCTATTCTTGTACACGCAGGACTAGCAAACGATGGCAGCGAAGCCGTTGTTGCACGAGCCGAGAAAGCTTGGACGCACGCAACATCTATGAATATGTCTATTTCTATTGCGCGCACAAACGACGACTTAGTTGGCGACTTGGAAGAAGGAATTGAAGACTACCATATTTCTATGGAACGTGCAGCCGGAAAAAGCTCAATAATTGAAGTAAATATTTCATGCCCGAACACGCGTGTGGGTGAACCATTTAGTCAGCCGGAAGCACTTGACAAATTATTCACTGATCTTGACACTATTAAGCGACCTCAGCCAACGTTAGTTAAGATGCCGCTTAATTTACACGGCGGTTGGGAACAGTTCAAATCTCTGCTTGACGTACTTGCCGAACATAAAGTTGACGGAGTAAGTATTGCAAACTTGCAAAAGAATCGCGCAGGACTTGATGTTCCGGAAGATTGGCAAGGAGCACTTTCTGGAGGTCCTACCTACAGCGCAAGCAACGATCTTATTCGACGCACGCGCAAAGCTTTTGGTGAACGTTTTGCTATTGCAGGCATTGGCGGAGTATTTACGCCAAAGCAAGCATATGAGAAGATTCGCTCAGGCGCTGACTTGGTTATGTTTATTACGTCACTTATGTACAGAGGACCGCAACAAATTACGACGCTGAAACGCGGACTTGCGGATCTTTTGAAACGCGACGGCTTTGAGCATGTTGCAGACGCAGTTGGTGCGGATTTGAACTAGCACAGTGCGTATTTGCGCTAAAAATGACCCTTACTTTGCTCACAATCAAGTAGCATAAGTAAGGGTTTATTTGTATAAGGAACAGCACAAAACAACTTAGTATTTAGTAAGTTAACTAGCAATTACGAGTTAACAAATACCATTTAGTAATTATCAGTTTCTGAATCACCATAGTCGTCGCGGCGAGCAGTGCCGTACTGATCTTGCGTGTTCTTTTGCGTCTTAGCTTCTTCCTGCTGTTCTTGTGCTGCCTGCTTTCTGGCGTCTTCATCTCGCTTCTGCTGATCAGTTTTAACAGTATTTTTAGGCGTGCCGGGCAGAGTTCCACCGGCAGTATACTTTGGATCAGGCTTGCCATAATCGTTGTCAACAGGAATGTTAGCAGCTTTCAAATAGTCGTTCATAAACTGTTTCCACGCTGGGGTTGCAATATACATACCGTACCAAGCTGCCATTGTGCGACCGTTAATAGTCATGCCATTAAAGCTTTTCTGTGATTCAGCGTTACCAACTGCCACAAACGAAGCAACTTGATACGGCACAAAACCAGCTGTAGTCATGTAGTACTGCTCGTTAGTACCAGTTTTTGCGAAAGTCTTGCGACCGCCATCAAGTTGTGTAGTTGAAGCCTCGCCACCAGGTTGCACAACACCCTGATTCAGCGCATAAGCAGCAGTTTGAGCGATTCCCTTTGGAATTGCTTGATGGCAATGCGCACTAGGAACTTTCAAACGCTTACCGTTTTTGTCAACAACTCGCTTAATAGCAATAGGATCACATGCCACGCCATCAGCACCAATAGTTGCATACACATTCGCCACAGTTAAAGGCGAAGCTTGCACAGAACCAATCGTCATAGGCGGATTAAGCGAGTTAGCAGAATACACGCTTTCCTGACCAAGAGGCGAATTGTGGTAGCCAAGTATGCGAGCAGCATCCGCGATTGAACACAGCTTAATTTGCTGAGCCATAGAAGCCTGAGTGGTGTTATGCGAGCGCACAAGACCTTGCAAAGGAGTTTCCGGATTAGTTGTGCCACCACCAGAGTTTTGAACTGACCAACTACCAACTCCGCGGAATTTGCTGCAATTAAAATCAGCATTATTATAAAGCATAGAAGTGCGAAGAGGCTGATTAATTGACTTTCCAGCAAGCATCCACGCAACCATATTAATTGGCTTCCAAGTAGAACCAATTTGCCAACCGAGACCGCCACCATCTCGTTCATCGACAGCGTAGTTCAAAGCCGTATGCGTAGGATCTGATTTTGCAGCATCCGTAGCATCATAAATACGATTGCTACCAAACGCCAAAACTTCACCAGTTCCAGGCTTAATTGCCGCAATTGAAACCTCAAAACCGCTCTTATCGTTCACAGGAATCGTATCCCTAGCAGCTTTCATAGCAGCCTTACTAGCACGCAAATCCATAGTTGTGTAAATATCAAGACCACCCTCAGTAAGCAACTTTTCGCGCATGGCAGCAGTTTTACCAAACTCGCGAGAGTGCAAAATTTTCTTCGTCACATAATCGCAGAAGAATGCTGCGTCGCCTGCAGCTTGACATCCAATTTTAGAAACTTCCCTCTGTATGTTAAGAGTGCTTTTAAGAGGAATAGCAACAGCGGAATCATGCTCGCTCTTAGTAATAAAACCTTGACGAAGCATTAAATCAAGTACAATATTGCGCTGCTTTTGCGCTTCAGGCTGATTTGCTTCAATAGAAGGATCATAATGCGAAGGATTCTTTGTAATTGCAGCAATAGTTGCCGATTGCACAAGATTAAGTTTTGCAGCGCTCGTATTGAAGTAGCGATGAGCTGCAGTTTCTACGCCGTAAATATTATTGCTACCGAACTGCGCAATATTTAAATATCCCTGCAAAATCTCAAGTTTAGAGTATTTTTTCTCCATTTGAATTGCAATAAGCATTTCGCGTAATTTACGAGCAATAGTGCCTTCAGAAGCGTGATACTCAGCTAAAGAATCGTTATTTTCGCGAGCTTTAATCATAAGCACATTTTTTACATATTGCTGAGTTAAGGAAGAGCCACCTTGCATATCTCCCTTTTTAACGAATGTTTGCACGAATGCGCGAATAACACCTTGCATATCTACGCCGGAATGCTCAAAGAATCGACGGTCTTCACGAGCAACCATTGCTCGCTGCATATATTGCGATATGCGTCGAAGCGGCACTACAGTGCGATTTTGAGCATAAAAAGTTGCAATAATAGTTTTGCCATCAGAAGCGTAAAGTCGCGATTTTTGCGGCAACGCGGTAACATCAAAATCGATGCCGTCAACGCGAAGTGAAGGCACTACTGTTTTCACTACACTATTCACGCTCATTACGCCAGGAACAAACATAATACTTGCTGCAATACCTCCTGCAACACACAAAGTGATGTAGGTAAGGAACAGTGCTAACACACGGCGAACAGTCAGTGAATTCTTTTTCGGCATGCGTACTATTTTAAAGGTTTGCCTCTACTTGAAAACTGACATCATAAACATTCGCATTTTAACGTTCAGCTCGACGAATAAGCATGCCAGGCTTGTAGATAATAATTGACCTGCCTTGGCGCATAATCCAACCCCTGTTTGCAAAATCCATAAGCGCTTTGTTAACTGTTTCGCGTGACGAGCCAACAAGTTGCGCAAGCTCTTCTTGCGTTAAATCATGCGGAACAAGCAAGCCATCGCTCATAGGCTCACCAAATCTTGAAGCTAAATTCAGCAAAGTCTTTGCTAAACGAGCAGGAACATCCATAAAAACTAAATCGGAAATTCGCTCATTATTTGCTCGCATGCGCGCTGCAAGCACTTGAAGCATATCTACTGCAACACTAGGGTGATTGTTTAACCAATGGAATAACACGTCATTTTCTAGCCATAAAACTCTAGTATTGTTGGTAATAGATATTGCTGAAGCTGTACGAGGACCGCCGCTAGGGTCAAAAACGGGAATTTCGCCTAGAATTTCGCCAGGAGTGTGAATACTTAACAATTGCACACGATTGTCGTTTGAATGACGAACTAATTTTACTCTTCCACGCTCAAGCAAGTACATTCGATGGTCAGTATCGCCTTCATTAAAAATTGCAGAACCTTTTTTAAATGTTGATTCTTGTAAATACTGCATCAATTCTTTTACTTGATCAGCTGGAACTTGCTTAAACAATGCGGTATGTTGCAGTGAAAATTCATCGCTGTCAACGTTGAGTGTTGCCATTGCTGCTCTACCCCTTCATTAAGCAATAAGTAGATATCTCCATTGAACTACCTGTATGTAAATGAGCACAAACGCAAACGAAAAACGCAAGCGAAAAACGCACATCACTTGACCCATGATATCACGAAAGGCGTGGAAACGACATTTACTTTACAACGCAGTAAAGTTTCTGCCGCTTCCAACTAACTGTTTATACCCATAACATGCAGGCACCATGCGTTTTCATAAGCTAACTCCTGCCATTGCCTGTACCTGCCAGAAGTGCCACCGTGACCACCGTCAGTTTCAATACGAGCAATTGCGTCAACTCCAGAAGCTTGCAATTTAGCGAGCCATTTTAAAGGTTCCGTAACAAGCACGCGCGTGTCGTGAATAGAGGACGTGATTAAGATTTTCGGAAAATCAGCTAACTTTTTGCGACCATCTTCCGTTTTTACGCAAGGCACATTTTCGTAAGGAGTATACGATTTCATATAAGCATAAGCTTCAGGATCATCGAGCGGATTGCCCCACTCATCCCACTCTGTTACAGTAAGCGGCAAAGAAGAGTCGAGCATAGACGTAAGGGCATCTACAAAAGGCACGTCTGCTTCAATTCCTGCATAACATTCCGGAGCCATATTTGCTATAGCACCCATAAGCAAGCCTCCTGCTGAACCACCGTTTGCAACAGTATGGCAAGCGGAAGCAAAACCAGCATTTTGCAAAGCACGCGTGGCATCAACAAAATCTTCAAAAGTATGCTTTTTATTAACGCGCCTACCCTGTTCATACCACGCACGACCCATTTCGCCGCCACCTCGCACATGCACTTGCGCATATAACACGCCGCGATCCAGCAAACTCAAGCGACCGACAGAAAAAGTAGGGTCTGAACTAACTTCATACGCTCCATAACCAGTAATAAACATTGAGTCAGTTTGAGAAATTTTATCCGGACGCCACACAAGAGACACTGGCACACGCTCACCATCTCGAGCAGTAATCCAAACGCGCTTTTCAGCATAATTGCGCTCATTAAATTCACCTAAAATTTTACCTTGCTTGAGCAACACATCTTCGCCTGTTAAAGGATCCAACTCGCGAAGTTGACCTAAAGTCGCATAACTACCAAAAGCGTAACGCATACGCGGAGCTTCGTACGAAGGATTTCCAGTCATAGAAATACTCAATAGGCGATTATTGTTGATTTCTTCTTGTGAAATATTTGCGAGCGCAGCACGTGGTTCGGCTTGCGCTTGATCCGCAAGTTGAGAAGAAAGTTGATCCGTAAATTGATTCGCAAGCTGGGAAGAAAGCGGTCGCACTTCGCAAAAACGCCACGGTTTTGCTTGCAAAAAATCTTCAACAGCGCGCTTCTTGCTCATTACAGCCAAATGCGGCAAACCTTGAGAACGATAAGCTAGTGCCACATAATTTTTGTACATTGACAATCCGCTTATGCTCAATCCAACTGCATTTTGCAATATTTCAGGATTTTGAGGCGAATTATAAGGCTTTGTAATAGGCTCACTTCCAGCACCTTGTTGCCAAGCATCTCCCTGCTCGCAACCATAAGGAGAACCCGACGCAACACATACTCCATCCGAAAGCTTATACGTTATATGCTCATCAAACTTGCCGGAATTTCCTCTCATATCAATAATGTCAATTTCAAAATTAGGATTTTTAGCGTTATGGCACACAATCGCAATTGGAATATCTTCACCATTTTCGCCAGCATTCTCAAAGCAAGCGAAAGAAATATCGTATTCCACCCCCTCAACCGGCTCAATAACCATGCTGAATTCGCCTTCAGGATTGCTCAAAGGAAGCATAAGCACGCGCGACGTAGTCTTTGAACTACTACTGATCATCATGTATCGTTCGTCAAAACTTTCATACACGTCAACAAAAAATCGCTCGTCAGTTTCTTCAAAAACTTTTACATCATTAGAAACGCTAGTGCCAACCTTATGCCTCCAAACTTGATAAGGACGCCAAGCATCATCAAGCTTTACATAAAACACCCATTTTCCATCTGGAGAAAGTGAAGCAGAAGCAAGATTTTCCCACGATTCTTCTAACTGCAACCAAGAACATGTTTTTGTAGAAAAGTCACGAATAAAATAGTTAAAGCGTTCATCGCCTTGAGTGTCGACACCGTACAGCATTCTCAAACCATCGGTGCTCAAATCCATTCCACCGACTCTAAAGAACTTGCCACCAGAGTGCTCAGACTCAAAGTTTGCATCAAATAAAATCTCTTCACCATCAGTTGTGCCAGGTTTTGCAGAATTGTCGATAATTGGCGGATTCCAATCGTCACTATTTTTGACTTTCATACGGCATTGCACAGCGTATTGTTTGCCTTTTTCAGTACGCACGTAATACCAATAATTATTCATGCGCACAGGAACAGACATGTCTGTTTCTTGAACTCTTGAACGCAACTCGTCAAACAATGTAGAACGCAAGTTTTCTAAGTGCTTTACACGCTGTTCAGTATAAGCGTTTTGACTATTGACGTATTCCATAAGCTTAGGATTATTGCGATCTTTCATCCAAGCATATTCGTCTATATAAGTGTCGCCATGGAATTCACGTGCCGACGGTATGCGTTCTGCTGCTTTTGGCTTTGCGAAATCTTGATTACTCATAGCTACACCTCTTTTAATTTTCATTAAGTATTTTCTTCAGCTTTTATATATTAGTAACGAAATATTTTCTGCAATTCTTTAATATTACAAAATTATTTTACAATTATTTTTATACTATTTCGCGATTGCTTCCTCTATAAACGGAAGCATTACTTTAGCTAAATCTTTGCCTTGAGGAGCTGCAAAAAATGGCACGCCTTGCAAAGTACCAACAGCACCTTCTGCTTCAATTATGCGCATTTGAGCATCATCAAAATCATCAATATCACCAGAAAACTCGTTAGCATTATGTAATTTTTCGATCGCCATAGTAGGAATTTCTTGTGCATCTTCACACGTAGTATCAAGAGCATCCGAAAAAACATATGCACGCTTAGACGCACTTAAAGCAACCGCAAAATCACGAGATAATTTACGACGAAAATCCTCAACAGTAGCATGCTTACGCAATTGCCTAATACCTACTGCAAGCACACGACCTGGATGCTTACGAATAATATTCGCATACGTTAAAGGATCCTTTTGACCATCATCGCCAATAAGCACAAAACGCATGCCAGGAAAATCATCCATAAGCTGAGTTGCAAATTCTAATTTATGTTGCGGTCCGTTTGGAATAAAAGTTTTAGGACGTGGATCCAAATCACGAAGAAGAAGAGGACCCTCAGGAAACTTTTCGCGATCAATAAAGTGACGAATTGAAGCCTCAACATTCCACGGAGAAGTAGAAAGATAGAAAAATGGAATATCGTCACGTAAACGCTCTAAAGACTGGAAAAACTCAGACATTCCAGTAACTGGCGAACGATGAGCAGGATTCATAATAAGCAAGTTATAAGCAGCACGAATTGGCGAAGGCGCTTGAGTTACCATAATAGTGTCGTCAACGTCCGAAATAACACCAACAGGAACATTTGCGTCAATAGCAAACAAGCTCGCTTTTACAGGCTCACGGTCACTAACAGAATACGAAACAACGTGACGACCAGGCTCTAAAGCGCGCTCAGTAATTAAATCTAAATACCCTGCACGGTCAGAAATACAATACTCTGCACTACCATCGCGCGAACCTTCAGGCTTATCGTATATTTCAGAATCGCCAATTTGAGCTGTTTCTACAGGAATACCGTCAATAGACAAAGCCACGCGCACACGCACAGCAGGAACAACAAGCATCGCGTAAATTCCGCGTTTTAGAGCAGAATGATGACCAAGCTTTGGAGCATACACAGTTCTGCAAATCAAGCGAGCATATCTATGCGTTCCGTATCCAATATACGGCTCAACACTTGGAAACCAGCCAAGACGACGAGCAACACGACCAGCAAGACGCATCCACATGCCGACAATAGACGTAACGAGCCTGCGACCAAAACGCACAAGCAATGGCTTATTGTCAATACACTCAGCTTTAGACGGAGTATCAAACAATGTTGCAGTAACATGCACAGGAATTGGCGCGCTGCTAATTCGTCTAGACGCAGCTAACTTCGGAGTAGATTGTGGGCTTTGCACATACTCAAGATTAGAACGCGCAGAAAGCAAAAGTTCTTCGGCGCGTTCATCTTTGTTAAGTGAGTTACCCACAGATTCGCTCATTCGCGTACCGGACCATCTGGAGTCGTGCCAACAATTTGCACAATAGTGCCACGTGGGCAATTTTCAAAAATCCAGCGAGCATCCTGCTCATACATGTTTATACAACCATGAGAGCCGTGATTTGCAGCATCGCCAGTTGCAATACCCTTATAATTCCAAGAAGCAGTGTGGAAGCCTTCTCCACCATGGTAATAGCTAACCCAACGCACTCCAGGAGAGAAGTAAGGAGAGCCATCGCCGTTCCTACCGCGCATATCCTGTGAAGCATAACGCAAGTAAATAAAGAATGTGCCGGAAGCTGAATCATCAGCACCGCGCTTACCTGTGCAAACAGGGAATGTTTTTACAAGTTCATCATTCTTATAAACAGAAGCCGTTTGGGTTGTTTTGTCAACAACAATGCGCATTTCAACAAGCTTCTTTTCAACGGTAAACTTAGTGATTTTCGCAGGAACAGCCATCTTGAAATCATTGCCATTGCGCAAAGATTCTACAGCCTTTTTCGCAACACTATTGGAATAGTTAATTTCAACACCATTAGAACCTTTAAGCGTTGTGAAAATAAACCTACCTTCTTTATCAATTGCATCTTCTTGATTAATTTTTTGCTGATTAAGTTCTTTTGGAAGAACTTGAGACAAATAATAATCTGCTTTATCTGCATCAATTGTGTAAGAAAGCTTACGGCGAGTCGTATCTGCTTTTATATTGATCCAAGACGCAATCGCTTCTTTTGGAACCGTAAAATCTTTACCGTCACCGTTATTAAACGTGATTTTTTTCTCAAGAAGTTTATTTAAATCATTTACAAGTTTCTGCGCTGCATCAAGC
The DNA here is from genome assembly GCF_049244235.1 of Gardnerella sp. DNF01151. Lineage (NCBI taxonomy): Bacteria > Bacillati > Actinomycetota > Actinomycetes > Bifidobacteriales > Bifidobacteriaceae > Gardnerella > Gardnerella sp. DNF01151. The sequence goes on along the minus strand of NZ_CP058389.1, from coordinate 377,710 downwards.
TTAATAGGAGCGTCAGTGCGTCGAGATGTAACAGAAACTTTTACTGTTTTACCAGGGTAAGCAATTAACTTTTTTACTGCTTCACGAACAGACATAGTTTCTATAGTGCGACCAGGTATGCCATCCTCTACCTTGTAAGATTCAGAATCCTTGTCGAAAACTGCACTATAAGGTACAGCACGATCCTTCTCACGAATAAACTTATGCAATAAGTACGAATCCAAAGCAGAATCATCACGTACAGCTTTCAAGCTCACAGTTTGATGAACCCAAGGCATAATACGAGTAAATAAATTATCTCGCTTAGCATTCATAATAGCTTTTACAGTTGCGTTCTTATCAATCTTGACACCAAGCTGACTCAAATCTGCATCAATACTATTTCCTTGATCGTCACTAATTTCTAATTCGCTATGATCCACAGCATTCTGAACAGTCTTGATTACAGAATCTTCCTGATAGCCAGTGAGATTGCGCGTAATAGAAGCATCACCAAAATCAACACCTGGAGCAACTCGATTGTTGAAATACAAATGAAGTGCAAAAAATGCTGCTGCTAACAAAATAACAAAGATAAGAAGCGAATACATCAACGCCAGTGCGGAACGATTCGTACGATGTTTCTTTGCTTTCGGCTCTACTACTCTAAATGAATCGGTTGCAGTTGAATCGGCAGGAGTTGCATTTGCATACATGCCATAAGATGCAGCATTATTACCAAACACATTCTTCTTATTACCCGCAATATCTTCAACGATATCGTCAACAATGTCTCCAGAAGTATCTTCTTCATCGGCGACTTCGCCTAAATTATCAGCAAGAGTTCCCTCATAATTAACAGAATTATCAGCTATTTGATCTTCTACATGACTTTGAGGAACCTGCATAAAAGCAACAGTATCGTCACTAGCATCATCAGGCATATTACTAGGTGTAATATTGAGGGATTCATCTCCCTCAAAATTTTGCTGTAATTCAGCCATATTCAAAACCTCTGCTTAATAATTATATGCGACAGACACGCTTGCATAGTTTACCACTAGCGACGCACGAAATTAGTATTAGCGAAGCAGGAGAGCATAACTGGTTACATAACTAGCTATATAACTAACTAAATATTTAGTACAGAATTAATGCGAATAATACACGTGAAAAACGAGCAAAGAACAAGCAAAAGCAGCAAAATGCACAATTAACTAGCAACTAGCCGACACCTGATGAGTAACTAATAAACATCTAATACAAGCAATAAACGATATTTATAAAAACAATACATACTATACAAATGTGTAAAAAACGTAAATATTCGCAATATGCCGCAAAATTTAGTATTGTAGAAAAAATAATGTGCAAGAATAGGAGGTATGCCAACTATGCCTATTCAAGCGACTATTGCTCTTATGATGATTGTATTCGCGCTTGTACTCGCTCCATTCGTCATCATGATTGTTTCGCGCGCTTTAAAACGTCATCATTTGGCAGAAAAACTTGCTCAACGACATGGCGACTCAGTGCATTACGCATTCATACTTAATCCTTCAAAACCACAAGCGAAATCGTATCGCGAAAGTATTAAAAATTATTGCAAAGAACGCAATTTAACCTACGAAATTATTGATACACAGTTAGATAAAGATGGACGCGAATGCGCTTTAGAAGCACTTTCAAACGGAGCTAACGTAGTAGTAGCAGTAGGCGGAGATGGCACGGTTCGTACTGTTGCGAGCGCAGTAAGCGGTAAAGGTCACGCGATGGGAATTATTCCTATTGGAACTGGCAATCTTTTTGCTAGAAATATGGGAATTCCAGTAAACGACGTGGATGCTGCGTTGCGTGTTGCAACTTCTCACGGCTCTAGGCAGGTTGACGTTGGGCGCGTAACGATTCTCGACAATCCAGAAGAAGATCATGGACACGCATTCTTAATTATTGCAGGCATTGGTTTTGACGCGTTAATGATTGACGACACTGATCCAAACTTAAAAAAGAATATTAGTTGGCTTGCTTATTTTGTCTCTGGCGTAAAGCATTTGTTTATGCCAAAATATCGCGCAACCGTTACCTTACAGCGTTCGAATGGCGACGAAAGCGTGCTAAAAGGATTGACTTTCCGCACACTTATGGCTGGAAATTGCGGTCAGATTCCTATGTTTTCGCTTATGCCAGAAGCAGCATATGACGATGGTGTGCTTGATTTTGAGATTATTGACACTTCGGGCGGTTTAATTGGTTGGGCTAATTTGTTCCGAGGAGTAATACACCAAACGCTAACAGGGCGCGCGCTCCAGCAGGATTCGCTTTCTGCAGGCTCAAGAATTGACCAAACGCAAGGTTTTAGCGCAGAAGTGCAATTAGAAAAATCTGCTCCAGTGCAAGTAGACGGCGACATTTTGGGCTATACGAAACATTTGCGCTTCACTGTTGACAAGCAAGCATTGTGCGTAAGAGTGCCAAAAAATAAATAAAATACAAGCACCGTGGCAAAATAAAAAATTATGGTAGCAAAAAATGCGGGAATGCCCGCCACCCCAGAAGATCTAGTCGACGTCGACGCTTTGGTTGGCGCTTACTATGATGAAGTTCCAAATTCCAACATTCCAGAACAGCGCGTGATTTTCGGCACGTCCGGTCACCGTGGTTCTGCTTTGAAAACTTCGTTTAACGAAGCTCATATTGTGGCTATTACGCAAGCTATTGCTGAATATCGCAAGAAAGCTGGCGTAACTGGCCCTCTTTATATTGGTCGCGATACGCACGCTCTTTCTGAGCCTGCTCAAAAAACCGCTATTGAGGTTTTGGTTGCTAACGGAGTTCACGTTCGCGTGGATTCTCGCGGCGATTTCGTGCCAACTCCTGTTGTTTCTCAAGCTATTTTGACGCATAATCGCGCAGCCGACGGCACTCAGCGTTTTAGCGGCGACGGCTTGGCTGACGGCATTGTCGTCACTCCTTCACACAACCCACCAACCGACGGTGGTTTTAAGTACGATCCTGTAACAGGCGGTCCTGCCCCTGCAGATGTAACTAACGCAATTGCAGCTCGAGCAAATGAATTGCTCGACAACTACAAGTCTGTAAAGCGCGTACCTTTCGAGGAAGCAATCAAGTCTGATTTGGTTGAAGGATTCGATTACCGCGAACACTACGTTAGCGATTTGGCTAATGTAATCGATTTTGATGTGATTCGCTCTAGCGGCGTACGTTTGGGAATTGACCCACTCGGCGGCGCAAGTGTAAACTACTGGCCACTTATGAACGAAAAGTATGGCTTGAACATCGGCGTTGTGCGTCCAGAAGTTGATCCAACTTGGCGATTCATGACTATTGACCACGATGGCAAGATTCGTATGGATCCAAGCTCCCCTTACGCAATGAAGGGCTTAGTTGATCAGCTTAACGCTGGCGCTTGGGATAAGTACGATTTGGTTGGCGGCACCGATCCAGATGCTGACCGTCACGGTATTGTGTGCCCGAACTGGGGCGTTATGAACCCGAACCATTACATCGCGGTGTGCGTGGAGTACTTGTTCGGCGGTGCTCGCCCGGATTGGCCAAAGAATACTGCTATCGGCAAGACGCTTGTGTCTTCTTCCTTGATTGACCGCGTAGCTGCTTCTATTAACGCAAAGCTTGTGGAAGTTCCAGTTGGATTCAAGTGGTTCGTTGACCCACTCTTTAGCGGCGAAGTTGCTTTCGGCGGCGAGGAAAGCTCCGGCATGAGCTTCTTGCGCAAAGATGGTCGCGTGTGGACCACCGATAAGGATGGCTTGATTCCTGATTTGCTCGCTGCGGAAATTACTGCAAAGACTGGCAAGAACCCAGCTCAGCTTCACCAGGATCAGGTTGCTCGCTTTGGCGAAAGCTGGTATAAGCGCGTCGATACCCCAACAACACTTGAGCAAAAGCAGAAGTTTGCAGCTTTGAGCGGCAACGACGTTGAAGCAACTAAGCTTGCTGGTGAGGATATTACCGCAAAGCTTACGGAAGCTCCTGGAAACGGCGCAAAGATTGGTGGCTTGAAGGTGACGACTAAGAACAACTGGTTCGCTGCTCGCCCATCTGGTACCGAGAATATTTACAAGGTTTACGCAGAATCCTTCGTTTCTCCAGAAGCACTTGACAAGGTGCTTGAGGAAGCTACTGCTGTAGTCGACAAGGCTTTAGCGTAACGTAATAATCTTGCGTAAATAAAGAAATCTACTAATTGCGCTGGTTGCAATCTGCAGCCGGCGCATTTTTGAAAGGTTTTGTCATGATTGTTGTTTCAACAGACGGTTCCGCGCTCGGAAACCCGAATGGTTCAATGGGTTGGGCGTGGGCAGATCACATTGACGAGTCTGGTAGCTCTAACGAACATCATCACACAGGCAATGCAGATGCTGGAGGCGCAACTAATGGCACAAATCAAATTGGCGAATTATGCGCGGTTTTAGAAGCTTTACGAGCACATCCTGGAAGAGAGCCGCTCACAATCGAAAGTGATTCACAATACGCTATTAACTGCGCAACTACGTGGATTCACGGATGGAAAAAGAACGGTTGGAAAAACTCTAAAAATGAACCTGTTAAAAATGCCGAGCTGATTCGAGCAATCGACGCGGAAATTACTAAGCGCGAAGGCGCCGTAAAATTCGTGTGGGTTAAGGGTCACGCAGGAAACGAAGGAAACGAAAAAGTTGATACATTAGCGCGCGGATATGCGGAAGATTGCCGAAATGGTTTGAAGGACGGATACTTGCCTTTAGAAGGCTGGAAGTCGCTTCTTGCTTCTGAATATGCAAAAGGTACGAATGTGCCAAGTGATGCGAAAATGCTTTTAGACGGCAAAATTTCTCATGCAAAATACCATCTTGAACGCACAGTTGGCGAAGATATTAATCCTGATTTTTCTGCACAAAATAGTAAAAACACTAGTGATCTAACTGAATCTGCAAATGAATCAGCGCGCGAACAAGCGCGTGAAACAAAGCGTGAAACGTTAGAAAATAGCGAAAAAGATGCACTATCAATAGAAAATGAACAAGATGCACACCAGCAAGATGCACACCAGCAAGACGCTATAACTATTGTTCAAGAAGTTCCAAAAACAAAGCAAAATGTTACGCAAACTGCATCTAAACCAGTTCAAGGATTAAGTGTTTCTGGCGTGCTGCAATTTACTCCACCACCAAACACAAGCCCAAGTTTTAACGGCGAGGCGCGCTTTATTTCCGGCACAATCAACGTAAACGGCTACGTAGAACCAGACGGCACCTTGCATTTATCTCCAACCGCCTTCTACCTTTCATAGGTTACTTTGGAATTTGCTCGGCGTTGAGCTCCAAACGTAGTAGATCGCTCGCGCGGTCTAGGCGCGCTCGCTACTGAGCTTGCGTTGAAAGCACACCGTGCTTTCAACTTGAGCAAGCTCACGCTCCGAGTTGCTTTCGCGCGTTACACTTTGAGCGCGAAAGCAGGTCGTCACGCCCGCGTTTGGAGGGTGCGAGCGCCCAGCTCCGTTCAAAAAATCTGCACGCAGACTAATATGGAAATGTACGAAAACGAGGCACGCATAAAAGCATAAGCGCCTCTCCCGCAAATGCGATGGAAGTTCATCGACGAACTCGGGAATAACAAAACATAAGAAAGCAGGAATAATGGATAAAGCACAACAAGACGCGCTTAAAAAAGCAGCCGGCATTGAAGCCGCAAAGATTGTAAAGAATGGAATGATGGTTGGTCTTGGCACCGGCTCTACAGTGCGCTTCTTGGTTGACGAGCTTGGTCGCAGAGTTAAGGAAGAAGGCTTGAGCTTCACAGGAGTCACCACTTCTCGTCGCACACAAGAGCAAGCAGAAGGCTACGGCATTAAGATTCTCGACATTAACGAAGTGGATCACATTGACGTTACAATCGACGGCTCCGACGAAGTTGACAAGAATTTCAACGGAATTAAAGGCGGCGGCGCAGCTCTTCTTTGGGAAAAGATTGTGGCTATTAATTCCGATAGCATTGTGTGGATTGTTGACGCAAGCAAGGTAGTCGACACGATTGGCAAGTTCCCACTTCCTGTTGAGGTGATTCCATTCGGCTCCGCGCAAGTGATTCGTAAGTTCGAAAAGCGCGGATATAAGCCAGTTTTGCGTCTTGATGCAGACGGCAAAGAAGTTCGCACCGACGAGAACAACTTCGTGGTTGATTTGCATATGGAGCGCATTGAGCATCCACAGGAGTTGGCGAAGGATTTGATTGAAACTGTTGGCGTTGTGGAACACGGCTTGTTCTTGAACATGGTTGACACCGTGATCGTCGGCGATCCTAACGGCCCTCGCACGCTTACCAACCCAAATAAGTAGCGAAACTAATCGCAACTAAATAAAACGAAAGTAGAGTCCGCAAACGCGGGCTCTACTTTTTTATTACTGTTGCGCGAGTTTTTGTTTGGTGTGGCGCGAGTTTTGGGGGATTTCTCTCCTCGCATGCGCTACGACCTGCTTGAGCGCAGCATTGTGCGCGCGAAAGCAACTCGGAGCGTGAGCTTGCTCAAGTTGAAAGCACGGTGTGCTTTCAACGCAAGCTCAGTAGCGAGCGCACCTAGACCGCGCGAGCGTTCCTTCGGGCGCTTTATTCTTAAACGTTTTTTAACGATACGCTCGCGTTTTATTACGCTCGCTTGCGAAACTCGCGTTGGAAGTCCACTGGACTTCCAACTTAAGCGAGTTTCCGCATTGAAGTGCCTCCGCGCGCTACGCTTTAAGCGCTCCGGCAAGTCAATGCGCCCAGTCCTCTTTTAGTGCTCGTAAAGAAATCCCCCAAACTCTGCATGCTAATTCGTTAATAACCGTGCCTTATCGCAGAGATTTTTCGATTTTTCTTCTTCGATTGGCGAATCAGCAGCCTGCGGCTCTGACGTTCGCCGCGCTCAGTGCGAAAAATCTCAAATCTCTACCACACGAATATTTGCAAGACAATCCGCGAAATATATAAATAAATAAAAAGCGCCGGAAAACCGACGCTTCAAAAAAGTCTCACGTGCCTAAACGTTCAGACACGCATCAACGCATAGCAAGAAAATTACTTGCGCTGGTGACGAGTCTTACGCAGCAGTTTGCGGTGCTTCTTCTTGCTCATCCGCTTGCGGCGCTTCTTGATGACAGAACCCATCTGAAGCCTCCATTCCTATGTAAAGTGTGCAACTTGCCTAATGTTACACCGTTTTAACGACTTTGTGGAGTGATATTACAAAGAACATCATTTTTTTACAACAATTTACATTGGGAATCTGTGATAAAAACGCTCTACTGCTTGCTTTGCGCCGTTCACTTCAAAAACAGCGGTATCGTTCTGCCACAATGCACTAGCCTGTGATTTATCATTTTCATCATTTCGCAACACATAGCTACCGGAAGTCTTGCCAGAAACTTGAATTTTTCCACTTGCGATATCAGAACCCTTAAGTCCATCAACTAACGCCTCATACTGTTTGTTTGCAGAATCGCGATTCGACCATTGAGCAACAGTTACAGACACTTCCCCATCTGGCTGACCAGTTGAGTACTTAACAGAATATTCCTCCAAAGGCGACGATTCAGTCCAAGTTGCACTAGGTATAGCGTCAACACGAGCGAAATCAAGTACGCTATCTGGCATAGCCTTAAGCAATGCCGTAGAAGATGCTGGCAAAGGTTTCGATGGTATAGAAGGCGTTTTAGGCATTACCATATGATTTTTGCTCGCAACGTTTTCGTGATTTAATGCCCAACCTGGCCACATAAATGCTGAAATTAGAGCCAAAACCACAATTACTGCAGCTGAAGTCAACACAACTAATAACTTGCTGTGTGATGAATTATTGACACTTGAGGAATTCATATTCAACGCACCCATCTTTGAAGCATTCATACTTGAAGCATTCGATTTCGACATACTTGCATTATGTCACATCGCGATGACGCTTTTAGTACGCAAAAGCGCTTTACAATCAAAAACAAATACAAAATATGATTGTCTAATAAAGCGTATAGCGTCGAGATATGGCTAGTAAATCTACTCTTCACTATTTATGCTCTGAATGCGGTTGGAGCGGCTCAAAATGGTACGGTCGCTGCCCTGAATGTGGCGAATGGGGCACAGTGAACGAGTTTAGAGAAGCGCGAGTTAGCGGATTATCTCGTACAACACGTACACCGCGCGCAACAACAGCATCGCGCACCTATTCACCAGATAGCATAACTACTTCTAATCGCAATATCGCACATTCAACTCTCGATTCAGCAACATCCGCGCAACCAATTAGCGAAATTCAAGCAGACGACGCAATGCGCATCCACACTGGTTTTAGCGAATTCGATCGCGTATTAGGCGGAGGACTTGTGCCAGGCTCCGTAACTCTTATAGCAGGAGAGCCAGGTATCGGAAAATCAACACTACTTCTAAAAACAGCAGCTTACGTATCTAAGCAATCAAAAGACAGCAACACTCCCCCTGTATTGTATATTTCCGGCGAGGAATCAGCAGCGCAAGTTAAATTGCGCGCGTCTAGAATTAACGCTGTAAACGATTATTTATTACTTGCAACAACAGGCGATCTTGACACTGTGCTGGATCTTATTGAAACGCATCACCCTACGCTTGCCATTGTCGATTCTGCGCAAACGATTTCCGCACAAGAAGTAGATGGTATTACAGGCGGTTCTACACAAGTTAGAGAAGTTGCGAGCGCACTTATCGACGTTGCTAAAGCTAACAATATTCCGATACTTTTAGTTGGGCACGTTACAAAAGATGGTTCAATAGCAGGACCGCGGACGCTTGAGCATTTAGTTGACACAGTATGTCAATTTGAAGGCGATACACAAACAGCGCTACGCATGCTAAGAGCCGTAAAGAATCGCTTTGGACCTACAGACGAAGTTGGCTGCTTCGATATGAGCGGTGAAGGAATTGAGGAAGTGCCAGATCCTTCCGGACTGTTTTTGTCTTCTACAGAAAACGATAATCAAGGTAAAAATGCGCAAGATGGCACAAACGACGGAACTTGCGTCACTTTTACACTTGAAGGACACAGAAGCCTGCCGATTGAAATACAAGCACTTGTAACGCAATCAGCCCTGCCCACTCCTCGCCGTGCAGTTTCTGGTGTTGATTCTAACCGTCTTGCAATGCTTACAGCAGTTTTGTATCGTCACGGACGCGTTAATTTGCTTGCAAAAGATTTGTACGTATCTACTATTGCAGGAGCGTTGGCAAAAGAGCCGTCTTGCGACTTAGCAATCGTAGCAGCTTTAGCTAGCGCTGCTGCCGGGAAAGCAGTAACTCCTAAAACTTGCGCAATTGGCGAAATGAGCTTAACTGGTCAAGTTCGCCCAGTGCCAAGAATAGAGCCGCGATTGCGCGAGGCTGCGCGAATAGGATATAAGCGCGCAATAGTTTGCCATATGCGGAAAAACGTTAATATTCCAGGATTAGAAATTATTGAAGTTAGCACAGTGCGAGAAGCGTTGAAAGCACTTGGGCTATAAGCTAAGCAAATGCCCAAGTGCTACTACTTTAAAGGATTTCGCTTGTGCTGCACACTGTTATAAGCGGTGTAAAAAGCTCCATAGTTTTAAGAGCTAGCTTATGATTTTCCGGCGTGCTTCCTGCACAAGCATCTTCTGCAATACGCACAGCAACGCCATTATCCGCTGCAGCTAAAGCAGTTGTTAATACGCAACAATCTGTTGCAACTCCGCAAATTGTTATTTTGCGACATTCGCCTAATGCAGCCTTAAGTTTCGTACCCCACTTTCCGAAAGTTTCGCAAGTAACTACAGTGTGACCTTCCGCAAGTTCTGCTGTTTCTGGAGTGAAGTCATACATTGGGTCGTCAGGTTTTACGAGGAATTGTGGCCAATCTTTAAAATAGTCAACCCAAGCGTTTTCTGGCTTAAGCGGTGCTACATAGCGCGTGTAAATTACTCGATTACCATAAGCTTTTGCAAGTTTTGTAAAAGCTTCTGTTGTTGAATCGTAAGTGTGATCTGCACACGCCCAAGTCGACCACTCACTTTCGCAAAAAACGCGCTGTCTGTCGATTACCACTAATCATTCGTCTTCTTTAATCATTTGAATATCCTTTCATACGAATATCCTTTTTATTTTTATTTTTATTCTGCAATTTCGCTTGTCTGCAAACCTACTTCGCTTGTTGGCAAATCCGCTTCTTGCTCAGCAATATCTTTACGCTGGAAAATTAAAGAGCCGATCAAGCCGATTAGTAGCGCAACTATTACGCCCAGGTTTGCACCAGCCCAGCTACTTGATTTTCCGCCAACAAGCCAAAGCAAATAACCTTGCCATGTAAGCCATTTCGCTGCAAAGTTTACGACCAAACCCCATCCAACAATCGTTCCAACGCAAAGAATCGCAAAAGCTTTAACATTCCAAGCACCGTAGCGACCTTCCGGCTTATACAAGTCCTCAGTGCAATAATCTTTTTTGCGAACAAGCACATCCGTAGTAAACATTCCAGCCCAAACAGCCATCGGCACTCCCAAAGTCGTTAAGAAGCCTTGGAATGGTCCAATAAATGTGTCGGAGAAGAACGTGACATAAACAACACCAAGAGTAGTTAGAACTGCAGTAATAATTGCTGCAACAGTTCTAGGAATACGTATTCCAAAAGATAGCAACGCAAGACCGTTTGAATAATTGTCCATAATTGCTCCAGACATAAGTCCTAGAACCGCTACAATCGTGTACGGAATCAAATACCACGCTGGCAAGATTGCAGCAATTGCTCCAATCGGGTCGTTTCCAACGTTTTGAGCTAATTCCATATTAGAAGCTGCGAGTAGAAGACCGTAGAAAATTAGGAACACGTTTGCAATTGACGCTCCAAAAGTAGTCCAAAAAACGATTCCGCTATTTGAAGATTTTCTAGGCAAGTATCTAGAGTAATCAGCCGCAACATTAACCCAGCCTACGCCGAAGCCAGTCATAACGAAGAAGCAGCAACCGAGCATTGCAGGAAGAGATCCGTTTGGAATTTGACCAATCGCAGCAAAGTTTATGTGTCCCCAACCTAGTACGAAGAATCCAAGAGTGATTATTCCCGTTACAATTGTTATAACTTGCTGACACTTCATAATTAAGTCGTAGCCGTAAATTCCAACAATTACAATTAATCCAACTACGATGATTGTGCTCACGATTTTAACACTCGTACCACTACCCCAGCCGATCTTTTCTGCGGCTGTTGCCATTGCAAGAACGGCAGTTATTGCTAGAGAAATCTCCCATCCGAGCGTTGCAATCCAACTTAGTGCTGCTGGAATGTTTGCTCCACGTACGCCGAACGTTGCGCGAGTCAATACCATTGTTGGAGCGTTTCCACGTTTGCCGGCTATTGAAATCACTCCAACCAGCAGGAATGACACAATTACGCCGATTATTGTCATTAACGTTGCCTGCCAGAAGGATATTGCAAAACCAAGCGCCCACGCTCCGTACGACATTGCAAATACGGAAATATTCGCTGCAAACCACGGCCAGAATAGGCTTGATGGCGTTCCTTTGCGCTCGCTTTCACTGATTGTGTCTATGCCTTGTTCCTCAATGCTTAAGGAATGTTGACTCGACGAGTCTGTGGCTTGTTGAGTTTTAGATTCTCCTACTTGAGCTTTACTCATTTTTCACCTAGCTTCTTTTTATATTGATTTTGTTTTATAGATTTGTGAATAATTTAAGAAAATCCAATAAATGTTGGTATTAATAAACATTTGTTTTAATAAAATCTTCTATCACCTTTTTTGTAGGACACGTTGCAGGCCCATATTTTGTGACAGCAATAGCAGCTGCAGCATTCGCGCATAAAACAGCCTGCTTAAGCGTCATTTTGTAGCCTATGCAAGCCGCAAGTACGCCAGTATGCGCATCGCCAGCTCCATTCGTATCTACTGCTTTTACTTGAAATCCTTTAATATGCTCGGCTTCTTTACCTAAATCACACACCCAAGCTCCGTGAGATCCTGCATGAACGATGAGGGGAGCTCTTAGCGCACGCTGTAAACGCTCAATCTTTCGTTTTGTAAGTTGATTATTTGTTTCGTCATTAAAGTTTTTGCTATCAGCATCTTTGCTTTCGTCAGCATCTTCGCTGCAATCATCTTCGATTTCGTCATTTCCCCAAGCGTTAAGCCTTTTTGCTAAAATCTCAGCTTCTCTAGCATTACACAACCAAATTGGCGCGTAGTCAATCAAGGCTTTTAAATCTTCATCTAAAATATTTGCAATCATTGGCGACGCATCAAAAATCGCTGTAAACCGGCGCTTGTGTTTATCAAAAGAACTCTCTAAAGCACTACTACTTAAACCGCACAAACCGCTTGTTCTTAGCATAAACCGCAAAAGCGCACGTTTTATAGGACTCACAAACGTGTATCCACTAATGTACACAACATCTTCCGGATTAGGATTTACAAAGTCAAAAGCATGCTCGTCACCACTAGTTTCCGCACCTTTAGTAGATATAAAAGTTCGTTCTGCGCTTTTATCCGTAAGAGCTATGCAAAATCCTGAATCAAGCATGGAATTTTTTGTGCCAATATGCGAAATACGTGCTTCGTTTAAAGCTTTAGAAATAATATTTGCAAAATATCCTTCACCCAAAACGCCAGCCCATTGCGCTTTAGCTCCCATTTGACTTGCAGCAAATAGCATGTTGTAACTTGCACCAGCGCTCATACTATACGAGTTTGCAAATATGTCTTCACCTGGTTTAGGAACAGAGCTAACTTTCATAGTTACATCTACAATAATTTGACCAAGTGAGATTACTTGCGGCACGACCAAACTTGCTTTTTCATTCAAGCTTATGTTTGATTCGTACATTGCAATCGCCTCTGAAAGCTACTATGCAGCATATTCTCTACTTTTCTCAATCTTCTAATTTTTTCTCATTAAGCACAAAGCATACACTATCTTTTCTACGTCGTAGCAGTGATCGACTCGCAAATTCTCTAAAACGCGTTCTCGTATTTTTTCATCGAACACTTGCAACCCATACTGTGAGCCCAACATCGCAGAACACATTGCAGCAATCGTATCGGTATCTCCGCCAATCGATGCTGCAAAACACGCAGCTTTGGTTGGTTCATTTGCAAAGCGAGTTGCAATTGCGAAAGCTGCAGCTACGGATTCATTAGCTTCAACACTTGTACCACAATCATTTTGCAACATTTCAGCAAAATCATCGTCACTTACAGATAAGCAACTCAACTCCTCAGCTTTTTTAGTGAAAAATTCGACCCTACTTATAACGCTTGCTTTTGCGCTCCAATTACCATATTTTGGAAGCAATTTTACGAATTTTATTGCTTCTTTAAGCGGATTTTCACAACCTTCAATACCTAAACTTACTGCCGCAGCAACGAGTGTTGTAGATTCAATTCCTTGAGTCGTATTGTGAGTAATTAAGCATGATTTTCTGGCTGCCTTAGCAAGCGATTCACCTGGTTTGAAAGCAATGCCAATTGGTGTCGCGCGCATTGCACCACCATTAGTTGTGCCAAATTTGCCTGTTTCTTCAGGAATTACTCCATTTACAAGTGCTTTTAAAGCTGACTTAGTTGACGGTCCTAGCAAATCCAAGGAACCTTTTTCGCGCATTGCACCTTCCCAATCTAGAAGATTTTGCGCATACTTGTTGTTGTCAATATTGCCATTATCTGCGATTATGCGTTCAGCAAGTAAAAAAGCTTGCTCCGTATCGTCTGTTACAGAACCTGCTTTCATATTTGGCGCGATTGGCTGCTGACTTACAGCGTCCATTAATTTTGTAATTGGACCGCCATAAAAACGGCGTATGCTTTGAGCACTCATGCTTTGAGTTGGCATTCCAAGCGCATCGCCTATAGCAAGACCAACAATAGCTCCAAACGCGCGATTATATGTTTCACTTTGCTCAAGATTGATTGCTGCGTTTATCATAAGTATATTTTATGCTTTCGCAGACACAATTTTAAAAGCATTTGGACTATAAGCTAAACGCAGCTAGCAAAAATAATCGCAACTAAAAACCACTAAGCGCAAATATCAAAATCAGACTTCAGCTTCAGCATCTGTAATCTCGCGCACTTGCTCAACATTAGCTTTGAGCATATCTTTTAGCGCGTCAACTGAGTCAAAAGCCTGTTGCGGACGCAAGAAACTAGCAAACTCAATGCAAACGCGATGCCCGTACAAGTCTTTCCAATCGTCGAACAATCCGTAAGCTTCAACAGTGCGCTCTGCATCTTCTTCGCCATCTTTATTAAATGTTGGCTTAGTTCCAATAGAAATCGCAGCAGGCCAACGCCACGGAGAATGAACGCCTAAATGAAGCTCATCACGACGCAAAACACTCACATCTGGAACAGCATTTTTCGATGGTCTGACATCGTTCTTATTGTCAGCATCTAAATCAACAACCCAGCCTGCATACACGCCATCAACTGGCACATAGCCTTCAATTTTTTCGCCAAGATTTACTGTTGGGAATCCAATCTCGCGCCCACGCTCGTCTCCATGAACTACTGTTCCTTCAACGCGATGCGGCTGATCCAAAATTTCACGCGCTTCTTTGACTCGACCAGTAGCCAACATCCAGCGCACATTTGTAGAACTCCAAGCACGCACTTTCTTATTTGGCATGCTCTTACTCCAAGCACGATATTCAGCTTTATTCATGCCCTCAGAAGGATCTTTAGGGTCTCCAGGCTCCTGTGGAACCTCACGAACAATAGGATCAGGCACGCGAACGTCGTCTGGACCCAAATCCTCTACTTCAATAAGCTCAAAAACTCCAGTTGCCTGAGACAACTCGCGAATTGCTTTAATATCACCAGCACAACGAGCACCAAGTGCAGCATCAGAGCCAAGAACTAATGCTCGCATACCAAGCTTTCCAACGAGCTGACCTAAGAAGAAACGGTACGATTTTGCAGCAAAAGCAAGGCTGTAGCGCACAATCACAACATGATCAACATCCAACTGTGACATCACACGCAAACGTTGACGCACGCTTGTAAGAGCATCCGGATCGTCCGGAAGTTTAGAATTAACGTCGCCAAAATCATCGTATAAATCAGGATTAGCATGCACTACGCTTGGACGCGGGTCAAACATGATCACTACTGAAAACGCTCCATGACGATGCGCAAGATCCACAGTACGACGAATAACCTCGCGATGCCCTTTGTGCATACCGTCGAATACGCCAATGGTAACAACCGCTTTACGCTCCGCACTTAACGTTGGCCAATTAATCATGCCGTTGGCATCTGGTCGAATGTCGATGACCTTCATGATATCCTTACTATCCGCGTTCAAGCATTACTCAAGCAAACTACGCAAATTACGCAATTCGTTATTTTAAATACTTATCTAGTTTACCAGTCTTCTCGCTTGCCGGAAATACCACAATTGGTTTGATTTGATTACTTTTTATATTTTTTGTCAATTCAACTACTGCAACAACGTCACATTCCGCAGTATTTGCGTTTGGAACGTACGCTATTGCAGGATAATTTTCGTAATTTATGGCAGATTTAAGCTCAATCCAGCGTCCAAAACGCAAGTCTTTAGCTTGATTTTCATCAATGCTTAAAGTTGGAAGCGAATGCGAAGCTGCATCCATCATATTTAAGCAAATTTTAGGAAGCATATTATTTGCGTCAAAATCGTCACCAGGAACTGCTTTTGAGCGATGCTGCAATACTCCATTGCGATCAGTAAATTCTCGCATTTGAGCGCGGAGTTTAAGAACACGCGAATCAGTAACTGAAAAATCACCAACGCTCGTGCGACGAAGCTGAGTAAGATGCCCACCAACTCCCAGTAAGCGACCTAAATCGCGAGCTAAAGCGCGAATATATGTTCCACTACTGCAAGAAACTTTTGCGGATATATCGCATACGAGTTTCCCACTCACTCCCCTAGTAATTCGAGGATTACTTACTGAAAAATCACTAACAAATATCTCTCGAGGAGCAATCTCTACTGATTTTCCTTCGCGCGCTAAATCATAAGCTCGTTGACCATTAATTTTAATAGCAGAAAAAGCAGTAGGAGCTTGCATAATTTTGCCTACTAAATTTTCGCTAACAACTTGCTTAATTCGCTCAAAAGACAGTGACTTTTCAAAAGACGTGTCGTCATTATCGACATGAACCCCCGGACCTATATTTAATGCATTATCCGGAAGAATCTCACCTTCTGCGTCATCAGTAGTAGTTGCTTCTCCTAAGCGGATTACTGCTTCATAGGTTTTATTGTGCCCCAACATATAATTTAAAAGTCGCGTTGCATTGCCAAAACCTATGATTAGCAATCCTGTTGCCATAGGATCAAGCGTTCCTGCGTGCCCAACTCGCTTTGTATGCAACAAATGACGAGCGCATGCAACAATATCGTGACTTGTAACGCCCTGAGGCTTATCTACAAGCAGTAACCCTGAATCTGGTATGCACATAAGTTAAATCTAGCTACTATACGATTCACATTGAGTTTGCTTTGAGATTTAATTGTTGTCAGACGATTCAGACGTGCCTTCAAAGTCGTCGCTTTCAAAGTCATCGCCCTCTTCGAAATCATCGCCCTCTTCGAAATCATCGTCGTCGAAATTATCATCGTCAAAGTCATCGTCAGATTCTTCAACTTCGCGCGGCTTCTTATACGGATCGACATCGCCAGCATACTTAGCATTTTCACGCAACTTAGCTAATTCTTCATCACGATGACGAGCTGCAACAAGAATATCCTCAATTTCGTGCGCTTCAGATGGCACTTCGTCATAAATAAATTGCAATTGGGGAGTCAAACGCAATCCAGCTTTTGCACCGACCAAAGAGCGCAGTCGACCGTGAGCCTGCTGCAAAGCTTGTGCTGCACGCTGACGCTCACCCTGCTCTTTACCTTCGTGACCAAGTTGCGTCCAGTAAACCTTTGCAATTTGCAAATCGTTCGTAACGCGCACTTCCGTAATAGTCACACTCGCCAAACGCTTATCATGCAAATGCGATTCCATATTAGAAGCGATTACGCGCTGAATTAATGCTGCAATACGTGCAGCTCTAGGATTCGTTCCTGCCATAATTACTTGCGCTCAATCTGCTTCATTTCAAAGGTTTCGATTATATCGCCAAGCTCAATGTCATTGAAGCTGCCGAGATTAATACCAGCTTCGTAACCTTCGCTAACGGATTGCACGTCATCCTTAAACCTACGCAAGCTGGAAATCTCCAGGTCGTTGACTGTAGCAACGCCGTCGCGCAAAATACGGCACTTCGTACCGCGCTTGACTTCGCCATCTTGAACCATAACACCAGCAATATTGCCGAACTTGGAAGAACGGAAGATTTCGCGAATTTCGGAATGCGAAGTAACAACTTCTTCGAATTCTGGCTTAAGCATACCCTTCAAAGCAGCTTCGATATCTTCGATTGCCTTGTAAATAACTGAGTAGTACTTAACTTCCACGCCTTCACGGTCTGCCAAATCAGCAACTTGACGGTTTGGACGCACGTTGAAGCCAATAATCACAGCCTTATCGACAGTTGCCAAGTTCACATCATTCTGAGTAATTGCACCAACACCGCGGTGAATAACCTGGATGCCAACTTCCTCAGAGACCTCAATCTTCATCAAGGAATCTTCCAAAGCTTCAACAGAACCAGAAGAATCGCCCTTAATAACGATGTTCAGCATGTCAACTTCAGACTTAGCGAACTGTTCCTTAAGGCTTTCAAGAGACACAACCTTGCGGCGCTTAGCAAGCTGAGCTGCACGCTCTGTAGCTGCACGCTTTTCAGCAATTTGACGAGCAGAACGGTCGTCCGAAGTAACCAAGAACAGGTCGCCTGCGGTTGGAACAGAAGTTAAACCAAGCACCTGAACAGGAGTGGAAGGAGCCGCATCCTGCAAATGCTTGCCGTTCTCGTCAAGCATAGCGCGCACACGGCCATAAGAAGTGCCAGCAACAATAGAATCACCAATGTGAAGAGTACCTTGCTGCACAAGAACAGTAGCAACAGCACCACGACCCTTATCGAGTCGAGCTTCGATAGTTGCACCGCGAGCATCCATATTTGGATTTGCCTTAGGATCAAGCTCAGCGTCAGCAGTCAACAACACAGCTTCAAGAAGCTTATTGACGTTAGTGCCCTGCTTTGCAGAAATATCCACAAACATGGTGTCGCCGCCGTATTCTTCAGCAACTAAACCGTATTCTGTAAGCTGACCGCGAACCTTTTCAGGATTAGCACCTTCAACATCAATCTTGTTCACAGCCACAACAATTGGCACATGAGCAGCTTGAGCGTGGTTAATAGCTTCAACAGTCTGAGGCATTACGCCGTCGTCTGCTGCAACAACAAGAATTGCAACGTCTGTAAGCTCAGCACCGCGAGCACGCATAGCAGTAAACGCTTCGTGACCTGGAGTATCGAGGAACGTAATCTTACGAGGTTTTCCTTCAAGATTTACAGTTACTTGATAAGCACCGATACGCTGAGTAATGCCACCTGCTTCGCGATCGATAACATTCGACTTACGGATGGTATCAAGCAAGCGAGTTTTACCGTGATCGACGTGACCCATAACAGTAACAACAGGCGGACGAGATTGCAAATCGTCATCTTCTTGCAGCTCTTCTTCGTCCAAATCGATGTCAAACTGCTGCAAAAGCTCTTTATCTTCTTCTTCAGCAGAAACAATGCTGATATTCCAGCCGATTTCTTCACCCAAAATTTGGAATGTTGATTCATCCAAAGATTGTGTAGATGTTGCCATTTCTCCCAAGTGGAAGAGCACAGTTACCAAAGCTGCTGGATTTACATCAATCTTTTCCGCCAAATCAGAAAGAGTTGCGCCTTGACGCAAGCGAATCGTAGCGCCGTTACCAGAAGGAATACGCACGCCGCCAATCACTGGTGCTTTAAGCTCTTCGTATTCACGACGTTTCGCTAAACGATTCTTACGAGCCTTAGAAGATTTACCACCTTGACGACCGAATGCGCCTGCAGCTCCTGCACGACCGCGACCGCCGCCGCGCGATGGACCACCATTAGGTGCGCCTGCTGCAGCAGCCTGGAAGCTAGCTCCTTGAGATGCAAAACGAGATTCTGCAGATGGGCGAGAAGATGCACCAGAGCCAGCACCTGCGCCACCTTGACCACGACGCTGACCCGACCACTGCGATGAGCGTGCGCCACCTTGACCAGAGCGGCCACCACGCGAGCGGCCACCGCGTTCTGCACGTTCACCACGCGAACCTTGAGGTCCAGAGCCAGCTTGACCTGGACGACCACCGCGGCCATTTTCAGCACCAGGACGAGACATCGGATGAGGACGTGGAATATCTCCAGGTGTAGGAGCACGCATACCTTGCTTACGGCTAAACGGATTATTACCAGGACGTGGAGCAGATGCGCCTGCACCTTGTGCATTCTGGTGCGGACGAGGGCGAGGAGGCATCTGTGAACGATCTGAGTGAGATTGACCTTGAGCTTGCTGTCGCGATTCGCCGCGATTATCACGATTATCATTGCGACGATCATTTTTTCTATTTTCGCCGGCAGCAGCATTAGAACGCGAAGGATTGTTTGAACGAGTATGATTTGCACCCGGCTTTGGAACAAAATGAGAAGCTGTGTTGTGCACAGGCTGGTTAGCAGAAGAGCCAGCTACAGAATCACTGTGTGACGAATCTTTAGCTTGAGGTTTAGCCTGCGGCTTAGCTTGAGACTTAGCTTTTGGCGCAGCAGGCTTACTTGCACTAGATGCCTTTTCGGACTTATTTCCGTCAGATGCTAACGCTGTTTGCAAACGACGAACTACTGGAGCCTCAACTGTTGAAGAAGCAGACTTAACAAATTCGCCCATGCTCTTCAAACGCTCCAACACGGTTTTACTGTCTACACCAAATTCTTTGGCCAGTTCATACACGCGCTTTTTAACCACTCAGTGTTCTCCTCTGTCTGTGGCAGCGCTAGTACACGCGACCACTTTACATTATTGCGAGCTTATTATTTATTATCGTGCGATATATCATCGTGCGACCATGATCTTATACCTCGTCTCCCGCCGGACGATGGCGATTGCCTTTCGCCCAGATTCCAGCTTTTAGCATACTCGAAACGTTGGATTGACTCGAGTGTCGCTAAATGCCACGCGAGAGACTACTTTATTTGCACACCACTAGCAAAATAAACAATCAAGAAGTGCTAAACATTGCGGAAATATCAATCTAAAAATATTTAGCACTTCTCAATTAACAATCTATTCAGCAGCAGATGCGTTATTATTCAAATCAGCTGAAGCAGGCTGAGCATTTTGTGCTTGAGCTGCAGCAACCTTCTTAGCATGCTCTTCCGCAGACTCAATACCAATCTTCCAACCAGTCAACTTTGCAGCCAAACGAGCGTTCTGACCTTCTTTACCAATAGCAAGAGAAAGCTGAGCATCATGAATAAAAGCAACTGCAGTTTGATTCTTTTCACTCACTACTTGCACTTGTGTAGCAGTAGCAGGCGAAAGAGCAGCAGCAACAAACTTTGCTGGATCAGACGACCAATCGACAATATCAATTTTCTCTTGACCCAAGTTTTCCATTACAGCACGCACGCGTGAACCGCCAGGACCAATTAAAGCACCCTTTGGATTCACACCTTCAGTATTAGCTCTAACAGCAATCTTTGTGCGAGCTCCGGCTTCACGTGCAATCGACATAATAGAAACTGCTCCAGAAACAAGTTCCGGCACTTCTCGCTCAAAAAGACGACGGACTAATTCAGGATGTGAACGTGAAACAACAATTTCCGGACCACGCAAACCACGAGCAACATTTACGACATATACGCGAATACGCTCACCATGGCGGTAACGTTCACCTGGAACCTGCTCGCGACGCGGCAAAATAGCTTCAACGTCTCCAACAGCAACGTGGATATTAGTGTTATCTTTTGCGTCTTGTTGAATAATGCCGTTAATAAGCTTTCCTTTTTGACCAGAAAACGCACCAAACACGCGATCATCTTCAGCTTTACGGAAAATTTGACTAATAACTTGACGAGCCGTTGCAGCAGCTAAACGACCAAAATCATGAGGAGTATCGTCATACTCCTCTCCCAGCGTTGGAGCTGGATACGGGTTATCTTCAGTAGGTTTACCAGGAATTTCATCCCTAGCCCACACAGTGAACGAACCTGCACGTTCGTCCAATTCAACTCGCACATGCTTTGCAGGATGAGCGGTTTTCATATACGCAAGACGCAAGGCCTCGGCGAGCGCCTCGTCCAGCTCCTCGGCATTAATCCCCTGCTGTGCCGCAAGCTGATGCATTCCCGCCAAATCCAATTCCATCGCGCACGTCCTCTCGTTATAACGCATTAATTTATGATTATTAATTGTAACTATTAAAGCACACTTATTTTTTCTTCTAACGACAGTTAGCTTTAATTGTTGCAGACTTAGAACAAATACCAAATTAATAAATCGATATTGGTCACAGTCAGTGGCTATTTTAGTAGATTATGCAGACACTTTATGTTTTGTTAAATGACATGCGCAAACAAGTAAAACGCAGTATTGCCAGAGCACTCGTGCTTCTTATATGCGTTTTAATATCTCCACTGCTAACAGCCTGTGGAACATTACAAAACATTCACGTCGAGCATACAGTTCACACAGCAGCTCCAGAAAATGCATGTGCTAAAGCATACAGACTTGCGCAAAAAAAGCAGCGCGAAATCAAAAAGAACCAAAACGACACATCCATTAAGGATTTTGAAACCGCAGCAAAATATTGGAAAACTGTCGCTCAGCAATGCCCAGGAAGATTAAGCGAAAGCATTATATACAGCACGCAAGCTCAATGGGAAATGCTTTCGAAGAAAAATAGTAACGAAAATTCAAATAATGTAAGCAATAAAAGCGGAAACGAAAGCTCAGAAAATACAAAAACTACAACAGCGCAACAAATGGAGCACGATTCATACGCGAATCTTATAGAAGTAATAAATCATTACAAAAACTTCAAATGGACACATCAACCCTTAGCTCAAGCTGCAGAAGCTGAAGACAAACTTGCTTTTATTTTACAAACACTAGCAGCGAGAAAAGAGCAAAATATAGCATTGGAATACAGCGATATGGCGTCGACAAACGCTCAAACTCTTATGCGAGTTGCAGGAGAAGGAACAGACTTGCGCAAAAAAGTTTACGATATTCCTCAAGAGGCGTTAGAAAGCGGAAAAACACATGATTCAGCAAGCGGAAAAGATCTGTCGATTACCGCTATAGCTTATATGGATTGCGCTAGAGAAGAGCTAGCTGCTTTTAATCAAATAATAACTATTACGTCAAAAAATAATAATGCATCCGAGAATAACGTTACTGCAAAAAGCGATGATAACGATTCTGTAATGCGCGCTCAACAAACTCTTAAAAATGCAACTGTGCAATTAATCACATCTAGACTGCTAAGAGCTTATGAACTTGGGTATCCTACTGATACGAAGCTTATTTTGAAGTAAAACTTAACCTTGGGGCTTTTAGCCTATAGGGCATTCCCCTTTACACACAAAATAGGACTTAACCACAAACGAGAGATAAGTTGCGCACGTTTGGAGCAATTTCCAAAACAAAACGCTCCAAACAAGAGGCAGCACTCTCACAAATGGAGCGTCACACAACCTCAAACACTCCAAACGCGAGAGAAAGTTCGCGCGGATTAGGGTTATAGGCCAAAAAGTGTGTAAGAAATCATGTCTTAGACCTTGCAATACAAGGGTTTTGCGGTAATCGAATCTGTTTTCTGCACATTCGCCACCTGGACAAAAAGTGTGTAAAAATAAGCTCATAACCCTTATAGCAGTAAGGCTCGCAGTATATCGAATGTGGGCTATTTCTTATATTAAGCGGCGTTCGAAGCATGTATTAGCTGAGTATTTAACAATAAATCGTCAAAGGCTGTTACTAACGCAGATTACGTACTGCACCAGTAACATATAACCCCGCTTATCTGTTGTTAACGCAGATTACGTACTGCACCAGTAACATATGACCGTTACTTTCTTAAGATACTTGACTGAGTTTTTAACAGTGCTGAGGCTAGTTTATGCCACAGAATACTCATCAGCTTAGCTTTACACACTTTTTGGCCTATAACCCACGGATTACGATCGCTTACGAAGTTCGGCGAATTAAAAAGCCTAAAGCAATTTTACATGCTTTAGGCTTGGTTAATTCGCGGATGAAGCGAGATTCGAACTCGCGGAGGATTTTACCCTCACACGCTTTCGAGGCGTGCTCCTTAGACCGCTCGGACATTCATCCACTTACGATTTGTCGCACTGAAAGCGCATACAAACGCAACTTTTCAATTGTAAACCATGCCACGAATATAAATTTATGGCGAGTTGAAACGTTATAACTCAGACGAATCACGGCGAGCGCGAATTTTTTCAGCGCGAGAAGCAAGCTCCTCATCAGGAGGATAAGCTACATATTCCAATGTCAATCCATGAGGATCAATTGGACCCGTCGAGCCTTCACGAAGAGGAACATTGATCTTTTCCTCAAACCAATCAAAAGAACGCTTACCACGCCCAATCTGCACGCAAGCTTGCACAAGAGAACGCACCATATTGTGCGCAAAAGCATCAGCAACAATAGTAAATTCAAGCAAACCCTGCTCAACAGGCGGCACGCATCCAGTTTTAAGCTTAACGCGCACGTCATTAGCACGCGTTCCCACGCGTTCCCAACAGGCACTTTTTACATCGCGAATAGTAGTACCTCCAGGATTAGGGCGCGCAAAAGATCCAAAATCGTGAAGGCCAATCATAAGCCTCGCAGCCTGGTTCATTGCATCAACATCCAAAACATCATCAAGTTTCAAAACAAAACCGCGCATACGAGGGTCATAATCACAATAATCAGAAGCGTCGCAAATACGATATACATACGTGCGCTCTAACGCAGAAAAGCGTGCATCAAAACCAATGGGCGCAACGCTAACCTTATGCAACGAAATATCTTGTGGCAAAACATGCTTAAGCCTGTACTCGAGCGCGCAAACACCGTCCAATCCGGTATGACCTACGCATCGCAATAAAGTTTCTTCACAAACATCAAGATGACAAACCTGATGCGACGCATGCACACCCGTATCCGTACGACCAGCCACAGTAAGGCGCAGCGGCTCAGCAACATCCCCTTCTGGCACACGCAATACTGTGTGCAAAGCCCCCTCAATTTCACCCTGCACAGTTCGCAAAGTAGGCTGCTTAGCCCAACCGTAAAATCCGCCACCATCGTAAGCTAAATCTAAGCGAAGTCGCATTCAAAACCTTTCCAAACAGACTTTACACTAGCTTTTCTTATCCGAAGAGCTGCCGCCCGCAAGCGCAAAAGCACTCATAACACTACGAATAAGCTCATAAGTTTTTGAATCAATGTGCATTGTAATCTTCAATAATTTAGGAACAACATCCGACCAATGCGAAGATATTTCATCAAAAGTTGAGTAACCTAAACTGCTAAAAATGCTGTAAACGCTGTCAATTCTGCGCTTTCGCTCCTCAAATGGCAGATTCATCATCCACTCGTTTGTAGCCTTAGAAACAGCCAGAGCGCGCGGAGTTACGCAATCACAGTAGTCAAAATCACCATTTTTAACCTGCCAATACATGCCAAGATGTTGCATTAATCCAATCGAATCGGCAAATGTAACCTTATACGGCACTCCCGTATCCATAATCAATCCAATAAAGGCAGACTGCGGAACTACTTTTTCAATACGACTTGAAACATTCGCAAAAACGCTTGTGTCCACTACATCAGACGCAAAACCAGGTCCGTCCATAGAATAAATTTTTGATACAAGATCACCTAATTTTTGACTTGTAGCATCTAAGCGCATAGCCGCATAAGCAGCCATGTTCCCACCTTTTGAATGACCGACAACAATAATATTTGGATTATTATTTTGCAAGTCTACGGAAGATTTTGAAAAGCGGGCAAAAAGTTTGTTCGCAAAAATTTTATTAAAGAAGTTTTTATTAGGATAACGTTTGCTATATCTTTGCGCTACAGAAGTCAAATATTCAGCAGCAGATTCTTGCGCTGGCACTGGGCAGCGGAAAGCCATGTTGAAATCTTCTTTCCACCCAACAAGCGTACTGTCAGTGCCGCGATACGCAACAACAAGAGTATGAGGATTATCAATCCCCTCGCAATTGCTAAGATCAAAAGTAACTCCAGCAAACTGCTGTTCACAAGATTCATGAGCATTCGATTTATCAAATCGTTCAAGAATTTCGCCTACTTTAATACCTCTGTAGCGCGGATTAGCTGCAACTGCAAAAAGTAACTCTTGACGAAACTTATCAACCTTAGCTACTCCAGAAGAAAACATCGACGAAAAATCTTCAAAACGTAGCAGATCGTAAATAGGCGTAGTCGAAATAACTTTTGACTCACTGTTATATAGCGGAATAGATTTTGGCATATTTATGTATGAAAGCTCACACAAAATCAAAGCATCAACAGAATTAAAACTTCTTTGAGCAAAAGTACGAAAATCGCTTCTTACTTGATCCAAAATATTCGGCATAACTTAATAATAATACAAACAAAAAACGAGCCGAGGAAATCCTCGACTCGTTTTAGCAATTCTTCAAGAAGCGATTAAACGCTTGCTTTAAGATTCACTTTACTGATGCGTAAAGCTGGAATGCAAACTACTCGGCAGCTTCTTCTTTAGCTGCAACCTTGGTAGCTGCTTCAGCTTCCTTCACAACAGCCTTCTTTGGGCTTACTGGCTCAGTTACGAGCTCAATAATTGCCTGAGGAGCGGCATCACCACGACGTGGAGCAATCTTCACGATACGTGTGTAACCACCTTCACGCTGCTTCATCTGCTCAGCAATCTGAGTGAAAAGCACGTGAACCACGGACTTGTTGCGAATTACACGCAACACACGACGACGCGAATGCAAATCGCCACGCTTAGCGAACGAAATCAAACGCTCAGCAAGCGGACGAAGACGCTTTGCCTTTGGCAACGTCGTTACGATACGACCGTGCTGGAAGAGGCTGGTCGCCATATTGGCCAGCATCAGGCGCTCATGAGCCGGGCTAGAAGCCAGACGAGGGCCTTGTTTCGGTGTAGGCATTATTACTCCTTATTGTCGCATCGTTCAGGTGGGCATCAACCCGAACATCCGAACGTTACGACGATTGCAGGCGGAACTTACTCGTCTTCAGGCGAGAAGAAAGTGCCACCTTCGAGATTATTGGCGTCGAAGCCAATCGGTGAAGCCTTCAAAGACAGACCCATTGCCTGCAACTTCTCTTTAACTTCATCGATGGATTTCATGCCGAAATTACGAATATCGAGCAAATCCTGCTCAGTGTGAACTACCAGTTCGCCGACTGTATGAATACCCTCACGTTTCAAGCAATTATAGCTACGCTGAGTAAAATTCATATCTTCAATCGGTATAGCCAACTGAGAATCAGCTTCATCATGAGTTGGCGCTGGACCAACTTCAACACCTTCAGCATCAACGTTAAGCTCACGGCAAAGACCGAAAAGCTCAACTAAAGTCGAGCCTGCAGATGCAACTGCATCACGCGGTGTAATAGCTGGCTTGGTTTCCACATCCAGGATGAGCTTATCGAAGTCCGTGCGCTGTTCCACGCGGGTAGCTTCGACCTTATAGCTCACCTTCAAAACTGGTGAGTAGATCGAATCCACAGGAATGCGGCCGATTTCGCTGTTCTCCTGCTTGTTCATCTGAGCTGGCACGTAGCCGCGACCGCGTTCAACAGTAAACTCAATTTCAAGTTCACCATCTTCTGCGAGTGTAGCAATATGCAAGTCAGGATTAGCAATAGTAACACCGGCTGGAGGAGTAATATCTCCAGCAGTGGCCTCACCTTTACCATTCTTGCGCAAATACATCACTACAGGCTCGTCGTACTCACTCGTGAGCACGATGCCCTTGATGTTCAGCAGAATTTCAGTGACATCTTCTTCAACACCTGGCAGAGTCGTAAACTCATGCAAAGCTCCAGAGATGCGAACCGAAGTAACGGCAGCACCTGGAATAGAGCTTAACAAGGTACGACGCAGCGAATTGCCGAGAGTGTAGCCAAAACCTGGTTCCAGCGGTTCAATAGTAAAGCGAGAACGCTGGGGATTCAGTGATTCCTCGGTAAGTGTCGGACGCTGTGCGATAAGCACTTTGGTATCCTTTCAGCTTCTGGTCGGTGGTGCACTCGCCGCCCATAAGCGGGTTGGATGGATGGATTCGTAAGAGTGCTCAGACGCGGCGACGCTTTGGTGGGCGTACGCCGTTATGCGCTTGTGGGGTAACGTCGGTAATAGAACCAACTTCGAGACCCGCGGACTGGAGGGAACGGATAGCGGTTTCACGACCGGAACCTGGACCCTTAACAAACACGTCGACCTTCTTGAGGCCATGCTCCATTGCCTTGCGTGCAGCAGACTCAGCAGCCATACCTGCAGCGTAAGGAGTCGACTTACGGGAACCCTTAAAGCCGACATCACCGCCGGAAGCCCAAGAAAGGACTGCACCGGATGGATCGGTAATGGAGATAATCGTGTTATTGAATGTTGATTTAATATGCGCCTGCCCAACCGGCACCGACTTGCGGTCCCGGCGACGCGGCTTGCGCGAGGCTTGCTTTGCAGCTGCCATTGACCCTCGTTTCCTAATGACGAATGAGTTGGTATGTCTAGACGATGGAAATATATCCGTGGCCTAGAGCCGACCACCGACTACTATCGGGTGGCCTTCTTCTTCCCGGCGACAGTACGCTTCGGACCCTTGCGAGTACGAGCATTAGTCTTAGTACGCTGACCACGCACAGGAAGACCCTTGCGATGACGCTGGCCTTGATAGCAGTTGATCTGAATCTTACGACGGATGTCAGCGTCAATCTCACGACGCAAATCGCCTTCAATCTTGTAATTGGCCTCAAGATAATCACGCAAGGTGATCAGCTGTTCATCCGTAAGATCCTTGACGCGAGTGTCCGGATTAACACCGGTCGCGGCAAGCGTTTCCTTAGCGCGAGTACGACCAACACCAAAAATGTAGGTGAGGGCAATCTCAATGCGCTTCTCATTGGGAATATCTACTCCGGCAAGACGTGCCATTGTAATTCCTTTACTGTTACGCAGGTCGTGCACCAAGTCTTCCGCATTAATAGAAATTAAATGCGGCCTGGGCCTGCGCACCCAGGGTTCAGCTTCTGCTGTGACTTAGCGCCTTATTCTTTGTATTCCGCGATGGAAATCTGCTCAGCCCTGACGCTGCTTATGACGTGGGTTAATGCAGATCACCATGACGCGGCCGTGACGGCGGATCACGCGGCAGTTTTCGCAGATCCTCTTCACGCTAGGGCTGACCTTCATGGTTTTCCTTTGCTTGTACCTTACTTATAACGGTACGTAATACGCCCACGATTCAGATCGTAAGGGCTCATCTCTAGCACTACACGATCCTGAGGAAGAATGCGAATATAATTTTTACGCATCTTACCAGAGATCGTAGCTAAAACAATGTGCTCATTCTCAAGCTGAACGCGAAACATCGCATTTGGTAGTGCTTCTACTACCGTGCCTTCGACTTCAATCACACCGTCTTTTGCCATGAGCCTCGTTCCGTTCCTTGGGCATACTACTTTGCGCATCCGAAGACACGCCAATCTTTTATAATACAGTAAATGCGTCCCATTCAACACTCGGCGTGTCGAACAGAACGCATTTTACTTTTTAAATTTAAAAACGCACTACTTAATTAAGTGATTCAACAATGCGATTATTGATTTCCTTAATATCTCCAACGCCATCTACTTCAACCAACTGACCGCGGCTATCATAGATATCAAGCAATGGAGCTGTTTCCTTCTCATACGTTTCTAAACGCTTAGCAATTACTTCTGGAGTATCGTCAGAACGACCTTGCTCCACTGCACGCTTTTGCATGCGTTCGAGCAAAACATCGCGCTCAGCCTCGAGAGCCACAACGTGATCGAGAGGAGTGCCAAGCTCTTCCAACATACGATCCAAAGCTTGAACCTGAGAAGCGTTGCGAGGATAACCGTCGAGAATCCAGCCGCTCTTTGCATCGTCCTGAGCAAGACGATCCTTAACAATGCTGTTAGTCAGCTCATCTGGAACCAACTCGCCCTTGTCAAGATATCCCTGAACCTGTTTTCCAAGCTCAGTATGATTCTTAAGGTTATAGCGGAAAATATCACCAGTAGAAATCGCTGGAATGCCATAATGCTCACTTAACAAAGCGGCCTGAGTGCCTTTTCCAACGCCCTGTGGACCCATAATTAGTAATCGCATATTCATCTCCTTAGCTCGCTAACTGTAGTTACTTAGATACTTGCTTTTGCTCATCATGCTTGAACAAGAAACCAGCATACTGGAATTGTTCAGTCTGAGCCTTTGCTTGACGCAACGTATCCAAACCAACGCCAGCAATAATCAAAATTGTTGTACCACCAAATGGCAATTTTGTATTCAAATGCAAAGCCATAATCAAAACGGTAGGAATCAATGCAACAAAGAGCAAATAAATAGCACCGACAGTATTCAACCTATTCATAACATAGCTAAGATAATGACTTGTAGCACTACCAGCGCGAATGCCTGGTATGAAGCCACCATACTCTTTCATGTTATCTGCAGTCTCATCAGGATTAAAAGTAATCTCTGTGTAGAAGAAGCAGAAGAACACAATCATTACTGTGTAAAACGCAATATACCAAGCAGAAGTGGAATTAGCCAAATTAGCTTCAATCCAATTCACCCAAGCCTTGCTCTTATCTCCAAACTGAGCAATAAGAGTAGGAACAGCAAGAATTGACGAAGCAAAGATTGGTGGAATAACACCACTCATATTTACCTTTAATGGCAAATAAGTCGAAGAGCCGCCATACATTTTTCGGCCAATCATGCGACGCGTATACTGCACAGGAATACGACGCTGAGCAAGCTCAACAAAGTCAACAAATATGAGGATAACAATCAAAACGCCACCAACAATAGCGAACTTATTCCAATCGCCATTAGAACCGTTGGTTCCCCAACCAATCTCCCAAAGCTTTGGCAAGAAGCCAGAGCAAATAGACATAAAGATTAAGACAGACATGCCTTGACCGATACCCTTATCGGTAATGAGTTCTGCCATCCACATAATAAGACCAGTGCCGCCAGTCATGATCAAAACCATGACAATAAGGCTCCACATGCTTCCGTCTGGAATAATATTATTTCCGCACTGATAATTAAACAAAGCACCCGTACGTGCTGTTACCAAAATCGTAGTAGATTGCAAAATTGCCAATCCAATAGTTAGGTAACGCGTGTACTGCGTAAGCTTTGTTTCTCCAGACTGACCTTCCTTATGAAGAGCTTCGAAGCGAGGAATAACCACGCGCAAAAGCTGAATCACAATGGAAGCAGTGATGTAAGGCATAACACCCAAAGCAAAAATAGAAAGCTGCAACAGCGAGCCACCTGAGAACAAGTTAACTAACCCAATAAAGTTCTCGCTCGATGAAGCTAATTTAACAGTGCAAGCGTGCACAACTTTATAGTCCACACCCGGAATCGGAATAAATGAACCAATACGATAAATAATTATCATAGCGAAGACGAAGAGGATCTTGTTCCTCAACTCCTTCGTCCTGAAGGCCTGGATTAACGTTTTCACCTGGGTCTTCCTCCCTTTTTTCGCGCACTCCTAGGCGCAACAGTGCAAAAAACAAACTCTGAGACGATAGTTTAACCCACGGTACCTACTGAAATAGGTTATTGGTGAGTTTTGGTGATAAAAATAGTCCCTCTAGACAATGCTAGAGGGACTATCACAGATTTATAACTGCATCAAGCTTTAAGTAGCCTTTAACTACTCTTCGCTGATGGAGCCGCCGGCAGCCTCAACCTTTGCCTTAGCAGAAGCAGAAGCCTTCATACCCTTAAGAGTCAAGGCAACAGTCAATTCACCATCACCAAGAACTTTTACAGGATAGCCATCACGTACAGCGCCCTTAGTAATAAGGTCAGCTACAGTAACCTCGCCACCCTTTGGGAAAAGTTCAGCAAGATCTGCAACGTTGACGACTTGGAATTCCTTCTTGAAAGGACTCTTGAAGCCACGCAACTTAGGCAAGCGCATGTACAGTGGGAGCTGACCACCTTCGAAGCCAGGACGAACCTGATAACGCTTCTTTGTGCCCTTATCACCACGACCTGAGGTCTTACCCTTAGAGCCTTCACCACGACCTACACGGATGCGATCCTTCTTAGCTCCTGGAGCTGGGCGCAACGTGTGCATATGCAGCATTGGTTCTTCGTTAGCCATAATCAGTCGACCTCCTCGACGCTCACCAAGTGGCGAACGGCCATAACCAAGCCACGATTGACGGGGGTGTCCTCGCGAACTACGCTGTGACCAATCTTATGAAGGCCGAGCGTATGAACATTCGCGCGCTGGCGCTCAGTTGTATGAACTAAACCATGCACCAGAGTGATCTTCAAATTTGACATCACTCACCATCCTTTGCTTCAGATGCCTTGGCGGCCTGAGCTTCTTCGCGAGCCTTGCGAGCTTCGGCAATGCCGGCAGCACGCTCACGGAGCAAAGCATCAGGAGCGACTTCCTCAAGAGAAAGACCACGACGAGCAGAAATCTCTTCTGGCTCTTCGAGCTTCTTCAAAGCGTCCACAGTAGCACGCACTACGTTTACAGCAGTTGCAGAGCCCATGGACTTGGTGAGGATGTCCGTAATGCCGGCGCATTCCATAACAGCGCGTACAGCACCACCAGCAATTACACCAGTACCTGGAGCAGCTGGACGGAGCAACACAGTACCAGCAGCATCGTGACCGAGCACTGGATGAGTGACGGTGCCACGAATGCGTGGAACAGTGAACATATGCTTCTTAGCGTCAAGCTGACCCTTAGCAATAGCAGCTGGAACTTCGCGAGACTTGCCGTAACCAACACCAACAGTGCCCTTACCGTCGCCAACAACAACAAGTGCTGCAAAGCTAAAGGTACGACCACCCTTGTGGGTCTTGGAAACACGGTTAATAGTAACTACGCGATCCAGAAGCTCTTCGCCACGGTTTTCTTCACGACGATTACGACGTTCGCCGCGTTTACCCTCGCCCTTGTTACGGCGAGAACGACGATCATCGTTACGCTCCTCAGCGGATGCCTGAGTGTTCTGAGTTTCTTCAGCCACTTGGGTTTCCTTTTCGTTGTCGCTCACAGTGCCAGACCTCCCTGACGGGCGCCTTCAGCCACTGCTGCGACGCGACCATGATATTTGTTACCGCCACGGTCGAAGACTACAGCGGTGATACCCGCTTCCTTCGCCTTAGCCGCTACTAATTCGCCAACCTTGGTTGCAGCTTCAGTCTTCGTGCCAGTGAAACCAGCGAAGTCAGCAGTCAAAGTGGAAGCACTTACCAAAGTAATTCCCTTGGTATCATCCACAATCTGAGCAACCATATGACGGTTAGAACGGGAAACAACTAAACGAGGACGTTCAGATGTGCCGGCAATGTGCTTACGAAGACGGGCGTGACGACGCAAACGTGCGACTTTGGTACCCTTACCGAAAATCTTAACGCTCATATCACTTACCAGCCTTTCCAGCCTTGCGCAGGATACGTTCATCGGTGTACTTAATACCCTTACCCTTGTAAGGTTCTGGAGCACGAAGCTTACGAATGTTAGCAGCAACCTGACCAACAGTCTGCTTATCGGTGCCCTTTACGATTACCTGGTTAGGATTTGGCAACTCGAACTCAATACCTGCCGGTGGTTGAACGGTAATAGTGTGAGAATAACCGAGCGAGAACTCAATGCCCTTGCCCTTCATCACTGCACGATAACCGGTACCGACAATATCCAAAGTCTTGGTGTAGCCTTCATGTACACCCTTCACCATAGAAGCAACAATTGCACGAGCCAAACCATGCTTTGCACGAGTTGGACGCAAATCGTCAACTGGAGTCAGAACAATCTGATTGTCAGCGACTGCTGCGGTGATTCCCTCTGGAATTTCATAAGAATCAGAACCCTTAGCGCCTTTGACGCTGAAGGACTGACCTTCAATCTTTACTTCCACGCCTGTAGGAATGTCGACGGGGAGCTTACCAATATGCGATGCCATCTTCAGCTCTCCTTTCTCACCATACGTAGGCGACGATTTCGCCGCCAATGCCTCGATCGAGGCATTCCTTCTGAGTCAACAATCCCGAGCTGGTCGAGATAATAGCAATACCGAGGCCACCAAGAGGCATTGGCAAAGCATCAGACTTTGCGTAACGACGCAAGCCTGGCTTAGAAATGCGCTTGATGCCTTGGATAGAACGCTGGCCATTGGAGCCATACTTCAACGTAATTTCCAACGTCTGTCCAACCTTAGCTTCCTTAGCAGCGAAGTCCTTAATATAGCCTTCGTGCTTCAGAATCTCGGCGATATTCGCCTTGAATTTGGAGTACGGCATTTCCACGGTATCGTGCTTTGCCGCGCTCGCATTACGCAGACGTGTCAACATGTCTGCGATTGGATCTGTCATTGTCATGTGGGCTAACGCCCTTTCTCGCCGTGGTTTCCACCGCCTCTATATGAGAACTTTGTCTTCAAGCAGTGGACCTTCAGCGTCGATATTTACCAACTGGACTTCGTAACACCCGGCAACTCACCGCGATGAGCCTTCTCACGAAGGCAGATGCGGCACAGACCGAACTTGCGATACACGGAGTGAGGACGACCACAAACCTGGCAACGCGTATAAGCGCGTACCTTGAACTTCGGCTTGGCGGCCGCCTTGTTTTTCAGAGCGGTTTTTGCCATTTCAGTTCTCCTTGAATGGGAAACCGAGGTGCTTAAGCAAAGACTTGGCCTCCACATCGTCCTTGGTGGTAGTCACCACGGTGATGTCCATACCACGCTGATGATCAATCGAGTCAGGATCAATCTCATGGAACATAGACTGTTCCGTAAGACCAAAGTTGTAATTACCCTGACCGTCAAACTGGTTGCCATTGATACCACGGAAATCGCGGATACGAGGCAAAGCCAGAGTGAGCAAACGATCCAAGAATTCCCACATACGATCGCCACGAAGAGTTACGTAAGCACCGATAGCCTGACCTTCGCGCAAATGGAACTGAGCGACAGACTTCTTTGCCTTAGTTACCTTTGGCTTCTGGCCGGCAATCAAAGTGAGATCCTTAATCGCACCTTCAATGAGCTTAGAATCACGAGCTGCAGCGCCGACACCCATAGAGACGACAACCTTCTGCACGCGAGCCACCTGCATAGGATTAGTGTGGCCGAATTCTTTCTCCAAGGCTGGTACGATTTCATCCTTGTATTGTTGCTTTAAGCGCGGAGTTGCCGGCAACTCAACTGTAGTATCGGTCATGCCAGCTCCTTTCCGGACTTCTTGGCGACACGCACGCGCACGGTCTTAACCTTGCCGTCACGAGCCTCTTGCTTAACAATCACGCCAACGCGTGTAGGCTGCTTGGTCTCTGGATCAATAACCATCACATTAGAGCGATGGATTGGAGCCTCAACCGAAACAATGCCCGCCTGCTGACCCTGCTGGGTGGCGCGAACGTGCTTCTTAACGATCTGAACGCCTTCTACAATCAAACGGTCATCGGCTAGTACACGAACTACTTTGCCTTCCTTACCGCGATCCTTGCCGCGAATGACCTTCACCTGGTCGCCGGACTTAATCTTGGCTACCATATCAGATCACCTCCGGAGCAAGGGACACAATCTTCATGAAGCGCTGATCACGCAATTCACGACCGACTGGTCCGAAGATACGAGTGCCTTTTGGTTCACGACCGGAGCCGAGAATTACGGCGGCGTTCTCATCGAACTTAATATAGGAACCATCGACACGGCGATGTTCCTTGACAGTACGGACGACGACAGCCTTAACTACGTCGCCTTTCTTGACCGACCCGCCAGGGATCGCGTCCTTGACGGAGGCGACGATGATGTCGCCGATGCCGGCATAGCGTCGCTTCGATCCACCGAGCACGCGGATGGCAAGTAACTCCTTAGCACCCGTGTTGTCGGCGACATGAAGCCGCGTTTCCTGCTGAATCATTGATTCTCCTTAGCCGAGCTGGTTCTCCCCACTCACCTGTGTCTACACATTAGCAGACACAGGTGAAGCGCGGAGCCTTGCCGAACTTGTTTACTTGGCGCGCTCGATAATCGAGTCGAGACGCCAACGCTTGGTCTTGCTCAGTGGCCGAGTTTCCATAATACTCACGAGGTCGCCAATATGTGCCTCATTGTGTTCATCATGGGCTTTGACCTTGCGGGTGGAGCGAACGACTTTACCGTAAAGCGGGTGTGTCGAACGCTGCTCCAGCTCAACGGCGATTGTCTTGTCCATGGCCTCGGACACGACGTAGCCGCGACGAACCTTGCGGAAGTTGCGCTCTTGGTTCTCAGCCATGCTTACTTCTCCTTGACCTCAGTGGCGCCAGGCTCTTGGCTGATGCCGAGTTCACGCTCACGCAGGATAGTATACATCCTGGCAATGTCGTGCTTGACCGCCTTGAGGCGAGCGCTGTTTTCGAGTTGACCAGTTGCTGCCTGGAAGCGCAAGTTAAATAGCTCTTCCTTAGACTTCTTCAAGAAGCCTTCGATCTCAGCATTTGTCTTCTCGTTCAAATTCTTGATGGTGTAGTCTGCAGTTCCGACTGGCATCAGATGTCACCGCCTTCACGCGCAATAACACGGCATTTCATTGGGAGCTTATCGATAGCACGGCGCAAAGCCTCGCGAGCGATGTCCTCAGAAACACCACCGATCTCGAACATTACGCGTCCTGGGTGGATGTTGGCAATCCAGAATTCTGGAGCACCCTTACCGGAACCCATTCGCGCACCAAGCGGGTGCTTGGTTAATGGACGATCTGGGAAGATCGTAATCCACACACGACCGCCACGCTTAATGTAGCGAGTCATTGCGATACGAGCTGCCTCGATCTGTCGGTTAGTGATGTAAGCCGGAGCCAGCGCCTGAATACCAAAATCGCCGAAAGCGATCTCGGTGCCACCCTTAGACATGCCGCTACGGGTAGGACGGTGCTGCTTACGATATTTAGTCCTCTTTGGGATAAGCATCTGCTCACTCCTTCGTTTCCGTTGCGGCAGGAGCTTCAGCAGCTGCAGCTTCAGCTGGCTTTTCAGCCTGTGCTTCAGCAGCCTTCTGCTGGTTAGCAGGACGTGCGCCACGACGTGGACGACGATCGCCACCACGACGACCTTCACGCTTACCCTGCTGAGCCTGCTGCTCTTCGAACTCACGCTCGGTCATATCACCCTTGTAGATCCAGACCTTTACGCCGATACGACCGTATGTGGTCTTAGCTTCAAAGAAGCCGTAATCAATCAAGGCACGAAGAGTCTGCAGTGGAACGCGACCCTCGCGATAGAACTCAGAGCGGCTCATTTCGGCGCCACCAAGGCGACCGGAGAGCTTGATACGGATACCCTTGGCACCTGCACGCATTGCATCTTGCTGTGCCTTACGCATAGCACGACGGAATGTAACACGGTTTGTCAACTGCTCCGCAATTCCCTGAGCAACCAACTGAGCGTCAAGTGCAGCGTTCTTCACTTCGAAGATGTTGAGCTGTACTTGCTTGCCTGTGAGCTTCTCGAGCTTTGCGCGAACGCGCTCAGCTTCAGCGCCACGACGACCGATGATAATACCCGGACGAGCAGTGTGAATATCTACACGAACGCGATCACGAGTGCGCTCGATAACGATACGAGATACGCCAGCACGCTCGAGGTCATGGCTCATTTCCTTGCGAATCTTGTCATCCTCAAGGACGAAGTCACGATAACGCTCGCCAGCTTTGTTGGAGTCAGAGAACCACTTAGAGCGATGATTCTCGGTGATGCCCAGGCGATAGCCGAAAGGATTGATCTTCTGACCCATCTTTAGCGGGCTCCTTCCTTAAGCGAGACGATAACAGTGATATGGCTTGTGCGCTTGTTAATGCGCGCAGCGCGACCCTGTGCACGAGCACGGAAACGCTTAAGCGTTACACCCTCGTCCACATAGGTTTCCTTGATGACCAAGTCCTGCTCACGGAATGGTTCACCGGCTTTTTCAGCCTTAACGCGAGCGTTAGCAATCGCGCTTTCAAGAACCTTACGCACCGGCAATGATGCGTCCTGAGGAGCAAACTTCAAAATGGTAATAGCTTCGCTTGCACGCTTGCCTCGGATGAGGTCGACCATGCGGCGAGCCTTGCGCGGCGTCACGCGAACGTGACGAGCGATTGCTTTAGCTTCCATGTGTCCTAACTCTCCTTTAGCGGCGTGCCTTTTTGTCGTCCTTCACATGACCCTTAAAGGTCTTGGTCGGGGCGAACTCACCGAGCTTATGACCAACCATGGCTTCGGTAACGAATACCGGCACATGCTTGCGGCCATCATGTACGGCAAAGGTGTGTCCAATGAAATCAGGAGTGATCATCGAACGACGCGACCAAGTCTTAATGACATTGTGCGTACCCTTGTCGTTTTGCTCGTCGACTTTCTTCTGCAAGTGGGCGTCGACGAAAGGGCCCTTCTTGATGCTACGAGTCATCTATTCGACACTCCCTTACTTGCGGTTCTTACCATTCGGGCGACGACGAACAATCATCTTGTTCGAAGCCTTCTTTGGACGACGTGTACGAACCTCGCCCTTGCCCCATGGAGAAACTGGTGGCTTACCACCACGGGTGCGACCACCATGTGGATGGTCCACAGGGTTCATGGATTCGCCTCGGGTGATTGGTCTACGACCAAGCCAACGTGCACGACCTGCCTTACCAAGCTCGATATTGGCGTGATCGGAGTTACCTACTTCGCCAACAGTAGCGCGGCAACGAGCGTCCACGTTACGAATTTCGCCAGATGGCATACGCAACTGCGCATAAGCACCATCCTTAGCGACGAGCTGAACAGCAGCACCAGCGGAACGAGCAATCTTCGCACCACCAAGTGGACGAAGCTCAATTGCGTGAACCACGGTACCAGTTGGGATATTCTTCAGAGGCAGGTTGTTGCCTGGCTTAATATCAGCCTGAGCGCCGGTCTCAATAACATCACCCTGGGCAACGCCTTCAGGAGCGATAATGTAACGCTTCTCACCGTCTGCGTAATGCAACAAAGCGATGCGAGCGGAACGGTTAGGGTCATACTCAATATGAGCGACCTTTGCTGGCACGCCATCCTTGTCCCAACGCTTGAAGTCGATGAGACGATACTGACGCTTGTGACCACCGCCGCGATGGCGAGAAGTCATGCGGCCGTAAGAGTTACGACCACCAGTCTTGCTGAGTTTGCGTACCAGCGACTTTTCAGGCGTAGAACGCGTGATCTCGGCAAAATCCGAAACCGAAGCGTTGCGACGGCCTGCAGTCGTCGGCTTATAAACGCGGATAGCCATAATATAGTATTCCTTTACTTTTCTCGGCTAGCCTTCAGTTACCAAAGATGTCAATCGTTTGACCTTCAGCCACGGTGACAATAGCACGCTTCTGGTTCACACGACGGCCGAAACCGGTGCGAGAGCGCTTCAACTTGCCAGCGCGGTTCAAAGTGTTAACGTTTGTCACCTTGACCTTGAAGATTTCTTCGATAGCCTGCTTGATCTGAACCTTGTTAGCATCTGGAGCCACTACGAAAGTGTACTGACCACGATCAGAAGCTGCGTAACTTTTTTCAGAAACAACTGGCTTAAGAATTACGTCATGTGCTGGGTTATGGACTGCGACCATTTAAATCAGGCCTCCTTAACGACAGGCTCGGTCTTAGCAGCAACGAAGGCTTCGAAGCCTTCCTTGGAGAAGACGACGTACTGAGCTGTAACAACATCGTAAGTGTTGAGCTGATCAGCGAAGATCACGTGAACAGTTGGAATGTTGCGTACAGACATCCACTCATTGATGTTCTCACGAGAAAGAACAACAGTAGTGAATTGGTTATTGGTCACAGGAGTAAGTGCTGCAACAGCTGTCTTGGTGGATGGAACATCCTTAATACCAAAGTCAACTACAGCAATACGTCCAGCATTTGCACGATCCGAAAGAACGTAGCGAAGAGCAGCTGCCTTCATCTTCTTCGGGGTGCGCTGATCGTACTTACGAGGAACTGGACCGTGAACAACGCCACCATGCACCCACTGAGGAGCACGAATGGAACCCTGGCGAGCACGACCGGTGCCCTTCTGCTTCCATGGCTTCTTACCGCCGCCGGAAACATTAGCACGATTCTTCACAGCATGGGTGCCCTGACGAGCAGCAGCAAGCTGAGCGATTACGACCTGATGAACCAGTGGACCGTGAGCTAAAACGTCTTCGTTGGAGATGCCGAAAATTTCAGCAGGAGCTTCAACGGTTCCGTTTGCATTGCCCTTAGTATCAGTGACGTTCAGAGTTACGTTTGCCATAATTATCAGGCTCCCTTCACTGCCGAACGGACGAGAACGATTGCGCCCTTAGGACCTGGAACAGCGCCCTTAATAGCGAGAATGCCGTTCTCGACATCCGAAGAAACGATGGTGAGGTTAAGCGCGGTGGAAGTCACATGACCCATGCGACCAGCCATACGCTTGCCCTTCAAAATGCGGCTTGGAGTTGCGCAAGCGCCCACAGAACCTGGGCGACGTTCGTTCTTGTGCGAGCCGTGAGTACGACGATAGGACTTGAAGCCCCAACGCTTGATAGTGCCAGCAAAACCCTTACCCCTGGTAGTGCCAGTGACATCTACTTCAGAACCCTCAGCGAACAATTCAGCAGTCAATTCCTGACCTGGCTGATAATCTGCCGCGTTCTCGGTGCGCACCTCAGCGAGGTGACGACGAGGAGTTACACCAGCCTTTGCAAAATGACCAGCCAATGGCTTAGTCACCTTGGTAGGATCAATCTGGCCGTAACCGAGCTGTACTGCGCAATAACCGTCAGACTCTACAGTCTTTACAGCGGTAACTACGTTAGTAGCAACTTCAACCAGAGTTACGGGGACGAAGAAGCCGTTTTCATCCCAAACCTGCGACATACCCAGCTTGCGGCCGAGCAA
Organism: Gardnerella sp. DNF01151; assembly: GCF_049244235.1. Lineage (NCBI taxonomy): Bacteria > Bacillati > Actinomycetota > Actinomycetes > Bifidobacteriales > Bifidobacteriaceae > Gardnerella > Gardnerella sp. DNF01151. Next base: position 337,526 of record NZ_CP058389.1, on the reverse strand, counting down.
TGCAGTGCGATTCTTATTCTGCGACATTACTTTCTCCCCCTTCCTACAGCTTGATCTCGATGTTTACATCCGCAGGCAGGTCAATGTGCATCAAAGAATCCACAGCCTTTGGCGTTGGATCTACGATGTCAATGAGGCGCTTATGAGTGCGCATCTCGAAATGCTCGCGAGAATCCTTGTATTTATGAGGAGAACGGATAACAACAAACACGTTCTTCTCGGTCGGCAGAGGAACCGGACCCACTACTGTGGCGCCCGCGTTCGTCACCGTCTCGACGATTTTCTTCGCCGATTGGTCGATGACCTCATGGTCATAGGACTTAAGCCTGATGCGGATTTTCTGTCCCGCCATTGCCGTCCGCCCTTTCTAGCGATTCGTTTACTGTTTACCAACCTGAATTCAAGGGCACCGGCGAGAATAAACCCCTAGGGTAATTCCACATCAGTGCGCGGCATCAAAAACCTATTCATACAAAAAGATTTCGATTCAAAGTTTTTGCTTCCGCGCTCGCTTTTTTTAATTACAATATGCGAGCCTTAAAACAGGCAACTAAGTAATTAAACCATCAACCTTCGATTATTAAAAACCGGGCGTGTCGGCTATTTTCCAACAAAAAATGGCAGAAACTACAATTAGTTGAGCTTCTGCCATTATTTAACTAGATATGCAAATAATTACGCCGCTTCACGCTCCAAGCGCATGCGATGGCCTTCTTCTTGAGAAACACCATAATATGCAGCAATAGCAATATCCTTCATATCTTCAATTTGCGGAATGCGAGGATTTGCAGGCGCACACTGATCTTCATAAGCACGCATGCCAATATTGTCAAGTATCGACCAGTAGTACTCTTCGTCTACGCCACAAGCCTTGAACGAAGCGTCCATGCCAAGCTTTTCATTTCGATACTCTTCAACAGCACGAGCAAGATTTTCAACGCCTTCTTCAGGAGTTTTACCAGGATCTACACCAAGATTCTTAGCGATCTCCTGATACCTCTCAAGAGCAATATAGCGGTTGTACTTTGGCCAGCTAGTTGGCTCTTGCGGAATTTGACCGTTATAGCGAATAACGTAAGGCAGCAAAATTGCGTTCGTATGACCGTGTACAACGTGGCACAAAGCACCAATAGTATGAGCCATAGCGTGGCACATTCCTAAGAATGCAGAACCAAACGCCATTCCAGCCATAGTAGCTGCATTATGCATTTTTTCTTTTGCTTCAATCTTGCGCTGAGAATCTTCACAATTCACAGAATCGTTGAGATTTTCCCAAATAAGTTTCGAAGCGTGCAAAGCCATAGCATCCGTAAAATCATTTGCGTAAACAGAAACATAAGCTTCCATAGCATGAGTTAAAGCATCAAAACCAGAATCGCACGCCAATCGACGCGGCTGAGTACGAGCCAAAACAGGATCGACTATTGCGACCGTTGGAGTCAAAGCGTAATCCGTAATAGGATACTTGTATCCAGTCTTGTGATCTGTAATAACAGCGTAAGGCGTAACTTCAGAACCAGTTCCGGAAGAAGTTGGTATGCAAATAAGCTTAGCTTTGCTACCAAGAGGCGGAATCTTAAATGCGCGCTTACGAATATCGAAGAACTTTTCTCGCAAATCAGCGAAAGAAATCTCCGGATGCTCGTACATAAGCCACATAATCTTAGAAGCATCCATTGGAGAACCGCCACCAACAGCAATAATTGTGTCTGGCTGGAATTCGTCACGCATCATTGCTGCGCCACGCTCAACTGTTTCAACGCTTGGCTCAGGCTCAACATAATCAATAATACGGAAGCTAACGCGATTATCTCGAGCACGAAGCTGATCAACAATCTTATCGACTACGCCAAGCTGCTCCATAACTTTATCGCACACAATAACTGCGCGCTCAACGCCATACATATCCCTCAAATAACGAATAGCATTCGGCTCAAAATAAGTTTTAGCCGGAATCTTGAACCATTGCATATTATTATTCCTTCGTGCAATACGCTTAATATTAAGAAGATTTATAGCTTGTACGTTGCCAGAAACGGAATTTCCACCATAAGATCCGCATCCAAGAGTAAGCGAAGGAGCAATCGCGTTGTAAATGTCTCCAACGCCACCAAGAGATCCAGGAGAATTCCAAACAATTCTGCAAGCATGCATACGAACACCATATTCGCGCACAAGATCTTGATTATTTGTGTGAATTACAGCAGTGTGACCAGCTCCATGCACAAGCATCTGTTCACACATCTTGAAGCCTTGTTCCTTATTTTCTGCGCGAAGCATTGCGTGTACAGGAGCGAGCTTTTCCATAGTAAGCGGCTCCATTTCGCCAACTTCTTTGCACTCTGCAACCAAAATCACAGCATCTTCTGGAATTTCAAATCCAGCTTCGTGCGCAATATATTGCGGAGACTTACCAGGAACAACAGAATTAAGTTTTGGCGTATTTCCAGAATATGCAGTGCATCCAAACATATATTGTTCAAGTTTAGCTTTTTCGTCAGCGTTAACAAAATATGCTTTCCTGCGCTTCAATTCGCGAAGCAATGGCTCATATACATCCTTATGCGCAATAATTGCTTGCTCTGTTGCACAAATCATTCCGTAATCAAAATGCTTTGAAAGAATCAAATCGTTTGCAGCACGCACAATATCAACATCACTATCGACATATGCAGGAGCATTTCCAGCACCAACACCAAGAGCAGGTTTTCCTGAAGAATACGCCGCCTTAACCATTCCAGGACCGCCTGTTGCAAGAATAGTTGCGATCTTTGGATGTTTCATCAATGCACCAGTAGCTTCAATTGAAGGATGCTCAATCCACTGAATGCAATCTTTTGGCGCGCCTGCAGCCACAGCAGCATCGCGAACAATTCGAGCTGCTTCAGAAGAGCACTTTTGCGCGAAAGGATGGAATCCAAAAATAATTGGGCAACGAGTCTTAAGTGCAATAAGCGACTTAAAAATAGCTGTAGAAGTTGGGTTTGTAACTGGAGTGACGCCTGCAACAATACCAACCGGTTCAGCTATTTCGTCAATTCCGAGAACATCGTCCTCGCGAATAATACCAACTGTTTTTTGACCTGCTAGATAATGCGTAATATGTTCGCATGCAAAGATATTTTTTGTAGCTTTATCTTCTACTAAACCACGACCTGTTTCATCAACAGCCATCTTTGCAAGAACCAAATGTTTATTCAACGCTGCCACTGAAGCTTTAGCAACAATATGATCAATTTGCTGCTGATTAAGCTTCTCAAACTCATTCAAAGCGACAGTTGCTTTTTCAACAAGTTTATCAACTTCATTTTGAGCAGCTAACGCAATGTCATCAGCACTAGCAGTTTTGCCAGTTTCGGCTTGGTGTTGTGCCTCAACCATGAGTATCCTCCTCGATAGTTCCACCAGCGGTATCAATAGACTTATGAACAAACTAATTTAGTATTCACCGCTAAATATGTGATACAAGTCACAATTTAGTCTCTTTGCTGTACTTTCGCATCTTTGAAGCGAGTTGCGCTATTTATGAGCGAGCTTTATCCTCTATTGTTCGTTATTTGTTCTTTTTTGTAATGATTTATGTTCGATTAATAGATAAATTTTTCTAGAATGTCAATTTTGACAGATAATTACACACTATTTATAACATTTACTCAACAAATTTAATAAATAATAAAAAATACAAAAATGGCTCCCAGCAAAACCAGGAGCCATTTGTAAATATAAATTCGCGAAACTTAACGCTTCGAGAACTGAGGTGCACGACGTGCCTTGTGCAAACCAGCCTTCTTGCGTTCCACAACGCGAGCGTCACGAGTCAAGAAGCCAGCCTTCTTCAAAGCAACACGGTTTGCATCGCGATCGATAGCATTCAATGCACGAGCAACACCCAAACGAATAGCACCAGCTTGACCAGTGGTACCACCACCGTCAACGAGGACTACAACATCAAACTTGCCTTCAAGCTTGAGCAACACGATTGGTGAATTCACTTCGCGCTGCAACAAACGAGATGGGAAGTACTCCTCCAAAGTGCGACCATTGATAGTCCACTTGCCGGAGCCAGGAACCAAGCGCACGCGGGCAACAGCTTCCTTACGACGACCAGTGCCGTAGCCTGGCTCGATGGTGGAAGTACCAGTACCTGCACCAGCATTGGTTTCAGTGGTGTAGCTAGTCAGTTCTTCTTCGTTCTCAAGAACCGCGGAGTTGTTATTTTCTGCCATATCTATTCTCCTTGATCTCACTTAGCCTGCTGAGAGACCTGAGCGATCTCGAAGACCTGTGGCTTCTGCGAAGTGTGCGGATGCTCAGCTCCGGTGAACACACGAAGACGGTCAAGCTGCACCTTAGCAAGACGATTCTTTGGAAGCATACCCTTAACGGCAGCCATGATAATACGCTTTGGATTCCTTTCCAAAAGCTCTGCATAGCTATCACGACGAAGGCCGCCCGGACGACCAGAGTGGGAATACAGTTCCTTGCTCAACTTGTTGCCAGTCAAAGCAATCTTTTCAGCGTTAATAATAATAACGTGATTGCCAGAATCAGCATGAGGAGCAAACGTTGGCTTATTCTTACCACGCAGCAAGATTGCTACCTGAGAGGCCAAACGACCAAGTACCACGTCAGTGGCATCGATGATGTACCAGTCATGAGTTAAATCTGCTGGTTTCGGTGTGAAAGTCTTCACAATCGTACCTTTTCTCTATTGTGTTTCGAGCGTATATCTTCTTGGTTTATAGAAAATATTTTACTCATAATCCGTGGGCTCCCTGAAAGTCCTCGATGGCGAGTGGGAAAAGCGCTTTGAAGGACCCCTTAGGGAAACACAACAATCTGCAAGTATATCGCCAAGTGGCGACTACTTGCAAATGTATATTTTATATAAGGCTGAGACGAATACAAAACAAATTGCTAAACAAATTGTCAAACAAAATAAATCACAAAATGTTATGCATTCATAATCGCAGAAAGCGACTGCACTCGAGGCAAATCAAACATATTATCCAAGGACACAGGATTGCCTTCACCATCAGCTAATGGAATACGCCAATTCGGATACTCGTCATTCGTTCCAGGCTGATTTTGCACACGACACTCTCCAACTGCATCGACCAAAGAAGCAGCCAACAATTTGGAAGGAGCAGCCTTCAAAGCGCGGTACAATGCTTCAACAATCTCCTGAGTATGAGCATCCTCATCCTCAAGCAACTGAGCATCCAAATAACCACCTTTGACCAACATTCGCATCATAGCGTGATGCTCTGCCTCAGCTCCAGCGCGGAATTCTTCAACAGAACCAGTAAGCAAGTGCAAGCGCTCACGAATATTAACTTGCTCATAGCGCAAATAGCCGGCAGCAGGAGGCAAATCATGCGTATTTACAGATGCAAGCGTCATTTCGCGCCACTTGTCTGGAGTACGGAATTCGCCGTCACGCTCTTCGAACCATTCAACCGTGCAACCAAGCACAGCCTTCTTGCGCAACACTTCCAAAGCATTTGCGGGCAAAACACCCAAATCTTCGCCAACAACTACACCGTGAGCACGAGCGGCTTCAATTGCCAAAATGCCAAGCATAATATCAGCATCGTAGTAAACATAAGCACCGCCACTTGGAGCTGAACCTTCTGGAATCCACCATAAGCGGAAAAGTCCAAGAATATGGTCAATGCGAACAGCACCTGCTGAAGCAAACATTCCATGAACCATATCTCGGTATGTTTTAAAACCAGTCCGCTCAAGCTCAAATGGGTGCAAAGGTGGCTGAGACCAATCTTGACCTTGCTGATTGAAGTAATCAGGTGGAGCGCCAACAGTAGCTCCGTTGGCAAATCTCTCCGGATTCCACCAAACTTCAGATCCTGCAGGATGCACGCCAACAGCCATATCAGACATGATGCCGATTTTCATACCAGCTTTACGTGCAGCAACTTGAGCATCATGCAATTGCGTAAAAGCAACCCACTCAAGCCAACGATAAAACTCAAGAGTATCTGGGAAACGATTAGCTAATTCGCGAACTTGATCAGAATCCTTAGTAAGAGTTTTCTCCCAGCAATCGTCACCCTTTGGAGCACCCCACTTGTCGTAGCACAAGCACCAAGTGGCATAAGATTCAAGCCTGTCACCCATCTCATGCTTAAACTCATTAAAAATGCGAGCGCGATCTTCAGACATACCAGCCTTGAAAATCAGCCACAATGCACGCATTTTTACACGCCACATGGAATCACGGTCTATTATTTGCGCGTCATTGTTAAGCGGCTCAACCTGTCCATGAAGCTTTTCAATTTCTTTGCGAGTTTTATCGTTTAACGTTTCGTACTCAGGAATACTTTCTGGGCGAATATACGTTACGTTTACCATTCCTCGAGCAACCGGCAGGTATGGGGATGGAGTAAGCGGAGTTATAGGCTCACCTGCATGCATTGGGTTTATTAACACAAAGTCAGCGCCAGTTTTTTGCTTAGCTTCAGTAAGAAGAGTCGCCAAATCAGCAAAATCACCAACACCCCAAGACTTTGAAGAACGGATTGAGTAAAGTTGTGCCATCCATCCCCAAAGCTGTTCTCCATTGGGCTCTAAGGAATTCAGCGTATCAATGCTTTCTGGAGCACTAATAAGTGTTGCTTCTTCTTGTCTCTCACCAACTGTCACACGCAATGTGTGATAACCCATTGGCACATCTTCAGGAATTTTTATAAGAGATGTTGCAACAAATTTTCCATTTACAGGGTATGCAACATCATTTTCGTTAGGAACAATAGTTAAATCGCCTTTATATTGTTCACCATTTTCCAATGTCAATGTTGCAACTGGGTATTCTAATATTCCCGTATTAACTGTAACTTCATCACATTTGCCAACAGTGTGCAAAACTGTTGGAGCAACAATACGACCGTGTCGATACGCTAAAACGTCGTTTGTAGATCTTTCTATTGTCTCATTTGTGGAAGCGTCTACGCCTAATGCGCTTAAGACAGAAACTAATACGTTATCTTGAATCTCGTGTTTTTGATTATCCGAACCAATAAAACTCACGCCAACGCCCATTAATTCAGCAAGACGGTGTAATGGCTTCATTGCTACTTCTTCATCTGTTGTATTATCCATACGCTCCATTATTCGCGTTAGCAACGACTGCGCGCCGCTGATGATACATCTTCAGATTTATCGTTGCATAGTTCTTGCAGCACATTTTGTGGAACACCAGGATTTAGCGCAACAGCTCTTCGTACCATGGAAGCTAATACAATTGGAGCGTTTTCTTCTGCACTAACACCAAGAGAGGCGAGATATTTCAATGTTTCAGCACTTATGCCATCCGATTGCGCACCCTCTAAACGCATTTTCCAAGAAGCTTTTGGATTGCATAATGCAGCATTTCGAACTGCGTTACATGAATCTTTAGTAAGTCTTCCAACTAACCAATTTTTAGCATTTTTATTTTCAGCAACAGCCAAACGTACTTTATCAGCAGAATCTTCAGAAAGTTTCACTAATATGTTTGGGAAAGGCATTTCTGTAGCTAAATAAATACGGTCTTCTTCTGGAGTATTGATATTACCTGCAACTGCTTCAAGCAAGGAGGTGGCTCTAGAAAATGCCGCTTGGTCTGATCGATCCGGTAATTCTCTCCTAGCAAATTCATGAAGCTCAGCTGAATCTTCGCTATGTCGTAAATGCTCATATACAGCAGTTAAAGGTTCATAAGATGAATCATCAATAGTGTTTGTTTTTTCATTAGTCTTTTCCATGAAATCACCTTTAACGCTTAGTATCTATCAGCTTATTACTTAGAGTACCATCTGCTTTCGGCACAACGCTTCCAGAAAAAGTATTCTGAACCATATCAAGAAATTCTTGTGATTTTAAAGTTGGAATAGCAATATTAAGAGAAATTTCAGCACCATAAATTTCGTTGTCAATTATGCCTTCCATTTGGCTTACAATATGCTGCAACATTCGCAATTGTTGATATTGCAACTTGCAAGTAAAACGAGTGCACGTAATAATATCAACTATTTGCGCAGATTCTACTGCCATACTTGCTGCACGCGCATAAGCTCTGGTTAGACCACCAGCTCCAAGCAAAATACCACCAAAATATCGCGTTACTGTTACTACACAATCTGTTAAATTTGACGATCTGAGTACATCTAATATTGGTTTTCCTGCTGTTCCAGTTGGCTCACCATCGTCACTCATGCGCTCATGCAATTGAGCTTTCGACGAGCCACAAATTGCAGCATAAGCAACATGACGAGCTTTAGGATTCTTAAAACGCACTGATTGCATAAATTCCACAGCATCGTCAAGATTATCAATATGACAAATACATCCAATAAACTCTGATTTTTTCTCTACGAAAGAAGCCTCGAAAGGCTGCGATTGCAATTGACGAACAGTGTGCAGAATATTATGCGAATTAGTCACTAGATACTACCCAATACTACGCTTTTTCGTAACGCAATAACCTGTCAATGATACCAGAAATATCTTCCATTGCTGCATCGGCACCTTCTTCGGTACCAATTTTTACAGATTCATGTATTTCTTTATTGACATGTTCCCTTGCCACTATCACTGCTAAAGAATGTAAAGCAGCAGTTGCAGCGGAAAGCTGCATAAGAACATCTTGACACTTCGCATCGTTTTCAATCATAGTATTGACTGCTGCAAGCTGACCTTGTACTCGATGCATGCGTACTATCAGTTTTTCTTTATCAATATCATAATTTTTCATCGTTACTCCGATTTATCAATTACACAACCACATAAAGGTTATAACATCATATATAAATTAATACAATAAATCGTTGTATCTATATTATGCATCATCGTATTATTTATTGCAAAATGACGCGTTAATCTACTTCAAAAAAATCTCAATAGACTAACGCGCCAAATATTCTACATTAAAAATGCGCTATTTCACTAACCGACGCCTCATTGGAGGAATCCCGCCATGTCGCGCTCCACCAGACATTCTCCCATGCTTAGGAACTATAGATGAAAAACGACCTAACGATAAACCTGAAGCAAAGGTTAACGTAATAACAGCCAGAAGTATCACAGTTACTGAAGAAGCACCAGTAACAGCAAGCGATGTTGGAATTGTATTACTTCGATTAACATAATTCTTATTAGCATTTTCGTTGCTATTTGTGCTGTCGTGTTGATTGGAAGCATTATCATTCACATCATTTTTCGAATCAGTTGAATCATCACTGCTAGCCGTTTCATCACTGCCAGTTTTACTATGATTTTCTTCTACATTTTCTTTGTTTTCTTTATTATTCTCCTCATTTTCATCATTCTTAGAACGATCCTCGCCGCCGGAAACTTGCACAGTCTCTCCTTCTACACCCAATGCGTGAGTTGCTAAAGGATTACCCTGAGCATCGTAAACTTCAGCTTTCCAATAAACAGTTCCTTCATGATCTAATGTAATATCTGCAGAACTTACAGAAATAGAAGACTTTTTACTTTCTTCAGCTTGTTTATTTGTAATATTTACGCGAGATTGAGGCATTTTTTTCTCAATTTCAGCAGATATTACAGTTTCCTTAGTCTCTTTAGTTTCCTTAGCTTCCTTAATCTCCTTAGCTTCAGAATCACTGCCCTTCTTAACGTCGCCATTCTTAGCATCACCATTCTTAGCATCGCTACATTTAGCTCCACTAGAATCACTCTTATTCCCCTTACCATCTTCATACTCGTATGCACTAAACACTACGTAACTTCCTTTTGGCAACGTGCCAGTAATACGAGCATTATCGTGAAACTTTTCACCAGCCTTAACTTTTTCATCGCTTACTCTAGTTGTAACAGATACAGGGGTAGTTAAAACATCCGGTTCAACTAAGGCACGACTCCACAATCCGTCATACGCGGATTTATGAGCTAAAGCGCGTGAAGAACCAGGAAAATCATAAACAAACACATACCATCCTGACTCACTATTTTTATTAGCGCGAATATGCACGTTATTTTCCAAAACTTTCGGCTCAGTAGTAGACCTATCAGTTCCAGCAATAGGTCTAAGCGTAATATTTCCGTTGCCAATCTTGTACACGCCATTAACTGCAGGAACATCCCACTTAGCAATCAAACGATGATGACTATCTTCTTTTGGCTCTTGATAAGACGGCTCGCCTTTAGATCCCGGCATATAATTTTCGTTGTCTTTTTTAGTAGGATTTTCGCTACCTGCACCAGCCCACCAAACGCGAATATGCGCTTTTTTATCTTCATTAAAGCCGTAACTGTTATTTCCCTTAAAAGATCCGTAAGTTTCAGGAAGACCTCTTACAGTAATCTCATTAACAATTTCCGTATTAAGCCCAACAGTTTGCTGCTTAGCAACAATATCTGAGCTCACAGTTGCTTGATGAACAGCCGTAGTGTCTGTAGAACCAAATAGCTGCACAACATCATCTTTCAGAAACTCTCGGTCAGATTTATTCTGAGAATCGCGAGAAATAATCCAAACCCATGTGCCAAACGATCCTGCTTCTAAATCATTTACTTTATAAGCTTCTGCTTTATCAAGATCAGATGCTGTAATATCGCCATTAGCGCGTTTTGCTACTGCAGTTATAGTTTCGCCAGAATTAGAGAAATTAGCTTTAGCCGCAGCAACTTGGCGCAAATTAGGCATAGAACGCATGCGATTCAAATACTCTTCAGCAGATTCACCACTATTTCGCTGTTGAATATGCAAAATATCTTCAGCTGAACCTACAAAATAGTAGCCTTGCGCGCGAAGACGAACATTTTCTGGCCAAGAATCATTTCCTGCAACACTGCTAGTTACAGTACTATCTACCTGCTCTCCTGCACGCAGCTCATGCTTTGATATTTTCGACTTAAGTAACGGCTGGAAAGTTTTTTCTACACTAAACGGAAACTCTTGTGAATACCATGTATTTTCAAAAGATCTAATCACATCTTGACCATTTGGAGAGAATAAACGTTCAGCTTTTGGAGCGTTAAAAGAAACTTCAATTCGAGCGTTTCCAGCATCAAGTGCGTTCCAAGTAATATCTAAACCTTCTTTTTAGATTTTCCTTCAAAAGATGCAGATCCGTTAGCAAATTTAATAAGATTATTTGAGGATTTTACTTTAATAGGTACTCCTCCTAAAGAATCTCCATTAGAATTTTGCAGACTAATATGCATTACGCCAACGCGCTTGCCCTTAGTGTAATCATTTTTTAGCACAGTCTTAACCGGAGTTTCTTTAACACCCTGCTGCCACAACTTATCTGCCTTATTCCTTAAAGTTTCTGTTTCAACGTCTACAAATCCGTTTTCAACAGCCTCCTTCCATCTATCTTGATTAATATCAAAATGATTATGAATCATAAACGCCAAAGCAGCCTGAGTTAAATCATCGTCATTGTTGTTGTGCGTTTTAATAATATTTGCAGCAATACGATAATCTTCACCATTCATCTGCTTAATATTGCCTTTGTAATCTATAAACACGGAAGATTCCATGCAAAAAATAGAATTCTTTCTACCTTCCCACTTATCCGTAACAGGACCGAGCCTTAGCCTTGCAATCTTTTCGCTTAGCCATTCAACAGTATTCGACTTTTTGTAATAATAACCCGTTAATTTATCGACAGATCCCATAGCAATTTGCGAACAAAGCACCGAAGGAACTAGTACTGCGGAAGTAAACAATGCCAACATTTTGCGAATATTTTTTTGTTTCATGAGGTTTCGCAATTTATTCGCACAACTAAAACTAGTATGCTTCCCAAAATATGTTTCCATAAAAATCTCCTTTAACCCAACCCTTAATGCAATAGCGAATTATGAGAATAATTTTCTATTTGCATTGAGCACTAGAGTAAGCGCTCATGGCATCAACTATGACTTTAGAAAAGATTTGCGTAAATATTTTTTTAGTATTGTGGTTAAAAGGTAGTATTTGGATAAAAGTTATGCACAAATCCACAATTTTGCTTAAATCTCTTGCCTAAATTTTTGTCGTTTACCCGCCGCTTACCCGCCGCTTACCCAATTTTTTCATGTGGAGATTTTTAAAAAACAAAAACTCCGGACTGCAAAAAGCAATCCGGAGTGATTCGCGGAGTCAGAGAGATTCGAACTCTCGAGCCGCTTACGCGACTAACACCTTAGCAGGGTGCCCCTATCGGCCACTCAGGCATGACTCCACTTGTTTACTGTACATAACAGCAACAGATTGACACTATAGCACCTCTTAAGGACTGTAAACAAGCTTGACGACACACTTTAAGATAACATTTAATATAACAATATCCAGTGCTACACAGGATTGTAATCTCCAGAAAACGTTACAACTACAGCAAACATAACAAGAATTATTCCTGCAATATCAGTCAATGTTGGAATTTCACCAAATCCCATTCCAATAATAACTGCGATTGCAGGATACAACGCTTGTATAACAGAGTATTTTGCAGAAGTAACACGTTTCAATAAAACCTGATCAAGCAAAGTTGGGAAGAAAGAAGCACATATTGCAATAACCAACATTAACGCAAGTAAAGCAAAAGAACCACCAGGGCGAGCAGCCCAAGTAGCTTCTGGTTTAGGCGAAATAACATGCTGCACTGCAGGAACAGCAAGAACAACAGACTGCAGCAGCCAACCAATAAGAGCTGCAACACTTACACGATCAATAGCGTGTGAACTTTTTGCCAACATGCGACCTGAAACAATATATAGGCCCCACATTGAACCGCCAACAAGAATGGCGAATAACCCAATTAGAAAATGCGGGCTTACTGAACTATGTATAGAAGCGCTAGCCAACAGCATAATGCCACAAACAGCAATCACAATTCCCACACGCTCTCGCCATTCATGACCTGCAATAACAGCCACAAGCAAAGGACCTATGAATTCTATAGTCACTGCAACACCAACAGCCATGCAACTAATAGCAACATAGAACATAGTGTTCATAGCAACTAACGACACGCCAACGGCTGCAACAATTCCCCATTCTCGTAGCGTTTTTGGCAAAAAACTACGTTTGCTGCGAGAAAATGGTCTTCTCCAAGCCAAAAGCAACAATGTCATAAATCCTACGCGATACCACACTGCATACAGAGGATCCAATTGGCTAAAAGCTACTTTTGCAACAGAAGTTGCTGTATACACCATTGAAGCCTCAATGACGATAATAAGCAGCACAGGCATGCGATGTAAAAGATTGACGACAAATTGCTTCATAGCAACAACCCTACATGAATATTGATCCGACATACGCTTTTTTACAAAAACATTAGTTTAATCCACAAATTTTTTCCATAAAATCGAACGTTTGTTCTATTATAAACTTATGAGTACAGCACCGAGAGTACAAGCAGCGAAACGTGATTGGGGGCACGACACCTCAGGTTGTAACATACTTCATGTCGACATGGATGCATTTTATGCTTCTTTAGAAGTTGCAAGACACCCGGAGCTTAAAGGAAAGCCGCTTATTATCGGCACAGGCAATCGCGCTGTTGTTTCTGCAGCAAGCTACGAAGCGCGCGCTTACGGCGTTAATTCCGCTATGCCCGTTGTTAAAGCTAGAAATCTTTGTCCACAAGGAGTTTTCTTGCCAGTTGACATTCCTTACTATTCAAGCGTTTCCAAAAGTATTTTTGAAAATATTTTTTTGCATATTACTAATCAAGTTGAAAAAGTTTCTGTTGACGAATGCTATATGAATGTTAAATCGGCTTTATTACAGTGGAAATCGCCTGTAAATATTGGAACTTGGGTACGAAAAGAAGTATTTGAAAAGTATCATATTACATGCTCGGTTGGCATTGCCAGCAATAAACTTATTGCAAAGATGGCTTCAACTAACGCAAAACCTAACGGAATGCTTCTTATTCCGCAAAAATGTAATGAAGATTTTGTGTCAATAATGCCATTGCGCGCAATACCAGGAATTGGCTCATCTTTAATACATAAGCTTGAGGATTGGGGCTTATCTACTGTTGCGTCGCTTAAAAATGTTGACGAAGCAACGCTTACTCGCATAACGGGTTCGCAAATCTTAGCAAGAATGATATATCAATCAGTTAGGGGCATAGACGAGCGCACTGTGACTGCACATGCCCCTGAAAAATCCATTGGAACTGAGCGAACTCTTGATACAGATACCACGAACGAGAATGCTGTTAAACAATTACTACAGCAATGCTGCAGCGAAGTAACTCAACAGTTGCGAAACAGAAAACTTATGGCACGCACTATAACGTTAAAACTACGCTTTGGCGACTTGCATTATGTTACTAGATCTTCTACTTTGCAAAACGCAACTGATTCAACACACGAGTTTTACGAGCATGTCGTTGTTTTGCTTTCTAAAGCTAATCCAACTGTGCATAATTACATTCTTGGAGGCAATAACACAAAGCTTTTAAGCCCAGTTCGTTTAGCTGGTGTTACAGCGAATAATCTTGTGCCAGCAAACAAAGTTTCACTTCAGCCTTCTCTAAACGATATTCTGGAGGAAAATACTCGCGAATCTAAAAATCCTACACAAAACATCATGTCCACAATGAATAAAAATACTAGATTGCGTCACGCAGAACACGCTTTAGATGCCGTTCGCAAAAAATACGGCAACAACGCTGCCCACATTGGATTGTAAACTCGCGCCACATTAAATAATACTTTGCAAATAATTAATTACTTGCTTTATCTGAACGCGGAGGCAAGGCTGCAACGCGAGCTTCATCCCATCCGGAAGCTCCAGCATCTGTAGCTCCTCCCAAATCTCCGAGCTTGTCGAAATAATCAACCGCAGCATCGCGATACCACTCCCAGTCTTCTGGCAAATCATCTTCATAAAAAATAGCTTCTACTGGGCAAGCCGGTTCACAAGCTCCACAATCCACACACTCGTTTGGGTTAATATAAAGCGTTCGATCGCCTTCATAAATGCAGTCTACAGGGCATTCATCTACACACGCTTTATCTTTTACATCAACGCAAGGCTCTGCGATTACATATGGCATAACGCCCTCCTTTCTGCTTTTATGCAACTTTTCTATTATAGAACATTTTTGAAAAGTCTATGACACAAAAAGTCGGCATGCGATATAACCGTATGCCGACTTCTTGCTAAATAAATAATTTATTAATTTTGACTATCTTGCGAGGCCGCAGCAGTCGCCTCAGCTTGAGCTTCTGCACGAGCCTGCTCCTCTGTTTCTCCTTCAGCTACCTTCTCTGCAGCAGCAGCATCTTGAGCAAACAAAGTTTCAACCGGAACACCGAGCTGCTTAGCTTTACGCAACTGCCTGCCAAGCAAAGAATTGCGGTAAGAGTAGCCGAAGTATACCGCAAAGCCTATTGCCAGCCACACTGCAAAACGAATCCAAGTCAATACAGACAAGTTAAGCATGAGCCAGAATGTAGAAAGCGCTGCAAACAGCGGAAGCCATGGATTGCCAGGAACGCTAAATGAACGGTGCAAATCTGGTCTGCGCATACGCATAATCGGCACACCAGCAGAAACAAGCAGGAATGCAGAAAGCGTACCAATGTTCACCATGTCGGAAAGAATGCCAATATCGAGAGTGGAAGCAACGACTGCCACAACAATACCAGCAACAATCTGAAGTCTTGCAGGAATACCACGCTTGCTTACCTTAGAGAAGCTACGTGGAAGCAAGCCATCGCGGCTCACAGCGAAGATAATGCGCGTAAGACCGAGCAAAAGCACCATCACAACGGTTGTTAAACCAATAACAATACCGAGGGAAATAATCTTTGCAGCCCAAGTAGCACCCACAAGTTCGAAACTTGTAGAAAGCGAAGGAGCGGCTTGCTTTGCCAAATCCTTGTAGGAAACCATACCAGTTGTTACAACTGCGACGAGGATGTAAAGAACAGTAACAATAAACAATCCAAGACCAATACCTCGTGGAATGTTCTTGTGCGGATCCTTAGTTTCTTCTGCTGTTGTTGCAACAACATCAAAACCGATGAATGCGAAGAACACGAGAGCCGCGCCGGAAAGAATACCTGGAACGCCATAAACAGCTGGCTGCATGCCTGTTACCCACTGCCACAAAGGCTGTGCCATAACCCCAGAGACTTCTATTCCCTTTACACTTGCAGCGTCGGTTGCAGGTGGCACAAATGGCGTAAAGTTGGAAGCTTTAATGTAGAAGAAGCCCACAACAACCACGAATAGAACGATACCAATCTTCAAGATTGTTAAAGCGCCGTCGAAGCGTGCAGAAAGCTTAGTTCCAAGGACAAGCATAGTTGTAAAGAATGCAACGATTATAATCGGAGCAACATCAATAGTGAAACCACCTAAGTTAAAACTTGTGGTCATATTCAAACCGAAAAGCTTCATTAAATCGTTAAGATAAACGCCCCAATACTTTGAAATTACTGAGCCAGCCATCAGCATTTCTAGGATCATATCCCAGCCAATAATCCAAGCAATAAGCTCACCAACTGTAGTATATGTAAACGTATAAGCAGATCCAGCAACTGGAATCATAGAAGCAAATTCTGCGTAACACATTGCAGCAGAACCGCATACAATGCCTGCAATAATAAAGCTAATAATTACAGCAGGACCAGCATGAAATGCTGCAGCCTGAGCGCCAACAGAGAAAATACCGGCACCAACAGCGACAGCAACACCCATAACTGCCAAATCCCAAGCATTTAATGTACGTTTAAGATGGCGTTCACCATCCATAGTCTCAGCGATAGTCTGTTCAACAGACTTTTTTCTCCATATTTGCATAATAAACGCACTTTCGTTGAGGTATAGGTATAAAGGTATGCCGCAATCAGAAGCGCATCGACAAATTTGCGAAACAGTTGCGACTTCACCTATATAAAATTTCTACTTAATTTTCTTTATTTATTCCTGTAAATGTAATTAAATAAAAAATTTATATAGATAATGTAGGTAAATATTACACAAAACATTGCTTACACGGTAGTTTTACCGTGTGTTCCTTTATTATTTGTGAAAATTTAAATAATAAACTTATATATTACTGCATAAAACGCATCATATTCGTAAAATTTTCAGTTTATAGAAATATTTATTACAACAGGTTCAGGAATAAGCGTTACACCAAACTTACTTTGCACACCACGGATAATAGTTTTTGCCAAATTTGCAATATCGTCACAAGAAGCATTATTACGATTGGTAAGTGCCAAAGTATGCAATGAAGAAAGCCCCGCAGGCGAAGGTTTCCCATTTTCTATAAGCCTAAAACCCTTATGGAATCCAGCATGGTCAATAAGCCAAGCTGCAGAAGTTTTTATACCATGCGATCCATCTTGCATAATTGCATCAAATTTAGGAGCATCTTCTGGCAAAGTATCGGCTTCACTAGTACTAAGTATTGGATTCATAAAGAAACTACCGCAACTATGACGATCACTGTAAATATTATCGCCCTCTAAAAATTCGCCAGTAACATAGTCTTCACTTTGCAATCGCAAAGCAAATTCAACACCTTCAGCACACTTTGTACCACGCATCCACAGCTTATCGTAACGAGAAGCATCCTCAAGCATGCCTTTAGAGGCACGAACGCGCAAAACTTCACGACGTATTGCTGCTGTTTGCATGCGCTCACCCAATTCTACGTGCAAAGCATTAGCTAATTGCGAATGAGAGACAATGCCGGTTGAATTATGTTTCAAACAAAAAGTAACAGACAGCACAACGTAACGAGGAGTAGGAAAATACGAGTCCGCAGGAACTCCTACTGAAGAGTACATGCTTTTTTTAAGCAATGAAGTGCGATACCCAAAATTTAAAGCATCCTTCTGCAACTCCATAGTTGATTTTGTTTTGCGGTCCCAGACTTCTACGGAAGTAACACTTTGAGATACTTCTTGACCATAAGCGCCAATATTTTGCACAACAGAAGCCCCAACAGTGCCAGGTATGCCAGAAAGACCTTCCACACCCTCTAAGCCAAGAGAAATTGTATGGGAAACAAAATCATCCCAATTACAACCAGCTTCAGCATTGATATGCACTAAATGAGCACCACTTTGCAAATCAATGCCATCTTCTGAAGGTGCTGCTTCATCAAGCACATGAATATCACGTCTAGCATCTCGCACAACAACGCCGTTGAAATCCTCATCGCTAACAAGCATATTAGAGCCGCCACCGATAACGCATAAAGGCAGACCAAGCTCATCAGCATCTTCTACCGCTTCAATAACAGCAACGCGACTTTTTGGCTCTATAAAACGCGCAATTTTGCCACCTACGCCAACAGTTGTTATATCTGCAAAGGATGGATTATTTACTAAAGATGCTTGCATACTCATGGTTTAAATATTAACAGCAATAAATAACAAAAACCCCGCATTAAGCGGGGTAATAAGCATAAAATCTGCGCAACTAGCAATAAGCTTAAACAAGCCAAAATCGTGAGCGCAGTAAGCTGAAGATTCAGCGAGTCTCGCGATGAAGCGTATGCTTGCCGCAGCGTGGGCAGAACTTGTTCAACTCAAGACGATCAGGCGTATTGCGACGATTCTTCGTCGTGATGTAATTACGCTCTTTGCACTCCGTGCATGCCATCGTAATGCCCGGACGGATGTCGGCGCTCTTGCTTGCCATTTCGTTCACCTCTACAATTCATTATTGGCCAGCCAGTCTCCTACTGGTCGTTGTAGCGAGGAAGAGACTCGAACTCTTGACCTTACGATTATGAGTCGTACGCTCTAGCCAGCTGAGCTACCCCGCCAGAGAGCCTCGAGTGAGAATCGGACTCACGACCTCTTCCTTACCAAGGAAGTGCTCTACCACTGAGCTATCGAGGCGTGGCGGGTAGTGGATTCGAACCACTGAAGCACGAAGCGGCTGATTTACAGTCAGCTCCCTTTGACCACTTGGGAAACCCGCCAGCAGTCTCCGTAAGAAGTGAACTTCAAACGGCAACTTTGTTATTTTGCCACGAAATCGCGACTAATGCAAGATTAAGACACGCCGAAAGCAAAACTTTTATGCAAAAAGCTAGTTATTTAGCGAAAAACCTTCTTTTTTTAAATTTTCGCAAACTGTCAAAACCCTGTCATTAGCCTCGCGCTCGCCGATACTAATGCGAATACCTTCACCAGCAAAAGCGCGAACAGACAATCCTGCAGCAATAAAATGTTCTGTTGCACGCTCGGTATCTGCCCCAAATGGCATCCAGAAGAAGTTTGCATACGCATCTTCAATATTCCAACCTTGCTCGCGCAAAGCTTCAAGAATGCGCTCACGCTCAGCAACAAGAGATGCAACACGAGTACTCATCTCCTTGCTTGCGTCATCTTCCAGAGAAGCCAAAGCTGCGACCTGCGCTATTTGAGACACTCCAAATGGCACAGCAACTTTACGCATACCGTCTACGACTTCAGCCGGAGCAATACCATAACCAATGCGCAAACCTGCCAATCCATAAGCCTTGGAGAACGTTTGAGCAACAACTACATTTGGATACTCATGGTACAGTTTTATGCCATTTGCAGTGCCTTTTGCTGTGTTAAACTGCACATAAGCTTCGTCAATAAGTACAAGAACGTCGCTTGGCACAGCATCTAATACCTTGCGAGCTTCCTCCTCGCTAAGTGAAGCAGAAGTTGGATTATTAGGATTATTCAAAATAACCAAACGCGTGCGATCGCTAATAGCTGCAATCATAGCGTCAACATCATGGGAACCATCAGCACGGTTAGGAATCTGAACGCTTGTAGCACCAGCTCCAGTCACAATAATCGGATAAGCTTCAAAGCTTCTCCAAGGGTATATGACCTCATCTCCCGAACCTGCAACCAAGTCAACAAGCTGCGTAATAACTTCAGTAGAGCCGCAACCAAGCACGACTTCGTCTGCAGTCACACCAAAACGCTTAGCAAGTTCTTCAACAACTTCTGTGCCACGCATATTAGGATAACGGTTTATTACATTAAGAGCGCGATTTGAGATCGCTTCTTTTACGCTTTGCAAAGGCTCATAAGGATTTTCGTTACTAGAAATCTTATACGCACGAATGCCGTCTAATTTAGGAGCTGGCTTACCCTGCTTGTAGCTAGGAATTGTATCTACAATATTGCGGTGTTTGTATGTCATACTTCTCCATCATACTCCACACATGCCTTAACTGTGTAATAGCAAAAATCCGACCAAAACCTTACAACCGCGTAAAGTTTCTGCCGCCTATCTAAATATTCCACAGACATTCTTACGTACCGCAATAAAAAACGCTGGGAACAACGTTTCCGTCATTTCCAGCGTAAGTTTTATTGTTTCAACCGGCTAAATACTAGCCAAGAATTGCAAGCACATCGCGAGAAGACACGATTAAGTAGTCCTCACCTTCATAATGCACTTCAGTTCCGCCGTACTTGGAATAAAGAACCTTGTCTCCAACCTTAACATCCATAGGAATACGCTCGCCCTTATCGTCGCGACGACCAGGACCTACGGCAAGAACTTCACCCTGCTGTGGCTTTTCCTTGGCATTATCTGGAATATACAAGCCAGAAGCAGTCTGAGTTTCCGCTTGAGCTTGCTTAACAATAATCTTATCCTCCAACGGTGTGAGCTTAATCGACACTGTTGCCACCCCTTTCATAAGAGATACTATTTCGTACGCAAGAAACAATCCGACGAGGCTGACGATCACGTCCGCAACCGCACTTACGTTCTATGCCTCATAATACCGCGAATTTAGCACTCTAACAACTCGAGTGCTAATCTTTTAAGAAAATTTTTAGAAAACTCTTAAATCATGCATTTCGACGAGCAAGAACATCATGCAAATTTGCCACGCCGAGTGAGTCTTCAGAACTCTCTGGAGCATCCACTTCGCTTACTTTTTCTTTTTCGTGGAACTGAGAAGAGTTTGTAGCAGCAAAATTAGCAGCGTCATCGGCATTATCAACATTAGCAACTGGTACAGCTTTAACTACTTGCTTAGTTGACTTAATTTCCAAACTTTCTGGAGTACGAGATGCTAAATTAGCATTACCTGAATCAGACTTAGTTTGTGAATCAAGCGAGAACGAAATTAAATCTTGATTAGACTGATAGTTTTGCTCCAAAGCCACAAAAGCGTTAGAAGAATCGTATGCGTCTTTATTTTCCGCCTCAACGATATTAGACTCTTTAGATTCAGATTCTTCTTTATACAAACGCTCACGCAACGCTGCATTGCGCTCTTGCTCCGCACGATGTAACGCAACACGAATTTCGCTCTGCTCCATAACCGAAGTTTCAGTATTGTCACGAGACGCATCATTTCGAACAGGCACTACAGTCTGAGATACAGAATATTCAGCACTGTCGTTTTGAGAAATCGCATCACTACTGTTGATTTCTCCATTAAAATCAGAATCAGATGCAGAAGAATAATCTTTCAACTGGCGTATAACAGCACTATTATGGCGTTCGCACAGCTCATCCTCAGCTTTGCATTTCGAAGCAGCGCGCATTGTTGCAATACGCGCCTCCCAAGCACGAGCATGCTTAGAAGCACGAGCTCCAAAATAAAGCACTACTGCCAACATAGCTCCAGGAATAAGAGCAAAAACTGGAGAAAATATACCAGAGCATCCTGCTAAGAATACGACAAAAGTCAAGGCAGCAAGCGCAACTACCAACACACAACGACGGCGTATTGCAGCACGCCTAGCAGCGCGAATGCGCGCAATATATTCAGGAGTTAATGTTCGTTTTTGTTGTGTCGGTTGCATACAAGCCCCTTTTGCCAACATACTAGTACCGTCGCAAATGCGCGCAGTACTCCACTCACCTACAAGATGAAGTGTTGGTGAAAACCTATCCTCGCGATGTTCAAGCATAGACTTCATGCCGTTAACCGTGCGTTTAGGCAACCACCCGAACCATAAGGCTACGAGGATGACTAATACGAGTACCGCACTCACCGATTCATAACCCATAAGTATTAATATAAAGAAGTCATAGGATGTGTAGCAACATAAACATTTCGGCGTGTCGCCAAAATGTGGGATTATTGCGCGCGACATCACACAATATGCTGTGCCGCAATCATTCACTAAGCAAATTTAACACCTATAATAACTGTCATAGTATGTACTAGGATATGTGAAGGAACAGTAAGCTGCTACTTATGTGCTCGTGTAACTTCGGAGGGACTTTTGCCTACTTATCATTATCGTTGCAAGCAATGCGGATACGATTTTTCAGAACATCAATCATTTTCAGATGACCCTATTACCATTTGCCCTCAGTGCGGAAAAGATGCAGTGCACAAAGTGTACTCTGCTCCTCCAATCAACTTTAAAGGCAAAGGCTTTTATCGAACCGATAAATGATTTTGTAAAATTATAAATATTAATTATTGTTTAAATATTGCGCGCTAATAGGTTTTATCCACAGCGCGCAATTTTTCTTGCTCTTGCATTTTTTATATTTCAAAATGCAGGTATGAGCATAAATTTTTCTTTATTTAAATCTCAAAATAACGCAAAAAATAGTGCGTTATTGCAGCGGAGGCAACGCGCTTTCGTGCGGAAAATCATTATTGTGCTATGTGCTGGAATGATGGCTTTACTCGTTGTGTCAACTATTATTGACTCACAAGAAACTCAAGTTATAGCAGTAGCTAAACACAATATTCAGCAAGGTTCACGCGTTAGCGTAAACGATATTGCATACGTTCGAGTGCCTAAACATAAAGTATTTAATCAAGCGCTATCTAATAATATAAGCGCGAATGCTTCTATTATTGCAACATGCGAAATACGTAAAGGCATGCCAATTTTGCAAACACTATTGAGTAAAATTCCGCGCATTCCAGAAGGATTTACTTCTATTACCATTCATTTAGCTAGTGCAGATCACACACTGCTTCCTGGCGAAAAAATTGATCTAGCTTTTAGCAAGCCGGTACAAGATGAAGAAATTTCTAACTCTAAAAATGCAGAAAGTCACAACAACGAAAAATCTAAAAGCAGCACTATAGAAAATAACGATAAAAACAAAAACCAGGATATTGAAGAAAACAATATTGCAGAAATTGACGAACGCTATGTTAGCGTAGTTCATAATGTTACGGTAATGCAAATAACTCAAAGCACCCAAGTTTCACAAAATCAGCAAAATACTACCACTCTTGCTATGCCTGCTGCAGATGCGTTGCGATTATTACAAGCTCAGTCTGCAAACCCCTCTTTGGCAATTGTTGCCATGAAATTGTCACAATGAGATTGCCGTCATGGAATACGTACACGATTAGTAGAAATCAGCGGTAATTATTAGCAATTAGCGATAATGACCAGTCAGCAACAAGCAGCAACAAGAATAAATCATTCTGCTACTTCTCGCGTATTTCAAGCTCAACTAATACGCTCGGAAAACACCGCCCAGTGAGGCGGCAATTCGCTTAAAATACGATTATCGTCGTCTTGATTACGCTGTTGCAAAGTAAGCTCGTCAGAAGGCTCGAGTTTAACGCCATCTGCATCAAAAAGCTCCGAGCCTTCACGAACAACCCTAACTGACCTGCGGGGAGATCTTCTATTGGGATCGTATTTACTCATTCGTTGTCACCATACAATTCCCCGAGACGAGAAACAACACGGTCAACCTCTTTTTCAGGATTGACAAAAGCTCCAACGCTCCACACTGTCATAACTGACCAGCCCAAGGATTCCAAATCCTGAATAATCATGCGATGACGTTCACGAGTTGATTGCACGCTCATAAATTGCGCATCATCCGTAAGCACAGCAACAGCAAATGACTTGTCCGCAAGTCCAACTACTAGAGGAATTCTAACGCCATTATCGAAGCCATAGTTGACTGCAACTTTTAATCCACGCGAGCGAATACGCTCAGCTAAATCAGTAAATAGCACATTTCTTTGTGCAGCTTCTGCAGCAATTTGCGCTTCAACATCGTTGGCATCTTCTGGACGAAGCGGCTTATCACTTAACTTCTCAGCCCATTGCAAAAGGTTCTTCAAAAGCTTTGGACCATCTTGGTGCAAACGCTCATCTTCCATATCTTTAGATGTAAATGCACTAACAATATCTAGATGACGACGAGCTAGAGCCAAAGCGTCAAGAAGCATACTGCTTCCACCTTCTTCTTCAAGCAATCCAAACTGCTGAAGAAGTCTGCCATGAGATGTTTTTGCATAGCAAAGCGACATAATTACATCTGTTGCTATTGCTCCAGAAGCTTCATTAACACCCAAAAGTCTCACATGTCGCAAGAATCTAGCCATGTTCTCGTCTTTAATAGACAAAGACTTCAACTCTGCTCCTAAACGACTGCGGAACACGTTTGTCAACGTAACTACGACAAGCACATAGCTTGAAGGAACAACCGTAAACGTATTCGCACGCTGACGAATAAGCTCAACTACTTCATCAATTTCACGCTGGCTGCTTTCAATAAGCCCAGAAGACATTACTGGAACTCCAGTTGCTTCAATTTGATGCAAACGAACTTTACCTTGCAAACGTTCAACAGGAACGTCATGACGCAACTTTCCGTAACCATGTTCTTCCAAGAATCGCGCTAAACGAAGCGAGCGCCTTGTTGCTCTAGAAACTACTGTTACAGATGGTAGTAATGAAATAAGCGAACGCAAACTTTCAGAACTTACTGTTTGCTTATGCGCTAAAACTACTACTTGACGAGCACGAGACAAAATAGATAGCAACTCAATATTTGATATATGAGATGCTGAATCAATTATTACAGTATCTGCAATAGGTCTCAACGGAGTCATCATAGTAAGAGTAGATGGCATAGCTACAAGTATTGGTTTCGCAGCCAACACAAGTTCCGCATAATTGCGCAATAATTTATTAAAAGTAATTCCAGAACGGTTTCCTGCAAGCATAGTATGTAACTGATTAGCTTCTTGCGTGTGCGAGAACAATAAATCGCACAAATGCCTCATAGCTTCTTGCTGAACCATTGGACCGATTGAACGCACATGTTCTGTATCAACTTGCACGAATCGATCAGAGACATCTTGCATTGCGGAGCCATCTTGGTGAGAAATAATTGCAGAAGAATTAACGATATCTTCAAAAACAGTAGTCCACCAAGCCAATTGCAACTCACCGTCAATTGCATTACCTGTAACGTTGCGACGACGCAAATCGCTAACTAAATCAGATAAGCCCGCTTTGCTGAACTCACGCTCCAAATTGCAACGACCAGGGAGAGTATCTAGAGATGCTCTGTCGTCATGCAAATCTTGCAAACGAGCTTCAAGCTGCGCAAATTCAATATTTTCAAGATCTGCGCCCTTAAGAGTTGTTGCTAACACTGCATCAAGAGCAACTAAATGCCTTGCTAATAATTCTTGAGTATTTACAATATCATCCAATTTTGGCGGCAAAACAGGCCATCCGCCGTGAGGCACGAAAGTACGCCACTGAGCTGCTTGCTGCGCAACAATCTTTAATGCCTCATGCAAATCATCGACTTTAGCTCCAACTCTTAGCAAGCTGCGCGCTTCTCGAACATGATGTCTACGTTCCCAGAAGCCCATAATTGTGCCTTCGGCTTTACGCTGAACTTTCGGCTTACTCGCTTCAATCATTGCATCTAAATCGCGCTCAAAAATTTCAGGCTGGAATACGTCAAGTACACGTCGCAAATTTTTGAGAACTGTAACTTGACGACTCCACTCACGAGCTGTTGTTGGCACAGGGAAACCACAGCTTTGCACAGTGCTTTTAACTTGTTCTCGAGTTGCTGGAAGAAGCTTAAGAAGCACGTCTACAACACGCTGATATACAGATATAGCTTCATTTTCGTCAAATATCGACGCGCCAAACCAAGGAGTATCTTCAGGATTTATCCTAAACTCTCCAAGCTCATCGGCTTGGTGGAATTTTTTCGACCACTCTTCAATATGACCGGTCATGGCGTGCGCTGCAGAAACATCTAAACGCACATGCGTAGACGGATGGGTTGGAAACATTGCAATTGCTGCAAGATTCTGGATTGTTTGATATGCAGATACTCCCCAAGTTTCGTTGATACCATGCAGATCGCCTAAATAACGAGTAAGGCGAGAACGCACTCCAACCAACTCATCTGCAACCTGCTCAAATCGTGAAGTCGCAATACTATGTCTAGCACCAACTGCTGCAATCAACTGCGCATCGACATGCTTAGCAATATGACCATCCGCAACGTCTAATGCTAATGAGGAAATTTCATGCGTATTCAACGTGTAACGGAAACGCCTCTGCTGCTCAACAACATTAGGCACATACAACACAGAATGTCCTGCAATCACAGAACGAGAAGCAATCGCAGCAGCAATCGCAGCTGAATCTGAGCCCGAATCAATATCCACGAACAGAGAATTTCCAGAAGCAACAAGCTCCGCTGCATAACGCACAACGTTATCTACTTCACCAACTTCGCATTCGCTATGAGGATCTGCGTCGAAAGGACTATATTCTAGCTTATTTGCAGACTGAAGCTTATGAATAGCTCGATCATCGCCAGCCATAGCGTCAATCATCGCATTTCCAACATTGCCAGATTGCAAAGCATTAATAATTTGTTCACTTTCTGCTACAAAACGCGAACCAGCATCTGTAAAGCAGCCAAGTATAATATCGCGCTCAATATCAAAATCTGTAAAAGCTGAGCGAGCTTGCTTACAAATAGCATCAAACACTACAGAAGTTTCTGGCGTTCCACTTTCATATTGAGATCCGTCGAATAAAACATCTTCCCTAAGTTGAACACCACGCTCACTTAAACGCGACACAAGCGAATTGTTCAGCCCAACACTTCCAGAGAAATAAATAGTGGCGGAGGTCTCATCTTGATTAGTGTCACGAACAACTTTCACAGGATACGTAAGAACAGGCACATGGTTGCCATTCCACGATGCAACACCAACTATTAAAGAAAGTTCGGAAACGCCACTTTCATGTGCTTTTGCGTCTCTATCTTCAAAAACTCGATCTAGCCTTCGCCCAGCAGCTCGCAACATTCCAGCGTCTCGGAATAAAGATTTTAATGTTACTTTTCCGCTTGCAAAAAGTTGCGCAATTCCGGAAGGATGAGCATGCGTCAACTCTAATTGTGCAGCAAGTTGCGTTATATCTTCTAGTGGAGAAGGAGATAGCTGAGCCTGATATTGCTGCTTCCACCCAACTATATGTTGTAAAGCGTTAGTACGAGCGCTGTTGGTATTGTTAGAGCCAGATTTTTCTAAAGAATCATCTTCTGACGTAGTATTTTCAACTACTGTATCAGTAAAAACTTGCTCTGCCGAATCCTGCTCCACGTTGTTTGTATCACTCATATTCCCACCCTACTTGCTTACTGTTCAATAGCTTTGCGATATGCACTATAACCGCTGTTTCTAGCTAGTGCAGCATCTACTTCAGAATTACCTTGAGCTGCGAGCCACGCGTATAAGTCATCATATAACCCAGTGTTTGCAGCCAAAAACGGAAGCAACTGCGAATATTGCGCCATCTCAAATTGCTTTGAAAAATCACTACTTTCTTCAGCTTCTTTTGACGTAAATCCGCCGGCTTCCACTACATTTTCTTGAGAGTCAAATTCGCCTTTTGATACTTTTTCAAATACGGAGCCTGGCTCAAATGCAGGTGTGTACTCCGCATCAGAATTGTTAATATCGAGATTATTAGAGTCGAGATTTGTAGTACCGAGATTCGTAGAGCCAAAACTGTTAATATCGAGATTATTAGAACCTGTATTTGCACTATTAAAAGCTGAAGTATTGGCAATATTTTCAGCAAAAGTTTCAGTTGAATTTAATGGAGATACTAGAAATTCTTGAGAACTTTCGTTTTGCAATACATTTGTTTCCGGATTAACTGGCGTAACCGGAGAAGCTTGAGCAACCGGAGAAACCTGAGCAACTGAATCAGCTTGATCAACTGCAGAAACCGAAGAAATCACAGAATCTTGTTGCGAAGGTTCTTCTTTAGTTGAACTTTCTTGCTGAATCGCTTGCGCATCTGCAAATAAATTACGCGGCTCTACAGGAGCCTCCTGCTGTTCTCGCATAACAGGCAAAGTTACATCATGATTGATTGGAGCAACATCTGTTTGCGAATCATCATTGAGCTGAGTATGATTCTGCATGCCTTGTTTCCAAGACAATCCAGGATGCGAAACTGATTGAGCATGGAAAACACCTGTTGGCTCACCAGCGCGCAAATCAAGAATTTGATCTACTGATAAATCTGAAGCTGCAGGCTCATCATGCGATTCATCTGTAGCATAAGAGAACAGATTACGCACTGCGTTATCTTTTTCAACTTCAGCAGATTCTTCTTCTACACGCACAAAATCAACAGGAACATCACCGAATTGCATGCGCATTAAGTTATCTGGAAGCTGAAAATCAACATCAGGCTCTAGACGCAGCAAATCACCATTTGCGCTGACTAAATATGTACCGTTAGTTGAATGCAAATCTCGTATTGTTGCCACGCCTCGCATGTCTACAATTAGCAGCGCATGCCTCTTTGACATAGAACGTTTATTATCCACTATGTCGACGCGCGCGAAACCATCTTCACGCAACGGGCGTATAGGCTTTCGACCAATCTCTACAGACTGACCTGCACCCACACGTGCCTGCTCGACACCACCAACTGTAATCATCCAGCGCTGCACGGTTTGTCGCTCACTCACGTGATCTGCTCCCTTCAAAAAACACACTACTTACTATTGTGTCATGCTTTGTGTATATTGCGCTAGTATTTGTTGATTTTAAGCATAAAAATATCACATATTCATATTTGAAGATTTTACAAGAAAATTTATAAGGAATTTTACTAGAACTTTTGCAAAGAATTTTATTTGCAATAATTTTTAAAATCTTTATGCAAATGGAAATAACAAAAGGCTCGGAAGAAACTTCCGAGCCTCGAAACTTGCGATATTACCAACCGTCCCTAGCGGAAAGCAACAACGCAAAGTGCTCAGCATTAATCGGTTAACGAAGCCTGAATCAATAGTAAAAAAGGAAATTTGGCAAACCATATCAACAAGCAAACGCAAACCAATTAATTGCTGTATAAAACTAAAAGATCTACACAGCGTGCAGAGCACAAAATTTTTTACAAAAGCACTTAGTCTAGCGCACCTTTCAGCACACTAGACTAAGTAATTCACAGAAAAACCGACTCAACAATCAACCAATAAGCTAAAGCCCAAATGATTCATCGCTGAATCAGATTTCAGCTTAGTGACGGATCTTGCGAAGAGCAGCACCCATGCCAGCAAGCACAGAAGCAGCAACAGCAGCCAAAGCTACAGCAGCACCGGTCTTAGCCAATGGAGCAGCCTTCTTATCAGACTTCTTATCAGACTTCTTGTCGTTAGCCTTGTCATCAACCTTCTGATCATGACGCTTGAGGTAGTCAGCGACAGCTTTGCACTCGAGAGAATCTTCACCGTAAAGCTTCACACACTTCTTGTAATCCGTGTCCATATTGCCATATGGAGTATGCTCATACTTATCTTTCTCATCCTCAGCCTTAGCCTTAGCTTCCTTATCAGCCTTCTCCTTAGCCAAACGAGCATCAAGCTCTCCAGCGTCTTCAGTCTTATAGAGCCAATTATCATCCTTCTTACCCTGATCATCCTTCTTACCCTGATCATCCTTCTTACCCTGATCATCCTTCTTACCCTGATCATCCTTCTTACCCTGATCAGCCTTTGGAGTAGTCTGATCAGCCTTTGGAGTAGTCTGATCACCGGTACCCTCAGCGAAAGCTGGAGCCGCGAAAGCGAGACCGGAAAGCAAAGTTGCGCCAGCAGCGAATGCGGCGATAGCCTTCTTATTCAACATAATATTTTCCTTTCTTCTTCTCCTTCATGCTAGGTACACGAAGAAAAATTTGCTGTGTAACCCCAACCGGAGCCACACACGCCTGTCAAACTAGGATTGACCGACGTTTGCTATTAACATACCCCCCCCCCCATTCGAAAAAGTCAAGAGCAGACACACAACTCATTAATAAAAAACATTCATATTTTTATGAAAATATTTCAGTCAAACTATTTTTAAAAGTAAAAAATACAGTATTACGCATTATTTTTCGTAAAAATGTCAATTTCAAGGTTTTTAAAGATTTTTCCCAGAAAACTCTCAGGAAACTCTTGAATACTCCCCCAACCAGCCGCAAAACCGTTGCAATATAGCCACTCTTGTGCGACACGCCAACAACCTGCTTCTCGCGTGTCGCACGCGGCAGAAACTTTACACGCGCGTAGAGAAAAGATCGCAAAACCGACAAAAACGGCAGTTCCTTTACAACACCGTAAAATTTTGGTCGGATTATCGCGCCAGTGCGCCTACATACTAGGCTATCCAACATACTCAAATTGGGTTTTGAAAAGTTAAGCTAAAATCGTCAACTTAACAAAATGAAGCTTCGAAATCGTTACTCAAACGCTTCACGATCCCATAGTGCGCTTAACGGTATTGCCCATAAATTATCCGCCCACTGCATAATTTTTTGACCGGAAAACGTAGTTTTTGTACATTGAATGTATGATTTTTTGTACATTGAATGTACAAAAACTACAATTTGTACATATTTTTCTCTAGCAGCAAAGGTGCAACAAAAAAGGCGGCAGGAATAATCCTACCGCCTAATTTTCACTATGCACGCACGCATAAAACTGCGTTACGCGCAAAGCAACAAAAAGTTAGAACTACTTAAGTTCAACGGAAGCGCCAGCCTCTTCGAGGGCAGCCTTAGCCTTCTCAGCGTCTTCCTTCTTAGCCTTCTCGAGAACAGCCTTTGGAGCGCCATCCACGAGAGCCTTAGCTTCAGCCAAGCCGAGGCTGGTCAAAGCACGCACAGCCTTGATGACTGCAATCTTCTTATCGCCAGCAGCGGTGAGAACGACGTCAAACTCGTCCTTCTCTTCCTCAGCAGCACCAGCAGCAGCTGGAGCAGCGGCAACAGCGGCTACAGGAGCAGCAGCTTCGACATCAAACTTATCTTCGAATGCCTTGACGAACTCAGAGAGCTCAACGAGGGTCATTTCACCGAAAGCTTCAAGAAGCTCTTCGTTAGTGAGCTTAGCCATAATTGGCTTCCTTTCTTACTTGGCCGGGCATACCTTATGCCTTACGACCATAACATTTTTATATTTAGTTGGTCTCATGCAGCAAGCTGCAAGGGAATCAAGCGGCCTTTTCCTGCTTCTCACGCAAAGCGTCGATTGTACGAACTGCCTTGGTTGGCAATGCGTTGAACAGGTAAGCGGCCTTGGACATGGTGCCCTTGAGCGCGCCGGCCATTTCGGAAAGCAACTGTGGGCGCGACTTCAAGTCGGCGAGCTGCTTTGCACCTTCGGCATCGTAAACGGTTCCATCTGCGAAACCGCCCTTAATGACGAGGGCTTTATTCTCTTTGGCAAAATCACGCAAGGTCTTAGCAGCCTCAATGAAATCACCCTTAACGAAGGTGACTGCAGTTGGACCGGCGAGAAGCTCGTCGAGACCTTCAATGCCCGCTTCCTTAGCAGCAATACGAGCAAGCGTGTTCTTAGCCACAGAGTAGGAAGTATCGCGGCCTAGCTTTTCGCGCAGAGTAGAAATCTGCGGAACGGTAAGCCCGCGGTACTCGGTGAGGTAGATAGCGTCTGCATTACGGAAAAGTTTCGTAAGCTCGGCAACTACCGCTTCCTTTTCGGGCCTCTTCATGGCGTTCCTTCCTAAATTGGCCGTAGGTGAAAGAAATGCATCAAGCGTAATAAACAGGGCAATAAAAAAAGCCCTGCGCACTGGCAGAGCAACATAAGAAACACTAAAATGTGCTTAAATTTTCGACTCATAACGAAATTCGCTATAAATCATCGCTCAACCTGTGCTGGCCTGACACATCAATTTCAGGAATTTTTAATTCCGCCAACGGTCTGTGGTTTACGTTGGGTAAGTCTAATACGCCGTTAGGACAATGTCAAGCGAAATACTATAGAAATAAAAAAGAGGGCATGTAATTTACATACCCTCGAATTTTTTAATTTTTACTTTTATATTTTATGTTTCACAAGTTCACTACTTGCAAAATGCGCCTTACATTAAATGCACATTTTACAGCACTGCATTAGCAACGAAATCAAGCAAGAACAGCAAGGAAACAATCCAAAGCATTGGATGAACTTCCTTAGCACGCTTCTTGCAAGTCATAACTAAGCAGTACATGATGAAGCCTGCAGCGATGCCGTAAGAAATGGAGTAAGAGAACGCCATAAATACGGCAGCAAAGAATGCAGGAATTGCTTCGGAAATATCGTCCCAAGCAATTTCCTTCAAGGAGCTTGCCATCATGCAACCAACAACAACAAGCACGCCTGCAGTTGCTGCAGCAGGAACTGCAGAAGCAAAAGGCGCAAGAACAATAGAAAGCGCGAAGCAAATAGATACAACTACGGAAGTCAAACCAGTGCGACCACCGGCACCAATACCAGCAGCAGATTCTACATAAGTAGTGGTGTTAGAAGTACCGCAAATTGCGCCAACAGAAGTAGCAATAGAATCAGCAAACAATGCACGATCCATCTTGGAGCTAAATCCGGAGCCGTTTTCAAGAGCCTTTTCGTCAGCCTCAGAGAAGATACCTGTACGACGGCCAGTACCAATAAAGGTGCCGAGAGTGTCAAAAGTATCCGACATTGAGAATGCGAAAATAGTTACCAACACAAGCGGCAAACGAGCAGGATCAGCAAACAAAGATGCAAAACCCTTATCGCTAAAAATAGCACCGAAAGTAGTTGGAAGCTGAGCAAAAGCGTCAGTAATAGACACTGCATTGTTCAAAGAAGTCAATCCCAAAGGAATACCAATTAAAGAAGTTGCAATAATTGTAATAAGCAAGCTTGCGCGAACTTTAAGAACTGTAAGAACAATAGCAAAAAGAAGTCCAATAAGGAATAACCAAAGCACAGGGTTATTCATAACAGCAAGACCTGGAATAGCAGCAGTTGGTTTACTCTTTGCAGCGGCGGCAGGATCCTTGGAAGTAAAAGTAATCAAGCCAACACTCATCATGCCCACATAGGCCACAAATAAACCAATGCCACCGCCGATTGCTTGTTGAAGTGAAGTCGGGATGGCACGAATAATCATTTTACGAATCTTGGTAACGGTAATAATAATGTTAATTAAACCGCACAAGAACACCATGCACATGGCCTCTTGCCAAGTAAAATGCAGGCCGAAGCAAACTGTGTAAGTAAAGAATGCGTTAAGACCCATGCCAGCAGCCTGTGCGTAAGGTACGTTAGCAAACAAGCCCATAACAAGGGTACCAATGATTGCTGCGATGATTGTAGCGAGGAAAACGCCACCTTTAGGCATGCCAGTTTGGCTTAAAATCATTGGATTTACGACGATAATATACGACATTGCGAAGAATGTAGTGAGACCTGCAGTGATCTCCGTTGATACATTCGTGCCGTTTTCTTTGAGATGGAAGAACTTTTCCATATACTCTCTGTTCCTTGGTTTACAAGCGCAAAAGACCAGAAAAGCGCGGCGAAAGCACTTGAGCAATCGCGTACGCAATTACATTTGGGCATTCACGCAGAGGTTACTGCGACTCGTCGAATGAACGAAGGCATCACAAAATCTCACATAAAATTATGAAAATTGCGAAACCTTTGAACAACCGAACAGCTCTGACCTTACGCGCACGTGCTGACCAAGGAAATACACCGAAATCAAAGAAGTATATAACAACTCAGCCAAAACGACCGGAAATATAACGCTCAGCTTCAGCATTGCGCGGATTGTTGAACATAGTAGTTGTGTCTGCAAAGTATTCCAAATGCCCCGGCTGACCTACAGCTTTCAAATTAAAGAATGCCGTGTAATCCGCAACACGCGCAGCCTGCTGCATGTTGTGAGTCACAATCACAATCGTGTAGTCACGCTTAAGCTCATTAATCAAATCTTCTACAGCCAATGTAGAAATAGGGTCAAGAGCTGAGCAAGGCTCATCCATAAGTAAAACTTGCGGATGCACAGCCACAGCCCTAGCAATGCAAAGTCGCTGCTGCTGACCGCCAGAAAGACCAATACCCGGCTTATCTAAGCGATCCTTAACTTCATTCCACAAGTTCGCGCCTCGTAAAGCCCACTCAACTAAATCGTCAGCATCACTCTTAGCAATTTTGCGATTATTCAAACGAACTCCAGCGAGCACGTTTTCTCGAATAGACATTGTTGGGAAAGGATTTGGACGCTGGAAAACCATGCCAACATCGCGGCGGACAGCCACAGGATCCACGTCTTTACCGTATAAATCGCGGCCTTCAAGAAGCACTTGACCTTCTACTCGCGCGCCAGGAGTGATTTCGTGCATGCGGTCTAAAGTGCGCAAAACTGTTGATTTTCCGCATCCGGAAGGTCCGATAAAAGCCGTCACTTTATTTGGCTCAATATTAATATTTACATCTTCTACAGCAAGAAAATCACCATAGTAAATATTTAAGTGCTTCACATCAATTCGCTGACCCATTTTATGCTCACTTTCTAAAAATTTAATTCGCTTTGCTTTGTTTTATTTTGCTTTGCTTTAACTCACTTTATTTAAGATTTACTTCGCTTTATTTCGTCTTTACAGAAAACACTCGAGCCACAACTCGCCCCAAAATATTTAGCAACAACACCAACACAATAAGCGTTAAAGCTGCAGCCCACGAGCGCTCCATCGGAATTGACGTTACACAAGAAGCCGGCGCATTAGCTGGACAATTCGCAGAAAGTTTGGAATATTCTTGGTAAACGTACACCGGCAAAGTCGTCATTTGCCCATCAAATAAATTGAGATTCGTGGAAGCAATAAAGCCTGAAGCCATAAGAAGTGGCGCAGTTTCGCCAATAACGCGCGCAACCGCAAGAATACAGCCAGACACAATTCCCGGAAGAGCAGTGCGCAAAACGATTTTTGTAATTGTGCGCTGCTGAGTAACTCCCAAAGCAAGAGACGCCTCGCGCAAATCGTTAGGCACGATTTTTAGCATTTCTTGAGAAGACTTCACAACTGTTGGAATCATAAGAAGTGAAAGAGCCACAGATCCTTCAAAACCATTGATTGTGCCAGGACCAGCAAGAAGAGCAAACATAGAAAATGCAAACAATCCAGCAACAATAGACGGAATACCACTCATAACGTCAACAAGCAGATTAATTATGCGCGAAATTTTGTTTCCGCGAGCATACTCAACCAAATAAACAGCACACATTAAACCAATCGGAATTGAAATAACCATAGCTCCTAGCGTTATTTCAAGAGTTCCAATAATCGCGTGCAAAATTCCGCCGTAACCGCCAGTTCCAGTAGCATTTCCGCCCACAACGTAAGTCATGTTATGAGTGAGAAAATCAAAATTTAAACGCTTAATACCATTGATAATGGTTGTTAAAAGCAAAGAAATAAGCGGAATAAGTGCCACAACAAAAGACAAGAAAATCAGCACGCGCATAAGCATGTCTTTACGTTTGCGCGCAGCTATGTGTGAGCGAGTTGGGCGGAATTTGTTGAAGTCAATAACCGGAGCTGCAGAATTTTCTGCGCGATTTTCTACGCAATTTTCTGCGAAGACTTCAGCACCTTCGTTAGATTTATTAATTTGATGCTCCATTTATGCGCCCGCCTTTCCGGTAATTTTGCGAGCAATAAAGTTGACTGCAAAAGAAATAACGAACAAAACTAAGCCGGTTGCAATAAGCGCACTTACGCCAAGTCCGTTCGCTTCCGGATACTGTGCTGCAATATTTGCGGCAATAGTTTGATTTTGAGAAGCCTTGAAAATATTGATACCAAAAGTAAATCCAGGAGACAAAATCATCAAAACTGCCATCGTTTCACCCAAAGCACGGCCCAGCCCAAGCATAGAAGCCGACACAATACCAGACTTTGCAAACGGCAAAACAGCTAACTTAATCATCTCCCACTTCGTAGCGCCGAGCGCAAGCGCACCTTCCTGCTGCAAGCGAGGAGCCTGCTGGAAAATATCGCGAGCCATAGAAGTAATAATCGGCAAAATCATCACAGCCAAAACTAATGCAACCGTAGCAGCAGAACGAGAAGGATTAGCCGCCGGACCAGAAAATAGCGGAATCCAGCCAAAAAGTTTAGAAACCCAATCCCAGAAAGGATACATAGCTGGAACCAAAACCAATCCGCCCCACAAACCATAGATTACGGACGGAATCGCAGCAAGCAAATCAATTACTCCACTCAAAAGCGGAACAATTTTTTTAGGCGCATAATACGAAATAAACAGAGCAATACCAATTGCCACAAAAAATGCGAACAGCAGCGCGAGCGCAGACATAAGCACTGTGCCAAAAATAAGCGGAGCCACATAGCTTATAAAATCATGCGCTTTACCACCAGTAAAATCAGCAAACACATGACTTACTTGATTGTGATTTCCACTTAATAACGGCAAAGCACGAAACAGCAGAAATACTGCAACTGCTGTAAGAACAAGCAAAATTAGCATGCCACAGCCTGCAGCCACGCCTTTAAAAAGACGGTCTGCAAGATGAGTGCCAACATAATTTTTGCTATTGCTCTCAGAAATTTGAGCAGTTTCGTTTGCACTATTCGCAACTGCTTTCGCATTTTTCGTAGAACTCAATCATTCTCCTTTATAACCGATACGTTCATAATATCAGTTTGTAAAGTTTTTACTTTCCTGTTTTAACAGACTTAATCGATGCGTTAATTTTGCTTACCAAATTTTGTGGAAGTGGAGCCGTTCCAGCAGCAGAAGAAGCAGCATTCTGCCCTTCCGCGCTAGTTACGTAGCTAAGCCAAGACTTCACAAATCGAGCAGTTCCAGCATCTTTATAAACCGGGCAAGCAATATCGTAAGAAACTAACACAATTGGATAAGCACCCTTAGATTGCGTATTGTGATTAATTTTCATAACAACGCGATTAGGATATTTTGCAGAAGCGTCTGCGTCAATTTCAGAATCAGCTAAAGTTTTAGAAGCAGCTTCCGGAGAAATCTCATTGTAAGTATCCCCCACCTTCACTGCAACAGTACCGAGCTTACCGACCTGTGAAAAATCAGCGTAACCAATCGCACCATTTGCCATGCGAATAGTAGATACAACGCCCGAAGTGCCCTTTGCACCTTGACCGACACTATTCGGCCAGTTTTCAGAAAGATCATATTTCCAATCGTCCGGAGCAGCGTCTTTCACATAGCTTAAGAAATTCTGCGTTGTACCGGACTTATCGGAGCGGTGAACAACAGTAATCGGGGTGTCTGGAAGCTTTAGCTTAGGATTCTGCTTCTTGATATCGTCATCATTCCAGCGCGTAATTTTTCCGTCGAAAATTTTAGCAATCGTCGAAGCGTCCAAATTAATATGCTTGCCAGCATCCGAAACACCTTTAAGGTTGAAAATAATCGCAATTGGTGAAACATACACGGGCACATCGAAAGCCGTAGTTCCATGAGCACAAACCGACTTAGACTTTTCAACTTCGTCGTTACTCAACGCTTTGTCTGAACCAGCCCAAGCCGTGGCACCAGTCATAAAAGTGGTAACGCCAGCACCAGAACCAGTAGGATTGTAAGCAATTTTTGCACCCGAATTTTTAGATTGGAATCCTGCAATCCACGCTTCCATTGCAACCTGCTGGGAAGAAGCACCCGAGCCTTGGAAATTGCCGGAGATCTTAGTGTTTTGCGAACCTGACGCATTGGAATTATCAGCAGGAACATTGTCTCCGCAAGCAGCGCAGGTTGCACACAAGCCGAAAGTTAGCGCCGCCGCAGCAATACTGCGGAACTTAAGTGCGCTTTTAGTCGTATTAAATTTATTCATATTTGACTTATTCATATCGTTACGCATATTCTTCTTTCCTTTCGCGAAGAATTGCCTTGCGCCCCACCACATTTTCGCGTTCCTATAGCCGTATTGCGAATTGGGCGCATTTTCTTAATTAATCCCTATCTTTTTTTATTAACGCAACCATCGTAAACAGGTGGGTAAAACCTCACCGGCAAAAATAAAGTGGGTACCAAAAATGGCGGTATTTGGTGCTATATTTAACGCGACTTAAGCAAAATGAAGGTCGGCGACCACATCAGCGTGTCGAAATGCTACAAATTGCGAAGAATATTTACCGTAATTTTTGCAGCAGTGTCCGCATACTCGGAAATATCAAAAGTGTGAAAATCCTCGTATTTTGTATCCGCATTATCGCTCATTGCGCGCACAACAAGTGCAGGAACGTCGTTACGAGCAGCCACATGCAAGACTGCTGCGCCTTCCATTTCCACAGCATCCGCTTGAGTAGCTGCAATTACCTCCGCTACTTTTTCTGGCGAATCAACAAAATATCCGCCGGATGCAATAGTGCCAGCGATATGCGTGATTTTCATATCGGTAAGCACTTTACTAGCTACTTTAAGAAGATAATCATCCGAATTAAATTCGCTTGCAAATGGCTTCCATTGACCGATTAAGCGCATATCGGTATCGAGATATTTTACAGTTTTTCCAAGAACAACATCGTTCGTATGCAAATTTTTATTAAGATTTCCTGCAATACCAGAAAAAATTACGACTTGAGGGTTATATGCGTCAATAAGATATTGCACAGTTGCAGCAGCATTAACCAGACCCATTCCGCCAACAGTAGCCGCGACTTCGATTTTACTGCCATTCGCCGAGTCAAGAGTGCCGCAAGATACATCAAGACTTGCAGAGTGATCGTGAGTCACGTTTTCAAGCGCACTGGCAATATGCGCAACTTCTTCCTCTAAAGCACCAACAACAGCGACTTTCGTAATTTTCTCAGTACTAGGCATTAGCAGAATCATCCTTTTTTACTTCGCTACTTACGCATTTATCGTTATTCTTAACCAAAAACACGCATACTAAAGTCATAATAACAAAAGTCAAAGTCGCAATTTTCAGCAATGCTCCGCACGTAAAATCAAACCAAGGATTCACAACAGGAACATTGAAAAACGCAATAATTTGATTCTGCAGGGCAAGAAAAGCGAAAAATCCGGCTATAAGCAATACACAAACTAAAGTGCCAACAATGCGACGCCATCCGTTAGCAAAAACAAGCAAAGCAATTCCAGTTACAAACGGCATAAAAACGCTAAACCACAATGCAGAAAACGTAACAAGCGTATAACCAGCACTATGCGTGCCACGATACCATGCAAAAGCCAACAAAATAACACCAGTTGCAATCAAAGCTAACAATATATAACGCACCACCGGTAGTGCTTTACACATAAAACCTTTATTCGCATTATTCCCATTATTCGCTTTATTCAAGTCTTCGTTATACATTTCAACACACTCCCTTGTACGCAAAATATAATGCAAAAATAGGCGGCAAATACAGTAAGGAACATAAGCCAAGTAGAAATTAATTGAGATTATCTTACTACAATCTCTAAGCTCTAAGCTCTACGGCGAGTTGCTACAGATTTATCTAAAATTCTTAGCAAATTGGCAGTATCTTCCCAAGAAATACAACGATCCGTAATAGACTTCCCATATTCAAGTTCGCTAAGAGGAGCAGGATCCTGATTACCACCCTGTAAGAAGCTCTCCATCATCACGCCCTTAATACCCTGCTCACCCGCAGCCAAACGATCCGCAATCTCACGCACAACCTCAATCTGGCGACGCTCATCCTTGCCAGAATTACCATGCGAGCAATCCACAACAACACCATGCGAAGCCATGCAACCAGTACCCAAACGCAAACGAATTGAAGCCACAGCAGAAGCAACCGACGCAGCATCATAATTCGGCCCCTTACTAGATCCGCGCAAAACCACGTGACAATCAGGGTTGCCAAGAGTCTGCACAGCACAAGCGCGACCAAGATGATCAATACCAAAGAACGTATGATGCTGGCTCGCAGCTAAGCAGCCATTTACAGCCGCAGAAACAGAACCATCCGTAGCATTCTTAAAACCAACCGGCATAGAAAGACCACTAGCAAGCTGACGATGAATCTGAGACTCAGTATTACGCGCACCAATCGCACCCCAGCTCACAGCATCCGCAATAAACTGAGGGCTGGTCGGCTCCAAAAATTCAGTAGCAGCAGCCAAACCAGCATCCAACACGCCGAGCAAAGTCTTACGCGCAAGCAACAAACCCTTATGAATATCATGCGTTCCGTCAATATCCGGGTCGTTAATCAAACCCTTCCAGCCAAGAGCTGTGCGCGGCTTTTCAAAATACACGCGCATAACAATAAGAAGCTCATCTTCAAGCTCCGAACGCAACTTAGCTAAACGACTCGCATAATCAAGAGCAGCCTTAGGATCATGCACAGAACACGGGCCAACAATAACCAACAAGCGATCATCTTCGCCATTCAAACAGCTACGAATCTCATCGCGCGACTCAGCAACAATATCCTGCGCATACGGCGACAATGGCAACTCACCAAGCACCTGAGCAGGAGTTGGCAAAGGCTCCAGCTCAAGCACGCGGCGGTTTATTATGCGATCCACACCAACCTGGTCTTCCCAGCGCTGAAACTTCGCGGAATTAAGAGGGTTACGCCCCTCCTCAACTTCCTTCTTTACCGCGCGAGAAGTACGCTGCTCAGCTGTAGAAGCCATTTGTCACCATCCTATAAAAACTGTGCTTGGTGCGATCGGTGGGTGCGAGGAGAGAATCAACCTAACTTGGTGGGGTCGGTGTACGCATCTTGAAATAAAGATGCGTGCACCGCCGAGCTTGCGTTGAAAGCACAACCACATTTGATGTGGTCGGTGCTTGCATCTTGAATAAAGATGCAAGCACCGCCGAGCTCACGCGAAAAGCACACTGTGCTTTTCGCAATAGTGAGCGCGGCGCTTTGGAGTAGCTTAAGCGCCCAATGCGCTTAAGCTAAGCCAAAGCGCCCATTGGATCCCACGCCGGTAATACGATTGCTGGTTCTTCTAGGGCTTTGCGATATTCTTCCGGAAGCAGATTCTTCGGCACTGCAACTTCGTACACATACTCGGTAAACCAGTCGTCACTCATCGTAAAGTAACCCTTATCTGCAATATCAGTGCCCCAAGAGTTCTCTACGCGCCAACGGCGAGTAGTCGTACCATCATCAGCAACATCCACACCAGCAAAAGCCATAGCGTGATTCATCGCAGAATCAGCAAAACGCACACGCGCTTCCTTATCCAAATCAAAATCAACGCCATAAACGCGACCATACTCGAACAAATCAGTAGCCCAAGCGCCATTCTCGCGATCCATCATAGGATGGCAATCGGCACCAAACCACACTGGAATGCCCTTCTCAACCAAAATCTTACGCACGCAATCCTTCATAAACTGGTTTGGCACGTTCAAATATTCGGTTGCGTCTCCGCCAGCAACATTACCCAAATGCTCAATAGCAATCTTCTTGCCCTTAGGATGTTCAGCTCGAGGATCGTCAACCAAGCACACATAATCCTCAAGACCAGCATTCACGTACTTCTTCCAAAACTCAACTGGCGTAATCTCACCATCGCGATGGAACTTGCCGTCGCTATCAGTCCACTCCCAATCGAAGCTCTTAGGTGGCTCACCCAAGTGAATTGTCAAAATCCTGTGACCTGCAGCAGTAGCATCCGCAATAATCGCATCAATTTCAGTGGCATTCGCATACATATGAGCAACAGCAGTATGCAAAAGCGCACGCAACTGCGTATTCATAGCACCAGTATTCTTAGAAGAAGCAGTTTCTGGGAACAAATCCTTAGGAACAGCACCATACTTCTTGTAAACATTCATAGCCATGGTCCACTGGCCGCCATCGCCCATAACGTCATGCAACAAATGCTGAATCAAACGAGAATCTGAAGGCTCACCTGCACGCACCAAAGCAGCAACATCCTTCAAGAAGTAGTTAATTCGCTCAAGCTTGTCGTAGTACATCGCATAGTTTTGAGAAAACTCAAATTCCTTCAATCCAAGGGATTTCTTCGCAATGAAACGAGCCACGTTCAACGAACTAAACAGCCAGCAACGGCCAGAACGATCCTGATGTGTTGCATCTCCGTTATCAACAATGGTAGAAAAACGACGCTGCAATAAGCGCGCACGATCATAATTACGCGCGACTTTATCAATACCAGCAGCAGTCACACCATTCATAGCTAAACGGTTTAAAGGATTTGCGTCAAAATCCTCACGCAAACCTTGTAATTTTTCATCAGTTAGAGCAGTGATTTCAGTCACAATGCTACCTTTCCTGTTAATTATCAATATTTATTTCAAATATTTATTCAAATACCAGCACATTCTAGCGTACGATGTTTAAGCCAATCTACAAATTTTACAATATTTTCTTTATTGATTATCTGTGTCTTGGTCTTCTTGAGACTCGTTAGCTTCTTCAGATTCAGCCAACGCAGCTTGAACATCTCGCTGAGCCTGCTTCGCATCTGCAGAAGATTGAGCATCCGACGAATCCTCATTATCGTCAGAAGCTTGCGCAACTTGTTGGTTTTGTTGAGCATCCCCAAAATCAAATCCAGAGAAAGCATTCGCAAACAGCGAACGCAATTCCGTAACGCGCTGCGTAATAGTTGCCTCACGATGCTGCAATTGGGTTAATCGAGTCGTCATGCCATCAAGCTCTTGCTGCGCTGCAGCTCTACGCTCTTCAACCTGAGCAGTTGCTTCCTGCATAGCTTTGCGCACAATATCAGCAGCCTGACTATCCGCAGCCTGATGCGTTTGCGCTGCATATTCGTCAGCTTCTTGATGAACAGTTTTTGCGCGAGCAACCAAAGCATCTGCTTCTTCCTGAGCTGCTCTTTCTTTCTCTTTCAAACCAGAAAGCAAGGCATTGACTTTCTTTGTAGCTTCCTCCTGTTGAGCAGCAATATCTGCTCGAATCTGCTCAACTTCTGCACTAACTTGGCTTAACGTACGCGTGCGTTCAACTTGAGCATCATCTGCAATTTCTTGAGCTTTAGCAGCAGCAGCATCCGTAATTTCGCCAGCTTTGCGCTGTGCGTCAGCCATCATCTTCGAAGCGTGTTCGCGCATATCAGCAAGCTTTTTATTTGCTTCTGCAAGAGCAGATTCAATCTGATCGTTTGTTTCAGCTTTAGCACGTGCAATCTCTTCGTTTGCAGCCGCACGCTGCTCAGCAATTTTTTGCGCAGCTTCCGACTTAAGTTGCGAAATGCTGCTTTCTTGCTGAGCGCGCTCAGAAGCCATGCGCTTCGTATGTTCTTCTTGAGTGTTTTGTAAAGCTAATTCTGCAGCGTCTTTTTGAGCTTGCACATCTTTAGCAGTAGTATCGCGCAAACGTGCAGAATCTTCTTGTGCAGCTTGCATAAGTTGTGTCGACTTTTGCGTGGCATTGGAAAGCATTGTGTCTGCTTTAGTTTGTGCTTCTTGCATTAAATGTGCAGCATCCAGTTTTGCATTGTTCAGCAAAGTTCCAGCTTGTGCTTGTGCATTCTTTTTAATTGATGCAGCATCTTGCTTAGCGCGCTCAAGCAATTGAGAACTAGTCTGCTCTGCAGATGCCAGCAATTGTTGCGCATTTGCACCTAAGGATGCAAAAGTATTTCCGCTTTTTGCACGTTTTACATTATTTTTTTCTTCTTGCAATTGCGCTTGTAATTGCAAAATTGATTCATCGCTTGAACGCACTTGTTCACGCAGACGAGAAATAGTACGCTCATAGTTTGCAAATGCTTCATTTACCTTGTCTTTATCGTACCCACGCAACGCGGTTGGAAATAAATCAGCCACCATAATATTCCTTTCACAAGCCCCCACACAGCTGCACAAAACGCTGTGCTACACCATCAGAATCAACG
Source organism: Gardnerella sp. DNF01151 (assembly GCF_049244235.1). NCBI lineage: Bacteria > Bacillati > Actinomycetota > Actinomycetes > Bifidobacteriales > Bifidobacteriaceae > Gardnerella > Gardnerella sp. DNF01151. The sequence goes on along the minus strand of NZ_CP058389.1, from coordinate 293,641 downwards.
CTATCACTTACAAGCAAAAAACACTCGTGTGTTGCGCACGTTTTTGCTAAGCTCACACAACTGCACTTACTACCTAGCTCAAATACAGTAATGTTTATATAGCATATGCGATTATTTGTCGCGAATTACTAAAGCAAGAAGTCTACCTTCATGCGATTTTCCAGCTAAACTAGCACGTCGATGAGAATACCATAGCGGATTTTCCAAAGTGCACATTGGGTTTTGCAAATTTTGCAAACGTTCCGGCAAAGACTCGCCTTCCCCATCTACTTCGCAAATCGCGCGCAATTCCTCATCTTCCTGCAAATATTGCGTAGCTGCAGTAACTCTTGGCAAAGCGTCAACAATATTCGCAACTCCTGCGAGCGCTAAATCAATGCGTGCAGCTTCAGCAATATCAATACCAATTCCACCGAAACGCGTTTTTGTTACAGTTTGCGGATAACGTTTTTCAAAATCGCGCGCAATACTCTCACCAACTTCGTAGCAATCTCCACAAATACACGGACCGAGCACTGCTTCTATACGAGAACGCTCAGCTCCCTTTTCGCACATTGCTTCGATGACAGCATCAAGCACTCCAGCCATCAATCCTTTTCGTCCACAATGCGCTGCAGCGATTACTCCAGCTTCGTCGTCCGCAAGTAAAACTGGCAAACAATCTGCAGCAAACATTCCTAATGCAAGCGAGCACGCAGTTGAAACTTGCGCATCTGCTTCAATTCTCAATTGCGAATCCGCAAAACCTGTTGCATCAAAGCCGTAAGAAGTATTCCATGAATCTACTACACTATCTGCGTCAAATACTTCTCTGCTATGAACTTGAGCAACAAGCGACAAGTCAGCTTGCAAAGCTTTTTGTAAAGCTGCGCGATTGCTTGCTACAGCCTCCTCACTATCTCCTGCGCGTCCGCCTAAATTAAGTGAAGCAAATAAGCCTTCAGAAATTCCACCCAATCTAGTAGTAAAAACTGCATGAGTGCGAGACCCTAACGGCACTGGAATGGTTACAGGAATTGGCGTACCGTCCTCATCTTCGTGCGGCAATGGCATACCAGTTACGCTTGTTTCTTGCATTTTATTGTTTTCTTTCAGCCTAAATAAGCCAATTCTTCATTGCTTAATTGCAAATCAGAAGCTTTCAAACTATCTAAAATTGTAGCTGGTCTGTGAGCTCCAGGAATGACAAATATGTGATCGCCTTTAGCGAGCTCCCAAGCCAAAACTACTTGCTGATAACTTACGTTATGATCTTCAGCAACTTTGCGGAATGGATCGAAAAGATGCTCGTCATAAGGATGACGGAATCCACCTAATGGACTCCAGCAAACAAAAGCAATTCCAAGCTTTTCGCAATATTGCAACGTATCTTCATTCTCTAAATGAACTGGAGAATATTGATTTTGTACTGCTACTAGCTTTTCTCCTAAAATGTTGCGCGCAATATCGATTTGCTCCACAGAAGCGTTAGAAATACCGATTTCTCGAGCCACACCTTCATCAAGCAACTCTTGCATTGCTTCAATAGACTCATTGTATGGAACTTCTGGATCTGGCCTGTGGAAGTAAAGCAAGTCAATAGTGTCAACGCCTAGAGCCATTGCAGACTCTTTGGCATGCGCAATCAAATGCTCTGGCTTACCATCCTTACCCCACGTTGGTCGCCCGTCAGTAAAGTTACGGAAGTGACCGACTTTAGTAGCAACCAAAATAGAAGATTTGTCGCCTTTCCAGCTTTCTAAAGCCTCACGAACAAGCTTTTCGCCAGTTTGTTCTTCACCACCAGAGCAGTAATATGCCCAAGCTGTGTCAATATGCGTACAACCTGCATCAAGAGCTGCGTGAATTGTTTCAATTCCCATATCGTGACCAAGATTGTTTTCTATTGTCAATGGCATTTCGCCAAAACCAATAGCGGTTGTATCAAACGAACCTAATGCGCGATGCATAACCATATTTCACCCCTATTTTGTAAGTTTTATATTTTTCGTAAGTATTTATTATTGCATTACGCTACTTTACGCAGTCACAATATTTTACTACTTTTTATATTTTATTTTATTGCACAGATTGCATAAAACATTTAAATAGCTATCTAAAAGAAATGCCTCCAAACGCAAACGCAGCTTGAAGGCATTTCTACGAATATTTATTTTTATTTAGTATCTAGCAATAATTTTGCTTTAATACTATTTGCGCAATTAATCTTCCTCAAATGGATCAAAATCGCGACGCACGCGGCGACGAGGACGCTCTGCGCGCTCTTCACGAGCCGAACGATACTCGTCATAGTGATCGTCATCAGCTGCATAACGCGGCTTTCTATCAGATACGCGACGATTTTCTGAATCTCGACGATTTGAGCGATCTTCACGGTCGTCACGATCTGCACGATCTTCACGGTCGTCACGATTTTCGTAACGACCGTCACGATCATCGCGCACGCGGCGACGAGGACGTTCATCAAAATCGTTATCGCTGTAACGGTTATCGCGATCCGCACGATCTGCACGACGGTCGTCTCGACGAGTGTTGCGGTCATCATAACGGTTATCGCGATCCATGTATCGGTCATTTCGATCCATGCGATCTCGATCGTCACGGTCATCGCGCATGCGGCGACGAGGACGCTCATCGCGATCTGCACGATCCGCACGGTCATGATTATCGCGATCGTCACGGCGAGAACGACGGTAATCGCCACGAGAGTCACGAGAATCGCGATCGTCGCGAGAACTGCGGGAACGATTTTCACGCGCTGCTGGAGCAGAAGATTCTTGATCTTCAAAACCTGGAATAGCCAAAGAAATTTTGCCACGCTCATCTACGCTTTGTACGATAACTTCAACATTATCGCCTTCCTTCAGCACATCTTCAACAGTGTCAATGCGCTCACCATTTGCTAAATTGCGAATCTGTGAAATGTGAAGCAAACCGTCAGTTCCAGGAGTCAAATTCACAAAAGCTCCAAAGCTTGTGGTCTTAACAACCTTGCCTGTGAAAGTTTCACCAGCTTTTGGCACACGAGGATTTGCAATAGAATCGATGATTCCCTTAGCTTTCTCAGCAGCTTCTCCGCCTTCAGAAGAAATGTAAACAGTACCGTCATCTTCAATAGCGATTTCAGCACCAGTTTCTTCCTGAATTTGGTTAATCATCTTGCCCTTAGGCCCAATTACCTCACCAATCTTGTCTACAGGAATTGTGGTTGTAATAATGCGTGGAGCGAATGGACTCATCTCAGCTGGGCAATCAATGCATTCGTTAATAACTTCAAGAATCGTTGCACGAGCTTCATGTGCCTGCTGCAAAGCGGCAGCTAAAATATCAGCTGGAATACCATCAAGCTTCGTATCGAGCTGCAAAGCAGTGATGAATTCAGAAGTACCAGCAACCTTGAAGTCCATATCACCAAATGCATCTTCTGCACCGAGAATATCAGTCAAAGTCTTGAAGATATGCTTTCCATCAACATCACCAGAAACTAAGCCCATAGCAATACCAGCAACTGGAGCCTTCAAAGGCACGCCAGCAGCAAGCAAAGAAAGCGTAGAAGCACAAACGGAACCCATAGAAGTAGAACCGTTAGAACCAATAGCTTCAGACACCTGACGAATAGCGTATGGGAACTCTTCGCGACCTGGCAAAACTGGAACCAAAGCCTTCTCAGCTAAAGCACCGTGACCAATTTCACGACGCTTTGGAGAACCAACGCGACCAGTTTCACCAGTGGAGTATGGAGGCATTTCGTAATTGTGCATATAACGCTTAGTCTGTGGACCAGAAAGCGCATCAACCTGCTGCTCCATCTTAAGCATATTCAAAGTAGTCACACCCAAAATCTGAGTTTCACCACGCTGGAAAAGTGCAGAACCGTGTACGCGAGGCACAACATCAACTTCTGCAGAAAGCGTACGAATATCGCGCAAACCACGACCATCAATACGATAATCTTCAGTCAAAATACGACGACGAACAATTTGACGCTGCAATTCTTTAAACGCATTGCCGAGTTCCTTTTCCTTTTCGGCTTCGTCCATATCAGTGAATTCTTCAGCGATTGCAGCACGCACGCCTTCCTTAATTTCAGCGATGCGATCTTGACGAGGAAGCTTTTCAGCAATAGAAAGAGCTTCATTCAAATCAGCATGAGCAATCTCGTCAATACGAGCATAAAGTTCGTCAGTATATTCTGGGAAGAGTTGGAATTCCTTAGTTTCCTTAGCTGCAATACGCTTCAACTCATTTTGAGCATCGCAAATAACCTTAATAAATGGCTTTGCAGCTTCCAAACCTCCGGCTACGACTTGCTCATCTGGCTTGGTTTGACCATCATTGTAAATCAAATTCCAAGCATTCTTACCAGCACCAGCCTCAATCATTGCAATAGCAACATCGCCGTTTTCAATCACACGACCAGCCACAACAATCTCAAATACTGCACGCTCGCGCTCACTCCAACGTGGGAAAGCAACCCACTGGCCATCAATCAAAGCCAAACGAACGCCAGAAACTGGGCCCTCAAATGGCAAACCAGAAATCATAGTAGATGCAGACGCCGCATTCAAAGCAATAACATCGTAAGCATCATCTGGATTAATTGCCAAAATTGTTTCAACAACTTGCACTTCGTTACGTAAAGTGTGTGGGAACAACGGACGCAACGGGCGATCAATAATACGGCATGCCAACGTTGCTTCGTTAGAAGGACGACCTTCACGGCGGAAGAACGAACCTGGAATCTTTCCAGCAGCATACATTTTTTCTTCCACATCAACAGTTAATGGGAAGAAGTCGTAATTTTCCTTCGGACTAGATCCTGCAGTCGTCGTCGACAAAATCATGGAATCGTCATCCAAATATGCGGCAACAGCACCATCTGCTTGCTGAGCAAGTCGACCAGTTTCAAAGCGTAGCGTACGCTTACCAAATGAACCATTATCAATAACGGCTTCTACAGCCTTAATTTCGGGACCCTCCACGGGTTCCTCCTTTTCTTAACTTACCTAATCAACCAACATGCGTAATAACATTGACGACTTCGCATTATTACTTATATGCGAATATTTGCACTCTTTGCAACACTTGCGTTACGTCAATATTTCGTAGTGTTTTTTGTTTCGGTTACTTCAATCATCCGTATTCAGTTATACATCAATCTTTAATTATTTTTTGAATTATTCGTTAATTCTTTTTAGTTATAAATTTTAAATATTGTTCACAACACTTACCCCAAATCTGTGAATATGTGAACAATTTTTATGCGTACACGTACCTGCGTACAGCACAAAGAATACAAAAGCCCGAGCTAAGCCCGGGCTACAAGACTATCGACGCAAGCCAAGTCGTTCAATCAAAGAACGATAACGGTTGATGTCAACACGCTTCAAGTAATCGAGAAGACGACGACGATCACCAACCATGAGCAACAAGCCACGACGAGAATGATGATCGTGCTTGTGCTCCTTCAAGTGCTCAGTAAGGTCAGCAATGCGCTTGCTAAGCAAAGCGACCTGCACTTCTGGGGAACCCGTGTCACCCTCGTGCGTCGCGTATTCGTTGATAATATTCTTCTTATCTTCAGCCGTTAATGCCACGGCGTCCTCCTTAATATCACTGCGCGGTGCCACAACCTTCTGCTGTAGCGCTCTCAATCCGCGGGCGTTACACGCCAAGTCTCTATCATACAACCACTTGCAAACAACTTATTTTCGCAAAATCCAAATATTACATTGCGGTCATAAAGCCACCAAATAGCACAACTAGAATTGCCAAAACCTCAATCGCATAAAACATTATGAACGACGCCCAACTACGCGTAAGAACATTCAAAGCCGAGGTTTTAGGAACAATGACAAGCAAACCAACAAAAATGACAGCAAATACAGCTACTCCAATACCTGCAGAAATAATGCCAAGATTTGCCGCATTCGCTAAACCTGAAGCATGACCATAGACCACATACGTCGAATACCAGAAGCTCATGTTTAGCATGCATAATCCGGCAATAAGTTGTTCTAAAGCCAGAAAAACAGCAAACATTATCCGCCAAATCCAACGATGAGTGTCAATTAACGCCATAGCAAGACTTGTAAAAGCAGACACTGTGATTACCCACGAAATAAAAACAACACCTTGCGAAGATAATCCAGAGCAATGCGAAATAACCCATGAAGTATGACGAGCGGCCATAGTGCGACCAATCCAATACGGAATAACAATAGCGACAAGCAGAACGCCAAAATAAATCCACCAATTCTTTGGATTAGAATGCTTACGAGAAAAATCAGCAATCGATAAGTCTGTTTCCGGCAAACCAATGTTTACATATTCGTCAGGAATTTTGCTTTTCGAATCATCATTCTTTTTTAAAACTTCATTAGCATTGATTACACGAGCAGAACGTTTCCTAGGCTTTAGCGGAGCAAAACTTTGTGGATATTCACCATCATGCTCATCATTTAACTTCATACGTTACTTCTCCTGCCAATCTTTAATTGCCAAGCAATTTCTCAAGTTTTAACCATGCAACATTACATTACTAACTATTATTGTATGTTATAACGCAATTAACTGATAGCGTGTGCACAAAAAGTGTCAACCGTTTATGGCGACTGCTAGGCTCAAAATAACAGTTGTTTCGCTTGATTTTTAATTAACAAGCGTCACTAAATACGCAAAATTTATGACAGGACATTATGGGATTTATTCATTTTATTGTTAACCTACTCAAGGATCCACGCTCAGCTATTGCAAGTTGGATTGCAATGGGCACAGCTCCAGCATTAGGCCTTATTTTTCTCATTGTTTTTATTGAAACAGGCGTAGTATTCTTCCCATTCCTTCCAGGAGATTCACTTCTTTTCGCAGCAGGGTTTTTTGCAGCTCCTGACGCTCAAACAGGTCATAGCGCGCTTCCACTTCCACTATTACTTGCCGTAGTGTGGCTAGCCCCAATTATTGGCGATCAGTGCAATTACTTTATTGGTCATTTCTTCGGACGAAAGATTGTAGAATCCGGGAAAGTAAAAGCGCTCACTCCAGAACGAGTTGCAAAAACCGAAAAAATGATTGATAAATGGGGTCCGCTGGCAGTATTCTTGGGTAGATTCTTCCCATTCATACGCACTTTTATGCCGTTCATCTCCGGAATTTCTGGAATGCGTTGGATACGCTTCACACCATTTTCTGTACTAGGCGGTCTCGTTTGGTCGTCGCTTTTCACATTTCTTGGATATTTCTTCGGCAAGATTGATTTCGTACAGAAGAATTTTGAATTAGTAATTGTTGCAATTTTGCTTATCTCGCTTGTGCCAACTTTTATTGGTTTATACAAAGCGCACAAAGCAAAGAAAGCAGCAAAACTTAATAAAGAAAACAAATAAACTAGTATTTTAACTTACGACACTCAAGCACGCTGCACTACAAGAAATGTTGTTTTTATACAAGCTTTGTAGTACAGTGTGCAGAGTTGTCGTAAGATGATTTGTCTTAGACATTGGGGCTATAGCTCAGTTGGTAGAGCGCTTCGTTCGCATCGAAGAGGTCGTGGTTTCGATTACCATTAGCTCCACTGAGCCCACTGCATTCATTCCACCGCAGTGGGCTTTTTATTTTTCTCGCACAATGCCTGTCAAATCTAGCAAAACTAATTAGAATAGTTTACTGATTGCTAATTTTCTTTTTAAAAATAATGCTAATTCCTAATGCAGCACAAAGAATTGCTATAATTCCAGTGCCAATATAAGCCACAATTTCTATATAATTTACCGATTTTCGCTTAAAGGAATCAGCATTTTCAAAAGATTTTTCCGATTTTTTCACTTGCGAACGAGCTATCCAATCATCGTTATCGGAGCTATTGTCGGAATCATCATCTAAACCATCATCAGAACTATCAGCATCTTTACTCTCGCTATTTTTAGATTTTTTATCTGCTTCAGATTTTTTTACAAGCTTATTTGCAATAGAAACAATTTTTACATTTTTATATTGCAAAGTTGTTATATTTCCCGCATAATCTGCAGCTTTTACTAATACGTCGTGAGTAAAACCGTCTGGTTTTAGTTTTATAGATAAAACTGATTTATTCACATCTTTACCGCTCCAAATACGATTTGTTTTACCATCAACATCGATTGTTACATATTGCAATGCCATGTTATCTTTTGCACTAATACGTAAAATTTTTCCTTCTTTATTAGTGCGATAAGTAGAATTATTTTGCATATCAAACACTGTTGTGATTGGAGCAAGATTATCTACTGTAAATTGCACGGAAGCTGGTGCAAATTGCAACATTCCTTCCTTTTTGCTAACTGCACTTTCGCTACAAGAATGATTGCCTGCCTTGTCTACTGACATAATGCGCACACGATAATGAGCGTTATCGGCAAAATTCCGTTTAAAAATAGTGTAAGTCAATCGTTGCCAGCCACGATCTGTGCGACTGTTTACAGAAAAATCCTGTTTTGATAAAATCTTCTCTACACCGTCTTGCATAACACTAATTTTTGCAGGACTTGCCAGTCCGCTAGGATTGAGTTCTTCAATATGAATATCTTTAGCATTTTGCAATTGTTTACGATTCATTGCTTTAGTGGAACTATCTATACTAAATGAGGAACCGCTTCTATTTATAGAAAATTGCAACTTACCAGAAATAACATGATCTACTAAATCTTTAGCACTCCACTGAAGCTGATATACGTCATCGTCTTGAATTCCATTATAAAAACCTGCGTATTGCACACTTACGCTTTGCGAATCAGCTTTTCTAGACACAAAAGAACGCAATTCCTTAGCATATCGCATTCTTCTCAGCGAATACGTTACGCTTGCAGGTTTTAGCCAACGATCTTTTATAACTAATGTTGGAACTACAGCATGAGAATACGCTCCGCCTTGTTGCACTCCAGTAATAGAAACAGTTGGCGAAAGCGTATCAATAATGAATTTATTACTGATAGAAGAACTCGCATTACCCGATAAATCTTCAACACAATAGCGAACATCCCAAGAAGCATCCCCCGAAAAAGAAACATCAGCATACCACACGTTTGTATGCACACCATCGTTTTTAAAGCTTTTAGCTGTAAGTACCATAACCTGCTTACCATCAGCAAAAACTTTCGCAATAGGATAAGAATCGTGAAGCAAATACGAGAAAACGAACGAATCATCCTGTATTAATATTCTTGAAGCTCGATTATTACGAAAATATTTGCCTTCATACGATGCGTTGTTGTCATAACTAACACTCAAGCGAGGAACAGTTTTGTCAATAACAATATATCTTGGACGCTTGCTATAAGAATTATCTTTTGTTAAATCTGAAGCATTCAAAACTGAATCAGGAATACTTAATATTGGCTTACGAGAGCGCAATTTGTTGCCAGAAAGTTTACTTTCATTAGAAATATAGTTAGTTTGCTTTGAAACATGAGAATTAGAGTCAACTCCTCCCCATATGCGTTTAGGATGCATTGTTACAGCAGCAAGTCTTATAGAGATATCTTGCAAATCGTATATTCCTTCTTTTTGCAATTCAACTCTTACTATTCCTAATACTCGAGGTCGGATCTTATAACGAATATTAACTAGCGACGACACCGCCTCAATCTTAGCTAAATCAACTTTGGCACTCACTATTTGATATCTTCCAACGCTAACAGTAGCTTTATGCGCGTTCCTAATTTCCGAAGCGTCCAATCCATCAAAAGTTATAAGTAGCGAAGCAGCACGTTTAGTAAACATGTACTCGCCTTGAGTGCGAACAGTTTTCTGTTTTGTCATAACAGAAACATTTGCTATATGCAATCCTTTGGCTGCGTTATAGCTGTTTTTTGCATACGCAATAGAATTAAGTGGCAATAATGCAACAACTATAGCAGCACTAATAAATACAATAATCCCAATATAAACGCCAATGCGAGCGCAGCCGCATTGAAATCGCTTGAAAAACCACATATCCCCCAAATTTCTTTGTTTACACATTTATTCCCTCCCTTTTATTATTCCTTTTATTTCTTTTATTTCTTTTGCAAAAAAGCTAGATTAATTTCGTCTTGAACTTTTTTGACACTGTCGATTGCGTTTTTCTTTCTACTTACAGCTTCATCATTTGACACATGCGCTTGTTTAAGAAGATATTCTGCCTTGTCGCACATTTGCTGAATTTCTTGTTTACTGGATCCACTTTCTAGAAACATCGGCAACCACGAATGAATTGATTGCAAAACTAGTTCTCCAGTATCCACAAATAAAATGTCTCCGTGATCTTTCTCAACAATTTGCATTAGCTGCTGTAATTGATTCACATAATTTTTATACGTTTCTACGCTTGCACAATCTTTAGAAACATCAACAAGTTGCGCATAAGCGTCAGAAATAGCGATGTACGCGCTTAACATTTTTTGATTTGAAACAGTATGCGATATGCCATCAGAATTAGTTTCTACAGCTTGCAAAGACGCTTTATTCGCATCTATCTCATATTTTTGAGCCTCTTGGAACCATACTTTTGCTACTCGCATACGAGATAATCGTTCTGTTTGCGAAACTTTTCCAGAAAATCCTGCAAAATAGTACCAATACGCTTTGCCTATTTCTATAGAAATATTCAACCAATCTTTATTTACAGGACGCAAGTTTTGCTCGTATTTATTAATCAAACCAACAAAACATTGCTCTTCGTTGGCACTCCATTGCTGATCTGCAAGTTGAATTTGCAATAAAATTTGGAGAGGTTTAAATGATATTTTGCTTATATATTTCTTCTTGATCATACTATTTTGCACTTGCATTGCATGAGAAATATAGCGACACGCAATATCCGAATTGCTTTCACGCTCAGCTAATTGCATGTAAGAATCGTAGCTTTTATTATTTTTGCGTATTTCCTCAATTCTTTTACTACTTGGCTCACCATCAAAAGATTGCTTATTTCGATTTACAAAAGCATTCCCAACAAATAAACCTAAGCAGTTGAATAAAATTACTATAAAAACTAGTACTACAACAATTAATGCCGTAATTGCATAGCGCTTTTTTCTAGGCTTAGAACTATTTCTGCATTGTTTGCGTCGCAATACATCCGTAGAAGTGTCGCATTGTTGCGAATGTTTTTCTGTATGCTCACACGCTTCCAGTGCAGAAAACATTTCGTCGCAATCTTTATATCTATGAGATGGTTTAGTAGCTGTAGCTATTGCGAGCACAGACACTAATTGTTCTACTACTTCACGATTCTCATGAGGCAATAGTACAGCAGATTGCACGTTTGTTTTAGGCACTTCAGTTGGCAATAATGCGTAACGTAATGTCATTCCAATCGAATACACATCGCTTGAAGTAGTTGCTGCAGAGTTTTCATTCAAAATTTCAGGAGCAGTAAAAATATTAGTAGCAAATCGAGCGTCGCACTGGTCTATTGTACGTAAATCAAGCACTCCCTCGTTTGCATATAATTGCGTTGCAGCACCAAAATCAATCAAACGAACTGTGCCATCTTCTGAAATCATAACCTGAGAAGGCTTAAGATCACCGTATATAATTGGCGGATAATGCGAATGTAAATAAGAAAGTATTGAGCAAAGTTGCATACCTAAATCAAGAACAGTTTCAACATTTTGCAATCCAGATTCTTCTACAATAGATTTTAAAGAACGCCCCTTTACATAATCGCGAACAGCATAAGCTCTACCATTTTCTTCAAAAAAATCAACAATTCGCGGAATAGCTGGATGATCGCATTCCTTTAAAACATTCGCTTCAACGCGTAAGGATTGAATAATATGCTGTTGATACTCTTCGTCTCCTTGCAGAAGCGTTTCTTTAACAGCCCATTGCTTGTGCAAAACGGTGTCAACAGCAAGAAAGACTGTTGAAGTGCCACCACGCCCCAGCTCACCAAGCAGCTGATAGCGTCCGCCTACACAAACCATCGTTACGCCTCCGCAATATTGAAAACTCCAATTACTCATCAAATATTTCAGTTAATTTTTTGAGTAATTGAATTACAGTTGCGACTACTGTACCGATAAATTTATGCGTAAAAAAGCTTTTTATAGCATTGTGGATAAAAGCTTATAAGCCTACAAAACTCACGTTTTGTAGAAAAAATAGAAGAATATATCAGTCGATATTAGCACCCAAAGCTAAAAGTTTGCCTCTAAAATCTGCATATCCTCGATCAATTAGCGAAATTCCGCGCACATTCGACGGACCTTGAGCAGTAAGAGCTGCAATCAAATGGCTAAAGCCTCCGCGCAAATCAGGTACGTCAATATCTTGACCTGTCAACGGAGTAGGCCCGAAAATAACTGCAGAATGCTTGTAATTGCGCTGCTGGAACCTACAAGGAAGCGAACCTAAGCATTCACGATAAAGCTGAATCATAGCTCCCATTTGCACAAGTGGCTTTGTGAAGCCAAAACGATTTTCATAAACAGTTTCATGCACAATACTCAAACCCTTCGCTTGAGTAAGCGCAACAACAAGAGGCTGCTGCCAATCAGTCATAAAACCAGGATGCACATCGGTTTCAATAGCAACCGGACGCAAATCCCCACCCGGATGCCAAAAACGAATTCCTTTATCTGTAACATCAAACTGTCCACCAACTTTACGGAACACATTTAAGAAAGTCATCATTTCTGGCTGAGTTGCGCCCTTAATAAACACATCTCCGTGTGTTGCAAGAGCAGCAGAAGCCCAAGAAGCTGCTTCGATGCGATCAGTTAATGACGTATGAGTGTATCCTTGAAGCTCTTTTACTCCCTCAATACGGAAAGTACGGTCAACATCTACAGAAATAATCGCACCCATCTTTTGCAAAACGGCTACCAAATCCATGATTTCTGGCTCAATTGCAGCTCCGGAAAGCTCTGTACGACCTTCTGCAAGAACCGCTGCAAGCAAAGTCTGTTCGGTTGCGCCGACAGAAGGATAAGGCAAATGAATTTTAGTGCCATGTAAGCCATTAGGTGCAGTAATATGAATACCATCCTCGTGATCTTTATCTACATTTGCACCAAGTTTACGCAACGTCTCAAGATGAAAATCAATTGGACGGCCACCAATATTGCATCCTCCAAGCGCAGGAATAAACGCTTCTCCAAGACGATGAAGAAGAGGACCAGAGAAAAGAATTGGAATACGAGACGAACCAGAAAGAGTGTCGACGTCAGCTACATCTGCGAGCTGCACTTTTGTAGCATCAATTATCACAATACCTTCAGGTCCATTAACCTCAACGTCAACACCATGCAAACGCAACAAATCAGAAACTACATGAACATCGCGAATTTCAGGAACGTTTTTTAGAACAGACTTGCCAGGTGCCAACAAAGCTGCAACCATAGCCTTGCTAACAAAGTTTTTTGCGCCACGCACTTTAATAGTGCCATTAAGCGGCTTACCACCTTCTACATGCAACACATCTGCAGCGTCAATGCCACTATTGTTGTTCTGTTCAGCCGTATTGTGTGCGGACACATTTACCTCTTTCGTTCGCGCTAAAACACTATTCACTATAATACCGGCATATTTGCCAACGCGCTCATGCAATCTATTAAAACTGATTAAATTAGCGCGTAGATCGTTGACGCCATCGACGAATCAATCTAGTAAGCAATGATGGTTTACGCAATAAATCTACTTCTGGCAATTCATGCTCAGACTCAGCTGTAAGAGCATAAGTATAGGCTTTTTTGGAAGAAGGTTTGCCAACAAGATTCCCAAATTCAAGCATTTGCGTACGCGGTTCAAACGGGTGACGAATATCAAATTCGAGCAAGCGCACGCCTCTTTTAGCAGGTTCAGGACCGTAAGATCCAAAACCACATGTAGGAGTGGCAACAAATAGCATATTACTCTCGGGATCTTTAGCTGCGAAAGAATTGCGGTGATCGTGACCGGCAATTAGCGCAAAAGCTCCTGCATCAAGCAAAGCAGCGTATTCACCACTATCGGCGTCAGGGCAGCTAATTCCTTCACCTAAATACCCATCGGGCAGAACATGTTTTTCGTCAAGAGCATAATAGCGACCAGCAAAAGTACGATACCCTTCAATAGCATGTTCGCGCGCAGCAAGTTCTTGCGGAACTTCACGAAGAACATGATAATATTGCGGCAATGGAAAATGCTGAAAAACACAAATATGCTCAGGCAAATAAGAAGAAAGACCAGAAATAAACTCGATAGTTTTTTTAGAAGGGCTACCATATCCGCCGGATTTAGCATAATCTCCAGAATCAACTAAAACTATTGAAAAAACAACCTTTTCATGCTTTTCATCCATAACAGGCAAGGCAAAAGTACCAGGCTCACATGTAAAAATAATCTGCTTTGGTAACACACATTTTGTCGATTGCATAGCACTTGCAGAAGATGCATTAGAAGCACTGCGATTCATGCAACATGGAAAATCTTGATATATCTTATCAAGCTCTTCATTACTCAGACCGCACTGGAAATCATGATTCCCATAAGTAACAACCCACGGAATACTGCGATCTTCTAGTGGCTTCATTAACTTAGCAACAAATTCGTGCACCTTATCAACCAATTGCTTCTTATCAGAAGCTGAAATATTGGAAGATTCCTGCCAGCGTCTACGCTGAAAAGTTTTTGCAAATACTTTTTCATAACCTGCAATCTGGTTTCCGCTAAAAACTACAAGATCTGGTCGCACAGCATCGCAAGCAGAAGCAATAAGTCGAATAGTATCTTGTGAAATACGTAACCCATCTTGAACATCTGCACACTGAAGCACCCGGAATTTACCAGAAAGATGGAACTGCAAACGTCCTAAACGCGCCGAAACAGATAAAGGAAGTGCCGCAGATGCATGAGCTTCAGATTGTGCAGAATCAGTCATACTTTAAGCATACGGCAGATATGCCGCGACTCACTCAATTTTGTGCGCAAGTTTACATAAATTATTTACATTCAAAAATACTAAATTAAGCAAATACTGATAAGAAATAACCTAAAAGCGATAAAAACGTGCAATTTCAGTAAAATAGTTACAAATTCACAGACAATTCACAGGTAATCGCATTACTGCACTCAGCATAAGGTGGTTATTATATATACATCAAAAGGAAATAAACTACAAGCAAGTAGTTGAATTTGACTTTAATAACTTAAACCTCTCTTCTTCTCTTCTTTCTCTAGCCCCGGTCACGCACCGGGGTTTTTGATTTTAAGGCTACATAAGAAGCGTGCGGCAAGCGTGGTAAATGGGAGTAAACGGCAAAAACTGAGCATGTATGTAAAGAAACTGCCGCTTTCACGCCAACAAGCGGCAGAAACTTTACAGCCGTGTAAAGAAAAGGTCGCGCGCTGAGACAAATCGCAGTAATACAGATAGATAACAAAAAAGCCCTCGTTCTACGAGAGCTATTCGCTGGGGTACCTGGACTCGAACCAAGAATGGATGAACCAGAATCACCTGTGTTGCCAATTACACCATACCCCAATTGACAAGCTTCGCGGCTCTTGGAACCGTTCCGTCTTCGTACCCCCGACCGGATTTGAACCGGTGTTGGCGCCGTGAGAGGGCGTAGTCCTAGACCGCTAGACGACGGGGGCTTTCATTTATCAGCTACGCCTCTTGACGCAACAAATAGCGACTTTACAACATAAAGCAAATACTTGCAACCGCGGCGTGTCGAAAATATATTAAGCATAAAACAAATAAAAAGGCGGAAATGCAGCAATAGTGCCACACTCCCGCCTTATTCAAATTTTATTTGCGCTTATAAATTATTTGTAATTTACAAATGCTCGCGTAAACCAGCCAAACGCGCCAAAGTCACGTCTTTGCCCACGATTTCCATGGACTCAAACAGTGGAGGCGAAACGCGACGACCAGAAAGTGCAACTCGCACAGGGCCAAATGCCAAGCGCGGCTTGTAGCCAGCTTCCTCAACAAGCTTCTTGTTCAAAAGCTCGTGCAAGGAATCAGTATGCCAATCAGAAGCATCAACGTCCTTCAAGGCAGCGAGCGCAGCGTCAAGAACCTCTCCTGCAGATTCCTTCAACTGCTTACGAGCGTCGTCATCTGGAGCAATGTAGCCATCTTCACTTAACAGGCTGCCAACCATTCCAGCGACCTCGCCAAGCAAACGCACGCGAGGCTGTACAAGAGGCGCAGCAGCGGTGAGTACTTCACGCTCGCGGTCAGTTAACGCATCCCAATTATCCGCACTAACTACGCCATCCTTATGCAAGTAAGGCACAGAACGGTTCAAGAAATCTTGCGGATCGAGCATACGAATATGCTCAGCGTTAATCGAAATTGCTTTATCCAAGTCAAAGTGTGCAGGATTTGCCTTAACGTCGCGCACATCGAACTTTTCAACCATCTCGTCCATAGTGAACACGTCACGATCAGGCGCAATAGACCATCCAAGCAAAGCCAAGTAATTCAGCAAGCCTTCTGGAATAAAGCCGTTATCCCTATGCAAGAACAAGTTGGACTCTGGATCTCGCTTAGAAAGCTTCTTCTTACCTTCGCCCATAACGTAAGGCATATGGCCGTAAAGTGGAGTTTCCTTAGCAATACCCATTTCCATAAGGTAACGGTACAGCACAATCTGACGAGGTGTGGAGCTCAAAATATCCTCACCGCGCAAAACCACATTCACATCCATTAACGCATCATCAACAGGGTTCGTAAGCGTATAAAGTGGATCGCCATTCGGACGCACAATCACATAATCTGGAACAGATCCGGCTTTAAAAGTAATTTCACCACGAATTAAATCGTTAAAAGTAATGTCTTCATTTGGCATCTTCAAGCGAAGTGCAGGTTTGCGACCTTCGTCGCGGAAAGCTTGCTTCTGTTCTTCCGTAAGATTACGATCGTAGCCATCGTAACCAAATTCAGCAGGACGGCCAGCAGCAATATTACGCTCCTTAATTTCTTCAGGAGTAGAGAAGGATTCATAAGCGTATCCTGCTTCAAAAAGCTTTTGTGCTACGTCTTTATAAATTTCCATGCGCTGGGACTGGCGATACGGTCCGTTATCTCCGCCAACATCAATGCCCTCGTCCCAATCAATATTGAGCCAACGAAGAGCCTCAATAATCTGCTGGTAGCTTTCCTCACTATCGCGCTCATTATCGGTATCTTCAATACGGAAAAGCAATTTGCCGTGAGTATGGCGAGCCTCCGCCCAGTTAAATAGCGCGGTACGAACCATACCTACGTGAGGTGTACCGGTTGGCGAAGGGCAAAAACGCACGCGAACATTCTTTGGAAGTTCAGGCTTTGCGGATTTTGTTGCATTATTAGCAACTTCTTGAGTTTCCTCGATATCAGTCATAGGTTCCATTGTGCCGCGCGTTACGGACGTGCAGCATTCGCATCAAACATAAGTCAACCTAAAAACTAATCAAGTGCCTGCGTAGATTCTTTATTACCCTCAACGTGCGCAAACTTCGCAGCAAGAGCCTCGCGGGACTTTCTATCATCCTCTTCTTTTGCGAGCTTCTTCGCAACTTCAGGATCCCACAGCACGTCTTCACGATGCTTTCCCCACTCTGAAATAAGCAGCGGCGAAATAAAATTGACCAACGCACTTATATCGCCACTTATATCACAATTACACTTATCGCTAGAATTGCGCACACAATCAACAATCTCACGCCATTGAGCATCCTTGAACATCATTCGCGGCAAACCAGCACACTCACATATTTCGTTAATATATAAGAAGATTGGTAAAGTTTCGCAAATCTCGTTAGTTTTTTTAATTAGATTTGTTAATAAGCTTAAAACTACAATAATTTTTTGCGTTTCCAATGATTTATTTTCATAACAAGAAACCATTTGTTTCGCATAATTAATTGCAAAGTCAATATCGCTAATACTCCAATTACCTTCAACATTTAACGTATCGGCTGCTGCATTTATTGCATTAGAATCTTCGGCAGAATGAGATACAATCTTACTAAAAATAGAATTTATATTATTACTATTTTCTAGTATTGCTTCTTCTGCTTCATCATAGTTAGGCTCATAGCATGAATCCATATTGTCGTAAGCATCGGCGGCAGCAAGTAGCGCGTCTACTATTTCTTGCGGACGTCCAGGAATTTCATCCGCACCTTCATACACAAATTCAGCATCCGGCACAGTAACATCAAGATTCGTGAGTATTCGTGCTATTGCTCGCATTGAGCGCACCTCAAGATTTTCCGCATATTTTGCGTCGTTATCTAAGTGTCGCGCTTCCGTCAATGGCCATAATTCCGTTAGTTTTGCGGCAGATTGCGCTGCATCATTCAGCATTAGCATACTTTTTTCATTATTTTTAATATCTTCAGAATCTTTGACAGAATCAACAGAACTAACCATTTCAATGCTCCTTCGCATTATATGTTACTTACTTCACTCGCCCAGCAGGATCAACATACGTAATTGAAAGCACACGCAAAGTCTCGCAATCGTAAGTAATAGAAGTAATCGAAGCTAAAGCCGTGTGACGAAGAAGCATATTATGTTCAGCGTGGCCGGTTTCCAGTAGGTGTCTATAAGACCAGATTGGCGACTCATGAGTAACTGCAACGATTTGCTCACCCGGATGCTTACGAACCTGCTCGCGCACAAAATCGCCAACTCTAGTGGCAATACTTCTGTAGCTTTCTCCCCAACTTGGCTTCCACAAATTCGCAACAAGCTTCCAATTGTTGTTTTTCCACAGTGCGCCTTCACCGTAACCTATGCGTTTCCCGCGGAAATTATTTCCAGCTTCAATTAAGCGTTTATCTAAAATAATGTCGCTTTCTTGAGATTGCGCAGAATCTTCGTCACAGTGCGCTTTTACATAGGCAGAATCTGCAATATTGCGCAAAGCATTTTCGATTTCACGCGCTGTTTCACGTGTTCGCTCAAGAGGAGACGAATAAATTGCAGTAATTCCGCGCATTTGCGGAACAGTGGCAATATATTTTGCTGTAGCTTGCGCCATTCTCACTCCGCGAGCCGAAAGATGAAATCCAGAAAGACGCTCATACAACACGTGATTTGGATTATCAACTTCTCCATGACGCACAAAATGAATTGTCGTAGCTGGCATTGCGTTCTACTTTCTGTTTAAAAGATTAAATCAATTACTTGCGATTTTTTGTATGATTAAGCGACCACATTCCCAAACGGTGAGCAAAACTCGTATCTTCTTGCGCAACATACCCAGGCTGTTGAGATTTAGTATCATCGAGCAGCCACTTTCGTATAACAAAATTCCACACAGCAACAACAACAGTAGCTACAAGTTTTCCTATATTTGTGCGCAAAACGTATACTGCAGATCCGCGTAAGCTTTCAACCATTCCTAACGTACTAGCCCAAATAATCAAATCGTTTATAAGCAAACCTATAACTGCGGAAATAACAAAAATCAGAAGCTCCATCCACTTTGCCATATCTTCACGATGTTTAAAGACGTATTTCATACTGGCAATATAGTTGAAGATAAGTGAGATTACGAAAGAAATCGTACCCGCAACCACATTATTTAAGTGCGCAAGCATTAATAAATTGAGTAGCGCAACGTCAATAATAAGGGCAATAACGCCCACAATTCCAAACTTTACAACCTGTTCAATAAGCTTTTTCATAATATCCATTAAACACGCGGCTGCTAACAAATAACATATAATTGTTACGTAATAAAGCTTACCAAATTTAGCAAAGGAGCGATTATGCCAGTTATTCATACTCATGTTTCTGTAAGCACAACACCTGCCCAGCGCGACGCATTAAAAGCTGCTTATGGCAAAGCAATTAGCGCAGTTCCAGGAAAAAGCGAGCATTGGCTCATGTGCCCATTCGAGGACAATATGCCGATTTATTTTGCAGGAGACAATACTAAGCCTGCAGCTTACGTTGAGGTGAACGTGTTTGGTTCCAGCGTGCCAGGGTCTGCTTGGGAAAAGTTAACTGAGCAGATTATGGCAGCTTTAGAGCGAGAGCTTGGGATTCCACAGGATCGCACTTATATTCGTTACACTGCAACTACTGACTGGGGTTGGAACGGCGGCAACTTCTAGGCGCAAGTCGCAAGCCTCAATTAGCAAGTCGCATAAAATCGCCATATCTTGTTACGTAAAATACGCATCAAAATATGGCGATTATTATGACGTCTACGCGACGCTACAAAACTTTAGGATTGCTCACTAAAATTAGGTTCGTCAACAGTAGATTTAGCGGATACAGCGAAGTCAGCAGGCTCGTTAAACTCAGCATCGCTTGAAGAATAATAATCGTCGCTAGCAACACTGCCTTCAAGATCTGGACCAGCAGCTAGACGAGCCACCTCTTCCATGTCCTTGTTTTCAAATAAAACCATGCGGACATAACCAACAACAAATCCAACAACAGCAGGGCAAACCCACGCCATGCCAAATTCTGAGAACGGTAGCCAGTTTTGAACAACCACCAACATATCGTTCATATGCAATGCACTGCGTAAAGCTTGTGGCAAACTATTCAAAAAATCATATACCGCTGCAACACCAGTAAAACCAAGCGTCCAAGCGTACACGACTTTGGAATTTCCAAAAAGTCGACCGCACAAAGCCAAAAGAATCAATACGATTGACAGTGGATACAAGAACATCAATACTGGAACTGCATATTCGATGATTGTGCTCAAACCAAAGTTTGCAAGGCCAAACGAAACAAGCGTAATCAACACAGACCAAACGCGATAGCTAGGACCCTTAGGGAATAACTTAGAGAAGGTTTCCGAGCAGCTTACAATTAAACCAACTGCCGTCTTTAAGCATGCAAGAGTAACAGTTGCAGCAAGAACAAGCAAACCAACGTTTCCAAGATGGTAGCGTGCAACTTGCACCAAAGTTACGCCACCGTTTTCAGCAGGCTTAAACAGTGCACGGCTACGCACACCGACAACAACAATTGCGACGTAAATCAACGCCATAAGCAAGCAGCTAAAGAATCCAGATCGCACAGTATTCACTGCCACATCTTTAGGGTCTTTTACGCCAAAGGATCGAATAGTACTAACAACTATAATGCCAAAAGCCAAGCTAGCTAAAGCATCCATTGTATTGTAGCCATCTAAGAATCCTGTAAAGAATGATTCATTAACATACTTCCCTATAGGAGCAGCATCCGCAGAAGCGCCGCTTACAGGAGAAAACAGTGCAGTAAATACCAGAATACCTAAGAAAACCAGGAATATCGGCGTAAGAACTTTACCAACCCATGTAAGTATTCCGCTAGGCTTCATAGCAAAGAAGAATGCTAACGCGAAGAAAACCACAGAGAACAAGAACAAATACAATTGACCGTTTCCGTCTTGTGGAATAACGCGCTCCAAACCAACAGTGTACGAAGTTGTTGCGCAACGAGGAATTGCAAAGAATGGTCCGATTGTTAAATACAGCACACAAGTAAAGAACATGCCGTATTTTCTGCTCGGCTTACTAGAAAGTTCAAAAAGACCGTTTGCACGACTCATTGCAAGAGCCGTAACACCAAGCAATGGCAAACCAACGCCAGTAACAATAAAGCCAATTGTTGCAGGCACGAAATTAGTTCCTGCATTAGCTCCAAGGAACACAGGGAAAATCAGGTTTCCTGCGCCAAAGAACATACCAAACAACATGACCGCCACGTACGCGGACTCAATAATGGTCAAGTTCCTTTTTTTCGGGGCACTATCTGTGCTGACACTTTGTGTTGTGACGCTCATGCTTACACCTCCCATAAGGATAAATTTGTATTTACATACTATTCAGCTAAATCTCTTACCTTGTAATTTTGTGGATTTAAAGCAAAAATAATATTAGAGGGTATATTAATAAATTGCATGTACTTAATCGATAGAAACTTATAATTCGTGCGTGTCTCTAATAAAAAATAAAAAAGGACGCTGGCAAGCTACCAACGTCCTATGTAATCAAAAATGCTCTATAGCTTTGCTCTAAATCTTATATAAAATAAGCAAAATCACATCTTTTCTGGAGCAGAAACTCCAAGCAAATCAAGACCAGCTGCAATTACAGTACGCACAGCATCGTTAAGCTTTAATCGAGCTGCAGCACGAGCTGGCTCTGGGCACTTTGTAATGCGCTGAGCTTCACGCTCGGCTTCTGGCAAACGATTTTCAGGGTCAGTTAACTCCATTGGTACAACACGCTCAAGGTTGTACCACTTGTGGTAACTTGCTGCCAAATCCTCAAGGTAATGCGCAACTCTGTGAGGAGCGCGCAAATCGCCAGCTTGAGCCAAAGCAGCAGGCCATTGAGCCAAAGCAGCCAACACTTCGCCGTCAGCCTCGGTATTAAGCAAGCTTAAATCAGCGCCATCTTGCGTAATTCCAGCGTCAGCCGCATTGCGAGCCACATTGCAGCTGCGTGCGTGAGCGTATTGCACGTAGTACACAGGATTATCGTTGCTGTGAGAAGCAAGCAAATCCAAATCAATATCAACGCTTGTGTTGTAGTCGGTGCGAGCAAGCGAGTAGCGCGAAGCGTCAACGCCAATTGCATCAACTAAATCGTCAATCGTAATAACGTTTCCAGCACGCTTGCTCATGCGCACAGGTTTTCCGTCCTTCATAACGTTTACAAGCTGACCAATAAGAATCTGCATGTTTTCGCCCGGCTTGTCGCCAAAAGCCGCGCACATTGCCATCATTCGGCCAATATATCCGTGATGATCCGCGCCGAGCATGTAGATTGCTACGTCTGCAGGATTCTGCTCGCGGTGACGCTTGTTGCGATAGTACGCAATATCAGCAGCAAAGTAAGCGTAGTTTCCGTCGGACTTAATAATTACGCGATCCTTGTCGTCGCCATGCTTAGTGGATTCAAACCAAGTTGCGCCGTCTTTTTCGAAAATATCTCCACGCTCACGCAAGTCTGCAATAGCGCGCTCAACTTCACCATCCTCGTACAGGCTGTTTTCGTGGAACCACACGTCGAAACTAACACGAAAATCGCGCATTGATTTGCGAATTTCAGCAAACATCATTGGCACTGCGCGCTTGCGGAACTCTTCGCGCTGCTCGGAATCGCCTTCGCCAAGAGGCAAACCTTCTTCGTCTTTTCCAAGATCAATTCGTGGCAATGAGAGAACGTCAACACCATCCGCATTTGCTTCTTTTATAACAGCGTCCGCAATTTCGTTAATATACGCACCTTTGTAACCATCTGCAGGCGTTTCTTCGCCGTGAGCTGCAGCAACTAAAGACTTTGCAAAACGGTTGATTTGCTCGCCATGATCGTTGAAGTAGTATTCACGCACAACTTTTGCGCCGTTCGCTTCCAAAACTCGAGCCATGGAATCACCAACTGCAGCCCAGCGAGTTCCACCAATGTGGATTGGACCAGTTGGGTTTGCGGATACAAACTCAAGATTCAAAGTTTTGCCGCTCAAATGCGTATTCTTGCCAAAAGCCGCACCCTGCTTTAAGACTTCGTCTACGACCGCCGCCGCAGAAGCAGAATCAAGCGTTATGTTAATAAAGCCAGGACCTGCAACTTCTACAGACGCAATACCTTCTGCTTCTTGCAAACGCTCGGCAAAAAGTTCAGCTAAATCGCGAGGCTTCATACCAGCTTTTTTAGCGAGTTGCATAGCAACATTCGTAGCCCAATCGCCGTGTGCGCGATCTTTTGGCCTCATAACTGCAAGTTTTTCGGCAGCAGGAATCAAATCTTCTGTTAGATTGCCAGCTTTACCGCTTGCTACTAAATCTTTAGCAATTTTTTCAATTAATTCACTTAAGCTTTCTGGATTCATGGTTTACAGTCTAGCGTTACCGCGCGATGCTTCGCGATTACAACCCATTGGATTGCATTATTCTGAGTGTAAGGTAATATATGTTTTACACGTTTTACATTGGAGATTAAAAATGGTCGCAACAATTACAGGATTAAGAGTACCCTCTAACGTTTTAGATCGTTATGATCAGCTCGCTAAAACCACTCACCGCACCCGTTCATTTTACATGAATCAAGCACTAGAAGCTCAAATTGATGAACTTGAACATGAATATGGTCTAATGGCAGATATTGAAGCATACAAACGTGGAGAATTAGAAACATCCCCACTCGACGACGTGGTGAAGCGCCTTGACTTGGAAAAGAAATAAGTGACGATGCTTAGTTTTTAAATACACAAAAAGCGCTGGAGTCGAAGATTGACTTCCAGCGCTTTTGTTTTGCGATTCATTATTTTCGATTACTTGCAACTACTTCTTTTTTGCAGGAGCTTCGCCAAGTTCGCTTTGAGCAACTGAAACGTTTACGTTAGCTGCATCAGATTCTGCAGAATCAGAAGCAGATTCAAATTCAGAAGCAGAAGAATCTCCAGCAACTGCAGCCTTAACAGCGTTAAGTTTTACTTCTCCAGTAACGCGACCAGCTTCAGCAACGTCATCCAAAGTCTCCTCAACAGCCTTGTAAGCGTTTTCTGCAACGTTCAAAGTTACTTGCAAAATAGGAGTCTTCATAGAAACTTTTGCTTCAGACTTAATCTTGCGCAAAGTAGCCAAAGCTTCACCCGCGTAAGCCAAAGTGTCTGCAGAAACTCCGTTTGCAGCAGACTCATACGCCTTAGCGCATGGCCAGCTAGCACGATGCACGGATCCTTCGCCGTCATGCATCCAGCTCCACACTTCTTCAGTAGCGTAAGGCAAGTAAGGAGCAAGCAAGCGAGCCAAAGCATCGAGTGCAAGACCAAGAGTTGTGCGAGCAGACTTCACAGCAGCTTCACTTGGAGTGCGTCCAGTGGATTCTGCAGTACCGTAAGCACGATTCTTTGCAAGCTCAATGTAATCGTCACAGAACTCCCAGAAGAATGTTTCGATTGCTTCCAAAGCCTTAGAATGCTCGTAAGATTCAAGCGCATCAGTCGCAGTACGAATAACGGATGCAAGCTTTGCCATAACAGAGCGATCCAAAACTTCCGTAACGTCTGCAAAATCCCAATCCGCGCTAGCAGACTCAAGAACCTGATGCTCATCATCTTCGCGACCAATTGCGAGCGCAAACTTCGTAGCATTCAAAAGCTTAATCGCTAAACGTCGACCAATCTTCATTTGACCTTCGTCGTAAGTTGCATCCAAGCCAAGTTTTGCAGAAGTTGCCCAGTAGCGCACAGCATCCGCGCCAAACTCTTCGATTGGTTTATTTGGCACAACCACATTGCCCTTAGATTTAGACATCTTCTTATGGTCAGGATCAAGAATCCAACCAGAAAGCGCAGCATGCTTCCAAGGCAAGCAGCCATTTTCAAGATGCGCACGATCAACCGTACTAAACAGCCAAGTACGAATAATATCTTGACCTTGTGGACGCAAATCCATTGGGAAAGTAGCCTTAAACAAAGCTTGATTTTCCTCACCAGGCTCTTCCCAACGGGTCACAATTTGCGGAGTTAAGGAAGATGTTGCCCAAGTGTCCATAATGTCTTGCTCAGCAGTAAAGCCGTTTGGCTGGTTACGCTGAGATTCATCGAATCCTTCTGGAACGTCAATAGTTGGGTCGATTGGCAAACGGTCTTCGCTAGGCGTCAAAGGATGCTCGTAGTCAACTTCCCCATTTTCATTTACTGGATACCATAATGGGAATGGCACACCAAAGAAGCGCTGGCGAGAAATAAGCCAGTCACCATTCAAGCCGTGAACCCAATTCTCATAGCGCACGCGCATAAAGTCCGGATGGAAATTAAGTTCCTTGCCACGCTCAATAAGCTCAGCATTCAACTTTTCGTCAGTACCGCCGTTCTTTAAGTACCACTGGCGAGAAGTGACGATTTCCAAAGGCTTATCGCCCTTTTCGTAGAAGTTCGTCATGCGCTTTGTTGGCTTTGGATTGCCTTCCATATCTCCAGCTGCTTGCAGAGCTTCAACAATTTCCTTACGAGCAGAGAAAGTGGTTTTACCAGCAATTTTCTCGAACATTTCGCGGCCGGACTCGTCCGTAATCCAATCAGGAGTGGTCATTACAATGCGGCCGTTTCGCTGAATGATTGGTCGAGTTGGAAGATTCAAGTCACGCCACCACTCAACGTCGGTTACATCACCGAAAGTGCAGCACATTGCAATGCCTGCACCCTTGTCCATTTGAGCAGCAGAATGCGCCAAAATTGGAACTTTCACCTTAAACAGTGGAGAATAAACTTCCTGACCAAAGTACTTCTTATAACGCTCATCTTCTGGATTTGCAATCAAAGAGGTGCATGCGGCAAGCAATTCTGGGCGCGTAG
The DNA here is from genome assembly GCF_049244235.1 of Gardnerella sp. DNF01151. Taxonomy (NCBI): domain Bacteria; kingdom Bacillati; phylum Actinomycetota; class Actinomycetes; order Bifidobacteriales; family Bifidobacteriaceae; genus Gardnerella; species Gardnerella sp. DNF01151. Next base: position 267,384 of record NZ_CP058389.1, on the reverse strand, counting down.
TTTCAATATAAATTGGCGTACCATCTTCAAAACGGAACGCAATCTTATGGTAGAAACCAGGATATTCGCGCGATTCAAGCTCAGCCTGAGCAACAGCAGTCTGGAATGTAACATCCCACAAACCTGGAGCATCTTTCTGATACGCTTCTCCGCGAGCAAGATTGCGCAAGAATGCTTTTTGTGCAACTCGGCGAGGCTGCTCACCAATAGTGTGGTAAGTTTGCGACCAGTCCACAGAAAGACCAAGCCTACGCCACAAAGCTTCAAAAAGCTTCTCGTCCTGAGAAGTTAAGCGTTCGCAAAGTTCAATAAAGTTCTGTCGGCTTACAGGAACCTGATCTTTTGCCTCAATCTTCTTACCTTCAGTACCTTCAAAAGGAGGCTTAAAATCAGGATCATATTTAAGCGAAGTGTCTACGCGCACGCCGTAATAGTTTTGTACTCGGCGCTCTGTTGGCAAGCCGTTATCGTCCCAACCCATTGGGTAGAACACGTCAAAGCCTTGCATGCGCTTATATCGCGCAATGACATCCGTATGCGTGTAAGAGAATACGTGACCTACGTGCAAGTGACCACTAACGGTTGGAGGTGGAGTATCGATAGAATATACGGCCTTACGGTCGCGAGAATTATGGAATGCGTAAGTCTTAGCTTCGTCCCAATTGCTACGCCACTTGTCTTCAAGACCATCAACACCAACCTTGTTAGGCAATGGTGTTAAATGTGCGTGTTTTACTGCGTTATTATCCTGTTCACTCATGAACTGAATATTAGAAACTCAGCGCGACAACGCAAATCTTACGCTTTTCTATTTCACCACTATGCTCTGCAATGGCAGAAGCTGATCCGTCATATTTTTCGTATAGCCGCTTACATTAGACTTTACAGCCATAATGCTCTTTCGAGCATATAACCAGTGAGCTGCAGCATTATTGCTTACTTCGCGCGCATATGCACGAGCATTTGCCTCATATTCGTTTGCATTCTTAGAATGAACCGCATCGGTCCAAGCTTGTTGAGCACGCGCGTCTTGCAAAACAAACGGAGAACCGCTTTCTGCAAACATGCCTTCATCTAAAGTACGATTGCTCGTAGTAAGCGCAAGATCATACTTACCTTCACTAATACGCTTACGCATAGTTTGTTGATCAACTTCTTCAAGATTGACCTTAAAACCGCTCACGGAACTAATCTGTTTTGAAAGCTCGCCCCCAACTCCACCTTCGCCCTGTGGAACAAGAAAATTAATAGTTCCTAAATAGCTTGCGCTAAAGTAATGGAACAAAGGAGCAGCTTTGCCTGGATTATAAGGATACAATCCATTTAAATCTTCATAACCAGTTGAAAGAGGATCAATAGGTCCTCCTACTGGAACACCACCATTGCCATCAGCTGCAAGTACAGTTTGCGCATTCAAAGCGTATCTCGCAGCTTTACGAGCCTGCTCATCGCAGAAAATCGACGAAACTGTTGTATTTATTGCAATAAATCGCACTCTTGTGCTCTGACCCTCTACCATTTGCGTATTAGCAACAGCAGCAAGGCGCTTATTTTCGTTACCTTCAAGCGGAACTGCCATTTGAATATTGCCCTTTTCCATTGCCTCAGCTAGAGCAGTATCGCTATTGAAATATTGCAAAGTAATACTTGCACAAGAAGCAGGGGTTCCCCAATATTTATCGTTGCGAAGTAATACTAAAGAATTGCCTTTATTGTAGTCACTTACAGTGAAAGGACCTGTGCCAAGAGCAGCACTTGCATAGTCGATCATCGATTTTGTGTCATAGACAATGCCAACACGTCCAGCAAGACGACGTAGAAGTAAAGCATCTGGATTATTAAGTGTAATTACTAAAGTGTAATCATCCGGATTATTAACAGTTTTAATATTTGTAAGTGCACTATAACCAGGATAATTATTTGTGATGCCTTGTTTCAAAGATTGTAATACGGAATTTGAAGTCATCTCACTACCGTTAGAGAAATGCACACCTTGACGCAAATTAAAACGATATGTTAAGCCGTCTTTCGAAATATCCCATGACTTCGCGAGACCTGGTTGCAAACTATTATCATCGCCACGTTTAACAAGAGTTTCGTAAACATTACCAATTAAAGCTTGCTGTAAAGCGTCACTGTCGTCGTTTCTAATATCAAGAGATTCAGGAGCAGTACGTAGACCAACTTTTAGCACTGAGTTACTAGCTGGATGCATTATTGCAGCAAAAGGCGAATGACCCTGGTACATTTGCCATCCACACCACAAAATGCCGCTCATTATTACAGACACAACCACAAACACAACCCATGGTATCCAGTCTGCACTAGTACGAGTATGATATGACCTGGAAGCGTGACACGCATATTTGCCTGTTCTTGACATAACCTACAGTCTATATCAATATCTGAATTGGGAACAACACGCTTTAAATAATTGCCGACGGACATGTTGTATTTAAAGGGCATGAAACACATTTTGGATTCCGAGCAGTGCAAATTTTTCTGCCATGCAAAATAAGTCTATGAGAGAGATTAGTCCACTCTTTAGGAGCAAAATAAGCAGTTATTTCGCGCTCAATAGCAACAGGATTTGGACGATTCTGAACCTTACGCCAACCAAGACGACCTGTAACACGTATTACGTGAGTATCTACAGGAAACCCCGGTAATCCAAATGCGTTGCCAAGAACGACATTGGCAGTTTTACGACCAACACCTGGCAACGATATTAAAGCTTCCATATTTGATGGCACTATACCAGAAAAATTATTAAGCAAACATGCAGATAATGAAATAATGTTCTGTGCTTTTACTCTATAAAATCCGAGAGGGTAAATAATTGACTCAACTTGAGATACAGGAGCAGCAGCTAAAGAACTCGCGTTGGGGAAAATAGAAAAGAGTTCAGGCGTCACGATATTCACACGCTTATCTGTAGTTTGCGCGCTTAATACAGTAGCAATTAGTAGCTCAAATGGATTTTTGAAATTTAATGCACACTTAGGTTCCGGTATTTCTTTGCACAATAAATCGTACTCTGCATAAATACGAGCTAATTTCGCTTGTTTTGATTCTCGCATATTAGAACTTTGATAAATCATTATTGCGCAGACTGCTTATCTGCATCATTTTCAGAATCATCTTCAATGCTGCTTTCGGAAATCTCGCTATTCTCATCTGATTCCGAAGGATCGAAGCGATAGCCAACATTACGCACTGTGCCAATCAAATGTTCATATTCAACACCAAGTTTTGCGCGAAGCCTACGAATATGGACATCTACAGTACGAGTGCCACCGTAGTAGTCGTAGCCCCATACTTCTTGCAACAAATGAGTGCGAGTAAACACCCTGCGCGGATGCTGCACAAAGTATTTCAGCAATTCAAATTCTTTATAAGCTAAATCAACAGGATGACCATGCAAACTCACTGTGTAGCTACGCATATCTACAACAAGATCTCCAGAACGCATAGTTCCATTGTCTGAATTGAAAGAATCATCAATTTCAGAGCCTTGCGAATGCACAAATAAATCATCAGAAGATCCGTGTTGCAAAGAAGCCAAACGCAAACGACCTTCTACTTCTGCAGGAGAAGCATTAGTCAGCACAACATCAGAAATGTTCCACGAAGGATTTACTACAGTAAAACCACCCTCAGTTATAACTAATATGACAGGAACCGTAATATTTGCAACACGCAGAGAAGAACACATTGATTTAGCGAGAGCTAAATCCTCACGCGCATCAAGCAAAAGAATGGTTTGTGCGGGCAGTTTTGCCAAACTTGACGTATCCAAAGAAAGTAAACGCACTTTATGAGATAACAAAGTAAGTGAAGGTAAAACTGAAGAGGGAGAAGCACACGAAGTCATCAATGTGATATCAGTCATATGATGCCTCCAACAAACAATTGATGTAGTAGCAAATTCAGCCTTTACAGGAATTGTAAACCATACTGCGAAAAATAGCGATAAGCGCAACACTTGCATTTTCCAAAGATAAAAAATATCAACACAATAAAGCGCAGTGCAGGTTATAGGCTACATTAGTAAATAAACAAAGTAATTTGTTAATGTTTTACGGACATATTACGCTTTATAAATATAAAATTACGGCACTAGGGAGTGTGTATGAGCAATGAAACACGTATCTGCAATGACAAGATGCAGAAAAATGATAATTCTTGCGTAAATGTTCAAAAACATACCCGTATACCTAGCATGAACGCATTAGCGATGTTTGTAAGCCAAATTTTTGTTGTAGTACTTCTCGCAATTGCAGCAATATTGCCAATCGCAACAGCAAAAATAACACTTATATTATGCCTTATCATAATGCTTACATTTATAGCGTTGTGGCCACTGCACGGAAATGTAATTGACCGAGCTATTGCATTATGCGCAGGAATTGCTTCTACATGGTTTGCAACCGGAGTATTAAAGGGATGGCTACCAAAAAGCGTCATTATTGATAACGAAACTGTGTCAATGAGTAAGTTCATTGCTGCAATTCACCCTTACGAACGCTGGGCTGTATCTTTTGCTCTAATTCTTGTAGCAGCAACATTTGTAACATTCTTGAGGCAAATGCTGCGCGAGAATCGCACAAATTTAGTACGAAATCTTTCGCACACGTTGACTGCAAGTATTGCTTGTGCAGCACTTCCGGGTTGGCTATTTTTGCCGTCAATTATTAGTTTTATGCCATCGCTTCGCAATTTAGACGGTGGAATACTCGTTATAGTACTGTGCATATTTATGCTAATCGCGCTATCAGGTCTTTCATATTTATGGGTTCGCAACAATTATGAAGAATACGAAACTGGAATAGTTTCACACGATATCGCCATTTCTATATTGCCAATAATGCTTTCAGGAATGCTCGTGTATATTGCAGGCCTTGGAATGCTAGTAGCTGCTTAAAATTATTTAAAGCCTATGTAACGTTACGTTTTAATTTACTTTTGAAATCACCTGCTTACATAAAAACGTCGAAAACACGGCATGTGTCTTCGACGTTTTATTTAACTTTTAATTTTTATTGTTTTACTCATTAAAAGCGAAACTTATTTTTCGCTTTCTTCCAAGCGCTTGCGAGCTGCAACGATTTCCTTCTCAGCCTGCTCAACGCCAGCCCAGAAGTCACCAGGAAGAACTTCCTTACCTGGTTCCAAAGCCTTGTACTGCTCGAAGAAGTGCTTGATTTCAGCCTTGTGATACTCGTTCACGTCATCGATATCCTTGATGTCGTCGAAACGAACGTCCGCTGGAACACACAAAACCTTGTCGTCTCCACCGGCTTCGTCAACCATGTGATACAAGCCAACAGCGCGGCACTCAACAACGCATCCTGGGAACACAGAATTTGGAATCATAACAAGAGCGTCGAGTGGATCGCCATCTTCGCCCAAAGTGCCATCAATATAACCGTAATCATCTGGATAACCCATAGCTGTGAAAAGGGTGCGATCCAAGAATACGCGACCAGTTTCGTGATCCACTTCATACTTGTTCTTAGAACCGCGTGGAATCTCTACCACAACGTTAAAAGTTTCTGCCATATTGGCTCCTTTGATAACTTTAATAACAATTCATATAACTGTTCTATCTCACTTTAGCGCGCACCGACGAACGACAGCAATAGAGCATATAAAACAAAATTTTGTTAACAAATTTCGTTAAATAATAAACGTTTTGTATCACTTACAGAAGTAGCATAAAATCACATATTTCTAGCACATCCTAGGCATAGCAACAAGACACGCTTTAAGCTATAAAAGTGTCTCAATACACAGTTACTATTGCTACGTTTTACACACGATATGTTGCATACATACCAGTATGGTTACCGAAGCGTAGGCAAGATGACAAAAAAGAGATGCGTGAACACTTCCACTGCTTCACAAGCAGGTCAATCCTTCAAAACAAAGAAGGTTCCTACAGAAAAAAATGCTAGTAAAACGACCTCAACTAATCTTTCAGCAAACGCAAATAATACCGTAGAAAAAACTATTACCGTAGAAAAAACTATTAATAGCGCAAAAGCTGAAAATAAACAATCATCTACTTTACCTACAAATACTGTTTCGAAGCGAAATAAAGCAATAGACGGTTTAAGAGCTCTAGCAATTATTGGTATTGTATGCTTTCATATGCGTCCAAGCCTTCTTATGGGAGGATTCCTTGGAGTAACACTGTTTTTGGTATTGGCAGGATATTTTTGCACGAGATCAGTTCTGCGCTATTTAAACGCAGATGAAAACGCAAAAAATGCAAAAAATATCGAAGATAATAATAAAAATACTCAAGGAATCAGGCATTACTGGGAGTATTTACTAAAGCGCGTAAAAAGAATTTGGCCGCCAACACTTGGAATTATCGCTATAACAGCACCAATTATGTGGCTTTTTTCGCCAAGTCTACTACCAAAGTTACAAGCGGATGCTCTTTCAGGCTCCGGATTCTTTAGCAATATAATGTATGTTGCCCGTAAACTTTCATATTTTGAACAGTCCGGACTACCTTCTCCTATCAAACATCTTTGGTATCTCGGACTTTTAATGCAGGCTTTTGTTATATGGCCTATTATCCTTGCTGCACTTATTAAATTCGTGCGTAGCAAGCTAATACGCATGTATATCACAGCAGGTTTAGCCATACTTTCTTCTATTCTTACTTTTACTTTTGCCTACTTATTTAACAATTACACAACTCCAGCTCGCGTCTACTATTCTCTAGATACGAGAGCATCAGAATTCTTAATGGGTGCAATGCTAGCAATGTACGGTGCTTGGTTTGCAAAACATTCATTCCACGCGTGGCTTATTCATGCATTACATTTGCTAATGGGCAAAAAGAACATATCGGTCAGCTTAGCTTCATCAGTTAAGTTAGACAGTAGTGTAGATAATTCAGCACTAACGAAAAAATCAGATAAATCCTGCGCAAATAAAGAAAAAGAGTTTATTGAAGATGGAATACCTGCTGACTTGCGCGAAGGATTACAAATTGATTTATCAGATAATAGCGTAGCTCCAGATATACAAGAACTTCCAAATAACGCATTCAATAAGCCAAAAACTGTTTTTTATAATCCACTTCATGCATGGCAGAGATCTTGCATTGGACTGTTGGCAACAATTGTGTTGTGCTACTGCTTTGTGTATGCAGAAGGCACATCTTCAGTATTTGTTTTTGGCGGATACACAATAACAGCAGCCGCTTGCACACTAATACTGTGGTCGTGCACGCAAACTGATAATATTTGCTCGAGAATATTTGCATGGGCTCCGCTCGCTTATATCGGCAGACGCTCTTTTGCAATTTATTTAGTTCACTTCCCTGTTCTTGAATTATTCAACCCAGCAAATAGAACAACTGCTGTATCTACAGGAGAGCAAGTCTTGCAAGCACTAGTAATAGTTGCACTTGCAGAATGCTTGTATCAATTATTTGAAAAGCCAATACAAGATCAACAATTATTTAAGCTTATTCGCTCTGTCTCACTAACTTTGTGCTGCATAATTATTGTGTCGTTAATTATCTTGCCAGTAAATTGGCAAGATATAGCTAAGCATAGGTCAATGCAGCTTCGCCCAGAATTGACAGCACAAGTAGAGCAATCTTCATCGTCAAATAAAAAACCTACTGCTTTTGACAAAACTAATTCTAAGCAAGAAACAAAAGAAAAAGCAGTTCCAAAAGGTGTGCAAAAGAATGTAGTAAAACAGTCTCTTCCACCTACACCATCGAAGTATCGCATTCTCTTCCCTATTGCGGAAAAAGTTCCACGAAATCTTGTTACTACTCATACGCGGATCGACAAACGACGCAATACTTGTTCCGTAAACTTAACTATGGTTGGAGATTCTATTACTGAAGGCGCTAAACCATATTTGATGCAAGTTATGCCTAACGCTTATATAGATGGAAAAGTGAGTAGACAAATTTTCCACGGAGCTGATGAATACGAGAAAGATATTTCGGTAAAACACGCTGGAGATGTGGTGATTTTCGCTCTTGGAACCAACGGTCCTCCTCATGACGATAGCGTGCTTCAACACATGGTTGATGTCGCAAAAGGTAGACCTGTTTATTTCGTTACCACACGAGTTCCGCAACCTTGGCAGGATGCAACGAACGATAGCTTACGCAAGTTCGCAGCAACTCATCATAATGTTGGCATTATAGACTGGCATGGTTTGAGTAATGGTCACTCGGAATATTTGACTGACGATGGAGTTCACTTAACTCCAATCGGCGGTCCACAATACGCGAAGATGATTCGTTTAGCTGTATGCGGCGGCTGAAAATTAGAGTTATAACGCGCTAAAACTTTTTAATACTGTTATTAAGCATAATAAATTGCGTTTTGCGTGGTGAAAATAGCTACGAAATATTACGATAGTATCTATGACTGAGTTGAGGACACTACGTGATTCGCAAGACGCTGGGGAAAGCGTATCTACTTGGACGAATCCTTTGCGCGATCCGCGTGATTTGCGTTTAGCTCGCATTGCGGGTCCGTGCAGCCTAGTAATTTTTGGCATTACTGGCGATTTAGCACGCAAAAAACTTATGCCAGCAGTATATGATTTAGCTAATCGCGGGCTTTTGCCTCCAGGATTTGGTTTAACTGGTTTTGCGAGACGCGATTGGACGGATGAACATTTCGTAAACTTTGTGCGCGAAAATATTGAGCAGCATTGCAGAACGCCATTTCGTGAGTCAACTTGGATTAATCTCGCTAAAGGCATACGTTTCGTACGCGGCACCTTTGACGATGCGTCCGCGTTTGAGCGTTTAAGCAAAACAGTGAACGAACTTGATCGAGACAGAGGTACTCGCGGAAATCACGCTTTTTACATGTCTATTCCGCCTTCCAGCTTCCCAGTTGTTGCCCAACAGCTTGCAGCATCAGGTCTTTCGCACTCTTCTGAGCATGCTTGGCGACGCGTAATTATTGAAAAACCTTTTGGCCACGATTTAGCAAGCGCACGAGAATTGGATCGCGTCGTTTCTGAAGTTTTTGATCCTAATTCTGTATTCCGAATTGACCATTATTTAGGCAAGGAAACTGTGCAAAACTTGCTGGCTTTCCGCTTTGCTAACGCAATGTACGAGCCGATCTGGAACGCAAATTACGTCGATCACGTGCAAATTACGATGGCTGAAGATATTGGCATTGGCGGAAGAGCCGGATACTACGACGGAATCGGTGCTGCTCGTGACGTGATTCAGAACCATTTGCTTCAACTTATGGCTCTTACTGCTATGGAAGAGCCTGTAAGCTTCCGCGCTAGCGATTTGACTGCTGAAAAAACAAAAGTATTATCTGCAATCCGACTACCTCAAGACTTGGCTGCCAACACTGCTCGAGGACAGTATGCAGCAGGATGGCAGGGCTCTTACAAAGCTGTTGGATACTTGGAAGAACAAGGCATTGATCCTCAAAGCACTACTGAAACGTACGCTGCAGTGCGACTTGACGTTGATACTCGCCGTTGGGCTGGAGTTCCGTTCTACTTGCGAACCGGAAAACGTTTAGGCAAGCGCGTTACGGAAATTGCTGTTATTTTTAAGCGCGCTCCGCATTTGCCGTTTGAGTCTACTGCTGTGCGCGAACTTGGCAGTAACGCTATTGTGATTCGAGTTCAGCCGGATGAGGGCGTTACTATGCGTTTCGGCGCAAAAGTTCCTGGCGGCACAGCTATGGAAGTTCGAGACGTTTCTATGGACTTTAGTTACGGACGCTCTTTTACTGAAAGTTCCCCTGAAGCTTACGAGCGATTAATTCTTGACGTACTTCTTGGCGAACCACCGCTATTCCCAACTACGCAAGAAGTAGATTTAAGTTGGAAAATTCTTGACCCTATTGAGGAATTCTGGAGTTCGCTTGGCACACAACCGCAACCGTATCGCGCTGGAACGTGGGGTCCAGCAGAAGCTGATGCTATGCTTGCTCGAGATAATCGCCATTGGAGATTGCCATGATTATCAACCTTCCTGATACCAATACAAGCAAAATTGCAGCAAAAATCGACGAATTGCACGAAGAGCGCGGCGAATCCGCTACTGGTCGAGTGCTCACTTTGCTTATTGATACAACTCTTAAAGAATTAGAGCATGCACTTGATGCAGCAAACGCAGCTAGTCGCGAGCATCCTTGCCGAGTTATTGCAATGGTTCGAGATTGGTCTAGCGAACACGCTGCTGAGCGCGGTGAAGTTGTGCCAAATCTTGATGCTCAAGTGCGTTTTGGCGCAGATGCTGGAGCTGGTGAAATTATTATTTTGTATCCGCACAACGGTTTAGTTCGTCATCCGGATACGCTTGTTATTCCACTACTCGTGCCAGATGCGCCGATTGTTGCATGGTGGCCAACAAACGCTCCTGAAGATCCTGCTCACGATTTGCTTGGAGCTATGGCAAGTAGCAGAATTACTGACGCACAGCGAGCAGACGATACTCTTAAAACTGTGCAAAACTTGCGCAAAAACTGGTCTCCGCAAGATGCAGATTTGTCTTGGACGCGTTTAACTCCTTGGCGCGCGTTACTTGCTTCTATGCTCGATCAACCTCCACATTTGCCTATTCTTAGCGCGAAGATTGTGGGTCCTACTCATTACGTATCTTTGCACTTACTGGCAGCTTGGCTTAAGAGTAGCTTGCATGTTCCTGTAGAAATAGTTGAAAATCCTGAAGCTCAAGCTATTACTTCCGTAACTTTAGAACGCGAGGATGGCACATTGTCACTCACTCGCCCTGCTGGCGGAGATCAAGCTTTGATTAGTCTGCCTGGACAGGCTGCACAACCTATTGCGCTTCCTATTCGCACTCTGGATGATTGCTTAAGCGAAGAATTGCGACGCATTGATCCTGACGAAATTTACGCGCAGTTGGTGCGAGATAATCCTGCAGAAAATGCGTGAATCATTACGTGAAACAATTCGTGAAACATTTTCAATGGCATAAAAGGAACAACTATGACAAATAATGAAGTTACTTTTGCGCATAACGCAAGTATTTACGGATACGATAATCGCGATGTGCTTGCAGCTGTTGCAGCCCAACGCTTGGTGACTCTTATTATGGAATCACAGAATGATGTGCAAAATCTCAATAAACCATTCCATTTACTTCTTACTGGTGGCACAGATTCAATACGCATGTTCCAAATGCTTGCTAGCAATCCACTTTTACCAGCAATTAATTGGAATTTAGTGCATATTTGGTGGGCAGATGAGCGTTTCGTAGCTTATGATAGCGAGGATCGCAATGCACGCAAGGCTCGCGAAATGTTTCTTAACTTACTTACTTCTAACAAAGCTTTGGCAGAATCTCATATTCACGAAATGCCTGCAGATGAGCGTAATGCGGAGGAAATTGCAGCAGCCAGCGACGCTGAAAATGACGCTATTTTAGATGCTGCAGCGCGCGACTATGAGGAAGAAATTGTGAGCATACTTGGCAAAGAGCCAGTGTTTGATTTAGCAATTCTCGGTATGGGGCCGGATGCGCATATGGCTTCACTTTTCCCAGGATTACCGCAGGTTAATAATCGCGATCGCATTGTTGTTGGAGTAAATCACTCCCCTAAGTTGCCGCCTATGCGCTTAACTCTTACTGTTCCTGTATTAGCTCACAGTCACTGCACTTGGTTTTTGACTGCCGGAGCAGAAAAGGGCGCTGCTTTAATGAATTCACTTTCGGGAGCTAATAATCCTGAATATCCTGCGTCTTTTGCAAACGGAACAGACGAAATCTCTTGGCTAACCACCGCAGAAACTTTGCAAGCTGCTATTGAATAACTGCATAGTTTTCTAGCAATATGCATAATATTCAGCAAGTCAAAGATTAAATGCGCTACACAAATTGGCGCAAATGCGAAAATAGCGTGTTCAAAACATGGCGCATTTGGGAAAATCGACCCCTAAAAACATGGCGCATTTGGGAAAATCTGCTTGACAAAATATGTCGCATTTGGGAAAATCTTTATAAAACCGTTGAAATTACAAGGAAAACCGCACTCGGCAACACTTGAACAAATCAAGCACAAATTTGTAATAAAAGAAAGAGCACAAAAATCGCATGTTTGATAGAAAAATATACAAAGAAATGCTGAAATGGAAGCATGAATATGCGCCAAATTATGCGCTTTTTCTTAAAGGAGCAAGACGAGTTGGCAAAACAACATTAGCTGAAAAACTTGGCAAAGAAGAGTATAAGTCTTATATTCTTATTCGTTTCGATCAAACCGAAGAAGACATTAAGCAACTTTTTATAAACAGTCTAAGAGATTTAGATACTCTATTTAACACAATACAGTTAGCTTATAATACCAGACTTTATAAGCGAGAATCTCTTATAATACTTGACGAAATACAACTATTTCCGCAAGCTCGGCAAGCAATAAAAACTCTGCTTGAAGACGCTCGCTATGATTACATTGAAACAGGCTCACTTGCTTCTATTACAAAGAAAAGCAAGGATATTCTCATACCCTCAGAAGAGTACACGCTAGAAGTACTTCCACTTGACTATGAAGAGTATTTATTAGCGAACAATAACAACATGATTTTCCCTACTATTAAAGATCACTTTGAATCACTTAAACCTATGGGCAGTATGCACCAGAGCATAATGAAGTCTTTTAGAGAGTACATGTTGGCTGGAGGAATGCCACAAGCTGTTCAAGCATATGTTGATACAAAAGATTTTGCGAAGGTTGACTTTGCTAAACAACAAATAATCAATCTTTATAAGCAAGATATGCAAGACCAGGAAGAAGAAAACCCTAGTTACGTAACTAATTTTTTCGATAGAATTCCAGCAGAGCTTTCCAAACATGACAAACGTTACATGCTATCTCACGTAGATTCCAACGCGCGCATTAAAGAGTATAGGGATCCAATACGCTGGCTTGAAGAAGCGATGATAGTAAACATTGCAAACAGCGTTGAAGATCCGAGTGTAGCTTTGAATCTATCTACTATCAATCCTTCTTTCAAATGCTACATGATGGATACAGGACTCTTAACTTCGTTAGCATACAAAGATAAGCCTTACCTAGAAAACGAACTTTATAAGGCAATTCTGCTAGACAAATTACACATTAATGAAGGAATGATAATAGAAAATATTGTCTCACAGTGCCTAAAAGCAAATGGACACAACGCGTATTTTTACAAAAAAACAAATACCAATACCAAAAAGACAGTAATGGAAATAGATTTTCTCTTAAGAAAAAATAACAAGATTATTCCGATAGAAGTAAAATCTGGCAGCAGTAAAAATGTAAAGTCAATTACAAACTTTATGGAAGCTTTTAGTAAAACCAGCAGCGAAGGAATCGTGCTTCACCACGGAGAAATTAAGCGCGAAGGCAAACTGCTTTACCTACCGTACTACATGGCTTCTGTATTGTAAAAAGAAAGCGTCGCATGCAGAATAACAACGCATGTGACGCTTTTTACATAATTGACATTTTAAATTTTATATATACACTTTTACATGCACTAATCTTGCTTTACTTCTGGGCGATTAGGATCTGCCCACAAAGTGTGGAATACGCCTGGCTCGTCAATACGACCGTAAGTATGAGCACCGAAGAAATCACGCTGAGCCTGAATAAGCGAAGCCGGCAAACGCTTAGAACGCAAACCATCGTAGTATGCAAGCAAGCTAGAGAATGCTGGCACAGGCACACCATGCTCCACCGCACGCGCAATAACACGACGCCAAGCAGCCTGAGACTTCTCAATAGCAGCCTTAAAGTACGGTGCAAAAAGCAAAGAAACGCTTGCTTCACCGGACTCAAAAGCCTCGGAAACGCGGTTCAAGAACTGAGCGCGAATAATGCAGCCGCCTCGCCAAATGCGAGCAACTGCAGCCTGATCAATCTTCCAATCATGCTCAATTGCAGCAGCCGCAATCTCATCGAAGCCCTGAGCATAAGAAACAATCTTAGAAGCGTACAAAGCTTGACGAATATCCTCAATAAACGCCTTACGCTCAGCATCATTCAAATCAAAATGCACATCCGGACCAGTCAAACCTTGACTTTCGGCAGCTTCTCGCAAAGCAACCTGACTGGAAAGTCCGCGAGCAAACACGGCTTCAGCGATACCCGTAACTGGTATGCCAAGCGAAAGCGCAGATTGTACAGTCCAAGTACCAGTGCCCTTCATGCCAGCATGATCCACCATCATCTCAACCAAAGGCTTACCAGTCTTAGCATCCTTCTGGCGAAGCACATCCGCAGTAATCTCAATCAAATAAGAATCAAGCTCGCCCTTATTCCACTCGCTAAACACATCCGCGATTTCGTCGGACTTCATACCCAAACCGCGAAGCATTAAATCGTAGCTTTCGGCAATAAGCTGCATATCCGAGTACTCGATGCCATTGTGAACCATCTTCACAAAGTGACCAGCACCATCGGTACCAATATGCGTTACGCAAGGCTCACCTTCAGCAACAGCAGCAATAGACTTCAAAATAGGACCAAGAGTCTTCCAAGATTCCTCAGTGCCACCAGGCATCATCGAAGGACCTCGCAAAGCACCTTCTTCGCCACCAGAAACACCGCAACCAACGTAATGAAGACCACGCGCGCGAATGTCACGCTCTCTGCGAATCGTATCTTCAAAATAAGAGTTTCCGCCGTCGACGATAATATCTCCAGGCTCCATAGCATTTGCAAGTTCTTCAATAACAGCATCCGTAGGAGCACCAGCTTTTACCATAATGATTGCGGTGCGCGGACGCTTGAGAGAAGCCACAAATTCTTCAACAGTTTTTGAAGGCACAAAAGCACCTTCACTGCCATGCTCATTCATTAAAGTTTCAGTGCGCGAATAATGACGATTGTAAACAGCTACTGTATTTCCATGATGCGCAAGATTACGCGCTAAATTCGAACCCATGGCAGCCAAACCAACAACACCAATATTTGCCTGAGCTTGAGTCATAATGACACCTCTTATCTTGTACTTGTTTTGTTATTTGCACGCATGCTTTGCGCACCCAAGCAATCTGCATTATCTACAAAATACACAATTTTTTATTTTGCGTTACGCCCCTTCAAGAAACGCACTTAATAATTTTATAGGCGGATATGCACAAGGCTTAACAATGTGCAAGTTAAGTAGTTTTAAATATAAATTTTGTGAAATAAATTACATTTTTAATCGTTAAAACTAAGCTCATATTTACTTCATAAAACACGACACGCTTACAAACACGCTATTTTTAGCTATTTTAATAATAACTATATATAGTGTTTACACAGTCGACACACCACTATAAATAGTGCTTATTCAGAGTAAGCTAACTACTTGGCTTTTGTCGATACAACACGGAATTGCAAAATTCCCCATCACCAGAGGAGATTGAAATGACTATCACAGTGTTTACTAAACCTCATTGCCCACAGTGTGATGCAACTAAGCGACAGTTCACAAAACTTGGCGTGAACTTCGAAACTGTAGACTTGTCAAAAAGCCCCGAATCACTCGAACAGTTAAAAAATGCAGGATACCGTCAAGCTCCAGTAGTCATTGCTCCCGACGCATCCTGGAGTGGGTACCGTCCAGATTTAATTGCGCAAATTGCGGATAAACTTGGAACTTCCGCAGAGGCAGCAAAAGAAGCATAAGAAATGTGTGAGCAAGAAAATATAACACAACAAAGCGAACCAGAATCTAGCGCACAAGGTGAATCAATCGGAGCTGTAGTCTACTTTTCCTCAGTTTCCGAAAATACGTTAAGATTTGTGCAAAATTGCGATTTTCCAAGCAATAACGTGAACGTATATCGCATACCGCTTCGTCCTAAAGAACCGGAATTAAACGTGCGCGAACCGTATGTTTTGATTGTTCCAACTTACGGCGGTGGAAATATTGCGAAAGCAATACCGATGCAAGTTCGCAAATTCTTAAATAATCGCGAAAATCGTTCGTTTATTCGCGGAGTAATTTCTTCCGGAAATACGAATTTTGGAGAAGCATATTGCGCTGCAGGTGATCAAATTGCAGGAAAGTGTGGAATCCCAAATATGTACTCGTTTGAACTTACGGGAACTGCAGAAGATATAGAAAAAGTAGCGCAGGGCATACCGAGATTTTTAAAACAACTCAAAGAAACAGAAGAAACAAAATAAACAAAACAAACGAAATAAGTAAAAGAAACAAAACAAAAAGCGTTTAAAAAAGCAAAAATAACGCATGAAGAAAGGAACAAACCCCATGAATAGCACGGATCCGATGAGCGAATCTACTTCGCTTAATCTTGATCACACTGATTCTGCAAGCGCAACTGCCAGTACAACAGCAGAGCGCATCCGCAACAGCCGCGACTACCACGTTCTTAACGCTATGCTCGGTCTTTTTGACCCAGAAAAAGGCATTCAGTTTGATAAAGATCAAGAAGCAGAAAAGCTTTACGTTTCGGGTTACGTGCAAGAACATAGCATGAAGTTTGCTTCAACTCGCGAGCGCTTGAACTATTTGATTGACAACTATTACTACAACGGTAACGTATTCAACAAATACAGCGATGAATTTCTCGATAAATTCTACGAGCATGCGGAAGCCGCACACCACACTTTTGGCACATTCTTGGGTGCTTTTAAGTTCTACACTTCTTACGCTTTGAAGACTTTCGACGGCAAGCAGTATTTGGAAAACTTCGCTCAGCGCGCAGCTGCTGTTGCATTGGAACTTGCAGATGGTGACGAAAAAGCAGCGACCAACTACTTAGACGAAATGCTTGCAGGCCGCTTCCAGCCAGCCACCCCAACGTTCTTGAATCTTGGTAAAGCTCAGCGCGGCGAAGCTGTGAGCTGCTTCCTCGTGCGTTTGGAAGATAACATGGAGTCTATTGCGCGCGGAATTAATTCTGCTTTGCAGCTTTCTAAGCGCGGCGGCGGCGTGGCTCTGCTTCTTACGAATTTGCGCGAACTTGGCGCTCCTATTAAGCGAATCGAGAATCAGTCGAGTGGCGTTGTGCCTGTTATGAAGCTTTTGGAAGATTCATTCTCTTACGCTAATCAGCTTGGCGCTCGACAGGGTGCAGGTGCAGTGTATATTAGCGCGCATCACCCAGATATTATGCGTTTCCTCGATACTAAGCGCGAGAACGCAGACGAGAAGATTCGCATTAAGTCGCTTTCTTTGGGTGTTGTGATTCCAGATATTACTTTCGAGCTTGCTAAGCGTAAGGAAAAGATGGCTTTGTTTAGTCCTTACGATGTTGAGCGCGAATATGGCAAGCCTTTTGCAGATATTTCTGTTACCGAGCATTACGATGAGATGGTTGCAAATCCTCGTATTCACAAGAAGTACATCGACGCTCGCGAATTCTTTATGACGATTGCAGAAATTCAGTTCGAGTCTGGCTATCCTTACATTTTGTTTGAGGATACTGTGAATCGCACGAATCCTATTGAGGGTCGCATTACTATGAGCAACTTGTGCTCAGAGATTTTGCAAACTCAGGAAGCAAGCACTTATAACGCCGACTTGTCTTATAGCCACGTCGGTCGCGATATTTCTTGCAATCTTGGCTCTCTTAATATTGCTAAGACAATGGATGGCGACTTGGGCACAAGCGTTGATTTGGCTGTGCGTGCGCTCACTTCTGTTTCGGAGCATACTTCTATTGATTCTGTGCCTTCGATTCGTCGCGGTAACGCGGAAGGTCACGCTATTGGCTTGGGTCAAATGAATTTGCACGGTTTCCTTGCGCGTGAACACATGCAGTACGGAAGCGAGGAAGCTCTTGACTTTACAGACATGTACTTTATGACGGTTGCTTACCACGCTTATAAGGCTTCTCACGCTTTGGCTGTAGAGCGCGGCCACGCTTTTGCAAACTTTAAGACGAGCGCTTACGCTAAGCCTGCAGGAAAAGGCAACTACTTCGATAAGTACACAGATGGCAGCCGCTCGCTTGAGCCTAAAACTCAAAAAGTTCGCGATTTGTTTGCCCGTTTTAACGTTGCGATTCCAACCGTCAGCGATTGGGAGCAGTTGCGCGACGAGATTTTGAGCGATGGCATTTACAACGAGTATTTGCAAGCTGTTCCTCCAACTGGCTCAATCTCGTACATCAACCATTCCACAAGTTCAATCCACCCGATTGCTTCTCGCATTGAGATTCGCAAAGAAGGCAAGGTTGGACGCGTCTACTACCCTGCTGCATACATGACGAACGACAATATGCAGTACTTTAAGGACGCCTATGAGATTGGCTGGAAGGCAATTATTGACACTTATGCCGAAGCAACTCAGCATGTGGATCAAGGATTGTCGCTTACTTTGTTCTTCCCAGACACTACGACTACTCGCGATTTGAACAAGGCTCAGATTTACGCATGGCGTAAGGGCATTAAGACTCTTTACTACATTCGTATTCGCCAGAAGGCTTTGGAAGGTACGGAAATCGAAGGTTGCGTAAGCTGCACGCTGTAAGTCGTAACGCTGTGAATTTTTCGCACGCCAAATCAAAAACTTAAAAATTTTATAAAACGTAAACACAGAATCAGGAGTAATAATGACAGAACTCAGCCCAACCGAGCTTAGAAGTAGCCTCGATAAGCCTTTCGGCACAAATCGCGTAATCGCAGATGACGCTATGATGGCAGCTTCTATCACACCATCTCAGTACCGCTACCATCACGGATCGCGCGTACGCCCAGTTAATTGGAATAATATTGTTGACGACAAGGATTTGGACGTTTGGAATCGCCTTATTGCTAACTTCTGGCTTCCAGAAAAGGTTCCGCTGAGCAACGATATTCCTTCTTGGCGTTCCCTCACCGATCTTGAGCGCAAGACCACTACTCGCGTTTTTACAGGCTTGACTTTGCTTGATACCAGCCAGGCAACTATTGGCGAGCTTTGCCAGATTGAGCACGCTCGCACGGAGCACGAGCAGGCTATTTACACGAATATTGCTTTTATGCAGTCGATTCACGCTCGCTCCTACTCCTCTATTTTCTCTACTCTTTGCTCTAGCGAAGAGATTGACGAAGCTTATCGTTGGGCTGTTGGCAACGACGTTTTGCAGCAGCGCGTCACCACTGTGCTTTGCGAGTATGAGAGCGAAGATCCGCTTAAGCGCAAGATTGCTGCAACTATGCTTTCTTCGTTGCTTCTTTACGCGGGATTCTATCTTCCGCTTTACTTTGCTTCTCGCGGCAAGATGATGAACACTGCCGATATGATTCGCTTGATTTTGCGCGATAAGGCAATTCACGGCTATTATTCGGGCTACAAGTTCCAGCGCGGTTTGGAGCTTAGAAGCGAGAACGATAAGAAGAATCTTGAAAAGTTCACTATGAACTTGCTCGACACTTTGTATGATCTGGAAGTTGAGTATTCTGGTCAGATTTATGAAGGATTTGACTTCCACGATGACGTTTTTGACTTCGTGCGTTACAACGCTAACAAAGCTTTAATGAACCTTGGCTACCCTGCTAAGTACAGCGAAGAAGAAACTCACGTAAGCCCAGAAATTCTCGCTGCTCTTTCTCCTGCAGCCGACGAAAATCACGACTTCTTCTCCGGCTCTGGTTCCAGCTACATTATGGGAAAGTCAGTTGAAACCGACGACGATGATTGGGATTTCTAATCAAATAGTTGATTTACTAACTGATTTGCTGAATAACTGAATAACTAACTGATTGGTTAACTAATTAATTTAATTAGTTAACCAATTTTAATTTAGTTAGGTTAATTATTGCAGCTAAATAGAGTCTATATAAAAAGCTAAAAAGTCAGAAAGCAACACAGGTCACTCAGCCTTTATGGTACACTATGTGAAAAGGAACTGGTCTTGTTGATTCGTTTATGCAAAAATCGGCAGCGATTATCACTTCCTACTCACGTTCAAACCAAGATTTTTGAACTGAACTGAGCAGGCACTAAAGTTGGAGTTCAAGTTTATAAAGATGACTAACATCCGTTAGACGCATCTACAAGAAGAAAGAAATCCATTTATGGGGAAAATGACTTATAAAAAATTACTTTGTGTTGTAGTGCTCTTCAGCTCGCTAGTGGGGCTAGCAGCCTGCGGTAACTCCGAAGCAAACAAACCAGTACCAACAAAAATAAGCCGTCATTCTACCAAAAAACATTCAAAACCAATCAAAAAAGCCTCAAAAGAGAAAATCGCCGAAGCTTTTGTAAAGGGACAAGAAGGGACTTTGGAAGCCCTAGGTGAAACTAAACGCGTTATTTGGGACGCTTATCCTGATCAGTTGGCTTACGTTAAAGATGCTTTCTATCACTGGACTCTTCAAGACGACTGGTTCCAGGTTAACACTGGCCATTATATGGTTGTAGACCGTTTGAACAGTTCAGGCATCTTATTAAAGAAACTCCAAAAAGGCATGCCAGTTAAATTAAACGGCAAAGATTACAAAGTGGCGGATTATAAAGACTTTGAGGGTGGCGGAAGCTCGGATAAGTTGCTAAAAGTATTCAAAGAGTACGTTGAGCAATTCCCTAAATCTGCTTACTTTATTCAAACTTGTCTCGATGCCAGAACTTATGGCGGACAACGTTTAGTAGTTCTTGACGTAGCAAAATAGTAAACGATTTAGCAATATAACTTAGATTAGTTTCCAAATTTTGTTGTCTTGAAAATATTGCCTGTTCATCAATATCGTTGATGAACAGGCAATATTTTTTAACTGATTACGCGACTGTATCGCATAACTTTAATTGCACAGTCGCTATGCTATACGAGTTATCGTGGCAAAAATTGCAAAATTAGCAAAACTGCCACGATAACTTGGTATGTCACGCATTTGCTGGTTCTATTGCAATGCGTCCACCTAACGCTCGAACAACTTTCGCAATAGTTTGAAAGCTAGGATTGCCATCTCGTCTTAGGCTTTTGTAAAGGCTTTCCCTTCCAACCTCAGCTTTTTGAGCAATCTCTTTCATGCCTCGAGCTTTTGCAATATCGCCTATAGCAGCTTGCAACAAGCGAGGATCGTTAAGTTCTGCTGCAGCATTGAGATACGCAATAACATCATCATCGTCCTCAAGATACTCACTCGCATCCCATTTACTTATATTTACCATTTTTTCTCCTCAATTAATTGTGCGAGAAGTATCTTCGCTTGCTTAATATCTTTACTTTGACTACTTTTATCTCCACCAGCAAGTAATAGCATTAGTTTTAAGCCTTTTTGTGCAAAATACACACGATACCCTGGTCCAAAAGTGAAACGCAGTTCACTAATACCATTGCAAACTGGATGTAAATCACCTACTGGCTTACCTGCAATTTCGCATAATCTCAGTCTCGCGTTAATTCGAGCTTTAGATTGAGTATCGCGAAGTTTTTCATCCAATTGCGATACTCATCTGTTTTAAGTATCTCCATAAAAGTATTTTATCCTGTAGGATACAGTTTTGCAATATAAGTAAACAATCATATCAGTTATCGTGACAGTTTTTGCTAATTTTGCAATTTCTGCCACTATAACGTATGTGTTTGGGTTGATTTTTGCAGCATAAAATTTCTACTGAGCCAAAAATAACAATTACAAGTATTGCCAATTTTACTGTGTCGCTAAAAATAGTTACAGCTGATTACATGACAGTATTTTTTATTACACTGAGAGCCATTGCACAATTTATTTGCGCAGCAAAATAGCGTTTTAAATAAAGGAGTTATGCGGTGAAGTGCTTAGCAAAGACAGTAGCTGCAATAGTTACAACAGTGACAATGTGTCGCAACCAGTGGTAGGTAAATCATTATGAAAAAGCAAATCTTGGCTTATTTTAAGCGACTTATCAAACGAGAAGCTACTTATATGCCGTTAACATTTATTGGCTTGCTTGGAATTTTTGCAATATTTAGTGGCAATACAATTGCTTACATTTCATCTCCAAATAGGTGGATTGAAACATTTGTTTTTACACTTATTGTTGCTTTTGCACGTGCCTTTATACCTGATAATCGTTATTGAACAATTTATTTCATGACGATTAGCGAAATGCACACAGCACTTCGCTAATCTTCTATTTCATATTTTCTAAGTTATATTACGGTAGATTTTAATCCTATTTGGTTGTTTTTATTTATCAGTAACTTTTCGGTTGCTGTCTAAGATGCTAATATGCAATATTCATAGATTACATTAAGAAGAAGGAATGTCATGAGTCAAGATTTTGGAGTAAAAAATTGGAATCCATCTGCTGCAGCAAATATTAGTAACGATGACGATAATCTTTCTGAAGAAGATTTTGATAAATTGGCTACAGAGCTTGAGCAATTCTTTACCAAGTATGTAGTGTTAGAAAATAATAAGTTTGTAGTTCATGACGATGCGATTATTGCCGATGGTTATGAAGAATATTTAGAAGGCTTTCACATCTTAGCAGAAAAATTCACTGCTGGTCTTGAAGAGGACAGGTAGCGTAAATTAACCACGATAAAGCGAGAGTCTGATTGATACTAGTTTAGCGGAATAACAACATTGACCAACCATGCATCATCATCTTTTTGCGCGTTTAAAGATCCACCTAAACGTTCCACGGATTTTTTGTGGAATAGTAGTCCTTTGCCAAAAACAAGTCTTCCACCAAACTTATTCGACAACGAATTCATACACATTATTTTGCATTCTCGCTCATCAACAGTAACGTTCATAGAAAAGTCAACGCTAGTACTGCAATGCTTACGAATATTAGTAAGCAACTCACTGCACATGCGAATAGCACATTGAGCTTTTTCAGTACTAACAGTTGCAGATGCAGCAAAATCACCACTCCCCGAACTTTTATCAACCACTGTTAGAGAACCATAGTACCCAAGCTGCTCACAAATTTGCCGTTCAGCCTGTAAACGCGCACGAATATTGCATAAGAAATCAGCCAAATTCATGCAATCATTGCTATTAGAACTATAAACAAACTGCGTACTAGCAATATTTGAATCTAAAGAATCATCATACTTTTGTTCAGTTTGCTCAAGCAGGCTGATAACAAGTCTCGCTTTGGAAAGTGCATTACGCGAATGTTCAATAATCTGCTCTAACGATTCTTTTGTATGTTCATTGTTCTTAGCATATAAAGCATCCGTTGCAAGCAGTGTAATATCCGTAATCTCATTGTTCACATCGTCATGCAATTGCAACGCAACCGACGCAATATAAGACTGGAACTTACTCCGTACAATATCCATTTTTGCGCGATTATTTTCTTCCAACATGTTCAAATATTTGCGCAAAACGTAACCACAAATCATGGAAATAAGAATAAAACAAGGAAAAGTAAGCGAAATGTACGCAATTTTTGCAAAGTACATAATATTCAGCGAAACTATGTACGCACAAAGCAAATACTTCCACGAATCATAAAAGCCTGCAACAAACATGCTAGCAATCAGCGCAAAAAGCACGCAAGTTGCATTTACACCTGGTACTGCTAACGTTACGCAATACAAAATCGGAGTTACGAGTGATACTTGACGCGGAAAAGCAATCAAAAGAAATATTGCAAACATCCAAACGTATTGACACGCAGATTGCTGCGGGTTATGCCACAGCCCAGCTGTATTGCACGATTGCACATCCATTGACACTACAAGAATCGCCAATATTATGAATAAAGTTCGCTGAATTTTCCAGCTTTTAACCAACTCAATAACGCGCGAAAATGTTTTCATTAACATGCGTTATCCGTTTCTTGAGAAGGATTCGGATGATTCTGAAGCGAATTATTAAAATATTGCAGATTGCTAGTTTGCTCACGATTTTGCATTGCAGCAAACGCGGATATTGCTTGCACTCGGTTAGAAACATGCAATTTTTTGTAAATCCTATGAATATGCGTGTTAATAGTGTTTGGCATAAGACCAAGTTGAGCCGCAATCTGATTTGTTGTGCAACCTTTAGAGAGCAGATCCATGATTTTTAGTTCTTGAGGCGGCAAAACGCTACGCGACCTTGATTTAGAAAGCCTAATAAAAGATTCTTGCGGAGTAGCAAAATCGTAAGCAACATCTCTAACACATCGGCAGCCATACACCTTCTGATTATCGCAATATTGCAAAGCTTCTGCTAGTCCTTTGAAATTGTCTTTAGCAACCATTGCCTGCCCACCAACTTGCGCTACTGACGAAGCGTAGGATCTACAGTCATACGAAGTCATACCAATTAAAATAATGTTATTGTTTTTCTCGCGAATTGCGCGTATTACCTCTACTCCAGACATGTCTTTCATTGACATATCAATCAAAATATAATCCGGAGTCGTTTTTGTTACTTGGCAATATTTCAAAGCTTGCACGCCTGATTTTACGCACCATTTGCACACGTACTCGCTTGGCAAAAGCTTGCTGAGCACGTTTCGCATAACCGCTAAAACTAGTGGGTCGTTATCTACTATTGCATACGTTTTTTGCATAATGGCTTTCTTGCAATCTTATGCTACTTTTCTTATATTCTACTTTATAAGCATGCGCAAAGTAGGGCAAATCGTGTAGTAATAAATGATTACAAGTAATGCATGTAAGTCAAATGTGATTATAATAAGTAACAATATGCAGCTTTTAGTTGCGTTGAAAATTCATTTTCAATATTGATTGCAGCAGGATTATATGACAAAACGACTAGTAGTATTGCACTCCGCAGAAGTAGCTGCGATGGCGCTTGCCTCAACAGCTGCTTTTATGCGTAGCTTTGGCTTCTTCGTTTTGTGGCTTGTTCTAGGACTTCTTTCTGTTGCATTGTATTCTTATGCATATTTTTTCTTGCGCAAAAGTGTTCTTGAAGGAAAAAACACAAGTAACGCAACTAATGCAAATGAAGCAAATAATACTGCAGAGCTCGATAGCACTAACTCTAGCGATATAAGTAGTGACGTTAAGAGCATAGACAGCAACAAAGAAAGCATGGCTCTTACGCAAGAACGCAAAAAAGTCGAATCACAAAATAAGCAAATACTTAACAATTACTCAAATAATTTAACAAATATTATTTCATGCTTTATTTGTGGGCTTATTCACGTTCCTTGGATTTATTACTACGGAATTGCAAATGGCGTCTTAACATTGGTGATTTTGTGGCGAGTAATAAAGCGTCCACAAGGTCACCCTATTGATGAAAGCGATTTGTAAAGATTTAAGACTTATTGGCAATCTACCATTACGTTGAGTATTAAGTTTTGAGTACATTTATTGCGCGGATGCGATTGAAGCCTCTTGGCGAGCAACATCAAGTGCTTTGTTGAAGGCATCGCTAGTCCAACTTGCTCCAGCAACAACCGAAATATGCAAATCTTTCAACGGCTTTCCAACGATTTTTCCAGGGATATCCTTTGAGAATGCATCCATATGGCCTCTTGAAATCGGCGTAAACGGATGAGGCGTCATTTGCACATCGCTAACATCCCCATTTGCAACGCTTAAGCGCACATCAAAACTGTCTTCTGCAACCGGACCATACGTAGCTTTGACTTTATAGTCGCCATCTTTGTAATTGCCAGTGTCTGTTTTAGGCTGATTCTGCTGGTTCTGAGAATCCTCACTTTGCGCAGAAGATTTAGATTGCTGAGCACCAGCATCGTACTTTCCAGAAGGATTACCACCATCATCCGCGCTTTGACCAGAATTGCCAGCAAACTCATCGTTCATCGGCACAGCGCTCGGCTCGCCGCAAGCAGAAAACATAGCGGACGATGCAGCTACAATCGCAAGCGCAGCAACGGTTTTCGTAACTTTTTTGGATTTCAAATCGTCGCATGAAACATCGTGAAACATATTATCTGAAACCATAAAATCATCGCCTTTAAATCTTGTATATTTTAAAACCTTGCGCAACTAATCATCTAAATTCGCTAATTTAGGCGACTTA
This sequence comes from Gardnerella sp. DNF01151, assembly GCF_049244235.1. NCBI lineage: Bacteria > Bacillati > Actinomycetota > Actinomycetes > Bifidobacteriales > Bifidobacteriaceae > Gardnerella > Gardnerella sp. DNF01151. The sequence goes on along the minus strand of NZ_CP058389.1, from coordinate 241,507 downwards.
GTAGGCTCATGGTCTTGCAAAGCTTCCACAACACTTTCATCAACGTGAGCACTCGTAAATGCAGGCTTGCCGCCAATCGCCTCGTACGCTTTGCGAGCATCCTCGTTATTCCAACGCTCACCAACAAGCACACCGTGGTTGAGCATAATTTCGCGATCCGCGCATTGAGCTACCAAAGAATCATGAGTTACAACAATAATCGTAGTGCCTTGATTGTGCAGCTGCTTAAACAAATCGAGCACAATCTGCTCATTTTTTTCGTCCAAATTACCAGTCGGCTCATCCGCAAGAAGCAACTTAGGGCAGTTGATAAGCGCACGAGCAACGCACACACGCTGCTGCTCGCCACCAGAAAGCTGGCTTGGCAGATGGTGAGCGCGATCCTTCAAGCCCACGCGATCCAAAGCGTCCATTGCTTGAGCTTCGTCAACAACAGAATGATAGTATTGCGCAACCATCACGTTTTCAACTGCCGTTAAATGCGGAACAAGATAAAACTTTTGAAAAACTAAACCGATTACGTTTTTACGAACGTCAGCGAGTTGACCGGCATTCAAATCCTCAAGTTTGCGACCTTGCAAAGACACGGAACCTTTGGATGGTGAATCCATGCAGCCAATAATGTTCATTAACGTTGTTTTGCCAGAACCACTGGAGCCAACAATAGAAAGCCACTCGCCTTCTGGCACAGTAAGCGACAAATCGTCAACAGCTCGAAGAGATCCGTAAATCTTGGAAATATGATCCAACGTCAACAGCATTTTTGGCTTAGACTCCGCGCTATCTAACTTATGTTCTATATTCTCTGTCATATTAAATCCTTAACTAATCACTCTAAAATCACTCTAAAAGCTATTCTTCTCGAAGCACAATCGCAGGGTCGATCTTTGAAGCACGCAAAACAGGCGGCAAAGCAGCAACGCAAGACGCAGCAACGCTAAATACAATAGAGAACACGACTAGCCACCAATTCACGCCCAAATCTCTCGAGAACACCATTGCAGCAAGCAAACGGGCAAACACATACCCTACCGCAGTACCAGCAATACTGCCAACGAAGCCATATACTCCAGCTTCAGCAGTAAACTCCACGCCAATACTCCGTGCGCTCGCACCCAAAGCTTTGCGCAAACCAATTTCATTTCGACGCTGCTGCACAATCGAAGAAATCGTAGTGCTCACGCCAACCATCATCAATACTAGAACAACTAGCGATACAATGCAGAACAGGCTGCGAAGCATAGTGATAATACCAGTGTCAGCAGCAGTAACTTTAGTAACTTGCTGAGCGCGCACGCGCATAGAAGTCATGTCGTTAATACTTCTCACAACCGCATCAACGCTAGGTGAAGAAGACGAGTAAGCAATTACATCTGCTCCACGCTTAACTCCCGTAAGAGAATTTACATCTGCGTTTAGCGCATATAGCATAGAATCCTCTGCACCGCCTGTATCCAAAATGCCACAAACGCGGAAAGTTGTGCCGTGAGTATCCATAATATCCGTTGAGACTCTGCCTTCAACGAGCTTTTGTTGAGATGAATTTTGCGCAGACTGATCTGAAGAATTTGCAGAAGAATTTTGCGCTTGATTCTCTGCTGGCTTATCTGCAGACTGATTTGTAGACTTATTTGCAGATTCACTTGTAGACTTATTTGCAGACTTATTTGCAGACTTCTCTGCTGGCTTATGCGAGCCGGCAGTATTATCCGAAGATCTATATGCAATCGCAATTCGAGAACCTATTTTTAAGCCCATCGCAAGAGCTACATCTCGCCCAACCATAACATTTCCACTGCTAGGCCAAGAGCCGTCTACATTCCAATGCTTATTAAGCGACTTTACTGAACGAACGTCTATTCCTGCTAAAACATACGGAGCTGCGTTAATACGCACGTTTTCGTAACGATATGTAGCAGATCGCATAGCACCTTTTGCAAGAACCATATCGTTTGTGTGCAAAACCATCGCGCGATCAATACCGTTTTTCCACTCACCCTCAATTGGAGTTACGATAATATTCGCTCCATAAGCACGCATTTCATCGCTCATTTGCTGAGGCACAACCAGGCAGATTGCAGCTAAACAAAACAGCGTAGCAGCACCAACAAGCGTTGCAATAACAGCCATCAAAGCACGCGATTTTCTACGAAATACCGCGCTAAATAGCATGGTAATAAACATAGAATTGTTGGAAGTCATATAAGATTTACCTGCCATGAAGCACCTCCGCAGGACGCACACTCAAAATCGAACGAATCGACGAGCCTGCAGCCGCAAGCACAGTCAACGCAAGCAGCACGAACACTAGAACAAATACCATTGGTCGGAACAAAATCGAAGAGCCAAACACTGTGAAACCAATAATCTGCGCCACCGCAAATCCCAAAGCCATGCCGAGTAACGTTCCACCAAACGCAATAACCGCAGTTTCCATAAGCATAAGACGAGCAACAGCACCATCACGTGCACCCAAAGCCTTAAGCAATGCAAGCTCGCCAGAACGCTCAGAAATTGAAGCAGCCATAAGATTCGCCACAGCAACAGCAGCAGCAATTAAACTCAACGCAGTCATCAAAACCATAACAGCACGCGTCTTATTTAATACGTTACCCTGCAACGCCGCAACTTGACGAACCTGCTTTGCAACAGCTCCAGGAATTACCTCCTCAATTTGGTAAGTAATCGAACTCGGGTAAGCCGTGCAATACCAAGTTTCCCACTCTTCCTGGCTTAGCGCTGCCGGATTTTTAGCAGCCTTTCGCGCTAAATCATTTTCAGGAGTAGTAAGCGCCTTTACTTCAATCGAATCAACCTTATTCGGCTTATTTGCAAGGCCTTGAGCATCGCTAGAACCTGCGTAGATTGCGTTATTGTCGTCGTCGCCAGAATCGTATACGCCAACCAAGCGCAACGAAACCTCGCGTCCGTCACGAATCAAACGCAAACGCTGGCCAAGTTTTAAGTGCAAACGCTCAGCTAGCTGCGCACCTACCATTGCTTCAGATTTATTATCTTTTGCCCAACGACCTGCATTAATCTTCCACCAAGAGCGCAAACCTCTAACACCAACAACTGTTGTTTCCCCGGAAGCGAGCGCAAGCTTACGATTAAACCAAGTTCCAATAATAGGCACTACCAAATCGCCAGAAGATTTCGCTTCAAGATTTGCATGAACAATTATTTTCGGCGCAAAATTAGTGATATTAAACGCCCAGAAAATCATTTTTATTTTTGCAGCATCAGATTCTTTTAGCGAAGCAGTAGACTCGTGGCTTTCCGCAGCCTTTAAACTCTCAGAACCATTAGTATCAATCTGCTCTCGAGAAGCATACAAATCATTTACAACAGCGCTAGATTTTGGCTGAACCACAATATTTGAACCATATGAACTCAGCTCTGCGTTAATTTTGTCTCCAACGTCATACACAACGCTAAGCATTGACACGCTAACGCACGCGCTTAAGCACACTACGAGCGCAATTAACACACGCTTTTTCAATTGCCGCACAAGAGATCGAGCAACCATGCGCATCATAAACATAGCAACTCTCCCTTACTTAAAATGCGAACTGAGCACGTCTAAATCAGCAGTATGAATTGTGATTTTGCCATGCCCAGCCTTATACGGGAACGGAATCGGATTGCAACCACCTTTAAAACCGATAGTTGCCAAATTAATTGCTACGTCGCACTTACGGCAAATAATCTTACCGTCTTTTTCATAGTAGCCTGCATCGCCGCAGTTTTCGCAAGCATCCAATCCAACGCCATACGCTCCACCATTCTTTTTAATGATTATAAAACGCATAATAGTGCCGTCTTTTGCTTTGTATTGGAAACGATGCAAATGACCATCTGAAACTTGAACGTAATTAATAGTTGCAACACCATCGTGCAATTCATACGGTTCTGGAGGCGTAAGAGTTGGTTTAATATTCATAATAGATACGCCTACAGTAAGCGTAAGTATTACTGTGATAGCAGCCAAAAGAGCTGCGAGCGCAGACTTTCGAGATTTCCTTTTAAACGCTCGCTTCGTGCGAATTTCTGCTGCATTTTCACCAACTACAGCCGTTTTAAAGCCGATTATTACAGACGCAGCAGCAGGAATCATGAACACGCTAATTTGCGCCATAATCATTAATGGAGCGTTATTAATTAGCCAAACAAGCACGCTGAAAGAAAAGTCATCCATATAAAGCAGAATGCTTCCTTGCATAATCTGCAAAAGTGAAGTTATGTGCTGCACTAGCAAAATAATCATGCTTAAAACTACAGCAATTTTGAAGCAAATAGCGTTAGACGTAGTGCGCAAAGAACGCACCATAAGACTTAAGCAGATAGCAGCAATAACGCCAAGCACAAAACCAAGCGCGCGAAGTAACATGTCTGATGTAAAAGGCGGAGTGCTTGAATCTACGAAAATAGTAAGTTGCAAAATAACATCTGGTAAAGCATAAAACACAGTAAACGCTAAGCAACATGCACCAATCGCGTTACTTATGTGCATTAAAAGCGGGCAATTACGCCAATTTTTTATTATTTTGTGTGAAAAAATAACCACAATAATTGCAGCAATATCAAGCGGAACCGCAATACACAACGCCGGCATATTAATAAAGTTTCGCTGATTAATTACCACAGATGCGCGGAGTATAGCAAAAATAAGAGCTGCGACTGTGCCTGCAGACAGCCCATACAATCTCCAACGTGCACTCAGAGGCTTATCTCGCCCCTCGCCAACAGTAAGCGATGTGCTTAATCCCATTGTGAGTAGCGCAAGAGGGAGCAGCCCAGGCATAACTGCCACAAACAGTCTGAGCATAACTCCCTCCTTTGCTATTACTTATTATTTACTAAAATTATTAATTAATCGCTAATTATTAACTAGCTATCACTACCACTGACGAGGAGTGTACTTCCAATCGTCGAAGGTTGCCTTAATTGGCTCAGTCCAGAAGCGACCAGTTACGCCGGTAGCAGGATCGACGTGAAGCATCCAACCCTTCTTTTCTGGGGATTCAATAGAAAGCACGAGCTTGTAATTTCCAGCTTTGTCAAGCTTAACGTTTGCACCGTAGTGAGGACCATCGGAAGCGTTCATCTGCATAAACGTGCCCTTACCAACGGATTCGCCGCTTGCCTTATCGACAATCTCATAATTCACAGTCAAATCTGGAATGAACTCGCCCTTACCGTAGCCAAGCTTTGTACCTTTTTGGTTAGCGTGGATATCGGCTTCAAGGTGGAAGCTTGCTTCGCTTGCCTTCAAGCCCATGCCAGCTGGAACCATGTCCACTGGCTGGAAGTACACAGCGCCAATAGTAAGAGGTCCAATGTTCTGATCTTGGTGAGGACCAACTGGAACCTCCTCAAAGCCCTTATCACCGCCCTTGTCGTCAGCCTTGTCGTCAGCCTTCTGCTCGGTTGCTTGTGACTTAGCATCAGTTTTAGCTGAATTGCCATTAGAACCGCATCCAGCGAGCGCAAGCAGCCCAGCAAGAGCCAAAGCTGCAATTGCCATCATTTTATTATTCTTCATATCTAACCTTCTGTGTTTGTTGTTAGTTATTTTTATTTAATTGTTGTTATTGGTTGTTTATTAATTATTTATTAGTTGGTTATTTGTTGTTTTGCTTATTTATTTTCTATCGCGCGTTTCCCACGACTTCGCGCAATAGATACGCAAAGCAGTGAAATCACAACAATTGCTGCCACAATTTGAGCAACAATCGTCTCAACATACGGATAGAACCCAAGCCAATCGTTAGTTGGCAAGCCTTGAATATACATTCCTTCGAGAGCATCACCCTCGATTAACGCGTGCACACCACCGCCTGCAAAAATCACTACGAGAACAGACATAAGAGCACTTGTTCCAGTAAAGAATGGGCGAATTGGTATGCGCACAGATGCGAAACGAATCAGCAAGAATATCACTACAAGAACTGCAGCAGCAGAAATGAAGCCTCCCCAAATCATAGAGTCAGCTCCGTTTGAAACTGCAAAGATTGCTTGATAGAAGATTACAGTTTCGGCACCTTCGCGGAACACCGCAAGGAAACTCAATAACGCTAAAGAAACCAAGCTTCCCTTAGAAACTGCTGCCGTTGTTTGCTCACTAATATACTTATTCCATGCTTGCACTGAAGATCTAGAAATCATCCAATTACTCGTGTAAAGCAGCATAAGCATTGCGAACAATGCAACAACGCCTTCTGTAATCTCCTGCTGCGGACCAGAGCCATTAAATAGCAAGCCGAATAGTGCAGCTACAGCAAGAGATGCCACAATTCCAGCCGCAATACCTAAGTAAATATACTTCACCATATTCTTGTGACCGGATTTAACAAGGTATGCAATAATTGCTGCAACAACTAGCAACGCTTCCAAACCTTCACGAAGCAAAATCACGAAAGCTTGACCAAATGAGCTAGTTATGAATTGCATAAATGGATTTGCGCTTGAAGATGCGCCTTTGTCTAATTTTGCTGCGTCTTCAATAAGCATCGCTTTAAGATCCGTTACGAACTTTTTAGCTTGCTCAACAGTTGCACCGTTGTTCATTGTTTGGCGGCACTCTTTGAATTGATATTCGACAGTCGAAACGCGACTTCCGCTTATTGCATTCATCACGTTCTTCTCGAAACCAAGCTTTTCGTAATACTGGTAATAGGCTTCGTTAATTAAATCAACTGCAGATGCTACTTGAGTTTTATTACCTTTTGCAGACTTGTATTTTGCAACAGACTCGTCGAGAATAACGTTCATTTCTCGAGCAACTTGACCCCACGTACGACCATTGCGCCCGAGGTTTTTCTTTTTTGCAGCATCAAGCTTTTTGCGCTCTGCTTTAATTTGCGCACGCAACTTTTGTGCATAAACATTTGGCTTATCCACTTTTAAGTTGGCATCGAGACTAGATGCAGTTTGTGCAACATCCACTGAAAGAGCCGTTGAAACAGCACTTATTTGTGAACCTTGATTTTGCTGGTATACAAGCGTTTGTAGCTGCTGGAATTGATCAGTTTGTGCCTGAACTTTATTCTGCCCGATTGCATCTCGCACAACCGTAATCATGTTAGAAGCAACGTAAACGGAATTGTATGCTGCTTCAAATCGAGTTGCAGCTCCAGAATTGTTGCCACTATTGTATTCTGATTGACCTTGTAGCAATTCTTTGTTAATTGCTTTAGAAACTTCTGTCCAGCTAGTATACGAACGATCTGCATCTGTTGCAAAAGCTGGAATAGTTGTAGCAAACGAGCTCACTATGCAACCTACCAACATGCACACAGCCAGAATCAGTGCAGCCGAGTCACGAATAATTCGGCGCACTTTTACACACGCGCGCATAACATCTCCTCGCGTTCTTCCGCGTCTTCTTGCGATTCCGCACTTCTCACGCGTTTTACGCCTTTTGCGTTAACGCATTTCCTGCATATCTACGCGCTCTACCCCAAATTGAGCGCACCCAACTAAAACTTGCCATTACAAAGGCCCCACAGGTACATAATATCGACATATCAAGTAGATTGATATAGTTCAACGCAAAAAACACGCAAATATTACAAAAATGATATTGATAACGAGAATTATCTTTCGTTTTTACTAAAGCCGACAAGCCCAACAAACTCATTAAACATGTTTCTCATACTTTCTACAATGCGACTTTTCTTCTCAGCGCGCGCCTTAGCCGCAGCGCCAAATCTGCTCATTCTAGGCATTAAATCATTAATGTCTGTACCAAGCTCACTCACTTCGCCAGCGCTAAAAGATTTCTCCATAAACTTGCGAGTCAAAGCATCGTTTAACCCTTCGCTTTGCACGAGTTGCGCCAAATCATGATTATACTTTTGCTCAACATACTCGCTCCAGCAATCAACAATGCTCAACTTGTTTCCGTTAGAATCGTAAACGGTAATTGTATCGCCAGAATCCACAAGCTTATCAAGCTCATTCTCATTAAGCTGCGCAATAAACCCTTCAATAAGCTTCTTTTTACTACGCAACTGCGGGCTAGAGTCAACCGCAACCCTAATAGAGGCAAGAACATTTTTATCTTTACAATGCTTGCTATGGTAATGTTCTACTAACATCAAAATGTAGTCAATATTTACTTCTACTTGGCGCACAAGCTCCATCTCAAACACAACGTCATCCGTAATGTCGGCGACCTCGCCTTTTTGCTCTTTGCGCTTCCACTCTTCATGCAAATCTTGGTAATGCCCCAAGTAATCTTGCATATCACGCTCTTTGATTATTTCGTTGCCTTCAAATTGATCGAAAGCTTTCAGCATGTTACGCAAGCGCAAAATATTGCTAAAAAGCGATATAAACTTTTTCTGATTCTCTTCTCCAACAATGTTGAAGCCTTGCAGCGGATACTTTTCCATAAGCTCATTTACTAAATCACTGTATCCACAGCGCTCAATTCCTTTATCGTCAACGTAACCGTTGAAAATCTGCTCAAACGTAGGGCAAAGCACAATACCTTGCGCATCTTTATCTCCAAAAAGACTTACCGCTTCGTCAACTCTATAACTCAAATCCCTAAAGCACACAATGTTTCCGAATGTTTTAACGGAATTTAAGATTCGATTCGTGCGCGAAAACGCTTGAATAAGCCCATGCATGCGAAGATTTTTATCTACCCAAAGCGTGTTCAAAGTTGTTGCATCAAAACCAGTTAGGAACATGTTGACTACAATCAAAACGTCAATTTCCTTATTTTTCATGCGAATTGAAACGTCTTTGTAATAGTTTTGGAATTTGTTATTTGACGCATCATACGCAGTATTAAACATTTCGTTATAGTCTTTTATTGCGCTTTCCAAGAATTCTTGCGAATTTGCGTCTAGCTTTGCCGTGCTTTCGGAATTTTCTTCTCCAAGAGAACCCATGCCGTTGCTATACTCCGAAGAATCTGACTCACCCTCGTTTACTGCATAGCTGAAAATAGTTGCTACTTTTAAGCGTTCGCTTGTAGGCAAGTTTTGCTGCTGCTTTTTGAACTCGTTGTAATACGCTTTTGCAAGAGGAATGTCTGCAACAGCAAAGATTGAATTAAAGCCGTTTACGTCGACTGCTTCAGAAGATTTTTTAGCTTCTAAAGTATTATGCTTATCTGCGGCAAGTTCTTTAACGTTAAGAATGCGCTTGTATTTGTAAGTTTTCTCGTTGCGATACGTTTTTTGACTAAAATGCTCAATAATGTATTGAACAACATTATGCACGCGATCTTTATGCCTAATTACATCTGGTCGATTAATATCTTTAACCAATTCGTCGGTTGCTTTTTCCAACTCGCTCGATGTTTTTACAGTAGCAACGTATTCCACGCGGAATGGCAACACGTTTTTATCGTTAATCGCGTTAATGATTGTGTACGTGTGCAAGCAAGGCCCAAAGGTTTGCTCTGTTGTAGAAATATGCGCAGCGTCGGAGCCAGTAGCGTTCGCTTCAAAAATTGGCGTGCCAGTAAACCCAAAAAGCAAGCTATTTTTAAAGTGTTTTACAATATCCGCGTGCATGCCTCCAAATTGGCTTCTGTGGCATTCGTCAAAAATAAACACTATGCGCTTTTTGTAAATTTCATGGCTTGGGTTGTTGCTTATAAATCTACTAAGCTTTTGAATAGTGGTTATAATAAGCCTGCATTCTTCCGTATTGTCTTCTAGCTGTTTTGTAAGCACACCTGTTGAAGTGTTACTATTTGCGGCTCCTTTTTCAAACGTGTCATATTCTCTCATTGTTTGATAGTCAAGATCTTTACGATCTACAACAAACAAAACTTTGTCAACAAGATTATTGCCTTCTGCGTCTTTCAAAGCTTTTACTAACTGCGATGTTTTGAAGCTAGTTAGCGTTTTACCAGATCCAGTAGTATGCCAAATATATCCGCCCTTTTGACGCTCTGCTGCCGGCATTTTGCTTGCATTAGCAAACATGTATTTTACGCGATTCACTATGTTTTCTGCTGCAGTAATCTGGTATGGTCGCATTACCATCAAGCAGTCTTCTGCATTAAAAACGCAATATTTTGTAAGAATGTTAAGAATTACGTGCTTTGCAAAGAAGGTTTTAGCAAAATCGCATAAGTCGGAGATTATAGTGTTTTGAGCATCGGACCAATAGTTTGTAAATTCAAAACTGTTACTTGTTGTTGTTTTACTAGATCCTTTACTTTTCTGCTCATTGTAAGCATTATTGCGCGTTGAGTTAGAGTAATACTTCGTTTCAGTGCCGTTTGAGATTACGAAAATTTGCACGTATCCAAATAGCCTATTCCCAGCCCAAAATGAGTCACGAGCATAACGGTTAATTTGATTGAACGCTTCTCGAATAGGCACACCTCTGCGCTTTAGCTCAATATGAACCATTGGCAAGCCGTTTACCAGAACAGTCACATCGTAACGATTGCTACGCGCAGGGCCATTTGCATCATTATCGTTTGCATTATCGTTTGCGTTAACAGCATATTGGTTGATTACTTGCACAATATTCTTGTGAATATTTTCTTTGTCAATAATAGTAATGTTCTTATCTACGCCGTCATCTTTTTTGAGTATTTTAACGTTATCTCGCTGAATAGTATCTGTTTTCTTAACTATATCGTCAGTGCTGTTTGCAATATTTTCTTTGAAAAATCTTTCCCACTCGTCATTCGAAAAATGGTAGTCGTTGAGCTTTTCGATTTGCACGCGAAGATTTGCTATAAGATCTTTCTCGCTGTGAATGTGAGCGTACTCGTAGCCTTGGGATTGCAAAATGTTAATGAACTCTTCTTCGAGCTGCGCTTCGCTTTGATAGCTGCCGTCGTTGCGCGCGCTTGGCGTAAACGTAGACATTACAGTGCTATCTTGATTCTCTAACACAATTTTCATTCTGCTTCCTTCTTTCTTACTTACTCACATAACGCATTGCATATTCTACAAATTTAAATTATCTCCAATGTAAATGGTTAAATATCCCATTTTTATATTCTTCATTTTTATTCAGAAAATCTTTTATTTCAGTCTCATAATTATGATTGTTTTCTATTTTTGATACTAAATACATTAAATTTACTAATGCTGCAGCAATAGATTTATCCGTATAACCATTTAATAAAGAAGAATTTTTAACATCACGAATTGAAGGAGTCGATATTACAGTTTCCTTATACCATAATCTACAATGATGAGAACACAAATTACGCAAGTAAACTATTGAATGGATTGCTTCAGAAGATTTACGAATTTCTGTTTTTAACCCCATTGAATCAAAAAGTTTTCGCAACACATTAGTATCTTCGTACAAAGAAATCATTCGTGAAATAGTATCAAATGGAAAAGCTTCAACAGCAGCCCATATTGGTATAGGTTGTTTCTTACTCTTGTAATGTTTTATACAAACTTCGTTAGATTTTTCCAGCCATTTATTCATATTAGATAAAAGATTATTTATGCTTATATTAGATTTTTTAATATACGAATCTGAATTGAAGTATGTATATGCTCCTCCAGAGTTTGCAACGTGATATGCAAATCTAGATCTTAATGTTAACTCTACTTGTGCGGTACCTTTAAGAATAATTGTTCGCAATTCTTCATCCATTTTGTACGGCACAAGAAAATCAACATCTTTGCTGCCTGGCTTAAACTGATTATTGCCAGAAGAAGGATCGACTTGAAACACTCGAAAATACCCAGATAATCTATAGTAGTTGCAGTTATATAGCATACTTTTTAAATTATTTTCATCTGTAACTACTAATCCTCGAGTTTTCATGAGTTGAATCATATCGTCAATAGATTTTGGAGGCTTTGAATCAGCTGAAAAACAAGAAGAACCCCCAGGTTTGAGCACTGTTAGTAGGCTTAGGGGGCTGCTGTTATCAGCAAGTCTATCAGACATTTTTTACCTCCTCAATCTCTTCGGCGAGTCTCACTAGAAATGTAATTTATATAAATTGTAATACTAGATACGCTTTTATAGGTTACTTTACATAAATTGTGCATAACTACATTACGCACGCTTGAAGGTTAGGAGTTGATCGCGATAGTACTCGTACTGCTTACGTCTAGCTTCGATTTCTGCAGGCAAACCTTGAGTTAAATCATTGCACAGAGCATCAAAACGATCCAGAATTTGTACGATTTGACGCTGTACTCCTAGAGGCGGAACGGGGATTGTTACTTTACTCATAACATTACTCATGAGTTTTGCATTACCCATGCCCGAACTTACATAGTTCTTCGCATGAATTGTCAACGCATAATACACATACTTAGTGTCAACTTGACAATCTGATATATCAATAACGCCACAAACATTTGTCACACTGAATTTACCGTCACGATAGAACACTGTTCCAGCATTAGCACCATCAGTTGTCCATGTCACATACTTACCGTCAAACATGTAAGTAGAAATCGCACCAAATTGACCATTATTTTCTGTTTGAGACGAGTAAACAGGATACTCACCTGAATTATCATTTATAAAGCTTTTCGACATTACTTTACCACGAGAAAGCGTAGCAATATCGCCAATCTTCTTATACTCCACACCGTTTGGGCAGTAGCGTGAGATAAGCGAGCGTAGGGGATTATTATCGTTAAAAGTGAGTAAGGTATCTCGATAATACTCGTATTGCTTTTTACGAGCTGTAAGCTCTGCTGTAAGCTCTGCTGTAAGCTCTGCTGTAAGCTCTGTGAAATTGTCCAATATGCGGACAATTTCACGTTGTACCTCCAGAGGAGGGACGGGGACTTGAATTTTAATGAAATCTTTTTGATTCAGATTGCTACGATCGCTAATAGTCATTTTACGTATATCAATCTTGCACTTATGTGAATTGAAATATGTGCATAAATAATACGGATAAACTTGATTAAAATCCTTTATTCTAGAGGTAATTGTAGTAAATCCTATAGATCCTGCATATTCATCAGTAATAACTGCCGACGTACCTACATCACCAGTATGAATAGTGATAATGTCATTCTTTCTTAGAAGTTTACTACTATTTTTTTTAGCGAATGAATCATCAATATGTTCAATATTTTTCAGTTCAATTCTACCTTGTTGAATATCTGAATTGTGAAGTAACAAAACGCCAGAATCTCTTTTATATTTTGTTACAGATGTTGCTAATCCAATACTAACATCAGCAATATCTCCAATTTTCTTATACTCCACACCATTAGGGCAAAGCTCAGCAATTAAATCCTCAAGTTTGCTAGTCATTGAGCCACCTCGCTATTATCAAAGTTAACGCTGCCAGCTTCAATCTCGCTTACAATCTTCTCAATTTGTTCGCGTAACTCTTGCTCGCGAGCGCAAACCGATGCAATTTGCGCGTTAAGCTCCGTAATATTAATCTTTTCGCGAGTATCTTCTACTTCAACGTACGTGGAAACGGAAAGATTGTATTTATTGGATTCCACTTCTTCCAAAGACGCTACGTGCGCAATATGCTCCACATCTTGCCTAGAAGTGTACCACTTAACAATTTGCTCAATGTTCTCGTCCGAAAGCTTGTTGCTATTCGTTGACTTTACAAACTGTTGGCTAGCATCAACAAACAATATAGAAGTGTCGTTTTGCTTGTTTTTACGCAAAACCATAATGCACGTAGCAATCGAAGTGCCAAAGAATAAGTTGCTTGGAAGTTGAATCACGCAATCAACAGCATTATGCTCAATTAAATATTGGCGAATCTTTTGCTCAGCTCCGCCTCTATACATAATCCCAGGGAAGCAAACAATTGCAGCAGCACCATCTTCTGCCAGATGCGCTAAACAGTGCAACACAAACGCCATATCCGCCTTACTTTTTGGAGCAAGAACTCCAGCTGGAGCAAAACGAGGATCGTTAATCATCAACGGATTAGAATCCCCCTCCCAACTCGTGGAATAAGGCGGATTAGAAACCACTAACTCGAACTTTTTATTAGCGTCGATTTTCGGTTTTATAAGAGTATCGCCGCAAGTAATAGTAAACTTATCAAAATTCACATCGTGCAAAAACATGTTCATGCGGCACAAGTTGTAGCTAGTAACGTTCTTTTCTTGGCCGTAAAAACCGCCATTAATATTTTCAATGCCTAGCACTTTTTTGGCTTTTAGCAGAAGCGAGCCAGAACCGCACGCAGGATCTAGTTTCTTACCCATTTGGATACAATGAAACCTTGACCTTGAACTCTGAAACTATTGTTCTGTACTCTGAAACCTTTTAATCGATACTTTCCTCATCTACAAATTTCCAAACATACCCACCAGCATGTCTTTGAACACCTTTTGCTGCATCACGAATGCTTTTAGAATTTACACCTGTTTTTCTTACTGCATCTGCAATTGTCTCAAATCTTTCGATGATGTTTCCCTCATCATCCATCTGGAATACTGAGCGACCAGCTTTGTTTTTAGTGGCTTTTTCTGATTGAGCACAAGTGCTTTTTTCTAGCTTTCGCCTTGCTTTAGACTCTTGCGTTTTTCCGTTCTCTCTGTTTTATCAATGCTTTAATGGCATTGTTTCGTCTGGTAATCAATTGACTAGTTTTCATATTAAGTTTTGCTAATCTCTTGATTCCTTCATTTAAGATATCAATTTCATTGTCATAGTCTTTTGTCTTATGGAATGCCATCGCATAGGATTCATACAGCGCTGAAGCACAATAGCCATTAAATCTAGCCTTGTCAAAACAATCAATTGCTTCATCAAAGCTTCCAGATTTTCTAAAGCTATCGCCTTTTTCCCAAAATGAATAGCCATCATCAAAGCCAGTGTCCCAATCATTTACATTACGTATTTTTGATAATGAAGCTCTGCTATGAACAGGATTAATCTCTATTTCTAAAAGATCACCATTGTGTTTTTCTTCTAGTTTCTTGAATATATATTTTATTATTTCTGATATTCGTAAGCGACTTTTGCCTATTTAAGCGACAATAAAATAATTGTTCGATTGAGCGAACCACTAATTTTATGTATAATAAAGACTAGATTTTTGTACTATGAAAGAAGATAAATTATCATGCTACATTCTAAGGCAGAATGGCTTAATGATTTTCGCATCTATTCAGATTCAGTTTTGGTGGCGTTGTCGCACACTCGAAAAAGTAAAAAAGATAAGGCAAGCGAAATCAATAAGTCCATTAAGAACTACCGCAATGAAAAACTATCTTTAATTCTTAGGAAGTCCCGTTCTGAAAAGTGGGATAATGAGCGCATTCTTAATGAAATTATGTGCATGACATATACGTCATATATTGCAATGTTGGAATACCGCAATAAGGTATGGCCTTATGAATACATGGCGTTTGCTCGACGTATTGGGGAATTGTGGGAACCGTTCTGTCGTTTACCGTTTGAATATCCTATTAAAACATTACGTATTATTGAACCCCCAAAATTTGAAGATGTTCAATCTGGAATACAAAAGAACGCAACTGATTATATCAATTCATTGCAGCTAGCTGATGATATTAAAAAAGAGTTAAAACGACACTATTCTATACCGTGGACTATGGTTGATAGCGGCGGCATAAAATTAGCGCTTGATCTTCACTTTGAGCAGAACGGTATTCACTATAACTGTGATTTTAAAAGTGGGTTTAGTTCAAACGAAAAAGGAAATACGAACCGTCTGCTTTTAGTTGCAAGTATATATAATTCGCTTGGTGCTGGCGAAAAAACACTTTTATTTGTTCGGCAGAACGAAGATGAAAACAATCATTATCTCCAAACATTAAAGAATTCGCCTTATTGGGATGTATATTGCGCTAATGATTGTTATGAAGCGATTAAGTCCTTTACTGGTTTTGATTTGCGTAATTGGTTAGATGTAAATGCAGATTGGAAAAAAGATATAAGTGCCGATTTCAAGCAACACTTACAAGCTAACGATCTACTAAAATACTTGACGTGGTAACAAAAACAGCATATACTTTATCTTAAGTTTTATCTTAAGTAATCGAAAGGCGTGTGCTGTGTATGAAAGATACTTTTTGTTCCTACTATACAAATTCAGACGAAATTACATCCTATATGGTTAACCGTTTGGAAATAGAGGAAAACGATATTATTCTTGAGCCGTCAGCGGGGGAAGGAATATTTATTGACCAAATTTTGAACTCTAATAAAATGATTCAAATTGATGCGCTTGACATCAATGCAGAAGCAATAAAAATTCTTAATTCAAAATATCAAGATCTTCCTTCCATCACTGTACGAGAAACAGACACTCTGTTAGATGAAAGATTAGATTTGCTAAGTTCTCCGGAATTGTGGATTAAGCAAACAGATACATTGCTTGATGAACAGCTTAATTTTTTTGGTTCAATAGGTGGGCATTACAACAAAGTAATAGGCAATCCGCCTTATGGGGCGTGGCAAGATTATGATAAGAGGGCACAACTAAAGAAAAAATATCCGGGGCAGTATGTAAAAGAAACATATTCACTTTTTTTATTACGTTGCATTTCACTGTTAAGAAATGGTGGTCGGCTTTCATTCATTATTCCCGACACGTACTTGTTTTTGAATTTACATGCGAAATTACGTGAACTGCTGCTAACATCAACAAGGATAGTCGAAATCATTACTTTCCCTTCAAAATTCTTTCCGGGTGTTAGTTTTGGTTATTCTAACTTGTCAATCATAACATTAGAACGAACAAACAAAGAAAATGCTTTAAATAATACCGTAAGAATTGTACAAGGTTTTGAATCTGCTAATGAATTTCAGTTGCTATTAAATGATTCACAGCTTCCAGATAATCTTAGTACCTTTTTTGTAAAACAGTCGGATGTTCTTACAAACGACAAGCACCGTTTTATTCTTGCAGATAGTTCAACGAATGCAATAATAAACACTGCTTTAATTCGTCTTGGCGATATTGCAAACATTGTTACTGGATTTTATACAGGTGACAATAAAAGATTTATTCGCGCTGCTGATGATAGCGTGAAAGGCAGCAAGAACTATGAGAAAGTAAATCCTTCACAAATATTTAATTGTAGTTCATTATCAGGAATCAAAGAAGTTTCAGAAGGCTACATTCCTTATGTAAAAAGTGCTTCAAAAACTAGATATTATCGCGAAAAAGATGAATGGTTTGTTCGATGGGATGAAGATACTATTGAATATTATAATAGTCATCCAAAATCACGGTTTCAAAATTCAGCATTCTATTTCAAAAAGGGCGTTGCAATACCAATGGTTAAGGCAAGCACCATACGTGCGTTCTATATCGAAAATAGAGTATTCGATCAATCTATTGTCGGAATTTTCCCGAAAGATCAATCGAAGATACTGTACGTGCTTGCACTTATGAATTCAGATATTGTGAATGAACTAATTCATACTATCAATCCAACTGCTAATAATTCAGCCAACTACATTAAACAAATTCCTTATTTTGAACCGCCAAAATCAGTTTTAGAGAAAATTAACAATAAGGTAAAACATATTCTTTCCCTTGGGGAGAAAGGAAAAATTACAGAATGTGAAAAGCTACATTCTGAATTGAATCATACAATAAATGAACTGTATTCTAATTTCAGAAAGTAAATTGCTTACTCTATCCGCCTACAGCATAACGTGAGGTCGCTTTTGTAGCCCTCGAAAACATCAACCCGTATTATTTCGTACAAGTTCCCCTTATATAGAATTACATGGGTTGTTGTTATATCCGTTCTGTAATTGATAATAAACGGGGCTTCTTCTTCAACATGCGTGACAGTGCCGCATAATTCTTTCATGGATAAATGCCGAAAATACGCCCACAGCGGCGGGGTAATGGGTGCAAACTCACTTTGCTATTGCCGTATTTATCATGCGTATAGGTCTTTCCTAAAATCTCTATTTTCTTATCTTTCAATTTCATGCTGCCACCCCCTTAGATTGCACTTGTATATTCGTTGTAATGCTCATATAGCCCCACATAGCAGTCAAGCAGTGCTGCCGTGCCGTCTATTCGCTGTTTTGGGCTTTGGTTCTTGATAGGAACGATATTTCCGTTTCCGTCAGTCTGCACGCCCGTATTCGTTAAGCACCATTTCAAAACCGGGTTATTGCCGCATATAACTTTATGTGCCTGTAAGTCTGCCCCTAACATCTGCATAGGCAGAGAAAGAGTTTTTGCCTCTTGTATGCAGCGCACCATATTAAAGCCCTGCATTTGCATTTTTCTACAAAATACCTTGCAAAATAGATGTAATAATATACCCACGCCGGTAATAATTCGTATTTTGCAACACTTTACAAAACTCTGTTGTTATATCGGAATAGTTGATTGCCTTTCCAGTGCAAAGACGTATCAAGCCCCGTTCATACCACTTGTCATAAGGGATTTCATCTTGCTGCACACGTTCTGTCAGACACTCGGTAGGAATCCAGTACAGTATACTGCTGACCAATTTGTTTATAACCAAGTTTTATTAATAATGCTTGAAGATTGTCTACTGTTATCATTTTTACCTCCTTATATCCATCCTGTACATTCAATCCGTCTCGATGCTACGCCTTAGACATTAGGCAGACACTCTCTTTTTGAGAGGTCGCTTTTTAATCTTATACATCACTCAGCCTCCGGAATAAGTCCAGCACTTATAGACCCCCTAAGAAGTAAAAGAGCACCCCCTTGCCTAAGTAGCACACACCCCTAAAACCAAAAAAGACACCCCATAAAAAGAAAAAATCCAGCGTCAATTCACGCCAGACCTTCATTCACGTTCTTCTGCTTAGCCAGCCTACAATAAACCCTTATTTACAGTGTTCTTTTAGGCAACAGCCAATAGGCTTGGTATCATTTCCTGTAAAGTTATCTCGTACACGCTGGAAATACTTGATTTTCCATTGGTTCCAAGGCGCGTGAGCAGCATTGAGACTTCTGCAGGCGTAAAGTATTCGCCACCAGACTTGCCAGCGTTAGAAGCGTACAAGCCCATCAAATATTCGTAAGCATCACCAAAAGCCTCAATCACGTTGTTGTTTACACTACCAAGCTTCATCTCACTAATCACTTGTAATAACTTAACAAAACGCTTATTTCTGCCTTCAACAGTGTCTGCAAGCTTAATGTTATTCACATCGTAATCGGAGAATAATCCCTTAAAATCACCAGACGAATCAGTTCCTTGAGAAGAAGCTTCAATATTGCGGAACACGCGGCTCAACGTTTCGTTTAGATTGCTATCTTGAGGAGCGTTCTTAAGCACATTGCAAAACAGCTCGCTAGGAAGTATAAAGAAGCCTTTTTCACTAATCATTTCACTGCGAAGAGGCTCGGCATCTTCATCGCTTATTTTTGCATAATCAAAGTCTGGATCGCCGCCTTCAGATTCGTGCTCATCTTTATTGATATAATCGCATAAATTCTCGGAAATATAGCGATAAAACATTGTGCACAATACGTATGCTTTGAAGTCCCAACCATCAACAGAACCTCGCAAATCGTCTGCAATCTTCCAAATCGTGCGATGCAATTCCGCGCGTTCTTCTTCTTTGCGAGTGTCCATTTTGCCGCTCCCTATTTGTGCAATTTGTGCAAGCGCATGCGCCATAATTAAATAAACTCAATAATTACGCAATAATTACGCAATAATTAAATAAGCGTTCTTTAATATTCTACTGTAAACGCGCACAATCAGCAGCGATGTTATTTGCATAATGTTATTTTCATTGCTTGCGTCTAGCTTCGATTTTGTGCGCGCAAGCCTTGAGTTACAAAAGACACAACGCAACAACGCATTAGGCAATAAGGCGATTATTCAGCAAAAAAGCGCGCTGGGAAAGCACACGTTTTGCGAAGCGCATGATTTGGCTGCATTACAGCAAACTCAGCGCCGGTAGTTTGCGCGATTTTTTGCAAATCGCTTTCTTGCGAAATAAAAAGCGCAGTTGCGAGCGCATCGGCGTAAGCAGTCGGAAAAGCACATGTTTTAGCAGGAACGTAAGTCCAGCTTGCAGAAAGTTTTTGCGAAGGTACGCCATCTAAAGCGTTGATAAGGTGAGTTGCAACTACATTAGATTCAAAAGCATCAGCTGCAAGGCAATTTGTGTCTTTTACTTTCCAGCGCCTTCTTGCAGCAGACGAAGCACACAACGCTCCGCTTGCGATTGATGCCACACCTACCGCTTGCGTTGTGTCAAAAGGATTTTCTAGCGCAACTTTTATTTGACTATTCTTTTTGCTAAAGCAAGCGCGCATATCTCCGCCTGCGTTTACCAAAAAATCAAAATCCGAAGGAAAATAATTATTCGCAGTCGAATCGTCACTAAACTCCTCTTTAATAATCTGCATTACAAGATCTACAAAATAGCCCTTACCGGCTGCACCAAAATCAAGCTGCACTGGCTTATTTGTGTGAAGCGTTGCGCCGCCGTCATCTCGCGAAATATCTGCCCACTTAACTGGCAGAGCGCGGCGATAGTTAGAGCAACTGTAGCTGCTGCTATTATCGTTCTTGCCTGCGCTAGCTGCCGACTCCGGAACGAATTGCACAGAATTGTTGTAGCCAAGCGCAAGCAGATCCACACCAATACAAGCGTCAAAAGCACCGTGCGTGGCATCGTAAAACTCGCTATAGATCGCAAAAAGCGGCTGAGCCCACGTTGGAAACTCAAACTCGCCGCCATGCTCCGCACAAGCCATGCGCGAAACAAGCGAATCCGCACGAAAGCGCGAAAGCACCGATTCATACTCTTCAATAAAATCGCGAATCCGATTCTGCACGCGCTGCGAAATCGGCACGCTGCTAGAGATAATAATCCCCGTGCCAAGCGCGCGCTCAATCGCCATTACATTCCCAAACATCACTTTCCTCACACAAAAACATCGCTTGCCTCACGCAAACATTTCATTCGCTTTTTTAGAAAGCTCATACCGAATAGGGCGTTCGCCAATAGAATCAACCATTCCAAGCTCAATCAAACCGTTAAGCGCACTCACAATCTTTCTCTCACCAACCTGCTCAGCAATTGCATTGCCAACATATTCGCTTAATTGCTTGCGAGTCATCGGAGTTGGATTATACGAAAAAAGCTTATTTTGCAACAAAATAGACAGAACTTCACGCTGCACTTTAGAAATTTCTTCCTCTGAGAAAAGCTCACGCAGCTTACCCATACAGTAAATAATGTGCTTTAATTGCACACTAATATTCTCAAACACTTCGCCCTGTGCTTTTACAATATATTCCAACATTGTGCAACAAAACATAGTTAAATCATTGCAATTAAACAGCTCCTGAGCTTTAGAAAAAGCAGCATAGTATCCAGATTTTTCTGCATAAATTATAGAGCTTAAGCTCAAAATTGTTGGCATCGAAAGATGCTCATGCAATTGCAAAGCAAGCAAAAACCGCCCAGTTCTACCGTTTCCATCGTAAAACGGGTGCACGCTCTCAAAAGCATAGTGGCACATGCACGCCTTAATAAGCGTTGGAACTTCGCTGCTATTCATCAAACTCAACATCTGTGTTAAATGATCTTGAATTTCTGCTTCCGTTGCATCGCCATCGTGCACTACATTATTTGCACCATCACGAATACTTACTTTTCCACTCCTAAAAATCTCGCCATCTGGAATATTATTTGCTTCTAATTCGCCCTGCATAATACTGTCGTAGATTTTTCGTATATCTTGCAAGGTTTGTGGAATCGAAGTGTCACATTCATTTGAATCCGCAAGCTCGAGAAAAAGCTTAGTAAATTCACTAAAACGCGTATGATTATTCTGCTCGTTTGCAGCATCAAGTGCTTTGGAAAGCTCTTTTCTAGTGCTGTGAACACCTTCAATAATGTTGGTATTTTGCACTTCTTTTGCAATAAGTTGCATTAAATACTCGCGCTGAGCAAACCGCGGCAACTCGTTCCACGCTTTTTCAACCGCTTTTTCAGTATTCGCAATATAATTCATATACGTCACAAGATCCGTTACGCACATTGCAAAAATCTCATGCGCATCAAATACGATTCCAGAACGATACGTCACTGGATTATCAATGCGCAAGCAATACTCTTCTTCCGCAATATCACAAGGTTTTGCATTACTTTTAGACATTGCAACTATTTTGCGTATTGTTTTGTAATCCATAATGCGACTCCGTTTACATTATTGCGTTTACATTATTGAGGATTTTGTAGTGATGTCTTGCAATATTTTGCTTGCGATATTTTGCTTATACGCAAATAACGCATTTATCACAAAATGATTGCATAACTAATATAAAAGTCTATTCTATACCTACATTTTGGCAAAATGAAGGCATAGCACACAAAAAACATTCGTCTATACCGACATTTTGGCAAAAACGCGCTATAGAAACATCGGAAGCATTGGCAACATCACACCACTCGTTTCGGCGTTCGCAATACTCAAACGCTAAATTCAATCTATGCCGTAACGCGTTTTATACGCAGCGTAATCCTTATCTTGCAAAATACTAGCCACATTCGGAGCGTATTCGTATTCTTCTTCAACAAGATGCGCAAACTGCTGCTGAGCTAAAAGCTCAACATTCAAAGGCTTTGTAATAATGTGGAACATATCCTCAAGAAGCTTCGTATCGTTAGCATCTTTAGCCTGGATTGAAGCTTCGTCGTTAACACGCTGCGTTATTAATCCCCAATCGAAATGGTATCCAGCATCTCGCGCAACTATATCCCAAAAAACGCGTTGCGTTCTACCATTGCCCTCACGAAATGGGTGTAAAACATTAAAATTATTGTAATTTACACTTAGCTTACTAATAAACTCGTCAATAGATAAACCTTGCAATAAATTATCATTTTTAAGCGTTTGCTCACAGTAACGAATCCCAACGCCCATGTATTCAAGCGGATGAAACGGTTCGCCGCCGCCTTTAGTCATATCTATAGTGCGAATCTGGCCAGCCCAATCGTAAACATCTTGAAAAAGATAATGATGAATCCACTGCAATTGCTTAACAGTTCCTTCAGCATGTGGCAAGTTTTCGTACAAAATAGAACATCTTGTGAGAACAGCATCGTTCTCATATTTATCTAATTCAATCTGATTATTTATATTAGATTTGTTCTTCAATACCCTTGTGTGAGGAATAAGATAAGGGTCAAAAACTGTTTCCACGACACACAACCCAATAACTTAATCCATCACGCCATATCTAGAACGCATTCTAGCAACAAATTCATTGCTACTTATAAGACCATTAGCATATTGATTTGCGTCATAAAGAAACTCTTTTGAAGGCGAATTGCCTTCAAGTTTGCCTGAAGCTATTGCAAGACCCAAATTTTCTTGACGCCTACGTTGCGTTTCTTTATCAATCATTTCTTCTCCCTGCCAACACACGCACCCAAATCAAAAACAACTATTAACTATTTTACTATGCACGATACATTTTGATTACAACATATTCAATTACAACACATTTTACTTACAGCACATTCTGCGATTTGACGAATCTAGCATCGGCAACATAACGCCGCTCGTTTCGGCGTAGATTATTCCAAAGATAAGCGCCATGTTATAGCTAAATCTTTACTTATTTGCACATAACAACAATAAAAAGTAAAGATAATTGCAATCTTGCATATTGAAAAGTAAAGATTCGCAAAACTTAAGCAAAAAGAAAGAGCCTTCGCACACGAACGCAAATAGGCACTCACTTTCAAAAGTGAAAAAATTTTACAGTTTTGAAAGTGAAAGTGCGAATCTGCTTGCAAACACTCGCCACGATTCTTACGACATTGAAGGAATCCGCGTAATAGACATAGCGCAATGGCTGCTCGAAACAAACACGTCGTTTCGTTTGTGAGCGTTACTTTCTCAGTCGGCTAACTGAGTTTTTAACAGTGTTTTGCCAATCACCGTTACTTTCTCAGTTCGTTAGCTGAGTTAGTAACAGTGCTTCGCCTCTGAGATCTATTTTCTTTACAAACGCGCTATAAAAACAAAAAGGCAGGAGCTTGAGAATATCCCAAACTCCTGCCTTAGAAGAGATTACCTTGCTTACACAAGTTCATAAACTTACAAAAGCAACAAACTTACATAAGCAACAAAAGCAACCTTAAATCACCTTAGCGTTAGGCAGCACGTTGCCGTCTTTATCAACGTTACAACTATGCTCAACAGCAATCGTAATATTGTCAGAGTCAACCGAGTAGAAGCCATCCGTCACCTTAAAAACGTGACGCACGCCTTTCAAATCGTCAACCTTCACAAAACCGTGATCAATCAACGCAAGCACAGCCTCATGTCCAGGAAGCACGCCCATTGCGCCATTCACAGAAGGAATAACCACAAACTTGGCGTCACCTTCCCAAACAGGATGCCTGGCTGCCACCACACTAACGTGCAGCGATTTTACTTGCTTCTCCGACATAATCACGCACCAAACTCTTGCTGCATATCGTGCCAACGACGCTCAAGATCATCAATGCCACCGATACCAGAGAATGCCTGCTCAGGAATCTCATCGTAAACACCATCGCAAATGCGAGTGAATGCCTCAATGGTTTCGTCTGCTGGCACATAAGAACCTGGACGACCAGTGAACTTTTCAGCCACATAGAAGTTCTGACCAAGGAACTGCTCAATCTTACGAGCGCGGCTGACAGTAGTCTTATCTTCCTCACCAAGCTCATCGATACCAATCAAAGCGATGATGTCCTGAAGCTCCTTGTTACGCTGCAAAATAGCCTTAACGCGGTTCGCGCAATCATAATGAGCCTGACCAACGTAACGCGGATCCAAAATTCTAGAAGTAGAAGTCAAAGGATCCACAGCTGGGTAAATACCCTTAGCTGCAATATCACGCGAAAGCTCAGTAGTTGCATCCAAGTGCGTAAAGGTTGTTGCAGGTGCAGGATCAGTGTAATCATCTGCAGGAACGTAAATAGCCTGAAGTGACGTAATGGAATGGCCGCGCGTAGAAGTAATACGCTCCTGTAATGCACCCATTTCATCTGCCAAGTTTGGCTGGTAACCAACTGCGGAAGGCATACGACCAAGCAGCGTGGAAACCTCAGAACCAGCCTGAGTAAAGCGGAATATGTTATCGATGAACAGCAACACATCCTGATTCTGCACATCGCGGAAGTACTCAGCCATAGTCAAAGCGGTAAGAGGCACGCGAAGACGAGTCCCAGGAGGCTCATCCATCTGACCAAAGACAAGCGCTGTTTTCTCCAAAACGCCAGCATCAGCCATTTCGCCAATCAAATCGTTACCTTCACGGGTACGTTCGCCAACGCCAGCAAACACAGACACACCACCGTGATTCTGTGCAACGCGCTGAATCATTTCCTGAATCAACACAGTTTTACCAACGCCTGCACCACCGAACAGACCAATTTTACCGCCCTGAACGTAAGGGGTAAGCAAATCGATAACCTTAATACCAGTTTCGAACATCTGAGTCTTAGACTCAAGCTGATCAAAAGCAGGTGGGTTACGGTGAATTGGCCAACGCTCAGTTATTTCAATGTGCTCGCCAGGCTTAGCATTCAAAATGTTGCCTGTAACATCGAACACGTGACCCTTAGTAACATCACCAACAGGTACAGAGATTGGGCCGCCAGTATCTCGCACTAAAGCACCACGAACCAAACCGTCAGTAGGCTTTAAAGCAACTGCACGCACAGTCGAATCACCAAGGTGCTGCTCAACTTCCAGCGTAATCTCGTGGACGGTATCTCCCTCGGTGTTTCCAACGGTGTTGATATCGACTTTGAGAGCATTGTAAATATCCGGCAGATAGCCGACCGGGAATTCAACGTCAATCACGGAACCCTGAACGCGGGTTACGCGACCAGCTGTTGGATCGACCTCCTGCTCAGCTTCTGGAGGCGCTGTGGTCTGATTTTCAGCCATATGCTCCTAATCCTCCTCATTATTCAGCGCATCAGCGCTGCCGATAATCTCGGTAAGTTCTTGAGTAATGGATGCCTGACGAGAAGCATTAAGCTTTCTTGTCAAATCATCCACCAAATTGCGGGCGTTATCTGTAGCCGTATGCATAGCGTTCTGTCTGCTTGCCGTTTCGGAAGCAGCAGAAGTAAGTAAGCACTCGTGAATACGAGACTGAATATACTTCGGCAAAACAGCATCCAATACTTCATCCGGGCTTGGTTCGAAGCAATACTCCACAGCTTCTGGATTGCTGCGGCTCACTGCTTCTTCACGAGCCGAAACTGCGCTCGTAGACGACAATGCTGCTGAAGGACCAGAAGCTGCTTCATAGTCAGGACGATGCATAGAGAACTCTTCACCGTCCTTCAAAGGAACCAACTCAACTGGCAGCATGCGTAACGTACGAACTTTTTGCCTCACCATATTTATAAATTCAGTGAACACAATATACAGTTCCGAAACTCCGCCTTCTGCTTCCGGCGTCATATAAGCGTCCATTAAAGTATCGGAAATCTTTTCAGCAATAGTAACGTCTGGGTGGTCAGTAGAACCTTCCCAAGTACCTGCCACATCGCGATTGCGATACTTGTAGTAAGTTGCACCGCGTCGGCCGTACACGTACAGTTCTGCATGCTTACCTTCTGCATCGAGTTTTGCAAGAAGTGCTTCAGTCTCACGAATAATCGAAGACGTAAACGCACCTGCCATACCACGATCAGAAGTAAGAGCCAAAACAGCTACGCGATTGCCGGCATGCTCTTTACCAAAAATAGGATGCTTAATATTTGCTTCGTGATGAGCTACCAACGCCTGCACGGCATCGAAAATTGCGTCACTATAAGGCTTAGCATTAAGCGCAATATCTCGCGCTTTAGCGATATGAGAAGACGCAATCATTTCCTGAGCCTTAAAGATTTTACCCAAAGACTGTGTGGAAATAATTCTCGATTTCAATGCAAGTTGGGAGGACATACGCTACTTCCCCTCAGGCTCGCGACTGTCTGCTTTCGGCTTAGCTACGAGCTGTTCCTTCTCAACAGGAGCAGGGTTTTCAGCCGGCGGCAAAGAATCCTTTACAATCAAAGGCTTGCCAGCAGATGTCTTAAACGTCCTACGGAAATCATCAATGGCTGCATCAAGCTTAGCTTCAGTTTCCTTAGTGAAGTCTTCAGTATCGCGAATTACTTGCAAAATGTCGGTTCCCTTATCCAAGTAATCCAACAATTCGCTTTCGAAACGCAACACATCCTTCACAGGAATATCGTCAAGCTTGCCATGAGTACCAGCCCACACAGAAACAACTTCTTGCTCCATTGCTCGAGGAGAGAACTGCTTCTGCTTAAGTAGCTCAGTCAAACGAGCACCGCGAGTAAGCTGCGCCTTTGAGGCTGCATCCAAATCAGAAGCGAACATTGCGAAGGATTCCAAAGACTTGTAACGAGCCAAGGAAATCTTCAACATGCCGGAGACTTTCTTCAAAGCCTTAGCCTGAGCTGCACCACCAACACGAGACACGGAAATACCAACGTCTACTGCTGGACGCTGACCGGCGTTGAACAAATCAGACTGCAAGAAGATCTGACCATCGGTGATAGAAATCACGTTGGTTGGAATGTATGCAGAAACATCGTTTGCCTTGGTTTCGATAATTGGAAGACCGGTCATAGAACCGCCACCCAAATCGTCAGAAAGCTTAGCACAACGTTCAAGCAGACGAGAGTGCAAGTAGAACACGTCGCCTGGGTAAGCTTCACGCCCAGGTGGACGACGCAAAAGCAAGGAAATTGAACGGTATGCTTCTGCTTGTTTCGACAGATCATCGAAAACAATCAAAACGTGCTTGCCGTTATACATCCAGTGCTGACCGATTGCAGAACCAGTGTAAGGTGCAATGTATTTAAAACCTGCAGAATCAGAAGCTGGACTTGCCACGATTGTGGTGTACTTCATAGCTCCTGCTTCTTCAAGGCTTTGACGCACTGAAGCAATAGTAGAACCCTTTTGACCGATTGCTACATAAATGCAGCGAACCTGTTTCTTTGGATCTCCAGTTTCCCAGTTAGCACGCTGGTTAATAATCGTATCTATTGCGATTGCAGTCTTACCTGTTTGACGGTCACCAATAATCAACTGGCGCTGACCACGACCTATTGGCGTCATTGCGTCAATAGCCTTCAAACCAGTAGACAATGGTTCATCGACTGGATGACGGTGAATAACGTCTGGAGCCTGGGCTTCAAGAATACGACGCTCACTGCACTCAATCGCACCCAAACCATCGATTGGATTACCCAACGGATCCACAGTACGACCAAGATAAGCGTCACCAACCGGCACAGACAACACCTCGCCTGTGCGGTATACTTCCTGCCCTTCCTCAATACCTGTAAAATCGCCGAGAATAACGACGCCGATTTCGTGTGCATCAAGGTTGAACGCAAGACCCAAGGTATCGTTCTCGAATGTGAGCAGCTCGTTTGCCATGCAGCCGGACAATCCAGCTACGTGCGCAATGCCGTCACCAGCCGTAACAACATAGCCAACTTCTTGCGTTGGCATGTCGGTAGGCTTATACGAGTCAACAAACCCGTCGAGCGCCTTGCGTATCAGGGCGGGATCAATAGATAGTTCCGCCATAATTCTCCTTAATTTACTACTTCACTGCCTGTGTCCAAGCACCATTTCGCGCAGAACGCTGCAACTGCTTAAGCTGCATCAACATGGTGCGATCGGTTATTTGATCACCGATTTGTATACGCATACCACCAAGTACGTTTGGATCCACAATTGGGTTAATGTATGCACGATGACCCAACTTATTGCTGTAGATTTCAATCAAACGCTTAATTTGCTTATCTGTAAGCGGCTGAGCAGTAGTGACTGTAACCAATGTTTCGCCAGCTTCACGCTCAAATCCTGACCAAGCACCACCGAAGCTACCGGTTTTACCGCTTTCGGCACCTCCGTGCCAAGTTCCTACTAGATAATGCATAATGCGCAATACAACAGGGTGCGCCTTACCTCCAATAAGCTCGTCAATCAGGCGAGACTTATCTTCCGAAGACCTATTCGGATCAGTAATCGCATCAGAAAGCTCAGGATACTTATCAATCATGTCCATCATTGACGAAAGCTCGTCTGAAATGCGCTGCGCTTCATCGTGCGCATCTGAGATGGCCTGAGCAAGCGAAGAACGCGACAAACTATCGTTTACTCGCGATGCCTTTTCTGGCATTCTTACCTCCTCGTTTCTGTAAAAAACGAAGTAATGCAAATAATACAAAATGAAATAACCGTAATTTTATTTTGCGATTATTCAGTTTTGTACATTACTTTACTTGCTTTGATCCGAATTTTTAGTGTCTCCAACTTCATCGATCACATGATCAATAATCTTGGAGCTGACGGTATCGTCATCCAATTTGGATGCAAGAATCTTGCCAGCTAAAGCTGCTGCAAGAACCGACACCTCTCCTTGGAGGCTGGACATGGCATGCTTATGCTGAGCCTCAATGGAATGCTGCGCTTCACTGATAATCTTCGCAGCATCCTTTTCAGCGCGTTGTCTAGCTTCGCCAATAATTTTTGAAGCTTCCGATCGAGCCTCTTCACGAGTCTTTGCAGCATCAGTTTGAGCTTGAGAAAGTTCGTTTTCAATCTGGCTCTTCAACTCGTCTGCTTCACGCTGCACATTAGCAGCCTTAGCCATTCCGCCTTCAATTTTTTCTGCACGCTCGTCGAGAATTGCCTGGAATTTAGGCATAACAAACTTGTAGAAAAACGCTGCAAGAACTACCAAAACTACTAATGACCACAGTACGTCATAAGGCTCAGGCAAGAACAACGCCAACTTATTACTTCCGGCTGCATATGCCATGGCTTGTCCTTTCTATTCTTTCAACACTATTCGTGTTGTGCATTGTAAGTTTTGTTCAGGCTCCCATAATGTAGGAAACGAAGCCAAGCAAGCCCAAAACCTCAATAAATGCCAAGCCGACGAACATAAACAGCTGAATGCGGTTGCCAACCTCTGGTTGACGTGCAGTAGATTCCATAGCCTTAGACACTACTATTGCCATGCCGAGTGCAGGGGAAATAGTTGCTACAGCAAAGCCAAGAATGCTCAGGTTGCCGGTCAAACCTGCAAGAGCGATGATACTATTCATTGGTTTCCTTTCTGTTGAAACAGTAACCAGTATAAACCCGTAAGATATGTAAAATCTGAAAATCTAAACTACTTTTATTAAGCAGCTACAACAGCAGACTTTTCTTCCTCTTCCGGATAACTTTCCGAAATGTAGACTGAAGCAAGCACTGTAAAAATAAATGCCTGCAAGCCAGCTACCATAATTTCGAATAGGGTAAACAGAATGCCACCAAGCAGCCACAAAGCACCGCCTAAGGCAAGGAGTTTATTGCTGGAATCCACCACGAAGAAATTGGTGAATACTAAACAAGTGGCCACCAGCAAATGGCCAGCAATCATATTCGCAAACAAACGAATTGTAAGCGAAAGTGGTCGCACAATTATTAATTCTATGAGCTGCAATGGCGAAAGAATAAAGTAAATCGGCCATGGCACACCCGCTGGGAACAATGCTTCGCGGAAGAATCGCAAAAAACCTTTTTCGCGAATGCCAGCAATAAGATATTGGCAAACAACCCACAAAGCAAATACCAACGGACAAGCAATGGTTGCGGTTGCAGCCATATTTAATCCTGGAATCACAGAACAAAGATTAAAGAAGAAAATAGTGAGGAATAATGTGGACATCATTGGCACATAGCGCTTGCCGCGTTCCTCGCCAATCATTTCGTAAACAATGTTGTAGCGCACAAAATCCATCAAAATTTCAAGCACGCTTTGGAATCTGCCAGGAACAACCTTTGCTCGCATAGCACCAATTCCAAAAATAATCATTACTACTACTGCCATAAGTAAGCGCACCAAAATAATGCGATTCATGGCAAATGGAGTGCCTTGGAACAAAATTTCTGGAGGCAAAAACTCACTAATATTAGGTAGCTCTGGTTTATTCGAAGCTACAGTAGAAGCTACAGTTGTGGTCTTCTGTAAAACATCAACCATTACATCCATAAGTGCCTCCTTATAGCAATTCGTTCACACGCCTCAATTCAGTGCCGCTCACTCACATACTCAATTCATTCATTCTCGCGGCATATATATCAAACTAGATCATATGTTTCATATTTCGTAAGGCGCGGGGCACGAAACGAAAAATATATCTAATTGCTGATTGTACTCTTTGCTTGTACATAAAATTACGCAACGTCAAAATTTATTTATTCATACCGTACTTAACTCCGTCAAATGGATAAAAATTATCGGAGCGCGGAGAAGCTGGCTCATGTCTTATAGAACGTTCAGTTCCAAGCCTTCCAGCAGTTCTTAAATGAGGAATATCAGAAAGATTGTAAGGCGTAGTTTCGTACACCCAATTAAGCCAGTTGCGCCAAAGCAAATTCGCGTGCGCGCGCCAAGAAAATAATGGCTCTAATTTTGGATCGTCATGAGGGAAATAGTTGTAAGGAAATGGAACGTTGCTCAAACCTTTTAACATGTCACGCTCATATTCCTGCGCAAGAGTCATTTTGCCATATTCCCAGTGTCCTAGCGCAAAAACTTCAGAAAAATCACGCGTAGCAACTAAGCCCGGACCAGATTCGGGACCATACGTAAGAATTTGTAAACGCTGATCTGCAGAAATGCTGTCAACATCAACACTCGCTATTCTAGAATGCGGTTGTAAAGCGATTTCATCAAAACCATTTGTAAGAAAACAGTACTCATCCTGCAAATATTGCGGGAACACACCAAAAACTTTTTTGCTGAGAACATGCTTTTTTACGCCATATCGATAGTAAAGCGCACCCATTGCACCCCAGCACAAATACATTGTTGAGAAAACGTGTGTTGATGCCCAGTCAAGAATTTGCGTAAATTCGTGCCAGTAGTCGACATCCTCAAATTCCATATGCTCAACAGGAGCGCCCGTCACAACAAATCCGTCGTAATAGTTGTTACGAAGTGCGTCAAGATTTTCATAGAATTTTACTAAATGATCAGCGCTAACATGCGTTGATACATGCGTAGAAGTTTTCATAAAATCGACGTCGACTTGCAAAGGAGATTTAGAGATGAGTCTCAAAAGCTGAGTTTCTGTCTCGATTTTTTTGGGCATAAGATTCAAAATCAACAAACGAAGTGGTCGAACATCCTGCTGTTCTGCTTCTGGGCGTTCCAATGCAAAAATTCGCTCAGCATCTAATATGCTTCGCGCTGGCAATCCTTCAGGAATCTTAATAGGCATGTGTTTATTATACTCCACACTTGTTTATGTTTATTGTGCCTATGTCACTCATGTGCACGAATCGTAAAATTCTAACCAAATACAGCGAGACACGCCCGAAAGTTGACAAATTTAAATTTGCACCTATCGTAGATAGAGCTGCTAAAAGTAGCCGACGCGGGGTGGAGCAGCTCGGTAGCTCGCTGGGCTCATAACCCAGAGGTCCATGGTTCAAATCCATGCCCCGCTACGAATAAGGTCGTAGGTTCTACTTTTAAGAATTCTGCGGCCTTTTCTATTTCCGGAACACGCCATGGAGTGGCTTCATTTAATCTCATATTGACCGACGGTCGTGTCATATCTAATACTTCCGCCAATTCATTTTGCGTACGTCTTTGACCCGCCAAAAGCATACGAATATTCATTGTCACAATCTGATTCAATGTCAAATCCATTATCATTCATCTTTCTTTCCTAAAACCAACTAGCCTTTTCATCCTATCGGTTAGTTACATATATAGTATATCACATATTATGTATTTGTAAAAAAAAACGGACTTGAAACCGTGTAACGAAACAATACGTAAAATCTTTTCTCTACGTATTCTAGTCTATGTTTTTATGTTAAAAATCAAAAGAAAACTACTCCCTAATAGTTGGGAAACATATGTTACACATTGGCTGGAATATCTTGAAGCAAGTGGATATACAGAAGATACGATTAGATGCCGCTACTACAAAATCAGTCGGCTTGCACGCCTACTTAATCAGCCACCAGAAGATATTACAGGACAACAACTTGTTGAGCTTTTTGCACACCAAGACTGGAAACGAGAAACGCGCAAAGGTTATTCTTCAACAATACGCTCGTTTTACTCATACATGATTGAAGAAGAAATTATTGATGTCAATCCAACAGTAAAGTTACCTAAAATTCGTAAAGAATACGCAATACCTCATCCATGTCCTGATTACATCATTCGTGGTGCTTTAGCCCGAGTTAGAGGTAACAAGGAGTATGAAGCCATGCTCAGGCTCGGGGCAGAATGTGGATTACGACGTAGTGAGATAGCACAAGTATCTTCATCCGATATTATGATGCTTAATACTCATCCCCAGCTTCTTGTACACGGTAAAGGACGCAAAGAACGCACTGTCCCCATCGCGCCAGATCTCGCACAAATCATCGCCAACAAGCATGGATACATGTTTCCTGGCAGATGGACCGGTCACGTCGAAGCATCCTATATTGCGCATCACATCTCTCAGCTTCTTGGTAACGGATACTCCACACATAGTCTCAGACATCGATATGACACTAAGGCATATGAAAGTACACACGACCTTCTCTTAGTATCTAAACTCCTTGGCCACGCTAGTGTAGAAACCACTCAAATATATATCAGTCTCCCATTCCCTGATAGCAGTGCCATTACAGAAGCTGTTCGCCTCTAAAACAAGACAATATGAGGGGAGCACACGAGCATATTGACTTTATATCAAAAAGTTGCCAATCGTATTCTCACTACTATGTATAAAGCAAAAGTTATCGAGATTAGGAAAGAAAAATTAGAACGACACTAAGTATGTATATATCTTTCACCTGAATATTTACGTATGGTAAAAACATAGATAGAAAGACGAAGGATAATTATGGCTAATATGGATAAAAATCAGATTATTAAACAAGAAACCGAGATTACGAGACTAGATGCTATTTCTGGTCGCGGTGACCAGAAGCCAGGGAGCAAGAAGAAGCGTAAGCTTATCATCATTGCTACTGCGGTTGTTGTAGTTATAGCTTTGCTGGTTGCGAGTATGCTGGGTGTGAAGTCTTTAAGAGATTCCAAGACTCAAGCGTGCATCCAGGCAAACAGTGCGTACGCCAAAGCGTGGGCACAGTACGAGAAGACACGCCAGGATGCTGATGAAACTGCTAAGACTGTGACTAGTGTGGAGCAGGTTGCAAACGCTAAAACCTACACCACATTCACAGCCCAGCATGCTAAGAGTAAAAAGGTAAGTAAGGCGCAGTCTTTGAATTGTGCTATCTCCTACACTCAGGCTTTCAACGCGACCATGTCTAGTCTTGATAAGACTACAGCACAGCTTAATAAGACCACTAAGGCTCTGAAAAACTCAGTCGTTCAGGTCACAAAGTCGAAGAATGTGAAGGATCTTGAAAATGCTAAGAATATGGTGAAGGTGAAGCTTGATGAGATGAATAATCTGCTCTCCTCATCAGACGGTCAAGTGGCTGATAATGCTACTCGTGATAACCTGCAAAACCAGATAAACACGCTTACCGCAGCGTTGAATGATAAGAAAGCAACCGTCGAGTCTTTGACTAAGGCTCTTGAGCCAGTCCAAGGCGCAATCGACAGTGTAAACGCAAGTATACAAGCGAAGCAGCAGGCAGACGCTGCCGCAGCGGCTGCGGCGCAAGCAGCTCCGCAGGCTCGTTCCCAGTCTGCGGCTCGTACTAGCTCGGGAGCTCCTCGTTCAAGTACTCGTGGTGGGTCTTCTTATAGTGCGCCAGCACAGAATAAGAATTCGGGTGCGGTCGACTGGGATAAATACCTTGCTGACGGGAAAGCATATAATGAATTACATAGAACACCTAATCAATGTCGATATATCTATCGCTGTGGCACTGGATGGAATACCGATGGAACACCAGATGGTGACGGTGATGTAACTAATAGCAAATAGTTTCCATCTTTACTCATTTTCCCTTTACATAGTGGTTGGTTTTAGACGACTTCTAAAACCAACCATTTTTATCAATACCAAATTTTTATTGATATAAAATAAAATTTTTTCATTTTCTCATTACTGAATGTGAAACTTTTTGGTTTCGCATTTCATAATAAGCAATTTGAAAAAGGGAGACTTTTATGTCGCTTTTCGCTAAGCATAAAAGTATGAGAGACAAGATCCGACAAGGTTCACATCGCGCTCTTGCTGGTATCGTTGTCGCATCAACAATGTTGACAGGATCCGCATTTGCCGCTGGCGGTGCCGGATGGACAGGTGGAAACACTGGCGGATCTGGCACATATAAATCGAATACATTCTGGGTTACCGATGATAACCTAGGTTCCGCATCAGATAATGAAGCAGTGGTGCGCGCTATCCAATCAGAAGGTGTAGCCATCGGTAGCTCTGCTACCCGCGAAGCAGCAGCTAGAGCGCAAATTAACGCTGCATTATCCAAGGCTCGCGGTGATTGTGAAACAGAGTATACTGCGCGAGGTGGCACTGGTTCGGCAGACTGCCGCATCTGGGGTGTAGGCTTCACCGCAACAACAGCAGGACCAGGAATCACAAAACCGGAATATAACAATACTTCTAGCGCGCAAGCAACTGGCGCTCAATGGTTATCAGCATGGAACAACGAAACACAGAACGGTACCAGAAAATATAATCACGGCGGTAGCGAATACACAGTGTTTGATGATATTGATTCAGCTAATACACTCGCTTCATTCGCTGCTCAGGGTATGAGTACGCCAAATACTGATTTGATTGTTATCGTTCTTGCAAAAGACCAGCCTAAACTGTGGGACTTTACCCCTGATAAGTCCTGGGTAAAATACTCTAACGGCAAATGGGCAACCGTTATTGATGCGAAGCATACCAACACCACCGGTGCAGACACCCAAACCATCCTTGATGGTGACAAGCTCGGCTCTGTGGTTAACGGTAGCTTGGGCGAGAACCTGGGAGATAGCCTCGACACATTCACCCTGTCTGATGATTACACGGCTGCTGACTATTTGTGGGATCCAGATATGAGTGATGTGCATGTGTATGCTGCTCCAATCCCTGAGGCATCAACTACCGTCTCCTCAGTCGATGACATCATCACTAAGGGTACTGACGTGACAAGCCAGTTCACTATCCAACAGGCTGGCACGACCATTACTGCTACCATGACCAGTCAAGCTCTTGCTGCTGCACGTAGTCTTGCTACCCCTATGCAATACACGCTGCTTATCGGAGGCAAGGCGAATTATGCAAATGGTAAGGGTGCAGCCCAGGTACGCGCTGACGCAGGCAAAAAAGCTACGGATGAAGTCGAGTTTTGTGCTGATCCAACCACAGGCGCAGCCCTCAATTCTCATGGTTTGAAGAATAAAGGCTCAGAGTCTGCCGCGGGCAAGACAAAGACTACGAACGAACCATACGTGTGTGGTTACGTTCCACCAGTAGCAAAGGCAGTCATATCTGAGGCCTCTCAGGGTGGTGACCAGGACGATATTAATGGTAAGAGTGTCATGCCAGGACAGAAGCTGGAATACGAACTCACTAGCGAACCAACCATTCCAAACAACCTGAGTTATGCTATCGAGTCTGTTGCATTCACTGACACGTATGACCAGTATCTTGAGCTTGACAAGCAGACTATCGAGCTGCGTGACCTTGAAACCGGTCGCACCATCAGTAAGAAGAACTACACGCTTACTGCAGATACCGAGAAGCATGAGTTTACTATCGAACTCAACAAGGATTACGTGACAGCGAATATGACCGCGGGATCTAAGCATCGTTTCCAGGTTCGTTTCGAAGGCACGGTATCCAAGAACGCTCCAACAGACCATAGTGTGGATAATCAGTGGGGTTTGAAACTCAACAATAGTTTGACCTCGTCTAACGTGGTATCGAATAAGCCGGTAGAGCCAAAGCCTGAAAAGAAGGATGAAACCAAGACTGGTATCAATATTGATGGCAAGACCGCATACGTAGGAGACGATATTTACTACCGTCTCACTTTAAGCGCAGCCACGTTGAAGGACACTGCGTATAAGGTTCACCGTCTCGGCATGATCGATGACTATGATGATGAGTACTTGCAGCTCAATGACAAGAATATCGAAATCCTAGACGCAGCCGGTAAGGACGTCACCAACAAGTTCAATATCCAGGTTAAGGATGGTGTCGTCTACGTGTTCGCTAAGACCGTAGACACGGAGTATCTCGGAGATATTCTTCCAGGGGATCCACAACCAACAGATTTAAAGGCCTACGCTGGCAAGGTATTGGATGTGACAAAGGATCCTGCAATCGACCAGTCTCTCCTTGGTCAGGATTACACCATCGTGCTTCCTATGACAGTCAAGCAGGTCAAGGACGGGTATGTAGTGAAGAACACTGCCACCCAGATTACAAACGATCGCAAGGATGTAACGAACACGGTAACTAACCCGTTAAAGGTTATTAACCCGAAGAAGGATGTGACTGTTAAGGTTAATGGCGAAAGTGCGAATGGTAAGAGTATTTATAAGGATCATCAGTTCTTGTATCGTCTCGATAGCTCCAAGATCGCTGGTAACCGTGCCTACAAGCAGATCAAGAATTGGCGCATCGTGGATGATTATGATGAAAAGTTTGACAAGCTAACCGGCCAGTGGGCAGTCTATGTCAACAACGACATTAAGCTCGCTGACGGCACTGTGATCTCCAAGGGTAGCCGTATCGACGGTAGCGGTGTTGATGCCGGATATTTCACTTTCACCGAGGCTAATGGTGCGTTTACTGTAGAGGCAACACAACAGTTCCTTGATATTGCATCTGCTATAGATAGTGACTTGTCCTGGACAGCGTACGTGCAAATGACCCGTTTGGGCGTAAGCGATCGCGTAGAAAACACGTTCGTGGAAACCATGAATGATGTTGAACGCGAATCCAATATGGTGTGGACCAAGACCCCAGACCAGACCCCTGCTATTAAACTCATCAAGTACGACGCAGCATCTGGTCTTGAAGCGGGAGACCGTAACACACCAAGCGAAGCCTTGAAGTCTACCAAGAACGGCACCAAGATTGTGTTCCGTATCATCAACACCGGTAAAGTCAACCTGACCAAGATCACGTTAGATGATAAGACTATCGCAGGCTCCGGTACGGTAACTAATCTGGAGTATCCAGCAAACTGGTCTAACCTGGTATTAAAGCCTGGCGAATACGTAGAAGTCAAGGGCACGTTGACTGGTATGAACACGATGAATCATACCGACCGTGGTCACACGACTGGTACACCTATCGTGCCATGCGCATCCCATAACGATCACCCATTCGACCCAAACGGTGGAGATAATGGTAATGGTGGTAATACGGGTGTGTGCTATGACACTCCAGTCGAAGATTCTGATGATTGGAACGGTGTTACTGCTGCACCATTGGCTCAGACTGGTAGCGCGGTCGTGTCTATCGCTATCGCTGCTCTTGCAGCCCTGGGCGCAGGAGCAAGCATCATGATCACTAAGCGTAACAAGGAAAATGCTCGTAAGCATTAACCCGTAAACACGCTTAGTATTAACTGGCGAGGGGTCGCACATGCACACGGGACTATCTCCGTGCAATGGTGTGGCCCCTCACTCTATATTTTCTTCTTCCTCTATTGATTTCTTATTAATCTTTCACACGTAACGGTTCATACTCATGAGTAGAAAAGACACAGCCTTTACCCCTAGTCAACGTGCTTATCTCAACAGTCTTCCAGCTATCAAACACGCGACAGCCACACGAATCTACTACACAAGCCAATTCCACAAAGACGCTGTCCAGCAATACGATAACGGTGTCAGACCGTCTGTTATTTTTGCACAGGCTGGAATGCCGTCCACCCTCATCGGGCGCAAAAGGATTGAACGCTGCATCAACAGGCGGGAAAACACCGACTACACACAGTCCGGCATGCCAGAACAAGTACACAAGCAAGTCAGCATATTCCTCGACCAGATGGCGAGCAGAGTTGAGGGTTTTGATTGAAGCCAAGCGTTACACCTTATCCACCAATTCCACAGAAAGAATCCTGACATACGAATAGCCGGACTCTGCCAAACAGTAGGGATATCAGAAAACACGTACTACGAGCTGAGACTGGTAAATAGTTAAGGTCTAATAATGTACTACTAATTTTTATATAAAATTATTCCACAATAAGAGACACACTTGGAAAGAATGCGAATCCTGTATTAGGATTATTTGCATCTTCATAGATGAAGATGCAAATAAGATACAGCATTGTTCTTATGAAAGGAGACAAAGATGAACAAGAATAGCAAGCGCGGCGGAATCAACCCACGACCTCGACCATATCCTCATATGATTTAGGCATAATTTATCCGCACATATTCACACCAAAGGTTAATAATGAACATGACTTCGTACGAAGAAATGTTTGATGAGTATGTGAAATCAAGTGCAGCATATTGCGCTTCTCTATTTGAAGCAACAGAATATTTTTTCAAAGCAAATGCTGCACTTGAAGCCACTATCGTCAGTACAAACACAGCGAAAACATCCACCATCCATTCAATACAAGAATATTTCGAGACATGTAAAATATCGCTTATTAAAACAATTGATTTGCTACGGACATTCCAAGAAATACATACGACTATCCCTGGAGAGCAAGTAGAAGTCGATTTCGCACAACAATACTTCTATATAAAGAAAACATTATCTTGCGTCGAGCAGATTATTCAACTCTTTAGCACAGTGCGTGATGACAAGAACCTACAGCAACAGATTTGGGATAACGACGACTTTACAACATACTTCACTACTAGTGCCGATAGCATCTCTCAAGCAATAATTTGGCAATGTAATTTCGCGAAACGAGCAAACCTTGACGAATCTATTTAAACCTTACCGCGGATATCTGCGTTTAGCAGCTAGTGATTTTCTTTCTAACTATGCAACTACACTAGCCTCAACTACTATTCAATTATGGCTATTGAACTCACTTTTTATCGGTTTTCAGCAGTCAAGCCATTATTTATCGCTTTACCTCACCCTCACTGCAATAAGTGAATTAGTAGCAGGCCTTTTCTCAGGAGCACTAGCTGAGCATGTAGGAATTTTCAGGACAACAGTTGCTGCATGCTTAGCAAGAATGATTGCGGGATTATGTATTATCGCAATTGTATCGGTATCCTTCTCAACCCCATCTGCTAACAAGTTGCTCCTATTTTGGTGTGTTTGTATACTTGTAATGGTTACGACAGCATGTGATACTTTCTATTTTCCTGCTATTACTTCCTTTGTTAATCGTGTAACAAAAAATGATGATCTTATTAATGTTCTTTCACTTCTTCGCTTTACAAGCCTCATGGGTACATTAGTAGGACCAGCAGTTGCAGGTTTTGCGAGTAGTAAATATTTATACATTCCAATTCTATTTACAGAAACTATCGCATTAGCAGGAATAATAATTTTTATTTATTTTATTTACAAGCATGCAGTTAGAACCGGAATTTATACTTCAGACGTCGCAGATGAAAATCCAGAATATTCTCAAGGCTTTTTGGCAACTTGGGCTAGGGGAATGGCAACATTTGTAAAAAACCAAACGTACAGGACTTTAGCTCCATTTGCAATACTCGAAGCTATCGCATCTACTGGCATAAGCTTTGCTGGAGTCCTCTTATTCTCAATGGTTCTACATAGTGCAGAAGGATATGGCTGGTATTTAAGCGCAATGTCACTTGGGTATGCCCTCAGCTATCTCATCGCGCCAAAAGTGTCCAGCAAAATGTCCTTCTCTATGCTACTCACTCTTTCACATATACTAGTGACTCTTTCTATAATAGGACTGGCATTAGCGCCTAACGCTATAGCAGCAGCCGTGTTTGGTTTCCTTTTTGCTTTCTTCCAAGGAGTAGTAAATCCACCATTCCAAACAGTATTTATTCATGCAGTAGATGATAATCTCGTTGGACAGGTAATGTCTGTATTCATCTCAGTTGTTGCCGCTATAGGAGCAGTAAGCTATCCGCTATGGGATTACGCTTATTCCCACATGACCATTCCATCTCTACATGCAGAGTCAGGAATAATTGTCATAGCTGCTCTTATCCACTTTATACTGGTGCTTATCTGCATATTCGATAAGCGATTGCGTTCAATTAAAGCAGAATAAGATGCAATAAATATTGTAAATACGAGCACAACTACAAGCTGCGCTGTGAAAGTTCACTACAGAAGTTTCACAGCGCAGCTTATTTTTAAATTAGAACGCTTTCAATTCAGACATCTAAGTTAACCGAGTGAACCATACTTTATCTGTCATAGAGTGTTCATTTGTGCCGTGAGCAAATAGCACCAACATCTATATCTAGGATATTTATAACTGATGTCCCGTCTGTAAATTCTTTTGACTAACATCATGAGAATTAAAAGAAATATCAGCACCATACCCGGATCCACTAAAAAGTCTGGGCGGCTATTGTCTCCACGAGTTTCACTCGTGGAGACTGTACTGTTGTGGCGCAGCAAGAATGCTGCCACCGGTCGCCGCCCCCACTTTCTCGTGTTGGTAGCCCAGAGGCTAGCACACCCAGTCCAAAGACCACACGCCAGCCTTGTCACGCCACCCAACAAGCTCACCCCTGCCAGCCCATTCCACAACATGTTCCACGGGCTGACCGGAGTCGAGCCTGGAGCGTCGCACAAGGACTGGGAGTGTTCTTGTGGGTTTACGGGTGTGCCTGCCCTGGAACTACCAACACACAAGGAAAGGATAAAAAAAATGGTTACCATCAACAGCGACCACACGGTCACACTCCTAATAGGAGAGGTAGAAGCTCTCGTAGCATTCCACAACTACCTAGCAGGCTTTACCACGAAAGGATTGGACGAGAACACACTACGCTACGGTATCCAAGCATTAAGCAGTCTCCTCATCGTGCGTGACATGTTCCTTATTGATAGTTTCCATGGCTGCACCATGCAAGACTTCCTCGATAACGTTGAGCACCCATTCGCTGAGAAAACTGTCCACTATGTGCGTTCAAGCCTCGACCTGGTTTTTAGAGATGACAATTTCACCCTCGACACACGGCGCATCCATCGTGCAATAGCACTGCTGACCACCATGCTGGAACTTAAAGGATTAA
Organism: Gardnerella sp. DNF01151; assembly: GCF_049244235.1. Classification (NCBI taxonomy): domain Bacteria; kingdom Bacillati; phylum Actinomycetota; class Actinomycetes; order Bifidobacteriales; family Bifidobacteriaceae; genus Gardnerella; species Gardnerella sp. DNF01151. The sequence goes on along the minus strand of NZ_CP058389.1, from coordinate 199,400 downwards.
GTCAGAGGGAAACTGTCACAGTCTATGGCACACTGTCATACTTGTATTGGCTGAAAAATGACACGACAAACGCTCGTATCACAGCCCAGAAAGCACTCACGATAGACGAGAAGTACTGGCTTGCACGCATCACTACTACAGCGCTCCTTCACCACATCACACCCCACTGGTGCCAGAAGCAAGCAGAGGGTTTGCTGGCAGAAAAAGAAGCGCAACTTTTTCTGCCAGCCCCTGGTGGCTTATCGCAGCCACCCTCCCGCGCGGGGCGCGTCTTACCCCTAGGGCATGCCCTGAACAAAATTCCATAAATTTTAGGGCATTACCCCCAGGAGCAAGCCGCGCTATTACCACGCGAGAAGGGTGGCTACTATGCTTCCATAAGTTCACACAAAGATGTGTGAACCAGCCGCCACCAGCAGAACAAAGAATCTGCCACCACTATCATGGCGGCAGACCCATTATCATCGCATGGAACACCTGCGGTGTACTCTCATTTTTTGCTTTTTATGACGTGTTCTTGACACTTCCCACTCTAAAAAACGGGTCACTTCCGCCAACTTCCCCGCGTCCTCCACTCGCGTTACGGACACGCGCGAAGCTAGGGCCCGCAAGGGGTTGGCTCCAGCGCATTCCGTTTTTGTCCCTTCCAGTGTTCAACAACACGAACGAAAAATAATCACACCAGGGTTTTTATATAAAACCAAACCATAAGAAAAATCATATACAAGTAGAAAGGAAAACAAGAATGAAAATTAACAGCAAGCCAGTCACCGGCACAAGCTTCGCATACGACGGATGCCACAAAATCTACATCTGCGAAAACACACAAGATGAGCAAGACGCGCAAAAAAACCGGATACACCATCCACCCCATAAGCGAGCTTGAAAACACATACGAAAACTCGTGCGACCTACGCTTCATCCACAACTGGACACTCGATAAAGACTATGTCTCCCAACTAGAGCCCGCCTTATTCCAAGAATAGCCCATGCTTCACCAGAAAGCGCCGTATTTAATGCAATGCAGAAGTCTGCAACATTATTGTTAGCAAGCTCTACGCTATCAATCGTTGTGACAAGTTTTTCGCGCAACTGTTGCGTAGTAGTATGTGCCCAATTCATTTGAGCATCAGGATTAAGAGAGCGAATCTCTTCCCGTTTTTCCTCGTCAAACTGGAGAGCTGCGGAAGGAGCATTAAACGTTACAAGATCGTTGACGTTATCATCTGGGTTGGTTAAAATATTAAGTACTTTCATCAAAAGACTCCGCATTGTTTCTTGATGAAAAGGCTTATTCGATAGCTCAGAGGTATTGCTCTGAGCTATCTTAATTTTTAGGAAAGGAAAGATATTAAAATTTGTGGCTTTGTAAGAGATTAGTTAGGAAACCCAGAGGTCCATGGTTCAAATCCATGCCCCGCTACTGAAGCCAAGAATCACACGAATTTCTCACGATTGTTGTGGTTCTTGGCTTTTTTATTTAATAACGCATAAGTCAGTCAATCTGCAATCGCCAAAATACAAGTCATCTTCATAAGAATCAATAAAGAAGTATTGCAAGGCGACGGCGAGCGCGCGCTAATCGAGCATCATCTGCAGGAAGTATGGCAAAATACTCAAGCATACGAGAACGAATAGCATCCGCATCACTCTTATGACCAGATGCAAGGAAGTCAAGCAGTCGCCCAAAAGCGTCATCAATATGACCGTCAATCATATCTACATCTGCTACTGCAAGCTGCGAATCTAAATCATCCTTATTATCGCCAGCAGCCTTTCTAACCGCAGCAACATCAGTATTAGTATTACGCGAAAGCAACAAAGCTTTTGCATGTTCACGCGATGCGAGCACATCATGAGGATCCGCTTCCATTACTTTTGCATACTCACGTGCAGCACCTTCATAATCACCCTTCATAGCAAGCGAATGAGCTTGCTCATGAGCAGGTGGAACACTCTCAACAGAATTATTCTCGGAACTATCTTGATCTGCATCTTTAGACGTTTCAGACTTTTTCTCAACCGAGGATTCCACAAAAGGAGCAGTTCCAGCAACACCAGAGCGTTCAGCAACCTGAACCAATTGCGGCAAAATAGTGCCACAAATCTGCTGTAATTCCTCATCGCTAGGTAAACCTTGCGCAATAGGCATAGGGCGTCCGCCAATTAAACCGTAAATTGCAGGAAGCTGCTGCGCTTGCAATGCTTGAGCAATACTTGGGCTTTCATCAGAGTCGATACGAGCTAACTGCATACGACCGTCAAGCGCGTTAACAGCATCCGCTAATTTCTGCGCCACATCATAATAGGCCTCGTCATTAGCTTGCCAAAGCAAAATAACAATTGGGAAACTTACAGACGTTTGCACCATCGCCTGAAAAGACTGCTCATTAACATCGATTACATAGCCGCCAGCTTTTGGAGCAGAAGAACCAGTAGAACCCGACGCAGCTTTAGCAGCTTGCTTAGCTTGAGCTTCTACACGACGCTTTACGCCTTCTAAATCTACAGCCCCAGCAAGCGAAAATCCGCCAGGATTCATGCCTTGCGCTTTGCTACTCACCATTTTTCCTCTTTTCCAAGCACACTACATTGCACTTACAAAATTTATAAAGCTTCTACCTTAATAGGCTGACGCTCAGCACCAACAGGAATAATCTTCATATGAGAACTAGCTGGAGGAACTACTAGAGCAATAACATTTACGTAAGTTACTCGCATAGTACCTTTTGCTTTACCGTCGCCAAATAATGCTTTTTCTTCATCAGAAGCAGGACGAGATTCACGCCCTTCACCAGCTTTACGAGTCCACACAGAATCTATGCGCGCAACAACCAAATCACTTCCATCGCTTGAACGCATAATGCTTATTTGTTTGAGATTTGGTGTAAAGACTTGTTCTTGAGAGCCTTTATTTCGCTCCATTCCAGCTTGCACTGCTTTAGAAAGTTCAACTAACTTTTTACGCAAATAATCGTCAGCAAAATGCTTTGCGTACTTGCTGTTTTCACCATTTTGTAAAACGTCAGCGTACGCAGCTACCGCTTCATCTGGAGTCATCACCAAACCAGTATCGTTAGATTTACCCATTGAAGAACCAATACTTGGCACAGCAAATTTAGGAAGATGCACTCCAGGGAATAAGCGCGCAACAGCCCAAAGTTTATAATTCGAACGCGCTCTCTGTTGACGTAAAACCAGCAAACGTTTTGACTGCTGATCTTTAGTAGTAGTTGTAATAGTCATTAAATCTCTTGGCCAACCAGAATTAGTTGGCACAATAGTTTGCGCGGCTTCACGCGGAATAGTGGCCTTAGGATCTAAGTTTCCAGTTTTGTTTGCAATCGTAAGCTCGCTCGTACGAATATCGAGAGCAGGTCCAGAAACTGCTTGAGATAATGAATCCACATCTTTTTCGTCGTTTGCCTTTTCTAGAGTGCGAAGCAACCCCAAGCGGATATCTTTTTCTTGCAGCATAGTCACATTAGGTAACTCTTGATTACTACGCGCTTCAGCAGGTTTCGGCACCTGCCCATCGCAAGCAGATAATCCGGTTACCATAACCGTTGATACAACACATGCTATTAATGTGACTACGTTGTTGCGCAATACGCCTCTATTTTTACTTTTTACTCGGTGAATATCGACATTACTATTACGCATTTTACTCATTTCCTCGCTCACTTGAAGAATTACCGCGGTAGCCTTTCCCATTTTTTCTGTAGCGACCGTTACCGCCGTCTCCTCTAAACCCATTTCGTTTTATGCGAGATTGCTTATCGTTGCTATTTTTAGACGAATTTTGACGTTTGTTTGATTCTGAGTTGCGATAGTTTTCGTGCTCATTAAGCTTTTTCTTACTAGATTCATGTGAAATCTTGCTATTACTATCTGAAGGCTTGACCGTTTCTAAACGTTTCTTTGCAAACTTTTCAGAATTATTAGCATTATTTCTATCGTTCTGACGATTACGCCTCTTGTTATTCTGCTGTGCATACTTATTTTGCTGCTGACGCTTATTCTTATAATCGTTCAGACTATTGCCATCCGACGCGCTTGCGTAAGATTTTTTCTTATTTCGCGGAGTCTTAATATTCTGAGAATTCCGCTTATATTGCTTATTTTCTGAATTTGCTGATCCTGCTGAATTTCCAGAATATTTCGCATTTCCTATATCTTCCGCATTTGCTAAATCTTCTCCGTTTGCCGCAGCATCCTGATTGTGCAAATCATTAAATTCATCATCAGCATTGTCTAAACCATCTAAATAAGAATTATCGTCATGTTGCTGCATAAAGCGCGTGGCAAACGCAAGCATTTCATCTTGCGCAATAACAGTAGTTTCAGCCAAAGAATCAGTAGATGCAACCGCTGTAGAAGCAGACGCAATTCGAGTTTGCATACCATTTGAGTCGCCGCTTTGCATTGAATCTTTGCGACGACGCGCATGATCTCCATGCCTTGCGTGGCTTCCAGAATCCTTCTTGTGTCGTTTGTGACCAAAAATACCAGACATGGTTCCAGAAATCGCCTCAGCAAAGGTGACTTCGTCACGCTGTGCAGACTTTACTGCCAACACTCCTGAACGGCTAGCTATTAATTGCTTATTACGACGACGATGCGGAGCCATTGCAAAAATAGTTGCAGAAAGTATAGCTAATACTGCAAAAAGCACTCCTACAAAATATAAAGGCGTTGCAAAATCTGGAATTTGATTACGACGCCACCGCAATTCTACGGAAGCTTCCGGCACATTATCCCCCAAATCAATTAGCAAAACACGTCTAGCAGCCTGCGAGCGCAGTGAAGAAGAAGACGCATCATGACTATTTGACTTACTAGCGCGAGTGCCCGATTTAGGCATTGTGCCGCTTGCAACAGCATGATCATACGACGCAGAACCAGAAGATTGAACATAATCTGCAGTATTTATTGCCAATTTCGCTAAACCAAGCTGGCATGTAACTATAGGCCATAAATTAGATTCTTGGAATTTTACGTCAGGATCCTTAATGTCCACAGAGTCACCCGCTTGCACAGAGGTTTTACCAGACACTTCAGAAACTGAAAGATTATTCCAATCACGCAAACCAGTAATTCTTTGTACTGGAGAACCTGCCACCCAGCCTCTTACGTCTTTCGTTAAACCTACAGCAACACAAATAGGCTTACGCGTATGCAAAGCAGCAACACTAATACGAACCCTGTTATCTACAAGATTCAAAACACCAGGATCAGTGACAATATAACGAGTTCCAGATACGTTAGCGTACGCAATAACAACGTTGCTAGGCTTCCAAAATGTTGCGTTAGCAACTCCAAGAACAACGCTTAATACTGCAAGCAAAGCAAAAAATGGAGCTACAACACCGCGCATGATTTTACTGCGCAAAGTGAGCCGTCGCATTGGTCGTCGCATTGGTCGTCCTTCTGTATCAGAAGCATCTTCTATATTTGTCATAACGATACCATTCTACAGTCTTTTAATATTACTTGCATGTTTTGATGTAAAAATCAGCGTCAAGCGGTAATGTGAGGCTATGAAAAAAATCAAAACATTAGAACAAAAATCCTTTTTGCTTCGCACTTTTGCAACTATTAGTGCAGTGGCAATGTGTGTAGTACTCGCTTCATGCGGAGAAAGTTCCAACAACAAAAACAATTTAACTGATGAGAACGCTCAAAAAGCTGGAATGCAGTTGCTGGAAGGCGTAAGCGCATCTGGAGCACTTGGGAAAAAGCCTAAAATAACGCTGAAAACGCCTGTAAAAGTAAAGCAAAATACTTATGCTGTTTTGCAACGAGGCAACGGAGAAACAATTAAAGAAGGCGATCGCGTATGCTCTCAGGGCATTGTGTTCGACTCCAAAACCGGCAAAGAGCTTATGAATACTTGGGAAAAAGGCAAAGCTGATTGCTCGATTTACATTAATAAAAATTCTACAAGCCGCCCATATTACGCTTTGATTAAAGGCAAGAAAATTAATACAACTATTGCTTTTGGCGTAAGTGAAGGATATAAAAATCCTTCATATGTTATGGTTCTTACAATGGTTTCGCGATCAAAGGCTATAACTAGAGCAACGGGCAAGGCTGTTACGAATATTCCCGCAAATTTGCCGAAGGTAACTCTTGATAAATCTGGAGCACCAACCTTAGATAAAAATAACTACGTTCCAGACGGAAAGCTTGTTTCTCAGACTTTGATTGAAGGAACCGGCAAAAAAGTAACTGCAAAAGACACAGTTTCTGCCCATTACACTGGCTGGACTACTGATAAAGACGGCAAATTGCATCAATTTGATTCTTCTTGGCTTCGTGGCATACCTGCAGACTTCCAACTTGCTGGAGGAGTAATCCCTGGTTGGACTAAAGGCTTAACTGGAAAGAAAGTTGGCTCCCAAGTTCTTTTGGTAATCCCACCAGAAGATGGCTACGGTAAAGAAGAAAAGAAGGACGCGCGCGGAAACGTAACTATTCCTGCAAATGCCACGCTGTACTTTGTAGTCGATATTCTCTATGCTTCGTGAGATTTGTAATTTTGCAAACTGTTGCAGAATTAACTAGCGATTCATAAATAATAAACCCCTCCTTCCCGAGGGGTTTTTACATATTTAGAACAGACGAAGATCGTTGGACTCGACTCCACGCATTTCATCGTAATCCAATATTAAGCAAGTAAATCCACGATCCTCAGCCAAAACGCGAGCTTGTGGGCTAATAGTTTGCGCAGCAAAAATACCTCTAACCGGCTTAAGTAACGGATCTCTATTCAGTAACTCACAATAACGCGTAAGTTGTTCAACGCCGTCGATACCGCCATGCCGCTTAATCTCAATAGCGACATGTACACCATCCGCGTCCTGAGCCATAATATCCACTGGGCCGATAGCCGTAGGATACTCACGGCGCACCAACGTTGCACCATCGCCGATTCGTTCAATCTGCTCAGCCAAGTAACGTTGCAAATGATCCTCAACACCATCTTTAATTAAGCCAGGATCCTCACCCAAATCGTAAGTATTATCGCTATAAACATGCTCGAGCGAAATCATAAGCAAATCATCGCTTTTAGCGGCAGCAACACGCAAAATACAGCCATCTACAACAACGCCAGCATCGGATTCGCCGCTATCTTCTTTACGTAAAACACGCATACTACAAGGAGCTACCATCCAATTAAGAGGTTTATACGCACCAAGCTCAGAAAAAATAAGTACGCTGCCATCTGCTTTAATAAGCAACACTCGCTTAGCTAAAGGAAGCGTGGCATTTAACCTACCTGTATACTCTGCACTGCAATCTGCAACAATAATTCGCACACAGCAAGCATAACAGAAATCAAGTAAAGAAGTACCTTACTTCCCCAAAGCTTCAGCTAAATCGCGATTCTGCCAATGTTGATGTAAGGCGCAGTATCCGCCGAACAATACGAGCCACACTAGTCCGCCAATTGCAGAAGCTCGCGTATCGTCGCTAATAAACAAAGTCACATACACAAAAGCAAAGAACGCTATAGTAAGAGAATTCAAAAGCTTATAATGCGGCATAACGAAACCGTCTGGCATAAAATCAGCAGATTCACGGTACTTACGATGCGTAACCATAATCAAAATATAAATCATGATTATCACTGCAGAAGAAGCCGAAGCAAACAAAATAAACGCACCATGAATGCCAGGGATCGAATTAATAATTGGCGAAAGAAGAATCAAAGCAGACGAGAACAAAATCGCGCGAGCAGGAACCTTCGTGCGTGAAACCTTACGCAACTTACCCAAAAGAGGCGAAGGTGACTCAAGCGCAATCTGATACATGTGGCGACCAGCAGAATACAGCAAAGAATTAAGCGCAGAAGAAGCAGCTGTAATAACCACAAAGAACACAAGCGCAGAAGCCCAATGCAATCCCGCGTATTGGAACACCATAATGAATGGTGACATAAATACGCCTTCCGCATTCGTAGCCCTAAACTGTTGCCACGGCACAATAAGCATAATCGCTATGAGAGCACCAACATAGAAAACCAGAACGCGTACAATAATCTCGTTAACAGCCTTTGGCAAAACCTGGCGAGGATTCTTAGTTTCCGAAACAGTCACACCAACAAACTCAATAAGCTGGTACGCGTAAAACACCATTTGGAAGCTCATTAAGAAGGAAAGCCAGCCATTTGGCATAAGCGAGAAATTGTTGAAAATATTATCTAATCCAGCGTGACCAGCAGGACTCATTACACCACCATGCAAAGGAGTTGCAGAGTAATGGTAACCAATTAAAGCCATAACTACGGCTGTAACAATAAGAGCAACAATTAGCGTAATTTTAATCATTGAGAACCAAAACTCAGTTTCCCCAAATAGCTTTACAGCTACCAAATTTATGCACACTAAAGCCGCTAAAAATACTACTTCTATCAGCCATTTCCAATGACTTACGTCAATATCGAAAGTTTGGAAGAATGTGACACAATACGTACTAACTGCCGTAATTTCGCTCATACCAATAAGTACAAGCACAAACCAATACGACCATCCAGCAAAATTACCCCAACCTCTGCCAAGATAACGCGTAATAAAACTAATAAAAGTATGCTGGTTTGGATCCTTGTACATTAGCTCACCAATGCCACGCATCAGCAGGAACATGATCAAGCCCACAATAATGTAAACGAATACAATACTCGGACCTGTTAAGCTAATTGATTTTCCAGAACCAAGGAACAAACCTGTTCCAATTGTGCCGCCAATAGCAATAAATTGCACATGACGCTTGGTAAGACTACGCTCCATTTGGTTTGTATTGCTACTTGCATTTTCTTGCGCAGATACGCGAGAAGATTGGTTTGAAGATTGATTATGAGAAGATGTGCTATTGTGCGTCTCTGCAGATTCTGTTTGTTTAGAACCTACATTAATGTCACTATTCACAGTCTCACTCATTATTACAACTCCGTTCCTTAATAGCCACGAATTTCTAATTTTATAGGAACCCTTAACTATTCATTACGCATTCCACAATTCGCGCAACTATTCCACACTTTTAAGTGAGCTTACTGGATCTATGCGATCCAAAGCTGGGTTGGTAGCCCATTGCACAATTAACGCAAAAATTAGTGTTGCAACGCCAGCAATGCAATAGCTTAAAGGAGCTACTTCAACTTCAAAATACAAAGACGGCATACGAAGCGCGCTAGTCAACAATCCTGCAATAAGCCTTCCTAATGGCAATCCAACTGCAATGCCGATAACAGTTAAAGTAAGCATTTCTTTATGCACATAGGAATGAACTTCTCTACGATAAAAACCAAGAACTTTCAGCGTAGCCATTTCGCGAGTACGTTCCGAAATATTAGTACTTGCAAGAGTAAAAAGCACAGCTAAAGCTAAGCCAGCAGCCAAAGTTACGATTAAAGCAACAACAGCATTCATAAGATCAAAACTAAAAGCATGCTTCATACGCGTAATATTCATAACAGCAAGCACACCGTCACGTTCAGAAACCTTGTCGGCATATTTAATTTTATTATTATCGCTACCTCGCAAACGCAAAATTAACGCATTATGTTTCAAAAGCTTACTGTTTTCTCCATTAAATAAGCGTTCGTAGCAACGTTCAGTCATGTAAATATTAGAACCAATAAGATTACGAACAATAGCTTTAACTTTAACTTTCGCACGTTTAAAACTAGTATTCGTCACATTAATTTCACTACCACGAGTAATGTCCAGAGATGCAGCAGCGCTTTGAGAAAGCAACGGACCTTCATCTGTAAGTTTAATAGCTTGCAAATTATTGCCCACATCCTGCAAATTTACAAGATAAGACAAAGTTTTTGTGTCTTTTACAACAATCAACTGCACGCTTTCAGCATCCTCAACATGACGACTATGCGACTTATTTGATTGATTTTTAGCTATTTCTCCAGAGCCCACATAAGCTGGAAGTATAGTTTCTACTTTATTATTTGACTTGTCTTGCTCAACGCTTTTCTTCATATTTTGGAAAGATCCTGGAGCCGAGATAGAAATCATATCGTATCGATAAATTCCCTCGTATTGACGAATACCCAAGGTCGCAACAGTATCGTTCAAAGCAAGACCGCAAACAATAAGCGCTGTGCAACCGGCAACTCCACCGATAGTCATGCACAATCTGCCTTTGAATCGCGCCAAATTGCGAACGGTAACCTTATTTAAGAAACTCATTCGCTTCCAAATCCAAGGCAACCTTTCAAGAAGAACGCGAGAACCAGCTTTTGGAGCTTTTGGTCTTAACAAAGCTGCAGGAACTTGCTTTGTTTCTCGCCAACTAACAACGATTGTGCATATTGCAACAGGAATCACAAATGCTAGCACACACAAAGAGCCATATAGCCAGTCATACTTCAACCTAACGTCTGGCACAGCGTATAAGCCACGCAAGATTTTTAGTAAAAGTGAAGGGATTGCAAGAAAACCCATAATATCGCCAATTCCGCCGCCAACAAAACACGCGAATATTGCGAAGAAAGCATGTCTTGTTACTGCAGTAGAACGACCGTATCCCAAACTTAAGTATGTGCCAATAAGCCCTCGCTCTTCTTCAACCATACGAGCCATAGCAGTTAAACTCATCATCATTGCTACAACAAGAAATACTGCTGGGAAAGCGTATCCAAGTGACTGTATTGAAGCAACGTCAGAACGCAAACTCGCATAACTATCGTTAGCTATGCGAGTAGATATATGCCATTGAGCTTGAGGAACACGTTTTTGAATCTCTGACTTAATTTGTTTACGAATTTGCTTTTTTGCTTGCTCTTTAACAAAATTTGGAGCGCGCTGAAGCCTGGGATCGTTTGCAATAATATTTTTTAATTCTAAATTAACTTGTTTGTCGATAATTTGATTACGTCGAGCTGTTTCTCGCTTAGATTGCACGCGTTCTTGAATCTGTTCAGACGCATCGTCGACGATGCCACGATAATCTTTAGAAAAAACATTGACACGTTGAGCATCATTCAAACGCACCGATATTGCTGTATACGGCAAGCTAGCCACGTTATCAGGAGCAGCAGAAGTAAATATTGGGTATCTAGACGTCACAGAGTTACGAAATGCTTTAGATTGATAGCCATCAGGATTGTTTAAATCGTTGCTATCTAGCACGCTACCAGTTATGCGCAAACGATAAGTTTTAGACTTTGAATTAGAAGAACCAAGACTTCCAACGCCCGCATTTTGCTGCACGTTGACTACTATCACATTGCCAATGCTCAATCCACTATCGTGTAAAAATCGCTGAGTTACAACAGCTTCACTATTATTTTTAGGCATGTTGCCCTTAAGCAAATGCAAACGATTAAGATTTTTTTGCGATTCTACATAATGCACGAAATTCATTGCGTATGAAGACTTTGCATCATCTGTTGCGTGCGCTGTTGCTTTCCAAGAACGCTCTGCTTCAACTTCACTCACACTTGGCAACGCGCGTAATGCTGCAACATCGTCTTTAGTTAAACCAAGAGTAGATACGATTTGCAAATCATAAGCATGCAATTTCGCATACATATCGTTAGTAGCGAGAAACATGTCGTTGCAGCCTGCATAAATACCAGTCATAACAGCAACGCCAAGCATTGCAATAACCGCAAGAACACAGAAGCGACGCCATTCGCGAACCCACATTCTAATTGCGCTAATAAATACTATTGGCAGCAATGAGTGCGTGCGCTTACCTTCACTGCCATTATTGGCGTTTTTATTATCAGATTGCTTTGAAACTGCTGTTACTTTCCGCATAACAACCACCTAATCACCACTCAATATCGGCTATAGCCATAGGATGTTCTTGCACAGTTTCGTCTACAACTTTTCCAGAACGGAAACGAACAACTTTGTGAGCCATCGGAGCAATGGCAGCATTATGAGTAATAATCAGCACTGTCATGCCTTCAGTTCGGCAAATATCTTGCAATAATTGCAATACTGCCTTACCTGTTTCATAATCCAAGGCACCAGTAGGCTCGTCACATAACAATAATTTAGGTTTTTTAGCAAGAGCTCGCGCAATAGATACGCGTTGCTGCTCACCGCCAGAAAGTTGAGCTGGGAAATTATGTAGCCTTTCTTTCAAGCCAACATCAATAAGCGTTTGAGCAGGGTCAAAATGATCTGCACAAATTTGCGAAGCTAACTCTACATTTTCAAGAGCAGTTAAATTTGGAACTAAATTATAAAATTGAAAAACAAAACCAATGTCTTCTCTGCGGTAGCGAACCAAATTACGACCTTTTAGCTTAGTAACATCGCAATCGCCAACAACAACACGACCGCTTGTTGCAGTATCCATACCGCCCAAAATATTTAATGCTGTAGTTTTTCCCGCGCCAGATGCACCTAAAATTACTGTAAGCTCACCGCTCTGTGCAGTAAAACTGGCATCATCTAAAGCTCGCACAGCACCAGAACCTGATGGGTATTCTTTCACTACATGATCAAAAGTTATATATGCCACAACACACCTTCACAATATGAGAAACTATAAAAATTCAACTTCTATTTATTTGTATTATCTACCGTTATATTTCGTACTATTTTACTAAATGAGCGCAAAATTCGCTAACTTACTTCAGCGATGACACTCCACATCTTTCCATGCAATACGCATTACCAAGCCAAGTATGACGAGAATTTGGCCAGACAGCACCTAAACGCGGAGCACATTGGCTCATCCATATACTTGGCACACGCCCATCTGCGCTTTGCGAACCAAGCAAATTAAATCCATTCTTGCTTTCAAGCCAATCTGGATGCTGTGTTGCAATAGCAAGCCCTTCTTCCAGCGTAAGAGGCAAACGCTCATCAGAATCAATAAGCTTACGAGCAACATCAGGCTCTCGATTCAAATACGATGAGCCAGTATGCGGATCGACAACTATATAGAACGGACCTTCAGGAAACTCATACCCGTCTTTAGGAAGAAAACTTATGATATCTCGCGGAGGCATAGTAGTGAATCCAGCCATGCGATTAATACTCGTCCGAGAAATCAACGATTCAGGCGAAACTAATTCACGCGTAGGAATCAATAAAATATTCGCACCTAAACTACTATTTTCAAGCGCACATAATATAGGATTTGCCAACTTACGAAAAGCATTGGCACTCATATCAGCCACATCTGGATACCCAAGTGCCACTATACGATCGAGTTGCTGCTGTATTTCTTCAGATGCTATTGACATAATTCCAGTTTACGCAAAATCTTACATAATCGCGAGCGCAATATAACCATAATTAGTTTAGGAAATTACGCTTTTTAGCAATAATTTCCGCCAATTGCACAGCATTTAATGCAGCACCTTTTCGCAAATTATCGTTAGTGATAAAAAGTGCCAATCCCTTATTTCCATCTACTGCTTGATCTTTCCTAATTCTGCCAACATAACTTGCAGATTTTCCGGCTGCTAGCTGAGGAGTAGGAATATCGTTGAGCTCGACTCCCGGAGCCTTGCTCAATACTTCGCGAGCCATGTCTGGAGTTACATCATGCTCAAACTCAGCATTTACGCTCATGCCGTGACCAGTGAAAACACCTACTCGCACACAAGTACATGAGGCTGCAAGATTTGGCAAATGCAAAATCTTACGGCTTTCATTGCGCAATTTTTGTTCTTCGTCAGTTTCTTCAGATCCGTCATCAACTATTGAACCAATAAAAGGCACTACATTAAAAGCAATAGTACGAGCAACTTTTGTAGGCTCAGGGAAATCTATTGCGCTACCGTCGAAAACGAGTTTATCTGCTCCTTGGTTTAATGCAGCTTGAGCCTCATTCATGAGTTGCAAAGCACCGGCTCGACCGGCACCAGAAACAGCTTGATAAGACGAAACTATTAAACGTTTTAATCCAAAAGCATCAGCAAGCGGCTTTAATACAGGCATGCAAGCCATAGTTGTGCAATTTGGATTTGCTACTATTCCTCTTGGAATAGTATCTAAATCTTCAGGGTTTACTTCCGCAACTACTAAAGGCACATCGTTATGCATACGCCATTGCGAAGAATTATCTACTACAATTGCGCCAGCTTCAGCGAATTTCGGAGCCCAAATTTTTGAAGTTCCATCGCCTGCAGAAAAAATAGCTATGTCAATTCCGCGCAAATCTGCTTTTTCTACATCTTCTACGACTACGTCTTTGCCACGATATTGCAAAACTGTGCCAGCAGAATGAGCGGAAGCCATAAAACGTAAATCTTTTATTGGAAAATCGCGCTCGTCAAGCACTCGACGCATTACCATACCAACTTGGCCAGTTGCGCCAAGTACTGCCACGTTCACGCCTTTTTCGTTGATAATTGTCATCGAGACTCCCCTAAAAGTAAGTACGTATAATTTCTACAGTTTTTACAATTCTACAATTTAAATAATTTAGTTAATTTATTAATTCAATAATTTAAATTGCTTCAGCGCCCGCTTCCGCCGTACACTACTGCTTCAACCTGGCTTGCGTCCAAGTCGTAAGCAGTATGCAAAGCACGAACAGCTTCATCAATTTGTTCAACAGGAACCATGGCAGCAATACGAATTTCCGAAGTAGAAATCATCAAAGTATTTATACCATGTTCACTTAGCGCAGTGAAGAAGGTAGCAGCTAGACCTGAATGTGTTTTCATACCAACGCCAACAACAGCTACTTTTCCTACTACTGGAACGACATCCATAGAAGTAAATTTCAATTCATCATGCGCTTCTTCTAGAACTTTACGGACTGCTTCCATTGACGCTCCTGGAGCAGTAATAGAAATATCTGCTGTACCAGTAGAAGCACTTGCTTGTGCAATCATGTCAATATTTACATTTGCTTTTGCAAGAGTTGTAAATACTTTCGCAGCCATACCAGGAATATCTGGAATACCGCGAACCGTAATCATTGCCTCACTGCGATCATGAGCAACGCCAGAGATAACAGGAGTTTCCGGACCTAAATCAGGAAATAAATCGCCCATAGTCGAAAGAATATCGTGGTTTACCATTGTTACCGCCTTTAAGCTCGAAGATTATTTGACATTATCTATTAATATTTAGTTTTGTATTTCCTAACTCAGATTAGGCAAATCGTTCGGATTAATATTATTTGGAACTATAAGCGTTCCGTTCCTATGTGAGAATGAACTTCTAACATGAAGAGGCATACCAAAACGCTGAGCGTACTCAACACAACGCAACGCAAGCACGCGCGAGCCGCAAGATGACATTTCAAGCATTGAATCATAATCGATTACAGGAATACGTTTTGCAGTTGGCACAATACGTGGGTCCGCAGTAAATACTCCATCTACATCCGTGTAAATCTCACATACATCAGCACCTAAAGCAACCGCAAGCGCTACAGCGGAAGTATCCGAACCGCCTCTACCGAGAGTCGTGTCATCTCCAACTTCGTTAATTCCTTGGAACCCGGCAACAATTGCAACACTGCCTTTGCTAAGAGCTCTTCTGACACGATCAGGCTTAACCGCACGAATATGCGCAGCTCCAAACTGAGTATCTGTCATAAATCCAGCTTGAGAACCAGTAAAAGAATAAGCATGAGATCCTTGAGCATGAATAGCCATTGCAAGCAAACTCATAGAAATTCGTTCGCCTGCTGTCATAAGCATATCCATTTCGCGAGCAGGAGGATGAGTATTTACACTCATTGCTTGATCAATTAAATCGTCAGTTGTATCTCCCATCGCTGAAACTACAACAGCAACATCATTGCCTTCTGCTTTTGTAGAAAGAATGCGTTTGGCAACACGTTGTATGGAATCCGTATCCGCTACAGAAGAACCACCGTATTTCTGTACGATAAGCGCCAATTTTTACCCCTTGCTCATGTCAATATTGATAAACGCACAGGATATGCCGAATAATGGCTTCGATATCAGACTACCAACTATGCCCTATTTATTGATAATGACTTGTGCACATAAAAACAATATTCAAAATTACACAGATTGACGGCCAGAAAATGCACGACCTAAAGTGATCTCATCCGCATACTCTAAATCTCCACCAACAGGCAATCCACTTGCCAAGCGAGTAACTTTAATTCCTAGAGGATCGAGCAATCGAGCCAAATACGTAACAGTCGCTTCACCTTCTATATCAGGATCAAGCGCAAGAATAATTTCTTGAACTTTTGCATCTTTAAGACGTTCAAGTAATTGCGTAATTGCTAAGTCCCCAGGCCCAACATTTGCCATTGGGTTAATTGCACCACCAAGAACATGATAAACACCTGAATATTCATGAGTTCGCTCAATACTCATAATGTCTTTAGGTTCTTCAACTACACAAATTTTGCTATGATCACGCCGAGGATCTGCGCATACTATGCAAGGGCTCTGCTCACATACGTTTCCGCATACATCACAAAAACGCACACTTTCTTTCATGTTATTAATTGCGTCTATTAGCTCTTGAACATCTTCATCCGAGGAAGAAAGTAAGTAAAACGCAATACGCTGAGCGCCTTTAGGTCCAATCCCTGGAAGCTTTGAAAATGCTTCAATTAAGCGACCAATTGCTCCATCATATGACGATGAATTATGCACTGTAAACTACTCCTCTTGCTTTTTCTTAACGCTCATAATCGCATTTTTAGGATTTTTAGGATCAGTGGAAGCAAATTCTTCAACAGATTTAACTTCAAAAATTTGTTTAAGCTCATCAGTGCTTACAGATGTTGCTGATTCTAATGAAGCATCATCCATTGAACATTCGTCAGCAGTAGCTCCATTCGTAGGAGAAACAGTAGTCTGAATTGATTCACTAGACAATTCTGAAGTATTAGTTGCATTCTGAACTTGAGATTGTAGTTTAGCTTGATCCAAGACACCAGAAATAGCTTCATCTTGGTTATGAGAATGCGAACTCTTCTGTATTGTAATCTCGTCATCATGATTCATAGGCTCATCTTCAATAGAAGAGCCTTTAGAAGAAGACTCTTCAGAAGAAGAGTCTTCTGGCATTGCAATCACATCCGACATAGGCATAGACGACATATCTGCCCAAACATCATCATCCGCATTCGCAACATCACTTAGCTCATCCGCAGTATTTTCAGAAGCTACTGATGCTGCGGAGCCATCAGCGCCACTAAAACCCGAAGATTCTTTTTTAGTCGGATTTTTATTTATTCCGCTGCTATCAGAATCAGTTTTATTACTAAAACCAGCAGATATACCTGTTTTACGCAATAAAATATCGCGCTTAACTTTTGCAAGCTTCTGCGGATCCATTCGAGCAACAGATTCTACTTGTTCACCATTAGCAGCAACTGGTGCAGGAGCAATCATTACTTGCGTGCCAAATATCTCATGCACTTCATTCATTACTACTTTTGGCACTTTTTGTCCATCATATGGAGAAGTGGTGCATACTGCGAGCGCAAACGCATGTTGACTCATAGGCTCATTAAAAGTCAAAATAAGACGCTGTCGACCTGATTGTGCTGAAGTAAGTTGCACTGTAGGAACATACTCACGAGTTACATACTCACGTACGTCATCAGGCAATTTTGAAACTACTTTATCCCACATTGCATCAGTATCCATGGAATCATTCTTTGAATTAGCATTATGCGCATCGTTCAAAAACGCTTTTTTAGATTCCGTTTCTTTTGTGTTTGTAGCAGATTGCGTTTCTGCTTTAGCAATAGGAGATGCTGTAGTTTCAGAAGGTAGTGAAGAATTTGAAGTACTATTATTCTCACTATCTGCAGAAACATATTTCTTATTGCGTGTAGAACCTACGAAATGAGCACCAGAAGATACTTTATTTTGGATATTCTGCTTAGAAGTGGAAATATTTTGTTGCTGCACGTTATTGATGCGCAAATTAGTTGCAACAGTATTTGAAGTTTCACTGTCTGCAAGCAAACGAGCAACTAAAATTTCCAAATTCATTCGAGGAGAAATTGCACTAGCCATTGCACTTAAAGCATCATTAATTGTTTGAGCCATACGTGCTAAATCATGCAATGTCATGCTTGCAGATTGCTTATTCAATATTTCCAAATCTTCTGGAGAAACATCATTAAGTAAGCTTGAAGCCGCTTTAGGACCTGCAGATACCATAAGCAACAAATCACGAACTCTACCTAATAAATCTTCTACAAACTTACGAGTATCGTAGCCTCCAACAATAACGCGACGAACTACATCGTATATCGAAGCACCATCATGATTAATAAGATTGTCAATGAATTCGCTAATCAATGAATTAGGCGTAAAACCTAATAAAGCAACCGCAGAATCCAAAGAAATTGAACCATCAACAGCACCCACCATAAGCTGATCGAGCACAGATAACGTATCTCGCATTGATCCTGCACCAGCGCGCATAACAAGACGAAGAACTCCCGGCTGTGGCAGAATACCTTCCTTTTTGCAAATATCTTCAAGATATGGAGACATTACCTCTGGAGGCACAAGTCTGAAAGGATAATGGTGTGTACGCGAGCGAATAGTGCCAATAACTTTATCCGGCTCAGTGGTAGCAAAAATAAACATTACATGTTCAGGCGGCTCTTCTACAATCTTAAGCAAAGCATTAAAACCTTGCTGCGTAACCATATGAGCTTCATCGAGAATGAAAATCTTATAACGGTCACGAGCAGGAGCGAAGCCAGCACGCTCACGCAACTCTCTAGCATCATCGACACCGTTATGGCTTGCAGCATCAATCTCTACAACGTCGATAGAACCGGCACCGCCAGTAGCTAAATCTTTACAGCTTTGGCACTCTCCACATGGGTGCGAAGTTGGTCCTTTTTCGCAATTAATGCAGCGAGCTAAAATTCGCGCAGAACTTGTTTTACCGCATCCACGCGGCCCAGAAAATAAATATGCATGCGTTATTTTTCCTTGGTCTAATGCTCTAGACAAAGGTATGGTAACCTGATCCTGCCCAATAACACCATCAAACGTGTCAGGACGATATCTACGATACAGTGCAAGTGCCATGTTTCCTAACCTACTGCGACCTAACTATTTCCCCGATATATCTTAGTTAAGACTATCAGCAGCCGCCACCCGACTGCTGATATTTATATTCGTTTTTGCTACTTACTACTTATTGCAATCTTCTAGTCCTGCTCTAGCAGAAACTTCCACGTTAGAAGCAAATGGAATATTTAGCCCAACAGAAACACGAACAGTTACATCATTACTAGTAGAGTTGCAAGATTTCAAAAAAGCATTGCTTGAAGCAACAGTACGCGCAACAACCTCACACGCATTATCCTCCATCCTTTGCAACGCAGAAGCACCAGATAAAGCAGCAGAAGTTGCAACAGCATAAGCTTGATGTTTAGCTCCGAGAACATTACATAAAATAGCAGAAAGCACTACTATTGAGCAGACTGCGATCACTAGCATAATGCCAAGCATAGTGCCAGAACCGCAGTCAATGCCCTTACATCGCTTATGAATGAAATTTATTGAATGCTTCACAAAATTCTTGCGCCTACTCATACTAAAACCTGGCTTACATGACTTTCCACTAGAGGCGGCAAAATATGAAGAGGATCGGGAATAAGAGGACATTTAACAACAATATTCGCCATATTATTGCTACGACTTATTTTCACCGACGCTCCTTGACCTGCGACCGACTGCACAATACTTGCGGCAGCTTTATCGTCCTTATGAGTCACAAGATAATACGCAACTTGCGCAGCAGCATCATGACAATTCATAGTACATACAACTGCTCTACCTATGCCAATTAATACAAATAACAGTATTAATACACAAGGCAAAACAATAGAAAATTCAGCAGTTACCGTCCCTCTGTCATAATCACTAATTTTGCGCAACAATCTTTTGCACACAATAACTTTCCGCATCATAAGCTCATTTCATCTGCTAAAACATGCCGTTAGCCGATTTTCAATGCTTTT
Organism: Gardnerella sp. DNF01151; assembly: GCF_049244235.1. Classification (NCBI taxonomy): domain Bacteria; kingdom Bacillati; phylum Actinomycetota; class Actinomycetes; order Bifidobacteriales; family Bifidobacteriaceae; genus Gardnerella; species Gardnerella sp. DNF01151. The sequence continues at coordinate 179,465 of NZ_CP058389.1, read as the reverse complement.
TTCACTAAATCTGTCAACGTTGTGCGAACCGTATCTGATTTCAAAATAGCAACTAGCAGTGCAGCAAAACCAGTAGCAGCAATAATAACTACTGCATACTCAGCTGTTACAGCTCCGGAATCCTTATTTTTAAGACCTTCAGCGTACAGTTTTCTTTTTTGACACAAACGTGACTCAATATTCACTAATTGTTCATTTACTTGAAGCATAGACACAGCGTATCGTGCAACAAGTTTTTGCATTATCCCAACCATCATCTTGTACCTTTCACTTCAAACTATCCGAAATTTTCGGATAGAAATATTATTACAACTTGTTTTGCGAATGAAAATAAAAAAATTGCATTGTGGATAAAAGCTAATTTATTTTTCTAAAAATTTATTTTTAAAAAGCTAGCGCATAAGCGACATAACTGTTGGCAAAATTCCTATGCATATAAAAGACGGCAAAAAACATAATCCAACAGGAAGCAGCAATCGCACAGACAACTTAGAACTTTCTTGTCTAGCAATATTGGCCATATTTATCTCATAATGTTGAGCAAGTGCAGACAATACAGGAACTGGAGATGAACCATAACACCATGATTCTTTTAAAGATGTCATTAACCATCTAGCTAATATTTCTGAAGAATCTAAGTTTTTACGATTAGTAAATTTTGATTTATTTTCTAATTCAAAATTATCTTGTTTAGTATAAGTAGAAGACCATGCTTCATGCCACGTATCTCCTGCAAGTAAAGCATTGGAAACAGAGCAAAGCCACATGCCTTGACCACAAGGAAACACTTCTCCAACAGCACTAAGAGCCCTAGTAATAGCAACACCACTACGAAGTGAAACAATAATCATATGTAAACCAAGAAGAGGATCTACATATGAAACTTTGGAGTTACGCCATTCGTATTTAACTAGCATAATTTTACTGTTAAAACGCATACGATTATCTAATGAATCGCACTCTAATTTCAAACTCACCCATTGCCAAACAATTACAACAAACAATGGGATGATAAACAAAAGCTGCTTTGTGGATTCCATAAATCATCCTTCCAGCGAGGCAGCATCCATTGCATGCTGAGATATTTGCAACATAGAACTAACCCATGCCAAACCCAATCCATAACATATTCCACCTATTGTTAATAAAATCCATCCATTTACTGTTGTAATTAACATCAAAATAGGGTGCCCACCTAATAATTCACCAGCAAAAAGAGCCAAAATAGGTAGAGCAGTAAGTAGTTTTATTGTTGCTTTTGGCATTGCAGCTACGTCAGCACGTAAATCTTCTGCACGCTTCTGAGCATGATATGACGCTGCCGTAGCTTCCACACATTCTGCCATAGCACAACCAAGAGTATTACTCAATTCATATGAAGCCATAAGACTTTCAGAAACAGTATGCATATGTTTTTCAAGCTGACGACGTTGATTCTTATTCATATTGCGGTTCTTTGGAAAACAACGTTCATAAAGCCATTTATAAATAATTTTTGTATTAACTGCACTACTGCAAATACATTGTTGAGACTTAGAGTCACTGTGAACAATCATTGCAAAAGTAGAACCAGAACGTAATGCAGCAATCATTCCAGCAAGAACTTCTTCAATATCCATTTTTACGCTCCAAGCAACACAATCGACTACTAATTATTTGAACTGTCAACACATATGTTGGCCATATTTTCGGGAAGATTCCAATAATTTGAAAACTTAACCCATGCAGGCAAAAATTTCATGACAATACTGCCGTCAATTCCACAAGATAATTGCAAAACTGGAATGCCACACAGCAACGAAGCGCTAGAAGCGTATTGCAAAATACCGAGTTCTTTGATCATTCGACGCCCGTTAGAGGATCTCTCTACATGAATAACAACATCGAATGCTCCAGCAGCTAAAGCACATAAAGCTGCAGGCTCCAACCCAGCCAATAACCCTAATGCCATAAGACGAGCGGGAACTTTTTCTATTTCATCTGCATGAAGAGTTGTCATTCCACCCTTATGCCCGGAAGTAAACACTCTCAACAAATCAGCAATTTCTTCCCCACGACATTCACCAAGAATAATGCGATCCGGGCGCATTCTTAATGTTGCTTTTACTAATTGAGATAAGCCAATTTCTCCTACACCTTCTACATTAGCTTCTCGCGCACTTAACGAAACATGATTTTGTGTCAACTCGCCGAGCTCTCTAATTTCTTCAACAGATACAATACGATCTTCGCAATCAGCAGCAGCCAACAAAGCCTTCATAAGTGTGGTTTTCCCAGATCCAGTACTTCCAGTGATCATTATATTTGCTCGCTTTTTAACTAAAACGCTTAGAATACAAGACAATTCTTTTGGAAACATGCCTTGATCGCTTAAAGAAACAAGATCATAACGATTAACTGAAGGAAAACGAATTGACAATGCTGCTCCTTGAGATACAAGTGGTGCTAAAACAGCATGTATGCGAATGCCAGAAGTACTTGAAGCATCAGCAATAGGACACGCATCATCCAGTCTTTTGCCTAATTGTGCACAAAGCCATACAGCATATTCTCTTAACAAAGCAGGGTTGTTAAGCGGAACTCGAGTTGCGCGTTCCTTGAGACCTTGCCCACAATCTACCCACACACGACCGGACTCACTTACAACCATGTCTGTAACTCTTACATCATTGGCAAATTCCTGCAGAATTCCAAAATCGATATCACGAATATTATTTACGATCATATTTACCTCTTGAGTATTTCGAACGACGATATTGCGAACGACGATATTTAGTTACAGCATTTTTTGTATTTGATATAACATCTCCGATAAGCCAATTATTTATGCGTTTCATGGTTTCCTTCATTGAAGATGGCACATTTCGAATACCATATCCCCCTATAATGTCGGCGTACATGCGAGCATCGTGTTGCAAAGAACCAAGAAATGTAGTTGATAGATATTCAGAAGCTTCATCGATACTTAAAACATAAGATTTTTGCGTTAAACCACGAGGAGACAATCCAACAACAGCAAATTTATTAAACTTTACTTCAGAATCACACAAAGTATCTAATTTTTGTAGCAACGCTCTAAACCTTGCTAAATCAAGCACAGATAGCTCAACAGCAGCAAGAGTCACACTGTCAATAAATTGCGGAATATTATGGTAAGACTTCATAGCAGTCTCGCCAGAACCTATATCTACAATAACTACATCAACAGCATCAGCTAAACCTCTAATAGCAGCCTCTAAAACCCAAGGTTCAGGATACTTACCATGCCATGGAGAAAATGCTAAAACATCCACATTGTCCCAATGCAATAGCTCATTGCGTAACACATAGCCATCGCATTTACCTAAAGAAGCATCAACTTCTTGCAACCTGCGGCCTTCATCTGATTCCAAACCAAGCAGAACGTCTAAACCACCATGAGTCAAATCAGCATCTACAAGAGCAACACTATGACCTTGTTCACTTATATAGCGCGAAAGAATAGATAGCGAAGTGCTTAGCCCAATGCCATCTGCAGCAGACATTCCAACTAAAATATTTTTAGGCAACGGATCTAAAGAATCACGCGCAATAAGATTATCTTCTTCAGAATTATTAAACATGCAAGACTTATGCTTAATAGAAATATCTTGTGAGCGTTCAGTGTGTTGAAAACTCTCCACATCTTGAGAACTCTTAGGCAAAAGAGTCATAACAGTATGATCGTCAGCTATACAAGGCGTGCTTTTTACACCATTAGACGCAGATTCGTATATAGATTTATCTGCAACTTGAGGAGGATAAACATAACGTTTAACATCTCTAAATGCGCCTACAGCTTCGCCATTGTTATAATTTTTATCAATCTGCTTAACGCCAATTGATTTGTTGCTTACACTCATATTCATACTCATGCGCCTATTGAAACGCATACAGCAATGAGTTTTCAACAATATTCATGCAATGTGGTTAAAAGCTCAGGAAATATTAAGAATAAGCAAATATTGCACAAAAATTATCTATAAAAACATCTATTTTACAGAATTTACAGATGGCAATACTAAATCTTTATTAACTTTCATATAGCGTTCAAGTAACTCACCATAAATTGGCTTAGTTTTTAGAATATCCGAAATAAGCAATGCGATAAATGCAGAAGCTGCAACTGGAAGCGTATGAATCATAGTTCCAGACATTTCAACAGTAAGCAAAATCGAAGTGAGTGGAGCTTTTACAGATGCAGACAACGTACCAGCCATAACGCAAACTGCAAACACAGATACAAATTTTGTATCAATGCCAAATGCTGAAACGCTAGTAATCCAGCGCGCAGCAACACCACCTGCGAGCGCACCTACTGCAAGAATAGGCATAAAAATACCACCGGGAGCGCCACAACCAAAACTCGTAGAAGTAAACAACATTTTTGCCACAAATAGCAAACAAAGCATTGCAAGACTTGCTTTTCCATATTCAGAAAGTCGCACTAAATTAGATCCGCCACCAAGAACTTCAGGCAGGAACAAGCCAACTGGTATTGCAATTAAGCAAGCAATGGCAACAGGCATCCACTTTGGCAAATATCCGTATAATGTTTGCAAACCAAGTAACGAACGATTCATTATCGAGCCTACAAAACCTGCAAAAATACCAAGAGGAATAATCCAAATATGCAAGTTCATTGGCAAATCTGGAATCTGACCAAAATCAAGAACTGGACGCAACCCGAAACAAGTTTGCGAAACAAAATCAGCACATAAAGCAGCTGCAGCAGCTCCTATAAGAACAATTGAAGTTAAGCCGTGCTGAATCTCCTCCATAGCAAACATAACTCCAGAAAGTGGCGCAGAAAACGCAGCAGATAAACCGGCTGCAGCTCCAGCAGTTACCACATAATGCTCTTTAATATCGTCACGCCTACCTTTACGAAAAATTCGAGACAACATCTGAGCACCACATGCACCTATTTGAATAGATGGACCTTCACGTCCAAGAGACAATCCAAATAAAGAACCAAGTAAACCGCCAACAAAACGCACTGGCAGAATCGTGTGCCATCGCATATTCAAACCGCGATTAACATATCCCACGACTTGAGGAATACCACTTCCAGAAGCCATACTTTCTTTACGACTCATCCAGCCAATAATTAAACCTGCAATTACAGCAAAAATTAAGCATGGCAAAATCCACCATGCGTTATGCCGGATTTGTAAATACATCCAACGCGCAAAATCTGTACCGTATTCAATACCAAGCCTGTAAGAAGCTACTAATGAACCAGAAACAACGCCGACAAATATCCCAGCTAATATTACTTTCCAACGAAGCTGGCAAAAAGTTTTTGATATTTGCTTTAAGTTATTACTCAAAAAGCTCAATGCATTCTTAAACTTCACTACAACTCGATTCTGCGCACAACACTTAACTTCTAAATACTAAATTACGTACAGTAACAATATTTGCGAAACAATATACCCAACAGAAGCAGCAAAGAATGGAACAATAAGTTCTGCAAAAAGCAAGAACACTCCATCTTTTATGCGCTTTCTTTGAATAAGATCCACACCTTCAAAAATTGCAGTAGAAAACGTGGAAAATCCACCCAAAAATCCCAAAATCATCAAATAAGCAAAACGTACTCCACATATTGCAGCTGCAACCATGAAAACATTAGATACAACACCTATAGCAAATGAAGCAATGCAATTGATAAATAGCGTTGCAACTGGAACTTCGCTTTTGTGGGCAGCTGAAATTTTTTTAGTCATTGCGCATCTTAAAACAGCACCTAAACCGCCAAAAAAGCAAGGCAAAATAAACATAATAAAAACGTATAAAGAATTCATCACTTCATCACCTTAGTGTTAGCTTCTGCAACAGATCGACTTTGCTTTTTGTTCATGCAATTCGCAATTCCTGTTCCAACCCAATTACCAACAAAAGCCATAAAAACGCCAAAAAGCAGCGAAAAAAGCATGCCCAAAACAACAAGCGTCATGCGTGGAGACATAAAAGACATTGCACTTTCAAACGCGAAAGTAGACATAGTCGACAATCCGCCACAAAAGCCTGTTCCTAGCGCATATTTATACAAAGTTTGCTTTTCTTGCGTTAAAGCTTTAACAGATATTGCAGTAACAAGAGCAAAAATAAAGCATGCAATCATATTCGACAAAAAAGTTCCTAAAGTAAGCTGACCAAATATAAATGATTGTCCGTCTACTTGGTGAATCATGTGCGCATAAGAAGAAATTACTGCGCGCACGAAAGCTCCACATGTACCACCAATAAAAACTAAAAAGTATAATCGACAATTATTTTTTTTATTTTTTCCGCTTATTTTACTCATTTTCACTCTTTTTGAAATTATCGTCATAAACCAAAACGACACTCCCAACCGAGAAGTGCCGTTTTGCTAAGTTGATCATAAAATAATAAACAATTTCAGTCAGTTAGTGAGTGAACACTAATGATATGATCACGCTGCGGACCAGTTCCAATAGCAGAAATACGGCAATGAGAAAGCTCTTCCAAACGCTTTACATAACTTTGCGTATTTTGAGGCAAATCTTCAAACTTATGAATTTGAGAAATATCCTCATTCCAGCCTGGAAGCATCTCGTATACTGGTTTCGCAGAAGCAAACAGTGATTGATCTACAGGCATTTCTTCCATACGCTGAACTGTTCCATCAGACAAAGTCACATCATAAGCTACGCAAACTGGGATTTCCTTCAAACCAGTCAAAACGTCAAGCTTAGTAAGAACAATATCCGTCAAACCATTTACGCGAGTTGCATAACGGCTTACTACAGAATCAAACCATCCACAACGACGAGGACGACCAGTTGTAACACCATATTCATGGCCTTGCTCACGCAACCAGTCACCCTGCTCATCCAAAAGTTCAGTTGGGAATGGACCTTCACCAACACGAGTAATATACGCTTTCGCTACTCCAATTACGCGCGTAATACGAGTAGGACCAACACCAGTACCCGTGCAAGCGCCACCAGCAGTAGGGTTTGAAGAAGTTACAAACGGATAAGTGCCATGATCGACGTCAAGCATTGTGGCTTGTCCACCTTCAAACAGCACAGTTTTGCCTTCATCCATTGCTTCATTCAATACTAATGAAGTATCAGCAACATATTTCTTCAAGCGTTTGCCAAGCTCCACAAGTTGAGCAGTAACTGCATCAATATCAATAGGATGTTGATTATAAAGTTTTACAAGCATTTGATTCTTTTGATGCAAACTTGCTTCAACTTTGTCGCGCAAGTGATCAGCATTAAATAAATCATGCACTCGAATACCAACACGATTAATTTTATCTGCGTAAGTAGGTCCAATACCACGACCAGTCGTGCCGATCTTGTGTTTGCCAAGAAAACGCTCAGTTACTTTATCAATAACTCGATGATACGGAGTAATAACATGCGCAGCTTCGCTCACAAGCAAGCGCGAACAATCTACACCGCGAGATTCCAAAGCGTCAATTTCTTCAAGCAATACCTCTGGATCAACAACAACACCATTACCAATTACAGGCGTAACATTAGGGCTGATAATTCCGCTTGGAAGTAAATGTAATGCATAAGATTTATCGCCAACAACAACAGTGTGCCCAGCATTATTACCGCCATTAAAACGTGCGACAATATCAACCTTTGAACCAATTAAATCTGTTGCTTTGCCTTTACCTTCGTCACCCCATTGAGCTCCAATAAGCACAATACCAGGCATGCCGCACCTCCATTTTTGAGCTAACGCTGCTCAAATAAGCACAATCCTTACCTGTTAAGACTATCTCTATGCCCCTACCGAATAAGAAAATGAAATATATAAAATTAAAAATTTACTATTTCAGTGCTTTACCAGCAGAACCTAATTGCACACAAGCTTCTACTACACGCTGAGCCATGGCTTTTTCGGCTTCACGACCCCAAGATCGAGGATCATACAACTTCTTTTCGCCAACTTCTCCGTCTATTTTAAGAACAGAGTCATAATTGCTGAACATGTGACCAGCGATTGCACGAGTAAAAGCGTATTGAGTGTCGGTATCTATATTCATTTTAATTACGCCGTAACGCACAGCTTCAGCAATCTCTTGAGCGGTAGAGCCAGATCCGCCATGAAATACCAGCAGGAACGGCTTTTTAGAAGCGCCAAAGGTGCGAGTATCACAAATATTTTGATAGTTCTGATATACAGTTTTTTGGATTTCTTGCAATAATTTAGGATGCAGTTTTACAACGCCAGGCTTATAGGCTCCATGAACGTTGCCAAAAGTAAACGCTGCCATATACCTGCCACGTTCACCCAAGCCAAGTTTATCTACAACACGCAAAGCATCTTCAGGCGTAGAATACAATCTCTCGTCAATATCAGCACGATGCCCGTCTTCTTCTCCACCAACAGCACCAATCTCAATTTCAAGAATTGTGCGAGATTTTTGCGAAGCATCCAGCAACTGTTCTGCAACGTCTAGATTATGTTGCAAAGGCACCGTTGAGCCATCCCACATATGCGACTGAAATAATGGTTCTTCGCCTTTTTTGACTTGTTCTGTTTCATAAGAAATTAGTGGTTGAATCCAATCATCTAAATATTGCTCAGCACAATGATCTGTATGAAGCGCAATAGTGATATTAGGATATTGAGCTGCCACTTCGTGCGCAAATTTTGCAAATGCTATTGAACCAACAACACGATTATTGAGAGATTGACCCGAAAAATAAGCAGAGCCACCGACAGAAACTTGGATAATGCCATCAGATTCAGCTTGAGCAAATCCCTGTAGCGCTGCGTTAAGAGTTTGCGTACTAGTAACATTGATAGCAGGGTATGCGTAGCCACCTCGACTTGCAGCATCAAGCATATGCGCATAACGTTCAACAGTTGCAATAGTCATACTTGTATTATCCGCCTTTATTACTCAGATAGCCACGCATATGCACAAAAACATTACATACCGATATGCGAAAATCTATTTTCAAAATCTACAAACTGATTGTGATTCATAGTTCAACGCAATTAAAATAACAGAAATATCTAATCTCAAGACTGCATTTGCTGATGACGTTTCTTAGCCTCAGTAACAACAAACTCGTGATATTTCAACGCAATCGAAGAATCTAATCCGGCATTTTCCGCAATATTTAGCAAACTTTCTATTTGCTGCTGCTCTCTTTTAGAATCCTCAGGAGCAAATCCAGCTTCAGCCTTCAACTCACCAATTCGTTTCGTAGTTTTAAACCGCTCAGCAAGCAGCGCAATTATTGCATTATCAAAATTATCAACAGATTGACGCAACACAATAATCTCTTCGGCAGCAACTTTGCAACATGTCGTAAGAGATGTATCGCGCGCGTCAACCGTTGTTTCAGAAAAATCACACATATTATTTAATCGAAATATGTTTGCAGAACCATAGTTGTTTCTGTACTGACAGGGACTATGCGATGAATGGTATTAATAAGTTCTTCCAATTTGCTTGGCGTAGCAACACGCACTACCAGCATAAAACTTGGACTACCAGTAATCGAATAGCAAGCTTCAATACCAGAAATATCACGCAATTTGTTAGGTATTGTAGCTTCCTGCCCAAAATCAAGTGGCGTAACAGACACAAATGCGCTTACAGGTAAACCACGACGCTCATAATCAATTAACGCGCGATAACCAGTAATAACACCTTTACGCTCAAGCTTTTGCACTCGAGATTGAACTGCAGAAACAGACAAACCCGAAGCCTTCGCCAAACGAGTTAACGTCGCTCGACCATCATGTTCGAGAATATCAACAATGATTGCATCAGTTGAATCCATAGCTATACTAGTTTCAGCTTTATGAGGATTTCCAGCCATACGTCCTCCATTCTCCAGTCGACGCTGAATTGAGAATCTAAAACGAATCTATGTAGCGCCACATTGCAGTCTCTTTCATGGTACAGTATTTTTTACAGAAAAAGAACAAATTTATTCAAAAAATAATAAAAAATACAAATTATTACGTTAAAAATAATTTTTTCTTTTAACATCAGCCGTAATAGTGTTGTACAATTCGCATAATAAGCGTATAAACGAAGCCTATAACCTTTAAAGATTATTCTTATAAAATCAAAACCAACAATCAAAAAGGAGCACAGCATGGCAAAAGTAGCGAAACATGCAATTTCAATACCTCGTTCAGGTATTAGAGATGTATTTGACCGTGTAGAACAAATACCAGACGCTATTTCACTATGCCTAGGAGAACCAGGCGAAACTGCTTCCTCACACATTGTTGAAGCCGCGTGCAACTCATTACGAGAGGGAAAAACAAAATACACAGACGTTTTAGGCATACCAGAATTCCGCGAGGCAGCTGCAAATTATACGAATAGAGTAAAAGGTTTAAACTACAACGCAGACACAGAAATTCAAGCCGTTGACGGCGCTACTATTGGATTATATTTAGCTATTAAATCAGTAATAGATCCGGGAGATGAGGTTATTATTCCATCTCCATACTTCACATCATACGATGCAGAAGTGCTAATGTGCGAAGGAATTCCAGTAACTGTAGCCCTTAAGCCAGAACATGGAATGCATATTAATGCAGCAGAAATACGCAAAGCTATATCGCCACGCACTAAAGCCATCATTATCAATTCTCCATGCAACCCAACCGGTGCTGTAACAACCGCAGAAGAACTCGAAGAAGTTGCAAAATTATGCCAAGAATTTAATCTTTGGGTAATTTCTGACGAAGTCTACCATCCATTCGTATTCGCAAGCAATCCAGAAACTGAACCTTGCGGAAATGCTGTAGCACCATCTATTGCAGCAGCTGAAGGAATGCACGAACGAACCATTATTGTAGAAAGTTTATCGAAAACTTATGCAATGACAGGATGGAGAATTGGATATATTCTTGCACCAAGTCAAGTTATTGAGCAAACCAGCAAAATTGCAGAAATGATGCATTCTTCTGTAAATTCTACCGCACAATATGGCGGCGTAGCTGCATTAACAGGTCCGCAAGATCACGTGCGCGAAATGAGAGAAGAATATCGCGCAAAACGTCAGCTTGTTATAGACGGATTGGCAAATTGCAATGCATTACGTCTTATAGAGCCTCAAGGTGCATTCTACGTTTTTGTTGACGTTCGACCAACTGGTTTAAGTTCAGAAGAATTTAGCAAAAAACTTTTAGATGAAGAAAAAGTTGCTGTTGTGCCAGGAGAAGCCTTTGGTGCAGAAGGAAGCGGATTCGTGCGACTATCTTACGCTGGAAAAGCAGAAGAACTTAAAGAAGGAGTAGCGCGCATAAGCAAATTTGCACTTGCGCAACAAGCTTTACATGCTGCATAAAATATTAGTTATTAATAAATATAAATATAAATAAAATTATTGCCCCTTGATAGATAATCCAAAGGGCAATAATTTTAATTCCTTACGAAATAAGAACTACGCAATAGTCGTAGAAGAAGAATTATTCGTAGCAGTGCCAGTTTGTTGAGTTATAGCAGCTAAGAAATCACGGTTTGAAGCAGTTTTCTTCAATCGAGGAATCAAAGTCTGATACGCTTGCTCTGCCTCAAGACCACCAAAGAGACGGCGCAAACGATAAATAACTGGCAAATCTGCAGCTGGAGTAATTAACTCCTCACGACGAGTTCCAGAGGCATTAATATCTACTGCTGGGAAGAGACGCTTATCAGCCAAATCTCTACTCAAGCGCAATTCCATATTTCCAGTGCCCTTAAACTCTTCGAAGATTACTTCATCCATCTTAGAGCCGGTTTCAACCAATGCAGAAGAAATAATAGTCAAAGAGCCGCCATCTTCAATATTTCGAGCAGCACCGAAGAACTTCTTTGGTGGGTACAACGCCTGAGCATCAACACCACCGGAAAGAATACGACCAGAAGTAGGAGCAGCAATATTGTAGGCTCTAGCTAAACGAGTCATAGAATCAAGCAAAACCACAACATCCTGACCAAGCTCAACCAAACGCTTAGCACGCTCAATAGCAAGCTCAGCGACAGTAGTGTGATCCGTTGCAGGACGATCGAATGTAGAAGAAATCACTTCGCCTTGCACAGTGCGTTCCATATCGGTAACTTCTTCTGGACGCTCATCGACAAGCACAACCATAAGATGCACTTCAGGATTATTTGTAGTAATTGCATTTGCAATATTCTGAAGAGTAATAGTTTTACCAGCCTTTGGTGGCGACACAATCAAACCGCGCTGACCTTTACCAATTGGGGCAACTAAATCAATGACACGTCCCAACATGCGATTAGGAGTAGTTTCTTGCTTTAAACGCTCCTGCGGATATAACGGCGTCAACTTAGCAAATTGCGGTCGAGACTGAGCTTCTTCAACGCTCATGCCATTAATGCTATTAACAGTTTGCAACGGAACAAACTTCTGACGCTGATTCCTGCGATCACCCTCGCGAGGAGCACGAATGGAGCCTTGAACTGCATCACCCTTGCGTAAACCATATTTTTTAATTTGGCTCATTGAAACATACACATCGTTAGGGCCAGGCAAATAACCAGAAGTGCGCACAAATGCGTAAGATTCTAAGACATCAACAATTCCGGCTACTGGTACGAGCTCTTCCTGAGGCTCTTCACGGCGAGTCTCGCGTAAATCATGTTCTTCACGAGAGTCACGTGCATCACGCGCATCACGATCAAGACGAACATTACGATCTTGACGTTCTCCACGCTCAGCACGACGTTCATCACGATCGTCACGTTCTACTCGATCCATGCGTTCTGAACGATTCTGTCGATCTGAATAATCTGAACGAGACTCATCGTAATCACGCGCACGACCGCGCATACGACGCTGGAAACGATCAGCACGATTTTGCTGTTCTTCTCTATCAAAGTCACGAGAAGCTACACGCTGACGACGCTGCTCACCCTCTGCGTGAGAATCTTCACCAGGTAATGTTGCCAAAATTTGATCCAACTCATGCGAATCCATCCCATCTTCTCTACGATCGCGATTATCATTACGATCTTCTGAGGAACGACGACGCTGGAATGTATTATTACGATTCGCATCGCGTCGATAATTTTTATTCCCAAAATCTTCTTCGTCTCTATATCGACGATCTGAAGCAGCATTGGGAACCAAAACTTCTAACGCTTCTAAATCACTATTGTCTTTCGATGACCTAACATCTTCTATATCTGTACTAGTATCTGCAGTTTTATTAGCATTCACAACATCACGAGGAACACGAACACTTACACCTGCAGGCGCTTCTCCCCCATTACGAGCAGCCGTCAGTGTAGCCACCAACTCAGGCTTACGCATTGTAGATGTACCACGCAAACCCATTTGTTTCGCAAGATCTTTCAATTCTGAAAGCTTCATTTTTTCAAGATTCTGGCCTGTTGCCACAATTTTACCTTTCCTTAACTCGCACGGAATAGAAACCCGGCAAGTCTTTACATGGAAGATTACGGAAAAATCCGTCACGAACTCGCTGCTATTTCATAACAATTCATATGTACATAACAACGAACATTATGTATGCTACTACAGCTATACGACGCTGTACAATGCGACGCGCCATAGTATTTAGTATTTTATTGCAATTTCTATAAAGCTTTTAAAGAGCTACTCGCATAAACAAAAAGCGCCAATAACCTGGGTAACACCCAGTATTATTGACGCTATATCGCTAAATTATTTGCGCTTTAAAATCAAACGCTCAAATTTATATGAGAATTAATTACTACTTCTTTTCGTGATACGACTTTTCAGTATTAACAGACCACACGTTCTTCTTAGAAGTTTCTCCAGTTCGGATATCTTCTACAGCCTCAATAGCAGTTGCCATTGAATGATCTTGGTTATTATAACGATGCTGTCCATTACGACCAACGCAATACAAATTACCAAAGCCATCAAGATAATCAATCAATTCAGGCATCTGAGCGTATGTGTCAAAGTAAGCAGGATATGCCTTTGGAACTCGCTCACGGTGAGAATCAAGAACATCTTCCTCACCATTGATAACCTGCATACGAGTCAACTCGTCAATAGCCATCTTGCGAGCATCATCATCACTCATATTCCAGAAGTCGTCGCCTTCGTCGCAGAAGTACTCAAGACCAATCCAAACAGTGTTATCAACATCCTTAACGAGATATGGGCTCCAGTTGTTGAAGATTTGCAAACGTCCGACTTTATATCCAGGATCCTGCACGTAAATCCAGCAATCAGGAACAATAGGAGGATTACCAAGCGTTGGAATAGTGGTAGTATTACGCAGACGCACGCGCTTAACAAGCAAGCCTACAGTCACAAAATCGCGATAAGGTAAACCTTTGGCAACGCGTTGCATTTCTGCTGGAACTTCAGCCTTTTCGTCACCATTTGCACCCTGCTCAAGAGCAGCTACCAAATCCTTAATTGGCATAGAAGATATAAACTGGTCGGCGTGCAATTCTGAACGCTCTCCATTTGCATCTTCAACTACAACACTGGAAATCTTTCCGTCTGCTTGCTTAATAGCAACTACCTTTGCGTCTGTGCGCACAGTAGCACCGTTTTCGCGGCAACGACGCTCAACCGTTTCCCACAACTGACCAGGACCAAGCTTTGGATACCAGAATTCCTCAATTAATGAGGTTTCTACTTCCTTTTCCTTGCCTTTTTTCTTAGGGAAAAGCTTGGAAAAAGCGTTCTTCAACACTTCCACAATGCTCAAACCCTTAACGCGCTGAGCACCCCAATCGGCAGAAATCTGGCTTGGATGTCTACCCCAAAGCTTCTCTGTATAGCCCTCAAAGAACATGGAATAAAGTTTCTTGCCGAAACGATTAATGTAGAAATTCTCAAGATTAGTTTCTGGCAACTTGTGAATCATAGACCACAAATAGCTGAAGCCAACCTTCATAGTCAAGATAAAGCCCATAGAACGCAAGGTTGCTGCAGAAAGAGAAATTGGATAATCAAAGAAATGATGATTCCAGAAAATACGAGAAACGCGATGACGCTTCAACATCACTTCATCTTCAACTTCAGGATCAGGTCCACCTGCTTCCAAATCATGATGACGACCAAGCTTTTTATCATCATATGAAGGCGCACCCTGGAGAGGTAGCATTTCACGCCACCACTGCATAATACGGTCATCTTTTGAGAAGAAACGATGACCGCCAATATCCATACGATTGCCGTTATACTTCACAGTACGCGAAATGCCACCAAACTCACGCGTGGCTTCGAGCACTGTTACGTCGTAGCGGCTAGATCCGCCATCCTTAACGAGTTCCCAGGCTGCCGTCAACCCTGCCGGACCACCACCAATAATTACCACAGATTCCTTTGGGGATTGTGTATCCGTCACTTGTCCTCCATCTTAATACATCAAATTTTTACGAAAACACTTTGCGTGCTAGGTAAGCAATTCCTATACATCCTTATTGAGCATACGCGCATCACGCGATAGATTCAGGAATGTCAATGTCTGTTTTTTGTACTTCTTCAACATTTACATCTTTAAAAGTTACTATTCGTACATTTTTAACAAAACGCGAAGGGCGGTAAACATCCCATACCCAAGCGTCCGTAAGTTGAACATCAAAATAAACATCCTGACCTGCTGAACGCACATTAAAATCGACTTTATTGGCTAAATAAAATCGTCGCTCTGTTTCTACAACATAAGTAAAAAGCTTAATAACATCACGGTATTCTTTGTATAACGCAAGTTCTGCATCGGTTTCATAGTTGTCGAGATCTTCGGCGCTCATTACTTACCTTCCGTATTACGTTTGCGTCCACGACCTATAATGCGCCACCAAGCTTTTTTGATGAACTTCCTTCAGAGACGTTTACATTGTACGGCCATGCTTCATCAAGATTATCACGATGCACAGGTATAGCCACAGAATGTTCATGCGCACTCAAAGCTTCAATTACACCAGGATTTTCTTCAATAACGTGTAACCCAAAAGCATCTAGCGAGCGAATAGCATCATATTCATCTACAAGAGTGTCCATTACAACAAAATCTTGATATTTTTGATTCTGGGCATCCCATAATGCATCGCGCGCAGTGCCTGTTTTTACAAAGCCAAGCGATTGATACACCGAAAGCGAACGAGTATTAGTTGCCGGAACTCCCACCCAAATTCTATGCAACCCTAGACCAGTCGGCTCTGATGCAAAAGCATAAGTCATCACTCTAGGCATCGCATCGCGCGAATAGCCTCTTCCTCGATAATTTTTGCCTAAAACAACTTGAATTCGAGCACTGCGAGACCATCCGTCAATATCTATAAGGAAAATCATGCCAATAATGTCGCCGGAAGCGTTATTTGAATCATCCAAAACATCAGGAACAATCGCCCACGCAATAGTGTGACGCAATTGAACATCGCCAGCAAAACGACAAGATTCAGAAGGATTTTCGCCAATAAGACTATCTTTAGTCCATTGCATAGAGCTTTCAACCCACGAATGAACCATAGAACGCTCTGAATTAGCATCCTTTCCAGTAATAACTGCAGCACCATCAAATGCGCACAAATCATCCATTCTTTGCAAATCATTGCACGTAGCTGGACGAAGGTGCGCCATCTCTCCACGAATTTGAGGAATTACTATAGATTTTGGTAACTCGCGAGAGTTAATAACACCATCATTGGTTTGTTGCATAGTCACCTACTTGTATTGTGCCTTTGAGAATTAAGCCCTTCGCATAATTCTCATGTCGCATAGTATATGATAATCCAGAAGACGAAAAATGCCTCGCAATGTTGATAAATAGTAAATTCTGCGCACCTGCTACACAAACAAACCTGATTTGAGTATGCAGCAAGTACGCAGCACTTACTTTTGAATATTGATTACGCTTTTACGTTTATACATTAGCGTTATCAAATATTAAATTTTTCAGCCTTTACGGCACTTTTCAGCCTTTGATTTTTGCCATCACAATCTTAGTAACAGCCTTAGCATCAGCCTGACCTTTAGTTGCACGCATAACAGCGCCAATAATTGCACCCATCGGCTTCATATTTCCAGCCTTAAGCTTTTCTGCAACTTCAGGATCAGCAGCAAGAGCAGCGTCAACAGCAGCTTCCAAAGCACCGTCGTCGTTCATAACCTTAAATCCGTGCTTCTTAACAACTTCATCAGGCTTACCCTCGCCAACCAAAACGCATGCAACAGTTTGCTTAGCGAGCTTATCGTTAAGATTGCCGTCTGCAATTAGCTTTTCAACTTCAGCCACATCTTGCGGAGTAATAGGCAATTCTTCCAAAGTCACGCCACGAGTGTTTGCTTCGCGAGCAAGCTCACCAAGCCACCACTTCTTAGCACCTGCTGCAGTTGCACCAGCTTTAACGGTTTCTTCAACCAAATCAAGAGCATCCGCGTTCAAAATATCGCGCATTTCAAGATCGCTAATGCCCCATTCGCTTTGCAAACGGTTACGGCGCTCGCGAGGCATTTCTGGCATCTCGGCCTTCATGCGCTCAATATGCTCTTTAGTGATGTGAAGCATAACCAAATCAGGATCTGGGAAGTAGCGATAATCGTCGGCGTCGGACTTCACACGACCGCCAGCAGTGGTCTGAGTTGCTTCATCCCAGTGGCGGGTTTCCTGCAAAATCTCGCCGCCTTCGCTCAAAATAGCAGCCTGACGACGAATCTCATATTGCAGTGTCTTTTCGATTCCGCGGAATGTGTTCACATTCTTAGTTTCGGAACGAGTGCCGAACGGATCGGTCGGATTTTTGCGTAGCGAAACGTTCACGTCAGCGCGCATATTGCCCTGCTCCATGCGCGCGTGGGAAATGTTGAGGGCGCGAACAATATCGCGGATTGCGCGCATATAAGCACCAGCAATTTCTGGAGCGCGGCTACCCGCACCTTCGATTGGCTTAGTTACAATCTCGATTAAAGGCACGCCTGCGCGATTGTAATCAACCAAAGAATGATTTGCACCTTCAATACGGCCGTCAGCACCGCCAACGTGAGTATTCTTACCAGCGTCATCCTCAATATGAGCGCGCTCAATCGGCACGCGGAACACGGTGCCATCTTCGAGCTCAACATCCAAGTAACCGTTGCCGTTAGTAGGCTTATCGTACTGGGAAATCTGGTAATCGCGAGGCATATCTGGGTAGAAGTAGTTCTTACGAGCGAACTGGCTCCACTCAGCAATTTCGCAATGCAACGCCAAACCGAGCTTAATAGCGTAATCAACTGCAGTTTTGTTTACGACTGGCAAAGAGCCTGGTAAACCAAGGCTTACAGGAGTTAGCTGAGTGTTTGGCTCACCACCAAAAGACACTTCCGCTGGGCAAAACAGCTTCGTACGAGTGCAAAGCTCAACGTGCGTTTCCAAACCGAATACTGGATCAAACTGCTCAACAGCATCGGCGTATTTCATAAGTTTTTCAGCCATGAGAATCCTTCTTACTTAAGCTTTATTTCACTTTACTTAGCCAATGAATCGAGCCAACCAGCTTTAAGCGACTTCCAGATTGGGCCGCTCCACTTTTCTTCGAGCGCTGCTTCCAACGCTGCTGCAGGCTTGTACATCTTTTCATCATGGCATTGCGGAGCAATAATCTGAATACCAACAGGCAGACCATCGTCGCTTAAGCCAGCTGGGAGGCTCAAAGCTGGAACGCCAGCCATGTTTGCAGGAATCGTAGCAATATCGTTCATATACATAGAAAGTGGATCGTCCATCTTCTCACCAAACTTAAATGCCGTTGTAGGGCTTGTTGGAGAAATAAGAACATCTACTTTCTTAAACGCTTCTTCGAAATCGCGAATAATAAGCGTACGAACTTTCTGTGCAGAACCATACCAAGCATCATAATAGCCAGCGGAAAGCGCGTAAGTACCGAGAATAATACGGCGCTTTACTTCGTCACCGAAACCAGCTTCACGAGTTGCGGCCATCATATTTGCAGCAGTCTGAGGCTTGTCTGCTGGCGGCATTACGCGCAAACCGTAGCGCATGCCGTCGTAACGAGCCAAATTAGAGCTAACTTCTGAAGGCATAATAATGTAGTAAGCAGCCAAAGAGTAAGGGAAATGAGGGCAAGAGACTTCTGTTACTTCTGCACCCATATCCTTAAGCAATTGCACAGCTTCATTAAAGCGTGCTTCAACTCCCGGCTGGAAGCCTTCGCCACTAAGCTCTTTAACTAAACCAACCTTCAAGCCCTTCAAATCACGGCGAGCACCCTCGCGTGCAGCCTGAGCCATTGGAGGAACAGGAGCTGGAATAGAAGTAGAATCGCGCCTATCGTTACCACCGATAATTTCCTGCAAAAGCGCAGAATCAAGAACGGTACGAGAAACAGGTCCAATCTGATCCAAGGAACTTGCCATAGCGATTGCACCAAAACGGCTAACACCGCCATAAGTTGGCTTTGCGCCGACTGTACCAGTTAAAGCACCTGGCTGACGAATAGAGCCACCTGTATCTGTACCCAAAGCAATAGGAGCCTCGAATGCAGCAACAGCTGCAGCTGAACCGCCGCCGGAACCACCAGGAACACGCTCAGTATCCCAAGGATTGCAAGTAGTTTGATAAGCAGAATGTTCTGTAGAAGAACCTTGAGCAAACTCATCCAAATTAGTCTTGCCGAGAATTGGCATGCCAGCTGCTTTGAGCTTTTCAATAACAGTAGCATCGTAAGGTGGAACCCAGCCTTCGAGGATCTTCGATGCTGCAGTGGTTGGAATGCCTTTAGTGACAATCATGTCTTTAATTGCAATTGGAACGCCTGCAAGCTCAGGCAAGCCTTCAGTCTCACCATTAGCGTTCTTAGCATCAAAAGCATCTGCCTGCTCGAGAGCAATATCTGCAGAAACATGCAAGAATGCCTTAATTTCTGGCTCTGCAGATTCAATGACTGCCAAGTGAGCTTCAACAAGTTCACGGCTAGAAACTTCTTTAGCTTTTACAGCCTTTGCCATATCGGCAGCAGAAAGTTTTACCAAATCTTGAGTATTAGTCATGTTTTTATTCCTCCCCCAAAATTCGAGGCGCTACAAACATGCCAGACTCACTTCTAGGAGCATCCGAAAGAGCTTCTTCTTGAGTCAAAGGTGTAGCAGGCTCATCTGGACGCAAATAAGCTTCCAAAGGCACTGGATTTGCAGTAGGTGGCACATCTTCGCCAGCAACTTCCTGCACTTTATTAATAGATTCTGCAATGACGTTCAATTCGCCTTGCAAGCGACTGATTTCTTCGTCGCTTAAAGCAATCTGGGATAAAACGCCCAAATGCTCAATTTCTTCGCGTGTGAATGTAGGCATAACCTCAACTATATGTGTGATACGTGACCTTCGTTAGTAGAAAAAAGCAATGTGGATAAAAGCTTTATGAGAATTATTTGTTGATTATTTTGTTTTATTGAGAAAGTACTACAAATTAATTCTTTAAGACTGAAGCAATTAAAAATTGCGCATGTGTAACACTAAATAATACTTGCACAAATATTTTGCATATATTTTCACAAAATTATCACGAATCAAAATACGTAAAATCCGTTCATTTTATCTGTCAACACGCCGAAACGACAAAACTGACGTAACAAAAAAGTATTGGTATTTCAGCATTATTTAAACTTTTGTTTGAAACTTAAAAAATTATTTTAAACAATTATCGCATAAATAAAAAGTGTGTAATAATCGTGTGATGTGAGAAGCTGAAGCTGATGCACTGAAGCATATATATGCACTGAAGCACGTATTTGCAGCATCTCACTGAAAAAATAATTTGAAATAAAATCTAATAAAAATCGAAGGATACATATGAAGAGCACAAAGTTCTACCGTAATGCAGCAATGTTGTTGCTCGCGGGCGCGACTATTATTCCACAATGCTTAGCAGTTCCAGCAATGGCAGATTCTTCTGCAAAGCCTTCTGCACCAGCTGCATCTTGCGCAGCCAGCAAGGACTCGCTGAACAACTACTTGTGGGATTTGCATTACGATAAAACGAATATTCTCGCACGTCACGGCGAAACAATTAACAATAAATTCTCCAGCGACAGCTTCAACAAGAACGGCGAATTCGTTGTTGTTGAGCATCAGAAGAAGAACATCACCAATACAACGTCAAACTTGTCGGTAACTTCGGCCAACAATGATCGCGTGTATCCTGGTGCATTATTCCGCGCTGACCAGAATTTGATGGATAACATGCCAAGCTTGATTTCAGCAAATCGCGCACCATTAACTTTGAGCATTGATTTGCCAGGCTTCCACGGCGGCGAGAGTGCTGTAACTGTGCAACATCCAACCAAGAGCTCCGTTACTTCAGCAGTTAACGGTTTAGTTTCTAAGTGGAATGCACAATATGCAGCAAGCCATCATGTGGCAGCTCGTATGCAGTATGATTCCGCAAGCGCACAGAGCATGAACCAGCTCAAGGCTAAGTTTGGTGCTGATTTTGCAAAGATTGGCGTACCGCTGAAGATTGATTTCGATGCAGTACACAAGGGTGAGAAGCAGACTCAAATTGTGAACTTCAAGCAAACTTACTACACAGTAAGCGTCGACGCTCCAGATAGCCCAGCAGATTTCTTTGCTCCATGCACTACGCCAGAAAGCTTGAAGAACCGTGGCGTTGACAGCAAACGCCCACCAGTTTACGTGTCAAACGTAGCTTATGGTCGCTCAATGTACGTAAAGTTCGATACCACCAGCAAGAGCACTGATTTCCAGGCTGCAGTAGAAGCGGCAATTAAGGGCGTAGAAATTAAGCCAAACACCGAATTCCATCGCATTCTCCAGAATACTTCTGTTACTGCAGTGATTCTCGGCGGCAGCGCTAACGGCGCAGCAAAGGTTATTACCGGCAATATCGATACGCTGAAGGCTTTGATTCAGGAAGGTGCAAATTTGAGCACCTCTAGCCCAGCTGTTCCAATCGCTTACACTACTTCCTTCGTAAAAGATAACGAAGTAGCAACTCTCCAGAGCAACAGCGATTATGTTGAGACTAAGGTTTCTGCTTACCGTGACGGTTATTTGACCTTGGATCACCGTGGAGCTTATGTAGCTCGCTACTACGTCTACTGGGATGAGTACGGCACTGATATCGACGGAACTCCATACGTACGTTCTCGCGCTT
The DNA here is from genome assembly GCF_049244235.1 of Gardnerella sp. DNF01151. Lineage (NCBI taxonomy): Bacteria > Bacillati > Actinomycetota > Actinomycetes > Bifidobacteriales > Bifidobacteriaceae > Gardnerella > Gardnerella sp. DNF01151. Next base: position 157,342 of record NZ_CP058389.1, on the reverse strand, counting down.
GGGAAGGAAACGGCAAGTATCGTACCGCTCACTTCAGCACAACGATTCAGTTCAAGGGCAATGTGCGCAATCTTCGCATTAAGTTGGAAGAAAAGACCGGCTTGGTATGGGAACCATGGCGTACAGTGTACAACCGTACTGATTTGCCGTTGGTTCGTCAGCGCACAATCAAGAACTGGGGCACAACCTTGTGGCCTCGCGTTGCTGAAACTGTAAAGAATGACTGAACTCATATTGCAATTGAGCATAAATAAATAAAACTGAAAAAATTAAGGACTTTATCTTGTAGCCAGTTACGAGATAAAGTCCTTAATTTTTTACACAAATAGGGTTTCTATTACATTTTTCGCAGTAGGATTTAGTTATGTTAGAGATACAAAATATATCCAAGTACTATAAAAACAGCAAGTACTCAATAATATTTCTTTTGTAGCAGAAGATAGCAAAGTTACGGGATTTGTTGGCCCTAACGGTTCAATCAACTGCGCTATATTGCGCATTGGGACTCATAAAAGCCAATGAAGGTGAAGTATTATTCGACGGCGTCCCATACAAAAAGCTTAATTCCCCAATAAAAACAGTCGGCAAAGTATTAGATTTAAAAGCTAATTATAGAAATACTAGTTCTATAAAAAGCTCACATTCGTTGCAAAATATTGTAAAATTCCAAAAAGTCGCGTATCAGAGATTATGGATATTGCCGGAATCAGCTCTATGCAAAATATGAAAATCAAAGAAATATCAACCGGCATGCGCAACCACAACATGCTAAGCCTACTACCGAGCTACCATTGCCTGATACTTCATATATTGGACCAGAGTATGCTCATCCTCAATTTGCTAAAAAGAAACAAGATGATCAGGATTCTCAAGAAAATACACAATGAGCTTAGTGCCAGAATTAGTGCCATCTATTATTACTATGGCTGCTTGGGCTATCGCGTTATTTGCAGCTGGGTGCTCTATTTCTAGCAAGAAGAAGAATTAGAAATTAGTATCGGCAAATAGTTGCAACAAATAAGCCCCGCTCACTTGCTCAGTAATGATTGCGATTGAACAGGGCTTATTTTATTTATACTTACTATGTTTAAATATCGCGATGCTTTTCAATAACGTAGCCAATTGCGTACATGATTACAGCCCAAGCAAGAACCACTAAACCGGACTGCCACCATGTAAAAACATATGCGTTTGGTGGAAGTTGCAGCCCAGAATTAGCGGAGGCTTCTAAGAATTGGCTTACAGCACTGCCTGGCAAAATCTGAATAAGTATTGAAGTCCACTTCGCAAAATTGCTTGCAAGCATAATAATGCTAACAATGGTCTGCAGAATCACCACGGCTCCAATAACGCACATAATTCCGCCAGCAGTTGACTTGCAAATCATGCCAAAACCGTAGGCCATTGCTGACACAACAACCATAATTGCAGGAGAGCCAAGGAACAGAGTAAGCGGCAATTTCCACACGTTGCTTCCCGATAATCCGGAAATGTTATCTCCCATAAAAGCTAATTCTGCAGCAGCTAGCGAAACTGTCATTGCAATAAGTTGGGCTACAAAAACGTAGATTGCAACCGCAACAAATTTAGCCGTAAAGAACATACCCCTTCGAGGTACAGCAGTAAGAGAAGCCTGAATCGAAGTTGTAGAATGCTCCGCGGTTACAGCAAGCACTGCAAAAATCGCCAAAACAATCAAAGATATAGAAGCAAAGCTAATAACTAAGCGGAAAATGCCTTCTTGAGATGCAATAAGATCACTTTTATCGCTCGGCCCAACGGTAATCGCAGCACTTGATTTGCTACCAGCTGCACCATTGTTATGAACGTCAACTTTAGACATTGCTTTCTGCACAAGCGCGATAATAAAACTAAAAATTACTGGCAAAACAATTGTTAATGCCATGCACCACCACGTAGACGCAAGTCCGCGCAGCTTAACAATTTCAGATTTAAGCGTGTGCATAAATGTAAGGCGTAAGTGCTGAGCGTTCATGCTGCGGCCTGTTTTGTAAGAATTGCTCGCCGGATATTCAACAGCTTGTTCAATTTGCCCACTCATTTTGCGCTCCTTCCATCTACATATTGCGTTCCAGTCGCAGCAGTAGTATTTGGCAATGCTTTTGTTACGTACTGCTCTTGACCGTGCGTAAGAGCCAAATATGCTTCCTCAAGCGAAGCATGCTCTTGATTCAGCTGATATACCAAAATCTGATTATCCGCAATTTCGCGCGCAATCTGGTTGAGCTCGCAACCTGTTATTCTGAGTAGCTCGCCTTCTTGAACGTCTTGAGGCGTGCGATTATCTGGCAAAATCTTGCATTCAGGATGATTCTGAACAAGCACAGACTTTAGCTTTTCACCTTCTGGCGTTACTAAACGTATAGCATGCTGAGAATGTGCGTCAACAAAATCTTGTACTGTTGTGCGCTCCAAAATTTCGCCATGCGCAATAATCACAAGGTTATCTGCAGTAAGCGCAACTTCGCTCATCAAGTGCGAACTAAGCAGAATTGCTCGACCTTGGCTTGCGTAATACTTGCACAATTCGCGAACCCACTTAACGCCTTCTGGATCCAAACCGTTAATTGGCTCGTCCAAAATAAGATTGTGCGGATCTGCTAAAAGTGCCGCCGCAATCGAAAGACGCTGGCTCATGCCGAGTGAGAAGGATCCCGCTTTGCGAGTTTTTACGCTAGTTAAACCAGTAATATCAATCACTTCGTCAACGCGCTTTTTTGATATTCCGTGAGTTAAAGCGAGCGAGTACAAGTGATTATATGCGGAACGACCTCTGTGGGCAGACTTTGCGTCAAGAACTGCGCCAACTTCCGTCATTGGGGATGCGATTTTTGCGTAAGGTTTTCCGTCAATAAGAGAAGTGCCACTATTGGCGTGAATAAGATTTAACGCGCAACGCATGGTGGTAGATTTACCAGCGCCATTAGGACCTAAAAAGCCCGTGACTTTACCGTCTTCGGCGACGAAAGAAACGTCGTTAAGCACTGTTTTTGCGCCGAAACGCTTTGTAATATGTTGAAATTCTAACATAAATTAACAATATCACAAATAAAAAAAAATACACATTAAATGTAAGCGTTTATGAGTACAGGCTGCTGCGTTTTAACTAATACTGCTGATGAGATTCTGCTGACAAAATTCTGCTACCGAAATTCTAATTAATATTTTATTAAGATTCAGCAATTTGGCACTGCATGTTGCGCAATCCACGCGTGCATGGAAACAGCTGCAGCTGCTCCCGCGTTTAGTGAGCGAACAGAGCCGAATTGCGAAATATAAACAACGTCATCCGCCATTTGTAACGCTTTTTTAGAAAGACCCGGACCTTCTGCACCAAAAAGCATAAGGCAACGTCTAGGGAACTTGTAGGTTTCCATAGCAACAGCACCTGGAATAATATCGAGCGCTATAACGCGAGCGTTTTTAGCATCTTGTTCCTTGATATTTGCGATTTTTTCGGCTTCTTTATTGCCTTCTGCCTGCGCTTTAAGCAAAAGTTGATGCGCTTCTTCTGCTTCCCGTGCTATATTTTCGCGCCAATTAGTTACTAGAGTTTCAATAGTTGGGCAGCACTCAACGTATTGGTATAGCTCAGTCATTAATGAGCCTTTACGATTCCATTTATGAGGCCCTACGATATACACTTTTTTCGCAGTAAACGCGTTCGCAGTGCGAACCATAGAGCCTATGTTGAAATCGTGAGTCCAATTTTCTACAGCTACTTCAAACTCATGACGGCCTTTAGAATCGAGATCCGCTTTTATGGCTTCTACTTTCCAGTATCTGTAGCGATCTAAGACGTTACGCTGGTCGCCTTCGTCTAGTAATTCAGTGCTAAACCGCGCATCATAATTTGGCGATTCTGGATTATCTGGACGAGGCTCACCTGGATGTTCTTCTTCCCATGGGCCAACTCCTATAGGTCGGAATTCTGGCTCATCGGAAGCTTTTGCAGCCAAAGTAATTGGATTCGGTTCGTGCATGCGTGAGTTTTGCTCCGTTTAATACTTTTGCTTAGTATTGCAGCTAGTCTTGGCAGCCGTCAGTTGCGCAATCACCTGTGCAACTTGACTTGCAATGGCCACCACAGCAGTTATCCTCGCAGCAAGGCTCAGTGCAACCATCATGAGCACAATCACCAGTGCACTCTACCTTGCAATGACCGCCACAGCAGTTATCTTCACAGCATGGCTCAGTGCAGCCGTCATGCTTACAATCGCCAGTGCATTTAACCTCGCAATGACCGCCACAGCAATTGTCGTTGCAGCAATCGTCGTGATCTGCATCTGCACGTAATTCTTCTTCATCGAAAGCTTGAACAAATGCCATTTTAGTACTCTCCTCACTTATTGGATTTACTAATTGAAGATGCCTTGTGCCTTGTTCGTCGGCGTCAACACCACCAATTAATGCAACTATAGCAAGAATTTGCGCGCCTTGCTGATGAACAATGCCAAAATCAAGACTTAATTCATTTCCGTGTCGTAAAGTCACAAGCGAAGAAGTTTGAACATACGATTTTTCAGAAAGCCAAGAGTCAAGCAACAGCACTCGCTTGCCTTTAACTGACGGGCCTTTTGTTGCAGGAAAAACAAAATCCATAACAAAGCCGTCGAGTGCAATTCCTTTACGTTCTGCAGCATGAATAAGCGCAAAAACCATCGGCACCGCAGCAGCAGTTAACGCGCCAACAGCGTCAACATCGCGTTCTAACGAATACCCAGCTTTCTCAATTGCGTCAAAAAGAACATCTCCAACCAGCTTAGAGCCACGCTGAGCAAATGTAACAGAAAACAGTTCACTAAATGGTTTCGCAATCATATCTGCACAAAGCATGCGTTTAAGCTCAGCGCGTTCCTCTTGTAATTCTGCCATTTTTGCACTCCTTAGCGTTAGAGTTCTTCAATTTTTGATGCTTTAATGTTTTTATGCTTAACGATCTTCTACTGATACTTCCGGAGCGCTCAGCTCTTTAACATCAGCTTTATCGGAATCTATAAGATCTATTGAAGCAATAACTTTACTTTGATCTAACTTCTGAAGTTTACGCGCTGTTACCAACACTCGCGACTCAAGCGAAGAAGCAAACTTATTGTAAGCTGCAACTGTTCTTGCCAAAGATACGCCAAGTTTTGAAGCATTTTCCCCAAGAACCGCAAAGCGATCATATAATTCTCGAGATAAATCGAAAAGTTCTTTTGCATCATCTGTAAGACTTTGCTGCTGCCATGCGTACGCAACAGACTTAAGCACGGCCCACAAAGTAACTGGTGAAGTGAGTGCTACTTTTTGCGCAAAAGCATCATCCATAAGCGTTGGATCCGCTTCAAGAGCCGCCTGAAGCAATGCTTCGTTTGGAATAAATGCAACTACAAAATCTGGTGCTGTTTCAAAAGCCTGCCAATACGCTTTAGCCCCTAATACTCTAACATGCTCTCGCAAAGCCTTAGCATGCGCTTTTAGAAGCTCGCTCCTTCTAGCTAATTCTTCGTCACTTGCGTTATCTGGGATTTCGCAAGCGCGCTGATAATCCGCATACGGAACTTTTGCATCAACTGGAATTGTTTTGCCTCCTGGCAGATGCACAACCATATCTGGCCTCTGCTGTTCGCCATTTACTCCAGTTACAACAACCTGCGTATCAAAATCAACATGCTCAAGCAAGCCTGCAGATTCAACAATATTCTTTAGTTGAGCCTCGCCCCAAGCTCCGCGAACCTTATTATTTCGCAATGCTGCAGAAAGCGAACTTGTTTCGCGGTCAAGCCTTGTTTGCTGCTCACTTAGGCCTTTAAGCTGAGTGCTTAGCACACCCATTTCTTGCTTACGCCCTTCTTCAATCTGCGAAACTTTATTCTTCAATGCTTCGAGATTGTCTTTTACTGGAGCAAGCGCTTCCAAAACTTTACCTTGCTCTTTCAAAGTTTTTTCACGATTTAACCGTTCGCGTTCTTCTCGCTCTGCGCGCAATTGTTCTTCGCGATTCACTCGCAATTGCTCTGCCTGCTGCGCCTTAGCAAGTTCTGCTTCAACAAACTTTAATCGCTCAGCAAGCTGCTCTGCTTGCGTGCGATAGCGTATAGCCTGATTGCCATTTTCTTGAGCTTGAGCGCGCGCTTGTTCATACTGCGAGCGCAATTCGTTAAATTCGCGCTGGTTTACGCCATTAGCGCCTTGCGTTCCAGAGTTGTGCTTAACAATAGCCAGCACAACAATGGCGGTTATTACAACAGCAACCACCATTAAAACAAACATCACAATATTATCGAACATACGTTCTATTAAACACTATTGAGTTGACTTTTGAAATATAATTAAACACGTCTTTTAAGCACGTTCAAAATAAAGCAATCCACGTCCACACGTGCCGCTCCATAGGCAAACTGCAATTACAGTAAGAACAACAATGACGTATAACAATATGGATTGTCCAGGAATTACAGGCAAAGTTCCAGAAGGATACCATCGCAAAATCAATCCAATTTTACTTTGCAAACCTTGTGTGGCAATATTCATCACCGCTAAAAAGACACCAAATGCAAGGCCGTAAAACCTTCCAAAACAGGCTAATCCAATCATTATGAGCACAATATCAATCCAAGCATTACCTAAAATCATCTGCAATGTACTCAATAACTGCAAATCAATTATACGAACAATTAACACTGAAGCGCCAAATGAAACAAACAAACACAATAAAGCAGCACTCAATGCATATATTCGCAACCTTTTCATCACGAAACGTTCCCACGATACCATAATCGGAGCAAGACAAACGAATGCCGCGGCAATAAACCCAACTACAATAACTTCATACAGAGGAACAACAAAATTAACAACACTACTACCAGATTGACATTGAAACGTTATACCTTCTACCGCATTATGCACATTAGCAGAATCCGGCAAACAAATATAACCAACATAAACTGGCAACTGCGTTACAAATGATCTGAATATAACAAGCATTAAAGAGGGAAGGACTACGGACAATAAAATTGCAACGATTGCAACAATATAATGCCTACCTTCAAGCCAAGCGCGAAAATTATTTTTCATGCTTATCACCAAGTTCCGATAAGACTTGTTGTGGAGTTATGAGACATTGATTAAGTTCTTTAACATGATTTTTTACAAATTGTTTCAGCTTAGCATCATCAGCATTATTAATACTCATAGCCACTTTATCGTTTGCTTCACCTGTAATAAATCCATATGACCCATACACATCATTACTTATACGAGAAGGAAGCTGAGCAAGCAAAAATGCTGTAACAGAAGCGTTTGAATCAAGATTCTTTTTTACATATACTTCTTTCATAGCACTTGATGCACATTTTGCAGGCACAAATCTTTGTAACACTTCTTGAGCGATACCAGTCATATCACCATATTTCTCAGAACGCCTAACAAATGTATCTGTTTGTTGTTGAATAACAGTAGCTTTAAGATTACGTAACTTTATTAAACCACTATTAGTAAGATTCCAAGATTTTTCAGTATTTGTTGGAGTAAACGCATTTCCAAGCACAAGCACAATTCCTTTGCCTTGCGAATCTCTCTGATTCTTAGGAAACCAAGAAGCAACAGTTTTCAAATGTTTAACAGCACGAAGTTTACGAATATAAGCTTCTTCAGGATGTACACAAACAGAAAAAGCAGTATCTTTAAACGTCGTACACTGAGGCACAAAAGGTCCAGAGCGAATCCAAGGTTTTGGACCCCACATAGCTATACAACAAGCACATACTATTGGCATAATTAAAGAAATACTTATTGCTTTTATGCACCAATAAGATCCCTTTTGCCAAAAATATCTAATATGCGCGCAACAAAGAATGCATGAAACGATAACAACACACACAAAGAATATGCGCAAAGTCACCAACCATGGGTTCATACGCAAACCAGGCTCAGCACCAATACCAGCATCCGACACTGGAAGTATTGCATATAAACTACTACCCCAATATCTAGGAAAAATATCTCCCTGAGGTATGGTGCCATTATGCATTATAATGACACCATAAATACAGCACCAAATTATTGCAAAAGATAATAAAGCTGAGAATACAATTGCCCAACGATTGCCAATAATTACTCCTAAAGCAAAACCAATTGCAAAAAATGCACTTGGCGTCACGCCTCCACATAATAGTGGAAAATACGGAAAATTTGTAATATTTACATCACTCTGAATTACTGTTGGCAATATACTTACGCAATATAACAAACTGCACAGTATAGCGCCTTTTAGTATAGGAATAGCGTAACGACTGGCTGATTTTCCTGCACACCACGCAGAATTAACCAAACATCTAGGCGAGCAAGCTTTACATGAACACCATGCGCCAAAAATGCAAGCAACAATATCAGACAAACAATGCATCCACGTGACATCAATTCTTAACCAAAGCGCATAATTATTATTATGCGCTAAAAAATTTGCCACACCCAAAAAAACAGGATATGCAATCAAAAATAAGCTAAAAATACAACTGCTTATTAGAGATAATGGGTACATAATACGTGAAATAATTGTGCACTTCTTATGACTTTTCGTAAAAAATCCGAATTCAGTCAAAAAGTTAGAATATTGACGCATATTTAATCACATCCCTACTTGCTACCACATTAACGAAATAAGAAACTATACATATCTAGTTACTGCTACTACTAATTTTTATGAAATTTAGATAGCAAATGTCTATACCCTGATTCCCATGGAGTTACCATAAGATCTTCACGATTAGCATATTGAAGAAGATTATCCATTTTCCCATCAAGCAATATAATTCCTTCATTAAGAACTATAACCCGATCCGCAATTACTGCTAAATCTTCTACTAAATGTGTACTGACAATAACAGTATGCTTTTGCGAATAAGACTTAAGAAAATTACGAATATCAATACGCTGCTCAGGATCTAAACCAACAGTAGGCTCATCAAGTATTAGTACTGCAGGCTGACTAGCAATCACACAAGCAATACCAGCACGCTGACGCTGACCTCCTGATATTTTAGCAACGATGCGATGTGCTTGTTTTTCCAAGCCAACCTGTTTGAGAGCATTCCAAGCAGCTTGATACGCAGCACTCCACGATAAACCTCGCGCCCATGCGGCATATTGAACATTTTTTAACACACTTGATGCATTCATAAGTTCAAATGATTGTGGCAAATAACCAATATTTGACCGAGCTTTAGCCCTTTCCGCACGATCAGTTACGTCAAAGCCATGAACAAAAAGTTTTCCACTAGAGGGAGCATAAATAGTCGCTATAACGTTAAGCAGAGTAGTTTTCCCAGCACCATTTGGCCCCAAAAGACCACATATGCCAAAAGATAAATCTATAGAAAGATTATGCAAAATTTGTTTTTTCCCATACGAAAAATTCACATTAACAAGTTGCACACCTGAGCCCGTATATGATTCTTGCATATCTCCCCACTTAACGTTATAGCAATTTGATATTTATACCAACTAGACTAATTACTTCCAACTTCCATGGTGACAGGGTTGCCGCTAGGAGTATCATTAACCCCAAAAATACAGCCACCAGAATATTCAACGCCATCTTTTATCCAATTAGTAAGTTGATCTGGCCAAAAACGGCAAGCTATTCTCGCACGCACAAATTTTGGAGAATGATGGCATACCAACTTTGCTTGATTATTATGAACACTAGCCGTACAAGGTATACTTTCTCTGTCTATTCCAACTACAGAACCACTCATCTGAGCATAAGCTGACATTGGCACAGCATAAACAATAGTAGTAAGCGCAACTATTGCAAATCCTTTCTTTGCGAACATATTCGTATCTCCATTCTCAATCTGCTTCATAACGTATTCAGCCCTGAATACGTAATACTTATTTTATAATAACAACCTTGCTACAGCAAGCTTAATTTTGGGCGTACTAGCTTTTCTTAATTATCCTTATGTCGGCAGTTATGACGTAGCATGCGTAGTACTTTGCATCATTTCATTACTTGGCGTAAAGGTCTTAATTTATTTTTCAAATAAAAAAGAATGTAATTTGCACAAATCTTTTTGTTTTCAATTATTCAGATATAAAAATAGCGTGCTGTCTACTGGGGAATAATCCAATAAACAGCACGCTTTGTTTTATTTGATTACATTATTTGGCTACATTGAAGAATGCAGGCACTACGCAATCTTTAGAATCACATGGTCGCTAGTATTCTCACAATCCGCAACTACGCGAGCGCCATCATGCACCTTTCCAGAAAGCAGCAACCGCGCAAGCTGGTCGCCAATTTCTGTTTGAACCAATCTGCGTAACGGACGAGCACCATAAACTGGATCGTAGCCATGCTCCGCAAGCCAAGTGCGAGCAGAGTCACTCACATCCAAGCTAATGCGGCGGTCGCTCAAGCGCGCAGCCACTTGACGAACTTGAATATCCACAATTCCACCAAGCTCTTCACGAGTAAGCGGATGGAACATAACAAGTTCATCCAAACGGTTGATGAACTCTGGCTTAAACTCAGCGTGAACAGCGTTCATAACAGCTTTACGTTTAGCAGCATCGTCCAAGCCTTCTTGCACAAGGAATTGCGAACCCAAGTTTGACGTCATAATCAAAATCGTATTCGTAAAATCAACCGTTCTACCCTGACCGTCAGTCAAACGACCATCATCCAAAACCTGCAACAAAACGTCGAATACTTCCGGATGTGCCTTCTCAACTTCGTCAAAAAGCACTACAGAATACGGACGCCTACGCACAGCTTCAGTAAGCTGGCCGCCTTCCTCATAGCCAATGTAACCAGGAGCAGCACCGATTAGACGCGAAACGGAAGCCTTTTCCATGTACTCGCTCATATCAATGCGAACCATTGCACGCTCGTCGTCAAACAAAAAGTCAGCAAGAGCCTTAGCAAGCTCCGTCTTGCCAACGCCAGTAGGACCCAAGAATAGGAACGAACCAGTCGGGCGATTCGGGTCTGCAATTCCAGCACGGCTTCTGCGCACAGCATCCGCTATAGCCTGAATTGCTTCGCTTTGACCAACCACACGCTTAGAAAGCTCCTTTTCCATGTTTAGGAGCTTCTCATTTTCGCCTTGCATCAAGCGACCAACAGGAATGCCCGTCCATTCGCTAACGACTCCTGCAATAGAATCAGCGTCAACCTGGTCTGGAACCATCGGCTCTTTCGCTTCACTCTTAGCGTTAGCAGCCTCGGACTCTGCTTCTTCCAAAGCTTTTTGAATGCTTGGGATTTCGCCATACAAAATACGGCTTGCTTGCTCCAAGTTGCCTTCACGCGTGAATTTGTCGGCTTCTACGCGCTTAGCATCGAGTTGCGCTCGCAAATCACCAACCTTGTTGTGACCAGCCTTTTCCGCATCCCAACGCGCTTTCAATCCAGCAAGCTTTTCGCGCGAGTTAGCTAATTCTTCTTGCAACTTTTCTAAGCGTTCTTTAGCAGCAGCATCTTCCGCTTTCTTTAATTGCATTTCCTCCATTTCAAGACGCGTAACTTTGCGCTGCAATTCGTCGATTTCTTCTGGCTGAGAATCAAGCTCCATACGCAAGTGAGCTGCCGCTTCATCCACCAAATCAATCGCCTTATCTGGAAGCTGACGACCGGTAATATAGCGGTTTGAAAGCGTTGCTGCAGCTACGATTGCATCGTCACTAATCGTCACCTTGTGGTGTGCTTCGTAACGTTGCTTAAGTCCGCGCAAAATCGTCACAGTATCTTCAACAGACGGCTCGCCAACAAACACTTGCTGGAATCTGCGTTCAAGCGCAGAATCCTTTTCAATATGCTCACGATACTCGTTAAGCGTAGTCGCGCCAACCAAGCGCAGCTCACCGCGCGCAAGCATTGGCTTAAGCATATTGCCAGCATCCATTGAACCTTCTGCAGATCCCGCGCCAACAACAGTGTGAATTTCGTCAATAAACGTAATAATTTGACCGTCTGATTGTTGAATTTCCTTCAACACTGCTTTTAAGCGTTCCTCAAACTCGCCGCGATACTTCGAACCTGCAACCATCGAAGCCAAGTCAAGACTGATAAGACGCTTGTTTTGCAAAGTCGTAGGCACATCCCCTGCAACGATTCGCTGAGCTAATCCTTCTACAACTGCCGTTTTTCCAACGCCCGGCTCGCCAATCAGCACAGGATTGTTCTTCGTGCGGCGAGAAAGAATCTGAATTACGCGACGAATCTCCTGGTCGCGCCCAATCACAGGGTCAAGCTTTCCCTCGCGAGCGCGCGCTGTCATATCAACTGAATACTTTTCGAGCGCTTTGTAGTTGCCTTCCGCGTCTGGGCTTGTAACTTTTGCGCCTCCGCGTACAGTTGGCACAGCTTTTCGCAACGCGTCTGCGGAAACGTTGTGCTTTTTGAAAATATCCGCAACTGCATTCGGCGCGCTCGCAACTATGCCAATAAGCATGTGCTCCGTAGAAACGTATTCGTCTCCCATTGCGCGCATTTCTTTTTCTGCCTGGCTTAGCGCAGCCAAAAGTTGACGGCTTGCATCTGGCTTAGTTGTAGTTGAGCCAGTAGATGAAGGCAATGACACTAATGCGTTGCGAATTTCAGCACCGATTTGTTGCGCATCTGCCCCCGTTTGCGCAATAAGCGCGCGAACGACGCCCTGCTCTTGACGAAGTAAAGCATCCACCAAATGCAAAGTGTCAACTTGCGCGTTGCCAGCTGCAGCCGCACTTTGCACAGCATCACTTAATGCGTCTTGCGCTAAGGTTGTAAACTTTTGTTCCATATCTACCTCACTTCCACGAAAGCTGTAAAACACATTTCAGTTAAGTCAAATCGCTGCAACTTTTGTTGCAACCTTTATTGCAACTCTCGTTGCAATTTCAAGCTTTTTGACGATACTTTCGAGTTCTAACGAGCTTTCACTTTCATGTATCTGATACGTATAACAGATTTTCCTATAACTTTATTCCTAAAACTTGAGTGTACTAGACTCAAGTTTTGAAATCAAGATTAAGGGCTATTTCCTAAAATCAATCACATGTTGCATATTTAAGGTGAAATTGCAATGTTTTACGAATATTTTATAGACTGACTTCTGCAAATAATCTACAATATAAATATATCGTCGGCGACATATTACAGGTAAAATTATCCACAATAACAATGAGGCTATTATGAATAAGAACCTTTTCAAAACAATTACGAAGAAGATAATTATTGTTTTACTATGCTTTTCTGCCGCCGTCATCGCATCAGCTATATTGTTTCTACTGTTTTGGCAGCAGATGCCTACACAAATTAGTTATAAACAAGCAAATCTTTCACATGCCGTTGGCGCTGTGGCAATAAGTGACATGACTGCCGGCAAAGAGAAGAAGCGAGATGGATTCATCGTATTACTCAACAACGATGGAACTTCTCAAACTATTACCACTTATGCCATTGAATCTCCTAGCATATTATGGAACACTGATGGTTTGTATTTCGTAGACGCTAAATTTGACTATTTCCTTGCCCAAAAAAGTAACATGCGTATTGCAATTAAACATCACAAAAAATTACCTGCTGCACAAGCTGGCATTTTTGAAAATAATCAGCACGAAGTTATTAGTGTTCTTGACCACGGTTTTACTCGCACTAGGAAAAATCAACTCGAATTCAATAGTATTACCCTTGGCAAACCGCGAAATACAGATATTATGCAATCACGTATATATGATGTATCGAGCGCTTGCGAGAGTGGCACGTACACCATTAGCCCCAGCGACAATGGAACTAATAGTTTTAATGGAACAAATGGATTCGTAATAAAAAAACTCCAAGATTCAATACCCGTAAAACATATACTCAAAAATTCTGAAACGACGGTACATAGTTTTTCTACGATAGGAAACGACACAGCTCCTTGCATTCGCAACACCATCATTTCGATTGGAGACACAACGGAATATAAAAAAGACGATCCTGAATTCACTTTCACCACGTACGGTATTAATCGGTGGAATACGCAATCAGGAAAATTCGATTTTATACCGCTAACCTTGCAAAATAAGCGCATAGCCTATAACTATGGGGAAAAACACGATTTTGAAAATATTTCATATGGGAATAGGACAATGCTCAATGATCGCGAGCTCTTAGCACTCGACCAAGGCACAGGCGTGCTGTATAAAATTAATACAATTACTGGGAAAACGCAAATTACATTTACCATCCCAGTAAATACTTCAAGCAAGTTCAATCCAAAAAGATATTGGATGCAAACCACTAAAAACGCTATAGCAATTTTAGATAACGCAAATGGAGAAAAGACACCACAATCGACATTGTATTTTCTTAACAAAAAGAATTTCAAACTACAACAAACCGTGCATTTTGATAACACAACAAGTAATCTTCTTGCTGGGAAAGTAGATGGATGTCATTTCAGCGATTTTGCAATTAATCCACAAATGTAGACGATTTGCTAAATTACAGTTTATGGAAAAACTTAGGGGTGTCTTACAAATAAGACACCCTTTCCTTTAACTCTTATTCACTTACAACAACGTTTCGCAAAGAGCCAATGCCATCTACGTGCACGATAGCTTCGTCACCCGCGCGTAAAGTCCCAGCCGGGTATGGAGTTCCTGTCAAAATCACATCTCCCGGAAGAAGCGTTGAGAAGCTTGAAATCGCAGCAATCTGCTCAGGAATACTGTGAATAAGTCGAGCTGTGGTGCCACTCGCTTCTGGCACATTTTCGCCATTAAGCGTAAATGAAATATGTGCATCGCGCCAATTTAGCTCGGTTGTAATCCAAGGTCCAAGCGGGCAAGAAGTGTCGAAACCTTTCGCGCGTGTCCACATTGGGTCGCTTCCTGCGCAATCTCGTAAAGTTACGTCGTTTACGCATGTAAAGCCAAAAACGTAATTCATTGCAGTATCTGCCGTCACGTTTTTTGTAATTTTGCCCATAACAACTGCTACTTCTGGCTCAAAATTCATGTCGTTTGAACAAGCAGGAATTACAATCGGATCGTCCGTACCCATTACAGAAGTGCTCGGCTTTGTAAAAATCACCATATCTTCAGCATTATGCGAAGAAGCCGCAGAAGAAGTAGCGCGCTCGTCATCAGAACGCGTATCGTAATTTTTTGCCAAGCCGTAAACTTTCGAAGGAATTACAGGTACAAGCAAGCGCACGCCATCCGCATCCAACGCGTAACGTTTACCAGTTGGTTTAACTCCTTGCGAGCTTAAAGGATGACCTTCAAGCGCTACTAAATAATCTTTACCGTCGGTTTCGTCTTTTTGAACGAAAGCGTATTGCGGAACTTCATTATAAGAAAAACGTGCAATTCTCATGTTTTTAAGATTACGCAGCACACTACACAAATGCGCGTGGGCCAAAGATTGCCGAACCGATTCTAACCATTGTTGAACCTTCGGCAATCGCCCACGCAAAATCACCAGACATTCCCATCGAAAGCTCTAATTTTACAGAGCTTCCATCATAATCTTGCACGAGTTGTTTACTCACACAATCTCTAATTTCTCGCAATTTTGCGAAACCGCTTCTCACTATTGTTTCATCATCCACGCGCGCTCCAAGCGTCATAAATCCGTGCAAATTAAGTGCCGGAAGACTAGATATAGCGAACGCTTCGTCAATCGCGCGTTCTGGCGCGCACCCCGATTTCGTAGCTTCTCCCGAAACGTTCACTTCCAACATAACGTCTACACAAAGTCCCAAATTTTGCGCGCGAGCAGATATCTTTTGCGCAAGTTCAATGCCGTCAACCGACTGAATACCATTTGCAAGTGGTAAAACTTTGTTTATTTTATTGCTTTGCAGTTGACCGATTAAGTAGAGCGGAATTTCGCCGTTTACACCAACGCTTAAACCTTCTCTAGCAGCTTCCGCGCGTAAAATTTCGGCTTTTGCAACGATTTCTTGTGGGCGATTTTCCCCAATTACTCTCACCCCAGCTTTAAGCGCTGCCATAATTTCGCCAACATCTCGCGTTTTAGTTGCGGCAAGTAGCGTAACCGACTCAGCTTTGCGACCATAATGCGATTCGGCTTGAGCAATGGCGTCTTGCACGCTGTGCACGCCGTCGGCAATTTGACGCGCACGAACACAATCAACCTCAGTATTCGCTAAATCTTTTTGCGCCATATATGCCATTTATTGCCCCAATCTATCAATCTAAATACATAGTTTAGTCGAGGAAGGGCACGGATTTGTCGGCTAGGTTTGCGCGAACAGAACCCCACGGCGTGTCAAGGCTTTTAAATAACGCAAGCGCATCGTCGGCACTCATATCTACAGGCTGATTTTGACCAGGCTTTTTGTATCCCAAAAGATACATGCAATAGCCAATCATGCGCTCGGCACTCCAGCCAGATTCACGAAGAGCACCGACGTCTAGCGAGTGCTTACTTTTTGCAAGTCGCTCGCCTTGTGCGTTATCAATCAGCGGTAAATGCGCAAATTGCGGACGCACATAGTGCACGCCATAAGCCGCAAAAAATCCCGATTTTTCAAGCAGCTCACCAATCCAAATTTGAAGCGCTGCCGAACGAAGCAAATCGCGGCCGCGCACAATATCATTTACTCCGCTCAAAACATCGTCAACAACAACCGCAAGCTGATAAGAAAAAACGCCATCCGCGCGGCGAATCACCATATCTCCCAAATCGCGATTAATGTTAAACGATTGCGCGCCAAAAATCGCGTCTTCAAAACTCACATTTGCTTGCAGCGAATCAGCAGACGGCACTGCAAGTCGCAAAGAATGTTGCTGGTTATTTTGCAAACGCCTTTCGATTTGCGCCAAGCCTTCCGCAGTTTTGCACAGATTTCTGCACGTACCCGGGTAGCGTATAAAACCGTCGCCTTCTTGCGGAGCTGCGATTGCACGAATATCGGAACGCGAGCAAAAACACGGGTAAATCAACGAATTTCCGTCAGCATCTTGCAAAGATTCTAACGCATCAAGAGCTTCTTGGTAGATTGCAGTGCGCTTATGCTGATAAGTAGGCTCACCAACCCAATCAAGACCAGCCCACTTCAAATCGTCAATAACTCGCGCGCTAGCATCTTTCGGCATTCGCGCAATATCAAGATCTTCCAAACGCAAAAGCATGTGGCCACCCTGCGATTTTGCAGAAAGCCACGCAGCCAACATTGCTACCATGTTTCCAATATGCATACGCCCGGAAGGAGTCGGCGCAAAACGACCAATTGCAATAGTTGACTTCGAAAACATGATTTCGTCTTTCTTAAAATCTTTCTTAAAATCTTTCTTAAAATCTTTTCCAATATTTTTCTTAATAAGCACAAGCTTGCAAAGCATAAGCTTGCAAAATAAAAAGCGCGTAACGCATTCATACTAGCATTACGCGCTTCTTACAATCGCAATAAACCGCAATCAATCACAGTTAAAAGCAAATGTTTTATGCAAATAACGACTTATACATAACCACACCCAAGATTGCGCCGGCAATAGGAGCAATAACTGGAATCCACGCTTCACCCCAGCGAGAAGATCCCTTGTGCGGAATTGGCAAAATTGCGTGAAGCAAACGCGGCATAAGATCACGAGCAGGATTCAAAGCAGGACCAGTTGGACCACCCATAGAAGTCACCAAGCCCCAAACAACGAAGCCAACGACGATTGAAGCGCCAGCCAAATTCTTCTCACCCCAAGGAGAAGTAAGGCAGCAAAGTGCAGCTAAAACAAGCACAAGCGTGCCGAAGAACTCGTTAAGGAAGTAGTTAATTTTGTTGTTATACGCATCCGTAGTGCAGAAAGTGCCAAGAATTGCTTCTGACTCCTCAGTTTCGTTGTAATGCGGCAAATAAGTTACGTACACAATAAGCTGACCAACCAGCGCGCCTAAAAGCTGAGCTACAATATAAGGCGCAACGTTAGCCCACGGGAACATGCCGTTTACAGCTTGCGCAATTGTCATAGCAGGATTGATATGCGCACCTGAGATTCCGCCAAACATGAGCACTGGGAACATCACGCCAAAACCGTAGCCCATAGCAATATTTAGCCAGCCAGCATGGTGTCCTTTAGTATTTTTTAATTCAACGTTTGCCACAGCACCGTTTCCGAAAATCATGAGAATAGCAGTGCCAATAAATTCTGCAGCCAACATTGCCATAAACGAATGTTGCATGGTCCTTCGATCCTTCTTACTTGTTTCAAACTCCACACACGTAATCACGCGTATAAATAACGACTCGTCGCTTAACAATCGTCCAACAACTCGCAATTGCGATTAGCACAGCATGGAACACAATATATTCTCATTTTCAAAGAAGCTAAGAAAATGAATTCCAACATTTATTCTTTGATAGTTTCCCTTATACGCGCGACAGTCTGCGTAAATAGTAAAATCGCCCTCACACCAAAAGAGGCCCGCCACCTTGGCGAGCCTCTTATCTACAAAAACAATATCTGCGGTTTCATCTTCACAACATCCTCGTTGCAACGGTTAAAGTCTTAAATATCCCGTCCAACGTCCACGGATTTCATATCCATACACTTTTGTGGGTTACCGCTATCTCTTTTTTGTTTTTGTAATTATTATTATCATCGTTTTTTGCCTAATAGTAAAGAGCAAATTAGCCTTTGTTAACATATTGTCACTACTGTTCAATTGCACACGAAAAATCGCAACTCTTGCGGCATTTTGTGAACATGCAAAGGTTATCATGTTAAATTACGTTCGCATGAGACACACTCCGGCGTGTCGCAAGATATTTTTAGAGCGCAAAGCAAGCAATAAAATCGACACTCAGTCGCGCACTTCCCTTGCAACGCATACAATTACAGAATATGGTACAAATTTTTGACGCTCCCTCAAAGGCGATACTGCGCGGTCAAATTGCCGAACACATCGCCGAAGATGAAAAGGCAGAAAAGCGTGAAGCTCGTGAGGGTGAGCTACCGTTGCCAAAAGATCGTTTCTTCGACCGAGAATTAAGCTGGTTGAAGTTCAATCGTCGCGTGCTCGAGTTGGCTCAGAATACAGATTTGCCACTTCTTGAACGCGCTAATTTTGCTGCTATCTTTGCGTCAAATCTCGACGAATTCTTTATGGTTCGAGTTGCAGGATTAAAGCGCAGAATAGATTCTGGAATAGCAGTAACTGCAGCATCCGGCTTAAGCCCTCGTCAGCAATTGCGCGCTATTAGTGAAGTAACTCACCGCCGTCAAGATGAGCACGCTCACTATGTTATTGAGCACATTCTTCCTGAGCTTGCCAAACAGCGCATTGTGTTGCTCAGCTGGGATAAGCTTACAGAATCAGAAAAAGCACGTTTGTCTGATTACTACAAAAAGCAAGTATTCCCTGTTCTTACGCCTCTTGCAGTGGATCCTGCTCACCCATTCCCATACATTTCCGGCAAGTCTATTAACTTGGCTGTTATCGTCGAAAATCCAAATTCTGGAAAGTCGCATTTTGCGCGCGTAAAAATTCCAGATAATTTGAATCGCCTTGTACCAGTTGACGATTTAACAGACGAAGAAGGTCGCGAAGAGCGCTACGGCTTCATCACTATGGAAAAGCTGATTGCAGCACACTTGGAATCACTTTTCCCAGGAATGATTATTAAGGAAGCTCGCTCTTTCCGCGTTACGCGTAACGAAGATATTGACGTTGAGGAAGACGATGCAGAAAACTTGCTTAACGCTATGGAGAAGGAACTTCTTCGCCGCCGCTTTGGGCCGCCAATTCGTTTGGAAATTTCTAACGAGGCCAGCCCATTCCTTTCTCAGCTTCTTGCAAATCAACTTCGCGTAAGCCCTGAGGAAGTCTATCGCTTGCCTTCGCCGCTTGATATGACGGTATTGTTTGAATTGCAGGCGCTTGACCGCCCAGATTTGAAGTATCGTCCGTTTATTCCTACTACGAACCGTCAGATTGCGGAAGTTGAAACTAGCCACGCTCAAGATATTTTCGCTTCTATTCGCGAGCATGACATTTTGTTGCATCATCCTTACGATTCGTTCTCTACTTCTGTACAGGCATTCCTCGCGCAGGCTGCTGCAGATCCAAAAGTGCTTGCAATTAAGCAAACTTTGTATCGAACGTCTAGCAATTCGCCAATTATTGACGCTCTTGTTGACGCAGCTCACGCTGGCAAACAGGTACTTGCGCTGGTTGAGATTAAGGCACGATTTGACGAGGACGCAAATATTGCTTGGGCTCGTAAGCTTGAGCGCGCAGGCGTTCACGTTGTGTACGGCATTGTTGGTTTGAAGACTCACTGCAAGCTTTCACTCGTGGTACGCCAAGAAGCAGAAGGGTTGCGTCGCTACTGCCACGTTGGCACAGGTAATTACAATCCTAAGACTGCTCGCCTTTACACTGATTTGGGGTTGCTTACTTGCGATCCTGTAGTCGGACAGGATTTGACTCGCTTGTTTAACCAGCTTTCCGGTTATGCTCCAAAGTCAAGCTTCCATCGCTTACTTGTAGCTCCACGAACCGTTCGCACTGGCATTATTCAGCGTATTCGCCGCGAGGAAGCCGCAGCTCTTGCTGGCAAGGAAGCGTGGATTAAGATTAAGGTCAATTCCGTAGTTGATGAGCAAACTATTGACGCTTTATACCGTGCTTCTCAAGCTGGCGTGAAGATTGATATTGTTGAGCGTGGAATTTGCTCACTGAAGCCTGGCATTGAGGGATTGAGTGAGAATATTCGCGTTCGTTCTATTCTTGGTCGATTCCTTGAGCACAGCCGTATTTACGCGTTCGCTAATTCTTGTGGCCCGCAGATTGGTGACGGTCCTGCAAGTGGTCCAGAAGTGTGGATTGGCTCTGCAGATTTGATGCACCGCAATCTTGATCGTCGAGTTGAAACCCTAGTTCGCATTACTGCGCCTGATCAAGTTGAAGCATTAATTCAGTATATTGATTTGCAAATGGCTGATTCAACTGTTTCGTGGTGGATGGATGGCGACGGCACGTATACCTTGCATTCTCGTGATAAGGAAGGTCGTCCGCTCGTTGACAGCCAGGCTTACTTGATTCATACTCACACGCGTAAGCCTCGCGGTGCGAACTAATCGCAAATAACTAATAAACAATAAGCAAGAGCCAGATTCAGTAACATGTTTCTGGCTCTTGTTGTGTTTATTAACCCTTTATAATCTGGCTAAATCTCAAGTATTCCCGGCAATAGCCGAAATTTCTACAGCACCATTTGCCAGTTTTAGGATAATTTATGTGAAAATTGAGCGTTTATAATATTGTTTACATACTATATAGCAGTTCTATTCCTATCTTCTTAAGGATTGGAAGCTGAGGCTGTAATCACCTGATTATCTCGGGCATCAGCTCCTGCAATATCTAGGGTCATGCTCCAAATACCGATAAGCAGCAAAATGTATCTGTTAGTTAGAGCGTCTTGAGAGAAATATAGCTTTCTTGCAGTAAGTGAGTGCGTTATATACTTTTTTGATGTTTGAAGTAATAATAAAACATATACCCCAATCCACTAGTTAACTATGTTATAAAATTTAGTAATCCTTAGCGCATAAGAATATATATATACACACAGATGACGTTAGTTCGGGAAATACAGTACATTTAAGTCGGTTGCAGATGCCTGATATGCGCGATCACGTGTCTACGAAAATGTCAAGGAATACTAAATGTTAAGTTTTTTAGCTTAGTTACAGAGAATTTTCCTTGGTATTTCAACGATAACTCGGATTTTTAGACACACTTTTTACCGCTTACCCTAAAACTAAGTCAACCAACCGAGGTAGTAATACTCATAGCCTCAACACAATCAAAAACTCATCTAACTAACTGAGCTAGTAACACTCAACATGAATCGCTATTAAATATTTTGATACGAACGCCACAGCTCCTAAGGAAATAACCTACATTCGATATACTATGAGCACTACTCCCATAAGGGTTATGGGCTTATTTTTTACACACTTTTGTCCGAGTTGGCTAATGTACAGAAAATAGATTCGATTAATGCGACACACGTGTATTGCAATATGCAAAGCATGATTTCTTATACGCTTTTTGGACTACAACACACAAACACCAGAAAAATCACCTGCAAACGTTTCTGCACAACACAGAAACGACTACAAATGCCGTATTTTTCTCAGGCATTTGTAGTCGTACGTAATCTAATGATAATTATTAATTTACTAAATTTAATGATTATTGGATTCTAATTCCGCAATCAACATCTTGTTCTTTTCATTTTCAACGATACGATAATTTGATTGCCAAACAATCTTAAGTTTGCCAATATTATTTGGGTTTGTGTCTGTATCAAGAGTATTTTGAACTAAAGTTTTACCAACCCTTTCCCATATCACTTCCGGCGCATAAGCCCATTTGAGAGAGCCGTCCTTGGTCCTCTTCAACAACGCTCGAAAAGCTCCAAAAATAGGCATAATATACCCAGATGGAATATCATATTTAATGTCTTCGCAATGATAAGACGTTTTTGCTTTATCCGTAGTTTTTACACCACGAATTTTGCCAAACGCACTCTTTTGATTGTTGTCAATTTTATACCCTTTATACTTTTGGCCCATATCTTTTTGAATAAGCTCAAACAACCTAACTAAAACTGGCAATTCTTGAGCAAGAAGATAATAAATATTTTTTTCTTTAGAATCATTTACATCATCAGGATTTGACGACTCATATTTATTATATTCTTCACTATAATTCTTAAAAACTATAGCCTTCCCAGAATATGAAGCAATAGGAGCATTCGTATCGTCTTTGAACAAATCAATATTAAATGCATACATTAATCTAAGTAAATCAGAAATTGGTATACGCTTATCCTCATTGTCTTTATATGCAATTTCGTTACGATAGGTTTCACCTTTAGATTCCAAGGCTTCTTTAATAAATCCAAACCTATTTTCAAGATTAAATAATGCAATATCGCTAACTTGAACAGATGTGTTACGCGCATCAGATAATTTTGCTACATCAATATTTTTACCTACAAAGATTTCGATTTTAACAAACTTATCCATTCCTTCAGGGATTTCTTTTCGATTTTCAATAATGGCTTTATAAGTATGCCCACCATCCAAAACACCATAAAGAGAAGAATTATCACCAAAATCAATTTCAATTGTTGATTTAGATGGATCAGTTTTGACACGGTTGGCAAGAATTACCATTCCCCTGTTATGCATGTCAAAATACGGATCCGAATTAGAAACCGCAGCCTTGAGCTTTTTAGCTGTAGCTGTTTTCATATTTACTTCACGAGGATTTACATCCGTAGGCATTCCTTCTGGCAAATCGCGCAAATTAACCCATACAATATAGTATTTAACTTTGTTGCCATCGTCATCTTTCTCTTTATCTACAGGTGACGTAAGCGTTCGCACAGCTTCAAATTTAAATT
Organism: Gardnerella sp. DNF01151; assembly: GCF_049244235.1. NCBI lineage: Bacteria > Bacillati > Actinomycetota > Actinomycetes > Bifidobacteriales > Bifidobacteriaceae > Gardnerella > Gardnerella sp. DNF01151. The sequence continues at coordinate 133,922 of NZ_CP058389.1, read as the reverse complement.
CTTTTATCATTTTGCACTCCTTTGAGTAGCTTAAAGCACAATTACAGTTTGTAACCATACATCTAGCACCTTTTGGTGAAGATATTTATAAGATTATCATACAAAATTTTATTAAAAAGGAACCAAGGTTCTTTTTTGATGTAAAATATCTTTATGACAATAAGAAAAACAAAAAAACAAAACATAAAAAGCATAGAAGAATCAAATGCAATAAAGCGAATAGGCGCAATAATCAAACAGCATAGGCTTGAACTTACCGATATAGCTAAAACTAGAGAAAAATTTGTCTATGCGGATCATGTAGGTTTAGATCCTGATTGGATAAGTGTAAAAAGCCTGGCAAACATCGAAAATGGAAAAAATCTTCCATCGATTTTAACATTATTTAAATTGGCAACAGCTCTTCAAGTTGACGCACGGGATTTATTTAAAGAAGTAGCTGAAGCAATTATAGATCCAGGCAAATCAAAAAAATAATAAGTTGTCCAATCAAGATTAAAATAAGAAATTATTATTTAGCTTAATATAATACGCAGTGATATTTATGCAATGACCAATAACTTTATTGCCTATCTTTTCGGAGAATATGGAAGTTGGAGCCATAATCACCTGATTATCTCGGGCACCAGCTCCTGCAATATCTAACTAATATTCTCAGCAACTATTTTGACAATGTACAACCTACCTAGCATTATTTGCCAGTTTTGGGAAGTTTGAGAATTTAACGTCGCTTACGTTTTAGTATAAGTTACCTACCACACACATACGAACAACAATCCTATTCTTTAAATTTTCAACTGCTTTTATGTAGATTTCATGCAAAAAACTGTTTGTAGATTGTAAATATGATATTTTAGGATATTATTATATTAAGGAATATCGCTGTAGATAGTAGATAATAATCAGAAAAATTTTGATGCTACTTGTAAACAAACAGCAAACTGGACACTGGAGGCAACTATGTTGCTTAATTTTAGCGTAGAAAACGCGCTAAGTTTTCGTCAATCGCAACAATTCAGCATGCAAAGAACCGTACATGCAAAAAACAGTTCGTGGCCCCATCCAGATGTATCAACTCTTGCAGCCATTTACGGAGGAAATGCCTCAGGGAAAACAAATCTGCTAAAATGTATAGCATTCTTAAAAAATTTTGTGGAAGGAAGCTTCAAAAGCGGCAACTCAAATTCAAAAATAAATGCACTTCCTTTTCTTTTGAATAAAGAGTCTGAAAATAAACCTTCAACGTTCTTTATAGAATTTATTGCAAGAGATAAAAACAGGTATAAATATTGGTTCACCTTCAATAATAACTACATTATTGAAGAGGTACTATGGCTTTTCCGCTCTACAACAAACAGAAAAACTGTGCTGTTTGAACGAGAGCATGGCAAGCCAATGCGATTTGGCTCAAATCTAAAAACCATAGGAAAAACTGTAGAAAAAATTACAAGAGACAACGCATTATTTCTATCTGCAGCTGCAGCATCAGGTGTACAAGCATTGCAAGCTGCATACGAAGAAATAACTTCTACACAGCAATGCAGAACAGTTGACTTTGATAAGTATTCCAATAATTTGATAACAGTTTTACAAGAAAATCCAGATTTTGCATCCAACATTAGCAAGTTGCTAAAATATGCAGATTTAGGATTAAAAGGTGTAACAGTCCAATCCGAACAGCTAGATGCTAAACAATCAGAAAAACTAGCGAGACTCGCAAATCTTCTTAATGAACTTGACGGAGATAACAATAAACTTACAGATAACACTTCTGAAAACACTGAAAAATTGCAAAAATTTAGTGTTTCACGTTTAATGTTTACACATTCTGGTCAAAAAGATTGCCAGCTTCCTGAGGATTTTGAATCTTTAGGAACTAAAACAGCATTATTGCTATTTGCTTTCGTTATAGATGCATTATCAAAACATTCCATACTTCTAATCGATGAAATCGACACAAGTCTAAGCATGCAATTCGTGTCTGAAATACTCAAGCTTTACAGTAATCCAGAAACGAATCCTAACCAATCGCAATTAATTTTTACTACTCACGATTTAAGTCTTATTAGTAATTCTGGAACCGACAAAACTATTCTCGACAGAGATCAAATTTGGTTTATAGAGAAAAACACATTAGGCGAATCTTCACTACATCCACTTACGGAATGGGAAAACCGCAATGTAAACTTTGGTAAAAACTATCAACACAACATATACGCTTCAGCACCACAACCGTCTCTATATGATGTTTTTGCGGAAATACTTACAAATACTAACAGAAGCTAAAACACTACCAGTATTCAAAACGATATAAAACACTAGTATTCATGAGGAGCGGGCTATGGTTCATGTTCCATCACACGGCCGTTCGAAGAAACAGTCGAAACGAAATAAAAGATTCCTCATTGTTTGTGGCGGTGTAGTTACAGAGTTTGAGTATTTTAGCTATATAAAATCAGAAGTAAGTAAATATTGTGCTGCATCATGGGATATTCATAAATCAATTAACATAGAAAAAGAGGGCGTAGACCCACTCACTTTAATGAATTATGCAATTAAACTTGAGAAATTAGACTGCAAAGAAGCAAAAAAGAAAACTACGATCCGTTTACACTGGTATGGGTTGTAACAGACGTTGATGAATTTGGAGAAAAAATTCAACAAGCTCAATCTAAGTCGGATTCAACTTGTGGGAAGATAAAATTAGTAATTTCCAACCCTTGCTTCGAAGTATGGCTTATTGACCATATAAAAAGCTGCCCTCTTTCTTGCACAGAAACGCGAGATTGCCAAAAAGAAGCAAAAGAACTTGGACTACTGCACAACACTACTGGGAATAAAAATAAGCATATCCAATTAGAAAAATTAACTGGAAACTATAAGAATGCTTTTAAAAACGCAAAGCAGCATATGCAAACCGAACAGAGAGAAACTCGCAAAAATCACCCTTCAGTAACTCAAAAGTCAAACTACGCTCCTTGGACAGATGTTCCAGAAATAGTAGAAACAATATTAAATGAATGCAAGCGTGTATCAGGAGTAGATTTGTCAGAAAAATTGTGAATTAATGATGTAACTACATATGTCTTCATTACTGTTATTAACAGCAATAATCTAGATGTGGGTGAGATGATGGCGCAATATTGATGAGTCATCACGTCTATGGAGTAAATTATCACAGTCACGGAAGTTAAAATGACAGTCATAAGTCGACACATCTCGGTCAAAATATGTAAGATCACTGTCAAAATATAGTAAATCATGTTCAAAATCGAAAAAATGACAGTCATATATACGAAAATCACTGTTATGGACGAGAAAATGACAGTCACAACACTTTTATCACAGTCATGGCCATGATAAAACGTAAGCAGCGCAAATATACAAAAATCAGCAACTAAATTGACTCTAACCAAATGGACAAATAATCGAATTGCAATAAATAACCAAGCATAACTAAAATTTGCGAAAGAAAAACGCTAAAATAGTGAATATGAGTGCAGTAACGACGCAATACGTTGAAGCAGCTGGCGGAATAATCTATCGCAAGCGCAATATTACAAACAACTCAAACGCAGGCGAAGATGCAAAAACAGGAAGCAATGCAATAAAGCCTAGCGATGCAATAAAGCCCAGCGACGACGATTTTGAACTTTGCCTAGTCTACCGTCCTAAATATGACGATTGGAGCTGGCCAAAGGGCAAAAACGAGCCAAACGAATCACATCGCCACACAGCCGTGCGCGAAGTTGGAGAAGAAACAGGATATTCAGTCACGCTAGGTCCACACATTGCCAAAATAGAGTATCCGCTTGAGCGCGAAGGCAAAAAATCTTCCAAGAACAGCTCATCAAATAGCAGCCAAAATCGCAATTCCCAGCCGGAAGTAATAAAGCGAATCCATTACTGGATGATGCGCTTAATCGACAAGCCAACTGCAGCAAAGCGTCTCCCTGCTTTCGGACCAATTAAGCCAGCCAAGCCTACTGAAATTAGCAATGTTTTATGGCTCACTCCTTCTCAAGCGCGCAAAAAACTTACGCACGATAGCGACCGCGAAGTGCTGGATGCTTTCTTAGAAAAGCTCCACGCAGGTCAAGCAGAATATAGCACGCTGCTTTTGGTGCGTCACGGAAAAGCTGAGTCTCGAAAAACTTGGCAAGGAAGCGAAGCGACTCGACCAATCACACCTCTTGGAGCAGCCGCATCATACGCTCTAGGACGCGAGCTTGCCTGCTACGCGCCGAATAAAATCATATCGTCACCTTGGAAGCGTTGCGTTGAAACGGTTGCGGCTTTTGCACACGACTCTTCACTTCAAATAGAACAGGTTGCGGAACTTACTGAAGACCATCACGAGAAACAACCAAAATCTACATTGTCTGTGCTTATAAACGAAATACAAAATCTTGAGTGCCACACACAAAATACAAGCGAAACTAGCAATGCAAGCACAACTAACAACGCAACCGTCATATGCTTGCACCGACCGGTTATTGGCACTTTCTTTGATTATTTGCGCGAAATAACAAAGCCTCGAGCACACAAGCGCATACTCAGTCAAAAATCTCCATATATGCCTACAGGAAGCGCAATAGTTTTGCACATAATTAGTACTCCTAAAGGCGCTCGCATTATTGATATTGAAAAGGTTCTTCCAAGTGTCTACTAGTTTAAATTCGCAATCGAGTTCTATTCATTCAAGCAGATCTGCTTTTATGCCAAGTCCTACAGGCTCTGCCCGCCCAAGCCGACCTGCACAAATGGATCCTGCAATGCTCACGCAGATTGAAGGCGGCACGGATCCGCAGGTTGTAAACGAAATTAGCCACACCTCCGCCGCCGTTCTGCTTAACCGCGTTCATAAAACGCAGTCGCCGGAAATTGTTGAGCGCGTGCTGAATTTGGTTGAAAATGAGGGCATTGAAGTTATTGCAGATTTGTGGAGCCATGCGGAAGCAGAGTCTATTCCTGGAATGTTGTGGCGACTTTATTTATTGCGAATGTCGCTACGAAAACAGCGCGAAGCTTACGCTGAGTACTGGAGTCTTGGCGAACCTGAAACAACAAGCGCATCCGCTATTACAGGAATTGACGAAGCTCCTACAGGAGAAGATATTGCGCGACTTGCAGATTCTATTCTTTCTGGTGCTTTTACAGGCGATTTTGCTGTAGCGCTTTACCGATCTTCAGCTTTTACTTCGATTATTGCGCGCGGAATGCAAGTTTACGCAAAAAAGTTAGACAAACAAGCAAATACAATGCACACGCAGAAAATTGCAAAAGTTTTGCATATCTCAGCAAATATGCACGCACTTTCGTTATCTTTTGCTCATGGAGCGAAATTATGGCGCGCAGAAAAGTTGGAATAAATTATTTGCGATTAAAATTGTGCGGCGCGTGAAAATAGAAAACAAGGTATACTCAAAATGATGCTGGCTTGTGTTTAAGCCCCGGGCTCCATTTTTTGCCGCTGCGAGCGGCGTTTGCGCCGACAGGCGCTTTCGCAAGTCAGTATCGTTTCTGTTCTGAATCTTGAATTTTAAGTTTTAGTTTTAGTTTTAGTTTTTAGATTTTGCTAGCTAATTTTAGATAAAATATATATTTTTACTCACATTTGTTTATATTTTGCGCAAAAATAACGGCACGCCGATAGCTTAACATGCCATGCTTGCATTACCCTAGAAGGTATGGATCTTCATGTTTTACATCATCCGCTGGTGGACCACAAGCTCACCGTTTTGCGTGATAAGAATACACCTTCTAATATTTTCCGCGAGTTGGTTTCCGAATTGGTAACCCTCGAAGCATACGAAGCAACCCGTAATTTGGAAGTTAGCGATCGCGAGATTGAAACTCCTATTTGCAAGATGACTGGCAAGCATTTGAACCGCCCACGCCCAATGGTTGTGCCGGTTTTGCGCGCTGGTCTTGGCATGCTCGATGGCATGACTCGCCTTCTTCCAACCGCTGAGGTTGGATTCCTTGGCATGAAGCGCGACGAGCAGACGCTCGACATTGTCACTTATGCCAACCGTTTGCCAGAAGATTTGACCGGTCGTCAATGCTTCCTTCTTGACCCAATGCTTGCCACTGGTGGCACTCTTATTGCCGCTACGCATTATTTGGCTGAGCGCGGCGCTAAGGATGTTACTGCTATTAACATTTTGGCAGCCCCAGAAGGCTTAGAGCGCTTGGAGAAGGAACTTGATCCTTCCATCGATTTTAAGGTTGTTGTTTGCGCTGTTGACGAGCATTTGAACGACAAAGCTTATATCGTTCCAGGTCTTGGCGACGCTGGCGACCGCTTGTATGGTTTGATTGATTAATACACTCACCAAATCAAGCGAAAACTAGAATCAAAAACTACAAAATAGCCTGCTGATTTGCAACACTTTGCAAGTTCAGCAGGCTTTTGTGTTAATTGATTGCGCAATATTGCATTACAAATCAGATAATATAGCTCTAATATAACTAAGCTTTATTCACAGCTCCTTTAGCATATAAAGATTCTAAAGCATCGCGTAAAGTCCCACTGTAGCTGATGCCAGCTTTTTGCGCCCAAGTGTCAAGCCAAGCTGGAAGAGTAACATTTTTGCGAACTGACTGAGAACCGTATTTTGCAGCATAAGAATCCATATCAAGCGCAACCATAGATAACTTTGAATTAGGATTTTCTACAACAATATCATTAATATCGCTAGCTTTTGGCGCAGTCTTGCCACTTTCTAGTTCTGTAAGAACCCATCCGCTTGCTGCGTCTTCTGCCATAATCAAAGCATCTGCAAGATTACTACCGCCAGTTACACACCCTGGCAAATCAGGAACTTCTGCAACAAAACCCCCACTATTATCTTCGTATGGAGTAAGAATAACAGGATACGCTAATTTCATCATTTCACCTTTGTCTCACTAATTCCTGCCTGGCGCCAGATTGACTTAACAACCGATGGGTTAATATCACCTGGATGTTTAGGCACTGTGACTTTACCCGTTTTGGTTTTATGTACGAATTGGCAATGACTTCCACGCTGTGCAAAAAGTATCCATCCGTCTTTCTTAAGACGTTTTTCAATCTCTTTGTATCTCATAAAAAGATTATACACACTATGCGCATAGAATAAAATAATTGATCAAATTTTTACTAAATCATACATACGCCTATGCTCATTTACCGCGGACGAGTTACGGCCACTTCGCGAGCGCGCTCTGCTAATTCGTCTAGTTTCGCAAGCTCCGCGCGTTGAGCATCAGTTTGCCTTGGCGAAAATTCGCCGTAACGATTTTGTGCAGCAGTACGAATTAAAAAGTCAGCCAGACGCGGATTTTTCGGCAAAACTGAGCCGTGCATATACGTTCCAATAACATTGTATTTGCGCGCTCCTTCCGTGTGATCTTTGCCATTGTTACCGCAATTTTCACTATCAACCGAGCCAAGCGGCTGCGTGCCATCTTCCAAGCTTGTGCGCCCAGAATGGTTCTCGTATCCCACAATATCGCCAAAATCGGCACTATGCTCCACAAGATTTCCAATCATGCGCACGTCTTGACCAACCGTATGCTCGCCGAGTACGCCAATTCCTTGAAGCTTTTGCCCTTCAACGGTTTCAAAATACTCTCCAAAAAGCTGGTAAAGACCACAAATCATAAGCATTGGAACGCCATCTTTTGCAAGCCCACGAATCGCGTCTGCTCGCGCAAATAAATCTTCAGTGACTCTACTTTGACCATGATCTTGACCACCGCCACCAAGAATCATATCCACGTGTTCTGGCCATAAATCGCCAACATTGTACTCGTGTAGCACAGGCTCGTAGCCATACAATTCCGCTCGGCGCATAATTGTAAGCACATTCCCGTAGTCCCCGTAAATATTCATGTCTTTCGGGTACAACGACACAATATCTAGCACGCGATTTTCTTCAAAAGTAGCATTTGCTTTACTAATATCACTGGAACCATTCATGACAATTACTTCCCAACTCCAACGTCTTTAACTTCCGCAAGTTGTGCTAAAGCAGCGCGCACGCGAAGCATAGCAGTATACGTGCAATATATGCGCTTAGCATTTTTAGTATTGCCACTAAAATCGCCATTTACAAAAGCTTTAGCATCTTCTTCCAAATCCGTATTCACATTGCGAGCCTCAACCTTATCGTATTGCAACCGCAAAGCCATATCCCATGCGCGAGTGCCCGAAACACACGCAACTCCAGTGCCGCTAAAGCTTGCAAAATCAACGTCCCACAGCCAGCTCATATCTCTACCGTCAGCGTATTCGTCACAAATTGCAATCATGGTATCGTGATTTTGTGGATGGTCCGAAGCAATCGCAAGTCTAAAACCAATAGGATTCTTCACTAAAACAAGCTCAACAGGAGCGCCATTAACTTCAATTACTTCTCCTCTACCAAAAGCAGGAGTTACGTGCGAAATCGCTTCCATAAGCGCGTCGTCGTCGAATTTTTGCAGCGCAGAATTTTGTTTTGTAGCATCCGCTAATATAGCGCGAACTACTGTTGCAGCTGCAGCAGCGTTGAAAATGTTGTAAGCGCCGTCGAGTTTTACAGATGTGGTTTTACTCTTGCCATCAAGTATAAACTCGGCCTCATGGTCTCCAACTTTTGAAAGCACAACGTCTGCTTTAGGAAGATTGTTAGCCTTGCTTTCTGCAGTATCTTTGCAATTTTCGCTTTTTTCAGCAGTATTGTGCAAATCATCATCCGTTGGGAACATGCTTTTTACTGCGTCATCCAAACCAAAATACCGCACACAAGTCCCGGAAGGAACAACTTTTGCAAGCGCGCAAATACGTGAATCTTCGCGATTTAGCACTACCGTTCCTTCAGTTGCTGCAGCTACATTGCTTAATAGTTTTGCAGTTGTGTCAATTTCGCCGAATCGATCGAGCTGATCTCGCATAACATTTAGCAATAAAGAATAACGAGGCTTGATTTGATTTACAAAATGCACTGCGTACGCTTCGTCGAGCTCTAAAACTGCAATATCCGCATTTAATTTTGTGCCAAAAGCCGGCATTATTTTTGCAAGAGCTGCCACTACTCCTCTAGTAAAGTTTGAACCGGTTGGATTAGTAAATACATTAAGCCCTGCGTCACGCAGCATAGAAGTTACCATACGCGTTGTGGTAGTTTTGCCATTAGTTCCGGAAATAAGAACTATTCCGTATGGCAATGATGCAAGAGTACGCGCTAGAAAGCCGGAATCAAGGCTCTCAATAACTTTCCCCGGCAATGCGCTTCCGCCATGATGTAGCACCCTAGAAAGAGCGCAAACAAGTTTACCAACAGCAGGCATTGCAAAACTGTACCAATGCTTATGCAAATTTTGACGCAACTTTTTATGCGATTCATGGTCGCGGCTTGACATACTAAATCACACCCCTTACTGCTGGTAGTCTTGCGGCATATCCATGAACTTGGAAGTTGCACCCAAGAAGGCAAGATTAAACGTGTCAGTAGGGCCGTTACGATGCTTTGCCATAATAATATCTGCTTCGCCTGGGCGATCTTCCTTATTGTAAAAATCAGGGCGATGCACTAGGAACACAACGTCAGCATCCTGCTCAATAGAACCAGATTCGCGCAAATCTGAAAGCTGTGGTTTCTTGTCGTTTCGCATTTCCGGCCCTCGGTTAAGCTGGCTCAATGCCACAACTGGCACTTCAAGCTCTTTTGCAAGCAACTTAAGCGCACGTGAGAATTCCGAAACTTCCTGCTGTCGGCTTTCCACGCGCTTGCCGGAACTCATCAGCTGAAGGTAATCAATAACTACCAGTTTCAGATCATTAGTTTGCTTCAAACGACGGCATTTTGCGCGAATTTCCATCAAGCTCATATTTGGACTGTCATCAATAAAAAGCGGAGCGTTTTGCATTTTTGTCCAAAAAGTATTAAGAGTATTCCAACGATCCGGAGTAATATCTTCCGCTCTTCGCATAGCAGCAAGCGGAATATTAGTTTCTGCAGCAATAATGCGCTGAGCCAATTCCACTTTGCTCATTTCTAGAGAGAACACAATAGACGTCATATTGTGGTGCAGTGCTGCTGAACGAGCGAAATCAATGCCAAGTGTTGACTTACCCATAGCCGGACGACCAGCAACAACAATCATTTGACCAGGCTGCAAACCTTGAGTAACTTCGTCAATATCTCTAAATCCAGTCGGCACACCTTGCTCAAGTTCATGATTTTGCATTTTATCGAGCTGATCAAGAGTATTTTGCAAAACTGGGCCAATAGCAACGTAATCTTGACGCACTTTGCCGGCACTCATCTCATACACTTCTGATTGCGCAAGATTTACAATATCTTCTGCTTGCGCTCCGGAAGCAGAATAGCCCATTTGCGCAATTTTTGTGCCAGCAGTAATAACGTTACGAAGAACAGCATTTTGGTGCACAATATCTGCGTAGTACATTGCGTTTGCGGCTGTTGGCACAGAAGCTACTAGGCTGTGCAAATAGTCAGCTCCGCCAACTTTATCGAGATTTCCATCTTTCATTAATTCGTTAGCTACAAGCACAACATCAACAGGCTGGGATCCTGCAAAAAGCGTAAGAATAGCATCATAAATTGTTTGGTGCTGCGGTAAATAAAAATCTGATGTTTCAAGCAATTGAGACACTTCGCCAATAGCATCTTTGCTCATAAGCATTCCGCCAAGCACAGCCATTTCTGCATCAACATCGTGAGGAGGCACACGATCAAACAACGTAGCACCTACTTCAGCACCACGATTTGCAACGCCAGAACCATATGCAGAGGCGTCACCATTGCCACCACGATTGCTCCCTGCGCGGATAACATTGCCTTTAGTAGATTGCCACATATCATTATCTGCCATAAAAACGAGTATAAACGCGCGCACGTATTATGAAAAAACGTAAATGCATTAACACAAAACTTTATTTACATTTTTAGCGCAGAATCCATCCACGTATCATTTCTTATGCGCAAACTATTGCCTATTGCACGCCCCCCAATATAAACAGCATTTAAAACAACCCATAAAGTAATAGTTCTTACCACGTCATTAGCATCGACGACGACATCAAAAACGCTTGTGAGCGCCAAAAATGTTAAATACACAGCAGCCATTACTGAGCAAGCTTTTGCTAAGTAACGGTGATCACCTGCGCCAATTAATACGCCATCTAGTGCCCACATCCATCCAGCAAGAGGCAAGAACAATCCTAATATTGTCATGCCTACAGAAATTAAAAATTGAATATCTGTATGCTGACTAAATAGTGGCGCGCAACTCCAACCCACGAAAATCATGAATAAACCGACTCCTACGCTGCTTACAGCTCCCACTTGAGCACAAATACGCGTAATCATTCCTGCGCGCTTACGACAGCCTGCACCTAGCGCTGCAGCAACAATAGTCTGCGCAGCAATACCAATTGCATCCAAAATATTCATAACAAAATTCCAACAGGAATTAGCAACCTGATACGCAGCGAGAGTATTGGTGCCGAGATGGGTCGCAGTAACAACCGTAGCTACCATGCACACGCGCAATGCAAATGTACGAACAAACAAAGGCATACCAGTTCCAGCAGAATGTAGAATATGCTGGAAATGTGGTTTGAGACGCGCACCACTTTGAGTAGCCCAAATAATTGCAGGAATAGTGAGAACAAGTCCCATATACCATTGCGCAATCATTGTTGCAATACCAGAACCAGCAATTCCCATGTTGAGACCAAATACTGCGATTATATCGAGAATAGTATTTAGAACAGCTCCACTTACAGCAGCAAATAATGTTATGCGCACGTTGCAAAGACCGCGAAATATGCCATTTGCTGCATATACGAGTAGCATCGCAGGCAATCCAGGCATAACCATTTGTGTGTACACAATAGCATTTTGCAACGTAGAGCCACGCGCGCCTATTGCGTAGCATAACGGTTCAGCGGCAAAAATAAGTATGACTGTAAGAATTATGCCAAGCAATAATGCAAGCCACAATCCATCCATTCCAATGCTAAAACCTTCTTGACGCTTACCTGCGCCTAAAAGACGCGCAACCTGTGAAGTTGTGTTGTAAGCCAAAAATAAGCAAAGACCTGTAGTAGTAAGAAGTACCGTTGATCCAATAGAAAGACCCGCTAGAGCACTTTTGCCAATATGACCAATAATAGCAGTGTCAATGAGTACAAATGCCGGCTCAGATATGAGCTGTCCAAAAGTCGGTACAGCTAGTAGCCAAATATTGCGCAGTACGTCTTTTTTGTTCTGGTTGTCCAACTTTTGATTTGTCATAATGCTTCATTCTACTGCTACTTTGTCACGCTTGCATAAAAGAAAATTGCAATATGCTAACAAATTTTATGCAAAAGCAATTGCGAGTGAAGTAACACAAATATGCGTAAATCGCAAATAAAAATATTATTTTAAAAAGTTATCCGCAGGATATCCACAATGTTATCCCCACTATGTGGATAAATTTGTGTGATATCCACGTAGACACGCCTAAAATGTGGATAACTTATCTTTTTTATCCACATCAAGCAATTCGTGCGTGTCATATGAATAACTTATTCACTAAAAATAAGTTATTCATTAAAAAACTTGATTTTAAATTAGCAAAAATAGCAAAACCGCATATCTTAGATAAGACATGCGGTTTATACCAACATAATTCGAACTTGCTGCTAAATCATAACGCTTACGCACATGCGTCTATTCTTTAGCACTATTATTTCGTTTTTCTGTTTTTTTATTCTTTTGCGATGATTCATCTTTTTTTACAGTTTCAAACTCTTCTTCAGAAGAAGACTCTTTTTGCTCAACTTCAGATTTAGAATCAACCTCAGAATCGCCTTGCTCAGGATTTGCCTCAGATTGATTAACCATAAAATCAGATTGTTCAACCTCGTTTTCACCCATATCAATATCAACAGAAGTAAGAACAGCCATTTGAGTTTTATTTGCATCATCATCTGCAACAGCAACTACAGCGCCATCATGACTTTGTGCAATAGAAGAAAAATCGTAAGCACGCTCTCCTTGATCAACCAAATCAACGCCCTTACGTTCCTTAGCTTCCGAAATACGCCATCCAAAAAGCTTTTCAAGAACAAAAGCTAATACTGCAGTTACAGCACCTGCATAAAGCACCGTAATCCCAATTAAGCACAGTTGTGCAACTAACTGATGCCAATCACCAACAGCAAGTAATCCAGAACCATCAGCAAATAAGCCTACTGCAAGCACACCAATAAGCGCAGCAACACCATTCACGCTAACTACATGCAAGGCACCATCGTAGCGCACAAAAGTACGAGAGTGAGTCACTAGAGAAGTAATAACACCAGAAAGAACACCCAAAACTAAAGCCCACAATGGAGCAATAACATCCGCGGCTGCAGCACTTGCAGCCAATCCAGCCATAACACCAGACGCAGCTCCCAAAGCAGTAAAGCATCCAGAGTGTAAACGTTCAGTCACACCCCAGGCAAGCATTGAAGCAGAAGCAGTTATTGTGGAACTCACCCAAGCATAACCTGCAACTCCAGGAACGCCTGCAGAAGAACCAATCATTAACCCAAGCCAACCGAACCAAATCAAGAAAACGCCAAGCATAACGAAAGGAACATTATGCGGATGGCGAGCAGCAACACCATTTTCAACGGCTGACTGCGTTGCAGTGGATTCAGCAGCAACCTCAGTCACTGTAGCAACTGGAGAGACAACAGTCTCACTAGCGGCATTTTTAGCATGCTCAACATCAGCCCACAATGCGCGCGATAAACGACTTTTAGGATTACGCGAATTAGTAGCTCCAGAATTAGCATTGCCACTCGTATGCGCAACATTCTTAATATGCAAAACAAAACGCTTAAGAGGGAAGTGAGCATGTCCGCCAATAATCATAACAATTGCAAAAGCCGAAACAGCCGCAGCAATATGCAATATAGAGCCACCTGCGAAGTCATGCACTGAAATACCTAACGCCTGTGAAATAGCACCATTAGGCGAAAGCAATCCACCACCGCACACCATATGTGCTAATGGAGCGAATACTAAAGTAATCCACACAGCTACGAAAATAAGCCAAATAGCGTAACGCACTCGACCGGCTAGAGCTCCAGTAATAAGCGCTACTGCAACAACAGCACATGCTAAACGAAAAGCTGCAGGAATGCCGCCAGATAATCCGGAATTTGCGTCCATAGACGTAAACACACCATGATCTGCCACCATCGAATCACGGAATAGCAAACCACTCAATGGATCACCTATAACACCACCAGCCATATCTTTGCCAGCAAAAGCTAACGACCATCCCCACAGCGTCCAAACCAGTGTGGTTACAGCAATAGCGCCAGCTGAAAGCATCATCATATTCACCATGGAAGTAGCGCGTTCACGGCCTCCATAGAACAGGGCAATACCCGGCGTAATAATAAACACCAACGCGCCAGCCAACAATGCCCATTGCGGATCCATTGTGGTCATTTTTCACCTCAATTATTTGAAACAGCGCAACAATAACATCATTGCAGCTTAAGTATTACTTTATATAACTATTGTACCGAGAAACTCTTATAGCCAAAACTCATAAAGACTTTAGTGGAACATTAAAAACTACCACTCATGCAACTACATCAATGCTCAGCATTAAGCGAGCAAACCGTCTACGAAGCTTTGAGCATCAAACGGCACTAAATCATCTGGTCCTTCGCCAAGACCTACTAGCTTAACCGGTACACCAAGTTCATGCTGTACAGCTATAACAATTCCACCTTTAGCGGAACCATCAAGCTTAGTAAGGACTACGCCCGTAATGCCAATAGCTTCAGCAAATACTTTTGCTTGAGACATGCCATTTTGACCAGTAGTAGCATCCAATACCAGCAATACTTCATCAACAGGCATAGTTTTTTCTATAACCCTACGAATTTTGCCAAGCTCTTCCATTAAATTTGCTTTATTCTGCAAACGACCAGCAGTATCTACAATCAATAAATCAGTTTGCTCTTCTTTTGCCTTATTCGCAGCAATAAAAGCAACAGAAGCAGGATCAGCACCATCTTTATTTGCACGAACAACTGGCACGCTTACTGCAGACGCCCAAGTTTCAAGTTGATCAGCTGCAGCCGCACGAAAAGTATCTGCTGCAGCAAACATTACTGAACGTTTTTTGGCAATAAACAATCGCGCTAATTTACCAGCAGTAGTGGTTTTACCGGTGCCATTAACGCCGACCATCATAATAACGCTAGGATGATGCGCATTTGATTTATCTACATTTAAGCGTCGATCAGCGTCTTCATCTACTATTTTCAATAGTTTTGTACGCAATGCTGAATGCACATCTTCTGAATTAGAGGTACCAGCAATGCGTGCATCTTTGCGTAGATCTTCTACTAATTCTTCACTAGCTCGAGAACCAACATCGGCCATAAGAAGAGTATCTTCTACATCTTCCCAATCTTCTTCCGAAAGATGGTCCTTGCTTATGATATTAAACAATGCACGACCAAGTGGATTTGCACTATGAGCCAAACGTTCACGAAGATGTTTAATACGCGAAGAAGTACTTTCTGGCAATAATTCAGACTTTACTTCTTCATTAGGTACAACCGCGACGTTACTTTCTATCTGTTTTTCAGATTTTTTTGTTCCACGCGCTTTAGTTTTGCTTGTATCGATTGCACTATCAACGCTTTCAGGAATTACTGGTCCATGACTATTGCTGTGAATGCGCAAAATCACTGCAACTGTTACTAATAAGATGACAATAACAACAGCCGCAGCCGCAAACCAAATTAGCATGTTCATATCCATAACCATATTCATGACATCAAGACTATGAAAGTCAAGGGACACTAGCAATATATTTCACTATTTTTTCTCATCTTTGTTACACTTCAACGTCAATATGCTTAGGTACACCTGCATCTATTACACTAGTAAAAGTAGTAATAAATAGTACGAGCTATTTATTACGCAAAATTTGAATTCACAAAATCATTGAGGAGGATTTTATGTCAGATCAGCCTACCGTAAATGTATACGGTGCAGATTGGTGTGGAGATTGCAAACGTGCGAAAGCTGCGCTAATCCAGTATGGTGTGGCATTCGTTTGGCACGATATTGAAACAGAAGAGGGTGCTGAAGAAAAAGCGATTGAAATTAGCAATCAAAAGCATATTCCAGTTGTTACTTTTGCAGATAATACTTTTATGGTTGAGCCATCAGCAACACAAATAAAAGCAAAACTTGAGTCACTCGGAATACTGCAATAAATATATGTAACACGCATAAGTTAACACGATATTCACTTCGTCGATTGAATGTAGTACACTTAGCATTTGTTGCCCCTTTAGCTCAATTGGCAGAGCAGAGTCCTTTTAAGTCTTGGGTTGTGGGTTCGAGTCCCACAGGGGGCACTTTTTTATACCCAAATTTAGGGTAAGCGAGTAAACTGCAATAAAAAAACGGGGAGTTGAAGCTCCCCGACGAAAAATTCACTTAAAATCAAAGACGGCAATCAATGCCGTACTTATTGAGAATTAGCTGATTACTTATATAACACAATACTCAACTTGCCCAAACACTAGCATCTTGATCATCTTCATCTATATCGTGACCTACAGGTGCTGGAGAAGAATACGTGTATTCATCATCCACAACGCCAGAATCAGCATCTGCATTAATAGCAGCAAGAACATGCTTATCCATTTTGTACTGAGGAAGCACATTTTTAATATAGCTTGTCACAGCATCTTGCATAGCAACGTCATGGCCAACTTTTTCTGCCATAAACCAACGATGATCCAACACTTCATGGAAGAACTGAGCTGGTTCAATTTGCGAACGGAATTCAGGAGGTATCATACGAACTGTTGGCTCGAAAATTTCACGCATCCAATCAGTTGCGACGATTTCCAGCTCTTCACCTTGACGCCATGTAGAAGTGCGATATGCATCCAAATCGTTTAGCAGCCTTCGAGCCTGATTCTCTTGAACATCCAATCCAGTAAGACGAAGAAGCTTGCGGGAAGCATAGCCAGCATCCACAACTCGAGGTCGAACCAAAACCCTTCGACCATCTTCTGAAGTCTTCATCTCCAACTCATCAACATCGAAACCAAGCTCATTTAGACGATTAACACGACGTTCAATTCGCCACATCTCATCAGGACTGAACTTATCAACGTCAGTAAGCGTACTCCAAAGCGAATGATAGCGATCTACTAGACGATTGCCTATACTGATTTCATCTACTTCTGTCGGTAAAAGCTGACCGGAGCTCAAATCCATAAGCTCACCAATAATGTTGGTTCGAGCTAAATCAATATCGTATTCTCGTTGACCTTCTGTTAAACTTCCATGCAAATCACCAGTTTCTGCGTCAACTAGGAATGCAGAAAAAGCATCTGCATCTCGCAAAAACAGCACGTTGGAAAGCGATACATCGCCCCAATAGAAGCCAGAAAGATGCAAGCGCACCATAAGAACAGCAAGCGCATCGATAAGGCGCTCTGCAGTATCCGGACGCAACGTACGAGCAAATAATGCACGATATGGTAGTGAGAACTTCAAATGTTTCGTAACTAACATTGCCTCAAGCTTTTCACCATTAGCGTCATGGCGTCCTGCAACAACAGCTATAGGAGTAACTGTAGGCAACTCAAGTTTACGAAGCCTACGCAAAAGCTCATACTCACGTTCTGCAACTTGACGAGTAATTTCCTTCATTGCATACACTTCATCGCCAACGTGAACAAATCGCACAACGTGGCGAGAAATACCACGCGGCAAATTCACGAATAAATCAGCAGGCCATTGAGAAAGTGGTAATTCCCAAGGCAGTGTAAACATTTTTGGATTTGAACTAGCCGCAGTAATCTTCAGTGCCTGCGGCTCTTGAGAAGACGCATTCTCGTCCTGTGCAGATACCGAAGTTGCTTGCACAGCACGCGGGTCTAATTGAGGAGCGTCATTCCATTCCATAAAGTTTATTTACCAATCAAGCTCATGCCAACGATATCACTGCATTCCAGATAAACACAGCTCAACCACCGACGAATTATTGATAACAACTATATATAATAAGCGATGCATTGTAATGATGTATTATTGTACACTTATTATGCTGCTTTTTTGTGCCAAAAACGGGGTTCGCGTCATATTGCGAACCCCGCTCTATACCTTATACCGAAAGTTTGCTCATTAGCTTATATAAGCAGGCAAACCAACGTTTTAGTTCAAACGCAACTCCGTAGAAGGTGCGAACAGATGCATCTTAGATGGATCAATCTTGATCTTCACGGTGTCGCCAACCTTTGGAAGAGCACGTGGGTTCACGCGAATAGTCGTGAGCTTATTTTGATCAGACATCATAGTAGATGCTTCCTCAGGAGAACCATCGGTGATGATATTGCCATAGATATAGCCATCAGAACCGAGATCTTCCACGTTCATTACCTTCAAGGAGAACGCATTTGGATCATCGGATGTTGCCAAGCTTGCATCTTCTGGACGGAAGCCAACAATAATCTGTCCGTTATCTTCTGCAGTGAGCTTGTCAACAGCCTCAGCTGGAAGAAGTATAGAATCCTCACCAATCTGAGCTCGACCGTTTACAACTGGATGCTGATTGATATTCATAGATGGTGAACCAATGAAGCCTGCAACGAATACGTTTGCAGGGCGGTCATAAAGCTCAGTAGGAGCTCCAACCTGCTGCAATACGCCAAGCTTAATCACTGCAATGCGATCGCCCATGGTCAAAGCTTCGGTCTGATCGTGGGTAACGTACAGAGTAGTAACACCAAGCTGACGCTGCAAAGCAGCAATCTGAGTACGAGTCTGAACGCGGAGCTTAGCGTCGAGGTTGGAAAGAGGCTCATCCATGAGGAAGACTTTTGGTTCACGAACAATTGCGCGACCCATAGCAACACGCTGACGCTGACCACCAGACAAAGCCTTCGGCTTACGATCCAAATACTCTGTCAAATCCAACACTTCTGCAGCTTTTTCAACACGCTTGCGGATTTCTTCCTTAGGAACACCAGCAATCTTCAAAGCAAAGCCCATGTTATCAGCAACTGTCATATGCGGATACAGTGCATAATTCTGGAAGACCATTGCAATATCGCGATCCTTTGGCTGCATTGTAGTAACATCCTGACCACCGATGAGGATACGTCCTTTGTTAACCTCTTCAAGACCTGCCAACATACGCAAAGTAGTTGACTTACCGCAACCAGATGGACCAACGAGTACGAGGAACTCACCATCTTTAATAGTCATGTTCAAGTCATCAACCGAAGGCTTATCGTTGCCCGGGTATATACGAGTCACATGATCAAATACAACTTCTGCCATGATATGTCCTTTCATCGGCAGGTACGTGCCGAACGATCCGTAGTGAAGGGTGTGCACTCATGACCCCAATTCCTACATCGGCGGGTATCAATCGTCCACAGTTTACTTACCTGGTCCATTGAAGGTTCTCTTCGTTGAGCCATGCCTTAATATATCATGTTTATCTTAGAAAAACAGCAAAAAATCAGTATTTTGCATAAACTCGGCGTGTCGAGTAAGGCGCACAAAAGGAGAATAACTATGGATCAACAACAAGAAACAACAAATAATGAAATGCAAAAATCAAATACCCCTTATAGTAAAAGCTTAATTGGCATCGTAATAGCACTAATTATTCTTGCATTCGCTGCAGGAGCTGGGTTTATGACTTATTACAATTCAATCAATAAACCACAAGTAAAAATTGAAAATCCAACAACCAATAAGCCAGATACACAAACTGAGGATACAGCAGACTCCCAAATAACCAAAGAGATTAAAAAATTGCCTTCTTCTGACATCCCACCAGCATCTAATTTACAAGGCGGAATTCTTCTTAGCAAGGATGGGTACGGCAAGCAAGCTGCTGGTGCTCCTACAGTTGCTACTTATTTTGATCCTTTGTGCCCTGGTTGCGGATCCTTTAATCGTACTGTTGATGAAACTTTAATTAAAATGGTTGAAGCAGGTCAAATTAACCTAGAACTTCACCCAATGTCATTCTTAAATCGTTTTAGCTCAGATCAATATTCTTATCGCGTCTCAGGCGGTATTGCCTATATCGCTTCGCACGACAACGATCCAAAGCATTTGCTTCAGTTCATCAATAGTATTTTTAGCGAAAGATTCCAGCCGGAAGAAGGCGACGGATACCAAGCAACACCAAATAAAGCTCTTATTGATTTAGCTGAAGATGCTGGAGTTGCAGATAAGATTGCGAATGAAGCATTTAACTTACACTATGTTAAGTGGCAAGAAGTTATTAATGAGAATACTCCAGAAGAAAAAGCTTTATGGAATGTTTCTGGCTCTAATAAAGGCGCTATGACAACTCCAACAGTAACAATTAACGGTAAGCTAGTAGATCTCAATGCAGCTTCTGAAAAGCAAATGGATCCTTTGGAAGCTATATTAAAGTCTTTGGGAATCGATAAAAAATATGTTGGCAAATCTGGTCATATGCCGAAAGTTACGTATAAGAGTAAGCCGCTTGAATTATAAATAAAATTAAGTAATCTCTACACTAAAACGGACGTTAAGAATACACTTAACGTCCGTTTTTATTTAATAATTTAGATTTCTATAATTTAGCTTATTTACAATGCAATAGGGGAACTAGTGTCAGACACTTTAGGCATCTGACCTGCAACTCCAACTTGTTTTTTATCCAGGCCGATGCAATGAAGCAGAGCATCAAGCACCTTCATTTTTTTCTCATTAATGGCATTCATATCAAGCAATTTATCGTTAATAGTTACAGTCGGCGTTGTCATAGATCCTTTATTTGGACCGCTGACATTCCACAATTCCTTACGATCAGGAGTGTATTTATTAACTAGCAGCTGCCACTTCAAATATTGGCGGTTAAAAGCTTTACTTGCAATTTCGTTTGGAATTCCAGATTTCTTAGCCAGTTTAATCAACTCTTTATTGCTTACAGGCTTATATCCCTCGCTTTCTTCCGGCTGGAATTTTTCGTTAAAAATGCCATTGATAAACTGAAGCAAATGCTTTGGATTGTTATCATATGAAGCGATATAAGCAATAGCACTAGAAACACGAGTCGAGTAATGGTCAGTAGAAAGTCCATCCAAGAATGACATTGGGTGAAGTTCTAGGTTAATTTGACCTGCTTCAACCATTTTAATTAAAGTTTCATCAACAGTACGATTAAAGGATCCGCAACCAGGGCACAAAGGATCAAAATAAGTGGCAACTGTAGGAGCACCAACAGCTTGCTTGCCGTACCCATCCTTGCTAAAAAGAATGCCATTCTTAGAATTAACACCGCTTGGACGAATACTTGGATCAATATTATCCAAATTATGATTAGATTTTGCAGATTGCTCTATTTTTTTCTGAGGCTGAACGTAAGCTGCCTGATACGCAGTAATGCCTACAGCAGCCAACATAGCCGCAACAATAATTACTACAATAGCGCCGATAATTGCTTGCTGACGACGCTCACGCGCCTCACGCGCTGCACGTTCGCGATTTTCTATAGTTCTTTGTAGGCGAGTAGCAGATGAATCTCCCTGCTTATTATCACGCATCTGAATTTTAGGCATTGTTATCCTTCAACCATTTATTTCGCACACTAAGACTCGTTCCTAGCAGCATTCTTGCTAATGAAATAATAACTTCATCACAGTTTAGTAGATGGCATCAACGGAAAATACACATTACGTATCATACTATTTTTATTTTTCAAATGATTTTCCAGAATAAAATAACGCACCTAATCCTAAACGGAATTTTGTAGTCCACTTAACTGCAGCAAAAATAACCCATGCAACAATAAATCCTAGAGCATATCCAACTGCAGTACTTGAAAAAATATTAGGTGAGTAAGTTGGTAAAAGAATACGCAAGGATCCAACATCTATAGAAAGTAATTCAGGATTATTACCGCAGAAAAATGGATATATAACAGCTCCAATACCTCCAGAAACAACAATAGCTATAACTCGTGGAAGCATGTAAACAAATCCTCGAATAATATGCCACGGTAAAGTTGCAATAAGCACTACAGAATCATGGCGAGGAATTATTCCATCGTTAAGTTGCCATCTTCGCAAGCTTGATGAAATACTGTAGCCGGATGTTGCACTAATCCACATAAAAACCATCGCAAAACCAATAGAATCGAGAATGCTTAAGCAAGCAATGGCTAAATGAAGAATTATACAAATCAGCAGTATCCATGTTCCTCTACGCGCATAATCATGTTTATTAAGAGCAGGATCAACAGAAGACACTTCATCACTTTTAACGTGTAGAGAATCACCTGCTTCATTTTCAATATTGCCATTATCAAAAGTGTTATCAGAAGAACGAATAAGTTTTGAAGATTGTGCAATGCGTGAATTGTTTGAATTGTCGTCCTGTATATTCTGAAAATCTACATCGTTTAACGTATTAATTCGTGTTTTTTCATCCACACAAAATGTTTTATCGTCTTCACTATTATCTAATGAATGTGGCATAACAGTAGTAGAACGAACAGTTACGGTTGGCATTTCTCCATCAGAATTAAGATTTGTTATGCCAGCTGTACCAGCTGCATCGCAGGTACGAGAATTTGTTAGTATAGCAGTTTTTTCTTTTGTTTCACGACTTGTTTCACACCACATTTTACGCATAGTTATGTTAGTGGCATTACGGTCAAAAGGGCGGTTCGCCTCCGGCCAGGCTAAAGGATCCATAGCATCTTGACTAATTGCATTTTCTAAATCAGATGGCATGCAACGCTGCTCTCGAATCGGATTCAAAGCCTTACGAAAAGCAGCCATTGTTCTAGGAGATAACCCAGTTAAATCTGCATTGCCTGAGGCAGCACGCTCCAAAACCGCCATCATAGGCTTTGTCCCAAAAACAGGCTTACCGGTAGCCGCAAATGCAAGCACAGCAGCAACAGACCACCAATCTGTAAGTTCATCTGAATCTCCGCCTTCAATAATTTCTGGAGCAATAAAACCAGGAGTGCCCATCACTAATCCCGTGCGAGTAACATGGCTTTCACCTTCGCCCATCGCAATCCCAAAATCTACCAATACAGGTCCAGTAGCAGAAATCATTACATTAGTTGGTTTAATATCGCGATGAACAATACCGGCTTCATGAACTGCTTTAACAGCTTCAATAAGCTTATGCGCAAGACGCTCCAAATCATCTGCAATATAAGGTCCATTCTCATCCACGTCTTCGCGCAAATTATGTCCTTCAATCAACTCTGTCACAATAAAAGCGATTGAAGCATCTAATTCCATATCCACTATCGCGCAAACACCTGGATGATGAATCCTCTGCAAAGCCAAAGCTTCACGTTTTAAACGTATTCGAGCACGTTCCTGCTCAGAATCTTCATCTTCACTCTGTTTTGCATGAACAGAAGCACGTAATATTTTCATAGCATATTGATTGCCGCCATCGTCATTAACGCGCCAAACTGACCCCATTGCGCCGCCGCCAAGCCTAGAAATAAGCGTGTATCCGCCTACATTAGTCCCTGGTTGCAAATCGAACATGCTTGTATCTTCCATACTGCATTATGTTAATGCCTTATATTGCCAAATACGCAAATATAAACAACAAAAAACACGCCGTTTCTATATTCAACATCGCCGTAATTTTGTAATGACGTGGCATATGGTACACTAATCAATTGTTCTACTTAGCATGATTCGTCATGCTAACGAGAAACTTCGCCTCCTTAGCTCAGATGGCCAGAGCGGCCGCCTTGTAAGCGGCAGGTCGCCGGTTCGATCCCGGCAGGAGGCTCCATTTTTATTCCACTCGTTTCGCGAGTATTTCTTATTTTCCATTCACATATTCCAGAACTATAGTTTTGTTATCTTTCGTATCACATATAATGACGTGAAATGATTAAAGCAGAGGGGATAGTGGCTAATTAACTATTCAAAAATAGAAAAGATTTTTATTTTTCATATACAGTGCCAAATTATGGCGTATTATGAAAATAACAAATCTATATCTGTGCACATGATCATCTTTATAACAAAACTTTTCGCGAGTAAGAACTCGGGAACCTTCCCCCAACTCAGGGTTTCCGAGGTGAGAGTGGAGCGTCCCCCAACCAGCTCCACCTCATAGGGGGCGGGAATATCCCCTTCTCTCCCGCCCCCACTTTTATTTTGTTTTGCACTCAATTTTGAATGCAATACTGAAGGTATAATAGAGAAGTTAGCATTATTGCAAAGGGAGTGATTGTATGGCACGTCGATGGACGCCTAGACGATTAATAGTGATGCGTCGTGCAAGAATAATCGCCTGCGTTTTATCTATATCACTCACAGCAACAAGCTTGTTTATATTTACAGCTAAAAAATCTGTTGCAATGATCATAAATGGAAAAACGCATATTGTAAGCACTTATTCAACAAATCCAATACGTTTATTGGAAGAACAACACGTGCCAATAAAAACTCACGATCAAATTATTTCTTCTTCTGGAGATATTCTCACAAATCATTCTACTGTAACAGTTCGCAGTGCTTATCAAACTTCTATCACTGTAGATGGAGTAACTATACCGTTCTGGACTGTTGCAACTAGTGTCGATCAATTAATCGGCTTTTTTAAAGCTAATGCTAAGAACGCTTCACGAATTACAGTAAATTTGCAAAATATTTACGATAAACTCACTTGCGGCTTATCAATTAATAAAAAAGGTCCAATTAGCGTTATCGCTGACAGGAAAACACGCATTGTGCAAAATGGAGACTTACCTGCGAGCGCAATTCTTGATTCTCAAGGTATAGTGCTCGGCAAGGAAGATCGCGTAAGCGTAGAAGAAGATGATGGAAATACTGTTTTACGTGTTTCTCGAGTTACTCATGGCAAAGAAACTCGTACAGTTTCATTACCTTTTGCCACACAAACTGTAGTAGATCCTAAACTTCCAGCGAATTCTCGCGTTGTACAACAAGTTGGCGTGAATGGTGAGCGCGAAGATATTTATAACGTTACATACGTAGATGGCAAAGCAGAAAGCGCAACTTTAGTTTCGCAAAATTTGGTAAAGCCTGCAGTTAATCAAGTTATTGCTGTAGGTAAGGCTGCTCCTGCACCAATTCACAAAAATAATACAAATACGCAAAAGTCAAAACAATCCAAACAACAAACAAACTCTCAACCCAAAAAGCAGAATACTGAGCAACCTGCAAAACAGGAGAAGAAAAACAGCCAACAGCCAACTCAACAACAAACCGCATCTGCAGCTCCCGCACCTGCAGCTAATCCACCTGCACCCGCTCCAAGCTCTAATCCCGATAGCCTTGTACATGCTACTCCAGAACAAGCTAAACTATTCGCTCAGGGCGCAGCTGCGCAAATGGGTTGGACCGGTAAAGAATGGGAAGATCTTTTATGGTTATGGAATAGGGAATCTGGATGGAGATGGAACGCAGAAAATCCTAGCTCACACGCTTATGGCATTCCTCAAGCTCTTCCTGGAAATAAAATGAGCAGTGCAGGAGCTAATTGGCATGAAGATGCCGCAATACAAATTAGCTGGGGTCTAAGTTACATTAAGAGCAAATATAAAACACCTAGTGGAGCAGTAAAGCATTCGCGCGAAATTGGCTGGTATTAAAAGGCAGCAGCGTGTTTTAACGCACTTTGGCGCAACGGATTAATTGTTACGAAATTTGGACGGTAAAACTTTGACAGAAATCAGCATTGAAAATGAAGGTCAGCTTTTAGGTGCAGCAGATATTAGACGTATTGCTGCCGAGGAAGGCATTACTCCTACCAAAAAGTTTGGTCAAAATTTCGTTATTGATCCTGGTACAGTGCGAAAAATAGTAGCGGCAGCTGAAGTTAAATCTGGCGATATCGTTATGGAAGTAGGGCCTGGTCTTGGTTCTCTTACTCTTGCAATATTGCAAACAGGAGCACAGCTTACTGCAGTAGAAATAGACCCTCCGCTAGCTCGACGATTGCCGCATACTGTAGAAGAATTTATGCCTCAATCAATGCAAAAATTTAACGTCATTCTAAAAGACGCTTTGGCAGTAAATGCCGATGATGTTCCACAGATTACGCAGGCTAAACAATTTACTCTTGTTGCAAACCTGCCATACAATGTTGCGACGCCTATTATTCTTACTTTGCTAGAAAAATTTAGTAACTTACAGAATTTTCTAGTTATGGTTCAAAAAGAGGTAGCAGATCGTTTATGCGCACAACCTGGGAATAAAGTATATGGCACACCAAGTGTTAAGTTGGCGTGGTACGGCAAAGCCCAACGCGCAGGGCTTATCGGTCGTAATGTATTTTGGCCATCGCCAAACGTTGATTCAGCATTAGTTTCTTTTACTCGCAATTGCACAGGCAAAGGTGACAATAATGAACGTGAGGGAGTATTCGCTTTCATTGATGCCGCCTTCCAGCAACGACGTAAGACATTGCACGCAGCTCTTAAAAATCAAGTTCCAGAAGAAGCATATAAAAATTCTGGAATTGACCCAACTAGACGCGGCGAGACGCTTACTTGCGATGAATTTATTGCTTTATATCGCGCATGCAAAGATTGTAAATTATAAATAAAACGCATATTTATTCGTTGAATAAATATGCAAAATAAAATATTACGCAATGAAATATTACGTATATTCTGCAGCTTGTGTAAACTTGCTGCTAACAAAGTTACAAACCACAGATCGGAAGTGAACATGACGCAAGAATACGACGAACGTATTGCTCGTAAAGCTTTCATGTATCAAAGAAAAAGATCTGTACTCACTACAGTGGGCGTAGGCTTGGGCGTCACTTTTATATTTGCTTTACTTGTGCAATTCCACGCTTTTGGCATAAATTCTGTGCGTGCTCCAAAAGATAACCCAAATTACGGCGTTCCAGCTCCATGCGCAATAATAGGAAAAGAAGGAGCCAAAGCCCCTTACGTAGATAATAGAGCTGTAGCAATCAGAGTTCTCAACGGCACAAAGTTCCGCGGTCTTGCTCGCGCGGTTGGCGAAGCTTTAAACGCTCGCGGATTTAACTTAACAGAAGTTAACAATAACAAATCCAGTAACATTAAACGAACAATCATTTACTTTGGAAAAAACGCTATTAATGAAGCTTATACAGTAAACGCTAATTTTACCGATGCAATTATGCGAATGGATGATAGAAAAGATAAGCTCGTCGATATTGTGCTTGGCTCTACTTTTAATAATCTTCGCCCTAAAGTAGATGTTCCAGCAGCAGGCGCAACAATACATGAAGTGCAAGGATGTATAAGAGCTGATCTTATGAAAAACATTCCTAAGGCAGATCAGCATAAGGAAGTTAAATAAAAAAGAGTAGCAGTAAAATATTTTATACTGCTACTCTTTATTTAAGTGAAGAAACTTTTACTTTTTGTACGTTTCCTCATACCATCGCTGTAATTCTTCTACAGCAATATCATGGTCTACCGGACCATTATCGAGACGGTAATCAAGCATATGCTTATAAGCCTCACCAACTGTTGGACCTGGTTGCAAATGCAATAATTGCATTATTTCATTACCGTCTACATCAGGTCTAATAGCGTTAAAATCTTCCTGCTTTTTAAGCTCCTTTACGCGCTCTTCCATCTCGTCCATCGCATGCTCAAACATTAACGATTTGCGACGATTCTGAGTGGTTGCATCTGCTCTAGTAAGTCGGTTCAACCGCTCATACAGATGTCCTGAATCTTTTACGTAACGACGAACTGCAGAATCAGTCCACGGTTCATCAACATACCCATGAAAACGCAAATGCAAATTCACTAATTCAGTAACATCTTCGATAAGATGATGATCAAAATGCAGTGCTTTCAAACGTTTACGAGTCATTTTTGCGCCAACAACATCATGGTGGTGGAAACTAACTTTCCCTCCATCTTCAAATTTTCGAGTTTTTGGCTTCCCAATATCATGCAATAAAGCAGCTAGACGCAACGTTAAATCTGGAGACGGCACTGGACCTTCCTGATCTGTTTCCAAAGCTATAGCGCGCTCAAGAACCATCATTGTGTGTTCAAAAACGTCCTTATGACGATGATGCTCGTCAATTTCAAGCTGTAAAGCTGGAATCTCCGGAAGAACACGCTGAGCTATACCAGATTCAACAAGAGCTTCTAATCCTTTACGAGGTCTGTCCGAAAGTAACATTTTAGTAATTTCGTCGCGAATTCTTTCAGCAGAAACAATATCTAACCTATCTGCCATGTCCACAATCGCTTCAGCAGTATTTGCTTCGATACTAAACCCAAGTTGCGCAACAAAACGAACTGCACGCATCATACGCAAAGGATCGTCATCAAAAGATTGACGAGGATCAACCGGGGTTCGCAACACGCCTTTAGCTAAATCACTAGCACCGCCAAAAGGATCTACAAACTGTAAATCTGGCACGCGCAACGCCATTGCGTTGACAGTAAAATCACGCCTAGAAAGATCACCTTCTAAAGTATCACCGTATTGCACTTCAGGTTTACGAGAATCTGGATCGTACACATCAGAACGGTATGTAGTAATTTCAACTTTTACTTCTGTACCATCAGCACGTCGACGCATAGCTCCCAACGTGCCAAATTTGCGACCCATATCCCAAAAACCATCATGTCCCCAACGACGCAAAATAGGTTCAAACTCTTCGGGTCGAGCTGATGTACAAAAATCAAGATCATGCGACACGCGATGCAGTAGCATATCTCTCACAGGACCACCAACTAATGCAAGTTCATAATGACGCTCAGCAAAAAGTCGCCCCAACTCTATAGCTTCAGGCCAAACTTCGAAGTTCTCAGTCACCCTTACCGACACCCTTTCAGCAAAAATCAATCTATATTCCAGCATACCGTTACCCCAATGCACAGCGGATTGAGTAATGTTGACTATATGATCACTCCTGCAGACTTACGACGTACGCTCGCCAAGCTTGCGGATAATCATGCCCAAAATCAAGCTGCTCCTGTTATTACGCCACTTGATTTAGCTAAAATGCATAGAAAAAAGTCTTGCCAGCAAGACAGTTGTGAAGAACAAAATGTTGTTGATATTCCGCTGTTTTCTAAGGATGACAGCACTGCGCAAGACTCAGGATCGCCGGAAGATAATCTTCAAAAAACATCTTCTTTCTCAGGCGTATCTCCAGCACTTATGCCACCACGCAGACAGGCAGATACTCCTACAACTTTTGCTTCTTTAGATGCGCAAGACTTGCCAATTATTCGAGAATATTCCGCAGGCGGTTTAGTATTTGACTCTCTCGGGCGTGTCGCAATTATTGCTCGTCATTCAAGAAGCGGACACCTTGAATGGTGTCTACCAAAAGGACATATAGAAAAAGGTGAAACACCTCAAGAAACAGCAGTTCGCGAAATTCATGAGGAAACGGGTATAGTTGGCGAAGTAGTAGATTCGATTGCCACAATCGACTATTGGTTTACAGGCACAACGCATAGAGTACACAAGCTAGTACACCATTTTGCGTTACGTTACGTAAGTGGCGACTTATCTGTATTAGGAGATCCTGATCACGAAGCAGAAGACGCAATATGGGTGAATTTTAAAGAACTTAATGCAATACTAAGCTATCCAAATGAACGTAAAATTGCATGGCTTTATGCCAAAAAAGCACATAGGCGGTCTAACAGTGAAGAAACTCACGCGTAAACATCAGACCACAAATGCGTCTACTGTTCTAAAGCAGAAGGCACTTTCATACGTATTTTCTTTATTACGAGTTACGTTACATACTTGCTTAATTTCTGCACGTTTTATTTTTATATTATTCGTAGTATTTGCAACAATTTTTGCTTTTCCAACAGCAAAATATGCAGGATTAGCAAATTACGCATATGCAAACACGAAAAAAGCAGATTTATCTGACAAAACTTCTACAAGACAAAATAAAAAACAATCTACGTATGAGAACCCGCATAGCAAGGGCATTGAAATAGATATAACTCAAGCAACGCCTGTAGTAACAGATAAAAGCGGATACCACCTTACTGCAACACTAAAAGCCGTAAAAACGGCACTTCCAGAAGGCACTTTACAACTTTCTATAAATTCCAATTACACTTTTGTTTCGCGCACGGACGTGCAAAATTGGTCGCAAGAGGAATCTCTTATACCAACTCCTCAAATTTTAGATTCCGTAAAAACTCCAAGTTTAGCTTCCGGTCACACGTGCACTCTTAGCTTTAACATACCTGCAGATAAACAAGAATTACGTTCCATCCTGAATTGGGGTCCCAAACCATTAAAAATTACGTATTTCTCACAAGATTATTCAAAATACAAATCGATACATTCTTTTTGACAAGAGCAAATATTGGCATGCACTCAGCTAACTTACCAGCGATGAAACTTACTGCGCTCATGCCAATATTAATTCGTACACAAAACGATTTACGCAATTTTAAAGCTAATAACATTCAACCTAGCGATCATTTAGAAATGTTACTTAGAGCAGACAAAGATAGTATTCACAACATTATTGGGAAAGCTGATTTAGCAAATAAACACTCAAAATTACAAACAATCGCAGATTTAAGCACAATACAAGCATCGCATTTAACACTCAAACCAAGCGCTTATATGCAACAATCTGGTTTTGATATCAGTGCTTATGCAGATGACAATAATGACGATTTGTATAAATCGGCAGGAATTACTAAAGAAAAATGGTCTGCAAAAAATTCGCAATCGCAGAAAAATATTACTAAAGCAAATAATTCAAAACAAACAGACTCAACTAATCATAATTTAAATAAAGCTTATGCATGGCAAACATACGGCAAATGGACTATTCATGCACTAGAGCAAGCAAAACGTAATGGATATGAAACTGTTATTGCAACAGACGAATTTGACAATAATGCTTCACAGTTTGCTGTTAGAAATGGCATATACGATATAGATACGCCTGCAGGGAATGTGCGAGTTTTGTCACCTCAATCAGTGCTTACTCTTCTGGCAAACGGAAAGCCTACAAGCGATAACGCAACAAGCGAACGAACTCAGGCTGGGCGCATTAATCGTTTAGTGGCACAAAGCGCGTTCTACCAAATGGAACAGCCGTATGTTGATAGACATATTCTCATTACTTTTTCGAATAATGCATCTAATTCAAATATTGATGCTGTTATGAACGCATTAGAACAATCTCCTTGGCTGTCGTTAAGCGACTTGCAAACAATGGCAAATACGAAGCAAAATGCCTTGCCTGACTGGAAGAAAAATTCCATAATGCGTGAAATATCTCGCAACAGCTCTATAAGCGAGAATATTACTGAAAAACGACGCTCTTGCCTAAACGATTTGTCACATTCAAGGAAAGACGTTTTACGTTTTACTAAGAATATTCTCGACTATAGTTCCGCTAAGCATCCTCATAATACTGAGGGTGACGCTCAAGCACTTGCAAAACAAACAGCCAAAACAAAAAAACTTATTAACATAAAAGACTTAGAAAAGTATTTATTACGCTTATACGACGATATTTCTTTGCACGAATTTACCAATAATACGATCGAGCAGCAAGATTCAGCCAAAACTACTGCACACAGCAAGAAAAATAACAAGTCTTGTATAAGTAAAAATACTGCTAAGACTTTTGCAAATACACTGATGAATGGCATTCGCATAATCCCACCGCATGATATTACTGCCGTAAGCGAAACAGCAAGCATGCCTATTACGATAAGCAACACATACTCTTACCCTGTGCAAGTGTATTTATCTGCAAATACTCATGCTATGGAAATTGTTACACGCCGTAAAACTTTAGTAAAAATTCCAGCTAATAGCGAAACTCAAGTAACTTTACCACTGAGAATCACTACATCAATTCACACAAAAGCTACTTTTGTGCTTGAAGACAATCAGCATCGCGTATTTGCAAAAGAACAAAGCACACTTATTACTAGTACACTGCAAATTAGTGATAAAAGCGGTACGATTATTATAGTATTTGCTTTCATTCTTGGTCTTCTTGGCCTTTGGAGGCAATTCCACCGTAAGAAGGATCCAGACGAATGAGTTCAGTAGGTCGAAATTCTGTAATTATGGCTAGCGGAACAGCCGCATCACGCATTACAGGTCAAATACGTACTATCTTATTAGCAGCAGCCCTTGGAACAACAGGTTTAGCAGCAAACGCATATCAAGCTGGATCTATGATTCCACAGCTAATATATACGCTTGTTTCAGGTGGAATTTTCAACGCTGTATTAGTACCGCAAATTGTTCGCACTCTCGAAAAGAAAAATGCCGAGGAACGCTTAAATAAACTTATTACATTTGCAATTCTTCTGCTTCTCGCGCTAACAGTTCTTATGTCTATAGCAACGCCTGTGCTCACTATGCTATACGCCGGCGGAAGCGCCGAAATGCAAACATTAACATGTTCATTTACTTTATGGTGCATGCCTCAAATTTTCTTTTACGGTATTTATACAGTACTTGGGCAAGTTTTGGCAGCAAAAGAGCATTTTGCCATGTACGCGTGGAGTTCAGTTGCAGCAAATATTATTAGTTGCCTAGGCTTTGGCGTTTTTATCATCATCTTTGGTAAAGCAAATAGGATGCCACTAAGTTTTTGGAATGGCAATACTCTTTTGCTCACTGCAGGATTCTGGACTATCGGCGTAGCAGCACAAGCTTTAGTGTTATTCCTACCTCTTATAAAATGCGGAATACACTACAAGCCAAGTTTTGGTATACGAGATATCGGTTTAAGATCAATGGGCCCTGTTGCTGCATGGAGCATGGGCATTGTTATTGTTACACAAATAGTTGTAATGATTACTACGCATATAACAACAAGCGTCCCATTTGTTGCTGAAAAACGTTTAGGCTTAGACCAGTTTGAAGTAGCAGGTAATGCTACTTAT
This sequence comes from Gardnerella sp. DNF01151, assembly GCF_049244235.1. Taxonomy (NCBI): domain Bacteria; kingdom Bacillati; phylum Actinomycetota; class Actinomycetes; order Bifidobacteriales; family Bifidobacteriaceae; genus Gardnerella; species Gardnerella sp. DNF01151. The sequence goes on along the minus strand of NZ_CP058389.1, from coordinate 100,952 downwards.
CAAAACGCTTACACAATGTTCCTATTGCCCTACTCTTTAGTTGCAGTATCTGTTGCAACAGCAATTTTCCCTAAAATTTCACGCTCTATTGCATCTCACGATTTACATAGCGCGCGCAATGATTTAAGTGAAGCACTCAGGCACGTAAGCATAATTATGTGCTTCTTTACAGTCATTTTTATTGTTATTCCAACACCTATTTCGTTAGCTTTAATACCATCAATAAGTGTTCAAGAAGCAAACCTTATGTCTGCACCTCTAATGATGCTAGCTTTTGGCTTGCCTTTAACTAGTAGCTATTTGATTATTCAACGCACATTCTTTGCTTTTGAAGACGGTAAAAGTCCTTTTATTTTCGCAGCAGCGCAACTTCTTACTGAGCTTTTTGCCTTTGTATGTTGCATTAATGTACTGCCACCTACTTATTGGATTACAGCTTTAGGCTCATCAGTTTCAATAAGCTACTTCTTGACTTTCCCATCACTTGTTCATATGCTTCGAAATCGTTTCAACAATGACTTAGATGATCGAAATCTTGCAATTACGCATATAAAAATTATTATTGCTTCAATAGTATCTATTGTTGTTGGTCTCTTAGTGAGTAAACCGCTATTGCATGTTTTAAACTTCAATTCCCCACATATGCATGGAATATTAAGGTGGGTATACGCAATACTTATTTGCGCAATAACAACAATTATTATTGCTGTTGTTTATCTGTCAGCACTCTTACTTTTGAAGACCAGAGAACTTGTAGATTTGTCTGCCCCAATAATTAGTAAGCTTGCCCAAAAGATTCCTGCTCTTGCTCCTCTTGCTAAAATTTTTGAAGAAACTGCAAAAAGTCAATCACAGCACGAACAGAAAAATCTTAGAATTCCGCGTAGAATACAATCCGATGCAAAATATCATGATTCTTCTAACAGCAAAAACTTCTAAGAGCGTAGTTTCATATTGAGCTTTTCCTTAAAATATGTGATTATTTGGGAAATTATTTCAATAACAGCAAAATGCTGTACATAACATGACGGCTCACCAGTACAATTATGTGTTAGTAAAAAATGTTAAGTTACTTATTGCACATGCGTAGGAAGATGAGGAACAAATGGAACCTCGGTTAGGAGATATTGTACTAAATCGATACGTACTAGTATCGCTTTTGCGCAACGAAGCAGGCTTGCAAGTATGGCAAGCCAATGACCGCATACTTACGCAGGATTGCCAGCTTTTTATTGTACGAGATTCACGTTTTTTGCCGCAAGTAAATACAATTGCATCAACCTTGGCTTTATCGCATAGCCGCAAGTTTACGCAAGTACTTCAATTACGGCATCATGATTCTGTTGCAATTATTGTTACAGCTTTAGATCGCGGTATTACTATCAATGATTATTTGGCTCTTAAAAAAGCACCTTTAAGCTACGAAGCAATAAGAACTATTGTTGCAGAAACTGCACAAGCTTTAAGCAGATTACTTGCTAGCAATATTACTCACCACGCTGTTTCTAGTGACACTGTTCGCATAAGTTCTTCAGGAATTGAGTTAGCAGATACTCCAGTAAGTCCTCTTTTGGAAGATGTGACTCAAAAAGATGATGATCAAATTCCAAGGCAAAATGTTGAACATATTGCAACTAAGCAACTTGCATCATTGTTATACACTTTGATTACTAGAACTTCTTCTCGAATACAAGCTCGTTTTGATGCGTCTCTTTTGCCAGATAATACTCCTTCAGAATTTAGGATGATTTGCACAAGAAGCCTAGCTTCAAATAAAAATAACAACGTAATACCTATGGCGTCTATTGCAGAATTAGTAGCATTATTAGGTTCATACACGCCTTTATCGAAGCTCACAACAAGAGATATTGTGCTTGATGGTAAAACAAGTGTTGCTTCTATTAGCAATGTTCGACTTCGCGAAGCAAAAGATGATTGTATACTACCTTTGCCTGAAGGTCTTTCACAAAGTGAAGAAGAATTTGATGCACAATTAATGCAAAGAAATAATCAGGATTCTAACGATTTTTCTTCAACTAATTCAGCCAACACTATTTCAAATAATACAAATGGATCCGCTAAGTTAAGTGATAGCTTCAAAAATGCTGGAAGAACATTGGGATCTCTTCTTAAAAGAAGCAATACTAACTCAGATTCTGAAGGCATTGGTAACAATAGTTTTAGTGACGAAACTAACACTAATACAGATATAGATTTTCATGATATTGCAGCAGCAGAAATGGCTAGCATTCTCGCTCCTACAGAACTTGATACAGACGATGCTCTTTTCCCAACATTGTCTGCTTCATATAAACATTTTCCCGATACTGCTACGTCTAAAAATATTTTTGATCACGTTGAAAATACAAGAAATCAAACTTCCAAAAATACTATTAGCGAAACAGGCGTAGTTAGTAGTTTTGATTTTGGGCATCTTCTTACTGAAAATAATCAACACACAGAATTAATCTCAAGACCACAAAACTTAACTTCAGAAGGCGAAGCTACTGGTCGCGTTCCTGTTGTTGATTCTCACGGAAGATTTGTAGCTCCTGGAGAGGAATCAGCAAGAGCACTTAGAGACGAAATAAACAATGACCAAAACGACGATATCCAAGAAAATGGAGCACTTTCTTTGCCGCCAAGCTTCCAGCCTCTGGAACAAACTGCTAATTTGCACAAACAAAAGCAGAATACACAAAATAACAACACTATTGCAGATGCTAAGATTTGGTGGGGTCTTTCAACCAAAGTTATTGTTATCGGGGCTGTTTCGTTACTCCTTGTAGCTGGATTAGCTTTGGCATTACATGGTTTATTTGGCAATCATGAAAGCACAGGTAGCTTCGGAAACAACGGCTCATGGGATAGCACTAGTCTAGAAAATGTTCCGTTTGGTAGCCAAGGTATTCTTCCTCAAGAAAAACAACCTGTTAAGAAAAATATGGGTCGTAAGCAAGTAAAACCTGTGCCTAAGCCTAAAATTCCTACTAATAACGTTGCTTACGAAGCTGATCGTTATCAATTCTTAAGCTTCCCGGCTAATCAAGCTGGATATGGATACTATATTCACTTAACCGAACCACAAACTGTGTATCGCTTCGTTGTTTCGATACGTTCCTCTGGAGGTCACGCATATTTGTTGGCAGATACTAAGGATGATCCAACTAAGGGAACTCAAGTAGCAGAATTTACATTCGATGAAAGCGGAACAACAGATGTAAAACTTAAGAAGATTGTAAAATCTCAAGATTTCATGCTATGGGTTCCAAAAGATAGCATGCCTAAGAACAGTTTGTACATCAATTCTGTAAAACTGTATTGAATCTCTTATAATAAGTGCTTTTAAGGAAATAAGTAATGGAAAATAAACTTCGAAAAGTTATCATAATTGGATCCGGACCTGCAGGATACACTGCTGCAATATATTTGGGTCGCGCTGGGTACAAACCACTTGTTATTGCTGGAGCTCTTACTCCAGGCGGTCAATTGATGAACACAACGGAAGTAGAGAATTATCCAGGATTCCCAGAAGGTATTTTAGGCCCTGACTTAATGGAATCTATGCAAAAACAAGCTGAAAAATTTGGTGCAGAAATATTGCTGAACGATGTCACTTCTGTAGACTTTAAAAGTGCTGTAAAGCTCGTTACTACCGATGACGGTATAACTTATGAGTCCGACGCAGTTATTGTCTCTACGGGCTCGCAAGTGCGCAAATTGGGCATTCCGGGAGAACTCGAGTACTCCGGCAGAGGTGTATCTTATTGCGCAACTTGTGACGGCTTCTTCTTCCGAGGAAAACCAATTACTGTAGTTGGTGGAGGAGATTCTGCTTTTGAAGAAGCATTGTTCCTCACACGATTTGGTTCTTCTGTTACTTTAATTCACCGCAGAAATGAATTCCGCGCTTCAAAGATTATGGTTGACAGAGCAAAAGAAAACGAAAAAATCAAATTTATTACAAATAGCGTTGTAGATGAAGTGCACGGCAACGATGTAGAAGCTACTTCACTTACTGTTCGCAATGTTATTACAGGAGAAACTCAAGAAGTTGAGTCAGCTGGATTGTTTGTGGCAATTGGTCACACTCCTGCAACAAAGTTTTTAAACGGCCAATTAAAACTTAATGAAGATGGAACAATTGTTGTTGATGGTGCAACTACTCGCACTTCTGTTGAAGGCGTTTTTGCTGCGGGAGATGTTGTCGACAACATGTATCGTCAAGCAATTTCTGCAGCAGGAATGGGATGCAGAGCAGCTCTTGATGCTCAAACTTATCTTAACGAAAAATACGCTTAAATCTTACTCATTACACAAAGGCTTACTAAAAGTAAAAGCATAAATACAATTAAATTTACGTGTGACATTACAGTCTAAGCTATTATATTGTAGACAAATGTCACACGTATTTTATTAAAACTACTATTCTTTTTTAGAAACAAGTAAACCAATAATTCGTTGCATTTCTTCAGGAGAAGAAAAGACAATCTCGATTCTTCCATGATTTTCTGTGCCCTTAATAGAAACTTTGGTAGCAAAATGCTCCTCAAGCTGCTTGCGCACAGGCGAAGAAGACCACTGATTATTGCGACGCACACGCGTACGTACTGCTCCATGAGATGTATCTTCATTCTTCAACGAAACAATCTCTTCAGTACTACGAACTGACAATCCTTCTGCAATAATGCGATTGGCTAGACTTTCCATATCTTCTGGATTTTCCAAGCCAAGTAGTGCTCGTGCGTGACCTGCAGAAAGCACACCTGAGGCGACATGTTTTTGCACGCTAGCAGGAAGATTGAGAAGTCTTAAAGTATTAGCAATTTGTGGACGTGATTTTGATACAGACTGAGAAAGCTGAATCTGTGTTAAACCAAAATCATCTATCATCTGAGAATATGCTGCCGCTTCTTCAAGAGGATTAAGAGCAACGCGATGAAGATTTTCAAGCAATGCATCTCTTAACATATTTTCATCAGCAGTTGTGCGCACAATCGCTGGAACTGTATCAAGTTCAGCTAGCTGAGAAGCACGCCATCTTCTCTCGCCCATAATAAGTTCATAATGTGCAATTTGTTCATCATTTTTATCTGCATCAACAATAGGTCGCACAACTATAGGCTGTAAAACGCCGACTTCTTTAATAGATGACGCAAGTTCTCGCAGCTCATCTTCATCAAAAATTGTTCGAGGTTGATGCGCATTAGGAACAATATCTAACGGCTTAAGATAAGCTAAATATCCACCTTTTACTGGCTTCAAAGGCTCATTTTTTGCGGTTTTATTCGATTTTTCAGCAGCGTTATTTTTTTCACCAATAACGGTTTCTTCATTATTTTTTGCCTTAGACGACATAAATGTCGTTGATGCTGAATCTCCAAAAAAGAAATCCATAGGTCTAGTGACATCTCCAAGAGATGGCATAGTTGAACGTTTATGAGAATGCTTGTTAGTATGAATTGACGGCACGGTTTCACGTGAAACATTCTTTATTTTGTTATTATTCTTATCCGCGTGAGGAGCAATTGAATTGCTCATACTAGGGACCTTTGTTTCATGTGAAACATTTTTTGATTGATTATTATCTTTATGTAACGTTTCACGTGAAACTTTTGCTTGTTCTTCTAATTGACTATCCACAGATTCGGATTTTTTTGTTTCATGTGAAACATTAAATTGCAAATTATTAGATGCATCGGCAAGCGCATCCTCGCCAGGCAAAGCTGGGAACAAAGCACCTAAACCTTTACCCAGGCGAGACTTATTTCCACTCATTATTGATTCTCCTGTTGTTGTTCTTGTCGATTAGCATCTTGCTTTGCTGCGATAACAGATAATACTGTCTTAGACCTTTTCGCTATTTCTAACGCAGCTTCGCGATAAGAAATCGCTCCTGATCCATGAGGATCATAAGTAATAACACTTTGGTTAAAACTTGGCGCTTCAGGTATTTTCACAGTACGAGGAATCGTAGTCTCAAGCACAATATTTGGATAATGTTTTTTAACTTCTTGGAAAACTTCTCTGCCTAATAAAGTTCGCTTGTCAAACATAGTAACAAGCATTGTAGAAACAACTAAAATTGGATTGTAATGTTGCTGGACTAAACCAATAGTTCTTATAAGCTGTCCTAAACCTTCAAGAGCATAATACTCAGCTTGAATTGGTATAAGCATTTCACGTGCTGCACACATGGCATTAATCACTAACAAGCCAAGCGACGGAGGACAATCAATAAAAACATAATCGTAATGTTCGCTGCTATTATCAAGATATTCTTGCAAGGCATCCTTTAACAGATTATTACGATTATCCATATCTGCAAGCTCTAATTCAGCACCACTTAAATCAATGGATGCTGGCACAACATCAAGTCCTTCAATATCTGGGCAAGCATGTTTTACTTCAGCGATACTTTTTCGCCCTTCAAGAACATCGTAAACCGACAAATTACCAGAAGCATGAGGAGTATTTAATGCAGTTGACGCATTCCCTTGTGGATCCATATCAATAAGAAGTACTTTTGATCCACTTACTGCCATAGCTGCAGCAAGATTTACAGCAGAACTTGTTTTTCCTACTCCACCTTTTTGATTAGCAACAGCAATAAAACGCGTTTGCTTAGGCTTAGGATATTTCGCTTGTTCAATGGAATGAAAACGAGATGTCAAATCTGCCAATTCAATACCTAGGGAGGATTTTGAATCTCCAAAAATTCGTTGAATCGTTTCAGCAGCTGATTCCACGACGTATCACCCCCAATTAAATATGCGAAACTCTTAAAACAAAAATATCGTGTTTTAAGTTTCGTCGTTTCCATGGACATAAAAAGCACAAATTTTTTTGATGTTTCACATGAAACATCAACACCTTATTCCATAACTAACTACATATTTTTCTAATCATAGAACACTAATGTTAATGCTGCTGCACACTACAAAATAGAAACAATCAATGCCTCGCTCTCCCCAAAACCTAATTGAACAATTTATATTCATGTGGTGAGATTCTTCGATTTTTCGCATTGATTGGATGCTTGTATGTTTCTGTAGCTTTGCACCAATGCTTTGCAAACGTTGCACATGAAGCTTTGCAGTAATGCTTTGCAAACGGCGATTATGTAGCTTTGCAGTAATGCTTTGCAAACGGCGATTATTTATTGATTAGCAAACTTTAACAGTATTGCTCTGCGGACGTTGAATATTTATCGCATAGAGAACACTAGCATCCGTGCTGCTGCGCACGTCACACCAGGCACTCCTACCACACCAAAAACACTAGCGGTTTTACTAATAGTGGGAGATAGGAATTGCTTGGTCGAGCAATATAAAAGCGGAACGATAGTAATAATCTTGTTGATGAATACTATTTTTGCAGAAAAAGTAAATAAAAAACTAAACTTAACTACACAACCGCTAAGTCCAAATAAGGTATAAGAGCGGAGCGCTGCGAGACAAGTAATTCCTATCTCACACAGCCACACAAAGAAACCCGCCAGCCAAACACCAGCTAAAACTCACGCCACGCCAAACAAGAACTTTCGAGGCTCATCAGACCGTTTTCAGAAAACACCAGTCAAAACTCATAGACGATACGCAAGAACATCGAAAATAAACTCGCGCCATAGAAAACACAAATTTTAATTAAAAAATTAGGCTTTATTTACTATTACAACTGTAGTTGGTTGTAAGCCAGATGCAACAGGTGCCTCAAAAACATGAGTATCTATTCCACCGGCTTTTCGAATCATTTTTACAGCTTTTTCTACTTCTGCTTGAGCAGATTTACCCTTTAATGCTATTAATTTCCCGTGCTTATTCAATAGAGGAATAGTCCATCCAGCTAATTTCGTCATAGGAGCTACAGCCCTGCATGTTACTACATCAAACGCTGGAATTTCATGTGACTTAACTTTGTCAATAACTTCATCTGATCTGCCGTGAAATATAGTAACATTTTTTAATTTCATAAGAGCAACGCACTCACGCAACCAATCAACACGACGCTCCATAGGTTCAATCAAAGTAACGTCATAATCAGGTAAGCACGCAGCTAAAACTAGACCAGGAAAACCTCCGCCGCTACCTACATCTGCAACTCTTTTATTTTTTCTACCAACTATTGCTTCTTTAATAAAAGGAACAACTGCTGCAGAATTTAATATATGCCTTTCCCAGAGAATATTCATATCTCTAGGACCGATAAGACCTCTTATTAATCCTTCTTGCTGAAGTTTCACGTGAAACAGCTTACACTTTTCTAATGCTTCACCTAAAACCTCGTTCAGCAACGGGGATCCTTCCAATTCGTCCGCTATTTTTTGTGTATTTTCCTCGTATTTTTTATCTAAATTAGCTTCCATATTTTCCCCAAAACAAATAAAAGCAATATAAAAAATAAATAAAAAGTAACACAACAAAACATTTTTTGTTCCATTGTGTTACTTTTCATTTTATTTCTCTTTTCCTTCGAAAAGAAACAATTAAATAAAAATTAATTATTCTTCAGAATATTCGCCTTCTACATCGTCAATTTCATCAATATTCTCATCTTCAGAAGCAACTGAAGGCATGTAAACAGTTACATAGCGGCGTGGTTCTTCCCCATGTGAACGGGAGCGCAAACCTTCATCACGTACAGTATCATGCACAACTTTACGCTCAAAAGAATTCATTGGCTTCAAATTCACAGGTTCACCAGTTTCACGCACCTCATCAACAGCATCTAACGCAATATCGCGCAAATGCTGGCGCTTACGCTTTAAGAATCCATCTACATCAACTATAAGATGCGAACGATCACCAGTTTTTTGTTGAACAGCAAGACGACTCAATTGCTGCAAGGCATCGACAACCTCACCATTGCGACCAATTAAATTCTTAATATCAGTGTCATCATCTGCAACAATCTGAATCATTGGGCGATTATTGCGCACACCCATCTCAATATCACCCTCATAATCAGCAATATCGAGTAAGCCTTCTAAATAATCTGCGGCAATATCAGCTTCTTCATTGAGTTGATCAACCGTCCTCTTCTCATCTTGTACCATTAATTACTCCTTATCGTGAGAAAATTCACGTTTTACAAATTCCTGAAGTCTAGTTTAGCGGATAATAAAGCCAAGTTACTAACTTATTTTCAAGTCATAAAAATGACTTTATATATCCGCAAAATGTATCTAAATATTAGCGCTTTGCCACCTTACGTTTACGTTGTGGCTGTTTGCGCTGGAATCCCTCAATCTCTCTACGCTCAGCTTCTTCACGAGCTTTTTGAAGATTCTCTTCTTCAATAGAAGGCAACCCTTCGCGCTCACGACGAGCAGTTTCTTTTTGATAGTCACGCTTTTCTTTTTCTTCAGCTGCAGGAGATCCAGGAGTTGGGAATGCGTAAACTTGCCAAATTGAACGCAACATATTTATAACATTGTTTACTAACCAGTAAACCAACATTGCAAATGGCATAGCAAACGCAGAGAAAACGTAAATCAACGGGAATCCCCACATCATGAGCTTTTGTACAGTATATTGGCTACCCTGCTTAGACTCAGGCGGAAGATTCTTACGAATATTATTGAATTGCATGTACCACATTGCAGCACACATAAGTACAACAAATATAACTATGACAATTTTACCTGCGCCAGCAGTTGTCATAAAAGTATCTGCAACACCAACCCCAAATACGCGAGTTTTAACGAATTGCTGTGCTGTTGCAATATCAAAGGCACCAAGAGCTGCATGCTTACCACGAGCAATAAAAGGAATAACGGAAAGCGTATACCAAATACTCATAAATGCAGGACCCTGAATCATCATAGGTAGGCACGAACCAGCAGGATTGGCTTTGTTATCTTGATAAAGCTTCATCATTTCACGCTGCATAGCTTCTTTACTTGCAGGATCATTTTTGCCTTTATATTTTTGCTGTATTTTCTTAATCTTAGGCGCAATAGCTTGCATTTTGCGCATGCCTTTAATGCTTTTAATAAATGCAGGGAAAATGCACGCATGCACAACTAATACCAAGAATACGATGGAAAAAACCCAAGAGAAGCCAACTTCATTCATTCCCAGAAGAGTTAATAACTTATGGAATAATGACATAATTTGAGTCATGAGCCACTCAACTGGCGTCAAGATTTTATAAAACCATCCCAAGAATCCATTATCAAGTATGAAGTTATCTTGATTAAACATTAGTTTTCCTTGTCTTCTTCAGCCAAGGGAGTTAGCCGTGGCTCTTCATGTGCTTTAGACCAAGCACATCTGTAAAAAATCGAATATTTGCGGGGTACATCATCAATACTGCAGCTTGTCCAAGGTCTACAGCGTAGAAGGCGTAATAATGCAAGAATACCACCTCTAAACGTGCCATATCTAGCAATTGCTTCAATAGCATAACGCGAACACGTAGGATAGTATCTACAGCAAGCTGGTCTATTTGCAGAAATCGTGCGCTGATACCATCTAATTGCACTAATTACAAACTTAGAACTTAAACTTTTTTTACTACGCATAACAATAACCACCATTTACTCAAAATAATATATTTCAATTATCCTTGATTCTGATTATTCTCATGCATTTTGCAATTTTGTGTAGAACACAGATCTGCACTAATTTTGCCAAAAAGCTTTTGTATCTGGCATTGTAACGAATCAAATGAAGATTGAGCTGCAGAAGGTTTTGCTCTTAGCACCACATCACAACCTGCAGGTAATAAAGATTCATAATTTTTTGCGATTACTCGTAGACGTCTTTTTACCTTATTGCGAACTACAGCTTTCCCCACTGATTTAGATACAGCAAGACCTAACCTCTTTACATGTTCAAATTTTTGATCATGTAAGAAGGTACCAGAAAATGCCGCGGGAGTATCACTTTCAAAACCCGTGGCAATATAATCTAAACTTGCACTTCTATCTTCGTTAAGTGTGCTCTGCACGGCTATATCGTCACGCATAATGTAATGCGCGACGATATCCCGAGAACTCACCTTGCGCCGTTTTTTTAGCACCGCAACAAAATCACGGTGGCTTTTCAGCCTTTCCATGCCTTACGACGCTACCTTAACTCAGGCAGACAGTGACTTGCGGCCCTTGGCACGACGACGATTAATTACTGCGCGACCTGCACGCGTACGCATGCGAACGCGGAAGCCGTGCTTCATGTGACGACGACGATTATTCGGCTGAAATGTCCTCTTCATAACTAATGCTCCTGTATTCAGCCACGCAAAAGCATGGCCCCGTATGAGTCAAGCTATACCAAAATACTATTACCCCTCACCAATGCTCAAAACTCCACATTTTCTTATTAAAGAATCAACATTGTCAGATATAAATAAAAATGATTTATTCACATTTCTACTACAATTTATTGTACACGCAAAATCGTTGAAAAATAGCCAAATCTCAGCTTTAAACTTATCCACAAATTACACACATGTTATTCACAATTAAACAATTTCAACACGCTAGACTGTGGATAACTTCGTAGGGTCAGAGTAAACATATCTTACTGATACTTATTACACACGTGCGCGCGTAAACAGAATCAGCATTATTACATGTGCTAAATGCAAGTTTGGGGGTGAAATGGCTGATACATTAGGCGATTCTACATCGCAAGCTGCTTTGGTATGGTCTAATACGCTTACTGTTTTACAGCATAATGCCCTTTTAACTGCGCGCGATAAAGGTTGGTTTGAAGGTGTTAAACCAGAAGCAATCTTTGGAACGACCATTGTTTTGTGCGTATCTAATGCTGAAACGCAACAAGCTTTGCAAAATGAATTAAATTCTCCTCTACTTACAGCATTAAAAATTTGCACTGGTAAAGATATGTTTCCTGCTTTTAGGATCGTCCCTCAATCTGAATATCAGGAAAAAGCTGCACAAAATTCTTCAAATTCTTTATCTCATCAAGCACAGAACAATGCGAATTTAAATAAAAATAAAATAGTAACTGATAATACAGTTTTGCCTGTTGATAATATTTCAGTTTCATCATCTAATAATTTGTCATCGGTTACAGCAAATAATTCATCTCCTGTACAACCAGATTTTGATCATGCAACTGGAATATCTACTCTTCAACAAACTGATATTTCTACTGAACAGGCTGCACAGCAAAAAATGCCTGTCTCTGTTCAACGCGATGCAATTACACATTTAAATACGTGCGCAACTTTTGATACTTTTGTGCCTGGCGATTCAAATCGTTTTGCAAGAACTGTAGCTTTGGCAGTCGCAGAGGGTTCCGGCAGAGATTTTAATCCTTTATGTATTTATGGTGGCTCCGGTCTTGGCAAAACTCACTTGCTTAATGCAATTGGCAATTATGCTTTAGTAAAAGATTCTTCACTTAAAGTTCGTTATGTAACAAGTGAGGAATTCACTAATGAATTTATTGAAGCTCTTCAAACACCAAATCAAAGTCAAGGTCAAATCGCTGATTTTAATAGGCGATATCGTGAAGTAGATGTTCTTCTTATTGACGATATTCAGTTCCTTGGTGGAAAAGAAGCAACACTTGAACAATTCTTCCATACTTTTAATTCTTTATATCAAGCAAATAAGCGAATAGTTATAGCTTCAGATGTTGCGCCAAAAAATCTTAAGGGATTTGAAGCACGCTTAATTTCCAGATTTGAATCAGGTCTTACGGTTGATATTAAACCGCCAGATTTGGAGACGCGTATTGCAATTCTGAGAATGATGGCATCAATGAATCACTGTAATGTTCCAAGTGACGTACTTGATTTAATTGCTGAACGTTTTACAGAAAATATTCGTGAACTTGAAGGTGCATTGACACGCGTTACTGCTGTAGCATCTTTAAGTAATCAGCCTGTTAGTAAAGCTTTAGCTGAACAAGCATTACAAGATTTCTTTGCTACAGATATTGAAGTAAGGCCAACTGACATCATTAGTCAAGTAGCTCAGTATTTCCACATGACTTTTGATGAACTTGTTGGTCGTCAGCGCACAAAGAATGTTGCACTCGCTCGTCAAATTGCAATGTATCTTGCAAGAGAAATGACAAGCATGAGTTTGGTTGATATTGGCGAAGTTTTTGGCGGTAGGGATCATACTACAGTTATGCATGCTTATACTCGAGTAAGTGGCGAGATGCAAGAAAAGCAAGAAATTTATAACTACGTTATGGAATTAACTGTTCGTTTAAAACAAAATCCTGTTGAGCGTAGAAATTAAACTTATTTTCCACATATTCATGAATAAATGTTTAAAAGTTTATAAAAAGTTATCCACATACTTAATAACAAATGTGGGTAAAAGCTGAGCATAACTCGTGGAAAACGCCGCTTAAAAATGTTATTAAGTTGTTTATAAGGCATTTAAAAATGTGGAAACTCTAAAAAATAGAAAAAGTTGTGGATAAGTTCCCCACTTATACACATTGTTGTTCTTGTGTTATCCACATCTTTTAATTGTTAATAAGTCTTTTTAAAAGCGGTTTTTAAGCACTTTTCCACATATACACAGTCTTTATTACTACTTTTATTTACTACTTAGTTAATAAGAAAAATAACAATTGCAAAAGCAATGCAAACATTGAAAAATATTTTTTTGTAGACACCCTCATACTGTAGAATAAATGCAGACTTTACAGAAAAGAGGAAGCATGAAAGTAGAAGTCAACTCTGCATCATTTGCTGATGCTGTAGCTTGGACTACACGCGTAATTGACTCACGCCCTGCAAACCCTATTCTTGCAGGCTTAAAAATTGAAGCAGCAAATGGCACATTGCAGCTTTCTGCATTCAACTATCAAATTTCTAGCTGCCATCACATCGAAGCTGGTGTTGACGAAGAGGGAAGCATACTTATTCTAGGCAAATTGATGGCAGATATTACTAAGTCTCTTCCTGCAGAAAAAACTTATCTAAAATCTGAAAATAATACTTTGACTATTACTTCCGGAAAATCAACATTTACTCTACAACTTATGCCTCTTGGAGAGTATCCTGACTTGCCTGAACTGCCTCATAAATTAGGTCAGGTTGATGCACCAACATTTATTCAAGCTGTAAATCAAGCATCTGTTTCTACATCTAGAGAAGAAAATAGACCGGTTCTAACTGGAATTAGGATCCAATTTGAAGATGACACCGTTACTATGACTTCTACTGATAGATTCCGTCTATCTAGATCTACTTTTAAGTGGACACCAGAACATAATGACATTCATTCGACCACTCTTACTCGTGGGTCATTACTAAGAGATATTGCTCATTCTCTCGACGATCATCAAAATGTTATTATCCATTTTAATGAGGAAGATAAGTCACTTTTAGGTTTTGAAAATTCCGGTCGTACAAGTACTTCACAAATAATTGATGGAGAATTCCCTTCTGTAGATCGACTATTCGTAGATGAATATCCTATTCACGCAATTATTAATAAACAATTATTGATAAATGCAATTAAGCGAGTATCTTTAGTCGCCGAAAGAAATGCTCCTATTCGAATGATTTTTTCAAATCAGGAGTTAACTTTGAGTGCTGGTACTGCTGACGAATCACAAGCAAAAGAAGTACTTGATATCGATATGGATGGAGAAGACATAACTGTTGCCTTTAATCCGAACTACTTACTTGAAGGGTTAGGAGCTATTCCAGAGCCATTCGTTCACATGAAAATGACAACAGCTGTAAAACCTGTTGAATTTAATGGTCAGCAGGAATCAGATGGTGATGAATCAACAGATTATCGCTATTTGCTTGTTCCTATGCGTTTTAATAATTAATATTGTTGCGATATTGCATTGTATTTTAGATTATTTTTTGATGTACAATGTAATATCGCATTTTTCTTTTAAAACTATTAAGAAAGGGTAATTAAGCAATGTATATTTCGCGAATTGCCCTTGATGCATTTCGTTCTTGGAACCATATAATTTGTGATTTCAACCCTGGAATAAATGTTATATATGGCAATAATGGTTTAGGAAAAACCAATATTGTAGAAGCATTAGAAGTTACTGGTACTGGAATAAGTCACAGAACATCTTCAACATTGCCTCTTATTAAAAAAGGCTATGAAAAATCAATAATAAGAATAAATACCATTAATAATGATATAAATTATAAAAAAGATGAAACAAATACTGGCTTAAGTAATATTGCATCTTTAGAAAGTAATTTAAATCAAACAACTTATGAAATAGATCTTTACGTAAAAGGTTCTAATAGAGCACATATAAATTCTGGTAAAGCATTATATGTTAAAGACATTGTTGGATTATTGCCAATAGTTTCTTTTACTCCAAGAGACCAATTTCTTATAATTGGTGATCCTAATGTTAGACGTACTTTTATCGATCAAGCTGGATCTTTGTTAGTACCAAATTATGTGCAATTATTGCAAGAATTTAAACATATTTCTAAACAGCGTGCTGCATTACTAAAAAATATTAGAGATTTTTCATACAAAAATCAGACAGTTTCATTATCCGGATTAGAAATTTGGACTGGTAAATTTATTGAAAGTGGTATTAACTTAACAAAAGCACGCCAAGAAACTGTGCAAATTATTAATAAATATTTCAAAAATATAATTAAATCTTTTACTAATGAAGAAAATACGGAAATAATATATGTTCCTTCTTTTGAAGAAGTACTATTTGAAAAAAAGAGTGATGAAAATGTTGAAAATAAAAACGAGCTTTTTTCTAAAATAAGTGAGCATTTTCAACGTATTTATGATGGAGAGCTAGCTAGAGGATGCAATCTTATTGGCCCTCATCGTGATGATATTGACTTTGCTATTAATAATATTTCTGCTAAAGATTTTGCTTCGAATGGTGAATCTTGGACAATTGCAATAGCTTCAAAAATGGCATTATGCAAGGCATTAGAAGAAAAAAATAATGATAAACCTATTGTTATTCTCGATGATGTATTTGCACAACTTGATGAAAACAGGCGTATAAGAATATTAAATTTTGCACTTAATCAAGGTCAAGTTTTTATTACTACTTCTTCTCTTAGCGACATTCCTAATAAAGAATATATTAAAAAAACAAATCTTATAAATATTGGAAAACTATTAGAAAAAAATAATGAAATTAATAATTTCAGTGAAGAGCATAATAATATTTTGCTTGATGTAATAGAACAAAGAAAAAATAAGCAGGAGGAAAAATAATGATTCCTGTTAATATTCTTTTAAAAATTGATACTCGAAAATTACCTGCAATTATTTTTGATCCTATTAATAGAAAAGCTGAACGCGAAAATAATCGTGAAAAAAATGCAGAACAAGCTTGGGAAAATTTTGGAAAACCTGGTAGAGATCCTAAATCATTCTGTGGTATTTTAAAAAATTTTGCTTCTGAAAGTAATTGGAATAGTCAACTTTCTATAGCAAAATTACGTTCTTCTTGGCATAAAGTAGTAGGGGAAAGTATTGCAAAACATTGTGAAATAAGTCAAGTTGTAAATGGCGTGCTTATTGTTCGTGCTCAATCAACAGTTTGGGCAACTCAACTTTCTTATTTAATTCCACAATTAAAAGAAAAAATTAATAATAACCTTGAAAATATTGAAATAAAAGAAATTAAAGTTATTGGTCCAACAACGAGTGGATTAGGATTTTTAAGAAATAAATTTTAATAATATTATTATATTTTTTAAAAATAGTAAAAATGCCTATTTCTGAAGAGAGGTCATAGTATGTGTGTAGAATGTCATGTATTATGGCTAAAACGCTAGAATCCCCTTTTATGTGCTTTCTGGCATATGTTGGCTCTATAAATGCCTTTTAATATGAGGCAATTTGTGAAGGGACCTAAAGTGGCAAACACGGAAGATAATTCGATGGATAATGCCGTCGAAGAGCATAAACTCGATGATGCTCAACTCGATGATTCACTTGCTCCTGAACATTATGATGCGAGTGACCTTCGTGTTCTAGAAGGATTAGAGGCAGTTCGTATTAGACCAGGCATGTATATTGGTTCTACTGGTCCTCGTGGATTGCATCATTTGGTTTATGAGATTGTTGATAATTCTGTTGATGAAGCTTTGGCAGGATATGCTTCGCATATTGAAGTAACAATTTTGCCTGATAATGCTATTCGTGTTGTCGATGATGGTCGAGGTATTCCAGTAGATGAAGTGCCAGGCGAAGGTGTTTCTGGTGTTGAAACAGTTATGACTAAGCTTCACGCTGGCGGTAAGTTTGGTGGCGGCGGTTATGCTGTTTCTGGTGGTTTACATGGTGTAGGTATTTCTGTTGTTAATGCACTTTCTACTCGTGTAGAAATTGAAGTTCGTCGTCAAGGATTCCACTGGACTCAAACTTATGTTGATCAGCATCCAACTGCTCCTTTGGCAAAAGGTGAGCCAATGACAGAAGGAGAATCTACTGGAACTTCTGTGACTTTCTGGCCAGACGGAACAATTTTTGAAACAACAGTTTATGATTTTGAAACCTTGCGTTCTCGCTTCCAGCAGATGGCTTTCTTAAATAAGGGTTTGAAGATTTCTTTAACTGATTTACGTAAGCCAGATGAAGCTGGAGATGAAGTTGCAGGTGATTCCGAATCTTCTAGTGAAGAAAAGCATAGAAGCGTAAGCTACCAGTATGAGCATGGTATTAAAGACTATGTTGATTACTTAGTTAAATCTCGAAAAGCTGTTCCAGTAGAGCCAGATGTTATTGACTTTGAGGCTGAAGATCTTGAAATTGGTATTTCTGCGGAAATTGCTATGCAATGGACTGTTGCTTATTCTGAAGCAGTTCACACTTTTGCTAATACTATTTCGACTACTGAAGGCGGTACTCACGAAGAAGGATTCCGTGCAGCGCTTACTACTTTAGTTAATCGTTATGCTCGCGAAAAGAATATTTTGAAAGAGAAAGATACTAATCTTTCTGGTGATGACGTTCGCGAAGGCTTAACAGCAGTTGTTTCAGTAAAGCTTACAACTCCACAGTTTGAAGGTCAGACTAAAACAAAGCTTGGCAATTCTGAAGCTAAGACTTTTGTGCAAAGAGTCATGACTGAAAAGCTTGGAGATTGGTTTGATGCTCATCCAAATGAAGCAAAAAATATTATTCAAAAAGCTATAGAAGCTTCTCGTGCTCGACTTGCTGCTAAAAAAGCTCGCGAAAATACTCGTCGCAAGTCTATTTTTGAAACTGCTGGAATGCCAGATAAGTTGAAGGATTGCCAGTCAAGTAATCCTGAAGAATGTGAATTATTCATAGTCGAGGGTGATTCTGCAGGTGGCTCAGCAATTCAAGGTCGCGATCCTATTACGCAAGCAATTTTGCCTTTGCGTGGTAAGATTTTGAATACTGAACGCGCTTCAATCGACAGAATGATGAAGTCTGAAACTATTGAATCCTTAATTACTGCTGTTGGTGGTGGTTATGGAGAAGACTTCGATTTAAGCAAGGTTCGATATCACAAAGTCATTATTATGGCTGATGCTGATGTCGACGGTGCTCATATTGCTACTTTGAATTTGACATTATTCTTCCGCTATATGCGTCCTATGATTACTGCAGGATACGTTTATGTTGCTATGCCACCTTTGTACCGTTTGAAGTGGAGCAAGGGAGCACATGATTTTGTTTATACGGATGCTGAGCGAGACAGAGTTTTGGCAGAAGGTAAAGCTGCTGGTCGTCAACTTCCTAAAGGTGAAGGTATTCAGCGATACAAGGGCTTGGGTGAGATGAGTTATCAGGAGTTGTGGGAAACAACAATGGATCCTGAGCATCGTATTTTGAAGCAAATTCATATTGAAGATGCTGCTCGAGCTGATGAAACATTCTCCATGCTTATGGGCGATGAAGTAGAGCCTCGTAGACTCTTTATTCAAAGAAATGCTCATGATGCAAGGTTTATTGACGCTTAAAAGTATTAATTTATTCGAAAAGATAAAAAGAAAAAACTTTAATTTTTATAAGATTAAGAAGGAATTGAAGTGGTAGACGAAATAAACTCCGCTCGTGATGATGCTGAGCGAGATCAGCTTCCAGATGGTTCTATGGAACCACAGAGCCCTCAGGAAGCAGATAATACTGATTATGGCTTAATGAAGGGTGCTCGCGTAAAGAACATGGATTTGCAGCAGGAAATGCGCGAATCTTATTTAGCTTACGCATTATCTGTTATTGTTGAGCGTGCTTTACCAGATGTTCGTGATGGTTTAAAACCTGTTCACCGTCGTGTTATTTATGCAATGTATGATGGAGGATACAGGCCTGATCGCGGATATAACAAGTGTTCTCGCGTTGTCGGTGATGTTATGGGTAAGTATCACCCTCATGGTGATTCTGCTATCTATGACACTTTAGTGCGTATGGCTCAGTCTTGGTCAATGCGCTATATGCTTGTTGATGGTCAAGGAAACTTTGGTTCTCCTGGTGATGATCCTGCAGCAGCAATGCGTTATACGGAATGCCGTATGGCACCGTTGGCTATGGAAATGGTACGAGATATCGATAAAGATACCGTTGATTTCCTGCCAAATTATGATGGTAAAACTCAAGAGCCTACGGTTTTGCCAGCTCGTTTCCCGAATCTTTTAGTTAATGGTTCTGCTGGTATTGCTGTTGGTATGGCAACCAATATTCCACCTCATAATATGCGTGAAGTGGCTGATGGTGTGCACTGGGCGTTGGATCATCCTGATGCAAGCAAGGAAGAACTTCTTGAAGCTTTAATTCAGCGAATTAAAGGACCTGATTTCCCTACTGGAGCAACAATCTTAGGTCACAAGGGAATTGAGCAAGCGTACCGTACAGGCCGCGGCTTAATTACAATGCGCGCAGTAGTTAATACTGAGGAAATTAAGGGACGTATGTGCTTGGTTGTAACTGAGCTTCCATACCAAGTTAATCCTGATCGCTTAGCTGCTTCTATTAGGGAGGCTGTGCGCGACGGCAAGATTCAAGGCATTGCAGATATGCGCGATGAGACGTCTGGTCGTACAGGTCAGCGTTTGGTTCTTGTTCTTAAGCGTGATGCTGTTCCAAAAGTTGTTTTAAATAATTTGTATAAGCATTCGCAATTGCAGCAAACTTTCGGCGCAAATATGCTTGCTTTGGTTGATGGCGTTCCTAGAACTTTGAGTTTGGATGCGTTTATTCGTCATTGGGTAACTCATCAGCTTGAAGTAATTGATAGGCGTACACGTTACTTAAAGCGTGAAGCTGAAGAGCGAGATCATATTTTGCAAGGCTATTTGAAAGCTTTGGATATGATTGATGAAGTTGTGGCTTTAATTCGTTCATCTAAAGATGTTGAAACTGCTCGTACTGGTTTAATGAATTTGCTTGATGTTGATGAAGTTCAAGCGGATGCCATTCTTGCAATGCAACTTCGTAGACTTGCAGCTTTGGAACGTCAGAAGATTCTCGACGAGCATGAAGATTTGATGATTAAAATTGCTGATTACAACGATATTTTGGCAAGCCCAGAACGTCAGCGCAAAATTGTTGGCGATGAACTTGATGAAATTGTTGCAAAATATGGTGATGATCGCAGAACTAAGATTCTTCCATTCTCTGGTGAAATGAATGTTGAAGATCTTATTGCTGAAGAAAACGTTGTTGTAACAGTAACTCGCGCAGGTTATATTAAGCGTACTAAGGCAGACGAGTATCGTGCTCAACACCGCGGTGGTAAAGGCATTAAGGGTGCAAAGCTTCGTGAAGATGATGTAGTTGATCACTTCTTCTTAACTTCTACACACAATTGGTTGCTCTTCTTTACTAATCGTGGTCGAGTTTATCGTCTGAAAGCCTACGAACTTCCAGAAGGATCTCGCGATTCTAAAGGTCAGCATGTTGCTAATTTGTTGCAATTTACTCCTGGAGAAACAATTCAAGCAGTGTTATCAATTCCAAATTATGATGTTGCTAAATATTTGGTATTGGCAACTCGTTCCGGGAAAGTTAAGAAAACTGCATTGCAAGAGTATGATTCTCCACGTCAAGGCGGTTTGATTGCTGTACGTTTGATGGCAAATGAAGAAACAGGTGAACCTGTCGACGAGCTTATTGGTGCAGCTTTGTGCAATTCAGAAGATGACATTATTCTTGTTTCTAAGCTTGGAATGAGTTTGAAGTTTAGAGCAGATGATGAACAACTTCGACCAATGGGTCGTCAGACTGCCGGCGTTCAGGGTATGAGATTCCGTGAAGGTGACGAATTACTCGATATGGACGTTGTTGCGGCAGAAACTAGTAAAGATCTTCTTGTTGTTACTAATGAAGGTTTTGCTAAGCGAACTGCTATTGAAGAGTATCGTTTGCAAGGAAGAAACGGCTACGGTGTTAAAGCTGTTCAACTTGCAGAGGGTCGTGGTTCATTAGTTGGAGCTTTGATTGTTGAAGAAACAGATCAAGTAATGGCAATTATGAAGTCCGGTAAGGTAATTCGTTCTGACGTTAATGAAGTGAAGCGCACTGGTAGAACAACTCAAGGCGTAACCTTAGCTAAGCCGGATAAAGGCGATGAAATTATTTCTATTGCCCGTAATGAAGAAACGGATGACGAAGAAAATCAATTAGAAGAAAAAGAAGCTACTTCAGAAAATGAGGAAGCTTAAGAAACTTCTTATGTGGAATAATATTAATAATATTATTCCACAAAAATTTGAGAGTACTAATAAAAACTGTTCTAGTCTGTTTTTATTGGTACTCTCATTGGTATAATGACACTGATTATAGGCAAATTAATAAGAGAAGGAACACTGAGATGAGCGAAAATTTTGAGCCATCGCAAAATCCGATGAATATGAATGAGGAATCTGCAAGATTTTTGTCTAATGACACAGAATTATCTGCAGAAAAAATGGTTCCTTCTAAGGAAGTTAATTATTCAAGTGAAGAAAATAATTTTGATGAAATATCTGGTAATTCTTCTTTAGGAAATATTGTTAAAAATTCATCATCTTCTGGACGTGTTAGTGGTAGTTCCAATACGTATCGTCGTACAATTGGTGGTGCTGCTTCATCTATTTCCAATAAATCAAATGCAACAAAATCGGGACGTGTTCCGCGTGCTCGTCGTATGAGTCTTTCTTTAGTAAGAGTAGATGCATGGTCTGTAGCAAAAGTAACATTCCTTTTAAGCGTTGCAGGAGGAATTATTCAAGTTATTGCTGCAGGTTTAGTGTGGTTGTTCTTGAATATGATTGGTGTATTTGATCAAGTAACGCAGATTGTTTCTTCTACTGGTTTGGATAGTAACGGTTTTAATCTTGCAGATGTGTTCTCACTCCCAACAGTATTAAGTACTGTGACTATTTTTTCAATTGTAGAAATAATTATAATAACCGTATTATCTGCAATAATTGCTCTTCTATATAACGTTGTTGGTTCATTAGTTGGAGGAATTCACATTACTTTAGGTGACGACTGATAGTGTGAATAATTTAGCTTTGGATAATAAAATTCCCACTGTTTACTACGAAGCAGTGGGAATTTTTTATAAGAAAAATAAGAAATTAACGTTTTACTAGTTCGTCACGAATATCTTGTAACAGTTGAATAGTTTTTTCTTCACGCTCTTTTCTTTTTTCTTCTTCAGTTTTTTCATGTTCAATTTGCAACAAATCTGCACCAATTTCACGCAATTTATTAATAGGTAAAACAATGCAGAAATAAACTGCTGTAGCAACAATAAGGAAATTCAATAATGCTCCAATTACTGCGCCAAAAGAAATTGTTGCACCATTCATACTAATAGTTAGAACACCATTAAGTTCTGGCTTTCCAAAAATCATTGCAATAAGAGGATTAATAATATAATTAACTATCGTTGTTACTACTGAAGTTACTGCACTACCCATAACAACACCGACAGCCATGTCGATTACGCTGCCTCGTAAAATAAATTTTTTAAATCCTTTTATCATTAGTATTTTCTTCCTTTTATATATTATTGAATATTAGATTGTGAGTTAGAATCTAATATTTGTTCTTCGTAAGTAGATTTGTCATTATTTCTGTTGTCAATATATAAATTATGTCGCTGGAACGAGCGCAAAATTGTAACAGAAAGTAGTGGATATATAATTGCTGCAGCTAATACATCCGTAGGGAAATGAGCAGCGACAATAATACGTGAAACAGCAACTATAACAACAAGAATTGCGCTAAAAAGTAATCCAAATTGAATTGATGATGGTTTATTGATGTAAAGAATCAACATTGCCATAACGCAAACTGCTACAGCTGCTGAAGTGTGTCCACTTGGGAAACTTGGATCAGTTGGTAATTTAATATTCAAACCAATGTACGGACGCGGACGATTTACAGCAAATTTAACTGCAAAAATGTAAATCATAGGAAGAAGCGAAATTAAAAGTTGAATTATTGTCATCTTCCAATTTTTATTTATAAATAATGAAAGCGCTGCTAATAAAACAAGTATTGCTATGCAACCCTTAGTTGAAAAAACTAAAGCTAATATTTTTGAAATACTGAGAATTACAGAGGGAACACTCTTGTGGAACCAAGAAACTATGGATGATTCATAAGTGCGCTCTTTACTAGTAACTAGTAGTGCTTTTCCTAAGCACGGAATAACAACTGCGAGTAATAGTGTAAAAATAGTAGCGGAATTTCTAGTGAAAACCGATAATCCGCTGTGATTATTGTTATTTTTCTGCATCATACTTGTTAAGATTACACGCACAATGATGTAAATGCACGTTGGAGAGTACGAAATAATATGTATAAAAAAGAAAATATATTAGAAGAAAAGCGTGTGGTAGTTGAACACCGTACCCGGTGACGAGTACTATGATGAACAGATAGAAAGGGTTTACCATGAGCGTGTTTGACCGATTTGAGAAGAGCGTGGAAGGTGCAATGAACAGCGTCTTCGCAAAATTCGGCTCCAAAGATTTGCAGCCAGTCGATTTTTCGAGTGCTTTGGAACGTGAAATTGACGCTGAAGCCATGCCTATTGGCAGAGATCACACAGTTGCTCCAAATGAGTACCGTTTTAAGCTGAGTACGCCTGATTTTGATCATATTGAACAATGGGGTAGTGAAGCATTAGCTAATGAGCTTGCAGATAATCTTACTCAATATGCTAAGAGTCAGCATTATGCTTTCGTAGGACCTGTAGTTGTTATTTTTGAAGAGGATTTGGAATTAACTAAAGGTAATTTCCATTTGACATCTGAATCTGTTCAGGGTAATGCTGTTCCTGTTACTACTGAGGATCAATCGCAGAATCACCCGATGCTTGAAATTAATGGTAACCAGTACTTGCTTACAAAGGATCGTACTATTTTAGGACGTGGGTCTGGTTGCGATATTGTAATAGATGATCCAGGTATTTCTCGTCATCATCTTGGTATTGATATAACTCCTGACGGTGTTATTGCTCGTGATCTTGGATCTACGAATGGTACATATGTAGAAGGTCATCAGGTTCCTGCAGCAACATTGGTTGATGGCAACACTATTACTATTGGTCGTACGCGTATTCTTTATTGGGCATCGTCTCAAGACCAGGAGTAATAAGTATTTCCGAGCTAGGAGACGATAACGCGCATGATGTTTACTGAATTAACGTTTGCAATACTTAAGTATGGCTTTTTAGTCTTACTTTGGATTTTTGTATGGTGCGCTATCCGTTCGCTTCGCTGCGATATTGAAGTATTTAGTCCTAAAAAATCTCGTTTTTGGAAGAAAAGTTCTCGTCGTAATTCTCGTGAAGCAAAGTTTTCACAAGTTATGCAAGTGCGTGAGACGCCAGTATTTGCCAAAGCAGAAAATCAAGAAAATACATCCGGTTCTCCAACTTTGTTAGTTGTTATTGATGGACCTTTGGCAGGATCTTCATTCCCATTGAACGCTGCTGGTGTGACTCTTGGTCGTGCTGCTTCTAATACAGTCGTATTAAATGATGAATTTGTATCTTCACACCATGCTCGTGTTTATTTTAATCAATCAGTTAATTCTTGGGTTCTTGAAGATTTAGGTAGCACAAATGGAACCATGATTGGTCATAATCGTGTTACTGAGCCTGTTATATTAGCTCCGCGTACTTCTGTGCGAATCGGCGCAACAATGTTTGAATTGAGGTAACAAATGAAACAAATCAATTCAAATAACGAAGAAGAAATTCAGACCGCAGTTACTGGGCAAATAGAAAAAATATCATCTATAACAGATAAAAATGATATTAAAGAAAATCGCGCAAATTCTGTAGAAAAAATACTTTTTATGTATGCTACGGCTGTCAGTGATGTTGGAACTGTTCGTAGTAATAATCAAGATTCTGCATTTGCTGGTGAACATTTAGCTGCAATTTGCGACGGAATGGGTGGTCATGCTGGAGGAGATACAGCTTCTACTATAGCGATTCGTTCTCTTGCACATATTGAACAAGATTCAAGACCGCATGATGTTAAAACTGTTTCTTCAATGATGGAAACATCGATTATGGCTGCTCATGATGCGATTGTTGGTAAAGCTAAGCGTGAGCGCCGTCTTGCTGGAATGGGAACGACAGTTACTGCAGTAACTCTTGTAAGAGGATACTGGGTTCTGGCTCATTTAGGTGATTCTAGAGCGTATCTACTAAGAGATAATCATCTTATGCGCATGACTACTGATCATAGTTATGTTCAGCATTTGATTGATACAGGTCATATTACGCCTGAAGAAGCGCGAAATCATCCTCAACGAAATGTTGTTATGCGAGTACTAGGTGATTTTGATATAGATCCTCGTCCTGATATTGCTTTGCGTTCAGCTCATCCTTCTGATCGTTGGCTTCTTTGCTCTGATGGATTGTGTGGAGTTCTTGAAGATTCAACTATTCAAGATGTGATGAGTAGTATTTCTAATCAAGAAGAATGCGCTCAAAAATTAGTATCTATGGCACTTCGTGCTGGTAGTACAGATAATGTTACAGCCGTTATTGCAGATGCAACGCTTGCACTTGATGCTGATGCATTTGATCTTCCGCATCAAACTCCACTTATTGGAGGAGCTGCAAGTAAGGATCTCGAGTCAATTGCAGATATCGTAAATAAAGCAGTAGCTTCAGCACCGGCATTGCGCGAAGATAAGAATTCACCAGCTCAAAGAGCAGCTGCGCTAGCTCAAGATGATGATAATTCTAAAAATCCAGATGAAGGAACAATATCTATTACAAGAATTGTGCAACCTTCACACATTCGTGAAGAAGTTGGAGAATTACATACACCTGACACTAATGAGATCCCTATAGTCAAAAAAAAGAATGGTAAAGTTTCAACAGATCCTCATGATCCAGATGTTGCTCGTGCTGTTAAACATGAGCAGGATGAGGCACATCGTGCTCATTCATTGAGGCGTAGATGGACTCGCATAGGCATATCTTTGGGAATATTACTAGTATTATTTGTTATTTCTGGAGTAGGCTACGGAGTATATGCGTGGACTCAAACGCAATATTATATTGGAAAAGACAGTAACAAAGTTGTTATTTATCAAGGAGTGCCAACAAATATTTTTGGTATTGCATTATCTCACAAAGTGGAATCTACTGACATCTCTGTTAATAAACTAGATAAATCTTGGCAGGATCAATTAAAAGAAGGTATTAGTTTTGGCAGCTTAGTTGAGGCTCGTGGTCATGCTTCGTTAATTCGTCGAGAAATGCGTGCGCGAGAACAAGAAAAACTTAATGAACAGAATCAAAAGAAATTAGAAAATAAAATAAATAAAAATAAAGATAACGCGAAGCAAGGGGGTAAAACCTCATGAATATGATTGCTACGCGTATCAGACAGATAGCATTGTTGCTTTTTGCAACATTGCTTTCTGGCATGGCATTTTTACAGATGTTTTTCCGTATTGACGGTTATATTTCTGCTAATTATGCAGCAATGTTGATTCTCGTTATGGCACTGTTTTTCGTATTTTGGGGTGTTCTTCTTGTTAAACAGCCATATGCAAGTCAAGCTATTTTACCTTGTATTATGCTTTTAACTGCAATTGGAACAGTTCTTATAGCTAGAATCGATAGGCAAAATAATACAAATGTTGCAATAAAACAAATGGTGTGGATTTGTGCAGCATTAGTATTATCAATTATTTTCGTTATTCTTTTGAAAGATTATCGCATTTTAAGGCGTTTTTCTTATGTGAATATGGTTATAGGCTTGATTCTTTTGCTTTCACCTATGGTTCCTGGATTAGGTAAAGAAATTGGTGGAGCGAGAATTTGGATAGGTTTTGGAGATCACACAGTGCAACCAGGAGAGTTTGCTAAGCTTTTCCTGTCATTCTTCTTTGCTGCGTACCTGTTTAATCATCGTGATCGACTTGCTGTAGGTGGAAATAAGGTTTTGGGAGTTCACCTTCCTCGCTTACAAGACATGGGACCTATTGCTTTAGTATGGGCAGCATCAATGGGTGTGCTTGTTATCCAGCATGATCTTGGAACGTCATTGATGTTTTTCGCAATGTTTGTGTCAATGTTGTATGTGGCAACAGGTCGCAGAGGATGGATTGCTGTTGGGGGTATTGCTTTTGTAGCTGGATGCTTGATGGCAGTAAAGTTATTCGCACATGTGCAATATCGTGTGGATTCGTGGCTTCATCCATTTGATAATGCGGTTTATAATCGTTTCCCTGGTGGCTCAGCGCAAATTGTATCTGGATTGTTTGGTTTGGCTGCTGGAGGAACAACCGGAACAGGTTTAGGACAAGGTCATCCTTCTATAACACCGCTAGCTAATTCTGATTTTATTTATGCTTCTGTTGGTGAAGAGCTTGGTCTTACTGGGCTTCTAGCCGTATTGGTTTTGTATTTAATTATTATTGCATCCGGAATGATTACTGCAATGAAAATTAAAGATGGCTTTGGAAAATTATTAGCTTCAGGGCTTGTTTTTACTATGGCTTTCCAAGTGTTTACTGTTGTTGGTGGAATTACTTTGGTTATTCCATTAACCGGTTTAACTTTGCCGTATATGGCAGCTGGAGGTTCTTCTTTAGTAGCAAATTATTTGCTTGCATCTTTGCTTATTGTTATTTCTCACGCTGCAAATAAACCTGAACCTGCTCCTGTTTCCGATACTTTCCAATACGCTGCCTTAGCAGCGTTGCGCGAGCGTGAATTGCAAGAGCGAGCTAATACGAATACAAATAATAGTGAATATAACAATACAGATTATGAAAATAATATAGATGCTTCTGCTGTTATTTCCTCTTCAGAAAGAGGTGATAACAATGAATAAAAGTCTTAGAGAACTTTTTACTGCAGTATTGGTACTTTTTGTAATACTTGGTATTTCAAGTACAATTATTACTTCTATTAAAGCGAATGCTCTAAATTCTGATCCTCGAAATCGCAGAGCTTTATACCATGAGTTTGGCGCTCCACGTGGAGCAATACTTACATCAGATGGCACAGTTATAGTGAAATCTGAACCATCTAAAGATGCTTTTGTGTATCAACGTCAGTATTCTAACGGATTAGTATATGCTCCAGTTACTGGATATTTTTCTATTAGCCAGCGTGCAGATAGAGGAATTGAAGCTTCTCGTAATAGTTTATTAAGTGGAGAATCAGATGCTCTGTTCTGGCAAAGATTCCGTTCATTATTTACTGGAGCAACTAATCGCGGAGCTTCTATAGAAACATCAATTGATTCACGTTTGCAAAATCTTGCTTACAATCTTCTTAAAGGCAAAGACGCAGCTTTAGTTGCAATTGAGCCAAAAACCGGAAGAATTCGCGCCATGGTAAGCACTCCAAGTTATGATCCGAATGATCTTGCTCTTCACAATATTAATGAAGTAAATAAATCGTATGAGAGAATAACATCAGATGTGTCAAATCCTATGCTGAATCGTGCTGTTTCTGAGCTTTATGCTCCTGGCTCTACGTTCAAAACTGTTGTTGCAGCAGCAGCATTAGAATCTGGAAAATACAAGCCTGATACGAAAATACCTGCTGGTGCGAGCTATGTTTTGCCTGGAACCAAGACGTCTCTTACAAATGTCACTTACCAAGCGAATGGCGTTGATGGAAAAATATCTTTTGAGGATGCTTTAGCATATTCGTCTAATACTGCTTTTGCTCAATTGGGTAATTCTTTAGGATCTGACGTAATTGTAAAGCAGGCAAGAAAGTTTGGATTCTTCGATTCGCTGCCTATTGATGGTTCTGATTCTACTGGATTCCCAATACGATCCGTGAAATCTACTTTTTCTATTAAGCCAACTCCAGATAGACTAGCTCTGGAATCAATAGGTCAAGGTGATGCTAAGGTTACACCTTTGCAAAACGCTATGATTGCGGCAGCTATTGCAAATAATGGAACATTGATGAAGCCTACTCTTGTTGATTGTGTAAGATCTAGCGATTTGTCAGTATTGTCACAAACTAGACCAACCGTTATGAACCAAGTAATGAGTAGTGACAGTGCATCTAAATTAACTTCTATGATGCAGGCTGTTGTTACAAAAGAAAATCCTAATCTTGCTTTACCTAATATTCATGTTGCGGCTAAAACAGGTACTGCACAGATTGGAATGTATAATCAAGCTGCTAATGGTTGGGTTATTGGATTTGCTCCTGCTGAAAATCCTAGAATAGCTATAGCGGTTATAGTACATAACACAAGTACATTTGGTAGTTACGCGGCAGGACCTATTATGCGACAAGTGATGGAGGAGGCGCTTAAACAATGAAACTCGTTGAAGGACAGTTAGTTCATCATCGTTATAGACTTGATCGCCGCCTTGCTCAAGGCGGTATGGGAGAAGTTTGGAAAGGCTTTGATATTCAACTTGGGCGAATTGTTGCCATTAAGGCGTTACGTACAGATACCGTAAACGTTGAAGCAAAATTACGTCGTCTTCGTGCTGAAGCGCATAATTCAGCAAATTTAGCGCATCCTAATATTGCAGCATTATTTGACTATTATGAGCACGATGGTATTGGATTCCTAATTATGGAATATGTGCCAAGTAAATCATTGGCAGATTTGTATCATAAAGAAAAAATAATTGATCCTACCAAGTTACTTCCTATTCTTATTCAAACAGCTCGAGGACTTTTTGTAGCTCATTCTCATGGCGTAATTCATCGCGATGTAAAACCTGCAAATATTATGGTTTCTGATACTGGCAATGTGAAAATCACAGATTTTGGTGTGTCATATTCCAGTGACCAAGAACAGATCACTCAAGATGGCATGGTAGTTGGAACAGCTCAATATATTTCTCCAGAACAAGCACAAGGTGAACAAGCTACTGCACAATCTGATATTTATTCGTTAGGTGTTGTGGCATATGAAGGTTTGTGCGGACATCGTCCGTTTACTGGAGCAACGCCGGTAGATATTGCTGCTGCACATGTTAATGATCCTGTACCACCTTTGCCAGAAAATGTTGATTTGCAATTACAACAGTTTATTATGTCTATGCTTGCAAAGAATCCAAAAGATCGTCCAAAAGATGCATTAGTTGTGTCGAAAGTATTATCTCGTATTGAGCGCAGACTGCTAGATCAAGAAACAGCCTTCAACAATACAACAGGAGTACTTTCTACAAATTTGCGACAACGAAGATGTATTAAAAGTATGCCGCAAAACCAAGTAAATATTATTAATATTTTTAATACCAATGATCGCAAGGAGCAGCAATGAATACCACAATGCCCACCTTATTAGCGAATGGTCGATACGAATTAGGGGAGCTTATTGGCCGCGGCGGCATGGCGGAAGTGCGTGTTGCTGTTGATAAGCGCTTAGGTCGTACAGTTGCTGTGAAAATCATGCGTTCTGATTTAGCGAACGATGAGATTTTCCTTTCGCGATTCCGCAGGGAAGCGCATGCCATTGCGCAGATGAACAATCCTAATATTGTGAATATTTATGATTCTGGAGAAGAATCTGTTATAGCAGAAAATGGCTTAGAAGAGCGTTTACCGTATCTTGTAATGGAATACATTAAAGGTAAAACATTACGCGATATTCTAAAAATGAATGGAGCTTTAAGTCAGAGAGACGCTGAACAAGTTATGCTTGGCGTGCTCAATGCTTTAGAGTACTCACACAGAATGGGTATTATTCACCGCGATATTAAGCCTGGAAATATTATGATTTCCGAGCAGGGCATGGTGAAGGTAATGGACTTCGGCATTGCTCGTGCTCTTGACGATTCTGCAACAACTATGACACAGTCTCAAGGTGTTGTTGGAACAGCACAATATTTGTCTCCAGAGCAGGCTCGTGGTGAACAAGTAGATATGCGCTCTGATTTGTATTCTGCAGGATGTGTGCTGTATGAAATGCTAACTGGACGTCCTCCTTTTATTGGAGATTCAGCTGTTGCCATCGCATATCAGCATGTTTCAGAAGTGGCGACACCTCTTAGCACACTTGTTCCAGGCATGCCTGCTATGTGGGACAAGATTTGTGCTAAAGCAATGGCAAAAGATAGACAAAATAGATATGCCACAGCATCAGAGTTTAAGAATGACATTCTAGCGTTTATGAACGGTGGAGTGCCTGTTGCAGCAGCGTTTAACCCATTGACTGATTTAGCTAATATGAAGGCGCGTAAACAGGCTGAACAGGATGCTGCAACTATGGCTATGGGCATGACAGATGGTGCTGCAACTCAATCGTTCAATCCTATTACTGGTCAAGTTGAATCTGCAAATATTGCATTTTCTCCTAGCACGCGCGCGTCACAAAGAGCAACAATGCAAGCGCAACGTCGTAAACGAGTAGTAATCGGATCTATAGTTGGAGTATTAGTAACAGTATTAGTTCTTCTGGGTGTGCTGTTTATGCTCAATCGAAGTCGTGCTACTGGAGATGTTGTAGTTCCAACATTTATGGAGACAACAACGCAGGATGCTGCTCGTGAAAAGTTGCGTGCACTTGGTTTGGTTCCAGATATTCGTGAAGATGATCATTCTTCTCAACCTGAGGGAACTTTTACTAAGCAATCACCGCGTGGAGGTGAGCATGTTGCTTCTGGATCCAAGGTGACTGTATGGTTCTCGGTTGGACCACAATCAACTCGCGTGCCAGATGTAAGTGGTAAAACGCAAGAAGCTGCTCGTAAAATGCTTGAGCGTGCTGGGTTTAAGATTGCTAATGTTCGAGTAGAAGATAGTGCAGATATTAAGAAAGATCATGTAACTCGCACAGATCCTGACGCAGATTCGTTTGCTGATAAGGGTACGTTAATTACTTTATATATTGCATCCGGTTTAACTAAAATTCCTGACGGTCTTGTTGGTCAAAGCAAAGACATTGTGGTTAGCCAATTAGAGAATTTTGGTTTTACTACGGATGTAGTTAAGGAAGATTCAGATAATGTGCCTGAAGGTTCTGTAACTCGACTAAATCCGTCGTCTGGTTCCTCTGTTAAACCACACAGCTCTATTACTGTGTATGTTTCTCAAGGTGCTTCAAAAGTTGAAGTTCCTAGTATAGATCTTGGTACTGTTACCTTCAAACAGGCGAAGAAAATACTTGAAGCAAAAGGTTTGAGAGTAGTATCTGATTCAATGGCAAAAGATGACGATATAGTCATGAGCATGTCTGAGGAAGCAGGAAGCAAGGTTGAGAAGGGCAAAGCGATTACATTAGTTACACGTCCAAGCCTTGGTTCTTCATCTGATTCAGACTGATTTAGATTTGTATTAGATTAAGTCTGTAAAAAATAATGTATATGCTGCTTGTTCTACAAGAAAAGTAGAACAAGCAGCATTTTTGTATCTCTAATGTTTGTATCTCTAATAAAATTCGTATATTACTTATAAAAATTGATGCGTGAAAATAGATCTGCATAAATAGACTTATATTAGGTTGCAAAGTATGTGATAAAACGAAAAAATAGCTGTTTAAGATATGTTTGTTTATTTAGACATAGTTTTACAGCAATGCGTTATTTTATGTGTTTCTATAGGCTTTTATTTTATTAATATAAACAAAAGGCGACTGCGCTTCATACGCAATCGCCTTAAATGTTTTTATTTTGTAAGTTTTAAAGCAATCGTAAGAATATTTAAAACTTACTACTTAACCCGTTATCATACAGTTGTTGAGTAATTAGACATCTGCTGAAGGAATGGAATTGTAGATGCGCCCCAAGGGAAAATCCACTGGAATAATGCTAATACAATGAAGAAATAAATCAGAATCGAAAGAATCCAACGAATCGCTGTAATACCTGGTTGTATGCGCAAAAGACCGCCAAAAATGCTTGCATCAGGCTTTTTCTTTAATCCAGAATGAATAGCGCGAAGTTCTGGCCATTGCCAAGCAATTGCTCCTGCTACGAAAATCATCATATACACTAATAAAACAACCACCATAACTGGCACTAGTGAAGAAAGACGAGAAACTAGAGATTGTTGCTCATTGTTAATAAACTTCACTTTTCCTTGCTCATCAATAGTAGAAAGTTCTTTTGGAATGCCATCGCTAATCTTTGCCCAATAAGCGAATTTTGCGTAGCTAATCCAGCGATGAGTTGCAGCAGTATACTTAGGTTCGCACGTTGTAAGAGTAAGCATACGTTTTGTTGGTTTCTCACCAGGATGATCAGGATTTGCATCAATAACTTCACCGTGATCTGGTGTAACAATCTTGTAAGAAGTGTACTTATAGACGAACCAATAATCCTTTGTACGAACTACTATTGCGTCGCCAGGCTTCAGTAAGTCTACATCTCCCAATGGCTGACCATAACCATTTCGGTGACCTGCTACTGCAAAATTACCTATTGCACCAGGCATTTGTGTGGTTGGATAATGACCTAAACCACGCTTGCTTAAGATGTCTGGCGTAATGCCTTCTACAACATTTCGTTCCCACTGATTTCCAAAACGTGGTATGTATAAACGAGCTACAAGGTCTTCAGACTTTGGTTTGCTTAAAGCAGGTGGGTCAGTATTCTGTGGTAAAGCAATCTTCGTTTTATCACCAGTTTTTGGGTTTTGCCAAGATATTGCTTGACGTGCCTCTACTTGAGTGTGCTCAGCCTGCTCTCCAGTCCACCACATTTGCCATGCAATGTACAATGCGCAAATAACTGCAAAAGCTATCAACAGTTCGCCAATAATTCCAGCGGCTTGCCACCAGAAATTCGAGCTGCTACGCTTCGTTTTTCCTTCCTGCATATTAGCAGATTGCATAGTGTGCTACTCCTTTATTGATGTATGAAGACTTTGCAACATATTTTATTTGTTTAGCACTTTAGGAACTGTTGCGTACCTTAATGGTTGCAACAAAGCCGATGCTTCAGGGAATCGCAGATTATTCTTTTTCTCCACTTTCCATCCTAATCCAAACGAACTTACATACTCCTTGTAGGTGTGTATGGCTGGTGAATTGTTTAGAGCATCAACCATGCTATCCATTGGACCAATAGCAGATATTTTATACGGTGGCGAGTACTGATGACCTTGCAACATAAGAACGTTACCAATACAAACAACTGCGGAGTTAAATAATACTCGCTGATCCTGAATAGTTATTGCTTCTGCTCCGCCGCGCCACAAAGCATTTACTACAGCTTCAATATCTTGCTGGTGGATTACGTAATCATTAATGGTTCCGGATGTTCCGGAACCATTAACTGCGCCTTTCCATAGAGGAGAGTCGTTGAGAGTTACAACAATTCCAGGTCCTTCAAGTTTTGGAAGTACGGTACTACTTCCAGTATCAGAAGATTCTTTTCCTTCACTAGTGCTGCTACCAAGCGTTTTATTAAGTAAATTAATTTTAGAATCTAAAGATTTTATATCTTCTCGTAAATTTTTTGTGCGCTGTGAATTTCTTTCAACCATTTGACTCGTATTAGAAGTCACAAAAGCAGAGCGGTTTACGCGCAAGTTAAGAACGAATAAATAGCCGGTAAGAAATACTGCAACGGCAACAGCAAAACTGCTTAACAGCGAGTGTTGAGCACGATGTTTCCCAGTTCTCTTAGCCATATTTTATCTTCATCCTTCACGCGTTCGAGTGTAACCACTATTATAGCGTGTAGCCGATTGATTGGAGAGTTACAGTTATGGCTGATGAAGAATTGCACACGACTGCAGCTGACGACGCTGCAAAGAAGAGCGATACGTCAAATGAGAATACTTATGGCGTTCCTATGGACGAAGTTGAAGCAGTGTTGAATGCTACTGCGGATAAAGCAGCGCTTTCTCCACAGATTCAGCAAATGATGCAGAGACAAGCTGAAAATAGGCGACGTGTCGAAGAAAGCATTAAAGGCACAAAAGCTAATGCTGCATGGTTTGTGCCGCTGTTCTGCACATTAATGGTCGTTGGATTAATTTGGGCTGTTGTTTATTATTTGAACCCTGTGCTTCCAATTCCTGGAATTGGTGCATGGAATTTAGTTATTGCATTAGTAATAGTAATGACTGGATTCATTATGACAATGTGGTGGCGTTAGTCTGTAAAACAAACTGCTTAATATGTTTTAAAAGTAGCTATGCAAATGTTGCGTAGCTACTTTTTATTTTGGTGCTGCTACTGCTCGAATAAGTATATGATTTTTATTGCTATCAGTTGTTGCAATAATTCTTGTATTTCCGCCATCTTGTAGGTTTAATTTTTTGCGTAATGCTTCTACAGGTATTGGAAAGTTACGAGTAACAATATTTGCATGAGTGATATCATCAAAAGTTTGTTTTATTTCGCGTTTATTCATGCTGCATATATTTTCAATTTTCCATATTTTTCCTGGAAATTCTGAGTAGTATTCTTCCGATACGTAAACATGACTATTCGCACTGATTTGTTGTATATTGTATTGAGTTTCTAACAATGAAAAACAGCCAGCTTTCATGATTGCTGCATTTGGCTCATAAACGTATTGCGACCATTCTTGCCAGTTATTTATATCTAAATTTTCATATTTTTTATTATTTTCTTCTTTATTATTTAAAACATTTGATTCAGGCTGTATTGATACCTGATTTGTTGAAGTATTGTAAGTTGCTTGTACAACAGTTATCTGATCATCGTTTGCGCAATATACTGGTACTTTTGTGTGCTGAGAGTTGCTGAGTATTATCAATAGTTCCTTGCACTCGTTACTATGTGCGACTATATGTACGGCTTCTACATTGCCACTAAAATCGCTAACTGTTTTGTGCCAATCAAGCATTGGAGAAAGTTTAATAATCACTATTTCTGCTTTAGTGAGCAATTGATTTTTAAGATCTAATACGTTTGGAGTGCAATCTTCAATAGCGTATGTGCGAGATCCTTGTTTGTTACGACGAGCTGGATCGACGTATATTATCGTTGACTTAGGAATATTTTTGAGTGCATCAAGGCTATTGTTGTTGTAGCATTTTACGTTTGTAATACCAAGTGCATTCATATTGTGATGTGCAATGCTAGAAAGTTCGTTTTGCTGTTCAATACAAATAGCAGAATCGAAAACTTCAGACATTATTGCGCAATCAACGCCAAAGCCGCCAGTAAGATCCACAAGTGTGCTACTAAAATTTTCTGAATTTAATTTGTTGAGTAATTCTTTTGCAACATTTGCTTTGTATTGTGCTGTTGATTGAGAAGAACACTGTTCCATAGAAATATGCGCAGGGTATATAACTTCGTTGCAGGAAGCCCATTTCGGTAGTTTTTGTTGCGCAATCTGTCTACCTGCTATTTGGTTAATTGCAAAAGGTATGTCGATATTTGCGTTGCGTGGTGCTTTAAGAGCAGCTTTGCTTGGTGACAATTGTGCGTTTTCTTTAATAAAAGTGAGTGTAGAAGCGTTTGCTGGTTCGATTGTTTTTGGAACTTGAAGTGTAGGCATGAATCTCATTCCTTGTTGAGGTGTAGAAAATTTTAGAGCAAGTAAAGGTTAAAATTATGTAGTCGATAGTTTAGTCCACAAAAAACTTAAATTGTGGATAACTCTTATACACTTGTGCACAGGTTTGAAAAAGGCAAGTTATCAACGTTTGTGATTAACTATGTGGATAACTTATATAGTTGTCACCAATTTAGGCACAACTTATACACAATCCTGTGCACATTGGTGGAAAACTACACACGTGTAATTTAACAAATTATGCCTTCAAACAAAACATTGCACAAGCAGTGAGAATAGCAAATAGTGATACAAAATATACTAAGAAACGCGTATTAAACGAAGCTTTTTTAAGTAGCGGATTTTGTACTCCGAGCAATGCTGCAATTGCAGTACCTGAAATTAAGCCTCCAACGTGTGATTGCCAAGCGATATTAGGTACAATAATTGGCATAGCGAGAGTAATAGCAATCCAAATAATTGTTCCTCGCATGTTTTCTCCTAGTCGCCATTGTGCTACGAGAAGTGCACCTATAAGCCCCATAATAGCTCCCGAAGCACCGTATGAAGCAACGAACCAATTATTAGTGAGTTTGCACCATACGATATCAGCTACGCTTCCGCCAAAGCCGGATATTAAATACAATCCAAAAAACTTCCATTTACCGAAGAATCGTTCTAATTCAACTCCGAGCGACCAAAGACATAGCATATTGAAGAAAATATGGGTTAAATTTGGTGCGTGAACAAACATTGATGTGAACCAAGTCCAAGGTGTTTGTAACGCAGTAATTGGAAGAAACGCAGTATAGCTTATTAGAGTCGAATAATAATTTGGATATGCAAAGTTTAGTACCATTTCCAATATCCAAATAAAAATGCATGAATATACTAAAATGGCTGTGGTTGTGTTAAAACGAAGTCTTATATTATTTAAAATATTTTTAATATCAAAGTTGTGCATATGCTTATGATATCGGTTTTACTTCACAAATTTAATCAATAACATTATTTAAAAAAGATGCAACTCTGAAGAAAAGCAACTATGATAGTTATTACGCGACAAAAAGCGGTATAGATTGTTGACTTGGACGAGCAGGTCAGCTTAACCGGAAAGGAGCCATCATGGAGAACAGATCCTCTGGCGGTTGGAAGTTCTTTGCACTGCTCTTCGGAGCACTGCTCGCAGGTATTGCTGCGTTGTATGTGTACAAGCAGCATAATCCTGATTATGACCCTTGGGAGGAACCATGGGAGAACAGTTCTTCGCCAATTGACCTAGGGTTAGAAAAAGAAGAGAAAGAAGCTAACGATACTCCTGCCGCTGAGGCATAAGTGACATTTGCTTTATACAGTCCAAAATAAAGGCGATTGCGTATATTCGTAGTCGCCTTTATTTGTAATTACTAAAGAATTGTTGCAAACAAAAGCGTTTGTCTTACATGCAATTTAACTAAAATCTACACAAAAAGGCGGAAACTGATTAACAGCCTCCGCCTTTTATTTTCTATGTATTGCTATTGGAGAATACTCAATTACTCAGCAACAGGTGTTGGAAGAGCACCAGTGTGCCAAATGCGATCGAGGTAATCTTCGATAGAGCGGTCAGAAGAGAAGTAACCAGAGTTGGCTACGTTCAAGACTGCCATGCGAGCCCACTTCATTGGATCGCGGTAAGTTTCCTCAATCTGAGCCTGAATATCCATATAAGAGCTGAAGTCAGCCATTGCCATGAAGTAATCATGGGTAAGCCAATCGTTAACGAGTGGCTCATACACGCTCTTGTCGCCGTTGGAGAAGGTGCCGTCAGCAACCATATCCACAGCAGTCTTCAAGCGAGGATCAGATTCATAGTACTTACGGGAGCCGCCGTGATCATAGCCTTCAGCGTAGAGCTTCTCAACCTCGTCAACGGTCATGCCGAAGAGGAAGAAGTTCTCAGCACCAACGCGCTCGCGAATCTCAACATTTGCACCATCGAGAGTACCAACAGTCAAAGCACCGTTCAAAGCGAACTTCATGTTACCAGTGCCAGAAGCTTCCTTACCAGCTTGAGAAATCTGCTCATCCAAATCGGTTGCAGGAATCAAGTTCATAGCAAGTTCAATGTTGTAGTTTGGTGGGAAGAACACTGCGAGCTTGCCCTTGCAAGCTGGGTCGTTGTTCACAACGCGAGCAACATTGTTGATGAGCTGAATCGTAAGCTTTGCCATAGCATAGCCTGGAGCAGACTTAGCGCCGAAGAACACGGTGCGTGGAAGCATCTTGTCTACGTCGATTGTGCCATTCTTGATTCCAGCGTATGTGGAGATAACCTGGAGGATCTTCATGGACTGGCGCTTGTACTCGTGCAAACGCTTAACAATGGTGTTGAACATTGTGTCTGGGTTGATCTCAAAGCCATACTTCTGCTTTGCGAAATCAACGAAGGCAAGCTTGTTCTGCTTCTTAACTTCAGCAAACTTCTTAACGAACGCCTTGTCGTCAGCCAATGGCTTCAAGCCTTCGAGAAGCTCCAAATTACCCTGCCATGCGTCTGTGCCCAAGCCCTCAGTAATAAGAGCAGACATGCGTGGGTTGCTCAAGCGCACGAAACGACGAGGAGTTACGCCGTTAGTAACGTTCTTGAACTTATCTGGGTAAACGCTGGAGAAGTCCTTCAAAGTGACATCCTTCAACAACTCAGAGTGAAGTTCAGCAACACCGTTAACGTAAGAACCGCCGTAGGTAGCCAAGTAAGCCATGCGAACTACAGCACCTTCGCCATTTTCGTCAGCGTCGGTAGCGATGCGCATGCGCTCAACCTGATCCTCAGCAACGCCCTTACCGCGAAGCTCGTTGCGGAACTGCTCGCTAATGCCCTGAATGATTTCAAGGTGGCGTGGCAACAGTTCGCCAATAAGCTTGGCTGGCCAAACTTCCAAAGCTTCTGGAAGCAAGGTGTGGCAAGTGTAGTTGAAGGTCTTGGTGGTGATACCCCAAGCGGTGTTCCAATCGTAGCCGTACTCGTCCATAAGAACGCGCATAAGCTCTGGAATGCCGATAACTGGGTGAGTGTCGTTCAACTGGAAGTTAATCTTGCTTGGGAAGGTAGTGAGATCCGGCTTATCCTGACCTGGGTAGAATACGCGGATTGCATCATGAATAGAAGCAGCTACGAAGAAGTACTGCTGCTCAAGACGCAAAGCCTTACCTTCTGGAGTGGAATCTTCTGGGTAAAGAATCTTAGAAATGTTTTCTGCTGCAACCTGTGGCTTTACAGCATCCAAGTACTCGGACTTGTTGAAGGTGAGCAAATCAAACTCATCGTAAGACTTAGCGGTCCACAAACGAAGAGTATTTACGCGACCAGAATTATAACCTGGAACCATGTAGTCAACTGGTACTGCGCGAACAGACCAAGCTGGCTTCCAAACGCGCTTGCCGTTTTCCTCTACAACTTCACCACCGAAGTTGACGCGCTGGTCACGACCA
The DNA here is from genome assembly GCF_049244235.1 of Gardnerella sp. DNF01151. Taxonomy (NCBI): domain Bacteria; kingdom Bacillati; phylum Actinomycetota; class Actinomycetes; order Bifidobacteriales; family Bifidobacteriaceae; genus Gardnerella; species Gardnerella sp. DNF01151. The sequence continues at coordinate 60,658 of NZ_CP058389.1, read as the reverse complement.
TAATCAATGTGACCCCATGGCTCTTCGTTGCTAAGCCAGTAATCAGGGGTTTCAACCTGCTTACCTTCTTCATCAAAGCGCTGCTTGAAGATGCCGTAACGATACTGGATGCCGTAGCCAAATGCTGGAACGCCAATAGAGGCGAGTGAATCGATGAAGCAGGCTGCGAGACGACCCAAACCGCCGTTACCTAAACCTGGTTCATACTCGGCATCGATAACAGCTTTTGGATCGAAGCCAAGCTTAGTAACAGCCTTATTGAATTGGTCAGTAAGACCAGCGTTCAACAAAGCGTTCTCAAGCTGCTTACCCATCAAGAACTCTGCGCTCAAATAGCCCACAGCCTTGGTGTTGCCATTAACCATGTCATGCTGAGTCTGCATCCAAGAGTCCATCAAGTGACGACGAACTGCGGTAGCAGCGGCAACATACACATCTGCCGTAGTGGCCTGCTCTGGCGTTACACCCTGGGTGTACTTGAGGTGCTCTTGAAGTTCTTTGGCAAATGCCGTCGCAGTAGTTTTGGCTTTCGGCGCGACGTGTTTAGTCATATTTGACTCCTTGTGCCGTTTGATATATTTCCTAAAAGTGTGCAGCCTAAAACTTTGTGTTTAGGCAATTAAACCATCACCATTTTGCAGATAACTTTTGAAGATAACTACAAGAGGCATGTGAATGCACACGATAGCCCCAAGAATACCACAACCTAATCCCTTTAAATATTTGTATATAACGTCTTAATACAAATATATTGCTGAAAGTAGGTTGTTTAGAAGATAATAAAAATATGTCAGTAATACTTGAACGAGATATAAAACGAGGACAATGTGCTTGGCAATTCTGGCGTGAATCTGCTATTAAAGCACTTGGCAATGGCATAGAAGCCATGCAAATAAATAGTAATATTTTAAATATCTCTTTAAACGACGAAGCTTTAGCGGTTAGATATTCGCTATATCTTCTTGAGAATAAAGTGCCTGGGTGCGCAGTAGAAGTAAGGGTTGCGCCTTTTGGTGCAGTAAAAATTTTGGAAGGACCAGCTTCGGATCCGCATAATCTCACACCGCCAGATGTTATTGAACTTGAGCCTAAAGTATGGCTTAGATTAGCGAGTGGTGTTACTAAATGGCATCAGGAACAGGACTTTGGCAACATAAGTGCAATTGGCGAGCGTGATGATTTAAGCGATATTTTGCCGCTGTAAGTTGACTTTATTGTAGCTTAATTGCGTATTTACAGCGTGTATTTACAAATATCCTGGGCAAACAGTATTTCGAATGCCCAGGATACGTAAATAAAATAATTTTAATAAATTTAATTTTTAATTGTCGTGTTTGTGTATGAAGTTTGGAATTGGCATAGGGATATGATGATGCGCTGGCGTGTGCGCTCCCGAGTTTGTAGAAGAGTTTTCGCTGCTAACGGCTTTTGCAGCTGCTTCCGCAGCCCACTTGGCATACTCGTCTAAATCATCTTCGTTTGAAGCATCAACGACATCATTTTCTTGATCTGTGTCATTCTCTTCTGGAAGATATGTATCTTCCTCATAGCTTTCGCTCGACGCAAATGGATCGAAGGATCCTTGTCCGGGTTCGCTGGAATTAAGTTCCTTAGCAAGCTCGTCATAATCCGTATCGGTCGTCAGGTATTTGAGCTTACGGGCAATTTTCTGTTGCTTTGCCTTCTGTCGTCCGCGGCCCATCTGACCCCCTCTAAAAATTAAGTAACAATCAGTTCATCACACAAGAGCGTACCACTTAACCGCAACCGAGTATATTGTCTGTGTAAACTTTTACCATAAAAGCCATATTTTCAGCGTAAAAATACGCACAATTAAGGAGCCTAAAATGCCGGAAGAAGCACAGGTTACAGCTGCTGGTAATGAGATGAGCGCAAGCTTCCTTGCAGCGCGTAAACGTTCAGATGCAACGCTTGAAAAGTTACAAGCTAGCCCTTCGTCTTTTACTATGCTTACTGGAGATCGCCCAACTGGTCGTTTGCATTTAGGACATTATTTTGGATCTATTCGTGAGCGTGTTGCAATGCAGCAGCGCGGAGTAAAAACCAATATTATTATTGCAGATTATCAAGTAATTACTGATCGTGACACCACTGAGCATATTGAAGATAATGTTTTGAATTTAGTGCTGGATTATATGGCTGCCGGAATTGATCCTGAAAAAACAATGATATTTACTCATTCCGCAGTTCCTGCAGCAAATCAGCTTATGTTGCCTTTCCTTTCGCTTGTTACAGAAGCAGAATTACACAGGAATCCTACTGTAAAGTCGGAAATGGAATCATCTGGACATGCTTTAACCGGATTGCTTCTTACGTACCCAGTGCACCAAGCTTGCGATATTTTGTTCTGCAAAGCTAATGTTGTGCCGATTGGTAAAGATAATTTGCCGCACGTTGAAATCACTCGTACAATTGCGCGTCGTTTTAATGAGAGATACGCAAAAAAGAATCCAGTGTTCCCAGAGCCAGCAGCAATTTTGTCTGATGCTCCTGAAATTCCAGGATTGGACGGACGAAAGATGAGCAAATCTTACGGTAACTCGATTATGCTCGGGGCTACTGCCGAAGAAACTGCCAAATTAATTAAGAAGAGTCCAACTGATTCTGAGAGGATGATTACTTTTGATCCAGTAACTCGTCCGCAAGTTTCTGCACTTCTTACTACTGCAGGTTTAGTTACAGGTAGGGATCCTAAAGAGATTGCTGAAGAAATTGGTAACGCTGGTGCTGGCGCATTGAAAGCTTACGTAATTGAAAATGTAAATAATTTCTTGGCACCTCACCGTGAGCGTCGTGCAGAACTTGCAAAAGATATGGATACTGTTCGAGACATTTTGCATGATGGCAATAAGCGTGCAAATGCTATTGCAGAAGAAACGCTTTCCCAAGTGCGAGATGCTATGGGAATGAAGTATTAATTAAATTTCAATAAGTAAATTAATAAAAAATAAAGCCGCTCGCAAGAAAACTTGTAAGCGGCTTTTTGTTAAAAATTAACGAACTGAAACTTAGAACATCACACGTCGTAACGCCAGCTTTTATCTGTAATAACGCGTGCTACAGCAAGACCAATAGGTAAGCAAATAATTACCATGAAAGCGCGGAAAGTCCAGTCTAACGCTGGAAGCGTGTGAAATTGACCAAGATAAAACATTGCGCGATACATATAAAGTCCAGGAACCATAATTACGATAGATGGAACCGTAAGACCTATTCGTGGATAACCCAAATATTGAGGCGCTAATCCGTGACGAACGATAGTTCTCCAAGCAGAAGCTAGCAAACCTGCCAATAAAGCACCGCTGAAAGCTGCAATTTCGGCAGCAACTCCAAAATCTGTCATAGTTAAACGCAATGTGTCAGTAATAGCGCCAATAACGCCAGCAACTAAGCACATTCGTTGTGGAGAATTAAATAGAACTGAGAAGCCCCATACTCCGGCAAAAGCTGTAATAAGTCGAAGAACTGCGTTAAGCCAAGGATTTAATCCGAGAGGAGGGAAGCCTTGAGGATTGAGATGTACAAGGCTTGCAACTGTCCATCCCGCAAGAGTTCCCATCAAAATAATAGCCATTGTGTAACAAAGTCGTTGAATTCCTGAAGGGAAATCAATTTTTGCAATATCTAAACCGCCTGTAATAAGAGGGAATCCAGGAATAACAAACAACACTGAGCCAATATATGCAGTTGTATGATTGAGCGCGCTAGGGTCAAAGAAGCCAATAAGACGTAAAGCCCCAATGCATGATAGTGCACCTATTGCAACAGCTACGAATGTAACTACAAACTGGTTTAGATGCTTCATAAACATTCTGCGACGAATATAGTGACCGATTCCTGCTCCAATAAAAGCACCAATCATGTCGTAAATGCCGCCGCCAAGCAAGAACGCAAAGGATGCGCAAGCAACTGCCGAAGCAAGACCAGCAAACCACGGTTTGTATAGCGGTTTCCTATTTTTAATCAAATCAAGACGGTCATGTACTTCTCTAACCGTAAGAGGATGATTATTTTTAGGCTCGCCATTACTACTGGATGTGTTTACGTGTGAAAAATGTTCAGCATAAGCACTTTCTGGCTGTAATGCAAAAATGCCGCGTGGTTTTTCTTTTTTTATAGCTTCTTGCAACGCTTTCTTTTTTGCAATTTTAGTAGCATTTTCTTCAGACTGCTTAGCTGTTTGTACAATGGTATGTTCGTCGTCGCTCGCTTGCAATGTGTCAACTAATTCCTTAGAAACAGCAGCTTTAGAGTGATATAAAGAATCGTTTCCAAGCTTGACGTTAAACCAATCTGCAAAATGTTCTAGAAGCCAAATGCGCTCAGTGTTAACACCTGTGGTTGGAAGATCTACAACTTCAGTAATTCGCTCATGCTTATCAGTACAAGTTGCTTCAATATCTGTGAGATTCACGTCCGCGCGCACATGTACACCCATTGGTTCGCCGATTCTGTGCATAAGCTCGCGAACTCGGTAGCTTCCTGTGCCTGCTCCTAAGCCGAGCGCACCGACGCGAATAATAATACTCGATTTTGCAGCAATTCCTGCTTGTGTAACTGGCTTATCCCAATCTCGCTCAACATCGTCCATATCGAGTGGAATAGCATGAGTATGAAAACGCCCAGAAGGTTTTCCGACTATATGACCAGTCGAAAGAATTTCAGGCTTATCGCAATCGCAGTTGTTGATGCTGTTGTCGTATTCATTATTCTCAATATTATTCTCTGCTGTACTCACAATTTTTTAGTATACGCAACCCCGTTGCCGAGTTATATTTTGTTGATAAATCAGCATTCTTTACTACGTCCGGTGGTAGTTTCACAATTAACTTGGTATCTCGCTGGAAACAAGGCTGTGGGCTTGCAACTTCTGACCTACATAACCGCGGAGGAGCTGCGGAAGTCAGACGACCAAGCAACCTTAGTCTGGCGTAAGGAGGTCTGATGGCAACAGAAAATCAGCAGGTTACTCCGGCAGACGCAACTATTGTTACGTCTGGTTTAGGGCGAAAAGGCCCAGAGGAGCGTGACCTTCCAGCATCACTTAAGCAAGACATGGATTTGTGCTTGCATATTCTTCGCGATGTTCTTGGCGAATTCGATGAAAAATTATTAGCAGTATTCGACGATGTGCGTTTGAATGCTGTAGAAGCTAGTGCGGCTCATTTTGCGCAAATGGTAGACGCAAAAGTAACTGCAGATGATGGCTTAAGTAAAGCTGTTAGCAGGCTCAACGGAATGAATTTGCACGATACGCAGCTTTTAGCTCGTGCTTTCGCAACATATTTCCACTTGGCAAATTTGTGCGAGGAAAATTATCGTGTTTCTGTACTTCATCAGCGTGAATGTGAAGTTGAAGATTCATTGCCTGTTGATCCAGTTAACGAACTAACTTGTGCTTATCACAAGTTGCTCACTGAAATGAGCCCTGCTGAAGCGAAAGAATTGCTTGCAAAGCTTGAGTTTCATCCTGTATTTACCGCGCACCCAACCGAAGCTCGTCGTAAAGCCGTTGCAGGTAAGATTCGCAGAATTTCGCAATTATTAAGCGAACATCATCGTTTAGGTGGATCTGATAAGCGCGAAAATTATCGTCGTCTCTATAACGAAATTGATGCGCTTCTTCGTACTTCTCCGATTGCTTTAAAGAAGCCGACTCCGGTTGAAGAAGCGGATACTATTCTTGACATTTTTGACGCCACTTTGTTTGACACGATTCCAGTCGTGTATCGTCGATTTGACGATTGGCTGCTTGGTAAGAAGGCTGGATTAGTTCCTCCGCGTTGCCCTGCATTCTTCCATCCAGGAAGCTGGATTGGTTCAGATCGAGATGGCAATCCTAATGTGACAGCTAAAGTGAGCCGTCAAGTCGCTCGAAAGTTTAGCGATCACGTGCTTGCAGCTTTGGAGAATCGCACGCGCGAAGTTGGCAAGTGCTTAACTATGGAAACTCGCACAACTCCTCCAAGCGTGGAGTTGCTTGAATTATGGAATCGTCAGCGCGAAATGAGCGAACAGCTTACAGAAAACGCTTCAGACGTTTCTAATAGTGAGCCACATCGTGCAGTAATGTTGGTAATGGCTGACCGTTTGCATCGCACTATTAGCCGCGATACGGATTTGATGTATCATTCTTGCGAAGATTTCATTGAGGATTTGCAAATTGTGCAACGCTCTTTGGCAGAAGGCGGAGATCCTCGTGCTGCATATGGTCCTTTGCAGGATTTGATTTGGCAAGCGCAAACCTTTGGATTCCACATGGTTGAAATGGAATTCCGTCAGCATTCTCTCGTGCATTCTCGCGCTTTGGAAGATATTCGCGAACATGGATTGCATGGCGAACGCGGTCCGCTTCAGCCAATGACTCGTGAAGTACTCGATACGTTCCGCGCCTTAGGAGCAATTCAAAAGCGCAACGGTATGCGCGCTGCTCGACGTTATATTATTTCCTTCGCAAAATCTGCTCAGCATGTACGTGACGTATTTGAGCTAAATCGTCTTGCTTTCGCTCACCCACAGGATGCGCCAACAATCGACGTCATTCCGCTGTTTGAGCAGTTGGAAGATTTGCAAAACTCTGTAAATGTGCTTGAGGAGATTATTAAAATTCCTGAAGTGCAAGCTCGTCTTAAGGCTACTGGCCGCAAGATGGAAGTTATGCTTGGCTACTCGGATTCTTCCAAGGATGCTGGTCCTACTTCCGCAACGCTTGCTTTGCATTCTGCTCAGGAGCGCATTGCTCAGTGGGCTAAGAAGCACGATATTGATTTGACACTGTTCCACGGCCGCGGCGGTGCTGTTGGTCGCGGTGGCGGTCCTGCAAACCGTGCAGTGCTTGCTCAGCCAGTTGGTTCCGTCAACTGCCGCTTCAAGCTTACTGAGCAGGGCGAAGTTATTTTCGCACGATATGGCAATCCAATTCTTGCTATTCGTCACGTTGAATCCGTTGCTTCTGCAACTTTGCTTCAGTCTTCGCCAAGTGTTGAGAAAACTAACACTGATATGACGAAGAAGTATGCGGATATGGCTGCAAAACTTGATGTTGCAGCTCATGAGCGTTTCCTTGATTTGCTGCAAACGGATGACTTTACTCCATGGTTCTCTACGGTTACGCCGCTTAGTGAGATTGGTTTGCTTCCAATCGGTTCTCGCCCAGCTAAGCGCGGTTTGGGTGCGAAGTCGTTGGATGATTTGCGCACAATCCCGTGGGTGTTCTCCTGGGCTCAGGCTCGCATTAACTTAGCAGCATGGTACGGATTGGGTACTGCTTGCGAAAAGTTTGGCGATTTGGAAACTTTGCGTCGCGCTTACGAAGAGTGGCCGCTGTTTAGTACTTTTATTGACAATATTGAGATGTCTTTGGCTAAAACGGATGAGCGTATTGCTCGCATGTACTTAAGCCTTGGAGATCGCGAAGATTTGAGTGATAAAGTACTTTCAGAAATGCAGCTTACTCGCAAGTGGGTTTTGCAAATTGTTGACGACAAGTGGCCTTTGCAACATCGTCACGTGCTCGGTCAGGCAATCCGCGTGCGCTCGCCTTATGTTGACGCGCTGTCTGTAATCCAGTCGCTTGCATTGCACAAGCTTCGCAACAAGGTAGACAAAGAAGAGCTTAGCGAAAGCCAACAGGCAGAGTTCATCTACCTTATTCTTTGCACTGTTTCTGGTGTTGCTGCAGGCTTGCAGAATACTGGATGATTTTATAAGTTTATGTGATTAAGAAAAGCCTTCGTACTGCTTTATTAGCTGTGCGTTGGCTTTTCTTTTTATAATCATATTTTATAAATTTTGTTAGCTTTTATAGCATATTTTCTATTTAACACAGTAACGATAGAATATGTTTTATAAGTCGAAGTGTTTTTCAAAATTTGTTGATAGCTTGTATTTGTCATCTTTGCGCAAGCGCATCAATACAAGGAGGTAATAATGCACGAGACAGTCAAAGAAGATCTTTTAAAAGAAGATCCACTTTTGGCTACATCTGTGTGGAGCGCGATGCTAGCTGGTAATCGTAAGTTTGCAGAAGGCTCATTAAATTGCCATGGACTTAGTGAAGAAACGAGATTATCTCTTATTGAAGGTCAGCATCCTGGAGCTGTTGTTCTTTCCTGTGCTGACTCGCGCGTGGCTCCAGAATTTGTGTTTGGTGCTGGTTTAGGTGATATTTTTTCTGTCCGCACTGCAGGCGAAGTGCTTGATGATGCTGTAATTGCATCTTTAGAATACGCTGTAAGCGATTTGGGAGTAAAAGTGCTTGTTGTTCTTGGACACGAGCATTGCGGTGCTGTACAAGCCGTTTTGCCGAATGTGCAAAAGCTGGTTTCTAAATACGGCGAAGATGAAACAAGCGAAATAATTGAGTCTAGCGGGTCAATATTGCTTCGTTCTTTAGGGCCGGCTGCGCTCGCAGGTATTGAAGAAGACTTGAGCACGGACGATATTGAGCGCATTCACGTGTCTAATATGTTGGCTGAAATTTGCGATAAATCTCAAATTATTCGTGAAGCCGCTTTTAACGATAACCTTATGCTAGTTGGCGCTAGGTATAGAATGAGTGATGGTTTAGTAGAGGTTCTTTCATGCTAAGTAGCATGTAGTCGCATTTTTAACAGAATTATTAATACGTTGTTAGGTTACAGATATGAATCAATCATCTAAAGATACGCTTGATGCAAATTCTGCAAATTCTGCAAATTCCGCTAATTCTGCGAACTATCTTTTCTTGCTTGTCGGAGCTCCTTTAGTAGCTTTTATTATTGCAGCTGCTCCTGCTTTACAAGGGCAACATCCTTGGTTTCTCGTTGATACAACAATTCGAGGTGTTTCCGGATTGTTGCTACAAGCTATACCTTTTACGCTCATAGGTGTGCTTGTTTCTGCTGCAGTAGAAACTTGGGTAACTGCTGATTTTATTGAGAAACATGTTCCAAAATCTACAGCAAATGGTTTCTTGGCTGCCATATTAGCCGGCGTCTGTATGCCGGTTTGTGATTGTGTAGTCGTTCCAACGTTTTCTCGTTTAGTTGCAAGAAAACTACCATTGCCGTGCGCCATAACTTTTCTATGTGCAGTTCCTGTTGTAAATCCAGTATCTGTATTGGCAACATTTTATGCGTTTTCTGACGCTCCAGCTGTTGCTATTATGCGTATTGCTCTAGGTGTTGGTATTGCATTATTAGTTGGATTAAGTTTTGTTATATTCCCTTCGAAAACCAATATTTTGCGTAAGAAAATTTTAGTAGAAAGCGAATCTTCTTTACATTGTTCTTGCGAATTGAATAACGAAAGTGATCTCACAAAAAGTAATATTGAAAAGCATAGTATTTCTGCGCAAATTCGCAAATATGTGCAGCATATACATCAGGATTTAATAAAATTAATTCCAATTATTGTATGTGGAACTATAGTTGCTTCTGTAATTCGCGCATGGCTCGGAGCTGATCCTGCTTCTCGCGTGCAAGTGAGTAATGTTTTCATTGCTATTCCTGTAATGATGGCTATTGCGTACGCAAGCTCTCTATGCTCCAGCTCAGATGCTGTAATTGCAAGAAGTTTAGCAACATCATTGCCTATGTCGTCGGTGCTAGTATTTCTGCTGTTTGGTCCTATGCTTGATTTAAAGAATACGCTTATGCTCGTTGAGGATTGCCGTGGTAAATTTGTGTGGCGCTTAACATTAACTATTGCTTTTGCGTGCTTCCTAGCGTCATTATTAGCTCACTGGGCTTGGGGGTTCATCGCATGAAAAAGCAAAAATGTGTTGAGCATAATGCTTGTAAAAAAATCACTTTAGCTCAATTGGTAGAAGCTATTTTATTGCTATTTTTTGCAGTCATAATTGCGAAAGTTACTTTAAGCGGTAGATATACGCTTTTTACTACGCCTAGAGCATATTATTATTTGTTAATTACTGCTATTTTGCTATTTATTTTGTCTATATGTGCTGCGATTGGATGGTTTTTTGTTTCTTCGCGCGATGTTTGGCGTATGTTTGTAGCTTTCGTTGTTCCTGCGCTACTTATTATTGTTCCTTTGCGTTACGCTCAAAATATTAGTGTAGATGGATTCGACCAGTATGCTGGCGGTCGTGCTATTGCTATTCGTAGCCAAAATTATCCTTTGCCAGGATTGTATGAAAAATCTCATGAGATAACAGTTGATGATGATGATTTCGGCTCCTGGTATGACGAAATCGATCATAATGCTGCAAAATATGATGGATACGCGATTACTCTTACAGGTTTTGTCAGCAGAGATTCTACGTTGAATGCAAATCAATTTAGGGTATCTCGTCAGCTTATGTCATGCTGTATTCTCGACATGTCTCCGTTTGGATTAGTTGCCGAAAAATCAAATATTGGCGAAATTCAAGATCATGAATGGGTGCGTGTTCGTGCACGCGTTTCTAGAGGCAATATTGGCATTCCTGGATATCAGCATCCTGGAGTTGTGCTGCACGTTATATCAATGCAAACAGCTCAAGCTCCAACTGGATATTTTTATCGCCCATAAATAATTTATCTTCGTTAATGGTGATAATTATTTTAGAATTGTTGATATCGCATAGAAGTAAACTAAGATAACAAGTATGGCGATTGGTTTTAATATTCTACTCATTATGATTTTTTTGCTATTTGGTTCCGTATTTGCGGCAACCGAATTAGCTTTAGTGAGCTTGAGAAGTTCGCAAATTGATCGCATGGAATTGCAGGATGCGCGTGGTGCTAGAGTTGCAAAAATTGCCCGCGATCCTAACACTTTTCTATCTGCTCTACAAATTGGAGTAACTCTTTCTGGCTTTCTTTCTGCATCGTTTGGTGAGTCTGCTTTAGCTCCGTATGTTGTGCCGGTTGTATGTTCATGGGGTGTTTCTTCGCACGTTGCTGGTCCACTTACAACAATCTTTCTAACTCTTGTTATTTCTTACTGTTCTATTGTTATTTCTGAATTAGTTCCAAAACGTATTGCTATGCAGCGTGCTGAGCAGATTGCGCGAGCGGTTGTGCCGGCGGTTGATGTTTTCTCAAAGATTTGCAAGCCTTTAATTTGGCTTATTGGAAAGAATACTAACGGTTTTGTGCGCATTCTTGGCTTTGATCCTAATGAGAAGGAAAGCGAAGTTTCTGACGAAGAATTGCGCGTGCTTGTCAATAGCAATAAGCGTTTAAGTCAAGATGAGCGCACTATTTTGGATGATGTGTTTGATGCGTCTGAAACTATTGTTGCTGAAGTAATGCGTCCTCGTGCTGATGTTGAGTTTTTGGATGGTTCATTGAGCCTTGAAGAAGCTGCCGCGAAAATTCGTGAGCTTCCGTATTCTCGCTACCCTGTTATTGGCAAAGATTTTGATGATGTTATAGGTTTTGTGCATGTTCGTGATTTGCTAGATGTGCGTGATCCAAATGCAAAAACTGTTGCAGATGTAACTCGCGAAGGAATTAGTCTTCCTGGAACTTCCAAACTATTGCCGAGCCTGGAACTTCTTCGTAAACGTGGTATTCATTTGGCTGTTGTCATCGATGAATATGGTGGAACTGACGGTATTGTTACGCTCGAGGACATGACAGAAGAGCTAGTTGGAGATATTCGCGATGAATATGATTTGCCTGGTGAAACTGAGCAAAATAATGTGAATAAAACAACTGCTTTTGTAAATGGTGTTGCAAAAATTGATGGCGGTATGACCATTGAAGATTTTGCTGACATTACCGGCATTGAGCTTGAGGACGGTCCGTATGAGACTGTTGCAGGCTACTTTTTAGCGCATACTGGCTCAATGGGAAGTGTTGGAGCTGTTTTGCATGATGCGGATGGTTACGATATGACTGTAACTGCGGTTGATGGTAGGCGTATTGCGACGATTGAAGTGCGTCGCCGTGCGTAGTTTAAGCCATAGCAGTAGAATAATAACGGTATTAACAAACCTAAGGAAGGATAGAACATGGCTTTGTTGCATATTTTGCCAGGTCTCGACGAAGCGGCCAGTGAAAAGGCTGTTGCCATTTTACAGAATCGTTTAAGCCACGAGCAGGAGGCTGCTTTGGTGCTTAAGCATGCGCATTGGAATGTTACTGGCCCAGATTTTATTGCTGTGCACGAAATGCTTGATCCGCAGGTTGCTGAAGTTTTGGCGCAGGCGGATGAAACTGCTGAGCGAATTGCAACTTTGGGTGGCTCTCCACTTGGCCGCGCAGACGATGTTGTTGCAGCTCGCACATGGAAGCGTTTTGCTTTGACTGGTCGCAAGTCTACAAAGGAGTATTTGCAAGCACTTATTGAGTACTATAACGATATGATTGCAGACGATCGCAAGGCTATCGCGGAACTTGATGAGCTTGATTTAGTTAGCTCAAATATTATTCAAGATCATGTTCAACAGTTGGAAAAGTTCCAGTGGTTCATGCGTAGCCATCTTGATTAATTATTCTCTGTTTAATTTTTTTGATTCAAACCGCAACACGCTGTTTTCTTTTTATGGCGTGTTGCGGTTTGACATTTTCTGTGTCTGTGCTAATGTAACTACTTGTATGTTTTAGGCATACGAGTTGGGCCCGTAGCTCAGGTGGTTAGAGCGCATCCCTGATAAGGATGAGGTCGGAGGTTCAAGTCCTCCCGGGCCCACGATAGAATGACATCATTCTTTTAAATGGGGCTATGGCGCAGCTGGTAGCGCATCTGCTTTGCAAGCAGAGGGTCAGGAGTTCGAGTCTCCTTAGCTCCACGAACAGGGTTCTGATTGATTTTTCAATCAGAACTTTTTGTTTATTAATTTATTTTTTGAGTTTGCTTTAGTTTTTATTGTTTAAGCTTGCGTTTATGAGAATGCTTCTCATCAAGGCCTATTGGTACAATAATTACATATAAATAAACATAAGTATCTTTACGCCGTGTATTGAGTGCAGCTAAATCAAATCTGCTCTCAATGGGTTAACAAGGCGTGAAATCGTGTGTTAGCAGCGTCTTAAGCGGTTAACCTGATCAGCGTAAGGAAAGTGTATGCGTAAACTTTTAGCATATTGCCGTCGTGCACCTCAATTAACAGTCGTAATTCTTGCTTTTCCGTTTATTGCGGCTTTGTACTCGTATAATTTGCCTATATTAACTACTTTCTGTGAGCAAATATCTAATCTTTCGCAGCAAATCTTTGATTTCTTAAATCTTGGTTGCGATATTTCCATAAGTCTTAGTATCGGGAAAACTATTATCGCTATTCTCGTTTTATATACCAGCCTTATTTCTTTGCGCAACATGATTAAAAATTTATTGCGCGGAACTTTAGGCATTGATTTGCTAGCTTTTGTTGCATTACTTGCAACGCTTTGTATTGGTGAGTTTTGGGCAAGCTATTTGATTGTTGTAATGGTTTGGACGGGAGAGGCAATTGAAGATTTTGCGCATATGAAAGCCCAGCGCAATCTATCTCTTTTAGTAAGCGCAGCACCAAAAACTGCTCACCTTATGACTTTGCCAGGCCTTGAGCATGGAATGGATAATAATCAAGCAAATGATGAATCATACGAACCGCCATGTTTGAGTGAAAATCAGTGCAAGCCTAGCTCGTGTGTGCTGTGCCAGCATGCTGAATTTAGAAAAGTAGATGCCGCTAATTCTAAGCAATCTAATATTAGCGAGCAAAATTGCGACTATAAACACAATATTTGTTCATTTTTGCAAGCGTCTACAGACGGCGAAATCTCCTCAAATTTGCAGCGTTACAAAACGGTTCCAGTTGATGAATTAAATATTGGAAACGTAATTATTGTGCTTCCTGGCGAAACTGTGCCAGTTGATGGTGAGCTGTTAAGCGGTTCTGCAATTTTAGACACAAGTGCTATTAACGGAGAATCCGTTCCTAGAGAAGTCTATGCGGGAGCTGCAGTGCTTTCAGGCTGTGTAAACGGTGGAGTTGTGCTTATTATGCGCGTAACAAAGCTGTCTAAAAACTCGCAGTATCAGAAAATCATGCAGCTTGTTGAGTCTGCTAGGTCTTCTAAAGCTGCAGTAGTTAGATTTGCAGACATGTTATCTGTGCCATTTACTGTTTTGTCTTTTGTAATTGCTGGTTTTGCTTGGGGCTTTTCTGGAGATGCTCTTAGATTTGCGCAAGTGCTAGTTTTGGCAACTCCTTGCCCGCTGCTTATTGCGGTGCCGGTTGCGTGCATGGCTGGAACTGGGCGTTTAGCGAAACTTGGAATTGTTGTTAAAAGTCAGGATGTGCTTGAGCAATTAAGTCGTGTAACAGATGTATTTTTTGACAAAACTGGCACGTTGACTGTAAAACAGCCGCAAGTTGTAAACGTAGACGTAATCGATACTACGCAGAAGGCTGATCGTATTGTAATGCTCGCAGGTGTTCTAGAGACGTATTCTCAGCACATACTTGCAGGTGGTATTGCTAAAGCGGGAGCAAGCTTGTGGGAAAATGCTCACCCATCGTCGGTTCCGCAGCTTCCTAGCGTGCGAGAATACCCTGTAGTGCACAGTGTTAAAGAAACTGCAGGTCAGGGTATTCAGGGCGTTGTAGACGGTATTTTAGTACGTGTAGGCAGACGCAAGTACGTTACAGAGCAAAACGCGAATCAAACTATAGGCAAATCTCTTGCAGCAGACGAAATGGCAACCTACGTGTCTTTTGACGGCGTGCTGGTAGGAAGAATCGTATTAAAAGACGTGCCGCGCGATAACGCGAAATCAACCATTGACGCATTGTGTACACTTGGTGCGCGCTCAATATCTATTCTTACTGGCGATAGTTTGCAAGCTGCAACAACAATTGGTAAAAGTGTTGGAATTGAAACAATATATGCAGATTTACTTCCGCAAGATAAATTAGCGCATGTAAAAAAACATAATTACAATGCGTATAAAAATAAGCAAAATTCAACTGTAACAATGATGGTTGGAGATGGTGTAAACGATGCTCCAGTGCTTGCAGCTGCCGATATTGGCGTAGCAGTAACGGATGGCACAGATACGGCAGCATCTGAATGCGCACAGGTAGTTATTATGAACAACGATATTTCTTCTGTTGCAAGCGCAATAAGAGTAGCAAAACATACTAAACGCGTTATGGTTCAGTCAGTATTGATGGGCATTGGATTAGCAATTATAAGTATGATTTTTGCGGCTTTCGGTTTTATTCCAGCAGTTATTGGCGCAATGATGCAAGAAGCAATTGATGTTGTTGCTATTATGTGGGCTTTAACAGCATTGCGCGGACGAAAATAAAAATATTTTTTGGCAATATTTTTACGATATTCATTACGACACCTTTAATAATATTCGTTTGAGTATTTTATCGTTTGAGCATGTTGTAAGACGAAGTAATGCGCTAGTCTAATTATGAAAGCATACGAGTTAGCTGCAAACGGTAACGACTCAAGCTTGTACGTAACTTATTTCTGGCGAAGAATTACATATAAACGCTTTACAGTTACGCTGCTGAGTGATTGAGGCAACCTATGCTTGTAGGCCGCGCTAAATAGCGCGAAAACGGCGAAAAGTGCCGTATAATACAGCTCAATATGGGGATAATAATGAAAAAAAATAATTTAAGCGAAAATATTTCACGAGAAACATCTCAACTGCGTATTGCTGTAATAGGAGCAGGCCCTGCAGGAGTGTACTCTTCCGATATCTTCTTACGTCAGATTGCAAAGCGTGGAGAAGAATTGGGATTAGGCTCTAGCGCTCGCATTGATCTTTTTGAAAAATTGCCAGTGCCTTTCGGCTTAGTGCGTTACGGAGTAGCTCCTGACCATCCAAGTATCAAATTTATTGCGGATGCGCTTGAAAAGACGCTTGATAATCCAAATATTCATCTTTATGCAAATGTTGAATTTGGTAAAGATATTGCATTAGAAGATTTACTTCATAGATATGATGCTGTGTTATTTGCAACGGGTGCTGTGAAAGATAGGCCTCTTCGAGGAGTTCCAGGTGCCGATTTAGACGGAGTGTACGGAGCTGCAAAATTCGTAGAATGGTACGATGGATACCCAACTAGCAATCGAGAATGGCCGCTTGAAGCCAAGGAAGTAGCTGTTATTGGTGGCGGAAATGTGGCAATGGATGTTGCTCGTGAGCTTTTACGAGATCCTGATTATTTGCGCGCTCATACGGATATTCCAGACGATGTGTATGAAGGATTGAAACAAAATCGCACTCAAACTTTACATCTATTTATTCGACGAGGTGTAGCTCAAGCGAAATTCTCAGTGCAAGAATTGCGTGAAATGGAAAAGTTACAGGGTGTGCAAATAATTATTAACGAAGATGATTTTGAACTTGACGATGAGACTATTGAAGTAGCCGGTAACGATAAGCTCACGCGTCAAATGGTTGAGGAGCTTTTCGCTATTCGCGATATGGCTGAAGATATGGAAGATGGCGGAAACGTTGATTTTGAGGGGAAGCCAGCCAACAAACGCTATATTATCCACTTCAACTGTGCGCCGGTAGAAATTCTTGGTGAAGATGGACATGTGAAGGCAATACGAGTTGAGCGCACGACTACAAGCGCCGATGGCAAAATGACTCGTACTGGAGAGTTCGAGGAATACGCCGTTCAAGCTGTATACCATGCCATTGGCTACCATCCTGCAGAAGTTGCAGGTATTGCTTACGACGAAAAGCGTACTTTGCTTGCAAATATTGATGGGCGCTTAGTGGAGTCTGTAGAAAATGGCGAAGTTCGTGAGCGATTGTATGCAACTGGCTGGGCTAAGCGTGGGCCGGTAGGATTAATCGGCTCTACAAAATCTGATGCTCTTTTGATTGTTAATAATATGCTTGAAGATTTATCTAAAGCTGGCAATGCTGGGCGAATCGCACCTGATCGCGATGAAAATTCTATAGATAAATTATTGGCAGAAAAGGGCATTAAACCAATTGATTACGCCGGTTGGAAGCGAGTTGACTCTTATGAGCGTGAACTTGGAGCCAATGAGCAGAGAACTCGAAAGAAAGTTGTTTCAGCTTCTGAACTTGTAAATATTGCTTTAGGTAGCAAATAATGCCCTAAATAAACTGAAAATATCACTTAGTATTTAAGTTTGTAGTTAGTAAATACGCAGTATATATTCAGAAAAATTTAAGTTCGCATTATTAAGATAGCTCATATGTTGAAAGGCTTGAGAATACACTATGGCAGCTTAAAAGCCGCACTATTTTTTGTTGTTGTGTGGCTTTTTCTTGCCTTATGTTGGGTTCTTACTGGCTCGCATCTGTCTTCACTAATATGGTTCATTATTCCTGGTATTGCATTTAGTGTTTTTGCTTATTGGTGCTCAAGTAAGCTTGCGATTATTGCTATGCATGCTACAGAGGTTAGTGAAGAAGAAGAGCCTGTGCTTTACGCAATGGTCAGAGATTTGTCTGCTCGAATTGGTAAACCTATGCCGCGAGTAATGGTTTCTCCCTACGAAAGTCCTAATGCTTTTGCAACTGGTAGAAGTGAGCGTCATGCGAGTATATGTTGTACTCGTGGTTTGATTAATATTCTTAACGAGCGCGAGTTACGTAGTGTTATTGGTCATGAATTAACTCATATTTATAATCATGATATTCTCGCTTCTTCGCTGGCTACTGCTACAGCAACAGTATTAACGTACGTTGGTTCTTGGCTTGTTTATGTCGGTGATACATATCGTCGTGATATTCGCAAGTATTGCAAATTTATTGGTAAGTTTTTGAATATTTTATTCGCTCCTATTGCTTCTGTTATTATCAATGCAATTATTCCTGGTTCGCGTGAATTTGACGCAGATAAGGGAAGTAGTGAAATTACTGGAGATTTTGCTGCGCTTGCTTCCGCACTTAATAAAATTACTTACGGCATGCAGCTTCACGAGATGAAATCTACTGCTGGATTGCAGGCTGTTGCTTCTTTGATGATTATTTGTCCATGGAATAATAACGCTCCTGCGCTTGTGCGTTTGTGTACTGCGCGTCCTACTGTTCAGGATAGGATTGGGCGTTTAATGAGCATTGCTGCATGAATATTTTGTTTGTTGAACTTGCTTGTCTTGTTTATTGAGTTCATAAACTGATTCCTAAATATTGAAGCGGTAAGCTGTGCATGATACCCTTAGATGGTTGTTGAAACTAGTTTGCTTTTAAGTTACAGCATGCGGATGTAGTTCATCGGTAGAATGGAAGCTTCCCAAGCTTCAGAGGCGGGTTCGACTCCCGTCATCCGCTCCATTCAGATTGTAAAATTGTATAAGTTGTAGTTTTTGTACATTGGATGTATAAAAACTACAACTTACGCGTTAGTTAAACTTTCTTTTTCTTGCAATTGTCACGATTGTGCTAGCAAACAGCATTAATGCAACGCTAAGTACAATTGGAATTATTTGTATTCCAGTACGAGGGAGTGCATTATTGGCTATTGTGGATTGTTTGTGTAAATGAGGGTCTTTCTTTACTAAAGTATTCGTCCACGCAACTTGTTTACCGTTTTCGTCAATAAGGACAATCGTATGATTGCCTTTATATTCTTCTGGGATAACTACGTCGAATACAATTCTGCCATATTCATTAATGTGAACTGTTACATATTTCATTCCATTTGCGCTATAAAGAAGTTTAGGGTTGGAATATATGTAGGCATAAGCTTTTACTGCTTTTTCTAGTTGTAATCTGCGCATGAATTCTGATGTTGCATTTACTGTAACAGTGATATGGTTATTTTTTCCCGCATAAGCAATGTTATTATTCCCGACGGTGAGAGTGTTGCACAACGCTGGAAGTAAATCTGCAATACTCTTTGGTGCTGATGGAATCTGTTGCTGTAATGTGTGTGATTCTGAGTTTGCGTTAAGCTCTATGTGGTTTTCGCGCATAGAATCGTTACTAACTGCAGGAGTTTGTAGAGTTTTGGAAGGATGTGTTGGTTCGGGAAATCCCATGCTTGGAATTTCCTTATGGTCTTGATCGAACTTATTAGTCTGTGGGGTTGTGCTATTTGCAGACTTATCAGGTTCGCCATTGCTAGAGTGTTCACTGTTGTCAGAATGAGATTCTGGTGTTGGTGGAACAGGTTGTGACTCTGGTTTAGGCGCAGGCGTTGGTTCCGGTGTTGGTGGTACAGGTGTCGGAGGTACGGGAGTTGGTGTTGGAGTTGGTGTCACTGGCGTCGCTGGTGTTAGCTCGACCCATGGTGTTGATTTCTTTGCAGGAATTAACTCGAACCACGTAATACTCTTTTTAGCTGGGTTTAGTGGTGTTGCTGGAATGATTTCTACAACGTGAGCTTTAAGAGTTACTTTCTGTTTTGCTTTGTTTGCAAAGGTTATTTCTACAATAAATGTTGTTTCTCCAGTGTTTGTTGTGTTTGGTTGTTTTACAACTTGTACTGTGCTGTTTTCTGGTAAGTTTTTTAAATATGGTTTGAAGTCGAAATTATCGGGGATTTTATTGTCTTTTTTGACTTCTATTTTCTTGCCGGATTCAGCAGTAACATTTGGAAGTTCCTCGATATTAGCCAATCGTTTATGAATAGTTATTGGAACTATAATAGTTTCTAATATTCTACCAGATAGTACGAGTAGTATTTTTCCTTCGTAGTTGCCGCATTGAGAAGTGTCAATTTTGTCGTATTCTGTAATGTCTGTAATGGTAGAGCCTTGCGGTATATCGTTAGGATTAAGAAGATGCTTTATTGTTGTGCCTTTTGGCAATGGATCATTTTCCATAATGTCAATATTCGTAATTTTAGGTTCGAAAGCTTGTTCGTCAGTTTTAATAACTGGTTCGTTAACTAATCCGTCGAGTGCATCAATTTTGCGACCGGTTCCTTCAATTTTATTGCGTTCGCCAACTGTGAATCCTTTGAAACTATCCATTCTAGGCTCAAAGTAACTACGAGATCCGTGACCTTCTCCAGATTTTCCTATGCTTATTGCGCCGTTAAGGTTTCCTATTGGTCCTATTACTTTATCGTTATCCACTTTGTAGTGAACGGCATAACCTTCTTTAGTTAGTTTATCGCCAAAATTAGATGTTTCCCAAAGCCATTTGTTGAATATATTTCCTTTAATCCTTGGGGCGTTAAAAGTATAAGCTTTAATGTTAAAAATGGCACCGCTGCTTTTAGCTCGAATTAAGGCTCTTTGTGCTAAGTATCCGCCTAAAGAGTGACCTGTAACATATAAATTGCTTACAGTGTTCTTTTGTTTATATTCATCAATTAATTTATCTATATCAGCAGCTTGGCCTGGGTTTGAGCCAGTTCCAAGCAATACGTCATTCCATACGTCAGCGCTGCCTTCAGTTCCGCGGATTCCGAGAACTTGCACGCCGTTTTGCTCAATAAATGGATACGCAGGATTTACATTTTCAAACAATATGGCATCAAATCCACCCCTATAATGGTATGTTTCCTTGACTTTCCAGAATGGCGCGAGCTCGTTGTGCATAAGGCGGTACTCATTGCGATTTTTGTAAATGTCAGTGAGTGGTTTTGAATAGTCAAGTACTTTTTTGACATAATCGTCATCCCTGTACACAAGTTCCATAAACAGCGCCATGTCTCGGGGACTAATATCCCACCTGCGAGGATTGTTATCGTTTTTGTCGTCTAAGCCATCGCCGTCGGTGTCCTTAATAAGCGGATGTGAATTATATCCGTAATATGTTCTTCCGTCTTTCACGTAAGTGTAAAGTTCTTCGCTGTTCTTCAGACCGTCGCCGTCGCTATCTGCATTTGGATCTAGCTCGGGCTTGTGATATAGCAATGAGTCAATCTGATTATTTTCCAAACGAATTCGACCAGTAGAAATGTCGTGAGCGGTTTGTGCGGTAAGAGGTATGTGCACTGGTGACGTTTCTTCTGCCGCTGCGGTTGTTGCTAACGAAGGTATGTAAACCAGCGATGAAATGATCAAACCAAAAGTTAATACAATTCCACTAATTGTGTGAATGGTACTTACTTTTCTCATACTGCTATTCCTTACTTTTTTGTACAGACTTCTACTTTATTTTGAAAATATTTTTGCGAGCAGCGCAACAGATTTAGCTCAACTTGTTGATTCTATCAGTTTTAACAACTTTATAAAATTGTATCTAGTTGAATCAGATAATTTTAATAAGTACCAAAAGTTAATACTTAAGCTTATGCGGTGTAATAGAAAAGAATTTCATTAGATTAATTGATATAGAAAAAGCGCTGAGCTACTTGTGATATTAATGAATCATTGGTAAATCAGCGCTTAGCTTATTGTTAATAAATTACACGAGATAGCTATCTATTGCTGGTGCTAATTAATAATCATTAATTAGCAATAATTAGAACGTGCGAACATCGTAGAAGTTGTTAAGTTCTTCCATCCAACGTCCAGTGCCAGAAATATCTCCTCTAGTACCTACGGTGAAACCTGGGAAATTGTTCATACGAGCCTCAAGATAGCTTCGAGAGCTATGTCCTTGCGCAGAATTGCCGACGCTTATAGCTCCAGCAAAATTGCCAACAGAACGAATAACCTTGTCGTTGTCTACTTTGTAATGAACAGCGTAACCTTCTCGAGTGAGCTTATTGCCAGTATTGGCGGCGGTACGTAACCAACGGTTGAAAATATTTCCCCAAATTTGTGGTGAATTGAATGTGTAAATTTTCTTAATCCAGTTGTAGCCTTTGCCTTTAGCGCGAATTAAAGCACGCTGTGCAAGATATCCTCCGAGGGAATGTCCGGTAATATACAAATTGCTAACAGTATTTTCGCGACCATAACGCTCAATCAACTGCTCAACATCTTTAGCTTGATCTGGGTTATGACCTACAGCTATTGCAAAATCATCATCGTAATCATTAAATTGGGAAGTTCCACGAATTGCTAGTACTTGAACAGTGCCTTGTTCTAAGAATGGGTATGGACTTACATTTTCAAACAAAATAGCATCAAATCCTCCCCTTTTGTGGTATGTTTCCTTGACTTTCCAGAATGGCGCGAGCTCGTTGTGCATAAGGCGGTACTCATTGCGATTTTTGTAAATGTTGTGAAGCGGTTTAGTGTAATCGAGTACCTTATTTATGTAATTATCATCTCGATAAGAAAGTTCAGAGAATAAAGCCATGTCTCGGGGACTAATATCCCACCTGCGAGGATTGCTGTCTTGATTATCTGGAATACCATCGCCATCGGCATCGTTCATCATAGGGTGAGAATTGTACCCATAATAAGTCTTACCGTCTTTAGTGTAAGTGTAAATTTCCTGGCTATTAGTTAAGCCGTCACCATCTAAATCAGCTTGCGGATCAAGAGGCTTCTTGTGATATAAAGACATATCCAAAGCCCCAGGTAAATCTAAGCCTATAGTTCCATTTGCGATTTGTTTAGCTGTTTCAGCAGTAAGTGGAGTTTTTGCATAATTATCTGCGGTTGTTGCCATTGCTGGCGTTGCGAAAGCAGATAGGCTCAAGAGCATGCATAGACTAGTTAAGAACCCTGTTACTGCATTGCGTTTCATAGTATCCTCCTATATTTTTGTTTAGTTTTGTAGTCAACAAATGTATAGGACGACTGTTTACGATTTGTAGCACCTCTTTGTTAACTACGTGCGTTATATAAATTAATCGAAATTTATTTTGCCGCCACAATTGCTATTCTACACAATTCGTCAATTGTATAGTCTACATAAACAAAAGTCCATACTTCTAAATAAATGTTGTTGCTCCTTTTTGTTTACTAAAATCATTGACGATGTGTATAAGAGCCATAGAAAACATCTATATAACTAGAATTATCAATAGCCATAATCTATTCTTAATAATGAAAATAAAAGCGCAACGAAGGCGCAAATGACCTATTTAGGAGAATGATATGAGTTTAATGAACACACATATTCTTCCATTCAAAGTAAATGGTTATAAGAATGGCGAATTTGTTGAAGTAAGCGATACTGATGTTCTTGGCAAATGGGCAATTTTCTTCTTCTATCCAGCTGATTTTTCATTCGTATGCCCAACTGAATTGGAAGATCTTGCAAACCACTATGAGGAATTGCAAAAGCTAGGCGTCGAAGTTTACTCAGTTTCTACGGATACACATTTTGTACACAAAGCATGGCATGACGATTCTGAAGCAATTGCAAAAGTAAAGTACACTATGTTGGGTGATCCTTCTGGAGCTCTTTCGCGTAATTTTGACGCTTGGAATCAAGAATCCGGTTTAGCTCACCGTGCTACGTTCCTCGTAGATCCGCAAGGTATGATTCAGTTCTTTGAGATGACCGCAGACGGAATTGGTCGTAACGCCGACGAGCTCCTTCGTAAAGTTAAAGCAGCACAGTATATTGCAGCGCACCCAGGCGAAGTTTGCCCAGCAAAATGGGAGCAGGGCGAAGAAACCTTGGAACCTTCTATCGATTTAGTCGGCAAAATCTGATTTTTGCAATTAAATATTAAAGAATCTTTTTTAAAGAATATTCTCAATGCGTAGGGAGCTACGTTCATAGTTTCCTACGCATTCGCTTATTTTTACTTGTGACTAAAATTACCGAAGGAAGTAAATTATGTCTTTGTTGAATGCATCATTAACTGCTCAGCTTTCAGAATTACTAAAAAAGATGGTATCTAAAATAGAAATCATTTCTTACGTTGATAATTCTGAAACATCTCAAAAAGTTAAATCCTTACTGGAAGAAGTATCTCAGCAAAGTGACAAAATCAGTATTTCTGAAGTAAATAATAATGAAATTAGCAATGTAAAGCGTAAGCCAAGCTTTGAATTGCGTAGAAAACTAGATAATCCAGTAAATGGAGAATCTACTGTATCGGTTAGTTTTGCGGGATTGCCTTTAGGGCACGAATTCAGCTCTTTAGTACTAGCACTTCTACAAGTAAGTGGCTATGCGCCAAAAATTAGTGATGAGCAACGCGATGCAATACTAAAGCTTGGTTCACACAATGTGACAACATACATGTCGGTAATTTGCCTGAATTGCCCAGAAGTTGTGCAATCGCTTAACACCATTTCTATTATTAACCCTAAAATCCAGCATACTGTAGTTGAAGGTAGCGCTTTCCGTGAAGAAGTAGATAAACTCGGTGTAATGAGCGTGCCAGCAGTTTTTGAAAATGGCAAACTTATTTCCTCCGGACGGGCAGGAATTGACGAACTTGTATCTGTGCTCGCAGAACAAGAAAAATCTGTTGAGCAAAATGAGAATGGCAATAATGGTAATAGCGTTTCTTCGGCAAATGTTGCGCTCGCAGAAAAAATGAATTCGCAAAATCCATACGATATTGTTATTGCTGGCGGCGGTCCTGCTGCTTCTGCTGCCGCAATTTACACTGCTCGTAAGGGTTTGCGTACAGCTATGATTATGGATCATCGTGGCGGACAGGTTGTAGAAACTGAAAGTATTGAAAATCATATTTCCCAAACGCATACGACTGGTTCTCAACTAGCAGCAGATTTAACTAAGCATATTTCGCAATACGATATTGACGTATTTACTCCTGATTGGGCAGACTCGCTCGATTTATCTAAGGAACCATATGGGTTGCATACTATTCATGCGCGTTCTGGTGGATCTTTGAAAGCGCGTGCAGTGATTATTGCAACTGGTGCGACTTGGCGTACGTTGGGTATTCCAGGAGAAGATGAGTATAGGAATAGAGGCGTATCATTCTGCCCTCATTGCGACGGTCCACTTTTCAAAGATAAGAATGTTGTCGTTGTTGGCGGCGGAAATTCTGGCGTTGAAGCTGCTATCGATTTAGCAGGAGTTGCAAAACATGTGACGGTGGTTGAGTTCATGGATGTACTTAAAGCGGATCAAGTATTGCTTAATGCTTTGCATAAATTACCTAACACTGAAGTTATTACAAGTGCTGCCGTAAGTAGTATTGAAGGTAATGGTAGTAAAGTTACTGCAATACGTTACATAGATCGCAATAAAGCAGACGATGATGAAAACAGAGAACATATTGTTGAAACTGATGGGGTTTTTGTGCAAATTGGTTTAGCTCCGAATACTCGTTGGCTTGTAAATAATATTTCTCTCAATAATCGAGGAGAAATTATTACGAATCGCGCTGGATGCACTGATACTCCGGGTGTTTTTGCTGCTGGAGATTGTTCAGACGAACCGTATAAGCAGATTGTTACAGCGTATGGTTCTGGAGCCAATGCTGCGTTATCTGCATTTGACTATCTTATCCGCAGCCCGCAAAATAAATAATTTATAAAATTTATTATGCAATAAACAATGGGGGCGTCTTATGAATATTAGAGCGTTAGAATATCTAATAGCTTTTGCACAAGAAGGAAGCTTTACCAAGGCGGCTGTTCGTATGCGCGTCTCTCAGCCTACTCTTTCAACGCAAATTAAAAAACTTGAAGAGACTTTAGACGTAGAACTTATTGAGCGCACTCCCGGGAAACAAATCTTAACTCCTGCTGGGAGGGAAGTGGTTTATTACGCTAAACGTATTCAGGCAGATATGTCACGTATTCGACAAGCTGCAAGACGCTCAGAAGATCCATGGTCATCTACAGTAGTTTTGGGTGTGTTCCCAACGTTAGGACCATACTTACTTCCAAGAATTATGCCTGCACTCAGGCGTTTAAAACCAAAACTTACTATTCGTTTTATAGAAGAAAAATCAGCGAAACTTATTGATTTGCTAGATAGTGGTCAAGTCGACGCAGTTATATTAAGCGAAAGTTTGAATGCGCCTTCAATAAAAGTGTGTCATGTTTTTGACGAAGATTTTCTTCTTGCGACTTCTACAAATTCTTTGCTAGGACACGAGAGTAAACCAATTGAACTTTCAGATTTGTCTACTCAGAAAGTGCTTTTACTAGAAGATGGGCATTGTATGCGTAGAAGCATGCTCGATGTATGCCAAAAAGTGGGGGCGAAGCAATCAGAATTTAGGGCAACGTCGTTAGAAACTTTGCGATATATGGTTGTAGGTAGCAAAGATGTGACATTATTGCCGCGTCTTGCAACTGTACCTCCAATTGTGCAACCAGTTGGTTTGATGTTGCGTGAGTTTAAGAATCCTAAACCTTATCGATCGTTATATTTGAATTGGCGCGCAGCTTCTCCAGTAGACAAAATTATGGAAGGATTGTGCACAATAATTAGTTCAGCATGCTCTGATTTGCATAAAAAATAAGTGGGATATTCTGCTTAAAAATAAAAATAAAAATAAAAATAAAAATAGGCACTTCTGTATGCTATGTTAGCTACAGAAGTGCCATGTTCTTCTTCTCTTACTTTTTATTCTCACTTTATTTTGAGAATTATCTGCCTCGTTTTATTTGCTGTGTTTTATTTGTTGCTAAATTAATGATTTATAATTCAATTCCAAGATAGCGTGCTACTTGATTCACATCCTTATCTCCACGGCCGGAAACTGTTACTAAAACAATGTCATCCTTACTCATCTTTGGAACCATCTTCATAGCTTGTGCTATTGCATGTGAGCTTTCCAAAGCTGGGATGATTCCTTCAACTCTAGAAAGTGCGCGAAAAGCTTGAACTGCTTCATCATCAGTGATTGCGTAGTATTCTGCGCGACCAGAATCCTTTAAATATGAGTGTTCTGGGCCGACTCCAGGGTAATCCAATCCCGCAGAAATAGAGTAGGCTGGAAGCTCGTTACCGTCATCATCCATAAGAACATAAGTTTTCATGCCATCCGTAATGCCAACTTTTCCATTCGTCATAGTAGCAGCATTTTGAGGAGTATCAGCGCCTTTACCTGCGCCTTCAGCACCAATCAATCGTACAGACAGATCATCAATATATGCTGCAAAAGAACCAATTGCATTAGAACCGCCACCAATGCAAGCAATTACAGCATTCGGCAATCTGCCTTCCTTTTCTAGGATTTGCCTTCTCGACTCTTTGCTAATAACGCTTTGAAAATCGCGAACCATTTGTGGATAAGGGTAAGGTCCCACTGCGGAGCCAACGATGTAGAAGGTATCATCCAAGTGCTGTGCATAATCCATAAATGCTGCAGTTACAGCATCTTTTAAAGTTTTTGTGCCTTCTTGAACAGCATGAACTTTTGCACCGAGCAAAGTCATTCTAAAAACGTTAAGTTTTTGGCGTTCGCAATCAAGTGCGCCCATAAAAATTTCGCATTCCATGCCGAATCGTGCTGCTGCAGCAGCAGTGGCAACGCCATGCTGACCGGCTCCGGTTTCAGCGATAATGCGCTTTTTACCCATGCGTTGAGCGAGTAAAATTTGTCCGAGAACATTATTCATTTTGTGAGCGCCGAGATGGTTTAAATCTTCGCGCTTTAAATATACTTTTGCGCCGCCTAAATATTTTGTGAAAGATTCAGCATAGTATAAAGGTGTTTCGCGACCGTCGTAATCTTTTAATAATCCAGCTAATTCATTGCGGAACTCTGGATCGTCTTTGTATTGTAAGTAAGCTGCTGCTACTGCGTCGAGTGCTGGACGAATCATATCTGGTACGTACTGTCCGCCAAATTCACCGTAATACATGTTTTGTTCAACTGCGTTTACCATAATTTTGCCCTTCTTGTGCGTGCCGAGGAAATCGGCATTAAGTTTGTTCTTTATTATTTTTATGTCGATTATTTTGTAAATTTGAAGGGCGTGTGCTCAGATAACAAAAAGCTGGATGGCAGCTTATATGCCATTCAGCTCAAATAATGTTGATGATGAATCCGGCATAGCCCCGTTGATTGTTTAAAATCAGCAAGCCCACACCGATATGTGAACTCGCTTTTAACTACGCCAGCTGCGCCAGAAACGAGTATTCATGTTCATCAACCTCCAATCTTGTTGCACAAGTTTAGCCTTAGCTGTGACAATGTCAACCTTTTAGTGTTAATTCGGCGTTTCGTGCAGAAAAAATTTAACCCCGGCGTCTATGCGCCGGGGAAATAAAGGAGAGAAGAAAAGAATAAGTTTTAGGTGCTCTGCACCTGCCTTTTTGTCGACAATATTATATAATCACACTATTCTGAGCAGAACAGTAACGCTAACTGATAATTACCTGAGAATTATCTACTTTTCTTCTAAATCTTGCTATTTTAGGAATTACTTTTCTAAAAACGGAATCATTTTTCTAAAAATATTATTCGCTTAAATCAGCGCGATAGAAATGCTCATACGAACGTGATGGAGTTGGACCGCGCTGACCTTGATAGTGCGATCCGTTAACGGCTGAACCGTATGGGTTTTCACATGGTGAGCTTAACTGGAAGAAACACATTTGACCAATCTTCATGCCAGGCCAAAGTTTAACTGGCAAAGTGCTAACGTTTGAAAGCTCCAAAGTAATATGACCTTCAAAACCTGGATCAATGAAGCCAGCTGTGGAATGTGTCAAAATACCAAGACGACCAAGCGAGCTTTTGCCTTCCAAACGTGCAGCAATAGTAGCGTCAAGTTTTACATACTCCCACGTAGCGCCGAGTGCGAACTCTCCAGGATGAAGAATCCATGGCTCGTCAGGAGCTACCTCGAACTGTTCTGTAAGTTCACCCTGATTTTCTGCAGGATCAACATACGTGTAAGCATGGTTGTTAAATAAGCGGAAAAAACGGTCGAGGCGCACGTCAATCGACGCAGGCTGTACCATTTCCGGGGTCCATGGGGTCAAATCAATATGACCCTCATCATGAGCTTTGAGAATGTCGTGATCAGACAACAGCATGACGTCAAATCTCCTTGCAATAAAGCTTATACATCAGTAACTTCATTGTTCGCACGAAATATTTATTGCTATTTTGCGCGAAAAATACAATACGCACAATTGTAGCGCGTGCCGCGGTCTGTGAGTATTCTGCAAGCTATTTCCTGAAAACAAATAAATATTCATGAGCAATCAGCAAAAAATTATACTTGATACTATTTGTCTTCCAATACCCAGTTGCTTTACAGTTATGCTGTTCCTTAATGATTATTTCTTTGAGCGTAAATCCTACATTTTGAAATATTTTCATTACTTCAAACGACATAGGTATCATGCAACCTTTTCGCCTTGTGTCTCCCATCAATATCGCACAAAACTTCCCAGACTTTAGAACTCTATAGCTTTCAGATGCTACTTTTTTCATTTCGTCTAAAAATGGATTAATGTCCAAAAGCGATAAATCATCTGGAATGCATTCGCTATATTTAATTATATTTGCATATGGTGGGTGAGTGCAGACAAAATCAATGCTTTCATTATCTAGAAAATCTAGATTTCTAGCGTCTCCTTTTTTAATGAAAACCTTTCCGTTAGCTCCTTCGTGTTCAAAATCTACTTTTTCGTTGCACCTATTAAGCGCTAAATCATTAACATCCACACCGATGATATTCCTGTTAAGCAACTTTGCTTCCACAAGTGTTGTGCCTCCGCCAACGAATTGATCTAGTACTAAATCGTTTTCTGAAGAGTATCTCAAAAGAAGATTCCTAACAACATAAGGCGACCAGTTCCCGCGCCACTTTGCGTCATGAGTAGCCCAGTTTCCTCTGTTCGGGAATGACCAGTGAGTGGTCATTCCCAGTTCAAAATCATCTGGTTCCCAGCGCGCTATATGATTCTGAGTCACCTAAAAATCTCCTTCATAATGTTATGTTCCATATCGTAAATGTTGTAAAGATTTGGCATGACATCAAAGGTTTCTTCAAGATTATTACGCGCGCTTTCCCACCCCTTGCCGTCTGTAAACCATACGAATGTAAAGCCTTTTATATCTTTGCTTTCTAGTGCGAGTGTTTTATAGCTTCTAGAAGTTTCATTTAGTTTGCTTCCTCCTGTGCTGTAGAAATTTGTCTCTATCCCGTACACTGTTCTGTCTGTTTTTACAATAAAATCAAATCGTTTTTCCATTTTTCCTTGATTTGAAATTGATGAAAGATCGACATTCCATTTATCAGAAATTTCATGAATATACATTTCTTTAAAATAATTTTCATTTTTTACGAATCCTGCAGATTGTATGAAGCTTTCCACAAGATCTTCCATAAGATGACCGCCTCGATTCTTTCTTCCATTAGAATCAAGACCTGTTTCAATACCCGTGACATAATCAACTAGATTTGTAACAATATGATGCTGTAAAAGCTCAAATAATCCAGTTTTACGCATAAAGTATTTATATTTTTCGCGTTCAAGTTGTGATAATGAACTGAATCTTTTAGGATCAAAATAAAAAGTATTATTTTCACTATTATCTTGGCAGTATATTTCGTAGGATCTAACAGCCAAAAGTATTGGCACACACTTTATTACTTCTGGATATTTAACTAGTAATCCGTCAAAATCTTTTTCGATATTTTGTGAACCAATAAGTGAATTCAATATATTTAATTCAACTTTTATTGAATCAACATTAGAGTAGACTTTGTGAAAATCTACATAAAAATCATATGTTGCAATGCTTTCGCGAAATGTTGAAAGCCAATTGTTAAAATTTCGTTCCATAATGTTTCTCCATAACTATTTCTTGTGATAACGATTATTTCCGTAAGCGCAATTACTTTTATGAACCAAATTATTGTTCAACAAAATTAACTAGAAATTCGATATCAATAGTTCTTTTATTTTTCCGCGACCTTCCGATTTGCTGTTAATCATCCTGGTAGCGTCAACGCGTTTAATAGAGCATGAAGAGTAAATTTCGTCAAAGAAGTTATCTGCGTAATTAGTATTTTTTGGATCTGAATTGCTAACAACTATTTTCGCGCCTTTTTTATCTAAAAGAGATACAAAATTAGCAAGCTCTACCTGATTTTTATCATCAAAAGATTGGCTTGTATATGCTGTAAAATTCGCTGTTTTTGTAATTGGTCTGTATGGTGGATCAAAGTAAACAAAAGTATGCTCATCAATAAAATCGGCTGATTCCTTGTAATCTCCGCACACGATTGTTACATTTTGCAATTTTTTAGAAATCGCCCTTAAATTATCTTCGTCGCAAATTAGCGGATTTTTGTACATACCCATTGGGACATTAAAATGTCCTTTTTTATTCACTCTAAATAATCCATTAAAGCAAGTTTTATTAAGGAAAATCATTAGTGCTGCTTTTAGGGTATTTTCTGACGAATCTCCAGAACCGATAGAATTAAATAATTCTCGCTTACTTAAGTAATATTCCTTGCGTGCAGGCGTATTTAATGGCAAAAATTCGTTTGATAACTTTTTAAGAGAAATAATCAGCTCCTCGATATTATCTCGAATTACTTTATAAGTATTAATAAGATCAGCGTTAATGTCGCTTATGTACACTTCTTGTAAATCGTACAGGCTTAAAATATCAAATAGCACAGCTCCGCCGCCAATAAATGGTTCTGCATACTTGGTAACTTCTGAATTTGTAAATCTATAGTACTTCTTAATTTCATTAAGAAGTTGACTTTTCCCACCGGCCCACTTCAAAAAAGGTTTTAGTTGTGCCACTTTAATCAAATTCTCCAAGCCTAATATATTCAATTTCCCTTGTTCAACTATTGTACTATCAGCTTTACAAATAAGATTTAGCTTATTTCCAACACTCATAATTGTTTCTCCCCCAAAAGCATACGTTTTATTTTCCCTATATCAGATATTTCACAATAGAATATGTTTTATGTAAAAATATTTCCCTTTAAATTCAATTGTTGAATATTACTTTATAAGTAAATGTTTCAATATCAATAAAATATAAAAATTGTGGATAACTTTAGTTTTTATATCTGTAGTTTATAAAGAAATATGAAAACAATAAAAACACAAAACGCGGCACAGAAACGTAGGTTATGTAAGAAAACTACGTACTGTACCGCGTATTTGTAAAACAGCTTAATAATGTATTTTATTAAGCGGCAATAGTTAAGGCGTTTGCTGCTTTACGTTTTGCAATGAAACGAAGCACGCATTTACGCAATTCGGAAGCAATTAACACGACCATTGAAAGACCGAGGCACTCGAACCATTCCGTTACGCTCAAAGGAACAGTGCCAAATGGTTCATTCAAGAACGGTATGTAAATTACAGCCAACTGGAGCACAACAGAAACTGCTATAGCACCCCAAAGCCAACGATTTGCAAATAAGCCTACAAATACGCTTTGTGAGTCTGAACGAGATGCTAACGCATTCAGCATTTGCGCAAACACAAGAATTGTGAAGCCCATTGTGCGAGCGTGAGTAAGCTGAGCAGCGTGATCCATAATTCCAACAGAACGGTCCGTAAAGAATCCACCTGCCAAATGCATATCCATACCGATTAACGTAATAGCAGCCATGATTATGCCGATAAATACAATATCTCCCCACATTCGTCGGTCAATAACGCTATCGGTAAGCTTTCGAGGCTTTCGATCCATTACGTCGTCAGTTTGCGGATCAACGCCCATCGCGAGTGCAGGAGCTGCATCCGTAAGCAAGTTAATCCACAAAAGCTGAGTTGCAAGCAAAGGCAAAGTTACGCCAACAGAGTTTGGCTGTGTAATTCCCAGTGCGCCAGCGAAAACAACGCCGCCGAAAACAGTACAGACTTCGCCAACGTTAGAACTGAGCAAGTATCGCAAGAATTTACGAATATTGTCGAAAATTCCGCGACCTTCGCGCACTGCTGCAACAATTGTAGAGAAGTTATCGTCAGCCAAAATCATCTTGGCAGACTCTTTAGTTACTTCTGTACCAGTAATGCCCATAGCAACGCCAATATCGGCAGACTTTACGGCTGGAGCATCGTTTACGCCGTCACCAGTCATAGCAACAATGTTTCCTTGACGTTGAAGCGAAGAAACGATAGCTAACTTGTGCTCAGGGGCTACTCGCGCGTACACGCTAGTTTTACTGATAGCTTCATCAAAAGCAATATTATCGTCGTTGCGTGAAAGCAATTCGTCAAGTTCGTCGCCTGTAAGTGCATGCTCATCTTTTCCAATAATCCCAAGATCTCGAGCAATACGCGTAGCCGTAAGAGGATGGTCGCCTGTAATCATAACAGTGCGGATTCCAGCGCGATGAGCTTGAGCTACACTATCTCGAACTTCAATTCGCGGAGGATCAATAATTCCAACCATGCCATTCCAAATCAAATCAGATTCTAGTACGTCACTTTGTTCCGCAACGTCCGCGATTTGACCTGCAGCGTTAGAAACTATGCCATCAACTTTTGAAAGACTATCGACTCCAAGCGGCCTATAAGCCATTCCAAGCGTGCGGTAGGCTTCTCCAGAAAGACGTTCAACAGTTGCTAAAATATCTTCGCGATCGCCGTCAGTAAGCGGACGCACGGCACCAGCTACTGCAATACGCGTGCAATAAGAAAGCAACACGTCCGGAGCGCCCTTAGCGCAAACAATCAGATTTCCAGAATCCGAACCATCTTTAACAACAACAGACATACGTTTGCGTTCAGAAGTAAAAGGTACTTCCGCAACTCGAGTCAAATGAGCGTAACGTTTGTCCGCTTTTGTTTTACGAGCTGCTACTACTAGCGAAACTTCTGTAGGGTCTCCAACTGGCTGCCAACTTTTAGTAGTTTCGTCATAATGTAAATCGCCGTCGTTAGCCAAACATCCGGAGCCTAACGCGCCTAATACTTCTGTAGCAAGATTTTGCGGTACTGCTAAATCTGCGTCCGCAGAACCAATTAATATCATGCGTCCTTCAGGCTTGTAACCACTTCCTGTAAGCTGAACTTCGCCGCTAGGTGTTACTACGCGTTCAACAGTCATCTCGTTTCGAGTTAAGGTGCCTGTTTTATCGGAGCAAATAACAGAAGCAGAACCAAGTGTTTCCACGGATGAAAGCTTTTTTACAACAGCATGATGCTTCACCATTCGTTGCACGCCAAGCGCAAGAACTACTGTCAAAATCGCAGCTAAACCTTCTGGAACAGCAGCAACAGCTAGGGAAACAGAAAGCAGCAGAGAATCAATAATATCTTGAATACTGTGGAAGCCTTCAATCAGCCACATGGAAGCAAGAACAACAGCTGCAATAATGCACACCGCAATTCCAAGAACTTTAGAAACGTGTACCATTTCTTTCTCGAGAGGTGTTGCTTCGTCATCTGATTTTGAAAGCATATCCGCGATTTTGCCAACTTGTGTGCGCATACCTGTAGAGGTGACTACAGCGCGACCGGTTCCTTGCGTAACAGCAGTTCCGTTGAAAACCATATTTGTGCGATCGCCTAAAGCTTTTGCAGACGAAAGCGTATTCGGACGTTTGCTTACTGCAACAGATTCGCCTGTAAGACTTGCCTCAGCTACGCGTAATGAAGCCGCTGCTATAAGTCGACCGTCTGCAGACACGGCATCTCCTTCGCCAAGCACTAAGATATCGCCTGGCACAACTTCTGCAGTATTAATGCGCACCACGCTACCATCGCGCAAAACTGAAGTTTGCGGAGCACTCATTCTAGCTAAAGCTTCGACTGCTTCTTCTGCTCGCGACTCTTGAATGTAGCCAAGCACTGCGTTTG
This sequence comes from Gardnerella sp. DNF01151, assembly GCF_049244235.1. NCBI lineage: Bacteria > Bacillati > Actinomycetota > Actinomycetes > Bifidobacteriales > Bifidobacteriaceae > Gardnerella > Gardnerella sp. DNF01151. Next base: position 26,218 of record NZ_CP058389.1, on the reverse strand, counting down.
CAATCAAAATAATGATAATTACGATTGAATCAAACGGCAGAATCTCTCCACCGCTGTTTCCTTTATGTTGTGCGCGCTCAACAAACCACGCAATTGCAGAAATAATAGTTGCTGCAATAAGCAAGTAAACGAGCGGATCTTTAAATTGATCAAGGAACCGTTTCCATGCTGGAATTTTAGGAGCAGCAGCAAGTGCATTTGGACCGAATTGATTAAGTCTTTTTGCAGCTTCCTCAGAGCTTAAACCGCATGTAATATCTACGTTAAGTGATTTAGCTACTTGCTGAACATCGCACAATGATGGATCTTTGCTATTAGCTGAAGAGTCAGCTGTTTTATTGGATTGATCAAGAGCGTGATCAACCATATCTTCCCCCTTGGGAGTGCCGCGGAGTAGTCAATAATCGCAATGCTAACGCTATTTTTAGCGCTTCGTATTGTAACTATTGCGCGGTTGTGGAATATTGCAATAGTTTGCAACAATTAAGTACCGTTCTATTATGCCATACAACGCGCCGAGCTTAGAATCAGCAGACTTTGCCAGCTTCAGAAAGCTATTAAACAATGCCTTGGGGGCATGTGAGAATAGGAGTATGACTACGAAAAAAGGGCCGACCAAGGGGTCGGGTGGAAAACATCGCAATGCTTTGCGCGGAAAAGGTCCTACTCCGAAGGCTGAAGATCGCGTGTATCACAAAGCTTATTTTGCTAAGAAAGCTGCTATTAAGCGCACATTTGCAGATCCGCGTTTGGCTGCGCGCCGCAGAGTGGATAAGCTTGGTAGTGATTCAGATGAGTTAGTAATTGGTCGCAATGCTGCTTTAGAGGCGTTAAGAGTTGGAGTTCCAAGCACTCAATTGTATGTGGCTAATCGCATTGAGCATGACGATCGCACGCGCGAAATCGTGAAGTTAGCAGGCATGCAGGGTTTGCGTTTGCTTGAAGCGGATCGCCTTGAAATGGATCGTATTGCGCATAGTACGAATCATCAGGGCATTATTTTGAAAGTTCAGCCTTACCAGTATCACTCTTTGCAAGAATTGGTTGAACGAGCGGAAAAGAAGGCGCGCGCAATGGAAGCTGCTGATTCAGATTCTGCTCGCATTAATGCTCGACCATTGTTTATTGCTTTGGATGGCGTTACGGATCCTCAAAATTTGGGTGCTGTTATTCGTTCTGCAGCAGCTTTCGGTGCTAATGGTGTGATTTTGCCTGAGCGCAGAAGTGCTTCCGTAACTGCTGCTGCTTGGAAGGTTTCTGCTGGTGCTGCAGCTCATTTGCCAGTTGCTAGAGTTGTTAATTTAAATAAGGCAATTCAAGGTTTGCGAGAGCGCGGATGGTATGCAATTGGTCTTGATGGCGGCGGCGATAAGCTTGTTGGAGAAACTGGCTTTGAAACTGATCCGTTAGTTGTTGTGCTCGGCTCTGAAGGTAAGGGCATGAGTCGCCTTACGAGAGAAGCGTGCGATGCTATTGCTGGAATCCCAATTTCTAGCGCGGTTGAATCTCTTAACGCTTCTGTTGCAGCAGGCATCAGTTTGTACGCTGTTGCTAACGCTCGTCGTTTGGCTGCATTGAATCAAAACTGAAATTTTCAAACTTTAAAATCACGCTTGCACTGTATTGTTACGGTGTTAGCGTGATTTTATTTGGTTGGGGCTTTGGATTTGCTGAAGTTTAGTACTTACGCAATTTTGAAAGAAATAATTAAATAGAAATATGCATATTAGCGAAAATACTATAGAAGAAAATAAAACACTTATGAACGAAAATACTGTTACAAATACAGGTACAAATACGAACACAAGTACGTCAAAAACAAAAAAAACTTTAAATGTGACAAAAACTTTAAAAACAACAAATAAATTATGGTTCGTAAAGAATGCTCGTTCACTTATTTTTATTGCATACCTATCTGTCGTCGTAGCAGTTATGTGCTTCCACGAGCCTTGGTTTGATGAAGCTCAAAGTTGGCTTATTGCACGCGATTCTTCGTTTGCTGATTTGTTAACTCTTCGCCCACATTATGAAGGCCATCCGCCGCTTTGGACTTTGCTTCTTTCCATACCTGCAAAAACAGGAGTTCCATACGAAATTGGTCTTAAAGGCGTGCAACTTCTATGCACTGCGCTTTTGGGTGGCTGGCTTATTTTTCGCGCGCCTTTTAGTAAATTGGCTGTGTTTTTGCTTCCGTTTACGTATTTTTTGTGCTTCCAATATGGCGTTACTTCACGCCCGTATGCTCTTCTTTGCGCGGCTTTGTTCATGGTTGCGCATTATTGGAAACAATCTGATTCTAAGTCTTCTGATACTTGGAAACTCGCTTTAAGTCTTGTACTTTTATGTGCAATCAGCGCGTATGGCATTGCTTTAGCAGCAGGTTTTGCTTTTGCGTGGATTTGGAGAGTTGTAAAATCTGCAGGAATTAAAAAAGCTTTCGCTGAAATAGTCTCTAACACTAACAGATTAGTAAGCTGGATAATCCTTGCTTTAGTTGGAATTGCAAGCATTATTTGCATTTGGCCTGCTGCTAACGCTTTCGCATCGCGTGAAACATTCGACGGAAATTCTCCTCTTACGCAATTCTTGTCATTTATTTTCGTTATGCCATCAGAAAGTATGTTCACTCAATTTGCCGACGATGTTTCTTTACGTAGACTTATGCTAAGCGTACCTTCCGCGATTATTTGCGTTATTATTTCGATTTTAATATGGTCTTTCGCTGTAAGAATCGCTTATCGAAGAGGCATGCTTGTTTCTTTGATACTTCCTTACTTGACTTTTGCGGCAATTGCCACGCAATATTTCACTTTGCATCACGCAGGAATCGTTTTTGCATTCTTCGTATCTCAACTTTGGATGTGTATTGCGCGTAAGCCACTGGAATCTAAAGATATTCCGGCGATTATTTTTAGGTTGTTCAAAGCTGCAAATAAAGCTGAAAATAGCAATAGTAAATCTGCAAGTAAATCTGCCGGAAGCAAAGTTATTGCTGGCATTATTATTGTTGTTTTATTATCCCCAAGCTTGATTTGGAACGGGTATTCTTGCGTTAACGATATTCGATTCGACTATTCAGGTTCGCGCGCACTTGCGCAATTTATTAAGCAAAATCATGCTGAAAACATGCGATTCGTAACGTCTTGGCTACATCAAGATGAAAAAACGGATAAACAAGGTAATGTTATTGTTCCTGAATTTGAAGATATTCATCAATATTCGTGGCAGCTTATTACAGCAAATCCTTATTTCTCGAAGAATCTTATTGATTGCAGTTATAAGAATAGCTCGTTTATTACAAATGAGCAGCCATCTCAAGAACAGGCATCAAATGAAATGGGTGCTTGCAAAGCAAAGAAAGAACCTAAATTCTTTGTCACAGAATCAGATAAGCCTTGGTATTATTTTGTGTATTTAAACTACAATATCGACCATTATACTGAGCATACTATTGCTAAAACAAAATCATCTTGGAAAGCAGGAGTCTCAGAAGGAAGAATTATTGTATATGAGCGCAAAAAATAATTAGCGCATTTATATAATTATATTTAAATATATTTAATTACATTATGAAAATGCCCCTGCGTAAGTTAACTAACTTATTTAGGGGCATTTTTATTACAGCGTCTTACTTTTTAATAGTAAAACATTCGGTTTTATTTACCAGAAACCGAATGGATCAAATATTCCACCATCGTCACCATCGTCATCTCCACGTTGTTGTAAATCGTCATCGTCACCATCGTACGAGTTACTTCCGCGTTTTTTACTAGGCTTCTTTTGGTTTTTCTTTAATTTCTTTTCTTGCTTATTTGTGCCATTAACAGCAGTTTCTTCTTGGTTGAATGTAACTTGCAACTTAAGTGTGTTGCCGTTACGAACTATTGTGAGCGTAGCTTTTTGATTGAACGCTGTTGCTCTCACATACCCGAGGAGTGCGTAATTATTGGATACAGGCTTATCGTCAAAGGCAACAATAGTGTCATTGGCTTTGAGTCCGGCTTTTTCAGCAGGGCTTCCTTGATTGACAGAAACAATTTGAGCTCCTCCGCGAGTAATTCCTTCGGACTCAACTGCTGTGCTTTTAATCATGATCCCTAGTGCTACGTGCTTTACAGAACCATTCTTAATAATTTCTGTAACTACTCGTTTCACCAGATTTGCTGGAATTGCAAAGCCGATGCCGATAGATCCTGTAGTCTCCCCTTGAGCTGATGTCGCTGCAATAGAAGAATTAATACCTATGACCTTTCCGGCAGCGTTAAAAGTTGGGCCGCCTGAATTTCCTGGATTAATAGCTGCATCAATTTGTACTGCATTAGTTACAATTTCAGAGCGGCTTTGGTCGTCCATAACTGATACTGGACGATTTAAAGCCGAAACAATGCCTGTGGTAGCTGTATCGTCATATCCAAGCGGATTTCCGATTGCCATAACCGGTTCGCCAACGGAAAGCAGATTAGAATCTGCAAATTGGACTGTCTTTAAATTATTTGGTGAATTGTCTAATTTAAGTACTGCCAAATCAGTAGTTTTATCTGCTCCGACTAATGTAGCTGAATAAATTTGACCATTAGAAAGGGTTACTTGAATTTCTTTTGCATTAGCAATTACGTGATTGTTTGTTACAACATAACCTTTTGAATCAATAATTGCTCCAGAACCCTTCCCCATGCCTTTCTCTAAACGAGTTTGTATAGAAACAACGGCTCCGGAAACATTTTTTGCAACTCCTTGCCAATCCGGAGATTGTCCGCCTTTAACTACTGCGGTCCCAGGGCCAGAAGAATGAGAGCCGATGTTTGCGAAAGAGCCGCTTTGTGGAATTGAAATAAGACCTTGCGAGATTACAAATAGAACTACAACTACGCAAACTATTGCAGAAATTGCGGAGGATAAAATGGCAACAAAAGCAGTTGACGAAGAGCTTTTTGTTTTTCTTTTGTTACCTTTTTTGTTTGTGTCGTTTGTATTTGCTGCATTTGTGCTAATAATGCTTGTTTTTGCTATATTTTCATTTTCTTCGTTACTTGCATTATTGTTAAAATTCTGTTGCGCTGGTGTTTGATTGCCAACTTCATTATTTGGGTAAGAATTATTGTCTGTGCCGTAATTATACGGATTTCCGAAGCCGTTAAAATTATTATTTCCGTAGTAATTTTGTGATCCAATGTATTGCGTAGGAGCATTGTTGATATTTGTATTATCCGCATCGTTATTTTGGTTTACGGCGTAATTGTTAGCTGGATACTGTGTAGTGTTTGTACCAACTTCATTTTCGTTATTTGTTGGGCCGTAAGCTCCGAATTCAGGAGCTGGGCTATATGTTTGTGCTGGTTGCGTTGTTTGCGTTGGTTGTGCTGGTTGCGTCGGTTGTTCCTGCTGCTCGTAATATCCATTATTTGCAGTTTCATTGGATTCCTGCTGATTTGCACCATACATATCGTCAGCCATTCATCCTCCTTACAAAAGACTCTTAACACACCATAATAAACCATGCCATTATCTATGTAAGAGATAGTATGTTTTTTTATAATTTTTTAAATAATTTGCCTTGTAAATTTCATAAATTTTGCAAATTAATTTGGATATTGTCACAGAAAAATATAAATTGTGTGTGTTTTTTATTTATACTCGTCATGCCTTCTAATAAAGTAAATGCTATGACAAGTCTTCTTGAACATCCACGCGGAGCTGAGCCTGGGAAGCCTGGTGACCGCAAAGAATTTTCGTTTACAACTAAAACGCGACTTTCCAATACTGCTGAAGGTAAAGGTCGTGACGGTGCTCGCTATGGGCGCACCGGCGTAATTCACACGCCTCACGGAGATATTCAGACCCCAGCATTTGTACCTGTTGCAACGCAAGCTGCAATGAAGGCAGTGTTGCCAGAAAGCATTAAGGATTTGGGCGCTCAGTGCATGCTTTCAAACGCTTTTCATTTGTACGAACGTCCTGGCGCGGATGTTCTTGACGAAGCTGGCGGATTGGGAAAGTTTATGAACTGGGATAAGCCAACCTTTACGGATTCTGGCGGTTTTCAGGTTCTTTCTTTGGGTGCTGGTTTTAAGAAGACCCTTGCAATGGACGTTACTGGCATGAAGTCGGATGATGTTATTGCAGCCGGTAAGGAGCGTATGGCTTTTGTTGACGAGGATGGCGTAACTTTTAAGTCTCCTCTTAACGGAGCTAAGCACCGTTTTAGTGCTGAAATTTCTATGGGAATCCAGCATAAGCTGGGCGCGGATATTATGTTTTCTTTCGACGAGCTTACTACTTTGATGAATACTCGCCGATATCAAGAGGAATCTGTAGAGCGCACTTTCCGCTGGGCAAAGCGTTGTGTTGCAGAGCATCAGCGTTTAACCGAGGAGCGTGTAGGCAAGCCGTATCAAGCATTGTATGGCGTTGTGCAGGGTGCTAATTATGAGGATTTGCGTAGGCATGCGGCCGAGCAGATTGCTTCTTTAGATTTTGATGGCGTAGGCATTGGTGGCGCTATTGAGAAGCGAATTATTGGTGATACTTGCGCTTGGATTTGCGATGCTATGCCGGAAAATCGCCCACGCCACGTGCTTGGTATTGCAGCCGTGGATGATATTTTTGCTTGCGTTGAAAACGGCGGAGATACTTTCGACTGCGTGGCTCCAGCTCGCTGCGGAAGAAACGGAGCAATTTTTACTCGTCATGGTCGCTACAACGTAAAACGTGCAGAGTTTAAGCATGATCAGCGTCCGCTTGAAGAAGGCTGCGATTGCTACACTTGCACGCATTATTCCAGAATGTATGTGGATCATTTGTTGCGCGCTAGTGAAATGAATGGATTTACGCTTGCAACCATTCATAATGAGCGTTTCTTTGTGAAGCTGCTCGACGATATTCGAGCTTCTATTGACGGCGGATATTTTGAAGAGTTCCGCGATGAGACTCTTGCACACTATTACGAAAACGGTTCTAAAGGCTGAGAGTAGTTTTGAGCGCAAAATGCTAGGTTAAATATTGCGAATTTATGTTAAATATGATAGCCTTGCACTTTGTATGCGAACGTGGCGGAATGGTAGACGCGCTGTCTTCAGGTGGCAGTGAGCGTATGCTCGTGCGGGTTCAAGTCCCGCCGTTCGCACTAGTTAAAAAGGCTGGAATTGCAAGGGCTTTGCCTCTTACTATTCTGGCCTTTTGTGCAAATATAAGGCAACTATATTGCAACTGCAATGCAAAAAAGTGCGAGTATTGTACAAACTTTTATTTATTACAAGCGACGGTGATGTAATGAACACTAACGATGAACTAAATATCAATAATGTAGGTGACAATTCTTACGATCCACATATTGGTCGCGAATCTCACGTTGTGCCGGGTCGTTTTGGTGAGCCTTTAAAAGTTATGAATGCACAGTATTCGCAAGGGAATGCTTCAGCTCATCCAACGCATCCGCTGCTTTTGCTCCTTCACGGTTGGGGTTCTAACGAGGAAGATTTATTGGATTTGTTGCGAGTAGTTGCACCATATAATGATGCAATCGCTTTACGTGCTCCACTTAAGCTGGCAGAAGGCGCTTACAGTTGGTTCCACGATGCTGTGCCGCAGCGAGAAGATTTAGATTACGATATGTATGCTGCTGCTGTAGCAATTGACGAATGGGTGCATGAAAATATTCCAGCGAATCGCGACATTGTGCCATTTGGTTTTTCGCAAGGCGCTGCGCTCGCGGTGCACGTTTTGCGTTTGAATCCTTCGCGCTACCGTGCGGCCGTTTCGCTTTCCGGGTTCATAGCGCCTAGTGTTCCTGCTTCCTCGGAAGAAATCGCATTACAAGATAACGATTTAGCTGAGCGTAATACTCCTGTATTTTTCGGCTACGGATTAGAGGATGGCGTGATTCCTCCTTACGAATTCTCGGCTGCTGCAGCGTGGCTTGAGGAGCACACTTGGCTTGAAGAACGTCGTTATCGCGGGTTGGATCACGCTGTTGATATGAACGAAATTGGCGATATTCGCAAGTGGTTCGTAACTCACGATATTTCTTCTGGGCTTATGTAAATTTACTTAGATTTATGTAAATTTATTCGATTTTGTTTTTTCTTAATCTGTAAATTAATTTGTAAAGTGATTTCATGAATATGCGCGATGAGATAGTATTTGCAATGAATCAAGCCTTGAATTTGGCTCGAGAGTCTGCTTCTGCAGGCGAAGTCCCAGTTGGAGCAGTTGTGCTTGATGGTAGCGGTAATATTATTGGCAAAGGCGCAAATATGCGAGAGCAGAGCGCTGATCCTTTGGCTCATGCTGAAGTGCTTGCTATGAAAGATGCTGCTACCTCGCGTAAATCTTGGAATCTATCTGACTGTACTCTGGTAGTAACTCTTGAACCTTGCCCTATGTGTGCTGGAGCTGTGCTGCAAACGCGCCTTAAACGCGTGATTTTCGGGGCGTGGGATGCCAAACTTGGTGCGTGTGGTTCTGTATGGGATATTTTGCGAGATCCTCATGTTGGCTCACGTCCGGAAGTCATTGGTTCAGTATGCGAATCTGAGTGTGCTCAACCCTTGCGAAACTTTTTTGCGCATCAACGTTAGATAAGTGTTGCATTATTTTTTAATGTTGCGTTTAATTCAAGATAACGCAGTGCATGAAAAGTAATTTTTAGCGTGTTCCCCTTGTGTTCATTCTAGCAAAATGTTATAGTTGCGGTAACGTTACCGCATGAGGTAAGTTGAAGAAACCGACAATTGTGGGAACGTTATCTCAATTGCGGATTCTATTCAGCGCTGATGAAGCTGCTCATTGAGAATAAGATTGCACAGAGGCTCTTATGCATGGTTGCATAGTGCTGTTTTTCTCCAACGAGAGGAGTATATGGAAAAACGTAGTATAAAACATGGAGTACAAGCTAAAATCAAAACATATCGATAACAGTGCAAAATTGTTAACACTGGTTGAGCATAAGAGATGAGCTGGAGGTGTCATGTCGTACATTACGATTCGCGATGTTGCGCAACGTGCTGGTATATCAGTATCAACTGTTTCTCGCGCATTGAATAATACGGGTCGTATATCGGCAAACACTAAGGCGAAAGTTGAGCGTGCAGTTGCGGAACTAGGTTATATACCAGATTCTCGCGCTCAGGCGATGCGGTCATCTCGTACTAAGACAGTGGGGCTACTTGTGCCAGATATACGCAATGCGTATTTTGCTGAGCTTGCGTATACTGTGCAAGACTCGTTGTTTGATGCCGGCTATTGTGCGTTTATTGGAACATCTTCTGAGAGTGCAGCTCGTCAAGATTCATTCATTACAAGTATTCTTTCTCAACGCATTGATGGTGCGATTATTGTGCCTCAAGGTGAGGAAACTGATGCTATGAGAATGTTGATGGAGCAGCATCTTCCACTTATGTTTATGGATCGACATGTGGAGTCTCGGACTGGCGATTTGACGCATGTGCCAGTTTTGGATTCGGATCCAGAGCAAGGTATTCGTGAAGCATTATTGGATGTTAAACAACATGGTTTTTGCTCAGTTGGCTACGTGTCGGGTCCAATTATCGCTTCACCGTCACTGCAAGAACGTGAACAAGTATTTCGTACAGTGGCTTCGGAGATATTTGGCGAAGAACATGTATTTGTAGAATCTACGGGATTTGAACAATCCTCATGCGCTAGCGTGTTGCATCGCATGATTAGCGTTGGTGTAAAAGCACTTATTGTCGGTTATTCGCCAGATGCGCTGCGAGTGATGGATGTAATGGCTCGTGAAGGATTAGTGATAGGCAGTGACATTTCACTTATCTCGTTTGATGATGTTGAAATATTCCGCTTAGCAACGCCGCGTATTTCTACTATTTCGCAACAAGTTCAGCGCATTGGTCGTACTAGTGCTGCACTTTTTTTGGATATGTTAGAACATAATGTTGATGTTCAATCGCAGCGAGTAGAAACTATGTATATTCCGCGTGAATCGTTAGGAAATGCGTAGCTGTAAGGCTGTTATTCTATAGCTTGACACTATTGTTATTGATTTTTGTACCGTGACTTTGTAAGCGTGTGCAGCAATCACCTGAGCGTACCGTTGTTGTTACGTTTTTGCATGCACATTGCGGCATAATTCTCATCCAAAGTACAAGCGTAATGTAGCGTAATTTATTGCATTTTCGTGGCAGCAGTGGTGCTGTAGCGAAGAAAGAGGTAAGACATGACGGAACTATCGCTAGTAGGAGTATCGAAAATATTCGGTAATTCTACGGTAGTTGACAATGTGTCTGTAACAGTAAAACCAGGTGAAGTGCATGTTCTCCTTGGTGAAAATGGTGCGGGCAAGTCAACAGTTATTAAGATGATGAGCGGCATTTATCAGCCAGATAAAGGTCATATTGAGATCAATGGTGAAACAGCGCGAATTCCTAATGTGGATACTGCTCGCAAATTGGGCATTGCTGTGATTCACCAAGAGTTAAATTTGGTGCCAGAACTTTCTATTATGGAAAATTTGTTCCTTGGTATGCTTCCTACGAAAGCTGGTTTTGTTAGTCGCGCGACGATGCGTGCTCGTGCGGAATCTGCATTGCAAGTTATCGGTTTAGATGAAGATGTCAATAAGCCAATGGGACAACTTGGTGTAGCTCGTCAACAGATGGTAGAAATAGCCAAAGCACTTATGCAGCATGCATCTATCCTTATTCTTGATGAACCAACAGCTGCTCTAACAAAACCAGAATGTGAACAGTTATTTAACATTATGGAAGATTTAAAATCCAAAAATGTTGGAATGGTGTTTATTTCTCATCATTTAGATGAAATTGCGCGTATTGGTGATGTTGTAACCGTACTTCGCGATGGCAAATACGTCGATACTGTTGATGCGCAAGTTCCTGAGAAGGAACTTGTAAAACTCATGGTAGGTCGTGATATTACAAATCAATTCCCTCATGGCAAACGTAGTCAAGGCAAAGAGCTGCTAAAAGTAGAAGGCTTAACGCGAAAAGGTACGTTAGAAAATGTATCCTTCAGCGTTCATGCTGGCGAAGTTGTGGGTCTTGCAGGTTTGGTAGGTGCTGGTCGTACCGAAGTTCTTCGTGCAATATTTGGTGCAGATAGTTATGATTCAGGTTCAATAACTGTTGATGGTAAATCTATTGCAAAAGCGAATATTGCAGGAAGCATCGCAGCTGGTCTTGGTTTAGTCCCAGAAGATCGTCGAGTACAAGGGTTGATTCTTGAAGCATCTGTTGCAGAAAATTTGGGAATTTCTACATTAGTTCCTACAGCACATGCAGGATTTGCGGATTTGAAAGGGCAGCGTACTCGCGAGGAAGAAACTGCAAAAAAATTGCGTATTCGTATGGCAAACATTGATCAACTCGCTGGTTCGCTATCTGGCGGTAATCAACAAAAAATCGTGTTCGGCAAATGGTCTATGGCGAACGTGAAAGTGCTATTGCTGGATGAGCCTACTCGTGGTGTTGATGTTGGTGCTCGTGTAGAAATTTACGAGTTGATTAACAGTATCGTAGAAAATGGAGGTGCTGTGCTGATGGCATCCTCAGATTTGCCTGAAGTGCTTGGCATGTCAGATCGCGTATTGGTGATGTCGAACGGCAGAATCAGCGGTGAATTAGCTGCAAGCGAGGCTACGCAGGAAAGTGTGATGGAACTTGCAGTGACTCACCTTAATACATCTGGTATTTGAGCATACAGGAATGAGTAAAACCTTACTGCTTTCAATATGAAACTGATACATGAGCCATATTGAAATCTTAAAAATTAAAGTTACCAATCAAACGTAAAACTTGCATACAACAATTTATTGCACACAGCAGTGCAGTGAGTTATAGCAAAATTTGTTAAAGGAGTATAAATTATGGCTGCTACGAGTAGTGCAAAATCTGAGCATTTGGGATACGGTGCAGTTGATAAAGGATTTTTGCCTGCAGCGAAAAAGTTTGCATCACGCAATGGCGCTCTTATCGGCTTGATTATCTTGTGTGCTGCGCTTTCGTGCGCCACGCCAGCATTTTTGACAAGTGTGAATATTCTCAATGTGGGTATTCAAGCTGCGACAGTTGCTATTTTGGCATTCGGTCAAACCTTTGTTATCGTGTCCGCTGGTATTGATTTGTCAGTAGGTGCGGTGGCTGCAATTTCTAGTATGTTGGTTGCGTATACAGGCGTTTCTATGGGTTTGCCACCAGTGTTAACTGTTGTTGTAGGCATAGTAACCGGTGCGCTTTTTGGTCTTATTTCAGGTGTTGCAAACGCTTTTCTTAAGTTACCGTCGTTTATTGCTACATTGGCAATGATGTCTGTTGCGCGTGGACTTACCCTTGTTGTTTCAGACGGTCGTCCTATTTCCACTTCTGGCATGGTGAATTTCTTTGGTGCCAAGATATTAGGTATTCCAATGCCAATTGTGATGATGATTATCATGGGTGTTATTGCTGCAGTAATACTGAACTTCACCACTACTGGTCGTTCTATGTATGCTGTTGGTGGAAATATGGAGGCTTCTCGCCTTTCTGGTATCAATATTCATAAAACGCAAATTATGGTGTTTGTTTTTTCCGGTATTTTCGCTGCCATCGCTGGTTTAGTTATTGCCGGTCGTTTACATTCCGCTCAGCCTCAGGCTGCCGCTGGCTATGAAATGGATGCTATTGCTTCTGTTGTTATCGGTGGTGCTTCGCTTTCGGGCGGTAAAGGTAAGATTTCTGGCACTTTCGTAGGAGCAATTTTGCTGGCTGTAATTCGTAATGGCTTGAATATTTTGAATGTTTCCTCCTTCTGGCAGCAAGTAGTTATTGGTTTGGTTATTGCCTTTGCTGTGAGCCTTGACACTTTGCGCCGCAAGGAAGATACGCACTGACAGCAAATTAATACTTTTTATAAACTTGATCTTCTCGTAGGAAGGAGGTGAATCTTGCAAATGTTGATTCGTAAGTGGCGAGTAATCAATATTTTCAGCAAGAATTGAGACGATTTGGAATATTATAACTGAACTTTATAACTCAAAACTACGTAACAATAAGGTAAAGAGATGGTGAAACATCAGCCTTATGTCACTGCAACATTGTGGATTTATCGAACTAAAACTTGCGGTAGCACAGGGCAATAATCAAAGGAGATATGATGAATTATCCAATTATGCGTCGAGGCGTAAAGATTGCTTGCGCGGTTGCAGCAGCATCTGCACTTATTGTCAGCATGAGTGCATGTGGTAGTACTAATGGTGGCGATAAAGTCGCATTGCTAGTTTCTACTTTGAACAATCCGTTCTTTGTGGATTTGCGTGATGGTGCCCAAGCTGAAGCAAAGAAACTTGGTGTTGATTTGCAAGTTTCCGACGCTCAGAATGATTCTGCAAAGCAGCAGGATCAAGCGCAGAATGCTCAATCACAAGGTGCAAAAGTTGTTATTATTAACCCTGTAGATTCTGATGCTGCTGGTCCTGCAGTTGCCCCGTTGCTAAGCGCGAACTTGCCTGTGATTTCTGTTGACCGTTCTGTAACTGGTGAAAAAGTTACTTCGCATATTGCTTCCGATAACGTTGCTGGTGGTGCTCAGGCTGCTGACACGCTAGCTAATAGTATGGGCGAAAAGGGTGAAGTTTTGATTTTGCAAGGTATTCCTGGAGCGGCTTCTACTCGCGACCGTGGCAAAGGATTCAAAGATCGTATTAAGAAATATTCAAATATTAAAGTTGTAGCAGAACAAACTGCTAACTTTGACCGTGCTGAAGCATTAAATGTGGCTACTAATTTGTTGCAATCGCACCCGAATGCAACCGGCATTTACGCCGAAAATGACGAGATGGCATTAGGTGCCATTCAAGCATTAGGAGCTAAAGCTGGTAAAGAAATTAAAGTAGTCGGTTTCGATGGCACTGCTGACGGTATGAAAGCTATTAAGGCCGGCGCAATGGCTGGAACAATTGCTCAGCAGCCAAAGGAACTTGGTCGTTCTGCCGTTGCTGCTGCTGTAAAAGCTATTAAAGGGCAAAGTGTTCCAAAGACTGAACCAATTACTGTGAAAACAGTGACAGTAAAGAATGTGGGTGATTTTGAGTAATACATATTTTGCATAAAACTATGTAATTCTGTATATAAACATTAAAGTTTATGTTGAGTAGTTTTATGGATTAATATAGCTAATGCAAAATTTATATGGTGTTGAGAGCATTCATGATGCTTTCGTGAAAATAATCGCAACAGTAAAATTTATTAATACCGTATGCTTTAGTGTTCTCAACGCCATTGTTTTCTTAATAAGATTTTTTATCATATATGTTCGTGGTGGCGCACTTGTTATGAAGGTGATGATCATTGTTGATGTCACTTTCATGAGCCACGATATGGGGTGAATTATGTTAACTCATGGTATTTTGAACGCACAATTAGCAGCTGCTATTGCAAAATTGAGGCATAAGGATCAATTTGTTGTTTCTGACTGTGGCTTGCCTGTCCCAGCGGGCGTAGAAGTTATTGATTTAGCTTTGGTTTTTGGAATACCGCGATTTCCTGATGTGCTTGCGTCAATAAAGGATGATCTTGTTCTTGAGTCTGGTATTATGGCGGAAGAAGCTTGTGATGATGTTCCAGAAACATGGATCAAGGATTTGCTTGGTGTGCCATTGACTTATGTGCCGCATGATGGCGAACGAGGGTTTAAGGCTCTTGTTTCGCAAGCTAAATTCGTGATTCGAACGGGTGAGACTACTCCGTATTCTAACGTGTTGCTGCGTTGTGGCGTTCCATTCTAAGCTTTGTTTTGCGCAATATTTAGGGAGAATTATGTGTAGTTATCATATGCTTGACTCGTTAGAGAGTTTAGAAAAGATTAAAGTCATTCAGCCTGTTAACGTGGCTTTGCAACATGAGACATTGCCTGCGTTACGAAATATGAAGATGCCTACTGTAGCGATAGTTGGTTCTATGAATGCGGATTATACTATTGTTGCTAATCGTCTTCCTATGCCTGGTGAGACCATTAAAGGTAACGAAATACGAATACTGCCTGGAGGTAAGTCAGGTAATCAGGCAGTATCTGCTGCAAAGCTTGGTGCGCACGTATGTATGTTCGGTGCTGTAGGTGATGATGCTAATGCTGATTTTCTTACTGGTGCTTTGCGAGAATCTGGTGTTGATACGACGTATGTACGTCATGTACCCAATTGCAACAGTGGCGCAACAGTGATTACAGTGGATGCGCAAAGTGGCGAAAATACTATTGTTTATGCGCCTGGGTCTAACTCGCAAGTTGATATTGATTATATTCAGTCGCCATCTGTGCAAGCTGCTATTACTAATGCAAAAGTATTAGGGCTTTGCTTGGAAAGTCCATTAGAATCGGTTACGATGTGCGCTCGCTTAGCGCATGAGCATGGCGTAAAAGTTTTGCTTAATAATTCGCCTTTTTTGGATACATTACCGCAAGATCTTATACGATCTGCAGATATCTTACTGGTCAATGAGCATGAAATGGCACAGCTATTGCATATTTCAGAACCAGATAGCGGTGATTGGGATTCATTTGATTGGAAGCATACGCTTCATGCAATGCATGAGTTTGGCTTTAATGAGGCAATAGTAACACTTGGCTCACGTGGGTCTATGGTTTTGGATTATGCTGATAATTCGGTGCATCGAATTATGGCTCAGCATGTCAATGCCGTTGATACTACGGGTTGTGGCGATGCTTTTATGGGTACTGTGCTTGCGTGTTTGTCTGTGGATATGCGGTTGGTTGATGCAGCGTCACTCGCTTCTTATGTAGCTGCATATGCTGCTACTGGTTTTGGTGCACAAGCTTCTTACGGTACAGTTGCTCAAATTCGTCAATTTTTTCACTTGTAAGTAGGTGATGCATGCATAAATTGTAAGTATATTCAGTTGACGTTCGCGCCTTGCCGATGCGCAGAATTTTGACATTCTTCTAAAACTGTGTAATATGCTATAAAAACCAAAAAGCAGTTGGCTGATTTTAGTCACTACAATCAGCCTTACTGCTTTTTACTATATTTACAGTCGCTTCGACGAATTTTCATGTATGCACGAATTTCGCCTAAGCACATTTTTACCTAAAAGGAGGTGTCACTATGAGTGGCATGAAATATGCAATGATCGGTTCGGGAGCTATGGGATATCGCTATGGCGTTTTGTTGCAGGAAACGGCTGGCATTCATGTTGATTTCATTGATGCCTGGGATGAGAATGTGAATAAAGTTCGCGAGCAAGGCGGCGTAATGGTGAGCCGTGACCATGAAAACCGTCATTTGGTACCGATTAATATGTATACGCCTGAAGATTATGACGGCGATCCAGACGTGTGGATTGTGTTTATGAAGCAAATGCAGCTTGCGGAAATGTTGGAGCGTTGTAAGCATTTGTTTAAAGAGCATCAGGTTGTGTTTGCTGCTATGAATGGCTGGGGTCATTTTGAAAAGTTGCAGCAGTACTTCCCGGATGATCATATTTACGGCGGAACTGCCATGATTGCAACCGTTTTGAACGGTCCAGGCGACGTTGATTTTATTGGTAAAGTTGGCGTTGGAACTATGAATATGTGCGCGTTGAACGAGCAGGTGAGTGACGTTGAGCTTGCTATGCGAGACGACTTTAAAGCTGCCGGATTGAATCCTACTATTACGGAAGATTTCAAGGGTACGTGCATGGCGAAGGTAGTTTTCAATTCCGTAGTTAACACTTTGTGCACAATGTATCAGATTCAAATGGGTCAGTTTATTTCGTACCCTGGGGCTATGGATATGGCTCAACAGCTTATTAACGAAGCGTACGACGTGTGCGAGCGTGCCGGAATTCGTATGGTTAATACGCGTCAGCAGGAGCTAGAGGCTATCGATTACGTAAGTCGCGTTGCAAATCCTCTGCACTATCCTTCTATGTACCAAGATATGAGTCGCGGACGAAAGACTGAAGTCGATTACATTAATGGTTACATAGCAAAGCTCGGTCGCGAAAATGATTACGTTTGCCGCACTCACGAATTCTTAACGCATGGAGTTCATTTGGCAGAACTCGCGTTCAAACTTCATAATCAGCAATAATTTAGAGAGTATCCCTATAGCTCTTGCAATGAATGAGAAGGAGGCGCGGCTCGCGGTTTTTACTGCGGGCCGCTTTTTATTATCCGCGCGTAACATCTAGTATGATGATAAAGTTTAGAGTCTAAAATCATAAATATTATTAAGTAAATAGAATTATTTGTAATAAATAAAACTGCAATAAAAATACTTATCAATGTAAATTAATGGGGATTAAATGACTACTTTTGACAGAGCAAACTTGCCAGAATCCGTGCGTACGAACGGCGCTACTCCAAACCCTTGGTGGGCGAATGCAGTAGTGTATCAGATTTATCCGCGAAGCTTCCAGGACACAAACGGTGACGGCATTGGAGATTTGAAGGGAATTACTTCTCGCCTTGATTACTTGGCTGATTTAGGCGTTGACGTGCTCTGGCTCAGCCCTGTTTACAAGTCCCCACAAGACGATAACGGTTACGATATTTCCGACTATCAAGATATTGATCCGCTTTTCGGAACTTTGGAAGATATGGACGAGCTGCTGGCTGGAGCTCACGAGCGCGGTCTTAAAGTCGTGATGGATTTAGTAGTAAATCACACTTCTGACGAGCACGCTTGGTTCCAGGCTTCAAGAGATGCTTCTAGTGATTACGCTGATTGGTATTGGTGGAGGCCTGCGCGTGAAGGTTGTGTGCCTGGTGAGCCGGGTGCGGAGCCGAATAAGTGGGGTTCGTATTTCGGCGGTTCCGCGTGGACTTACGATCCGAAGCGCGGAGAATACTTCCTTCACCAGTATTCGCCAAAGCAGCCAGATTTGAATTGGGAAAATCCCGCGGTTCGCGCTGCCGTGTACAAGATGATGAATTGGTGGATGGATCGCGGAATTGATGGCTTCCGCATGGATGTGATTACGCAAATTTCCAAGCATGTTGATTCTGAAGGTCGTTTGCCGGGTGAAGATGGCTGCCAAATTGAAGATTTGCCAGCTGGTGCTGACGGCTATTCTTCGCCATTCCCGTTCTGCTCGGACGGTCCTCGTTTAGACGAATTCTTGCGCGAGATGCGTGCAGAAGTTTTCGACGGTCGCGAAGGTTATCTTACTGTTGGCGAGGCTCCGGGAATTTCTCCGCACCGTAATACTTATATTACTGACCCTGCTCACAGCGAACTTGACATGTTATTCCTGTTCAATCATGTGGATATCGATTGCGAAAACGGTACTAAGTGGAATCCTGTGCCGCTAAAGCTTACGGCATTAAAGAGCGTGATGGCAGAGCAGCAACAAGCGGTAGTGGATGCTGGTTGGGCGAGCCTGTTCTTTAATAATCACGATCAGCCGCGTGCGCTTTCTCGCTGGGGTAGTGAGGCTAGCGAGGAGATGCGCGTGCGCTCTGCTAAGGCGATTGCCATGCTTCTTCACATGCACCGCGGCACGCCTTACGTGTACCAAGGCGAGGAAATTGGTATGACTAACGCGCACTTTACGCGTCTCGAGCAGTATCGCGATTTGGAAGCGTTGAATATGTTTAAGCAGCGCGTAGAAAAAGCG
The DNA here is from genome assembly GCF_049244235.1 of Gardnerella sp. DNF01151. Taxonomy (NCBI): domain Bacteria; kingdom Bacillati; phylum Actinomycetota; class Actinomycetes; order Bifidobacteriales; family Bifidobacteriaceae; genus Gardnerella; species Gardnerella sp. DNF01151. Next base: position 7,634 of record NZ_CP058389.1, on the reverse strand, counting down.
CATATTCAGTCTGCTGAGTCGATGATGGATGCGCTCGCAAAGCGCGGCCGCGACAATTCTCGAACTCCAATGCAGTGGAATGCTTCTAAATACGCGGGATTCATGCCTTTTAATGTTCAGTCGGTAAATAACGCAGAGCCGTGGATTAGTGTGAATCCTAATTATGTGGATATTAACGCAGCAGAGCAGATGGAAGATTCAGATTCCGTTTACGCTTTCTATAAGTATTTGATTGCGCTTCGTCATTCGGAGACGATTGTTTCTGCTGGTTCTTGGGATTTGGTTGATGCAGATGACGAGTGCGTGTATGCTTTTGTGCGCGAGCTTAAATCTGGTTGCGAAAAGCAGGAAGATTCTGCAGAGACTGCTGCGGAATCTGCTGCAAATTCCGCGGAATCTACAGAACGCATGCTCGTAATGGTTAATATGACTGACTCAACTGTGCCTATCCCTACGCAGAGCGCGCAATTATTGCAAAATCGCGCCTCTAACGCTTTTGTGGGGCGTGACGTAATGGTTACAACCTACGACGTGAATCACGCGCTTACATCGCTTAAAAACGGTACGCTTGCGCCTTGGGAAGGTATAGCTGTTACTTTGCAATAGTTTTAATAGCATTAATTTGCAATAATCACTTTGCAATAGTTTCGTCTACTAACTTTGGCAGAGCTTTCGCAATATCTTCGCGAATAATACGCTCTGCCAAATAGTCGTATTGCGTAGAGCCCAGGTTCATTATCGTAATCGGCACTCCAGCGCGCGCAGCTAACGGCACGAGGCTGGCAGCTGGAAATACTTCCAGCGTGGAACCAATAACCCACAGCTCGTCCGCTTTAACTATTGCTTGCGCACTGCGTTCCATAGCACCTTCTGGAAGCGCTTCTCCAAAATAAACAACGTCTGTTTTTATGAGACCGTTACAAGGCATATTGCTGCGGTACGGCAGAGTGCGTCTGCAATGCGGATCCGGGTGCTCATCTAAATCTGCCATAATATCGGCAGTTTTATAGCTCGCGTGGCAGCTCATGCAGTGCGAAGTTCCGATGCTTCCATGCAAGTTCACTATAATATTTGGGTTATTGCCAGCTTTTTCGTGAAGCGCATCAAAGTTTTGGGTGGCTATAAGGTCGAGCATTCCTGCCTTCTCGAGTTTTACAAGTGCTTTGTGCGCAGTCCCCGGCTGTGCGTTCCAAACGGGAGACTCTTTTTGCCAGCGCCAAGAGTAGACGCGTTCCTCTTTACTGCTTAAAAATGCGTCTATGTCATAAACGTTCATTTGCTCTGGGTGCTTAGTCCAAACTCCATCTGGACCGCGAAAGTCGGGAATGCCTGCGCTTGTGGAGATTCCTGCGCCTGTGAGCACAACAATGTGGTGTGCTTTATTGCTCGATTGCTTGTCGCTCATTCTTCTGCTCCTTCTTTTATTTAATGTCTGTTAATACCCTATTCTTATTTTCTTATTTTTCTTTTTTTATGCGCTTTACGCTTTTTGTGTTTTTATGTGCTTTGTATGCTTTATAAAAGTTTATTTAATAAGTATCTATTTATATAGGTATTTCTTATTCCGTATGTATTCCATATATCGCACTCATATATTTTTGTGTATATCTAATCGTATATCTCATTTTTTCTGTTTTTATTGTGTATTTTTCGCGTTGATTCTGTATTAATTGCGTTTTTTGCTGTTTTGTTTGGAGTATGGCGGTGCGACACTCCCGGTTTTGATGTTTTTGGGGCTATTCTTGATTATTTTTTGTTGGTTTTGATTATTGTTCCTGGTTTTGTGTTGGTTTTTTGGTGTTTTTTCGTGGTTTTCGACACGCCGGTGTTTTGGCTTGTTTTCAATGGTTTTGGGGTGTTTGTTTTTGGTGGGTTTGCGTTTTAGCGTGGGTTGGTGTAAGTTTATCTCTTGCTGCTCAGCGCGGCTGGTTCTCCTCGGTTGAGGTTGATGGGCCGGCTGGTGTGGTGGTGGTTTGAGAACTCAAGAGCGTGTCTGTACTACTTATTAGTTAATTATTGCCAGTTCATTGCCTGCCTTGCAGATTGCAGGGTGCCTGAGAGATGGTTAAATGGTGGTGAGGTTTTTTGTTGGGATGTTCTTTCCTTAAAGAATGTCTCGTCTTTTTCTTTTTAATATTGGAGCCTTTTGTTGGCTCTTCATTGAAGTTTTTCGTGGAGGGTTCGATTCTGGCTCAGGATGAACGCTGGCGGCGTGCTTAACACATGCAAGTCGAACGGGATCTGACCAGCTTGCTGGTTGGTGAGAGTGGCGAACGGGTGAGTAATGCGTGACCAACCTGCCCCATGCTCCAGAATAGCTCTTGGAAACGGGTGGTAATGCTGGATGCTCCAACTTGACGCATGTCTTGTTGGGAAAGTGTTTAGTGGCATGGGATGGGGTCGCGTCCTATCAGCTTGTAGGCGGGGTAATGGCCCACCTAGGCTTCGACGGGTAGCCGGCCTGAGAGGGCGGACGGCCACATTGGGACTGAGATACGGCCCAGACTCCTACGGGAGGCAGCAGTGGGGAATATTGCGCAATGGGGGAAACCCTGACGCAGCGACGCCGCGTGCGGGATGAAGGCCTTCGGGTTGTAAACCGCTTTTGATTGGGAGCAAGCTTTCGGGTGAGTGTACCTTTCGAATAAGCGCCGGCTAACTACGTGCCAGCAGCCGCGGTAATACGTAGGGCGCAAGCGTTATCCGGAATTATTGGGCGTAAAGAGCTTGTAGGCGGTTCGTCGCGTCTGGTGTGAAAGCCCATCGCTTAACGGTGGGTCTGCGCCGGGTACGGGCGGGCTAGAGTGCAGTAGGGGAGACTGGAATTCCCGGTGTAACGGTGGAATGTGTAGATATCGGGAAGAACACCAATGGCGAAGGCAGGTCTCTGGGCTGTTACTGACGCTGAGAAGCGAAAGCGTGGGGAGCGAACAGGATTAGATACCCTGGTAGTCCACGCCGTAAACGGTGGACGCTGGATGTGGGGCCCATTCCACGGGTTCCGTGTCGGAGCTAACGCGTTAAGCGTCCCGCCTGGGGAGTACGGCCGCAAGGCTAAAACTCAAAGAAATTGACGGGGGCCCGCACAAGCGGCGGAGCATGCGGATTAATTCGATGCAACGCGAAGAACCTTACCTGGGCTTGACATGTGCCTGTCGACTGCAGAGATGTGGTTTCCCTTCGGGGCAGGTTCACAGGTGGTGCATGGTCGTCGTCAGCTCGTGTCGTGAGATGTTGGGTTAAGTCCCGCAACGAGCGCAACCCTCGCCCTGTGTTGCCAGCGGGTTATGCCGGGAACTCACGGGGGACCGCCGGGGTTAACTCGGAGGAAGGTGGGGATGACGTCAGATCATCATGCCCCTTACGTCCAGGGCTTCACGCATGCTACAATGGCCGGTACAACGGGATGCGACATGGTGACATGGAGCGGATCCCTTAAAACCGGTCTCAGTTCGGATCGTAGTCTGCAACTCGACTACGTGAAGGCGGAGTCGCTAGTAATCGCGAATCAGCAACGTCGCGGTGAATGCGTTCCCGGGCCTTGTACACACCGCCCGTCAAGTCATGAAAGTGGGCAGCACCCGAAGCCGGTGGCCTAACCCTTTTGGGATGGAGCCGTCTAAGGTGAGGCTCGTGATTGGGACTAAGTCGTAACAAGGTAGCCGTACCGGAAGGTGCGGCTGGATCACCTCCTTTCTACGGAGTTTTTGTGCACGCTCGGTTTGAGTGTGGTTACTGGTGTGGAAAACAATAGTTAACGTTTTTGATGAGTTTGTTGGGCATGCTTTTGGGTTCCCGGATTGCCACCCCCCTTTTTTGTTTGGGGTTGCGGTCCTTGACTCACAGGATTTCAGGTTGATGCTTTTGAGTGTTTGGCTTGGGTTTTGTGGTGTTGTGGTGGTTTGAGAACTGGATAGTGGACGCGAGTAAAATACGAAACTTTTTTGTTTCGATTTTTTTGCTTTTATCAATTTCAACCGGCTCCTTTTGTTGGAGTCGCTTGATCGTTTTGTGATCGTTTAGTGTGATGATTTTTTGTCTAGAGAATTTTGCTGATGGGTTCTTACTTTAGTGTTTGTCACTGGTAAGGGCGTATGGTGGATGCCTTGGTAGACAGGACCGATGAAGGACGTGACGGGCTGCGATATGCCTCGGGGAGCTGCCGAGTGGGCTTTGATCCGAGGATTTCCGAATGGGGAGACCCGGCCACTGTTATGAGTGGTCACCACAGTTTTTGTGGGGGGTACGCAGGGAAGTGAAACATCTCAGTACCTGCAGGAAAGGATACTCCGTGAGTAGTGGCGAGCGAAAGCGGATCAGGCTAAACCGGGTGCGTGTGATAGCCGTCAGGTGTTGCGCATTCGGGGTCGTGGGATGGACTGTTCAGCCTCTGACGGGGTTGAGGAGAGTGATAAAATGTCGTGCTAGGTGAATGGGATTGAATTCCCAGCCGTAGAGGGTGATGGCCCCGTAGCTTGTCGTGCGATGTCTCTTTATGTTTATTCCCAAGTAGCGCGGGACTCGTGGAATCCCGCGTGAATCTGCCCAGACCGTTGGGTAAGCCTAAGTATTCCTGTCTGACCGATAGTGTACTAGTACCGTGAGGGAAAGGTGAAAAGCACCCCGGGAGGGGAGTGAAATAGTTCCTGAAACCGTGCGCTTACAATCCGTCGGAGCCTTCTTTGTGGGGTGACGGCGTGCCTATCGAAAAATGAGTCTGCGAGTCAGTGGTATGTGGCGAGGCTAACCCGGGTGGGGGAGCCGTAGCGAAAGCGAGTTTTAAAAGGCGTTTGAGTCGCATGTCCTGGACCCGAAGCGGGATGATCTAGCCCTGAGCAGGTTGAAGCGCGGGTAAGACCGTGTGGAGGACCGAACCCACCTAGGTTGAAAACTGGGGGGATGACTTGGGGTTAGGGGTGAAAGGCCAATCAAATTCCGTGATAGCTGGTTCTCTCCGAAATGCATTTAGGTGCAGCGTCGTGTTATTGCTTACAGGGGGTAGAGCTACTGGATGCTTGCGGGCCCATACCGGGTACCAATAGCAGCCAAACTCCGAATACCTGTTAGGTTTATCACGGCAGTGAGTCGGCGGGGGATAAGCTCCGTCGTCAAAAGGGAAACAGCCCTGATCGTCGTCTAAGGTCCCGAAGCGCGTGCTAAGTGGGAAAGGATGTGGAGTCGCATAGACAGCCAGGAGGTTGGCTCAGAAGCAGCCATCCTTGAAAGAGTGCGTAACAGCTCACTGGTCTAGTGGTTCCGCGCCGACAATGTAGCGGGGCTTAAGCACGCCACCGAAGACGCGGCTGCATGATTTGTTTCATGCGGGGTAGGAGAGCGTCCTGTATGGGGTGAAGCGGCAGTGTGAACTTGTCGTGGACTTTACAGGAGTGAGAATGCAGACATGAGTAGCGAGAGACGGGTGTGAATCCCGTCCGCTGAATGACTAAGGGTTCCGGGGCCACGTTCGTCGTCCCCGGGTGAGTCGAGTCCTAAGGCGAGGCCGACAGGCGTAGTCGAATGGATGAACGGGTTGATATTCCCGTACCGGTGTTACACCGTTCGAACTGAATCTGAGAGTACTAACCTTCATTTGCTGGTTGATTGCCTTTCGGGGTTGTTGGCTGGTTTGTGTTGGGACTGTATCGGTAGTAGGTTAGCGTGGGAGTGACGCGGGTAGGTAGCCGGCTGCGGAGGTGGTTTTCCGTGGCTAAGCGTGTGGGCTGTCTCCTAGGTAAATCCGGGGGATGTTAAAGCTGAGGCGTGATGGGTAGGCTGTAAGGCTGATTCCGGTGATCCTGCTTGCCAAGAAAAGCTTCAACGTGAGGTGTGATTCCGCTCGTACCCTAAACCGACACTGGTGGTCTGGTAGAGTATACCGAAGCGATCGGGCGAATCCTGGCCAAGGAACTCGGCAAATTACTCCCGTGCCTTCGGCATAAGGGAGACCCCTGATGGTGATGTTTTTTACAAGCGGAGCTGTTGGGGGTGGCACAAGCTAGGGGGTAGCGACTGTTTACCAAAAACACAGGAGCGTGCGAAGGCGTAAGCCGCTGTATACGCTCTGACGCCTGCCCGGTGCCGGAAGGTTAAGAGGATCCGTTAGCTTCGGTGAAGCGGTGAATTTAAGCCCCGGTAAACGGCGGTGGTAACTATAACCATCCTAAGGTAGCGAAATTCCTTGTCGGGTAAGTTCCGACCTGCACGAATGGCGTAACGACTTCCCCACTGTCTCGGCCAGGAGCCCGGCGAAATTGCAGTACGAGTAAAGATGCTCGTTAAGCGCAGAAGGACGAAAAGACCCCGGGACCTTTACTATACCTTGGTATTGTCGTTAGGTGTGGATCGTGTAGCATAGGCGGGAGGCTGTGAAGCGTGGGCGCTAGCTTGCGTGGAGTCGACAGGTGAAATACCGCTCTTTCCATATCTGGCGTCTAACCTCGACACGTTATCCGTGTCAGGGACAGTGCCTGGCGGGTAGTTTAACTGGGGCGGTTGCCTCCTAAAGAGTAACGGAGGCGCTCAATGGTCCGCTCAGCCCGGTTGGCAATCGGGTGTTGAGTGTAATCGCACAAGCGGGCTTGACTGTGAGACTGACGGGTCGAGCAGGGACGAAAGTCGGAGATAGTGATCCGGTGCCGGCGTACGGACGTGGCATCGCTCAACGGATAAAAGGTACCCCGGGGATAACAGGCTGATCATTCCCAAGAGTCCATATCGACGGGATGGTTTGGCACCTCGATGTCGGCTCGTCGCATCCTGGGGCTGGAGCAGGTCCCAAGGGTTCGGCTGTTCGCCGATTAAAGCGGCACGCGAGCTGGGTTCAGAACGTCGTGAGACAGTTTGGTCTCTATCCTCTGCGCTCGTTGGAATGTTGAGGAGACCTGCCCATAGTACGAGAGGACCTGGGTGGACGAACCTCTGGTATGCCGGTCGTCACGCCAGTGGCGCTGCCGGTTAGCTACGTTCGGAAGGGATAACCGCTGAAAGCATCTAAGCGGGAAGCCTGCTCCAAGATAAGCATTCCTTGCACTTTAGTGTGTGAGCCCCCATGTAGAACACGTGGTTGATAGGCTAGATGTGGAAGCCCTGTAAGGGGTGGAGCTGACTAGTACTAACGGGCGATGGTGACATTCTTCCTCACTTTTACTAGTGGGGAGGGTGAGTTCCTTATGAGTATTATTCTTCTAGCGTTAATGAGTACTGAATGTTTTGCTTAACGATCAGTTGGTAAGAGAGTTTTTATTCGCGTTCATGTCCGGTTCCCAAACCGCCACGTGTTGCCACTCACAGCTCGTGAGTGTATAATCTAGTTTTGCGGTGGTCATGGCTCAGGTGAGACGCCCGGTCCCATTCCGAACCCGGAAGCTAAGGCCTGACACGGCGAGGGTACTGCACTCGATAGGGTGTGGGAGACTAGCACGCTGCCGCATTATTTTTCTAGCGGGGAGTTTTCACTCCCCGCTTTTTTTATTTTCGTATACTACTGTTTTTGTAATCCTCCAAACTCTGGACAACGCTCACGCTATAAGCGCTCACTGCTGAGCTTGCACGGAAAGTCCACTGGACTTTCCGTCTGAGCAAGCTCACGCTCCGAATTGCTTTCGCGCGCGCAATGCTGCGCTCAAGCAGGTCGT